>CAUPON010000026.1:0-72053 GCA_963513025.1 uncultured Albidiferax sp.
AGGTCAACGACGCGGTGCATTTGCTCAATCACAGGCCTCGTAAGTGCTTGGGCTACCGAACTCCCCATGAGGTGTTTTACAACCTACCGGTTCGGCCTCTTACACTGCATTCCGTTGCACTTTGTACTTGAATCCGCGTAGAAATAGGGCCCCGCCGCACATACCACCTACACTAGGTGCTATGAATAACGTAGTAGCCAACCCTGGCACTTTCCGCTTCCTTCACGCCGCCGACCTGCACATCGACAGCCCGCTGCGCGGCCTGAGCCGCTATGCGGGCGCACCGGTCGAACGCCTGCGCAACGCCACGCGGCGCGCTTTGGAAAACCTGGTCGATCTGGCCCTGGCCGAGCAGGTGCAGTTCGTGCTGCTGGCCGGCGACCTGTACGACCGCGACTGGCCCGACTTCCATACCGGCCTGTTTTTCCGCGAGCAGATGGTGCGGCTCGGCCGTGCCGGCATTGCGGTGTTCATCGTCCAGGGCAACCACGATGCGCAGGGCACCATCACCCGCGAACTGCCGCTGCCCGAGCACGTGAAGGTGTTCTCCAGCCGCAGTGCGGAAACCGTGCGCATCGACGCGCTCGGCGTCGCTATCCACGGCCGCAGCTTTCCGCAGCGCGCGGTGGACGAAGACTTTGTGCCTGACTACCCGGATGCCGTGCCCGGCCAGTTCAATATCGGCATGCTGCATACCAGCCTGACGGTCGGTGGCGGCGTCCACGATACCTATGCTCCCACGACCTTGCCGATGCTCAAGACCAAGGGCTACGACTACTGGGCGCTAGGCCATGTGCATACCCGCTCGGTGGAATGCGAGTCGCCGCGCGTCGTCTTCCCCGGCAACCTGCAGGGCCGGCATGCGAACGAAACCGGGCCCAAGGGCTGCGAGCTGGTGACGGTGCAAGGCGGCCAGATGGAGACGCGTTTCGTACCGCTGGATGTCGTGCGCTGGCACCAGCTGCAGCTGCCGCTGGACGGTATCGACAGCCTGGCCCAAGCCACCCAGCAGATGGCCACTGCGCTGGCTGAGGCCACACAAGGAGCGGGCGACCGCCTCCACGCCTTGCGCGTTGTGCTGACCGGCCGCAGCGCGCTGTACGCCATCGAGGCCCGGCAACCCGGCACGCTGGAGGCGGCGGTCCACGCGGCCGCCCAAGACGTGGCCGGCGCCGAACTCTGGATCGAGCAGGTGCAGTTGCGCCTGGCCAGTCCGATAGACCGGACCCAGCTGGCCCAGGGCGATGACGCGGTGGCGGAGTTGCTGCGCCTGGTCGACGAGCTCGCTGCCGACCCCGCAGCGCTGGCTGCCTGGACGGCCAAGGCCTGTGGCGACGTGCTACACAAGCTGCCGGCCGAGGCCAAAACCGATGCCGACTGGAGCACCTCCGCCGCCATGCAAGCCTTGCTGCTGGACGCCGAGGCCACCTTGCTGGCCCGCTTGGGGAGCGCTGCATGAAGCTGCAAAAACTCTACCTCAGCGCCTTTGGCCCGTTTACCGGCAAAGAGCTGGACTTCAGCGCCACCTCGGCCAATGTGCATCTGCTGTACGGCCCCAACGAAGCCGGCAAGTCCTCGGCCCTGCGCGCCATGGCCGACCTGCGCTTTGGCATTCCGCTGCGCAGCGCCGACAACTTTGTACACGACAGCGGCAAGCTGCTGCTCGCCGGTGTGTTCGCCGATACCGATGGCCATCTGGTGGCGGTAGCCCGCCGCAAGAAGAACAAGGACGCGCTGACCACCGCCGACCCCGCCACCGGCCTGCCGCTGGCCACACCCGTGTCGGCCGCCATTGCCCAGGCACTCACCGGTGGCTTGGACCGCGCGGGCTTCGACCGCAGCTTCGGCCTGGACCATGCGCGCCTGCGCCAGGGCGGCGAAGATCTGCTGAAAGGCGAGGGCGAGCTGGGGGCTGCGCTGTTTGAAGCCAGTGCCGGCCTGCAAGGCGTGAAGGCGCTGCTGGCCAGCCTGCAGGACGACGCCAAAAGCTATTACAGCCCGCGCGCCACCCAGGCCACCATCCCAGAGGCGCTGCGCCAGATCGAAGAACACAAAGCCGCCTTCAAGGCCGCACTGGTGCGACCGGCCGAATGGAAGGACCGGCAGCGCGCGCTGGAGACGGCCAATGCACAGCTGGCCGACCTGAAGCAGCAGCTGGCCAGCCAGACCAAGCGCATCCATGCGCTGACCGAGCTGCGGGCCGTGCTACCTTTATTGCAGCAGCATGCGCAGGTGGAGTCTGCTCTGGTGGCACAAAACACCGTAAATTTGTTGGCGCTGGACGCACGCGACCAGCGCCTGGCCGCGCAGCACAGCCTGCACACCACGCACAACCAGTGGGATGCCGCCCAGGCCGAGACCGACCACTGCGCCCAGGCCCAATCCGGCCTGCGGCTGGAGCCCGCCTTGCTGGCCCATGCGCCGGCGATCGAGCGCCTGCTGCGCGACTGCGCTTCCGTGCGCCAGCAGCGCAGCGAACGCCTGCAGACCCAGGCTCAGGTGGAGCAGGGCGCGGCCGCGTTGGCGGCCATGGCCCTGCGCATCGCCCCGCAGCAGGATCTGGCCACGGTGCTGGCAGCCGTACCGGGTACGGCAGACCGGGTCGCGCTGGACGACTTGCTCGACCAACTGGCGCGCCAGACCCAGGCCTTGGCGCAGCAGCGAGCGCGGCTGGCGCAGATCGACGGCCAGCTGGCCGAAGCCGCCGATGGCGATGTACACAGCGTGGCCCCGCCGCTGCAAGCCGCCGTGGACGCGGCCGTGCAGCAAGCCCAGGCGCTCGGCGATACGCCCAAACGCCTGGCCGAGGTACAGCGCGGGCTGGACGCGGTCGCGCCACGACTGCAACAGGCGCTGGCCGAGCTGCGTCTGCCCGACACCGCCGCCCTGTACGCGTTGCGCCCGCTGCTGCTGGCCGAAATCGCGGAGGCCGAAAAAGCCCAGACCGCGTTGGCCGCACTGAGCGACGCCTTGCAGCAAGAAGACGCCGCCCTGCAACGCGCGCTGCAGACCTACCAGCTGCGCCAGCAGCAGCTTGCGGCCGTCGGTGAGTTGGTCACTGCCCAGAGCCTGCTGGCCGCGCGCCAGCAGCGCGACAGCCATTGGCTGCAACTCAAGCACGGCTATGCCGACCCTGCCGCAGACCCGGCGCTGCTGGTAGCTTTCGAACAAGCCCAGGCCGAAGCCGACCGCCAGGCCGATCTGCTGCGCGCCGGTGCCGAGCGGGCCGCCCAGGCGGCCGAATGCGCGCTGCAGACCAGCGAGGCACTCAGCCGGCGTGCCGAGATTGCCGAACAGAGCAGTCACTGCGCCGCCCAGAGCGCTAAACAGCAGAGCGATTGGCAGGCCACCCTGGCCCAAGCCGGACTGCCGCAGTACCCGCCGGTGGCGTTGCGCGAGTGGCAAGGCCAGCGCCAGAACGCGCTGGCCTTGTGCGAGCAGCACGACGCCCTGCAGCGCGAGCATTCCGACTTGCAAAGCCGAATGCGGGACGCCGTCCAGTCCCTGGCTGCGGCGCTGCAGGCGGTCGGGCAGGGCGTATCGGCCGACCTGGCGGCGCTGCTGCCGCAGGCCACGGCCTGGCTGCGCAGCATGCTGGAAGTCGAAACCCGTAGCCGCGAGCGCACCCGGCAGCGCGGCGTGCTGCATGCCGAGCGCAGCGCGCTGCAGGCCAACCTGGCCGACCAGCAGCAAACGCTGGACGCGCATGCGGCCGCCCAAGCGGGCTGGACCGCGCGCCTGTTCCTTCCCGCTGCCAGCAGCGCGGCGACCATCAAGGCGCGCCTGGCCGAGCTGGCGGCACTCGACCAGGCGCAGGCCGAGCAGACCCGGCGCGTCCAGGCGATTGCCCAGTTGCAGGTCCGTCAGGATGCGTTGCAGGCCCAGGCCCAGGCCTTGGCCGCGCTGCTGCAGGAGCCGTCGGTACAGCATGTGGATGATTTTGTTGACGGCCTGGGCACCCGCGTGGCCCAGGCCCAGGCGTATGCCACGCAAGCGGCCGAGTTGCAGCGGCGCCTGGACGTGGCACTGCGCCAGCAGGCGGCCGCGGGCCAGCAGATGTCGACCAGCCAGAGCGTGCTGCAAGCCTTGTGCGCGGCGGCAGCGGTAAGCGACGTTGCCGAGCTGCCGGAGGCCGAGGACCGCTCAAACGCCAAGCGCGCGCTGCAAGAGCAGCTGCGCACGCTGGAAGGTCAGCTGCAGCAGGCAGCGACGCGCCCCCTGGCCGAGCTGCGGGCGGCGGTGGCCGGCGTCGATGTGGTGGATACCGATGCCGAGCGCAGCGCCTGCGAAGCCCGCGTCGCGCAGCTGGACCTGGACATCGCCCAGGCTGCTGAAGCCGCGCAGAACGCCCGCCGCGCGCTGCAGGCTATCGACACATCGGCAGCGGCCGCCGAGGCGCGCGAGCAAATGGAGTCGGCTGTGGCGCGCCTGCGCGGCGCGGTCCGGCCCTGGGCCCAGTTGCGGCTGGCCGAGACCCTGCTGCAAGAGGCTCTGAAGCGCTTCCGTGAACGGGCCCAGGCGCCGATGCTGCGGCTGGCGTCGGAGTACTTCGGGCTGATCACCGGTGGCCGCTACCCCAAGCTGGTGGTCGACGCATCGGCCGACAAGCCGGTGCTGCAGGCCGAAGGAGCAGACGGCCGGGTGATTGGTGTCGAAGCCATGAGCGAGGGCACGGCCGACCAGCTGTACCTGGCGCTGCGCCTGGCCGCGCTGGAGCTGCAGCGCGAGGCCGGCAAAGCCATGCCGCTGGTGCTGGACGATGTGCTGATGACTTCCGACGACGCGCGTGCCGCCCTGGTGTTCCAGGCCCTGGCCCGCTTCGCTCAAGGAGGCCAGGTGCTGCTGTTCACCCACCACCAGCATCTGCTGCAGGTGGCGCAAGCGGCTCTTCCGGCTACTGCGCTGGCAGTCCACCATTTATAGAAAAGAGGGCTTTGGCGCTGGTAAATACAGCGCTAGCAGCTATAAAAAAAATAGCGGACCGGTTTGCACCGGCCCGCTATTGGCCAGGGGAGAGCGGGCGGTTAGCTCAGCTCGCCCATTTGGCTTTGCAGGTAGTTCTGGATGCCGACCTTGTCCAGCAGGTCGATCTGGGTTTCCAGGAAGTCGATGTGCTCTTCGGTGTCGTCGAGAATGCCTTGCAGCAGGTCGCGGGACACGTAGTCGCGCACGGTTTCGCAGTAGGCGATGCCGTCCTTGATGGTGGCTTGCGCACCGTATTCGGCCTTCAGGTCGCAGGCCAGGCATTCGGGCACGTCTTCACCGACCAGGATTTTGGCCAGGTCTTGCAGATTGGGCAGGCCGTCCAGCATGAAGATGCGGTCCATCAGCTTGTCGGCGTGCTTCATCTCGCCGATGGATTCTTCGTATTCTTTCTTGGCCAGCTTGTCCAGACCCCAGTGCTTGTACATGCGGTAGTGCAGGAAGTACTGGTTGATGGCGGTGAGTTCGTTCTTGAGTTGCGCTTGCAGATGCGCGATGACTTGTGGGTCGCCCTTCATGGTGGCTGTCCTTTGGTATGTGTTGGCAAGATTGCTTCGGCGTGCATTGTCGGCGAGGCTTTGCGCTAAATCAAAAAAGAATGCTCTATGCCCCCAGGTTTTTGGTCAGAGTGCGAACACGCGTGATAGGCATTCGCAAGCCCTGTATGCACCGCTAGCAGGGGGCGCCTCTGCGTGCAGCAATTTCATAGAAATGAGGGAAACACACGTTGACCTCGGCTACTTGGCCGGCACAATCGTGCAGATGTTTTTGACCACCCCCATGCCCGCCGTGCTTGACATCGAAGCCTCGGGCTTTGGGCGCAGCAGCTATCCGATTGAAGTGGGCTGCGTGTTGTCCGATGGCAAGAGTTTTTGCACCTTGATCCGTCCCGAACCCGAATGGACCCATTGGGACCCGGCAGCCGAGCTGCTGCACCGGATTCCGCGCGGGCTGGTGGTGGACAAAGGCCGGTCCGCGTTAGAAGTCGCCCATTTGCTCAACACCCAGCTGCGTGGGCAAACCGTGTACTCCGACGGCTGGGCCAACGACTTCACCTGGATCAGCGCGCTATACGAGGTTGCCGAGCTGAGCCCCTATTTCAAACTGGAAAACCTGCGCTCGCTGCTGCGTGAAGACGAGGTAGACCGCTGGCACGACCTCAAGCAGCAGGTCGGCGAAGAACTGGGCGAGCAGCGGCACCGGGCCAGCAGCGATGCCCGGCTGCTGCAGCGCACCTTGCAGCGGCTGATGGAGCAGCGCTGAGCCTAGAACCGGCGCCGTTCCAGGTGCGCCATTTCGTAGAACAGGGTCTTGGCTGCGAACATGCGCTGGTCGGCCTGGTGCAAGGTTTCGTCGACCTGCCCGCTGGTATCGCAGGAGGCCATACCCATGGACAGGCTGAGCGCATGGTCGGGCTGTGATGCATTGGACGCGGCGAACAGCGACTCGATCCGGGTGATCAGCGTTTGTGCCATGGTCTCATTGCAACCCGGCAGCAAGGCCACAAACTCGTCGCCCCCGGTGCGCACCATAGACCAGCTGGCATCGGTGCGGGCCTGGCGCAGCACCTCGCCTACCCGCTTCAGCACCGCGTCGCCCGCCGCATGGCCATGCGCATCGTTGATGCGTTTCAGGCCGTTGAGGTCCATGGTCACCACGCACAGCGGCCACAGGCCGTGCTGGGCTACGCGCTTCAGTTCGGAGGCGTAGAACGCGCGGTTGTACAGGCCGGTGAGCGCGTCGTGGGTGCTGACGTATTCCAGGTTGGCGGCAATTTCCTTGCGCGCGGTGATGTCGTCAAAGGTCACCATCACGCGGTCCCACGTGTCCGCGTAGCCGGGCAGTACCCGCACATGGATCTCGGCGTGGACGCGCCTGCCGTCCAGTGCGTAATTGACGGTTTCCTTGGAGAAATGCAGGCAACCCTGCCACAGGTAATCTAGCTCGGCCGTCAGTGCCACCAGGGTGTCCGTACCAAATATCTCGGGCAGCCGGGCTACCAGTTCTGTCTGGCTGTTGGCGGCCAGCAGCAGCAAGGTCTGGCGGTTCACCCGTATCACCTTTAGGCTGCGCGAGCATTGCAGAAGCAGGTCGGGAAACTGGCGGAAGTGGGCACGCAGATCGACCACTCCTTGCGCGCGCAAGCCATCGAACAGCTGCTTGATGGCGCTGTAGTCTTCCAGCCACAGGGAGACCGGCGCCCATTCGAACATGTTTTCGTAATCTACGACCGAGTTTGGAACCGACATGCTCTCCACCTCCGAACAGTGAGTATCTACCCGCCATCGAGGTACGTTGGCGGGTAAAAAGCGACCATTTGGTATGCGGCAGGCGCCGCTGGTCGATGATACAAGGCGTAATACGGTGGATGCGTGCCAACCACTAGATCGGCTATGGGAATCGCTGCAATGGGGGCTATGAGGCGACTGGCTTGGTGCCAGAACCCGAAGGGGCCGGAATGCCTGGTCAGCGATCACACGCAGCCAGGCAAACGGCCTCCTCCGAAATCAGGCGGCGACCGCTGCCGGTGCCGACCGGATCAGGTGGTCAAAAGCACCCAAAGCCGCCTTGGCACCATCACCGGCGGCGATGATGATCTGCTTGAAGGGCACGGTTGTCGCATCACCGGCGGCGAACACACCGGGCACCGAGGTCTGGCCCCGGTTGTCCACGATGATCTCGCCGTGCTTGCTGAGTTCTAGCGTGCCCTTGAGCCATTCGGTGTTGGGCACCAGGCCGATCTGCACGAAGCAGCCTTCCAGTTCGATGTGGTGGCTTTGGCCCCCACCTCCGTTACTGTGGTCGGTGTAGGTCAGGCCGTTCAGCTTGTTGCCGTCACCGGTCAACTCGGTGGTCTGCGCCGACATATGGATGCTCACATTTGGCAGGCTTTGCAGCTTTTTGACCAGCACGGCATCGGCACGCAGCGCCTCGCCGTATTCGATCAAGCTCACATGCGCCACCAGTCCGGCCAGGTCGATGGCCGCCTCGACGCCCGAATTGCCGCCGCCGATCACGGCCACGCGCTTACCCTTGAAGAGCGGGCCATCGCAGTGCGGGCAGTAGGCCACGCCCTTGTTTTTGTATTCCTGTTCGCCGGGCACGTTGACATTGCGCCAGCGTGCGCCGGTGGTCACGATCACGGTCTTGGATTTCAGCGAACCGCCATTGGCCAGTTGCACCTCGACCAGACCGCCGGGCGTGGCGGCGGGGATCAGCTTGTCGCCGCGTTGCAGATTCATCACGTCCACGCCGTAGGCCTTCACATGCGCATCCAGGCCCATGGCGAATTTCGGGCCGTCGGTTTCCAGCACGGAGATGAAATTCTCAATCGCCATGGTGTCGTTCACCTGCCCACCAAAGCGCTCGGCGGCGATGCCGGTGCGGATACCTTTGCGGGCCGCATACACGGCCGCTGCTGCGCCTGCGGGGCCACCGCCGACCACCAGCACGTCGAAGGCTTCTTTGGCGGAGAGCCGGGCGGCGTCTTTGTCGCCTGCGCCCGCGTCGAGCTTGGTCACAATCTCTTCCACCGTCATGCGGCCCGAGCCGAAATGGCTGCCGTTCAGGTAGATGCTGGGCACGGCCATGACTTCGCGGGCATTGACCTCGTCTTGGTACAGCGCGCCGTCAATGATGACTGTCTTAATTTTGGGGTTGAACACCGACATCAGCGTCAGCGCCTGCACCACGTCCGGGCAGTTGTGGCAGCTGAGGGACATGTAGACCTCGAAATTGAAGTCGCCGTCCAATGCCTGGATGCTCTCGATCACATCGTGTTCGACCTTGGGCGGGTGGCCACCGGTCCACAGCAGGGCCAGCACCAGCGAGGTGAACTCATGGCCCATGGGAACGGCCGCAAAGCGCAGGCTCATATCGCTCTTTACGTCATTGCCGATGCGGTTCAGGCTGAAGGAGGGCTTGCGTGCGTCCGTGCCGTCGGTCTTCAGGGTGATCTTGTCGGACAACGCGATGATGTCCTCCAGCAAGCCGCGCATTTCGACAGCGCCTTTGCTGTCGTCCAGCGAAGCTGTGATCTCGAACGGCTTTGTGACCCGTTCCAGGTAGCTTTTCAGTTGTGCTTTGAGGTTGTTGTCCAACATACTTTTCTTTCAGTCAATACTGCCGCCAGCCTCGTGAGCCGGCGGCGGGTTTAGTCCATTGCGCAGATTTAGATCTTGCCGACCAGGTCCAAAGAAGGGGTCAGGGTGGCAGCGCCTTCGTTCCACTTGGCGGGGCACACTTCACCGGGGTGGGCGGCGGTGTACTGGGCAGCCTTCAGCTTGCGTACGGTTTCCTTGACATCGCGGGCGATTTCGTTGGAATGGATTTCAGCGGTCTTGATCACCAGCTCGGGGTTGATGATGAAGGTGCCGCGCAGTGCCAGGCCTTCTTCAGGGATGTGCACGCCGAAAGCGTTGGTCAGGGTGTGGGTAGGGTCGCCCACCAGTGGGAACTTGGCCTTGCCGACGGCGGGGGAGGTTTCGTGCCACACCTTGTGCGAGAAATGGGTGTCGGTGGTGACGATGTAAACCTCGGCACCCATCTTTTGGAATTCGCCATAGTTTTCAGCAGCGTCTTCGATTTCGGTAGGGCAGTTGAAGGTGAAGGCGGCCGGCATGAAGATCAGCACAGACCATTTGCCCTTCAGCGTTTCATCGCTCACGGTAACGAACTTGCCGTTGTGAAAGGCTTCGGTCTTGAAAGGCTGGACTTGGGTATTGATCAAAGACATGGTGGTTTCCTATGTAAGTTAGTAACTTGCAGGTGGCTAGGTGCGGAATGCGCTGGCTACCAGGTCGCATGATAAGCTATTAATTAATTACATTCGATAGAAAATTTGTATTCATTCGATAGCCACGGTAGCAATCGGTATGTCACAACTTGTGTCAGGGATTTTGACAAATGAGAATTATTCGCATATAGTTCGTTTCTATTCCAGCTAGCCACCCGGGCCGGCGCAGGCTCTCAAACCAGCCTCCTGCGCCCTCCACCAGCCAGCCGTTGACCTTTTTCAACTGTTGTCAGGTTCCACTGTGGCGCGCACTTCCTCTTCTTGTTCCTCTTCGTTTTTCGCCGTACGCGAACTGTCCTGGCTGATCGGCCTGTCTTTCGGCTCGGTCTTGTCAGTCCAGGCCCAAACCGTCCAGGTGGCGGCTGCCAATAGCCTGCGCGAGGTCGTGGTCAGCGGCTCGCGCTCCGAGCAGGACCCGGACGAGCTGCCGATGAGCATCGATGTGATCCGCAGCCAGGATATCGAGAGCCAGCAGATCCAAGACATCCGCGACCTGGCCAAAGACCTGCCGAACGTGTCGGTCAAGCGGGCACCGGCGCGCTTCGGCATGGCCTCAGGCAACACCGGGCGTGACGGCAACGCGGGTTTCAACATCCGCGGGCTGGACGGCAACCGCGTGCTGCTGCTCACCGACGGCATCCGCATGCCGCGCAGCTACGTATTCAGCGCCAACGCCTTTGGCCGCGACTACTTCGATATCGGCCTGGTCAAGCGGGTGGAAGTGGTGCGCGGCCCGGCCTCGGTGCTGTATGGCTCGGACGGCGTGGCTGGCCTGGTCAACTTCATCACTTATGAACCTTCGGACTTCTTGACGGCCAGCAAGACCTTTGGCGGCCGGGTCAGTGCCTCGGCCAGCAGCGATGACAACGGCGTGGGCCTGGGGGCCACCCTGGCCGGCCGCGCAAATGAAGTGGCGGAATGGCTGATCGGCGTGAACGCCAGCCGTTCCGACGGTTTGAAGAACATGGGCACCAACGATGCCCCCAACCTGAACCGGACCAAGCCGAATCCCGAGACCGACCGCGGCAATTCGTTGCTGGGCAAGCTGGTGCTGCGCCCGAACGCTGACCAGAAGCATGTGCTGACTTTCGAGCACGTGGAGAAGAAGGCCGACTACAACCTGCTGTCGGCCGTGGCTGCAGCTGCTACTGCGTCGACCTCGGTATTGGCATCTGCCGCCAATACCGATATGCAGCGCGACCGCCTGACCTGGGACGCGCGCTACCAGCTGGGTGCGGCCTGGGCCGACAGCCTGCAAACAGTCGTCAGCTACCAGGCCGCCGCCTCCCGTGAAGCCGCCACCGAGGACCGCAACACCGCGGCCGACCGGGCGCGTGACACCAGCTACGACGAGAACACCTGGCAGCTCGGCCTGCAAGCCAACAAGACCTTGCGCCTGGGCTCCGACACCGCGCACAAGCTCACCTACGGCGTGGACTATGTGCGCTCCACGGTGAAGACCCTGCAAACCGGCGTGACCCCGCCGGCCGGCGAAACCTTCCCGCTCAAGCGCTTCCCGGACACGGTGGAGAGCAGCGCGGCGCTGTACCTGCAAGACGAGGTGATGCACGGCAACTGGAGCATCACCCCCGGTGTGCGCCTGGACCGCTTCAGCATCGATGCCAGCCAGGACGGCTTCAGCGGTACGGCGGTGTCCATGTCGGACTCGGCCGTGTCGCCCAAGCTGGGCCTGCTGTACCGCACCAGCCCGCAATGGAGCGTGTTCGGTAATATTGCGTCGGGCTTCCGGGCGCCGAATGCCGGCCAGGTGAACGCCTTTTTCGAGAACGTCACCCAGTTCTACAAGACCATTCCCAACCCGAATCTCAAGCCCGAAAAAAGCCAGAACTTCGAGATCGGCACCCGCGGCCGCCTCGACGCGCTCACCCTGGACGTAGCCGCCTTCACCGGCCGCTTCAAGGACTTGATCGAAGACTCGGTACAGGTCGGCGGCGCCGGTACCGCGGCCAACCCTACGGTGTTCCAGTCGATCAACGTCGGCAACGCGCGCATCAGCGGCTTTGAAGTCAAGGGCAACTGGGACTGGGGCCGCGTTGCAGGCGGGCAGCTGACCACGCCCTTCACCTACGGTATGGCGCGCGGTAAGGACAGCGATACCGGCAAGCCGCTGGACTCCATCGACCCCGCCAAGTTGCGCGTGGGCTTCCAGTACGCCACCGGCGCCTGGGACCTGCGCCTGGACCTGGCCCACCACGCGGCCAAGAAGCAGGGCGACACTAATGCAGCCTTGTTTGTAACTCCGGCGGCCACCACGCTGGACATCGGCGGCCAGTGGCGCATCCAGAAAGACCTGCGCCTGAACGTGGCTGTAACCAATCTGACCGACAAGAAGTACTGGAACTGGAGCGATGTGCGCAGCGCCACCGCCGCCCAGGTCGCAGTGATCGACGCCTTCAGCCAACCTGGCCGCAGCCTCAAAGTGTCTCTCGTTGCAGAGTTTTAACCCCAACCGATTTCCAAAGGAGAGTGTGATGAACCACCCCCGCCAAGACCCTGCCGCCGACGCGTGCCAGGACGAGGAATACGCCATGCCCTGCGCCGAGGCGCTGCTGGCCAGCTCGCTGGCCTTGATGACCGGCTATGTGCAGGGCTGCTGTGACGACCACCGCGCGCTGATGGCGCAGAAGATCGTGCAGCACCTGGTCACTTTGTCGCAGCACACCATGTTGTCGCCCGACTTCAAGACCATGCTCTGGAATCTGCATACCCGCTGGCTGCAGCAACTGCGGCTGGACGGCGCCGCCGAGATGCTGCCACCCTCCGATCCACCCAACGCCAGCCTGTGGCACAAAACCCATGAGGTGCTGCAATGAGCGCCCGCGTCTGGGAACACGCCGCTCTGCGCGAAGCCTTTGCCGCAGCCCGCGCCAGCGGCAAGCGCGCCAAGGATGCGGCCGAGTCCATTGGCAGCAGCGAAGGCGCGGCCGTGGCCGCCCACTGCGGCGAGCACAGCTATCCGCCCAAGGCCGTACCCCTGGCCGGCCCGTGGATCGCCTTGCTGCAGGCCCTGGAGCCCTGCGGCCCGCTGCTGGCCCTGACCCGTAACGAAAGCACCGTGCACGAGAAAACCGGCGTCTACCGCAAGCTCTCGGCCATGGGGCCGAACGGTCACATGGGCCTGGCGCTGGGCGAAGACATCGATCTGCGCCTGTTCTTCAGCCAGTGGCATGCGGGCTTTGCGGTCACCGAGCTGGCTGCCAACCCGCAGAACCGGCCCAATGTCAGCCTGCAGTTCTTCGACGCCCATGGCAAGGCCGTACACAAGATATTCCAGCGCGACGCCACCGACCGTGCGGCCTTCGAGGCCGTGGTGCAGCGCTTCACCGCGCCGGCCTGCGATGCCGTGTTCACGCCGGCCGCAGCCCCGGTAGCGCCCTTGCCCGATGCACAGATCAATGTCGACGGCCTGGGTGAAGCCTGGGCCGGGATGCGGGACCCGCACGAATTCTTCGGCCTGCTCAAGCAATTCCAGGTCGAGCGCCAGCAAAGCCTGCGCCTCATGCAGGGCCGCTTCACCCAGCGCCTGGCGCCCAGCGCGCTGCGCGATGTGCTGCACTCCGCGTCCTTTGACGGCGTGCCCATCATGGTGTTCGTCGGCAGCCGCGGCTGCATCCAGATCCACACCGGCCCGGTCAAGCGCATCGAACCCATGGACATCCGCGGCGTGCAGTGGCTGAACGTGATCGACCCCAGCTTCAACCTGCACCTGTGCGAAGACGCCATCGCCCACGTCTGGCGGGTCGAGAAGCCGACGGCCGACGGCGTGGTCACCTCGGTCGAAGCATTCGACCAGGCGGGCGAGCTGATGGCCATGTTCTTTGGCGCGCGCAAACCCGGCCAGCCCGAGCTGCAAAGCTGGCGCGACCTGGTAGCCCAGTTGCCGGTGCTGGAGGCCGTACCCGCATGAGCAATCTCGTGACGGTAGAGGCCAAGGCCTTTGTGCCCGCCCATGACTTCGCGGTATCGCAGCAGTTCTACCGCGACCTGGGCTTCACGATGGCCTCGGTGGGCGGCGGCGTAGCCTATTTCCACTTCGGCGGACGCTCGGCGTTTCTGCTGCAGGACTTCTATGTGGCGGCCCTGGCCGAGAACCTGCAGATGCACCTGCAGGTCGACGACGCGCAAGCCTGGTTCGACCATGTGCAGCAGCTGGACCTGTCGACCCGCTACGGCGTGCGTGCACCCACCCCGCTGGTCGACCAGCCCTGGGGCATGCGCGATTTCGCGATTGCAGACCCCAGCGGCGTCTGCTGGCACATTGCGCAGAACATTCCTGGCTTCGTGCCCGTGGGCCGGACCACGACGACATGAACCCCGATCTCCCTTCCGAATCTTCCCCAACCGATGACTCCGCCCATGACACTCCCCCTGCTGCGCCGCCGCGCCGTTTTAAGCTGGGCCGCCAGCGCTACGCTTGCGCCTGCTGTGCTCCAGGCGCAGACGGCCAGGCTGCCGCGCCTGGTGACGGTGGGCGGCGCCATTACCGAAATCGTCTACGCCCTGGGCGCTGAAGCCCAGCTGGTCGGCACCGACACCACCAGCCTGTACCCGCTGGCCGCGCAGAACACGCCCAAGGTTGGCTATATGCGCAGCCTGTCGGCCGAAGGCCTGCTGGCGCTGAAGCCCGACGCCGTGATCGGCACCACCGAGGCCGGCCCACCGGTGGTGATGGACCAACTGCGCAGCGCCGGCGTCAAGGTCGACCTGATCGCCTCCGACCACAGCTGGGCCGAGGTGCAGCGCAAGCTGCAGGCGGTGGGCCGCGGCGCCGGCCGCGAAGCCCAGGCGCGCGCGCTGCAGGCCAGGCTGGATGCCGACTGGGTGGCCACGCAGCAACTGGTGGCGCAATTCAAGGGACGCAAGCCCAAAGTGCTGTTCATCCTGTCGCATTCCTCCACCGTGCAGGTGGCGGGCGAGAAGACCGCGGCCGACGCCATGCTGCGCTTCATCGGCGCGCAGAACGTGATGGCTGGTTTCAATGGTTATAGGTCGATGACTGCCGAAGCCATGGCCGCCGCCGCGCCCGATTTGATACTGACCAGCACCCAGGGTATAGAAGCGCAGGGCGGGCTGGACAAGTTCTGGTCGCGCCCCGAGTTGGCGCTGACCCCGGCCTTCAAGACCAAGGCCCTGGTGCATCTGGACGCGCTGGAGCTGCTGGGCTTTGGCCCGCGCATGCCGGCCACGGTGCGTGCGCTACACCAACGCATCGTATTGGCATGAACCTGCATACCCGTCGGCTCGCCGGACCGCAGGTGTTGCTGTTGGGCGGCGCACTGGTGCTGCTGAGCCTGCTCAACGCCAGCGCGCGCGGCGCCTATGCGATCGACCTCGCCGATATCTTGAGGACGCTGTGGGCCGCAGCCTCCGGCGGGCTCGATGGGTCGCCCGAGCAACTGGTTTTTCTCAACATCCGCCTGCCGCGCCTGTTGCTGGGCTTGGCGGCGGGCGCGGGCCTGGGTATGGCCGGTGCGCTGATGCAAGGCCTGTTCCGCAACCCGCTGGCCGACCCCGGCCTGATCGGCGTCAGCAGCGGCGCTGCGTTGGCCGCCGGCATCACCATCGTGCTCGGCAGCCGCTACTTCCCGGACCTGCCGCGCACCCTGGGTAGCTGGGCCCTGGTGGCCATGGCCTTTGCCGGCAGCCTGGCGGTGACGGTGCTGATCTACCTGCTGGCCCAGTCCGAGGGAGGCACCCGCGTCGGCCTGATGCTGCTGGCCGGCGTGGCCATCAACGCGCTGGCCGGGGCCGGCCTGGGCTACCTGACCTTTCTGGCCAGCGACGAGCAGCTGCGCAGTATCCAGTTCTGGTTGCTGGGTAGCCTGGGCGGCGCGCGTTGGAGTGCGGTGATTTTGGTGTTTACTATTGTTTTGATAGCTGTTGGCGCAGGTATTACCTGCGCCAGGCCCTTAAATGCCATTGCATTGGGCGAAGCCCAGGCGGCCCTGCTGGGCGTGGACGTGGAGCGCACCAAGCGCCGCGCCATCGCCATCACTGCGCTGGCCGTGGGCGCTGTCACTGCCACCACCGGCATGATCGGCTTTGTCGGCCTGCTGGCGCCGCACTGCGTGCGCCTGGTCGCCGGGCCCGACCACCGCACCGTGCTGCCGGGCTCGGCCATGTTGGGCGCGGCCCTGGTGCTGCTGGCCGACAGCGTGGCGCGCACCGTGGTGCAACCGGCCGAGCTGCCGCTGGGCGTGTTGACGGCCTTTGTCGGCGTGCCGTTTTTCCTGTTGTTGCTGCGCCAGTTCAAGGGCCGGGTATGAGTGCTTATCTCGAAGCCCAGGCCACGTCCTGCCGCGTTGGCGGCGCCAGCCTGTTGGAGTCGGTGTCTGCGCGCTTTGCCGCCGGCCAGTTCACCGCCATCCTCGGGCCCAACGGCGCGGGCAAGTCCAGCTTGTTGTCGCTGCTGTGCGGCCAGCGTAAGCCTAGCGAGGGCAGGGTGCTGCTGGATGGACTGGCTTTGGACAGTTACCCGCCGCTGCTGATGGCGCGGCGCCGCGCTTTGCTGCCGCAAGACCTGTCGGTGGCTTTTGACTACACCGTGCAAGACGTGGTCGAGCTGGGACGCTACCCGCACCGCCAGCAGCCCAGTCTGCAGGAGGCCGAGATCGTGCAGCGCGCCATGCAGGCCACCGGCGTGCAGGCCCTGGCGCAGCGCGTGCTGAACACCTTGAGCGGCGGCGAACGGGCACGCGCCCAGCTGGCCCGTGTGCTGGCGCAGATATGGGAGCCTGTGCCCGGGCACAGCCGCTGGCTACTGCTGGACGAACCCACCGCCGCGCTCGACGTGCACCACCAGCACGCGGTGCTGCGCCTGGCCCGCCGCTGGGCGCATGAACACGGCGTGGGCGTGGTCGCGGTGCTGCACGACCTGAACCTGGCGCTGCGCTACGCCGACCAGGTGCTGCTGCTGCAAAACGGCCAGGCGCATGCCCACGGCCCACCGGCCCACGTGCTGAGCGAAGCCACCGTTCGGCGCATCTGGCAGGTCGACGTGCACCCGGTGCGAGATGCCGACGGCAACCTGCAATTACTCATGGCCTGACAAGGAGACACGGATGTTGATCCAGGAAGCCCGTATCCATCTCATACGCAAGCCGGTTGCACCGGCCCTGTCCGACGTGGCCTGCGAACACGCGGCGCTGGTGCGCATGCTGGCCGGCGCCCAGGCGCGGGTGTCGGTGCTGCTCAGCGACCACGCGCAGCAGATCGCCGCCTTGCAAGCCCATATCGTGCGTCTGCGCGGCCGCGCCATCCTGCGCGACACCATGCTGGCCTGGCTGCGCGAAAGCCTGGCCAAATTGGAGCCTTTGGATCCTTTGGAGCCCGAAGCTGCCGAAGACCTGGCGCTGCACGCCGACGCCGCCGACCGCGTGATCTGTCAGACCGGCTGCGTCAGCCATGGCAACTACTGGCGCGACGACGACCAGTGCCGGCGCACGGGAAAGAGCTGCACCATGGAAGGAATTAAGAGGGAAATACCGCTATAGCGCAGGTGGAATAAGCTCGGTAGGCTATTAAAAAAATAGCATTTAAGCATAAGGTCAAGCGTTAAAACCTGTGCCCCAAATTCGCCAATCAGAGTGGCTTCAACGTCCAGCCAAATAGGGCGACTACGGGTAGCAATCGACAATCAGTGGGTTTCTAGCCGGCAGACATCACTTCGCAGCTGTGCACCACTTGTACGGCCAAGTCCGCCAATCGCATGCTTCGGGAGCGGGCGGTTCGTCGGAGTTGTTCAAAGGCAGGCTGCCGAGCCAGCCGGTACTGCATCATGGTGATGCCGACCGCCACATTAATGTTTCGCTCGCCATCCAATGCATCTTGCAATTGCTTGCGCGTGGCGCGTAGCGCATGCAACTCATTCGCGCGCGCCAGGGCGGCTTCGATGGCGGGTAGTACTTGCGCCTCGTCCATCGGCTTTACCAGGAAAGCCAAAGCCCCTTGCTCAATCGCTTGTTGCACGGTCTGCTCATCACTGTACGCACTGAGCATTAAGAAAGGTATGTGGTCCAGTTCGCGAAGGCGCTCCGCCAAATACAGCCCGCTCTGCCCCGGCATGCGCACATCCAGCATGACCAGGTCCGGGCGGCAACCGCCAGCCAGCATGTCCTCTGCCTCCTCGGCGCTCTTGGCACTGCTCACGGCGTAGCCCGCCCGCGCCACGCTGGCAGCCAGTGTGGCAAGCACCAGCCGGTCATCGTCCACCATGAGTATGTGCGGCATTTTTGTATCGGTCATGCAATCATTTTGTTAGTTCAACCCAATCACTGGCGCACCGAGCAGTAGCTCAACCACCATCGTGTCATTGACGTGCTCGACATTCAGCAGGGCGCCGGTGCTCGGCATCAAGTGAGCCATCAATTGCTGGCCTGAACCTGACAACGGGTCCCGTGAAATCGGCAAACCCGGCATGACGTTATTGGTGATGCGCACGCTTGCGCTGCCCTGCTGCCCGTCCTGTTCCAGGCGAACGCATACCCCAGGGCGATCTAAGTTGCTGTGTTTAACCGAGTTGAAAAGCATCTCGTTCAAGATCATGGCCACCGGCACGGCCTCTTCCTCGGCAATATAAAGTTCGGCTGCGCTGTGGCTTTCAGCCATCTCCACCGGCACCCGCCAAATGTCCCGTACCTGCGCAACGATGGCATGCATCAAGCCACGCAAAGAAACTTTGCCCTCGCTGTTTTGCCCTTGCAAGCCATGGATGGTCGCGATGCTCTTGATTTGACCAATGGCCTGGTTCAGTGCCGATTCCGTTTCTGGATGCTGTTGCCCGAACTGGCGTAGCAGGCCGGTTATACCTTGCAGATTGTTCTTGATGCGATGGTGTACCTCGCGCACCAACGCTGCACGCTGGACCGCCTCGTCAAGGCGGCGTTGTTCGTCCCTACGGTACCGGTCCGAAATATCAATATAGGTGATCACATAATTGGCGATGGCGCCTTGTTCATCCGGCACGCCGGTCATGGTTAATGACACTGGAAACTCATGCCCGGCCGCATGGTTGCACCAAAGCTCGCCCTGCCAACTGCCCGTAGCTTGCACCCGCAAAAGAATATCTTCGTAGACAGCGTCTGCATACCGGCTGGAACGTAGCTGAAATGCACGCTTGCCCAAAAAATCGCCGGCCACAAAACCTGTGATGCGGGTGAATGCAGAGTTGACCTGCAGCACCAAACGCTGATGGTCCGTCACCATAATGCCTTCCTGCCCCTCAAACGCCACGGCTGAAATGCGAAGTGCCGCATTGACTCTTTCCAATTCCAATTGGCTGCGTTTGAGTGGAGTGATGTCTGACACCTGCACGAAGAAGCCACACACCTCCCCATCTACCCGGTCTGCGATGTACTGCGCCCACGTATAACCGGTCTCGCCATTGGCCTTAACCAGCGTACGCTCAAATTGCTGGTTCTCACCGCGCAACACCGCGCGGATATGAACCTCATTCTTGGCAAACAACTCCGGCCCCATCAGCTCCTGCATAGAGACACCGCGCATCTGCTCTTCGCTACGGCCGAACCAGACTTTGTACTGCGCGTTTGAAAACGCGCAGCGCAGATCACGCGTCCAGTAGCCCACCAGGCCTGGCAGACTATTCGCAATGCTGGCAATAAAGCGCTCTTGTTCGCGCGCCAGCCGTTCGCCCCCACGCATTTCAGTCACATCATGGGACACAAAGACCACGCCTAGCAGCTCATCGGCTTCACCCGCATAGGGATAACAGCGGGTTTCCAGGTGCCGCAGATGCTGGTCTTTCAGCGGGGCCTCCACGTTTTTCAGCTGTGGCTGCCGCGTCTCCCGGCAGCGGAAGTAGGCATCCTGAAAATCCCGGTTGAAAAATTCAATCGGTACCTCGTAGGTCAAACGCCCGAGGACCTGCTCGCGCGCTAAGCCCGTGGCCAGGCACCATGCATCGTTCACCATCAAGTAGCGCTGCTGCAAATCCACTACGCACAACATTTCGGAGATCGAATCCAGTGCAAACTTGAACGTGTGCATCGCTTGCCTGGTACGTGTGCGGTCGGTGATATCTACGTAAACAGTTAAAAAGCCACCGCCGGGCAAGGGACTGCGCTTAACTGCAACCACCGTGCCGTCCGGCCGGGTGCATTCATAGGTCTCAGGGTGTGCGTAGCGGAGCTCTGCCATGCGACGGTCTGCCTCTTGCTGCGGGTCGCAGGGGCCGAATTCTCCAGCCTCAGCCCTCAGCACGAACATGTCCCGTAAGTGCATACCAGGCATGGCCTGTGCGGCAGTTAAGCCCGACAGCTCAAGCGCCAGGGCGCTGACCGTCACCAGGTTGCAGTCTCCATTGAACACTGCAACGCCCTCGCCCAGGTTCGCAAAGACCTCCAGCAGCGGGTCGGAAATTATGGAGAGATCTTGGGAAGCCATGACGCCTTTGGGATGCAGAGGCCAAATTATCAGATTAGCCAGCACAGGAACAAGAGATTATCTTTATTGCACGGTTAGGTGACTAATGGCGCGTTAACTTTAACGGTTGCATGCTAGAGTAACCAGATGTTTCGTCCGCCCCAGCACATGGCGTCGAAATACATAAGGCCCTGCACCCGCCTTGCAATTTTTGGAATTCCACTCAAACAGTGGCAACTAGAAGATGGCAATACGTTCATTTCGAAAAATGGATGCAGGCGCACAGGGCACTCTTGCATTTGAGCCAACCATCCTTTGTTGCTTGGCCTTGCCGTTGCCAGGTTATGCCTGCTGCATGGGTCCGTCCCTACGCAGAACACACGCGCACCGCTCTCGGCACCGCAGAGCGCCGTGGCTGAGCCCAAGCACATTCTGACGGAAACCCAATCCTCCCTGGGCGATCACAAGCCCCCTATGCGCGTATCAGCGCTTGCCAAAAAGCCGTAAAGATTTCACCTCAAAGAGGTACTCAAATGAACTTTAAGAATTTCACCGTCAAAGGACAGCTAACCTTTGCATTCGGACTGCTGGCAGTGTTGGTCATCGCTGTGTCGTTGACAGCCACAAATGCGCTAAGCGGCATCAACAACGACTTAACGTACTACGCCCAATCCACCGTCGCACAGGAGCATTTGGCGGCGAAAGTCCGAACATCCATAAACCGCCGCGCGATTGCAGCGCGCAATTTGGTACTGGTGACCACGCCCGAAGACCTGGCAACTGAGAAAGAAACGGTAGTTCAAGCGCACCAAGCCACCCAGGATGCCTTGGCCAAATTAAAAGACAGCGTGAAGAACGATCCGAGCTCTACGGCTGAAGAGCGGCGACTTGTCGACGATATCGAAAAAATTGAGGCCGCTTACGGCCCGGTCGCACTGGACATCGTAAAGCTGGCGCTGGATGGCAAGAAAGAGGAGGCCATCGCCAAGATGAACAAAGAATGCCGCCCCCTGCTGGCGGCACTTATCAAGGCCAGCAACGCCTACCAAGAGTTCAATGAGAAGGCAGGTGAAGCGAATGTGGCATCGGCCAATGCCGACTATGTGCAGGCTCGCTTGCTGTTGATCGCCGCCAGTGCGGTTGCAGTCGCCGCTGCCGTACTTCTGGGCTTTCTGATCACCCGTAATCTGGTGGGTTCCCTGGGGGGCGAACCCGGTGTTGCAGCCGACGTGGCGCGTGCCGTAGCCCAGGGCGACCTGAGTATGCCGATCACGGTCAAGCCAGGAGACAGCGACAGCCTGATGGCCCAGCTCAAGGCCATGCAAGACAGTTTGTCCAGCGTGGTATCGAACGTACGCCAAAGCGCCGAAGGCGTCTCCACCGCCAGTGCCGAGATCGCCCTGGGCAATAACGATTTGTCCAGCCGAACCGAACAACAGGCCAGCGCACTGGAAGAAACAGCAGCGTCCATGGAAGAGCTCTCCAGCACCGTGAAGCAAAATGCCGACAGCGCACGCCAAGCCAACCAGCTGGCCGTCAACGCGTCCACGGTTGCCGTCGAAGGTGGAGAGGTCGTAGGCCAGGTGGTGGAGACCATGAAGGGCATCAACGACAGCAGCAAGAAGATATCCGACATCATCAGCGTCATTGACGGCATTGCGTTCCAAACCAACATCCTGGCCCTGAACGCCGCCGTGGAAGCGGCCCGTGCAGGCGAGCAAGGCCGTGGCTTTGCCGTGGTGGCCAGCGAAGTGCGCAGCCTGGCGCAACGCAGCGCCAATGCGGCCAAGGAAATCAAGATTTTGATCGACAACAGCGTGGTCCAAGTAGACCAAGGTACAGCACTGGTTGCCAAAGCCGGCTCCACCATGACCGAAGTGGTCACGGCCATTCGCCACGTGACCGACATCATTGGTGAAGTCAGCTTGGCCAGCAACGAACAGAGCCAGGGTGTTTCCCAGGTTGGCGAGGCCATTACCCAGATGGACCAGGTGACGCAGCAAAATGCAGCTTTGGTGGAAGAGAGTGCGGCGGCGGCCAACAGCCTGAGCACGCAGGCACAACATCTGCTGGAGGCCGTGGCAGTGTTCAAGCTAAGTGCCGGAGCAAACCATAGCGCCGCCCTTACGTCTGGGCTTGAACACCATCACCAGGCTGTCGAGCGGCGCAGTCCTCAACGGGCTGTAAATATTGCACGGCCATCCTTTGGCAAATCTTCCACACCTACGCCAGTCAAAAAGCTTGCAATGCAGGCAACGGATCGGGCGCCGACCAAAAAAACAGGATCGGATGACTGGACCAGTTTCTAAGGCAACGCTGAAAAAGTCATGTGTTGCCCGTGATTTGCATGGCTGAGTTCATATTCGCAAGGCGACAACGATGCAGCAACAAACGCTGGCCATGGCGACCGACCCATCAGGATAGGAGCAGTACCGCAAGCCCACGAGGCGTGACCCATGGTGCATCGATGATGCACTTGCGCCCTAGGGTTATATAAAAATGCTAACTTCTTCTCTTTGGACACCCCATGGATTGCTGCAATGCGCCGTATCGCTTTAGCCGTTTTTTCATTGCTGCTGGTCGCCCTGGCCGGCTGCGCCATCACGCCCGGCATGAGCCGCGATGAAGTCCTGTCGTCCTGGGGCCGCCCTACGGCCGAACTGGACCGCAACGGCATACACCGGCTGCAGTATTCGCGCCAACCGATGGGACAGTCGGTGGTGATGGTTGACCTCGACGCAAATGGCCGCGTCCTGCAGTCGCGCGAGGTACTGAAACCCAGCGAGTTCGCCAAGGTCGACCTATCAGGCACCACCACGCAGGCCGACATCCTGTGGGCCTTCGGCCCGCCCGCCAAGGTGGACGGCGTGATGTCATGGAACGGCGATATCTGGTCCTACCGCTGGAGAGACACGGAGGACATGTGGTTCTGGGTGTACTTCGATACCGCGGGTGTGGTGCGGCGCGTGCAGCAGGGGCCGGACATCGCGATTCGTCCCTTCCCCCGGTGACCCCATTCGTCTGGGGAAAAGACCTCGGCTGATGCTGGGGTTTTGGCAATGGGTCGAATGGAGATGCAAGAAGCTATGGAACGCAAGTCATTCAGCGCAGAGTGGCAAGACGCACCTTCGCAGCGGCACTATTGGTGAGCAAGTCGAGCGTCTGATTTAGGGCAAGGTGAAATTCGGCTTGGGGCCCATAGCCGCCTTGCGGCCACCGCTTCAGGACGAGCGCTTCTTGCCGATAACCTGAAGGTTACGATGAAAAACCTGCTCGCTCTGATGCTGGCCAGCGCCTGCTTCCAGGCGCAGTCCGCCAACCTGCCGCCCTGCGACAAGGCGGTGCGTTTCACTGCGGCTTGGTTCGCCGACCCGGAAGTGGACAACGCCAAGCCGGCCGCCGAACTGACGAAGATCGGCAAGGGCGCCGGCCGCAGCGGTACGCAACTCGGCCACGTCGTTGTCGAGACCAAGCTGGCCGTGATGCCGCAGACCAGTTGCCAGGGCGTCGTCGTGCGGCTGGATTACATCAAACCGGTGCTGCGCGTGGCCAGCGAGATCCCGCCGGGCAGCTGTGCCTATGCGCACGTGATGAAACACGAGCAGACGCATGTGCGCATTTACCGTGACATCGCGCGCCAGTTCCGCGAGCTGGACTATCCCTGGGCCTCGGGCGGCAGCAGCGCGGGCATCCTGGTCTACGCAAAACAGGAACTCGACCACCTGATGCAAGCCCAGGTGCTGTTCGACAACCCCGAGGAATACGCCAGCAACTTCAGCGCGTGCGGTGGTGAGATCGTGCGGCTGGTGAAGCCCGCGGCGTCTACCAAGTCGGGGCAGACACCGGGTTGAGGCAACCGCCTTCCGCGAGGGCTGATTGGTCGCGCCTTGGGCTGGGCCAGACTGATGCAGACGGTCAGGCTGAATAGTCGTATGACTGCTTACAGCGTCTGGTCGACTGCAGCGGTACGTGCAACGCTAGCGTCCTGAAGTAAGGCGGGTACGATGAACGGCTGAAATGCGTCTATGGGCCCAAAGCGGAAACTCACTATTCAGGGGGGCCATCCGTCTTAAGTGCCAGGAGCATCAGGGGGATGCCGGTTGCATAAACCACCGCCACCAGTATCCAAGAGATAAATTGCAGGCCCATCGGCGCAATGAGCATAGACGCGGCAACTACAAAGACTTTCCAAGGTCGAAATCCCTGTGCTAAGAACAGTTGCGCAAGATGGGCTATCACGATTAATGCGCCAACAACCAACCAGACGGTAAAGGCTGAAAATCCTGCGATGACGCTGAATTTCGGGTAAGTCTTGATTTGGACCAACCCTGCGAATAAGCATCCAGCGGCGACGGCTGTCCCGTGCATCTTTAGAAATAGCAAAAAAACTTTATTCGAGATTTTTGGCATTCAAATTTTTACTCTTCTGCATTGCTGATGCCCGGCGTGCTGTCCAACGTCCGCTAATGGCCGAATACGGGCATCGTATCAGGCACTGCCAGGCCAAAGCGGCCAGTAACTTACGGCTTCGCAGCCGACCAATTCCGAATTGACGAGGGGACAGGAAGACCTGCTGGACTTTCCCCGTGGGTGTAAAGCTCAAGGTGTACAAGGCCTGCAGGTGTGGCCCAAAGGATGATCCCGACCTTTTCACCTTCACTTGTCTCGCCAAGACCGTCCGCAATTTGATATTGTCCAGCGACCCAATCCTGTGACGTAAAGAACAAGCTCGCGCATCCACATTCGCACCGTCCTACCACCCAAAGTGTTTCGACCTGGTCGTAGCCCGCGGCCCCATTCCCATCGTCAAGTGGCGCCCGTTGAACTGCTGCCGCAACCACGGCGCATTCCGCAGGCGTCAAGGTTCTCGGGGCAATTTGGATCATGGTGCGGATCTGAATGACTGCTTATGGCCGACAAGAGCCAAACTGCCGGTGCCTCAAGCCAGGTTCACTGGGGAAGAGTCTCGAAAACGTCGCCGTTGGTTGGCGTCGCATCCTCGTGGTAAACGTCGTACAAATACTGGGCAAGCTCGCTGCGCTCAATGTCAGAAGGAACGGCGACCTCCACGGGCCGACGTTTCCCTTCTGGACCAATTTGGAAGCTCGTCCATGCACCGTTGCTTCGTTCAATGGCAATGATGCGACCGAATACGTTGAAAACATACTTCACCGTTCGTGCTCCTATTTTTCTGTACACCGGATGGCGATGTTCAGCCTAGCCTTAATTTTGCTGTGCGGCTTCTGGCGACTGCAATTGCACGGTGATACCGTAGAGCGCAAGCATGCCAAGCACATGTCCAATGGCCACGCCCGGTTCTCCCGACTCGATGCGGGCAATGGTCTGAACGTGAACGCCCAGACGGGTCGCGGCAGCTGCTTGCCCATCGCCTGCGGCAACGCGAGCGCACTTTGCCGCGGCACCCATGTCCTTGATGGCCTGCACTGCATCGTTACCAATATGGGGGGAGATTCGCTTGCCTTGTGTCATTGCTGGATTGTCTCCGCATTGCGGCTTGTGGGTAGTTTTAGCGCCACTACAGCACCCCCGCTTCCAGCTGCTCCAGATAAATGAACTCTGGCGCCTTGACCCCGGCCTCCTTGCGGATCTGCACCAGCCTGGGTGACTCAAAAAAAGTCCGCGCATCGGCCAACGAGGTCCAGCGAGAGAAGTGGACTATCTGGTTGGCATCGCTGTCGTAGCGCAGCACCTGGTAGGAGCGCTCGCCTGCGTCCTTGCGGATGCCGGCGGCGGCGTCGAATACTTTTTTCCACGCGTTGTAGTCCTGAACCTCGTGGATGATCAATACGTGTTGCATGCATGTCCTTTGCTTGGTGGTGACTGGGAATTTACAAGCTTTTTAGCCCTCTGGCGCAGATGCTACCTGCGCCAGCTGCTATAGATTTTGGCAATGCCTAGGGCCTGAGTCGGCCCAGCGTATCGACGGCGGTGCGTATCTCTTCGGGCTGCAGCGCGGCAAAGCCGAGTATCCAACCGTCGATCGGGCGGCCAGCCTGGTACAGGGCGCCCAGACTCGGTGTGGCGATGCCCAGTGCTGCGGCCTGGCGGCTCAGCCGGGCCTCGCTGCCGGCGGGCAGCAACACGCTGAGCTGCAGGCCACCGACGCTGGGTACGGGCCGGGTCCAGGGCAGCTTGCGTTGCAGTGCCTCCAGCAGCAGCGTGTGGCGGCTTCTGTAGATCTGGCGCATCAGCCTCAGATGGGCGGCGAAATGGCCCATGGCGATGAAGTCGGCCGTTACCGCCTGGCTCAGCTGCGACACATGGCCGTCGTAGATGCTGCGCGCGGTGACCAGCGGCGCCACCAGGCCCGGCGGCAGCACCGCGTACGCCACGCGCAGCGAGGGGTACAGCGTCTTGGAAAACGTGCCGATGTAGACCACCCGGCCGCCGCTGTCCAGCCCCTGCAGCGCCGGGCTGGCGCGGCCCTCGTAGATGAAGGCGCTGTCGTAGTCGTCTTCCAGAATCCAGGCGCCGTGCTGCTGGGCATAGGCGATGAAGGCCAGGCGGCGCTGCAGGCTTAGCGTGGCGCCGGTCGGGTACTGGTGCGAGGGCGTGAGGTAGATCAGCTTGGGCACAGGCAGGCTGGGGTCGGGCAGCATGCCCTCGGCGTCCACCGGTACATGCACCAGCCGGGCGCCGGCCGATACGAAAGCCGTGGCCGCGCCACGGTAACCGGGCTCTTCCATCCACACCACATCGCCTTCGTTGAGCAGCATGGTCGCCAGCAGCTGCAGCGCCTGCTGCGAACTGGTCAGCACCAGCACCTGGTCCGCTGTGGTGGCCACGCCGCGGGTGTGCACTAGGTAGTGTGCAATGCCTTCGCGCAGATCGGCGCGGCCCTGCGGATCGCCGTAGCGCATCAGGTCCGCGGTGTCGCCGCGCAGGCGGCGGTTCAGCAGTTGGCGCCACACTGCGTGCGGAAACGCCCGCAGGTCCGGACTGCCGGCGGCGAAGGCTTGCAGCCGGGTCGGCTCCACACAACCGCCGCTGTCCACCATGCGCTGGCCGCGGGCCGACAGTGTGGCCGGCACGACCAGTGGCGTTGCTGCACGGGCTGGTGTTGCGCTGGGCCGCGCCATGTCGATGGCCACAAAACTGCCGTGGCCGACGCGGCGGCGCAGATAGCCTTCGACCTCCAACTGGGCGTAGGCGGCCTCGACGGTGACGCGTGAGATCCCCAGGTCCAGCGCCAACGCGCGGGTCGATGGCAGGCGCTCGTCCAGCGCCAGCTGGCCGTCGCGGATCGAGCTGCGCAGCGTGGCACACAACTGTTCGCGCAAGCCCCATTCCGGGTGCGCCTGCGAGGCAAACAGGTTCAGCCAGAGGCGCGGTGGGCGGGTGTCCATGGGTCTTATGTAGTTGCATGAATTGGTATCAATGCTAAGGCCAATGCTTTCTACACTGCCAGCATCCTCTTCAGAAAGACCTTGCCATGACCACTGCTGTTGCCTCCCAAGTCCTCGCTTTTCCACCCGCCAGCCCAGAGCTGACCCGCGACTTCATGCTGCACAAGCTGAGCTTCCACGCCGATGCCTGGGACGTGGCCGAAGACTTGCGGCACCAGATAGCCGCAATCGTCGTCATCGACACCCGCGCCGAGGCGCTGTACTCCCAGGGCCATGTGCCGGGCGCCATCAGCTTCCCGCACCGCCTGATGGATGCCACCAGCACCGCCGCGCTGGACCGCAGCAAAACCTATGTCACCTACTGCGACGGCATAGGCTGCAACGGCTCGACCAAGGGCGCCTACAAGCTGGCGCAGCTGGGCTTCACCGTGAAGGAGATGCTGGGCGGCTTGGACTTCTGGGTACGCGACGGCCAGCCGGTTGCCACTGGCAGCGCGCCCGGCCACATGCCCGCGGACACACCGGCCATGGAATGCGCGTGCTGAATTCCGCCCGGGTTCGCAGCGCCGGCCCGGACGATGCCGAGCAGCTGACCGTGCTGTGCCGTGCGCATGCGGAGTTCGAGCGTCTGGACTTCGGTGCCCATGGTTTTGCCCAGCGTCTGGCTGCGGCCTTGTCGCGTGCGGAGCTGCATGCCTGGCTGGCGCTCGACGGTGCGCAGGCCGTGGGCTATGCCAGTGCCAGCCGGGTGTTCTCCACGCTGCAGGCCGCGCACTACATGCACATGGACTGCCTGTACCTGGCGCCCGCGTGGCGCTGCCAGGGGCTGGGTAGGGCGTTGATGCAAGCGGTACGCGACCACGCGCAGGTGCAGGGCTGTACCCAGCTGCAATGGCAGACGCCGGACTGGAACCACGCGGCCATTGGCTTTTACCGCCGCGCCGGCGCGATAGGCTTGCCCAAGCAGCGCTTCAGCCTGGCGCTACCGGATTACGAGGGTCTGCGTTAATCCTGCAAGCCCATGGCCCGGCCATCGCTGCGCGGGTCGTGGGCGCCTTGCATCTGGCCCGTGGCCGGGTCGATACGGATCGCGCCGGGGTGGCCCATCAGCGGGCTTTGGGCCGGGATGGGGCTCAGCGCATGGCCGCGCCGGGCCAGGTCCTGGAATACGTCGTCGGGCACATCCTGTTCCAGCTTGAGCGAGTCGCGCGCGTCGGAGAAGGTCTTACCCAGCAGAAAGCGCGGCCGGGCCAGCGCGGTGTACGGGTCCATGCCATAGTCGATCATGCGGGTCAGGATGGCCGCCAGGGTCTGTGGCTGGCCGTCGGCGCCCTGGGTACCGTACAGGATGGTGGGCTTGCCGTTTTGCAGATACATGCCGGGGTTCAGCGTGTGGAACGGCCGCTTGCCCGGCGCCAGGCAGTGGGGGTGCGTGGGGGCCAGCGAGACGGCCGCGCCGCGGTTGTGCCAGAGCAGGCCGGTGTCGCCCACCAGCACGCCGCTGCCCCAGTCGAAATAGATGGTGGCTAGCATCGACACCGCATTCCCCGCGCTGTCGGCTGCGGCGATGTACACCGTGTCGCCGGTCTGGAAGGGGTGCGGCCAGGGCAGGGCCTGGTCCATGCGGATTTGCTGGGCTTTGTGGTCCAGGTGCGCGGCCGACAGCAGCCGCTCGATGGGCACCTCCACCTGCTCGGGATCGGCCACATGGCGGTTGCGGTCGATGAAGGCCTGCTTCACCGCCTCGACCAGCAGGTGGTAGTAATCGGCGCTGCCCTCGGGAATGCTGCGCAGGTCGAAGCGCTGCAAGATGCCCATGATCTCCAGCGTGGTGATGCCCTGGGTGGGCGGGCGGTGCGCCAGCAGGGTGCCACCGCGGTAGGCGGTGCGCAGCGGGACTTCGACGCGGGCCCGGGTCTGGGCCAGGTCGGCGGCGGTCAGCGGCGAGCCGGCCTGGGCCAGGCCCTTGGCAATGCGCGCGGCCAGCTGGCCTTCGTAGAAGTCGCGCGGGCCGCGTGCTGCAAGGGTTTCCAGGGTGCTGGCCAGCGGGTGCTGCTGGCGCACGCTGTGCGGTGCGGGGATCTCGCCGTTGACCAGAAAGTTGGCGTAGATGTCGGGCAGGTTGGCGGCGTCGGGCAGGCGCATGTCCAGCCAGAAGCGCTCGGAGTCGGACATCGCAAAGCCGTCGCGGGCGAAGCCTATGGCCGGCGCCAGCAACTGTTGCCAGCTGTGCTGGCCGGCCCAGTCGCCACGGCTGATGCCGTAGGCCTGGCCCAGTACATCGACCAGGGCCGCGCTGGTCAGCATGGACTGCGGGCCACGCACCGGGATGCTGCCGCTGTAGTGGGGCAGATGCTGCGGTGCCTGGCCGATGCCGGAGATCGTCTGTACCTGGCCGCTCTTGTCGGCGATCAGCATGAAGGCGTCGCCGCCCAGGCCAGCGAAATGCGGGTAGGTCACGCACAGGCAGGCGGTGATGGCGATCGCCGCCTCGATCGCGTTGCCGCCAGCGGCCAGTACGTCCAGCCCGGTCTGGGTGGCCAGCGCATGTGGGCTGGTGACCATGCCTTTTGCAGAGGTGACGGAGGAGGTGGTGCTGTGCGTCATGGCGCCAGCCCCGCGCGCTGCAGCAGCCATTCGGCGCTGTCGTTCCACACATCCATCTGCACGATCAGGCCGTCGCGCACGGTGTAGCGGTCTACATAGCGGTTGCCCTCAAAGGCGGTGCCGTCGGGCCAGGCGCCGTACAGCGTGCCGATGTTGTAGACGATGGCCTCGGCCTCGGTGGCGCCGGCCACCACGTCGGTCTGCTCGAAGCGCTTCTTCACCCAGGCATAGCGTCCGGCGTTGAAGCGGCTGCATTCGCTGGGGTCGCGCATCTCGCGGCCGCCGGTGAAGCGGATGCGCAGCCCGGGCGACACAAAGGCCCGCGCGCCCTGGGGGTCGGGGACCATGATGGTCCGCAGAAAGCTCTCTACCAGCGTTTGGGCCTGGAGGCCTGCGTCATTTGCGGGGGGCTGGGGCGTGTCAAAGGTCATGGCTAAAATTGTGAGTGTTTTAGGTCTCTAGCGCAATAGATACCTGCGCTGGCAGCTATTAAAACCATAGTATTTATGCCACACCCCAGTGGTCACGCGGCAGGCGGTACAGCACATGTTCCTGCAGCGGGTGGCCTGTAGGCACGGCCGGGTGATTGAACGTGCCGGGGTCGGCCTGCATGCCCAGGCGCTGCATTACCGCGCGCGAGCGCTGGTTGCGCACGGTGGTGAAGGCCACGATTTCTTCCAGCCCCAGGCGTTCGAAACCATAGGCCAGCGCAGCCCGCGCGCCTTCGGTCGCATAGCCCTGGCCCCAGTGGTCGGCGGCCAGGCGCCAGCCGATTTCCACGCACGGTGAAAACGGCAGCAGGGTGCCCGGCACCTGGATGCCGATGAATCCGATGAAAGTCTGCGTGCTGCGCAGCTCCACCGCCCAGAAGCCCCAGCCGCGCGCGGCGATGCCGGCCTGCAGTCGGTCGATGGTGGCATCGCTGGCAGCGCGGTCCGGTACGGGCAGTAGGAATTCCATCACCGCCGGGTCGGCGCACATGGCGGCGAAGGGCGCGCGGTCGCTGTCTTGCCAGGAGCGCAGCCGCAGGCGATCGGTGGTGATGTCCAGCGGCTCAGCCATGGGCGGGCTCCCGCACGTCAAACACGGCCGGCAGCTCGCGTTGGCCCAGTGGCGTGGTGCTCAGCGCCCGGCTGTCCAGGTCTTGCCGCACCCAGCCTCGCCGCAGGCTCAGCTGCAGCAGCGCTGCGCCCAGCGCGCCGCCGATGTGCGGCTTGCGCTCGCTCCAGTCCAGGCAGGCGCAGGCAAAGCGGCGGCGCAGCTGGCGGGTGGCGGCCACGTCGATGCCCAGACCTTCGAACACCTGTTCGCCGCGCGCCGACAGCGTGTAGCTGCCGTCATCTGCCGCCTGCGGCAGCAGCCAGCCATGGGCCAGGATGCGGTCACCCAGCGCCACACCCAGCGCGCCGGCGATATGGTCGTAACAGGTGCGCGCATGCCGCAGCCTGCTGGGCGTGGGCGGCACGAACGGGCTGCGCGGCGTGCCGGCGATGACCAGCAGCGCCTCCAGCGCGGTGGCTACATCGCTGCTGGCCAGGCGGTAGTAGCGGTGCTTGCCCTGGCAGACCAGCGTGACCAGCTGCTGGTCCTTGAGTCGGGCCAGATGCGCGCTGGCGGTGGACGGGCTGACCTCGGCCACCACCGACAGCTCGGTGCTGGTGCGCGCGTGGCCGTCCATCAGGCAGCACAACATGCGCGCGCGGGCCGGCTCGGCAATCGCGGCGGCGACATGGGCCAAATCAGTGTCCAGGGTGTCGGCAAGTTCTGCAAGCATGCTGCGGTGGCGAACGAATCGTTGTGGGGTCGGCGCCAGCATACTGCAGCCTCTATCCGCCTACAAGCCACCATGCACGCTCTCGCCGCACCGATCCATGCCGATCCCTATCCGTACTACGCCAGCCTGCGTGCCGGCCCGCCGCTGTGGTTCGACCCTGAACTGCGGCTGTGGATCGCGGCGCGGGCCGCGGTGGTCGACGAGGTTTTGCTGAGCCCGCTCTGCCGGGTCCGCCCGCAGGCCGAACCGGTGCCGCAGGCCATCGCCGGCTCGGCGGCCGGCACGCTGTTTGGCCAGCTGGTGCGCATGAACGACGGCGACCCGCACGCCCGCCCCAAGCTGGCTTTGCAGCGCGCCCTGGCCGCCGTGCCGCTGGACACGGTGCAGCGTTATGCCTTGGAAGCCGCAGCAACCCTGGGCGTGGTGCCAGGCGCACGGCTGGCTGAAGCCTTGCACGCTGCCACCCACCGCCTGCCCAGCCAGGTGCTGGCCCGCCTGCTGGGGCTGGACGCTGCCAGCTGGCCCCAGCTGACCGACTGGACTGCCGACTTCGTGGCCTGTCTGTCGCCGCTGGGCACACCGGCACAGCTGGCCCAGGCCTCGGTCGCCGCGCAGGCGCTGCGGACGCTGTTCCAGCAGAGCCCGGCCCCCGCCCACAGCCTTGCCGCCCGGGTGCAGCAGGAGGCCGAGGCTGCCGGTTGGCAGCAGGCCGACGCGCTATGGGCCAATCTGGTCGGCCTGCTGTCGCAAACCTATGACGCCACCGCCGGGCTGATCGGCAACAGCGTCGCTGCCCTGCAGACCCAGCCCGGCCTGCGGGATGCGCTGCGGGCCGCGCCGGAACGCATGGCGGCCCTGGTGCAGGAGGTCAGCCGCCTGGACCCTGCCGTGCAGAACACGCGCCGCTTCGTCGCCGAGCCGACCCGCGTGGCCGGCGTGCAGCTGGCGGCGGGCGACACCATCTTGCTGCTGCTGGCCGCCGCCAACCGCGACCCGGCGCTGCATGCGCGGCCGGACGCATTTGAGCTGGACCGTGCGGACTACCGCAACTACGGCTTTGGCCACGGCCCCCATACCTGCCCGGGCCAGGCCCTGGCCTGCAGCATCGCCACCGCAGCAGTGCAGGCGCTGCTACCTTGCCTGGGCAACGCGCGGCTGGCCTGGCATTACCGCCCGTCGCTGAATGCGCGCATTCCGGTGTTTTCTATTCCAAAGGAGTCCCCATGATCGCTGTCATTTTTGAAGTCATCCCGCAGCCCGAGCACCAGCAGGAATATCTGGACATCGCCGCCGCACTGCGGCCGCTGCTGGAGCAGATCGACGGCTTTATCTCGATCGAGCGCTTCCAGAGCCTGAGCCAGCCGGGCAAGCTGCTGTCGCTGTCCTTCTTCCGCGACGAAGCCGCGGTCCAGCAATGGCGCCAGCTGGAGGCGCACCGCGCGGCGCAGGCCAAGGGCCGGGCGGCTATCTTCCAGGACTACCGCTTGCGGATCGCCTCGGTGGTGCGCGATTACGGCCTGCACGAACGCGACCAAGCGCCGGCCGACAGCCGGGCCCGGCACGGTGGTCTGTCAGAGTAAGCGGCGCGGTGCTGCGGTGGCAGGGTCGCCGCTGTTGGGCGTGCCCGTGGACTCGATCAGCAGGATATGGGTCTCCACATCGGCCCGCGGCCGGTGTTCCGTACCCTTGGGTACGACGAACATCTGGCCGGGGTCCAGCTGCAGGGTCAGGCCATCGGGCAGGTCCAGAAACAGCCGGCCGGACAGCACCAGAAAGAAGTCGTCGCTATCGGCATGGGAGTGCCAGGAGAAGCTGCCCAGGATTTTGGCCACCATCACGTCGTGGCCGTTGAACAGGGCGACGGTGCGCGGTGCAAAATGCCCGCTGAACTGACTTAGTTTGTTGGCAAGATCGATAGTCTGCAAAGGCATGCGGTAGTCCTGTGGAATCAAAAATCCGCAGTCTGCGCGCGCAGCGCATCTTCGTATTGGACAAATGTTGCATGGACGGCCATTTGACGCACACCCGTACCGACTGGGCTAATTTCCAGCCCGGCGCTGGCGCGGGCATGACCTTGATGCAAGCCCATTTCACCGCCCACGCGTTTGAGCGCCATAGCCATCCCACCTACGCCGTCGGCCTGACCCACACCGGCGTGCAAACCTTCCAGTGTCGCGGCGCTCGCCATGCGAGCCAGCAGGGCGACGTGATTCTGTTCAACCCCGACGAACCGCACGACGGCAGCCGTGGCACCGACGCAGGCTTTGGCTATTCCATGCTGTACCTGGAGCCGGCCGTGCTGCAGGCCTGGCGCGACAGCGCGGCCGGCACCCGCGTGGCGGCCTACTTTCGGCAGCCGATGGCACATGACCCGCAGGCCGCCCAGGCCCTGCACCAGGCCTTGGTCGCCGCCGCCCAGCCGAAGGAGCGGCTGCGCGCCGAGGCGCTGGCCAGCGCCGCGCTGATCGGCTTGCTGCACCGCTACGGTGAACACGCTGGCGAAGCATCCGCCTGCCTGGACGCTGGGCGCGACCGGATGGAGCAGGCGCGCGACTATATCGCCGCCTACTTTGCCGAGGACCTGACGGTCGAGCGGCTGGCCCAGCAGGTGGGCTTGTCGCGGGTCCATCTGAGCCGGGCTTTTGCCAAACGCTTTGGCGTGCCGCCGCATGTGTACCTGAATGCGGTGCGCCTGCGCCAGGCCCAGACCGCGCTGCTGGCCGGCCAACCGCTGGCCCAGGTGGCGCTGGCCGCCGGCTTTGCGGACCAAAGCCATTTCAACCGGCGCTTCAAGGGCAGCTTCGGGTTGTCGCCCGGGGCCTGGCTGGCCCAGATGGGGCCGGGTAGCCGCCCGGTGGATACTTACATTTTGTAATTGAAAATGTGGATAAACCAGGCCGTTTGCGCAGGTTTCATCGGCGCGAGTAGCTATATTAGTTGTAGCATGCAGGGCTACGTATGCCCCCATTTTTTCGATGTCTGATTCTTCTGTAGCCATGCTGGCCGGCACCGCCATGGCGCCGCGTATCTGGGTGGCCATGCTGCTGCTGTACGGCTTGCTGGCCCTGGCCAGCCTGGGTGCCGGCCGCTGGACTGCGCCCGACAGCGCCCTGCGCCGGCAGATCAATGCCTGGTGGCGCATCTTCCCGGTGGTCAGCCTGAGCATGCTGCTGTACCCGGTGGGGCCGGTGCTGCTGTCGCTGCTGATCGCCATGTTGGCGTTGCGCGAGCTGAGTACCCATTACAGCAATTACGCTGGTCCGCGCTGGCGCTTCCAGGCCGTGTGCCTGGCGGTGCTGCTGCTGCAGACCGCGCTGGCGCTGCACAGCACGGCCATGGCTACTGCGCTGCTGCTGGCCCTGCTGCTGGCGCAGGCCGCGTACTTTGGGCTGCGCCGCCAGCCTGCGCAGATCCTGCTGCTGTTGTTTCTGCTGCTCAGTGCGGGGCTGAGCTTCTTGCCGAGCCTGCTGCAGCTGACGCCTTCCAGTACAGTGAATTTGGCCTGGTTCTTCTACCTGTTTGCGCTGACGGCCTTGAACGATATTGCCCAGTTCGTCAGCGGCAAATGCTTTGGCAAACACCTACTGGCAGCATGCATCAGCCCCAACAAGACCTGGCAGGGCCTCGCCGGCGGCGTGCTGGTCAGTCTGGCCGTATCGGCGGCGCTGGGCCTGTATCTGCAACTGGCCGGCCTGCCGCTGCTGTTGGCGCTGGGCCTGCTGCTGTCGCTGGCCGGCGTGGCTGGCGACCTGGTGTTTTCTGCCGCCAAGCGGCGCCTGGGCATCAAGGATTTTTCGCAGCTGATCCCCGGCCATGGTGGCATTCTGGACCGCGTGGACAGCCTGGTGCTGACTGCGCCCCTGTTGTACTGCGGATTGGTGTTATGACCGTTTAATGTGAGACTTTGGCATGACCCCCTCTTTATCTACCGCCTGGACCACCCAAGAGTCCGGCTTTGACAGTTTTGACCGCACCCGCTTGTTCTACCGCAGCTGGCAGCCGGTGCAGCCGCGGGTCGATGGGCTGCCGCGGGCCCTGGTGTTTTTGCACCGCGGCCACGAGCATTCGGGCCGCATCCAGCCGCTGGTGGAGCAGCTGGGCTTCACCCAGGACTGGGCATTTGCCTGGGACGCGCGCGGCCACGGGCATTCGCCCGGCGAGCGCGGCGATGCACCCAGCTTTTACACGCTGGTGCAGGACTTCGAGGCCTTCGTCCGGCATCTGCAGGCCACCCATGGCATTGCCGCTGAAGACATTTTCATCGTGGCCAACAGCGTGGGCGCGGTGATTGCCGCCACCTGGCTGCACGACTTTGCGCCGCGGGTGCGCGGAGTGGTGATGGCGGCGGCGGCCTTCGACATCAACCTGTACGTGCCCTTGGCCAAGCCCGCGTTGCGCCTGGCGTTGCGTTTCAAGCCGGGCTTGCGCGTGACCAGCTACATCCGCTCGCGCATGCTCACGCATTCCGCGGGCCAGGCCCTGCTGTACGACAGCGATGCGCTGATCACGCGCAACATTTCGGCCCGGGTGCTGATCGACCTGGCCGACACCGCCCAGCGCGTGGTCGACGATGCCCATGCCATCGACACGCCGGTGCTGATGCTGGTGGCCGATAAGGACTACGTGGTCAAGCAGGCGCCGCAGCGCCGCTTCTTCGACTGCCTGGCCTCGCGTTTCAAGCGCTTTGTGCTGATCCCTGATTGCCATCACGCTATCTTTTATGAAGACGAGCCCCAGGCCCAGCAAGCGCTGCAGGCCAGCCAGGCCTTTATCGAAGAATGCTTTGCGCAGCCTTTGCCACCGCTGAGCGACTACCACCTGGCCCATACCCACAGCCCCAGCGCCCACCGCTACCAGGCCTTGCAGCAGGACATGGTGGGCAGTGCCTGGGAAAAGGCTTTCTTCAGCCTGCAAAAAACCATGCTGGACCGGCTGGGCCATCTGAGCAACGGCATGCAGATCGGCCTGAGCCAGGGTTTTGATTCCGGTGCCTCGCTCGACTACGTGTACCGCAACCAGGCGGGTGGTCGCCTGGGCGTGGGCGCGGTGATCGACCAGGGCTATCTGGATGCCATCGGCTGGCGTGGCATCCGCCAGCGCAAGGCACAGCTGCAGGGGCTGCTGGGCGAGTTGATTGCCCAGTACCCGGCCGACCAGCCGCTGCGCATACTCGACATTGCAGCCGGTGGCGGCCGTTATGTGCTGGAGACGTTGAAGCGTTTCCAGGACCGGGATATCCAGGTCACCCTGCGCGAAATCAACCCGCATAACCTGGAGCAGGCGCAGGAGCTGAGCATGGAGCTGCAGCTGAAGAACCACATCGCCTTCCAGCGCCGCGACGCCTTCGACCCCGACAGCTACCCCGAAGACGAGGCGCCGTACGACATCGCCATCGTGTCGGGCCTGTACGAGCTGTTCAGCGACAACCAGCAGGTGCTGCAGTCACTGCAGGGGATCGCCCAGCAGCTGAAGGTGGGCGGGCACCTGGTCTACACCGGCCAGCCCTGGCACCCGCAGCTGCTGATGATCGCCAAGACCCTGAACAACCACCTGGGCCGGGCCTGGCAGATGCGGCCGCGGCCGCAGGCCGAGATGGACGCGCTGGTCACCAGCGTGGGCTGCCGCAAGCTGCGCAGCGAGGTGGGGATCGCCGGAATCTTTACCGTGTCGGTGGCGCAGCGGGAAGCCGCAGCGCAGCCCGCAGGCGGTTCAGCAGCGTCCAGCCCAGCAGCAGCAATACCAGGCTGAGCAGACCGTTCAGCCACAGGCTGCCGGCGCCTGCCACTAGCAGCAGCGCCAGCAGGCTGAACGCAAAGGCCCGGTCGCTCTTGCCCATGGGGCCGTCGAAGCGGCGTGGTGCGCCCACCAGCAGGGCCAGCACGCCCGCAAATTCGACCAGCAGCGCGGCCAGCGCCACCAGCACCAGCAAGGGCGCGTAGATGCCGGCGGCCAGGGCGAAGGGCAGGGTCAGTGCCGCGTCGGATACCTGGTCACCCAGCTCGTTCAGTACGGCACCCAGGCGACTCTTCTGCCCGGTGAAGTTGGCCAGCATGCCGTCGATGGCGTTCAAGGCCATGCGCAACAACATGCACAGCGGCAACCCAGCCCACAGCCGCCCATCGCCAGGCCACAGCGCCAGCGCCGCACCGTACAGCAGCGACAGGGCCATGGCCAACAGCGTCACCTGGTTCGGGCTGACGCCCCAGCGCGCGAGCAGGGCCAGCACCGGGCGCAGCAGCTGCTGGAAGCGGGGTTTGAGTTGGTAGATCGAGAAGCTCATGGGGTGGATTCGTTGAATGCGTTAAAGGCCTTGGCGATCTGCACGCAGCGCCGGTAGCCCATGGCGCAGTGCAGGTAGACGGTATGGCCGGCTGCGGTTTCACGGCGCAGGGCGGCGACGATGTCGCGTACCACCTCGGCCGGCGGCGCCACGATGTCGAGCAGGGGGAAGTGCTGGTAGCGTTGCTGGCGCAGGGCCGGGGTTTCTGGCAGCTCGCAGCACAGGTCGAACACGCTGCAGCCGGTCGGCAGCAGCCGGGCTTCGGTCTCGCTGAGGCGGCGGCCTATCCACAGATGAGGGGCTATTTGCTGGATCGCGGGGCGGTGCCGCTCGTGCCGTGCCACGGCCCACCAGCTCAGCCGGTAGCCGAGCAGATAGGGCGCGTACAGAAGGACGATCCACCACGGGTGCCGGCCCTCGCGCTTGTGCAGAAACTGCCGGTCGCCGCGCGCATAGGTCAGGCCGACCAGCCACAGGCTCAGCACCGCATACAGCGTGAGCGCCGCAGGCCAGGCGGCCAGGCCTACGACCGCGGCCACGCCGCCCGCCACCAGGTAGTACAAGGCCACATTCGGTGCGCTGCGCCCGGGCCGGACCGCGTACACGCACAGGCCACCGAGTACCACTCCGCCCAGCAGGTCCAGCACATGGTGCTGGTAGGTAAACAGCGTGGACACCGCCGTCAGCAGCAGGCCAGCGGCCAGCAGGCTGCGCGCCCACAGCGGCGCCAGCAGATCGCGCAAAGATACCCACAGCAGCAGACAGTACGCCACGTGCAGCGATGGCAGCTGGTTGTACGGCCGGTCCACCCAGGCCAGCAAGTCGTACAAGGTTGCCAGCCAGGGTGTGTCCACCGCGGGCCGCGGCAGGCTGAAGCGCAGCGGATATAGCACAAACACCAACGCCGCCAGCACCGTGGCCAGCAGCAGCCGTTGGCTGAAAACGCGCAAGCTATCGCGGCTGCGCAGCGCAAAAAATGCGGCACCCAGCCAGAGCCCACTACTCAGGTAGGGCAGCAGCATCCAGGGTAGAAACGGGATCTGTGCGTCCATTGCCAGCGCCACATTGCGGTTGACACCATGCTGCTGCGCGAGCCGGTTGGCCAGCAGATAGCAGATGCCGAAGACCAGGCTGTTCAGCCCCAGGTGCAGCAGGCGCTGTCGTGTCGTCACCTCGCTCCCAGGGGCCATGAATCACCTTGCAAATTTCTATGGGTTATCTTAGCTGGATGAATCAGGCACAAAAGTACCAACGCTGCATGGTGTTTGCCGGCGGCGGCTTCCGTTTTGGAATCTATCTGGGCATGTATGCGGCGGCGCGGGATGCTGGCCGCCAGCCCGACCTGCTGCTGGCCACCTGCGGCGGTGCGCTGGCGGCGGCCATCATCCAGGCGCTGCCCGACGATGCGCAACGCAAGGCCTGGCTCAGCTCGCCGCAGATGTATGCGTTCTGGCAAGGCCTGCAGCCGGCACCGAAGGCGCGCATCAGCCGCACCTTGCTGCAGGCGGCCCGGCGCAAGCTATCGCAGGCACCGGCGCCGGTGCTGCCGGATCTATTCAATGACTACCTGTTCGAAGTTCCGCACCATCTGCCGCTGCCCCCGCCGGCCGCTGAGTCCGAGGTGGCGGTGGCCACCATCGTCGGCAAGCTGCTGTATGGGCCGGGCGAAGTAGGGCAGGCGCGGGGCACACGCAAGCTGTTTGCGCAGACCGTGTTTTGCGAACCGCGTGCGGCGGCGCTGCTGCAGGGCATGCGTTCACCGTTTGCCGACCCGCGTTGGGGCAACCATGCATTGGCCGATGCGGTGCTGACCGACACCACGATGCCGCTGGATGCGGCGGCCTGCATGTCGATCATCGACTTCTATTACTTCCCCTGCTACAGTTTTGGTGCCGACAACTACCTGGGCGGTGTGGTCGATCTGTTCCCCATCGAAGTGGCGCGGCGGCTGGCCGACGAGGTGATGATCGAGTTCAAAGAGTCGTTTGACCAGACCTTCTCCATCCCCGCCTGGCGCACCGTGCTCGGCCTGGACGGCAACCAGCGCATGCGGCAGGTCAATGGCGAGTTTGCCGACGTGTGGTTCGATACCTCCGACATCACTGCCGCGCTGCCCACCCAGCAGATCGGCAAGCGGCTCGACTGGCTGCACAACCGCATCGTGCTGAACGTGCCCGCCAGCTACGTCACCTATGTGCAGTACATGGACGCGCAGTGGCAGTACGGCTACCAGCGCGGCATGGAGGCGCTGCGCCGGCGTCAGCCGAGCGACATTTCGGCCATGCGCAACCCCGACCGCTACAACCAGGCAGAAACATGCGCGTCCTGATCATCGGCGGCACCAGCGGCATCGGCCTGGCACTGGCGCTGCACTATCTGCAGCAGGGCGACGAGGTGGCGGTCTGCGGGCGCGATCTGGCGCGCTTGCCGGCCGGGTTGATAGAACGGCATCCACGGCTGCAGGCATTTCCGCTGGACATCTGCGACCGGCTGGCGCTGGCCCAGCTGATCGATCAATTCGCCGTGCCCCGCCTGGACCTGGTCGTGGTGGCGGCCGGCTTTTACTTCAACACCCGGCAGCATGTACTGGACGCCGCCACCACGCAGCGCATGCTTCAGACCAATATCAGTGGCCTGGCCCATGCGTTCGAGTTGGCGGCCGCCAAGATGCTGGCCCAGCAGTCGGGCCAGCTGGTGGCGGTTTCGTCGATTGCTGGCTTGCTGAAAGACTATCCCGGCGCCTCGCTGTACAGCGCGACCAAGCGCAACGTGCTGGGCATTTGTGAGAGCTACCGCATTGCCTTGCAGCCGTTTGGCATCGCCGTCACCGCCGTCGTGCCCGGCTATGTGGACACCGAAAAGCTGCGCGTGCTGAACCATGGCGATGCCAGCCACAAGCCCTTTGTCCAGTCCGAGGCCCAGGCCGTGGCCCACATCGCGCAGGCCATCCAGCGCCGCGAGGCGGTGCGGGTGTTCCCCTGGCAGATGCGCTGGCTGGTGGCGCTGCTGAACCGTTTGCCGCGCCGTCTGCTGGCGCTGCGGCGCTGAGCGCTTGGGGCCCGGGGGTAAACTCCTACCCCCTCCTCGACGTCTTGCCCGACGCATCCTCCATGCCATTTGCCTCCCTGGGACTTGCTCCCGCCTTGCTGCGCGCCGTGCGCGAACAGGGCTATTCAGTCCCCACCGCCATCCAGGCTGCGGCCATTCCGGCGGTTGCGCGCGGCGCCGATGTCTGGGCCGCTGCGCCCACCGGGTCCGGCAAGACGGTGGCGTTTGCGCTGCCCCTGCTGCAGCGTTTGACCGAAGCCCCACGCGCCGACGGCAAGCGCCGCACCCGCGTGCTGGTGCTGGTGCCGACGCGCGAACTGGCGGCCCAGGTGGCCGAGGTGTTCCGCGGCCTGGCCCAGCATCTGCCGCAGCCGCTGAAGATCGCGGTGATTTTTGGCGGCGTATCCATCAACCCGCAGATGATGGGCTTGCGCGGCGGCGCCGACATCGTGGTCGCCACGCCAGGACGCCTGCTTGATCTGGTGGACCACAACGCGCTGCAGCTGTCGAATGTGGCCGCCTTGGTGCTGGACGAAGCCGACCGCCTGCTCGACCTGGGCTTTGCCGACGAGCTGGCCCGCGTGCTGACCTTGCTGCCGGAACAGCGGCAGAACCTGTTGTTCTCGGCCACCTTTCCGCCCGCCATCGACGCGCTGGCGGCCCAACTGCTGCACGACCCGGTGCGCATCGAGCTGGCGGCGGCGCCCACCACCGACCTGGCGGCTCCGGCCATCGCCCAGCGCGCGATTGCGGTGGACGCCAGCCGGCGTACCCAGCTGCTGCGGCATCTGGTGCAACAGAACAAGTGGGAGCGCGTGCTGGTCTTTGTGGCCACCAAGTTTTCTGCCGAGATCGTGGCCGACAAGCTGCGCAAGGCCAGCATCCTGGCCGAGCCTTTCCACGGCCAACTGAGCCAGGGCAAGCGCACCCAGGTGCTGGACGACTTCAAGGCCGGCCGCGTGCACGTGGTGGTGGCCACCGACCTGGCGGCCCGCGGCATCGACGTGACCGAGCTGCCGGTGGTCGTAAATTACGACCTGCCGCGCTCGGCCGTGGACTACATCCACCGCATCGGCCGCACCGGCCGGGCCGGGCAGAGCGGCGAGGCCTATAGCTTCGTCACCGCCGACATGGCGGCCCACTTTGCGTTGATCGAGAAACGCCAGGGCCTGAGCCTGTCGCGCGAGGAAGTTGCGGGCTTTGAACCCGTGGAGTTGCCCGTTACCGACCTGGCCCCGGCCGCGCCGTCCAACGGCGGCATCAAGGGCAAGCGCCCCAGCAAGAAGGACAAGCTGCGCGCCGCCGCTGCGGCCGGCCAAGCCTAGACCCCGCAGCCCCTAGCCCGCGGGTGATGGGCATGGATTAAAACGCCCGGCAGCACATATTTCTGTGTGGAAAATGCTATTGAAACCGTAGTGTTTGCATAATGGGGCAGATTTCCTCTGGCCCGGTGTCTGGAGCGCAAACGGCCACATCCGTGGCTTGAGATTGCCGCAGAACTGCCGATAACCCTGTTTTGTTCCACATTTCTTCGTCATCACAGCCGGAGACACACGCCATGCCCAATTTCGTTACCAATCTGTCCACCGCCAAACGCCTAGGTCTGGGTTTCGCATTGGTGTTGATCCTTTCCTTGATCAGCATCATCATGGGGCTATCGCGCTTGAGCTCGGTGGCCCAGGCCACGCAGGACATGGTAGCGAGCCCGGTGCAGACCGAGCGCGTGGTTAGCGACTGGTACCGCAACATCCATACCGGCGTGCGCCGCACCGGTGCCATCGCCAAGAGCAGCGACCCTTCGGTGGCCGCTTATTTTGCGGAAGACCAGGCGGCTTCGTCCAAGAGTTCGGCCGAGCTGCAAAAAGCCCTGCAGGAACTGCTGACGACCGACAAGGAAAAAGCCTTGTTCGCCGAAATCGGTGCGCAGCGCAAGATTTACGTCGCCGCGCGCGACGAAATCCTGGCCCTCAAGAAGGAAGAAAAAACCGAAGAGGCCGGCAAGGTGCTAGACGAAAAGTTCGTGCCGGCTTCCAAGGCTTACATCGCCAAGGTCGAGGTCCTGGTGAAACAGCAGCGCGACGAAATCGATACAGTGGCGAAGGACATCCAGGCCAACTACATCGCCAGCCGCACGCTGATGATCGCTCTGGGCGCGGTCAGCATCGCGCTCAGCACCCTGATCGCCTGGCTGTTGTCGGGCACCATCACCCGTCCCCTGGCGCAAGCCACCGCCGTGGCCCGCCAGGTGGCATCCGGTGACCTGACGGCGCATATCCCGAACGACCGTACCGACGAAGTCGGCCAGTTGTTGTCCAGCCTGCACGATATGCAGGTCAGCCTGGTGCGCGTGGTGGCCAATGTGCGCTCCGGCTCGGAAGGCGTGGCTACCGCCAGTGCCGAAATCGCCCAGGGCAACGATGACCTCAGCGCCCGCACCGAAAGCCAGGCCAGCGCGCTGGAGCAGACCGCCGCTTCGATGGAAGAGCTCAGCTCCACCGTCAAACAGAACGCCGACAACGCCCGCCAAGCCAACCAGTTGGCCATGAGTGCCTCTACCGTAGCGATCCAGGGCGGTGATGTGGTGACCCAGGTGGTCGAAACCATGAAGGGCATCAACGACAGCAGCAAGAAGATTTCCGACATCATCAGCGTGATCGACGGTATTGCTTTCCAGACGAACATCCTGGCGCTGAATGCTGCGGTCGAAGCCGCGCGGGCCGGCGAGCAGGGCCGCGGCTTTGCGGTGGTGGCCAGCGAGGTGCGGAATCTGGCCGGTCGCTCGGCCGAAGCCGCCAAGGAAATCAAGAACCTGATCAATGCCAGCGTAGAGCGTGTGGCCCAGGGCACGGCCCAGGTTGACCAGGCCGGCGTAACCATGACCGAGGTGGTCAGCTCGATCCGCCGCGTCACCGACATCATGGGCGAGATCAGCGCCGCCAGCAGCGAGCAGTCGCTGGGCGTGGCCCAGGTCGGCGAAGCCGTCACGCAGATGGACCAAGCGACCCAGCAGAACGCTGCCTTGGTCGAAGAAATGGCCGCCGCGGCGAACGGCTTGCGCAACCAGGCGCAGGACCTGGTACAGGTGGTGGCGGTGTTCAAGCTGGACGGCAGTGCTGTGCAGCAGGCCGCACCGGCCGCGCGCGCAGCGGTACGTGCCGCCGCGCCGGCGCCCCAGCGTTTTGCAGCGTCCCGTCCCGCTACCGCCAAGCTCGGTACGCCGCGCGCCGCTGCGGTTCCCAAGCCTGCTGCCATTGCCCGTGCACCGGCAGCAGCTGGCAAGCCCACCGCAAAGCCCGCAGCCAAGCCGGTCGCCAAGCTAAGCGCTCCCAAGCCCGCCATCAACGAAGACGACTGGACCAGCTTTTAAGCCCCGTCTTCGACTGTCTTTGTGGCGCCGGTTTCTGGGATAGGAATCCGCACTACCCCTGGCGGCGCATGTGTGGCAAGATGGGTTCATGAGCCAAACATTCGGTATGGAAACCCCGTCGGCGCACAGCTTGTCTGCGCACCGCCAGCCCACCCGTTACCTGGTGGTTATTGAGTCTGGCGGGTCGATGGTGGCGCGTTTGTTCCTGGCCTCGCGCGAACCGGTGGCCGAGTTTGATGCCAGCGTGGAAGAGGTCACGCACATGATCGGCGGCCTGGTGCCTGAAACCGGCGCCGCCGGTAGTGAGTGGGATGTGGCCTTGCAAGGCCATAACCACAGCGAGCGGGCCGAGGCCAAGGTCTACACCCTCAGCATCTGAGGGTTTGCCGCCAACCTGGCGGTTGTATAAGAAATCATGCTCTGGCGCTTATTCCACTTGCGCCAGCAGCTATCAAAACCATAGTACTCAGTAGACCAGCCGTTCGGGCCGGATCTCCTGCAGGATGGTGGTCGCAATCTCTTCGATCGACTTGGTGGTGCTGGACAGCCAGCGGATGCCGCTGCGGCGCATCATGGCCTCGGCCTCGGCCACTTCCATGCGGCAATTGTCGAGCGCGGCGTACTTCGAATTCGGCCGGCGCTCGTTGCGGATCTCGCTCAGGCGCTCGGGCTGGATAGACAGGCCAAAGATCTTTTTCCGGTGCTCCAGCAGCGCCGGCGGCAGCTGGCGGCGCTCAAAGTCTTCCGGGATCAGGGGGTAGTTGGCCGCCTTCAGGCCGTACTGCATCGCCAGGTACAGCGCGGTGGGGGTTTTTCCGCTGCGGCTCACACCCACCAGGATCACGTCCGCCTGGCCCAGGTCGCGGTGGGTCTGGCCGTCGTCGTGCTCCAGGCTGAAGTTGATCGCCTCGATACGGTCGGTATAGGCCTGGCTCTTGCTCACGTCACTGAACCGGCCGATGCGGTGGTTCGACTTGATGCCCAGCTCGGCTTCCAGCGGGTTCACAAAGGTGCCGAACATGTCGAGCAGCATGCCTTTGCAGTTCTCCGTGATCACCTTCAGCACCTCCATGTTCACCAGCGTGGTGAAGACGATGGGTCGCTTGCCCTCCAGCTCGGCCGTGTGGTTGATCTGGCGCACCGCCTGGTGGGCTTTGTCCACCGTGTCGGTAAACGGCAGCCGCACATGGCGCGGCGCCATGGAGAACTGCGCCAGGATGGCGTTGCCAAAAGTCTCGGCGGTGATGCCGGTGCCATCGGAGATGAAGAAGACGGTGCGGTCGGTCATAAGGGCATTTTGCGGGTGGAAGGGATTGGTTAGGCAGGCTGGGCAACCATGGCGTGGTTCTGGCCTGCTGTCCATCGTAGCCCCCTTTTTGCGGATGCCGGTTGTCCGGCTCGCGGTCCAGAATGGTCCATGGCTATTTTTTGTTAACCGCTGTATCAATCTCGAGTGAGGGAGGGTAGGGCCGCTCTCGGTGCATGCGAGGGTGCCGGCTTTTCTGCACAAGACAGAAGCCTGTGCATGCAGGGGGCTCACCATGGATCGATGGGTTTCTCTTCAGGTGATCGAAGACTTTGAAGCAGGCTGGCCTCTGCACTGCTGGGTCCATGCTGCTGCAGTAGACGGGAACTGATCTATGAACACCTCTCCCATCCTGATCGTGGACGATGAGCCCAGCAACCTGGCGACGCTACAGCAGGTTCTGGGGCCGGTGTACCCCCTGGTTTTCGCCCGCAACGGCGCCGAGTGCCTGGCGGCCGCCCGCAAGCACAGGCCGATTCTCATCCTGCTCGACATCCAGATGCCGGATATGGATGGCTACGCCGTCTGCAGCTTGCTCAAGGCCGACCCGCTGACCGAAAACACACCCGTCATTTTTGTATCGGCACTCGGCGAAACCGGAGCCGAGGCGGCGGGTTTTGACAGCGGCGGCGTGGACTACATCATCAAGCCGGCGTCACCCGCGTTGGTGCTGGCGCGGGTGCGTACCCATTTGTCGCTGCTGCGCGCCACCACGCTGGAGCGCTATGTCAAACGGCTGGAAATCGAGCAGGCCAAGACGGCGCGGCCGAGCCGCATCTACGCGGTGCTGAGCGGCACCAATTCGGCCATCGTCAGAATCCGCGAGCCGCAGGCGTTGATCGAGGAGGCTTGCCAGATCGTGGTCCAGCAACCTGGACCGCTTCAAACAGCTGAACGACGCCTCCGGCCGCCATGTGGGCGACCAGGTGCTCCGGCTGGTGGCTAAACGCCTGGAGGGCGCCGTCACTGCCACCTGCAGCGTTGCCCGCCTGGGCTCCGACAATTTTGCGGTGCTGTGCGAACACACCAACAGCAAGGACGTCAGCACCCTGTGCGAAAAAATCACCAGCGCGCTGATGGCGCCCATGGTGGTGGATGGCGTGACGCTGCATGCATCGGCCCGGCTCGGCGTCGCGCTGTTTCCGGCGGACGCGGACACTGCCGAGGCCTTGTTCAAAAACGCCGAGGTGGCGCTCAAGCAGACCCGGTCGAGCAAGACCCGCTACCTGTTCTACTTGCCCCAGCTCAATGCCAGGATGGCGGAGAAGTTCGCCATGGAGAACCTGCTGAAGGCCGCGATGGAGACGCAGCAGTTTGTGCTGCACTACCAGCCCAAGGTCGATCTGGGCACAGGCCAGATCATCGGCGCCGAAGCGCTGATACGTTGGCGGCACCTGGAACGCGGCATGGTGTCGCCGGCCGAATTCATCCCCGTGGCCGAGGAAACCGGGTTGATCGGCCCCATCGGCGCCTGGGTGATCCGTACCGTGTGTGCGCAGCAGGCGGCTTGGCTGCGCGACTTCCTGCCGGTGGTGCCGATTGCGCTGAACCTGTCGGCGCTGCAGTTTCGCGAGAGCAATATTCTGGAGGTCGTGCGCGGGGCTTTGAGCGAATATGCCTTGGACCCGACCTTGCTGGAGCTGGAGCTCACCGAGGCCCTGGTCATGCAAGACCCGGAAGGGGCTGAGAAAACCCTGCGTTCGTTCCGCGGCCTGGGCCTGTCGCTGTCGCTGGATGACTTCGGCACCGGCTATTCGTCGCTGGCCTACCTAAAGCGCTTTCCCTTCAACACCGCCATCATCGGCATGATCCACAGTCTGCGCATGAACGTCATTGCCGAGGGGGGACCGAGTCGCAGCTGAAGTTTCTGCGCAACCGCCAATGCGACCAGATGCAGGGCTACTACTTCAGCCGCCCGTTGCTGGCGGAGGATTTTTCGGCCATGCTGCGCGGCGACAAGCACCTGGAAATGGCGATGGAGCAGAACGCCGATCAGCCCACCCTGCTGATCGTGGACAACGAGGAATCCACCTTGTCTGCCCTGAACCGTGCGCTGCGCCGCGAAGGCTACCGCATCCTGACTGCGCAGGGCAGCCTGGACGCGCTGGAACTACTGGCCAGCCATTCGGTGCAGGTGGTGCTTTGCGACCAGCGCCTGCCCAAGACCACGGGAGTGGACTTTCTCACCATCGTCGCCCAGCTGTACCCGGATACCATGCGCATCGTGCTCAGCGCCTGTACCGAGCTGCAGTCGGTGCTGGATGTCGTCAACCGCGCCGAGATCTACCGCTTTCTGACCAAACCCTGGGACGACGGCCAGCTGCGGCAAAACATCCGTGAGGCTTTCCGCCGTTACCGGCCCACCGTTAGCGGTGCGGCGCCGCGGGTCTGGCACTGCGATGGTCTTCGCACACTCTCGAATACATAGCTGCTTGCACAGCATTTGCCTGCGCTGGATGCACCGGCGGGTTGACAGGCTGTTCCAGACCCTGGCGCTGCGCTGCAACGTGCCAGGGCGCTGGCAACGGCTTAGCGCAGCTGTTCAGCCAGCCGGGCCGGGTCGGTTTCGAGCAGGATGGCCTGGGTGCCGATGTTGCGCTGCCGGTCTTTCTCGGCCCGGTCGGCAATGTCGAAGCTGGGTAGCTGCTGGAAGTCCAGCAGGTGTTCGATCAGGTTCTGCTGGACATAGAAGTCCTTGGGCGTGGTGCGCTCTTCCACCAGCACAGCGAACTCGTACTTCTGCACATGGGTGGATTGGTGCGCCGACTTCTGCCCGTTGGCCTCGGTGGTGGCATCGCGCTCGAAGCGCAGCGCCACCTCGCTGTGCGCCTGGTCGTCCACCTGGGTGTACAGGTAGTTCTGCGAATTCTTTTCGCTGGTCAGCTGCGGCGGGCCGGCCGAGGTCAGCGCGCTGTGGAAGCTGGCCTTCAGCGCCGAGCTCTGCAGCTGGCGGATGCTGTCGGGCTGGTCGGCCGGGCCGCTGGTCTGGGTGCTCTGGCGGGTGCGGTAGTCGAAGCGGTCCAGCTCGTCCGGGCGCAGCGGGTTGGGCGCTTGGGCGCTGGTCTGAATGTGCAGGTCAAAGTCCGCCAGGCCGGTCAGCAAGGGCGTGGCGGCAGACGGGGCAGCCGCAGCAGCCGTACCGTTGCCGTAAGAATGCTGCAGCGCGCTGAACGTATCCTGCACCGAGGCAATCCAATCGGCGCTGGCCTGGCCGCGCTGGCCGGCCTGCTCGATCTGCCCCAGGTAGCGCGCAATCGACTGTTCGCGCTGCGCCGCCGGGCCCCACATCGCAGGGTTGCCCAGGTTCAGCTTCAGATCGATCTGGTCGGTCGGCGTTTGCAGCTGCAGGCTGCGCAGGCCGTCTTCGGCGCGGAACTCCAGCTGCACCTTCTCGCCCTTGCGGTCGACCTTGGCGCTGAGGGCAATGCTGGACAGCACGCTGCTGTCGTAAGCGCCCAGGTCGGCAATGTCCATGCGGGGCGGGTCGGCGGTGATGCTTTGCACGGCCTTCTCGAAGCCGCCGGCCAGCTGGGTCAGCGCCTGGCGCTCGGCGCTGCTCAGGGGGCGGCTGCTGTGGATCTCGACCCCCAGGCCGGTGCTCTGGTTGGTCAGCACCAGACTGACCACCGTGCCCGAGCGGGTGCGTATGTTCAGCGACACCTCGGCCGAGGCATTGCTGCCCACATTCGCCAGCGCGGCCTGCGACAAGCCCGTCAGGGCGGCTGTGGCATTGTTCTTGGGAACGAAGTTGACCACCGACTGCTTGAAGTCGCCAGCGCTGCTGGCAAAGCGCTCCAGCAGTGCGCCGCCCAGGCCGGTGAGCCGGCTGGTATTGCCGCTGGACGAGAAGTTGCGTGCCATCAGCTTGCTGACCGTGTCTTCGGATCGGCTTAGCCAGGCTTGCACCTCCTGTACCGCGCTGCGCGCTGGGGGCTCATAGGTCAGCGGGCCGGTGGTGATGGCGGGCGAGAGACTGAGCACCGCCGAGGCAATGGCCGGGTCGTCCAGCCCCGGCTCAGTGCTGCTTCGCAGATTGGTGGCTGCGCTGGCTAGGCTGGCATCCCAGGACAGGGTAGTGGCAGGGATTTGCATGGTGCGGCGCCTGGCGTGGTAGATACCAATCCCTCGGCCGCTACGCCGAAAACTTTAATCCGCGGGCCTCAGCCCAGTGTGGCAGCGTCGGCCAGAAAGCCGATTTCGGCGTCCAGCGTGGCGCGGTGGTCGAACAGCTCGCTGAACAGCTTGGGCGGAATGGTGATGGACCCCACGCCCAGTTCCAGCAGCGCCAGATAGGCGGCACGCGAGCGCACGCTGGCCACCAGCAGCCGGGTGTTGGCGCCGCTGCGGGTCAGCGCGGCCTGCATCTGGGCGATCAGTGCCAGGCCGTCCACGCCTGCGTCTTCCAGCCGGCCCAGGTAGGGCGCGGCATAGCTTGCACCCAGCTGGCCGGCAAAGTGGGCCTGCTCCAGCGCATACACCGCGGTGTAGGTGACGGGGAAGCCGGCTGCGCTGAGCTCGGCGCCAGCACGCAGGCCGTCGCGGGTGGCGGGGATCTTGACGACCAGTTGGCCGGGGTTGAACTCGGCCAGCAGATTCCGTGCGTCGGCCAGAATGCCGTCGGTGTCGCTGGCATGCACCTGGGCCTGCACCTGGCGCGCGCCCAGCTGCAGGCAGGTATGCAGTAGCTGGGGTAGGGCGCTGCGGCTGACGCCGGCGCGGCGCAGCAAGGTCGGGTTGGTGGTCACGCCGTGGATGGCGGGGTGTGGCAGGCAGGTTTTCAGCTCGGCCAGGTCGGCACTGTCGAGGTAGAGGTGGAAGGCTTGCATGCTCAGTTCCCTGCGTCCAGCGCGGTTTGCAGTTCGGCGCGGGTGGGCGGGTTAGCACCTTCGCGGGTGCAGTTGATGGCGGCCGCATGGGCGGCGAAGCGCAGCACGGCCAGCCAGGTGGCGTCGGGCAGGCTGTCGAGCTGGGCCACCTGCTCCACGCCGTGCTCTAGCAGGGCGACGGTCAGGCCGGCGTCGAAGGTGTCGCCCGCGCCAATCGTGTCGGCCACGGTGATCTTCGGCGCGGCAATTTCTAGCGGCGCCTTGCCGCGGCGGAACAAGGTGGCACCGTCGCCACCGCGGGTGATGACCACGGCGCGCGGGCCCTGGCTGGGGTGCTGCATGAAGCTGGCGGCCACCTCGGCCAGGCTGAGGCCGGGCGCTAGGGCGGCGGCGTCTTCGTCGCTGAACTTCATCAGATTGCTGGCGGCGGCCCAGCGTTGCACATTGGCGCGGTAGGCCGGCAAATCCTTGATCAGGCTCAGGCGCACATTCGGGTCGAACAGCACGATGCGTTGGCCCTGCTGGGCTTCCACCAGGTCGGCGATGCGGCTGGCGGCGGGCTCGTGCAGCAAGGCGATCGAGCCGAACTGTAGAAAGCGGCAGCTGTCGGGCAGGGCCGGCAGCACGGCGGGCGCCCACTGCGTGTCGGCCGTGCCCTGGGTGTAGAAGGCGTAGCGGTTGGTCTGCGGCGTGCGTTCGACAAACGCCAGGGTGCTGGGCGCGTCGCTGCGCAGCACCCAGTCGGTGTTCACGCCGTTGCTTTGCAGATGCTGCAGCAGGCGTTCGCCAAACAGGTCGGTGGACAGCTGGCTGATGAAGCCGATAGGCTGGCCCAGGCGGGCGGTGGCGATGGCGCTATTGGTGGGGGCGCCGCCTTCGTGGCCTTCAAAGTTCAGGCCGCTGGTGGCGGTGAAGTCGATCAGCGATTCGCCGACGATGGCAATGCGGATGGGTTGCATGGTGTGTTTGCCTCTTGTTGTGCGTGCGTGCAGGCGAGTGCCAGATGTATCTCGATCTTACCGTGGAGGGCAGGCCAGATGGGGGCGATAGGTTTATACGTGTTTTAGGCCGCTAGCGCTTATTCTGATTGCGCAAGCAGCTATGGAAATAGTAGTGTTTTCAGCTAGACGCAGCAGCGCAGGCTGCAGAAATTTCGCATACAAAAATGCCAAAAAACAATACTCTGTTTCCAGCCTGGGCTTCTACGGTCTTGACGCCGCCCGGCTGCTTCGCACAATGGCGCCATGGTCTCCGTTGAATTCGCTGCCAGCCTGCGCCGCCATGTGGACCTGGCGCCGCAGAGCGTGCCCGCCGGCAGCCTGCGCACCGTGCTGGAGGCGGCCCTGCAGGCCGAGCCGGCGCTGGCCCCGTATGTGTTTGACGACCAGCGCGCGGTGCGCAAGCATGTGGCGGTGTTTGTGAACCAGCAAATGGTGCACGACCGCAGCCGGCTCGACCTGGCGCTCCACCCCGGCGACAAGGTGCTGGTGATCCAGGCCCTGACCGGCGGCTAACCCGAAAGGTTCTCCATGCTCAGCTTGCTCGTAGGTACCCGCAAAGGCCTGTTCGTGGTGCGCGGCCAGGGGCGCACCTGGCACATCGCGGCCCACCATTTCGCTGGCGAGCCTGTCACCCAGCTGCTGGCCGACCCGCGCGACGGCAGCTGGTACGCGGCGCTGCGCATGGGCCACTTCGGCGTCAAGCTGCGCAAGAGCACAGACCAGGGCGCGCACTGGACCGAGATGGCCGCGCCGGCCTTCCCCCCCAAGCCCACCACGGGCCTCTGGGCTGACGACCCCACGCCTTGGAGCGTCGACATGGTCTGGTCGCTGGAAGCCGGCGGAGCCGACCAGCCGGGCACGCTGTGGGCGGGCTGCCTGCCGGCGGGGCTGTTCGAGTCGCCCGACGGCGGCGCCAGCTGGGTACTGAACACCGCGCTGTGGGACGAACCACGGCGCAAGGACTGGATGGGCGGCGGCTACGACCATGCGGGCATCCATTCGGTGCTGGTCGACCCGCGCGACTCTGCGCACCTGACGGTGGCGATCTCCTGCGGCGGTGTCTGGCAAAGCCATGACGGCGGCCAGAGCTGGGCGCTGACCGCCAGCGGCATGCGCGCCGACTTCATGCCCGAAGAGCGGGTGGAAGATGGCAACATCCAGGACGTGCACCGAATGGTGCAGTGCCCGGCCCAGCCCGATGCGCTGTGGGTGCAGCACCATTGCGGCATCTACCGCTCGATCGACGCTGCCCAGCGCTGGCAGGGGATTGCCGCACCCATGCCATCCGGCTTTGGCTTTGCCGTGGCCTGCGACCCGCAGAACCCGCTCCGCGCCTGGTTCGTGCCGGCCCAGGCCGACAGCTGCCGGATTCCGGTACAGGGCCAGATGCTGGTCACGCGCACCGACGACGGCGGCCACAGCTTCCAGGCTTTTGGCGACGGATTGCCGGCCCAGCACGCTTACCACCTGGTGTACCGCCACGGACTGGACATTAGCGCCGACGGCAGCACACTGGCCCTGGCCTCCACCACCGGCGGTCTCTGGACCAGCGAGCATGCGGGCGAGCAATGGCACTGCATCAGCAATGACTTGCCTCCGGTAGCGGTGCTGAAGTGTGTCGCTTGAAGCTTTTCCAAATACAGCTGTTGCATTCCCCCGATCGGTGTCGGTTTTCTTGACACGGAGCGAAAAAATTTCTGTTCAATCGGGCTCAGTTACCGGGCCGCTACTCGCAAGTACTTGAATGTAAAGAAAATTATTTTTTTGTGAATTAGTTGGCATAAAGCGTGCTAATTTTTTACGGTAAGCATGTTTTTACATTACGAGGAGTACGTTTGATGAACACTTTTCGCCGAGGCCTTGCCTCATTTCTTGTAAGCGCATCATTGGCGCTCAGCGCCTTTTCTGCCTGGGCTGTGCCCGTTACGCAGTTGGGGTTTGCACTGGATGCGTCGGGTAGCGTAAGTGCTACCAACTACAACTTGCTGCGCAGCGGGCTAAATGCGGCATTGGCGGGCTTGCCCGTAGATGGCACGGTTGAAATTTCGGTGCTTTCTTATTCCAATGGGAACCTTACGGTCGTCGCCCCCACAGTGCTAACGGCGGTTACGCTGCCCACGATCCAAGCTGCGATCACCTCGCATGCCAAGAGCGGCGGGGGCACGAACACCGCAGGCGCCATCACCGGGTTGACCAGCTTGATGGTTGGCTCCGCAAATTTCGGCGATGCAGGCACCAAGTCGATCATCAACTTGGCCACCGACGGTTTTCCCAATAGCCAATCTGATGCAGTTGCAGCAGCCCTTGCCTCCAACGCAGCGGGTATTGACGGACTTTCCATCGAAGCCATCGGCGATGGTGTATCTAGCGACTTCGCATTGAACAATCTTGCAGATATTGCGTTCCCTGGACCGGCAACCATCTTGCCGGTCAACTCCACCAATATTCCAAATCCGTTGGGTGGCAGCTGGGTGGTGCCGGTGAGCGACTTCGATGCATTGGCCCCGGTGCTTTTGGCGAAAGTGCAGGCCGCTGTCCAGCCGCCGAACAATACGGTGCCTGAGCCTGGATCTCTGGCGCTGGTGGGGCTGGCTTTGGTCGGTTTGGTGTCGGTGTCTCGTCGCCGCGGTCGTTAGCCAGATCGGCCTAGGTACCTATTTGCTAGCCGCCCTGCCGAATGGCTGGGGCGGTTTTTGCTTTGTATTTGTACTAGACTGAATGCCACTATGCACTACCGCCTTCTTGCCGTTCTGGTTGCCTGTTGGGGAGTGGCTACGGCCGTGGGTTATTCGCAGCCTGCCCGCGCCGATAACACAGCGGGTGCCTGTGCTGTCAAGTCGCGCAGTGCTGCAGTCGTGGTCATGGTCTGCCCGCCTCGCACGGCGCCAGATGCTTTTCGTTTAGCTGGTGAATCTGCTTGCGGCGACAAGTTGGCATGCAATGTATGGGTGTGGGATGACAGCGCCAAAGCCCCAGACAAAGCGCCAGATGTAGATGCCGATCTGCCAAAGCGCCAGAGCGGTACGGCCATCGCTATCTGGGTCAACGATTCGAAGAGCCTCGTCACTTTGAAGCCGGTACGCTGAAGTAGCCAGCCAGCAAATCCACCGTGTGCCGCATTGGCCGGCTGCTCGCCGCGCGGCGCTGCTGCCTACCGAGATAGCAGCCACGTTTGCAGCACCAGTTTGCCCACCGGGCGCTGAGTTGACTTACGTCAAGGGACAGACATTCATCCAAGCGCAACATCCCTCCACGACTACCGACCCGCGGCAGTCGCAACTGGAGAGCCCCATGAAATTATTTGTTGGTTTGAATGTATTGGCAGTCACATTGCTGGTGGGTTGCACTGCCATGCCAGGAAGCGCCGCCAACGGGGCCGACGAGCATGCGGCACACCATCCTGAAAGTGCCATCAGCACACCTGTTCCTCTTGGTTACGACCAACAGATGAAGATGATGCAGGAGATGCACCAAAAAATGGCCGCAGCTAAGACGCCCGAGGAGCGCGCGACGCTGATGAAGGACCATATGCAGACCATGCAAGACGGAATGGGGATGATGGGGCAGATGCACGGGGGCATGATGGGCGGCAAGGGTATGGACGGCGGTAAAGGGCAGATGCCCATGACCCCTGAGTGGATGAAGCGCCGCATGGACATGATGGAAATGATGATGCAGATGATGATGGACCGCGAGGCGATGAAGCCCTAGTCCACTGAGTCAGCGAAGTAAGCTGTGGTGTGCGCGCTGGCTGCTATCAAAGCCGTAGTTTTAGCTAGGCCGCATAGACCTCGGCAAAGTAGGCTGCCAGCAGGTCCAGCGTATGCCGCACCTTGGCCGGCTGCTCGCCGCGGCGCGGCGTGACGGCGTAGACCGGCATGTCGCTGAGCTGCCAGCCGGGCAGTACCGGCATCAGGCGGCCGTCGGCCAGCGCCTGAAAGTCCTCTTGCCGCACCGCCATGCAAATACCCCAACCTGCCACGCACAGCGCATGCAAGGCCGACACCTGCCTGGCCTGGACCCGGCCTTCGAGCTGCACCACCTGCAGCGCGCCGTCCGGGCCGTGCAGCTCCAGCGTGTCGAAGCTGGTGTTGTCGGCGCCGCTGCCCAGCCAGGCGTGCTGGCGCAAATCCTGTGGCTGCTGGGGCCAGCCGTGCTCGGCCAGGTAGGCGGGCGCGGCGCACAGCTGGCAGCCCATGCTGCCGATCTTGCGCGCCACCAGGCTGGAATTGGCCAGGTTGCCGACCCGCAGCGCAATGTCGACCCGGGCCTCGATCAGGTCGATCACCGCGTCGTCCAGCAGCAGGCGCAGCGTCAGCTTGGGGTGGCTGCGCAGCGGCTGCAGTGCGCTTGCCAGCAGGCTGGCAAAGCCGATGGGCGCGGCCAGGCGCAGCTCGCCCTCGGGTTCGTCGCGCAGCCGGGCCAGCGCCTGGTCGGCCGAGCGGGCGGCGGCCACCATGGCTGCGCAGCCCACGTGGTAGCGGGCGCCGGCTTCGGTCAGGGTCAGCCTGCGGGTCGAGCGGTGCAGCAGGGCCAGGCCCAGCGCTTTTTCGAGCTGGCGCAGGTGCTGGCTGACGGCAGAGGGCGTCATGCCCAGCTGCCGGGCCGCTGCGGTGAGCGAGCCAGTGGCCACTACCTCGGCAAAGATGGCCATGCGTTTGAGTTGGTCTGTGGATGTATTCATAAGCTGCACTTCACAGTATTAGCGAATTTGGCCATCTAGTCAGATGTGCATGAAGAAAAGACACTAGACGCTTCTCTTAAACCACAGGATATTGCTATGCACATCGCACTGATTGGCGGCACCGGCTTCGTCGGCAGCGCCGTATTGACCGAACTGTTGGGCCGCGGCCACCAGGTGACGGCCCTGGCCCGCAACCCTGGCAAGTTCGCCGCCCAGCCGGGCCTGACCGTGGTGGCCGCCGACGTGCTGGATGCCGCGCAGGTGGCGAAGGCTGTGGCCGGCGCGGACGCCGTCATCAGCGCCTACAACCCCGGCTGGACCGAGCCCCAGATCCATGACCTGTTTCTGCAAGGCAGCCAGGCGATTCTGGACGGCGTGAAGCAGGCGGGCGGCAAGCGCGTGTTGGTGGTGGGTGGCGCGGGCAGCTTGTTTGTGGCGCCCGGTGTGCAACTGGTGGACACGCCCCATTTCCCGGCCGAATGGAAGCAGGGCGCGCTGGCGGCCCGCGAGCTGTTGAACCGCATCCAGCTGGAGAGCACGCTGGACTGGACCTTCCTCTCGCCTCCGATTCTGCTGGCGCCCGGCGGCCGCACCGGCCAGTACCGCGTGGGTGCCGACACGCCGCTGCCTGGCGTGGGCGACGCGCCTTCCGGCATTTCAGCCGCCGACATGGCCGTGGCCATCGTCGATGAGATCGAAACCCCCAAGCATGTGCAGAAGCGCTTCACCGTAGCCAACTGATTTTCAAGCGAAATCGGGCTCTAGCGCTTATAAATTAAGCGCTGGGTGCTATCAAAAATACAGGGCGCCGTGGGCGCCCTGTTTGCGTTGCATTGGGCTAGCGGCAGGCAAGGGTATGTTCCTGCGGTGCTTTTGTTCGAATCGTTTATCTTCAGCTTACAAGGCGGGCATTGAGGGTCTGTCTTGGGTAGGCAGAAGTGTGCGGCGAACATCACCAAGGGGATACAAATGAAGCAATGCTTTCGTACCGTATTGGTCGGCTGTTTAACCCTGGTGCTGTGCACGGCACAGGCGGCCGAAAAAGACGTCAACATCGTTTTCATCCCCAAGTCCAGCGACCAGGTCTTCTGGGAGCTGATGCGCAACGGGGTCGACAAAGCTGTGCAGGACGATGGCCACGTCAAGCTCACCTGGCGCGGCCCGGAGCACAACGACGATATCGACTCCCAGATCAAGATCGTCCAGCTCTACACCAAGCCCGGGGTGGACGCGATCCTGATCGCCCCCACCGACCGCGCGCGCCTGGCAGGGCCGGTGCAAAAGGCCGTGGCCCTGGGCATCAAGGTGATCGCGGTCGACTCGGGGCTGGATGGCAACCAGCACCTCAACTTTGTCACCTCCGACAACTACGCGGGCGGGCAATTGGCTGCCAAGACCCTGGCAGGCTTGTTGAACAACCAGGGTAAGGTGGCGATGCTGCGCACCGTGGCCGGCAGCGCGTCCACCGACGACCGGGCCCAGGGATTTGTCGATTACCTGAAGGACAAGGCGCCGAACATCACGCTGGTGGCCGACGTGTATGGCGGCGGCTCGATCGGTAAAGCGCGGCACAGTGCCGTCCAGTTGCTGGCGGCGCATCCGGGTATCAACGGCGTGTTTGCGGTGAACGAATCCTCCACCGACGGCATGCTGCGCGCCTTGCGCGACAAAGGCCTGGCCGGTAAGCTGCGCTTCATCGGCTTTGACGCCGCCGACTTTTTGCTCGCTGGCCTGGAGCAGAAGGATATCCATGGTCTGGTGATCCAAAATCCCACCCAGATGGGCTACAAGGGTATACAGGCCGCCGCCGCCGCGGCCCGTAACCAGCCGATCCCGAACCGGACCATTTTTACCGACATCACCATGGTGACGCGCGCCAACTACAAGACCCCCGAAATCCAGAAGCTGATGTGCAGCCGGTGTTGAAACCCAGGCCCATGATCCACTTTCTATTGCCCATTGGCCGGACCTTGCTGGCCTATGACTAAGCTGGGTGACCGGCTTAGCAGCCTCAGCGTAGGCATGGTGGTCGCCATGGCGGCCGGCTTGTTCGTGCCCGCGCTGATCGGCGTCATGACCCTCAGCTACCTGCGCCAGGCGCAGATCAACAAGGAGCTGTCTGCCTACCTCGACGAAAGGGCTTCGCAGCTGTCTAGCAGCCTGGCGGTTCCGGTGTGGAACTACAACACTACTGGTGTAAGAACCATCGGGCAATCGGCCCTGCTGGACCCTCAGGTGGTGCGGATCACGGTGAGCGACTCCGACAAGGTGCCCATCGTGGTGCTGGAGCAGCCCCAGCGCAGGCAGGGGACTTCCCAGGTAGTCCAGCGGCCGCTGCTGATACGCGGTGAGACCGTTGATGAGATCGCGGGATATGTCGAGATCGAGGTTGACGACGGCCTGAAGCAGCAGGATTTTGCCCGGGACCGTAGAGCCTACGCGTTCATCTTGCTGGGGCAGTTCATTCTGTCGCTTGGCTGCATTCTGGCAGCCGTACACCTGCGCGTGCTGCGGCCTCTGCACCGGTTGACGCTGTTCTCGAACCGGTTGGCAGGCGGCAACTTCGAGCAGCCCATAGGCTGGGAGCGGGCGGATGAAATCGGCCGTCTGGCCCACCAGATGGACCGTATGCGCAGCGACCTGAAAACCTCGTTCGCCGAGCAGCAGGTGATCTTGAGCAATGTGCAGGTCGGCGTGCTGTTTGTGCGCGACGGCAGGCTGCAGATCGCCAACCGCCACGCCGAGCAGATTTTTGGCTACAGCCATGGCGCGATGGCGGGCTTGGCGGCCCGCGCGCTGTATCCGGACGACGTGCCCGAGGCCGGTCCGGACGAAGACCTGCGGTTTTTAAAGCGACGGGATGGCACGCACTTTTGGGCGCATGTGCGCAAGCGCAGCCTGGACCCGCACCTGCCGCAAGCCGGCAGCATCTGGGTGATCGAAGACTTCACCGCGCGCAAGGCCGCCGAAGACGAGATCAACAGCCTGGCCTTTTACGACCCTTTGACCCTGCTGCCGAACCGCCGCCTGCTTATGGACCGGCTGAAGCAGGCTTTGGTGGCCAGTTGCCGCAGCGGCAAGTGCGGTGCTTTGCTGTTCATCGACCTGGACCACTTCAAGACGCTGAACGACACCCTGGGCCACGACAAGGGTGACCTGTTGCTGCAGCAGGTGGCGCAGCGCCTGGTGACCTGTGTGCGCGAGGGCGATACCGTGGCCCGCCTGGGTGGTGACGAGTTTGTGGTGATTCTGGAAGACCTGGGCGATAACCCTGACGAGGTGGCCACGCACTGCCGGGCCGTGGGCGAGAAGATCTTCACGGCGCTGAATCTGTCCTACCCGCTGGCCGGCCACGATGTGCGCAGCACCCCCAGCATCGGCGTCGCGCTGTTCGACGGGCCGCGCAATTCGATCGACGAACTGCTCAAGCAGGCCGACCTGGCGATGTACCAGGCCAAGACCGCGGGCCGCAACACTCTGCGATTTTTCGATGCGGCCATGCAGGCCGCGGTCAGCGAGCGTGCGGTGCTGGAGTCCGACCTGCGCGAGGCGCTGCGGCTGCAGCAGTTCGTCTTGTACTACCAGCCGCAGGTCGTAGGCCAAAGCCAGATCACCGGGGCCGAGGTGCTGCTGCGCTGGCAGCACCCGCAGCGCGGCATGGTGAGCCCGATGGACTTCATTCCCCTGGCCGAGGAAACCGGCTTGATCGTGCAGCTGGGCTACTGGGTGCTGCAGACGGCCTGTGCCCAGCTGGCGCTGTGGGCCCTGCACCCGGAAACCGCCGAGCTCGGCATTGCAGTGAACGTCAGCGCCAAGCAAATGCAGCAGGACGACTTTGTAGACCAGGTGCTGGCGGTGCTGCGCCATACCGGAGCCCCGCCGCACAGGCTCAAGCTGGAGCTGACCGAGAGCGTGCTGGTGGCCGATGTGGAGAACACCATCTGCAAGATGGACGCGCTGAAGTCCCACGGCGTGGGCTTTTCGCTGGACGACTTTGGCACCGGCTATTCGTCGCTGACCTACCTGAAGCGCCTGCCACTGGACCAGCTGAAGATCGACCAGGGCTTTATCAAGGACATCCTGGTCGACCCGAACGACGCCGCCATCGCCCGCATGGTGATCGCCCTGGCCGAAAGCCTGGGCCTGTGCGTCATAGCCGAGGGCGTGGAGCAAGAGGCGCAACGGCTGTTCCTGGCCCACAGCGGTTGCCATGCCTACCAGGGGTATTTGATGGCTAGGCCACTGCCGATCGCGGATTTTGAAGGCATCCTCGGCGGCCAATGATGGCCTAAAAATAAGTGCCAAATCAGGTTCTGGCGCAATCAGATATTGCGCTAGCAGCTATCAAAATAATAGTTTGATGGTCGCACTTTGGCTATCTGCAATGTGGGCCGCCGCACAGACAGCGCAATCCAACGCGACGAAGCTATAGCCCTTAGGTTGACGAAGCTTGGGTAGATCCTATAGCCCGGATTTTCGATTCAACGCCATCCTTCAACTTGCGCTGGAGCCTTCAAGTTACTACAGCTGCGCATTCCACATCCCGCGGATCGATCCATGGAACGCTGATCCAGCGCGCCGGCGGCACACCCGATGTGGATGCCGTGCTGCAGGCAGTGGTCGGCACCTGGCAGACCATGGCGGCCCAGCTGGAGCCGGTGATTGGCACGCGCGGGGTCAGTGTGCTGCTGAACCGTGCGCTTTACCTCACGACCAAGAGCTTCCCTTGGCTGACGCCGACCAACGCCCAGGAGGCGGCCGATCCCATGGACAACCTGAAGCTCCGCTTTGCCGACCGCAGCGCGCTGGACGCCGCCGAAGCCGGTTGCGCCTTGCTGGTCACCTTTACCGAACTGCTGGCTAGCCTGATTGGCGAGTCGTTGACCGAACGCCTTTTGGCCTGCGTATGGCGAGCCCCTTCACCACCTTTGGAACAGGACACCCACCATGATTGAGCACGTAGCGATCCGCCGTCTTGCCACCGGCGTACCCGGGCTGGATGCAATTCTGGGCGGCGGCCTGCCCGAGTTTTCCTTCAACCTCGTGACCGGGCCGCCCGGTGCCGGTAAGACGACTCTCGCACACCAGCTGATGTTTGCCCTGGCTACGCCCGAGAAGCCCGCGCTGTTTTTTACCGCACTGGGCGAGCCACCCTGGAAGATGCTGCGCTACCAGCAGCAGTTTGCCTTCTTCGCGCTGGACAAGATCGGCGGTTGCATCCGCTTTGTGCACTTGAACGAAGAACTGGCGGCCGGCAACTTCGACCAGGTGCTGGCGCGCATTACGGAGGAGGTCCAGGCTTTTGCGCCTGCATTTGTATTCATAGACTCCTTTCGCTCCGTGCTGGCGCAGGTCCCGCAGCCACCGCATGCGGGGGTGGGCGGCCTGCGGATGTTCACCCAGCAGCTGGGTATCACACTGGCGGGTTGGCAGACCACTAGCTTTCTGATTGGCGAGTATTCGCCGCTGAGCGATCCGCACCCGGTATTCACCGTCGCTGACGGCATTCTGGACCTGGACCAGAGCGTGCAGCGCAATTCCATGGTGCGCAAAATCCGGGTGCTGAAGATGCGCGGCCAGGCCACCAGCCCCGGGGTGCACACCATGCGCATCACCGATGCCGGGGTGACCGTGTTTCCGTCGGCGGTGATCCGCGATGACAGCGGCGATGTCGCACCCGCAAGCCCGCGGGAGCCCAGCGCAGCCCGGGTCGCCTCGGGTGTGCCGCTACTCGACGACATGCTGGGCGGTGGCCTACCCAGCGGCTATTCGATGCTGGTGGCCGGGCCGTCGGGCTCCGGCAAGACCATTTTGGCCACCAGCTTTTTGTCCGAAGGCGTGCGCCGCGGCGAGGCCGGCGTGATCGTGGCCTTCGAGCAGACGCCCAGCCGCTCGCGCACCCACACCATCGACGACATGGTGCGCGCCGGCTGCCTGGGCCTGATCAACACCCGCCTGATGGACTTGTCGGTAGACGAGATCGTGCAGCAAATGGTGCAGCTGATCCACGAGATGAAGGCCACCCGGGTGGTGATCGACTCGCTGTCGGGCTTCGAGCTGGCGGTGGCGCCGACCTTCCGCGAGGACTTCCGAGAGTCGTTGTTCCGTATGGTGGCGGTGCTGTCGGGCCTGGGGGTGACGGTGCTGATGACCTCCGAGCTGGAAGACCGCTACACCGACCTGCGCTTCAGCCCGTATGGGTCGGCGTTCCTGACCGATGCCATTGTGGTGCAGCGCTACATCGAGGTCGAAAGCAGCCTGCAGCGCGTGATGGCCGTGGTCAAAGTACGCGGTAGCGCCCATAGCAACGACATTCTGCGCTATGAAATCAATAACGACGGCATCGCCATCGGCAAGCCTGTCCTGCAATACGAAGGGCTGTTTGGCGGGCGCCCCATGCGTACCGAGGAAGCCCACGCCGTGAACGGAGGCTTGCGATGATGTACAGAACCCCCTTTCTGCAGCAAAAGGACGACAAGGTCGGGGCTGAAGGGCCGAAGGCGCTGGAAAAAATACTGCAGATACTGGAGCAGCGCGAGGCGTCTGTCGCAGCGCGCGAGCAATCCGTGCTCGCGCAGGAAAACGCGCTGCATACCAAGGCCGAGCTGGCCGCCCAGACCGGCGCACCGCTGCGAGAGGCGAACGAGCGCCTGGTGGTGGCCACGGTGCATGCGCAAACCATGACCGAGACCGCCGAGGGCGCGACCGCCCAGATGTCTTACATGGCCAAGCACGACATCCTGACCGGCCTGCCGAACCGCTCGCTGCTGACCGACCGGCTCGCGCAGTCGATCGCGCTGGCGCAGCGCCACGAGCAGAAGGTCGCCCTGGTTTACCTGGACCTGGACAACTTCAAGCACATCAACGACTCGCTAGGCCATGCGGTGGGCGACGAGCTGCTGCAGGCCGTGGCCAAGCGCTTGAATGAAAGCGTGCGCCAGTCGGATTCGGTGTGCCGCCAGGGAGGGGACGAATTCGTACTGCTGCTGGCCGAGATCGATACCGCGGAAGACGCGGCCCGCGCTGCCGCCATGCTGGTCGAGGCCGCGTCCCAGCCCTACCAGGTGGGCGAACACCGGCTCCATGTGTCGGCCAGCATCGGCCTGAGCATTTACCCGGACGACGGCAGCGACGTGGAAACCCTGTTGCGCAACGCCGATACCGCCATGTACCACGCTAAGAAGAACGGCCGCAACAACTACCAGGTGTTCTCCAGCGACATGAATGTGCGGGCGGTGGCACGCCAGACTATCGAGGTGGCCCTGCACCACGCGTTGGACCATGGCGGCTTTGTGCTGCATTACCAGCCCAAGGTGAACCTGGACACTGGCGCCATCATCGGCGCCGAAGCCTTGCTGCGCCTGCAGCGGCCCGGGCAGGCGCTGCTGTACCCCGGGCATTTTGTCGGCGTGGCCGAGGAATGCGGGCTGATTGTGCCCATGGGCAAATGGGTGCTGCGCGAAGCCTGCAGCCAGGCGGTTGCTTGGCGGCGGGCGGGTTTGCCGTTTAGCCAGATGGCGGTGAATGTGTCGGCGGTGGAGCTGCACAGCAAAGACTTCTTGTCGGGCGTGCGGGCCGTGCTGGAGGAAACCGGCCTGGACCCTTGCGTGTTGGAGCTGGAGCTGACGGAAAGCGGGCTGATGCAGGACAACGAGCCCACAATGACCGCCCTGCGGGCGTTGAAAGACCTGGGTGTGCGGATCGCCATCGACGACTTTGGTACCGGCTATTCCAGCCTCAGCTATCTGCGGCGCTTTCCTATCGACACCCTGAAGATCGACCAGGCGTTTGTGCGCGACATCCAATCCGGTAACGGCGGGGCCAAGCTGGTCAGCGCCATCATCGCCATGGGCCGCAGCCTGGACCTGCGGGTGATTGCCGAAGGCATTGAAACCCGCGATCAACTGGTGTTTTTGCAGTCGCAGAATTGTGCCGAGGGCCAAGGCTACTATTTCAGCCGGCCGGTGGTGGCCGAGCTGTACGAGGTGGCGATGCAAACACCTCTGGGCGTCACACGTCAGTAACAAAATGTTGCTTCAATCGCCATTTGCATTGGATGGGCGACCATGGGGCTTCAAAAAACCGATAAAGCGCGTGCCGAGTTGCAACCGGGCTGCCGCAGCCTGGGCTTGCGCCAGCGCTCGCTGTTGCTGTTGGCCGATGGGCACAAAACCGCCCGCGAAGTCGCCGCCTACTTCGGCCACGAGGGGGATCAGCTGGTGCTGCAACTGGTCCACGACGGCTACCTGAGCGAGGCCGGTGCCACCAGCCTGCCCAGCCCGCTGATAGCCCGCCAGGGCGCGGTGGATGCGTTTGACGGCAAGCGCTCGCTGGCCACGACCCGCATGTTTTTGTTCGACATTTGCGAGCGCATGTTTGCCCGGCGCGCATCGGTGCTGGCTGAATCCTTCCGCGAGTCACTGCGCAACGCGCGGGACCGCTCCTCCATGCTGGCCGTCAGCCAGGAGATGCTGGAAGAAATTGCCAACAGCGCCGGCGCCGAGCGCGCCGACACCATCCGCGAACGCCTGGCGCTGCTGCTGCCCGAGGAAGTGGCCGCCTAAGCTTGCCAGCGGATTTCAGCAAAGCCCAGGTGGTGCATGAACTCGCGCAGGATCAGTAGGCCGGCGGCAAATGCCGGAGTGTTGGGAATGCCGGCACTGCTGGCCGGGCGGCCCAGCGACAGGCTGGCCAGTAGGTCGAACAGGCCTTCTACGGCCTCCACCGACATACTGCCACCGGTCACGCCGGCCAGCCCCGCCATCTGCAGCACGGCAGGGTCGCTGCTGAACAGGCTGGGGTAGCCGACCACCAGGGCGCGGGCCCGGTTCACCTCATCTTCCCCCCACTGGATGGCGTTTTCCAGCTCGCCGGGCGTAGGCGGCTGCTGCCGGTAGAACTGCGCGGCCGTGCTGCGCGTGCCCAGGGCCAGCAGCAACACCGTGTCGACTTCGGGGCCGCTGCCCACGGCTACCGCTGTCTGCTCCTCGCCGATATGCAGCAGGGTGATGGGCGTACCGTCCGACAGGCCTTCGCGTACGCGGCGATAGAGTTGTTGGATCAAAGCGGGCATGGATGGATGTTTTTATGGGTCAAATTGGCATCTGGCGCAGTTTCTATAAGCGCAAGCTGCTATCAATACAGGAGCTTATCCGGCCAACTGATGCAACCAGGCCAGAAAGTCCGCCTGCATCGCCGCGCTGATGCCGTGGTCTATAGGGTACAGCCGGGTCTGGTGGCGCACGCCCAGCGCCGTCAGCCATTTGTCTGAGCGTTCGGCCCAGGCCACGGGAAGCTTGCTGTCCAGTTCGCCATGGCCGACGAAGGCTTGCACTGCGGCCAGCCGCGCGGGCTCGGCCAGCTGCGGCTCCAGCTCGGGCAGGATGCGGCCCGACAAGATGCCAAAGCCGGCCAGGCGCTCTGGCGCCGTCAGCCCCAGGCTGGCACTCATGATGCCGCCCTGGCTGAAGCCCGCCACCACCGTGTGCCGCGGCGCGATGCCGTGGGCCAGTTGCAACTGTTCGACGAAGCGCGTCAGCGCCAGCCGGCTGCTGTCGGCCTCGGCCGCCTCTATCCGCGGCCCGGTGGCCGTGAAGGCCACACGGAACCAGGCAAACTGCCCCGGCCCCAGGGCCAGCGGGCCACGCGGCAACACCACCAGCGTGTTGGGCGCTTGCGCGCTGATGGCGGCGGCCATGTCGGCCAAATTGGTTTCCGAGCCGCCCACGCCGTGCAGCAAGACCACCAGGGCGGTGGGCTGCGCAGGCTGTGGCTGGAACACGCGGAAGCTGAGGGCGAAGTCGGGGCTGGTATGCAGGGTGTTCATGCTGTGCTTTCGTGGGTTCAATGGCTGTTGGCCGGAAGGCCCCAGGCGTACGACTCCATGGACAGCACGCCGTTGGTGATACCGCCTTCGATCACGTGCGCCGGTTCGTCGCCGTTGCGTGCGCCCATTGCGACCAGCAGCGGCAGGTAATGTTCTTCGGTCGGGTGCGCGCGCTGGGCGTGCGGGGCCAGTTGGCGGTAGTCCACCAGCTTGTCGACCGCATTGCTGTTCACCGCCTGGCGAATCCAGTGGGTGAACTCCACCGCGTAGTCGGCTGCGGCCGCCTCTGCGTGGCGGAACTCATACAGGTTGTGCGTCATGCTGCCTGAGCCCACCACCAGCACGCCACGGGCGCGCAGCGGCGCCAGCGCCTGGCCCAGGCGCAGTGCGCCGGCGGTGTCCAGGTCGTGCGGCAGCGATACCTGGAACACCGGCAGCTGGGCATCGGGCAGCAGATGGCGCATTGGCACCCAGGCGCCGTGGTCCAGGCCGCGCTGGCCATCCACGGCCACGGGCCAGCCGGCTTCAGCCAATAGCTGGGCGACTTCGGCGGCCAGGGCCGGGTGGCCGGCGGCGGGGTAGTGCAGGTCGTACAGCGCCGAGGCAAAGCCGCCGAAGTCGTGCACCGTCTCGGGTTGGGCGGTGGCCATCACCTTCACGCCGCGGGTCTGCCAGTGCGGCGACACCACGAGCACCGCGCGGATGTCGGCCAGTTGGGCGCCCAGCGCGGTCAGCTGCGGGCCGAGCAGGCCGGGCTCCAGCGCAAACGTGGGTGCGCCGTGGGAGATGAAGAGTACGGGGGCGAGGGTGTCGGTAGCCATGGTGGGTCCAAAGAGGGGTTGGGCTCCACTGTATAAGCTGCAGATAAAGAGATAAACGGCCTAAAATAAGATTCATTGTTTCACTAATTAGCACAATGGACCGCTTTCTGGAAATGCAGACCTTTTGCGCCGTGGTCGACGCAGGCAGCTTCGTCAAGGCCGCCGAGGCGCTGGGCCTGTCCAAAGCCGCGGTATCGCGCTATGTGGGCGAGCTGGAATCGCGGCTCGGTGTGCGCCTGCTGCACCGCACCACGCGCCGCCTGTCGCTCACCGAAGAGGGCCAGGTGTTCCACGCGCGCAGCAAGGAGCTGCTGGCCGGGGTGGACGAGGCTGAGATGGAGGTCAGCTCGCGCAGCGCCGCCGCCAGCGGCCTGCTGCGTATCAACGCACCCGTCACCTTCGGCATCCTGCATCTGGCGCCGCTGTGGGGCGTGTTCCGCAGCCAGCACCCCAACGTGTCGCTGGACATCACCCTGGCGGACCGGCAGGTCGATCTGCTGGAGGAGGGCTATGACATGGCGATCCGCATCGCCACCCTGCCCAGCTCGACCCTGGTGAGCAAGCGCCTTGCCAGCACCCGCATGGTGGCCTGCGCCTCGCCGCAGTACCTGGCCGTGCACGGCACGCCGCAAGTTCCCGCCGACCTGGCCGGCCATGCGGTGATCGCCTACAGCTACTGGGCCAGCAAGGACGAATGGCATTTCGACGGCCCCACCGGCCCGGTCAGCGTGCGCACCCAGGCCTGCATGCACACCAACAGCGGCGACACCTGCCGCGCCGCCGCGCTGGCGCACCAGGGGGTGATCCTGCAACCGACCTTTCTGGTCGGCGCCGACCTGGCCGCCGGCACGCTGGTGCAGCTGCTGCCCTGCTACCAGGCCATGGAGATGGGCATCTACGCGGTCTATCCCACGCGCAAACACGTAGCGCCCAAGGTGCGGGCGCTGGTGGATTTTCTGGCGGGGGAGTTTGCGCGCCCGCGGGCCTGGTGAGAGCGGCAGGCGTGGGGTGCAGAATTTAGGACGCTTGCGGCTTGGGCTGCTGTCTGCCAACTGCAGTCACTGGCCAATGACTGCTTGCAAGGAGCGCGACTCAGGTCGTAATCGCGGCGACGTGCAATCTGGGCTGGTGCCGCGTCTTTACGAGTAATTCAGTACAAGGCCTAAGGTGCTTTATTTCAGGAACTCAGGCGTTACACTGATTTCCGCATTCCCAGCGCCCAATAAAGTGGAGTCCATGCTTAGCTTTCTCTAACTAAACACTGGTGGCAGGATTGCTCACTTTTCCCGACTCACTCTCGAGCAACCTCACAAAGATCCCGAGGAGATTTCTATGGCAAGTAGTCGTTGGACTTACAGGTGGTTGCTACGCACGGCACAACTCCTGCTCGTTTGTTGGACCGCGCCAACCGTTGCCCAGCCGCTACGCGTAGCGGTGGCTCAACTGCCCTACTTTTCGCCTGCCCTCGTTGCCAATTGGCAGGGTTTTTTTGCCGCCGAGGGTCTGGCGGTGGAAATCGTGCCTTGTGTCAACGGTAGGCGTTGCCTTAAACACCTGACCGACAAAGAGGTGGATGTCGCTACAGTTGCAGACACGCCCATCGTGACAGCCGTGCATGACGGCCTGCCTTTCCATATCCTGGCTACGATGACCACGTCTCGCGACAATATCTTTGTCGTGCGTAAAGACCGGGGAATCGCATCGCCTGCCGACCTGCGCGGCAAGCGAATCGGCTTTGTGCGGGGTACCACCGGCCACTATTTCACCGACACTTTCCTCACCTTTCACGGCATTGGCCTGGATCAGGTCACTCTGGTCGAACTGGATCCGGCCCGGGCGCCGCAGCAAGTGGCCGCGGGTGAAGTGGATGCCGCTGGCCTGTACCAGCCACATGGTCCTGAGGCCCTACGGTTATTGGGGGACAAGGGCCTTGTGTTGCTAGCGCCGCGGCTATACACGGTGACCATGAATCTCGTGGCGAAACCCGGTCTGAACGATGCCGACGCCGCGAAGCTGCTGCGCGCGTTGCAGCGCTCCATAGCCTACATGCGCGCCGATCCGCCTCGAGCGCAGGCGCTGGTTGCCAGCCAGCTCAAGCTGGACCCGAAGGTGGTCGACGAGGCCTGGGGGTTGCTGAGCTTTCGCCTGTCGATGGGGCAGTCGCTGCTGACCACTCTGGAGGCCGAATCGCGTTGGATGCGCCGCACCGGCCAGGTGAAGGGCGATGCTTCGCCCGATTTCCTGGCGCGCATGCGCTCTGGTCCACTGCGCGCAGTGGACCCGACGGCCGTCACTCTGGTGGATTGAAGGCCGCCCATGCTGCGCTGGCTGATTGTTTTCTACTTGGCCTTGACCCTGGGCATGGGTAGCCTGAAGTTGGTGCTGCAGAATGTCAGCGCGGCGCGTGTGGCGCAGCTGGAAGGGCAGCTCCAGGCCACGCGAAAGGCCACGCACGACGCCAATGCGCTGCTGGTGCTGACCCACGAATACATGCTGCGTGGCAATGAGCGGTCCGCGAGCCAGTGGCAGGCCGCGCACCGCGCGCTGACTCAGGCCGTGGTGCAGGCAACCTCCGTCGGTTCCAGCGACGAAGACATCGATGAGTTGCGAGAGACCACTGCCAACCTCACATCGGTCTTTGAGACTCTTGGCCGAGACGTTCCCGACTTAGCGCCGGGGGTAGCTCGCGAGCGCCGCGCGATGCTTGTGGACCAGATCCTGTCCGAAACCCGACTTGTCAGCGACCTGGCCTACCGATTCGATGGCACCCTGCTCGGGCAACTGCAGGCAGAAGCCGCCAGCCTGCGCCAGCGTGATGGGCTGCTGAACTGGCTTTGGATGGCGTCATCGACTTTCTTGGTCTGGCTTCTGCTGGTGCGCGTGCTGCGCCCGCTGGCGCAGCTGCAGGCTGCGGCGCGCTCGGTGCTGGCCGGCGATCTGACGGCTCGCTGCAACTACCAGACCAGCGATGAACTGGGCCAGGCGGCGGCCAGCATCAATGCCATGACAGATTCCCTCGCACATACCAATGAGCGCTTCGCGGTGGCTGTGAAAAGTGCAGCCATGGGAGTGTGGGAATACGACCTGCAGGCCAATTCACTCTTCTGGGACGACCAGATGTACGCGCTCTACGGACGCGAGCGTTCGGGCAATTCAGAACCTTACGAGCTTTGGCGAGACAACCTTCATGCCGACGACCGTGCGGGTGCAGAGGAGGCGCTGACCGACGCCCTCGCAGGCAAGCGGGCCTTCAACACGCAGTTCCGCATCACCATCGCAGACGGCAGTGTTCGGTATCTCAAGGCTGCTGCGCACGTCGTACACGACGCCTCCGGTAAGCCCCTGCGCATGATCGGCGTGAACACCGACGTGACCGACCAGGTCATGACAGCAGCTGCGCTGCTTGAAAACCAGCAACTGCTTCAGCGGGCAAGCCGTCTGGCCTTCATCGGCGGGTGGCGTGTCAATATCAAGGCTGAAACGGTCTATTGGAGCGAACAGACCCGACTGATCCACGAGGTTCCTCCCGACTATGTGCCCAGCCTCGCCACGGCAATGGACTTTTACGCACCGGAGCACCGAGAACGGATCACCCAGGCGGTTCAGCAAGGGATCGAGTCGGGCAAGCCTTGGGACGTGGAGTTGCGCCTCATCACTTACAACGGCCGCAGCATCTGGGTGCGAGCGCTGGGTGAAGTGGAATTTGAGAACGGCCATCCGGTCTGCCTTGTCGGTGCGTTTCAGGATGTGACAGAACGCCGAGAAGCGACCGAAAGCTTGAAGGCCGCTAAGCAGGCAGCAGAAGCAGCAACGCTTGCCAAGAGCAACTTCCTGTCCAACACCAGTCACGAAATCCGTACTCCGCTCAACGCCATCATTGGTCTGTCGCATTTACTCAGCGAGGAAAAGCTGAATGAGCAGCAGTTTTCGCTGGTCAAGAAAATCCAGCTCTCGGGCCGCTCTCTCCTGGGCATCGTTAACGACGTGCTGGATTTATCCAAGATCGAGGCTAACGAGATGACCACGGAGGAGCTGCTTTGTCAGCTGCCCGATCTGCTTGAGGAGATCGTTGGGCTGTTCAGGTCCCAGGCCGAGGCCAAAAGCTTGCAGGTCAAGCTCAATCTCTCCACAGCCTTGCCCCCTTGGGTGGCTACGGATGCGTTGCGCTTGCGCCAGATGCTCACCAATCTGCTTGGCAATGCGCTGAAGTTCACAGCCATTGGCGAGATCTCTCTGAGCGCAGAGGCCCTGCCCCCGGAGCCCGGCCAGGCTCCTGAACACGCGCTGGTGCGCTTTAGTGTCAGAGACACAGGGATTGGCATATCTGCAGACGCACAGCGCCAGCTGTTCCAGCCCTTCAGTCAGGCCGATACCAGCACCACGCGGCGCTACGGTGGCACTGGCTTGGGCTTGTCTATCGTGAGTAAGCTCGCTGGGTTGCTGGGCGGTTCAGTGGGCGTCGATAGCACTGAGGGAGTGGGCAGCACGTTCTGGGTGAACTTGCCCTTGCGGCTACCGTCTAAGCAGGAAGTCATGGATTTAGACGATATGAATCGCCCCGGCTTTCGTGGAGGCCAGTTGGTTTAAGTCAGGCCGCCACCGTGGTGGCCTGATTGGCGAGTTGCCGGTAGTAGTTTGCCTCAGCTTCTGCGGGTGGGATATACCCGATGGGCTCCAGCAATCTGTGGTGATTGAACCAGGCCACCCATTCAAGGGTTGCCAGCTCCACCGCTTCCTTGGTCTTCCATGGCGCGCGACGGTGGATAAGTTCAGCCTTGTACAGGCCGTTAATCGTCTCGGCCAAGGCGTTGTCGTAGCTGTCGCCTTTGCTTCCCACCGAGGGCTCTACGCCAGCCTCGGCCAGGCGTTCGCTGTACCGGATGCTGACATACTGCGAGCCGCGATCCGAGTGATGGATCAGGCTACTGTCGCGCTCGGGCTGTCGTGCGTACAGTGCCTGCTCCAGC
>CAUPON010000027.1:0-71912 GCA_963513025.1 uncultured Albidiferax sp.
ACGCTCAAGCCCTGCTCGCGAATCATCTGCACGACTTGCAGCTTGAACTCCGCGTTGAATGTCCGTCTTTGCTTCTTGGTCATATTTCTCGTCCAGGTGGATTCCACCTATCGAGGTGTCCGGGGGAATTAGACCAGCACAGTACACCCGTCACGTCGACCGACAGTGGCTGTCCTTGCCGCTCAAACTCCCAGCGGTACAGCTTACCGCTGGGCATACGGATGCGGATGCAGGAATGAGCAGCTAGGTCGTCGGGTGTCACGGGCGATCCCCGTTCAGCCACATATGCCGGTGAAGCAACCGGCAGGAAACGCACGGGACCACCAAAGTGCACGGCAACAAGGTCTTGTGGTAGGGCTTCACCCAGTCGTACACCGGCATCAAAACCTTCGGCAACGATGTCAATCAGACGACCATCTGTCACCAAGTCAAGTGACATGGCAGGGTGCATGCGTAGAAAAGCTGGCACAACGGTCGCCATTAGCAACCGAGCGGCGGGCTCACTCGCGTTGATACGCAGCATGCCACTTGCCTCGCCGCGAAAACCGTCAAGCTCGCTCAGCGCGAGATCCAGGCCACTAAGGATTGGGCTCAGACGTGCATGGAAGCGTTGACCAGCGTCGGTAGGTGAGACGCTTCGGGTCGTTCTATTTAGCAAACGAACACCCACATTGGCTTCCAACGTACGCATCATGTGGCTCAACGTTGATGGCGACAATGCGAGTTCATCAGCTGCCTTGCGAAAACTTCGGTGCGAAATGATCGCTGCGAAGGCCTTGATTTCTTCAAGGGTCGGTTTCTTATTCATGGCCGAAGTTCACCTCCTCATGCAACTTCTTGCGGATAGTCAAGTGGTCGAGCTTACCGTAACCTACTGCATCAGATCGGCCCACAACCCTATGGGGCCGGCTTTAACCCAACTCGAAATTCTGTGAAGAGCCCATGTCAGTGAGGCACAAAAAACTGTGACGAAAGTACTCGCATCGAAAAGAAAGATCGTCCAAGCAAGCGCTGTCTGCGCAGCATGGTGGACATTCAATTCATTTGCCACCCCCATTTCACTCCAACTTCTGAAAGACTCAAAAATGGCATTGCCACGTAATGAATTAGTAGCGCGCCTCATCAAGGCTGGTGAGCTCGAAGTCTCTGGCGGCGATCAGAACGAAATTGACACTTACTTCGATACAGAAGCGTTTCGTTTTCATGGCCCGGGCGGGTTCGAGGCCGATTACCCGGGTTTAACTGCCTACTTTGCGTCATTGCGCGCGGCCTTTGAAGAGCGCTCTATTCGCAGAGGCATCATGCTCGTTGAAGGAAATCTAATTGCCTGTCAAACTTGGATAGAGGGGCGATTCGTCCGAGAATTCACGCATTCGCCAATCGGCACCATCGCTCCCAACGGAGCACGTGTTGTTTGGGATCTGATGAATATGTTTCGGTTTGACGATAGAGGTCGATTGGTGGAGGAATGGGTACGCACGGATAACAGCAGTTTCCTTCAGCAACTTTCAGCCACCGTTAACTAGACCGCGGAACCAAGGCTGGGGGGCACAACCCTTTCTTGGGTAATCCATTTACTATTCGATGCGGGCAAGACACTTCCAAATCGCACGCGACGGCCATCTAGAAAATGAATATGTCAGTAGGCATTCTTGATGCCATCGCGTACGTAGGGCAAACGCTTACGAGCCATTCAAACGCTTGCTATGATGCATTGGCCCATATTGCATTCCTGAGACCAGTTAGCATTCATTATTGGCTTAATCTCTGGTCGGTGCCCTGGAGCTCTCGGAACAGACTGAAATCGGATCGTTTCGCCTGAATCGGTGACTAACAGCGATATTGGCCACCAGAAACCAATCATTGGTGAGCGTCGGTTGGTGGCCGATAGTACCTATTCGCCAAACACCTGCCAACGACAGCAACCAGCCTATTGCACCCCCTTCACCCTTGCGTATCAGAGCTACAGCAAAGCACTAAGAACAGCCTATATCTAGAACGGAGCCCCCACGGCAAGCGCATGGCCACGATGAATATCCGCTACCTGGAGGGACTGGACCTGGCCGCTATCCTAGTCCAGCACCGCGACGGCCGCTCGGCCTGAGCCGACTTATTGCCGCGCAGTGCGGATATTCCCCGGCAGCGTACCCGGGTGGCTGGTGCGGTAGGGGTTGATGTCGAGACCGCCGCGGCGCGTGTAGCGCGCGTAGACGCTAAGCTTTATCGGCTTGCAACGGATCCACAGCTCCATGAAGATGCGCTCCACGCACTGCTCATGGAACTCATTGTGGTTGCGGAAGCTCACCAGGTACTTCAGCAGGCCGGCCTGGTCGATCTGCGGGCCGCTGTAGCTGATCTGCACGCTGCCCCAGTCGGGCTGGCCGGTAACCAGGCAATTACTTTTCAGCAGATTGCTGGTCAGTACCTCTGACACCGGGGCTTCGTCCAGCGCGGCGCTCAGCAGACTCGGATCTGGGCTGTAAGTGTCGAAATCCATGTCGAGTCGGTCCAGGCTCAGGCCATCCAATTCATGCACCGGCTCGCGGTCGAACATCTCGGGCAGCAGAATGCGCACACCTACCGTCGACGGCGTGTCCGAGCCGCGCCAGGCGGCTTCGCTGATGTCACTGCGGATGCGCGCCTGCACCATGGCGGCATCGGCAAAGCGGGTGTTGTTGAAGCTGTTCAGGTACAGCTTGAAGGACTTGCTCTCGACGATATTGGGCGTCTCGCAGGGCACGGTGATGTGAGCCAGCGCCACCTGGGGCTTGCCGCGCAGGTTAAGCCAGCTCAGCTCGAACGCGGTCCACAGGTCGGCGCCGAAGAACGGCGCGGCTTTGTCGGCCAGGCCGATCTCGGCGCGTTTGACTGCACGCGGAATCGGGAACAGCAGCGAGGCGTCGTAGTGGTCCACATAGGCCGAAGACTTGCCGAGCTGCGATTGTTCAGGGGTATTGGGGCTGGCCATAGGTTTACTCTGTTTTTAATAGCTACCAGCGCAGGTTAAATATGCGCCGAAGGCCAATTTGATCAATTAAATTCGCGCTCGCGCAGCCACTTGGTAGCGATCCACTTTTCGCCAGCCAACACGGGCGCGCCGCCGTGCAGGCTCTGGGTGCTGGGGTGCGGCCGGTCGTAGCTGAAGAAAACCGCGTTGCCGCGCTGCGGGGCCACTTCCAGGTGCACATCGGGAAAGATGGTGGCGCCGCCCTTTTCGGGCTCGCCCAGGTACATGATCAAGGTGGCGACGCGCTGGCCGCCGCGCTTCAGGATGGTGGGTGTGCCCGGCTCCTGCGGGTCGAAGTAGTCGTAGTGCGGCTTGTACTGCGCGCCCGGCTGGTAGCGCAGCATCTGCAGGCCTTCGCCGTTCTGCAGCGGCCAGTCCAGCAGGCGGGCGATGCGCGCCTCGATGCGCTGCACCAGCGGGTTTTCGCCGCGGGTGAAGAACATGCCGTCGCTGGTTCGGTCCACATGCACTTCTTCGCCGCCGCTCTTGGTTTCTACCGTGAGGGAGCGGCTCAGGCGCGGCTCGGCCAGGGCTACCAGCTCGGCGCATTCCTCTGCGCTCAGCAGGTTGCCAAACACCACCAGGTGCGGCCGCCGCATCACCGACAGCACCTGCACCATGCGGTCGCCGGCATCCAGCTGCAGGGGTGCGTCGTCCAGAGCAGGCTGGGGCACCGGCACGGCGGTGGGCAGCAGCTTGCGCTCCTGCGTAGCCTGCAAGTGCGCGGCCAGCGTGGTTTCCATGGCCTCGATGGCCACGTCTTCGGTCCAGCCGGAGGCTTGCATGGATTTGAGCACCACGTCGGGCGCAAAACCGGCTTCGGCCTGGTCGATGATCCACTGGCGCAGCGCGGGGGTGACGGTCTGCGCGGCGCTGGCCGACTTTGGGGATTTGGCGGACTTTTCGGGCTTAGCCATGGGCAGCTCCTGTGCGGCGAAACACCAGCCGGTCCGGCTGCGAGACTGCGGCGTCGAACGCATAGCCTTCGAGGTTGAAGCCCTGCAGCTGCTGCGGCAGGGCCAGGCTGTGGGTGGCGGCAAAACGGGCCATCAGGCCACGCGCCCGCTTGGCCATGAAGCTAATGATCTTGTACTGGCCGTTGCGCTGCTCTTCGAACACGCATTCGACCACCCGGGCCTTCAAAGCTTTCAGGTCCACCGCCTTGAAGTATTCCTGCGAGGCCAGGTTCACCACCACCGGCGAGGCATCGGCCTGAAGGCGCTGGTTCAGGTAGTCGGCAATCTGCGTGCCCCAGAACTTGTACAGATTGGCGCCCTGCGGATTGGCCAGGCGCGTGCCCATCTCCAGCCGGTAGGGCTGCATCCAGTCGAGCGGGCGCAGCACGCCGTACAGGCCGCTGAGGATGCACACATGGTCTTGCGTCCAGGCCAGGGCCTCGGCGGGCAGCGTGCTGGCTTCCAGCCCGCCATACACGTCACCATTGAATGCCAGCACCGCCTGCTTGGAATTCTTGGCGGTGAATTTAGGGCTCCAGGCTTGGTAGCGCGCCACGTTCAGGCCGGCCAGCGCGTCGCTGAGGTGCATCAGCGCAGAGATCTGCTGCGGCGACTGGGTGCGCAGCAGTTCAATCAATTCGGCCGACTGCTTGGTGAATAACGGCTGGGTGTGTGGCTGGCCCGTGGCGGGCGTCTCAAAGTCCAATGCCTTGGCTGGCGACAACAAAAACAACATGGGTAGGGCATCCTTTGGCTTTGATTATCTTAGACGACGGGGCGCGTGCACCCCAGTCGCCCGGTAAATCCAAAGGACTATGCCGCGCAGTGCCCGCAGCGGGATTCAGTGCACAAATTCTGCTGCTTTGCGATTGCGTTTGTTCTCGTACATCAGCACATCGGCGTGGGACAGCAGAGCCTCTATGGGCGCACTGGCATCCAGCGCAATATGGATGATGCCGAAGCTGCAGACGATGGGGTAGCCGCTGCCGGTGAACTGGTTACGCCGGTCCAGCGCGGTGCGCAGGCGGTCGACGATGGTTTGGGCCAGGCCGTCTGGGCAATCCAGCAGCAAAGCCACGAATTCATCGCCGCCCAGCCGGGCCAGGATGTCGGCATCGCGGAAACTGCGCCGCATCTGGTCGGCAAACGCCAGCAAAGCTTTGTCGCCCTCGGCATGGCCAAACCGGTCGTTGATGGCCTTGAATTTGTCCAGGTCAAAAAACACCAGCGAGCACGGCGCCTTTTTATCCCGGGCCAGGTCCAGGGCGGGCTGCGCCTGGTTCAGAAAGCCACGCCGGTTGTACAGCCGGGTCAGCTCGTCCACAGTGGCCATCTGGTAGGTCGCGATTTCTTGTTCAACGATGGCGGCCAGGTCGGTCAGCAGCTGGATGTCTTCGGCACCAAACACGCGCGGCTCAGGGTCGGAAATGCACAGCGTGCCCAGCTTGCTGCCGTTGGTGGCGTGCAGCGGACAACCCGCATAAAAACGCACATGGGGCGGGCCGGTGACCAAGGGGTTGTCAAAGAAGCGCGGATCAGACAGCGCGTCAGGGATCACCATCGGGGTATCCGCCAGGATCGCATGGCCGCAGAACGAGATGTCGCGCGGGGTTTCGGTATCGTTCCGACCCTGCTTGGACTTGAACCACTGGCGGTTCTCGTCCACCAAGCTGACCATCGCCGTGGTCACGCCAAACATGCGCCGCGCCATGCGGGTCAGGCGGTCGAAACGCTCCTCGGGCGGCGTGTCCAACAGGTTGAGCGCACGCAAGGTATTCAGGCGGAAAGCTTCGTCGAGAGGAAACGCAGGCTTGATCATGGACGGTCCTTGCTCGTAGTGTTTGGGTACTTTGCAGGTCTCAACCAGAACACTATATCCACCACGAGCCGCCAGGGGAACCCGGCTGCTTACTGTGTGAACCAGCCCAGGCGCTTCAGATGGATATTTGTCCACCCCACATCCAACTGGCTGTTCTTGATTTCGCAAGCCGCCGCCTTGCTGGTATAGCCACCGTAGGAGTTTTTGGCATACAGATTCATCGACAGCACCGTGCCCTCTTTGCGCACATCGCTCACATACGGTGAACCGGGGTCTTTGAGCATGGGCAAGATGAAACCCAGGCAGGTCTGCGCTTCGCCGTCCAGAGGGCCGGCGGATGGCGCCATGGGCGCGGCAGGCGGCGGCGCAGGCGCAAAAGAGTCGGTTTGGTTATTGGCTTTGATGGGAGACAGGTTTTCCGGGTCGGGCACCACCACGACCACCCGGCGGCCGGGGCTCAGCATCGCCCCGGTACCTGTGAACGGGCAAGCCTGGGCTTGGTAAGTCACCTTGCCATCGGGTGCAATGCATTTATTGACGGCAAATGCCTGTCCGCAAGTCAGCGTAGCGGCTAGGGCCAAGAGCTCCAGTTTTTTCATTCTTTTGACTTTCAAGGCTGCCCGCGAAAACCGCAGGCCAGCCCTGTAACGCGCGGCGCAAATCGCAGTTGACCGAACGCAGGTCTGTCACGGGGAATTCACGCACACCGTCTAGGCTTGCGGACTGCATTAACTTACCCAAAGTCCTTCCATGTTCCGTTTTGCTTTTACCACCGTGGCACGCGCTGCCGTGTTCGCCCTGGCCGCAGGTGCCGCACAGGCCCAAACCGAAGTCGGCGCCGTGCTGGCCGGCCATGCCGCCCTGCCCTCCAACACCACGGTGGCCGCACCCAAGGAGGCCGGCCCGTTGTTTGCCACTGCCGGCAAATTCAGCGCCAATAACCGCCAGCGCAGTGAAACGCTGGGCAGCGTGCCCGGCATCAGCTTTGTGGGCGATCCCAAGTACCCACGCAACTCGGGCGGCAACCTGCCGATCAAGGGCCAGTCGGTGCAAGGCTTCTCAGGCATCGTGTCGCTGGGCAAAGACCAGTTTCTGGCACTGACCGACAACGGCTTCGGCAGCAAGATCAACTCACAAGACGCGCTGCTGATGGTGCACCACGTGAAGGCCGACTGGGCCAGCGGCAAGGTCACACGCCAGCAGACCACCTTCTTGCGCGACCCGGACCGCAAGGTGCCGTTCTTCATCGAAAACGAAAACACCACCAGCCGCTACCTCACGGGCTCTGACTTCGACCCCGAATCCATCCAGGTGGTAGGCGATGAGTGGTGGATTGGCGACGAATTCGGCCCGTATGTGCTGCGCGTCAACCACCAGGGCAAGGTGCTGGGCGTGGTGGAAACCGTGGTGGCCGGCAAGGCCTACCGCGGCCCCGACCACTACCTGAACGCCCGCCTGCCCAACTACCCCGGCGACTCGGGTTTTGAAGTGCGCCGCTCGGGCGGCTTCGAGCCCATGGCCAAGTCGATTGACGGCAAAACCCTGTACCCGATGTTCGAATGGCCGCTGTGGGACGCCCAGGCCAAGACGCAAGAGAGCCGCAACGGCAAGCCCTTTACCCGCATTCTTGAACTCGACGCCGCCACCCAGCGCTACAGCGAACGCCAGTGGAAGTACCAGTTTGAAGAAGCCGGCAATGTGGCATCTGACTTCCAGATGCTGGACGCCAACACCGGCCTGGTGATCGAGCGCGATGATGCATCGGAAGGTGCCGGCCCGGGCTGCCCCAACGAGCCGCGGGTCGACTGCTTCACCCGCCCCGCCAAGTTCAAGCGCGTCTACAAGATCGACTTCAGCCAGCTGGACGCCGACGGCTTTGTGAAGAAGGTGGCTTTCATCGACCTGACCAAGATCAGCAACCCCAAGATGCTGGCCAAGCGCGGCCCGAACGAAGCCAACTTCGTGCTGCCGCACCTGGGCCCTGAAGGCCTGACCGTGGTGGACGCGACCCACATTGTGCTGGTCAACGACAACAACTTCCCGTTTTCCTCCGGCCGCGAGATAGGCAAGCCAGACGACAACGAGCTGACCCTGCTGGACATCTCGGCGCTGGTCGACGCCAAGTAATCCAAAGCGGTGGCCACACAGCCACCGCCGGTGGCGGCCTAGCGCTTCAGCGCACCATCCCAGTGTTCGGCGATCTTGCCGCCTTCGATGCGGAACATGTCGAACCAGGTGGTGGTGTACTTTTGGGTCACGTCCTTCGGGTCCGGGTACTCACGCACAAAGCTCAGCGTGACCAGATCTCGCTCGGCCGTGATGCTGACCAACGGCGCCTTGATGCGGGGCTCGATGGTCTGGGGGCCACCCAGCTTGGAGAAAAACGCCACAAACGGCGTGCGGCCGCTGGCGACATTCGGGTTGTGCTGGATATAGGCCTCGGTCAGGTATTTATCGGCCAAATCCATGTGCCTGGCTTCAAAAACTTCTCGCCAAAAGTCATAGACCAAGCGCTTGTTGGCCGCCAACTGCGGGTCGGCGCTGGCCAGCATCACAGCATGGTCTGGGTTGGCTTGTACAGCCTCCTGGGCCTGGCCCCAGAGCGGCAGGCACAGAGCGGCAGCGGCGAGCATCTTGCGCGGTAGATATTGCATATAACTTTCTGAAAAAGAGATAGTAAGCCCGCTCTGATGCGGACCGTAGCAATTTGGTTCACCCGGCCGCGCACGTCCCGAGTACGCGCCTGAGCCTCTGCATTTTTTTCTTATAGAAATAGGCCTCCAGCGCAGGTAGCAGCTGCGCAAGCAGCTACTAAAAAAGTAGCAGCGCAGAACCTACCAACCCTGCCCGGTAAAATCGCGCCCTCCCTGAAAGAACCCCGATAGACCATGACCGACACCGCCTCCACCGCTCCCGCCCAGCCCGGCTTGCAATCCCTGTCCAAATCGTTCGAACCCGCCGCGCTGGAAGCCCACTGGGGCCCGGAATGGGAACGCCGCGGTTATGGTGTGGCCGGCCACCGGGGCACGGGCGTAGCCCAAGCCGGTGCGGAGTCGTTCGCCATCCAGCTGCCACCACCGAACGTGACCGGCACGCTGCACATGGGCCACGCCTTCAACCAGACCATCATGGACAGCCTGACCCGCTACCACCGTATGGCTGGCTGCAACACAGCCTGGATTCCCGGCACCGACCATGCCGGCATTGCCACCCAGATCGTGGTGGAACGCCAGCTGCAAGAACAAAAAATTAGCCGCCACGACCTGGGCCGCGAAGCGTTCACCGCCAAGGTGTGGGAGTGGAAAGAGAAGTCGGGCAACATCATCACCGGCCAAATGCGCCGCATGGGCGACAGCGTGGACTGGAGCCGCGAATACTTCACCATGGACCCGAAGCTGTCCAAAACGGTGACCGAAACCTTCGTGCAGCTGTACCAGCAAGGCCTGATCTACCGCGGCAAGCGCCTGGTCAACTGGGACCCGATTTTGCAAAGCGCGGTATCCGACCTGGAAGTTGAAAGCGAAGAGGAAGACGGCTTCCTCTGGCACATCGCCTACCCGCTGGCCGATGGCTCGGGTTCGCTGACCGTGGCCACGACCCGCCCCGAAACCATGCTCGGCGACGTGGCCGTGATGGTGCACCCCGAAGACGAGCGCTACACGCACCTGATCGGCAAGATGGTCAAGCTGCCCCTGTGCGACCGCGAGATGCCGGTGATTGCCGACGACTATGTGGACAAAGCCTTCGGCACCGGCGTGGTGAAGGTCACGCCCGCGCACGACCAGAACGACTATGCCGTCGGCCAGCGCCATAAGCTGCCGATGATCTGCGTGCTGACCCTGGACGCCAAGATCAACGAAAACGCCCCCGCCGCCTACCAGGGCCTGGACCGCTTCGTGGCCCGCAAGAAAGTCGTTGCCGACCTGACCGAGCTCGGCCTGCTGGTCGAAACCAAGAAGCACAAGCTGCAGGTACCGCGCTGCGCCCGCACCGGCCAGGTGATCGAGCCGATGCTCACCGACCAATGGTTTGTCGCCATGACCAAGGTCAGCGACCAGGACCCCACCGGCAAGAGCATCGCGCAAAAAGCCATCGAGGCCGTCAGCAGCGGCCAGGTGCAGTTCGTGCCCGAAAACTGGGTCAATACCTACAACCAGTGGATGAACAACATCCAGGACTGGTGTATTTCCCGCCAGCTCTGGTGGGGCCACCAGATCCCGGCCTGGTATGACGAGGACGGCAAGGTCTACGTAGCGCGCAATGAAGAAGAAGCGCAGGCGCAAGCTCCCGGAAAAACCTTGAAGCGCGACGAAGACGTGCTGGACACCTGGTATTCGTCCGCCCTGGTGCCTTTCAGCACCATGGGCTGGCCCGAGAAGACGCAGGACTACGACCTGTACCTGCCCTCCTCCGTGCTGGTCACGGGCTACGACATCATCTTCTTCTGGGTCGCCCGGATGATCATGATGACCACGCACTTCACCGGCCAGGTGCCGTTCAAGCATGTCTACATCCACGGCCTGGTGCGCGACGCGCAGGGCAAGAAGATGAGCAAGTCCGAAGGCAATGTGCTGGACCCGGTGGACCTGATCGACGGCATCGCGCTCGCCCCCCTGCTGGACAAGCGCACCACCGGCCTGCGCAAGCCCGAGACCGCACCCGCTGTACGCAAGAACACCGAGAAGGAATTCCCCGAGGGCATTCCCGCGTTTGGCGCCGACGCGCTGCGCTTCACCTTCGCATCGCTGGCTAGCCTGGGCCGCAGCATCAACTTCGACAGCAAGCGCTGCGAGGGCTACCGCAACTTCTGCAACAAGCTGTGGAACGCCACCCGCTTCGTGCTGATGCAATGCGAAGGCCAGGACTGCGGCGTGCGCGACCACACGCCTGAGGAATGCGGCCCCGGCGGCTACCTGGACTTCAGCCAGGCCGACCGCTGGATCAGCTCCAGGCTGCAGCAAGCAGAAGCCGAAGTCGCCAAGGGCTTCGCCGACTACCGTCTGGACAACGTGGCTAACGCCATCTACGACTTCACCTGGAACGAATTCTGCGACTGGTACCTGGAAATCGCCAAGGTGCAGATCAACAACGGCACGGACGCCCAAAAGCGCGCCACCCGCCGTACCTTGATCCGCACGCTGGAAGCCATCCTGCGCCTGGCCCACCCCATCACCCCGTTCATCACCGAAGAGCTGTGGCAAAAAGTATCGCCAGTGGCCGGCATTCCCGGTGACTCGGTGAGCATTGCGCCCTACCCGCAAAGCCAGCCGTCCAAGATCGACCCGGCCGCCATCGCCTATGTCACCAAGCTCAAGGGCCTGGTGGACGCCTGCCGCAATCTGCGTGGCGAGATGAATGTGTCGCCCGCCACCCGCATGCCACTGTACTGCGTGGGCGATGCCGCCTTCATGCAAGAAGTAGCGCCAGTGCTGCAGTCGCTGGCCAAGCTCAGCGAGGTCAAGCTGTTCGATGACGAAGCTGCCTGGCAAGCCGCCGCGCAAGCCGCGCCTACCGTGGTGGCCGGCGACGCGCGCCTGTGCCTGCACATGGAGATCGATGTGGACGCAGAGAAAGCCCGCCTGGGCAAGGAAGCCGCGCGCCTGGAAGGCGAAATCGCCAAGGCCCATAACAAGCTGAGCAACGAGGCTTTTGTGGCAAAGGCACCGCCCGCGGTGATCGCACTGGAGCGCGGCCGCATCACCGACTTCACGGCGACTCTGGAGCGCTTGAAAGAGCAGTTGGTGCGGCTGGGCTAAGGCAGCACGGGGCCACGGCCCCGGCCTGCGGTGACGCACCAGCGTCACAATCGCGGCCTAGCATGGGCAGCTTTACCATGGAGTTTTGCATGCGCCCTGTCCTGGCCCGTTCCCTCATGTGCTCTGCCATTGCTGCTGGCTTGGCAGCCTGTGCTTCCGTTCCCAGCCAATACGGCGCGTTTCCCACCTTAAACGGCCAGCTGCCGCTGGTGGTGGCCCACCGCGGTGCATCGGGTTATCTGCCTGAAGAAACCCTGGAAGCCTACAGCCGCGCCATCGAGCTGGGCGCCGATGTAATCGAGATGGACATTGTGGTGACCAAAGACGGGCAGCTCATCACCCGCCACGACCCGAACCTGGCGATCAGCACCGATGTAGCCACGCACGCCAAGTTCGCATCCCGAAAGAAAACCATCCAGGTCGATGGTGAAACCCAGACCGGCTGGTTCAGCGACGACTTCACGCTGGCCGAAATCAAGACCCTGGGCGCCATCTCCACCGATGCGGAGCGGCCACAGCAGTTCAATGGCAAGTTCAAGGTGCCCACGCTGCAAGAAGTGATTGATCTGGTCAAGGCTAAATCCAAGGAAACCGGCCGCACGATTGCGATCTACCCTGAAACCAAAAACCCCAGCTACTTCGCCGCCCTGGGCTTGCCCATGGAAGACAAGCTGATCGCCGCCATCAATGCCGCCGGCTGGAACAGCAAGACCGCCCCAATCTACGTCCAATCGTTTGAACCAGGCAGCCTGCAGTACATGAAAAGCAAGGGCCTGCAAACCAAACTCATCCAGCTGATCGACGGCGACAGCGTAGACCTGCGCACTGGCAAGGTGACCTTCGCCAACCCGAGCGACCGGCCCTATGACTGGACCCTGGTGGGTGACAAGCGCAACTTCGACGCCATGGTGACGCCGGCCGGCCTGGCCCAGATCAAGACCTATGCCGACGGCATCGGCCCGTGGAAACGCTACATCATCAGCATCAAGGGCACGATCGGCGCCGATGGCAAGCCGGTGGATGTAAATGGCGACGGCAAGATCAACGATGCCGATGCCACCTCCATGGCCCCGACCAGCTTGGTGGCCGACGCGCACAAGGCAGGCTTGTTTGTACACCCCTTCACCTTCCGCAACGAGTCGCGCCGCCTGGCCAGCGACTACCAGAAGGACGGCAAGAACGAGTACACGGCGTTCTACAAAGCGGGCGTGGACGGCGTGTTCACCGACTTCACGGATACCGCGCTGGCGGCCCGCAACGCACTGGTCAAATAAGACCCGGCGTTTTACCGGCGGCGCAGGACGTGGATGAAGTCCTTGCCCGCCGTTTCCTGCTCCACCAGCTCGTTGCCGGTTTGCTTGGCAAAGGCCTGAAAGTCGCGCACCGAGCCCGCATCGGTAGACACTACCTTGAGCAGTTGGCCGCTTTGCATATCGGTCAGCGCCTTCTTGGCCTTGAGGATGGGCAGCGGGCAGTTCAGGCCGCGCGTGTCGATTTCTTTGTCTGTCTGCATGGGGCGGTGGTCCTTGGGTTGAGGCTGATTTTAGTGCGCGCTAGGCCAGATCGCGGAACTGCGGCTCATAGCCCCGGCGCCTCAAAAACTCCGCCAGTCCGTAGCCGGTGCCAGCCGGCCAGCATTTCACATCTTCCAAGTTGTACAGCCGGTAGTCGACCAGCTCGGGCGACAAGCGCACCTCGCCATGCGCCACCGCGTGGTAGACGATCAGCAGCTGGTTCATGCGCTGAAAGTCGTACACGCCGATCAGCTCCAGCTTTGAAGCCGTGAGGTTGGTTTCTTCCAGAATCTCGCGGGCGATGCCTTCCTCGGGCGTTTCGCAGGCCTCCATGAAGCCGGTGATCAACGCGTAGATCTCGCCCGTCCAGGCGGCATTGCGCGCCAGCAGGATCTGTCCGCCGTATTCGACGATGGCCGCCAACACGGGCGTGGGGTTGTTCCAGTGCGTGAAGTCGCAAGCCGGGCAGCGCAGGCGCTGCTTGGAGCCACCGTCTTCTTCCTGGCTGATCCAGGCCAACGCGGTGGCGCACTGTGGACAGAATTTGAACTCAGTGGCCATGGCGTGGGTTACCTATCAAAACTATAGAAAACATAGCATTCAGCGTAGCCAACATAAGCACTAGCGGCCTATTTCTCATAAATTATTGCTACCTGCTCAGGCTGGAAACACGCCCGTGGACAAATACCGGTCGCCCCGGTCGCAAACGATAAACACGACGGTGGCATTGCTTTCGCGCTGGGCGATCTGCTGCGCCACCCAGCAGGCGCCAGCGGCGGAGATCCCGGCAAAAATACCTTCTTCACGCGCCATGCGGCGGCACATTTCTTCGGCGTCGTCCTGGCTAACGTAGACCAGTTCGTCCACATGCGTGGGGTCGTAAATCTTCGGCAGATAGGCTTCTGGCCATTTGCGGATGCCGGGAATGCGCGAGCCCTCGCTGGGCTGGGCGCCGATGATGCGAATGGCCGGATTCTTCTCTTTCAGGAAGCGCGACACGCCGGTGATGGTGCCGGTGGTGCCCATGGCGCTGACGAAATGCGTGACCCGGCCCTTGGTGTCAGCCCAGATCTCGGGGCCAGTGGTCTCGTAATGGATGCGCGGATTGTCGGGGTTGGCGAACTGGTCAAGCACCCGTCCCTTGCCTTCGCGCTGCATCTGCTCGGCCAGGTCACGCGCGTATTCCATGCCGCCGCTCTTGGGAGTCAGGATCAGCTCGGCTCCAAAGGCCTTCATGGTTTGCGCGCGCTCTATCGACAAGTCCTCCGGCATGATCAACACCATGCGGTAGCCCTTGACGGCAGCAGCCATGGCCAGGGCGATGCCGGTGTTGCCCGAGGTGGCCTCGATCAAGGTGTCGCCGGGCTGGATGTCACCACGCTCCTGCGCGCGCTGAATCATCGATAAGGCCGGCCGGTCTTTGACCGACCCGGCGGGGTTGTTACCCTCCAGCTTGCCCAGCACCACGTTGCCGCGCTCGGAATTACCTGCTGCGCCAATGCGTTGCAGCGCAACCATCGGGGTTTTTCCGATGACATCTTCAATTGTTGGATATTTCATACCCTGCACTGTGCCATAATATTGGTCTTGCTTCTGCACATGCCCGGGTGGTGAAATTGGTAGACGCAGGGGACTCAAAATCCCCCGCCGCAAGGCGTGCCGGTTCGATTCCGGCCCCGGGCACCACATCCTGAAAACCCCTTGATCCCTTTGGATCAAGGGGTTTTTTTACGCCCGCAGATTACTGGAATTTCTGAATTTTCATAAAATACTGAAAATTCAGAAAGAAGGCTACATATGAACCTTGCCCCCCTTACCCAGCGCTTCGTTTTGCACTTTGGCGAAATGGGCAGCCGCTGGGGCATCAACCGCACCGTAGGGCAGATCTACGCCCTGCTGTTTGTTTCGGCCAAGCCTCTGAATGCCGACGACATTGCCGAAGGCCTGGGCTTCTCGCGCTCCAACGTCAGCATGGGGCTGAAGGAGCTGTCGTCGTGGAACCTGGTGCGACTGCACCACTTACCGAACGACCGGCGCGAATACTTTGAAACGCCCGACGACGTGTGGGCCATCTTCCGCACGCTGGCAGCCGAGCGGCGCAAGCGCGAAATCGATCCCACGCTGTCGATGCTGCGCGACGCGCTGATGGAGCGCCCCATGCTGGCCGAAGACATCCACGCGCAGTCACGCATGAAAGAGATGCACGACCTGATCGAGCTTGGCACGTCCTGGCTGGACGAGGTGCAGAGCATGGATTCCGACTCGCTGGCCAGCCTGCTGAAGATGGGTGCGCAGGTGAAAAAACTGCTACAAGTGAAGGACCGGGTCAAGCAAGCCTTCACGCCCACCAAGGCTGCCCCCGCAGCAGGAGACGCATGATGGAAGCCATCGATCCCGTCGCCCTGGCCCGCATCCAGTTCGCGGCCAATATGACCTTCCACATCCTGTTTCCCACCATCAGCATCTCCATGGGCTGGGTGCTGTTCTATTTCAAGATGCGCCACGCGGCCTCGCGCGAAGCTCATTGGATGGACGCCTACCAATTTTGGGTGAAGATCTTCGCGCTGACCTTTGCCCTCGGCGTGGTCAGCGGCATCACCATGAGCTTCCAGTTCGGCACCAACTGGCCGGGCTTTATGCTCAAGGTCGGCAACATCGCCGGGCCGCTGCTGGCCTACGAGGTGCTGACCGCCTTCTTCCTGGAGGCCACCATGCTGGGCATCATGCTATTTGGCCGGCACCGAGTGAGCGAGCGCGTGCACACCACCGCCACCTTTCTGGTGGCAGCAGGCACCACCTTGTCGGCGTTCTGGATTCTGGCGCTGAACTCGTGGATGCACACTCCGGCAGGCTTCGTGATGATCAATGGCCAGGCCCACGTGACCAGCTGGTTCGAGGTGATCTTCAACCCATCCTTCCCCTACCGCCTGACGCACATGCTGCTGGCCTCGGGGTTGACGGTGTCCTTTCTGCTGGCCGGCATCAGCGCCTTCCGCTGGCTGAAGAACGACCGCGGCCTGGAGACCATGGCCGGGCTGCGCACCGGCCTGACGCTGGCCGCCCTGCTGATCCCGTTGCAGATCGTGGTAGGCGACATGCATGGCGTCAACACCTTACACCACCAACCAGCCAAGATCGCCGCTATGGAAGGCATCTGGAAAACCGAAAACGGAGCCGCCGCCGTGCTGTTCGGCATTCCGGACGCCGCCACGCAGAGTAATAAGTTCGAGATCGCCATCCCCAAGCTCGCGTCCTTCTACCTGACCCACGACTGGAATGGCGAGGTCAAAGGCATAGACGCGTTTGCCGGCAAACACCCGCCCGTGGCCCCGGTGTTCTTCGCCTTCCGCATCATGGTCGGCGTAGGCATGCTGATGCTGGCCGCCAGCTGGCTGGGCGTCTGGCAGCTGCGGCGCCAAGGCCAGCCGCAGCCCTGGCTGGCCCGCGCCCTGGTGGCCATGACCTTCATCGGCTGGGTTGGCCTGATTGCCGGCTGGTATGTGACCGAAATTGGCCGCCAGCCCTGGCTGGTGTACGGCGTGATGACCACCGCCGAGGCCGCCTCGGCCATACCCGCCACCGCCATCGCCGCCACCCTGGTGATGTACCTGCTGCTGTACGCGGTGCTGATCACCGCCTACATCTCGGTGGTGTTCTACATGGCCCGCAAAGCCACGCTGTCCGCCAAGCCCAGCTACCGCACCATTGAGCGCCGCCAGGAGACCCAGCATGCCTGATCTGATCAACGACTTTGGCCAGCCTCAGGTCTGGCTGCCCGTGGTGTTTGCCCTGGTGATGGCGCTGGCCATGCTGGCCTATGTGATTCTGGACGGCTACGACCTGGGCGTGGGCGTGCTGATGCGCAAGCCAAACAACGAGCAGCAGGACGCCATGATCGCCAGCATCGGCCCGTTCTGGGATGCCAATGAGACCTGGCTGGTGCTGGGCGTGGGCGTGTTGCTGGTGGCTTTCCCGCTGGCGCACGGCGTGATCCTCGGCGCGCTCTACCTGCCCGTGGCCTTGATGCTGCTGGCGCTGATGCTGCGCGGCGTGGCCTTCGACTTCCGCGTCAAGGCCCACGACGACCACAAGCGGCTGTGGAACATGGCTTTCCATGTGGGCTCGGTGCTGGCCGGCTGGTCGCAGGGCTTCATGCTGGGCTCAATGATCACTGGCTTCCGACATGACCTGGCGGGCATTTTGTTCAGCAGCCTGATCGGCCTGTGCCTGCTAGCCGCTTACGCCCTGCTGGGCGCAGGCTGGCTGATCATCAAGACCGAGGGCGAACTGCAGCTGATGGCCGTGGCGTGGGCCAAGCGTAGCCTGTGGTTGACGGGGCTGGGCGTGCTGTCGATCTCCATCGCCACGCCGCTGATCAGCCACAACATCTTCCTTAAATGGTTCAGCTTTCCGAACGTGATTCTGCTGCTGCCGATTCCCGTCGCCACCCTGGTGCTGTTCGGCACCATCTGGCGCAGCCTGGGGCGGCTGCCGGTGCGGCTGGAGCAAGGCAACGAGTACGGCATAGGCGTGCCCTTCGGCGCCACGGTGGGCATTTTCCTGCTGGCCTTTTACGGCCTGGGCTACAGCATCTTCCCCTGGCTGGTGATCGACCAAATCACCATCTGGCAAGCCGCCAGCGCGCCCGAGGCGCTGATGGTGATCTTCTACGGCACGGCCGTGGTGCTGCCAGTCATCATCGCCTACACCGTGTTTGCCTACCGGGTGTTCTGGGGTAAATCCACAGAGCTAAAGTATTAATGAAATAGACCTCTGGCGCATTTTCCATATGCGCCAGCAGCTATTTATTCGATAGCAAACCGGTTGCTACCGTCGGGTAGCGCAAACGCAGCCGCAGCTCGGTTTTCATGCGCGTGTTGTCCAGGCGCCGGGACTCGGACATGAAACTCAGCAGCATCAGCGACAACTGGCCCTGGGCCGCGCTGCGCGGCACGCGCGGCGGGCGCGGCAGGCCGTAGAGGTCGGCGGCGAAGTCGAAGTAGTCGCCCATCTGCAGCGCGCTGTCGTCGTTTACGTTGTAGATGCGCTGCGGCTGGCCACGCCACAGGGCCAGCACACAGGCGCGGGCCAGGTCGTCGGCGTGGATGTGGTTGGTGTACACATCATCGCGCCGCTCCAGCACCGGCGTGCCTTTGCGCAAGCGCGCCTCGGGCGTGCCACCTTCGCGGTCCGGTGCGTAGATGCCGGGGATGCGCAGGATGCTGCTGCGCACCCGGCTCTGCCGGCGGCCCAGCAGGCGCACCGCAGCTTCGGCATCCACGCGGCGTTGGGCCCGCGGCGTGGTCGCGGCCAGGGCTTGGGTTTCGTTGACTCTGGCGCCCTTGCAGTCGCCGTAGACGCCGCTGGTCGAGCCATAGACCAAGGCCCGCGGCGTGCCGCGCAGCTGCAGGGCGCGCAGCAGGCTGCGGGTGCGCGGGTCGTCCCGGCCCTCGCCCGGAGGCGGCGCCAGGTGCAGCACGCGGGTCGCCAGGCCGGCCAAGCGTTGCAGCGTGCCACGCTGGTCCAAATTGCCGCACAAAGGCGTAATACCTTGGCCGCGCAGGGCCGGTACGCGTTCGGGGCTGGAGGTCAGCGCCAGCACGCGCAGCGCACGCGGCAACTGGCGGGCGGCGCGCTGGCCGACATCGCCGCAGCCAACGATCAGCACGCGCTCGCGGCGAAAGCGCGCAGGCAGCGCGCCAAGAGGGGTTTGGTTTGAAGGCAAAATCCAGGCAGTTGAATGACAGAGCCTCCGAGGATACCCAATGACCCACCCTGCCCCCACGCCGCAAGCCTTCAGCATCACGGTGCAGCCCAGCGGCCGCGTATTTGCCGCCACGGCCGACGAATCCATCCTGGCGGCCGGCATCCGCCAAGGCATTGGCCTGCCCTATGGCTGCAAGGACGGTGCCTGCGGCTCCTGCAAATGCAAAAAGCTCGAAGGCATGGTGTTCCACGGCCCGCACCAGAGCAAGGCCTTGAGCGACGAAGAAGAAGCCGCCGGCCTGGTGCTGACCTGCTGTGCCATGCCGCTGACCGATGTGGTGCTGGAGTCGCGCCAGGTCACGGATGAGAGCGCGTTCCCCATCAAGAAGATGCCCTCACGCGTGACCGCGTTGGACAAGGTCTCCGACGACGTGATGGTCATCAAGCTGCAGCTGCCGGCCAACGACACCCTGCGCTACCATCCCGGCCAGTACATCGAATTCATCCTGCGCGATGGCGCACGGCGCTCTTACAGCATGGCCAACGCGCCGCACACCGGCCCGGCGGTGGAGCTGCACATCCGCCACATGCCGGGCGGCAAGTTCACCGACCATGTGTTCGGCACAATGAAAGAGAAAGAGATCCAGCGCATCGAAGGCCCTTACGGCAGCTTCTACCTGCGCGAAGACTCCGACAAACCTATCGTGCTGCTGGCATCCGGTACCGGCTTTGCGCCGATCAAGGCCATCATCGAACACATGCAGCACAAGTCCATCACCCGCCCGGCCACTCTTTACTGGGGCGGCCGCCGCCCCGGCGATTTGTACCTGAATGACTGGGTGAAGGCCCAGCTGGCGAACACACCGAACCTGCGCTACGTACCGGTGATCTCCAACGCGCTGCCGGAAGACGGCTGGACCGGCCGCACCGGCTTCGTCCACCAGGCGGTGCTGCAAGACCTGCCCGATCTATCCGGCTTTGAGGTCTATGCCTGCGGCGCCCCCATCGTGGTCGATTCGGCCCTGGCCGACTACACCGCCAAGGCCGGCCTGCCGCCCGAAGCCTTCTTTGCCGACGCCTTCACCAGCGAGGCCGACAAAGCCGCCAGCTGATGGCCCCACGCAAAAAAGCCCACCGTGCACAACACGGTGGGCTTTTTTATGCGCCAGGCTTTACGCGGCGTGGGTCAGCTTGTGCGCGTGCGCCACAGGGTGGTGTACCACCTTGACGTGGTGCTTGACGACCTTCTTGCTCGCCACATGGTGCTTGGTGGGCGCAGCAGCGTGCTTCAACGCCACATGCTTGGCGTGGGGCGCTACCACCGGGGTGGCGGCGGAAGCGGCCTGGGCAAAGCCCACGGCGGTCAAAGCGAGGGCGGCGATCAGGGTCTTGACTTGCATGGTGGCTCCTGGAAGGTAACGGTGGGTAAATGCATAAGGGTGGCAGGGCTGTATGGAGTGTTTATTTCCATGGCTATGCAACGCCCGGCGCCCCACCACAGGCAGACGTAAGTGTCTGCAAAGTTTTGTAATCCTGCGCCACAATGCCCGCATGCAACGCAGAAACTTCTTTCCCACCCTCCTCCCCGCCCTGTTCGCCGTAGCCCTGCTGCCCTGGAATGCCAGCGCCCAGACCGGCGCCCCGATCCGCCTGGTCGTGCCCTATGCGGCCGGCGGCCCCATCGACGCCACCGCACGCATCCTGGCAGAAAAGGTCAAGGACTCGCTGGGGCCGGTGATCATCGACAACAAACCCGGCGCCGGCGGCAACATCGGCGCCGACCTGGTGGCCAAGGCCGCGCCCGACGGCCTGACCATCGGCATCGCTGCCACCGCCACCCATGCGGTAAACCCCTGGCTGTACCGCAAGATGCCGTACAACGCCGCCACCGACTTCGCGCCCATCACCCAGATCCTGCGCGTGCCGAATGTGCTGGTGATGAACGCCGACACCGCCAAGCGCCTGAACATCAACACCCTGGCCGACCTGGTGCGCTACGCCAAGGCCAATCCCGGCAAGCTGAACTTCGCCTCGGGCGGCAATGGCAGTGCCGGCCACCTGGCGGGTGAGATGTTCAAGGCCCAGGCCGGCATTTTTGCGGTGCACATCCCCTACAACGGCGGTAACCCGGCCCAGTTGGCCTTGTTGTCGGGACAGGTCGACTTCAACTTTGACAACCTGGCCACCGCAGCCCCCAACATCCGCGCCGGCAAGCTCAAGGCGATTGCCGTCACCACGCTGCAGCGCAGCAGCTTCCTGCCCGACGTGCCGCCGGTCGCCGACACCTTGCGCGGCTTTGCCATCGACACCTGGTGGGGCCTGGTAGCCCCCGTGGGCACGCCCAAGGAGACACTGGCCCGGCTGAACCAGGCGTTTGTCAGCGCACTGCAGTCGCCCGACACCCATGCCCGCTTTGCCAGCCTGCTGGCCGAACCTGTGCCCACCACACCGGACGCGTTTGGCGCCTTCATGGCCAGCGAGCGCAATAAGTACGCAAAAGTAGTGAAGAACTCGGGCGCACAAGTGGACTAAGGCGGCTTCCGTGGTGTAGCATATTTTTACAAAGCATCTAGGCCATTGGCGCATACGCAGCATGCGCAAGCAGCTACAGTATCAATAGCAAATCAGATTATTTGCCAATCTAACCTGTATGAACATGCGATGCCACTTTGCTCACTACTCCAGGCCCTCCTCCCAGCCCCACTTCCACAAGCCACGGCGCAGCTGATGCGGGCGGCCACGTTCTGACCGCCATCCGCATGCGCTTTTCCACATCCGCGGCCTTGCTGCGCGCCTGGCTAGGCTGGGTGGCGATGGCCGGCCTGCTGGTCCTGGTTTCCCTGTTCCATGCACCCGCTGCGGCGCAGGCGATCACCACCATTGGCAATGCTCCGCAGTACCTGCTCGGCCCTGGCGTGCAGATGCTCGAAGACCCGGGCCGCGGTCTGGCGCTGGAGCAAGTCCTGCAAGCCGACACCCAGCAGCGCTTCCGCCCTCTGGCCAGCCACGGCAACGCCAGCAACTTTGGCCTGACGCAATCGGCCATCTGGCTGCGCGTCCCGCTGCAAACCCAGGCCAGCACACCCGGCGCCTGGCTGCTGGAAGTGGCCTTTCCCTCGCTCGACCAGATAGAGCTGTTCACGCCGCAAGACGGCGGTGGCTTCGTGCGCCGGGTCGCAGGCGACCAGCTGCCGTTTGCCGAACGGCCACTGAGCCACCGCAACCATGTGTTCCCGCTGCAGCTGCAACCGGACAGCAGCAGCACCCTGTACCTGCGTGTGACGTCCGAAGGCACCTTGTCGATTCCGCTGCGGCTTTGGCAGCCGGACGCACTGGCGCGGAACGACCACGGCAGTTACACCGCTCTCGGCGTGTACTTTGGCCTGCTGGCCGGCCTGGTGTTGTACAACCTGTTGCTGTTCATCTCCATCCGCGAAAAGCTGTACCTGGCCTACATCGGCTTTGCGGCAGGCATGGGCCTGACCCAACTGGGGCTGACCGGCTTTGGCGCCGAATTCCTTTGGCCCACCCATCCGCAATGGGGCAATGCCACCACCTTGTCGAGTGGCGCCCTGGCCGGCCTGTTCGGTCTGCTGTTCACGCGGCTGTTTCTGGATACTGCCGCCCAGGCACGCCGGCTGGACCGTTGGCTGCGGGGCCTGGGCTGGCTGTTTGTCATCACCGCGGTCGGCACACTGGTGCTGCCCTACCAGCTGAGCGCCCGGCTGCTGAACCTGGCCGGCATTCTGTTTTCGGTCAGCATTGCCTGCACCGGCATTTACAGCCTGCTGCGGCGCCAGCCTGGCGCTGGCTACTTTCTGGGCGCCTGGCTGCTACTGGTTGTTGCCATTGTGGTCAAGACCACGCACAACCTGGGTTGGCTACCCTCGCATCCGCTGGTGGTCAACGCCATCCTCATAGGCTCGGCACTGGAGATGCTGGTGCTAGCCCTGTCGCTGGCCGACCGCATTCGCGTCAGCCGCAACGACACCCACCTGGCCCTGACCCGCGTGCACGAAACCGAGCAGGCGGCCCTGGAAACCCTGCGCGAAAGCGAACGCCAGCTGGAGGGCCGGGTGCTGGAGCGCACCCACGCGCTCGAGCAGGCCAACCAGCAGCTGCAGCAGAACGAATACCAGCTGGCCCTGCAAGCCAACCACGACACGCTGACCGGCCTGGCCAACCGCAAGCTGCTGGACGACCGACTGGCCGTCGCCATGGCCCATGCCAAGCGCAACCAGCACGGCTTTGCGGTGCTGATGCTGGATCTGGACGGCTTCAAGCTGGTGAATGACGAGTACGGCCACGGCGCCGGCGACACCGTGCTGCAATCGGTCGCCCTGCGCCTGACCTCTACCGTGCGCGGCGTGGACACCGTGGCGCGGGTCGGTGGCGATGAATTTGTGCTGATCCTCGACTCAGTAAACAGCGCCGCCAGCATGATGGCGATTGCCCGCAAGATCCGCGAGGCGCTGGCCACCCCCATCACCCTGGACTGCGGCCATGTGGTACAGATCGACACCAGCATAGGCCTGGCGATCTACCCAGTGGACGGCTCCAGCACCGAACAATTACTGGCCGCCGCAGACCGCGCCATGTACGCCACCAAGTCATCCCACCAGGAAGCCGCCGCCAGCCAGCGCTAGCGGCGCTAGCAGCTAGCGCGCAACGGCGTCAGGGCTTGGTTTTCACCGTCACGTCGGTCACGTCAGACAGATCACGCGTTGCCGCAGGGCGGCCCGCGCCAGGGCGCCAGCGGTCGGCCGCCTGGTAGGCCCGGTTCCAGCCCGCGCCCGGGTTCACCCGCATCACCCAGGGGTTGACCGGCTGGCCCGTCAGCTTGGCCCAGGCGGCGCGCACGCCCCAGAGCGCAGCCAAAGCCAGCAATACGCACAACAGGCTGGCAAAAAACACCAAGCCCATCGCCACCAGCAACACCCGCACCACCAAACGGCCCAGGTTGGATAAAAGATCAGCCAAGAAGTCCTCCATAAGCTACCGGGTCTTGCCCCACAAAAAGTCTGGGCCCACAAGCATGCAGCCACTACTATGAAGCGCATGGCGACCCGAAGGTTCCCGCCCTCATTCCCGAAGGCAAGCCCTGAAGCCCCATATGGAGAAGCCGACCATGGAATTCAAGGACTACTACCAAACAATGGGCCTGGCACGCGATGCCACGCAGGACGACATCCGGCGCGCCTACCGGCAGCTGGCGCGCAAAACCCATCCCGATGTCAACAAGGCCGCCGACTCCGAAAAGCGCTTCAAGGAAATTGGCGAAGCCTACGCCGTACTCAAAGACCCGGAAAAACGCGCTGCCTACGACGCCCTGGGCAGCCAGTGGCGCGAAGGCCAGGACTTCCGGCCGCCGCCCGACTGGAACACCCAGCGCCCGCATCCGCGCGATGCCGGCGCCGCCCCGGAAGGCGCTGACGCCAGCGACTTCTTCGACAGCTTGTTCCGACAAGGCTTTGGCGCAGGCCAGCCCGGCGGTCGCCACGCCCATTTTGAGGTGGATGGTGAAGACCAGTACGCCAAGATACTGGTGGACCTGGAAGACAGCTACCAGGGCGCCACACGGCGCATCAACCTGCGCGATGTGCAGCTGGATGTGACCATCCCCCGCGGCATACGAGCCGGGCAGCACATCCGGCTGGCCGGGCGCGGCGCGCCGGGGCTGGGCAAGGGCAAGCCCGGCGACCTGTTCCTGGAAGTCGCCTTCCGCCCGCATGCGCACTACCGGGTCGATATGCGCGATGTCTACCTCGACCTGCCGCTCAGCCCCTGGGAAGCCGCGCTGGGCGCAGAGATCCGGGTGCCCACGCCCGGTGGAGAGGTCGACCTGACGATCCCCAAAGGCTCGGCGGCAGGGCGCAAGCTGCGCCTCAAAGGCCGCGGCATCCCCGGCAGTACACCTGGTGACTTCTACTTCGTGCTGCAAATCGCCCTGCCCCCGGCCGAAAACGAGGCCACGGCCCAGCTGTACCGCGACATGGCCGCGCAGTGCCCATCGTTCCAACCCCGCGCCCATCTGGGAGACAAGCCATGAACCCGCTAGCCCCCATCCACGAAGAAGAAACCGACCTGACCCTGGCCGAGCTGTGCCAGCACTGCAGCATCCAGACCGAGGTCGTACTGGAAATGGTCGAAGAAGGCGTGCTGACACCCGAGGGCGACGCCCCGGCGCAGTGGCGCTTTACCGGCGTGCACATACAGCGGGCGCGGGTGGCCGTGCGGCTGCACCGCGACCTCGGCGTAAACCATGCCGGCGCCGCGCTGGCCTTGCAATTGCTGGAAGAAATCGAAACCCTGCGCGCACGGCTGCAAGCCCTGGGGCAGCGGGAACAGGCATAAAAAAACGGCTGGAATAGATCCAGCCGCTTTTCAATTATGCCCGAAACAGGCTAGCCTGGAGCTTAGGCGCCAAAACTGAATTGCCCCGGCGCCTGGATCGGGTCCACATCCACAGGGATCACCGACTTGGGCGCAAACTTGCCCTCCAGCAGCAGCTTGGACAACGGATTCTCGATGCGCTGCTGGATCGCACGCTTCAACGGCCGGGCCCCGAACACCGGGTCGAAGCCGACCTTGGCCAGCTCAGCGATGGCGGCAGGGGATACCTGCAGCTCCAGGTCCATCTTTGCCAGCCGGGCTTCCAGTACCTTGATCTGGATCGCGGCAATGGCTTCGATGTTCTTCGCGTCCAGCGCATGGAACACCACGGTCTCGTCGATGCGGTTCAAAAATTCGGGGCGGAAATAGTTCTTCAGCTCGTCCTGCACCGCGTCCTTGATGTCCTCGTAGTCGCGCCCCGCCATGGTCTGGATGATGGGCGAGCCGATATTGCTCGTCATCACGATCACCGTGTTCTTGAAGTCCACGGTGCGGCCCTGGCCATCCGTCAGGCGGCCGTCGTCGAGCACCTGCAGCAGGATGTTGAACACGTCGGGGTGGGCCTTTTCGACCTCGTCCAGCAGCAGCACGCTGTAGGGCTTGCGGCGCACGGCTTCGGTCAGATAGCCGCCTTCCTCGTAGCCCACATAGCCCGGTGGCGCGCCGATCAGGCGGGCCACCGAATGCTTCTCCATGAACTCGCTCATGTCGATGCGCACCAGATGGTCTTCCGAGTCGAACATGAAGCCCGCCAGCGCCTTGCACAGCTCGGTCTTGCCCACGCCCGTAGGGCCGAGGAACAGGAAGGAGCCGGTAGGCCGGTTCGGGTCGCTCAAGCCCGCACGTGAGCGACGGATGGCATTCGCCACGGCAGTAATCGCCTCCTCCTGGCCGACTACGCGGTCGTGCAGCTTGACCTCCATTTGCAGCAGCTTGTCGCGCTCGCCTTGCATCAACTTGCTGACCGGAATACCGGTGGCGCGCGCCACTACTTCGGCAATTTCCTCGGCACCGACCTGGGTGCGCAGCAGGCGCGGCGCGTGGGCCGGGCCTTTGTCTGTTTCTTTGTCCTGCGCTTCTTTCAGCTGCTTTTCCAGCTCGGGCAATTTGCCGTATTGCAGCTCGGCGACCTTGTTGAAATCGCCCTTACGGGTCAGCTCTTCGATCTGGAACTTCAGCTTGTCGATAGCTTCGCGCACATGGGCGCTGCCCTGGGCCTGGGCTTTTTCCGACTGCCAGATTTCGTCGTAATCGGCGATCTCTTTTTGCAGCTTGACGATCTCTTCCTCGATCAGGCCGAAGCGCTTGATCGAGGAGTCGTCCTTCTCGCGGCGCACGGCTTCGCGTTCGATCTGCAGCTGGATCAGCCGGCGGTCGAGTTTGTCCATCACCTCGGGCTTGGAATCCATTTCGATCTTGATCTTGGCCGCCGCCTCGTCGATCAGGTCAATCGCCTTGTCGGGCAGGAAGCGGTCGGTGATGTAGCGGTGGCTGAGTTCGGCCGCAGCCACAATAGCCGGGTCGGTGATGTCCACGCCATGGTGCACTTCGTACTTTTCTTGCAGGCCGCGCAAGATGGCGATGGTGGCCTCCACCGTCGGTTCGCCCACCAGGATCTTCTGAAAGCGGCGCTCTAGCGCCGCGTCTTTTTCGATGTACTTGCGGTACTCGTCCAGCGTGGTCGCGCCGACGCAGTGCAGCTCGCCACGGGCCAGCGCCGGTTTCAGCATATTGCCGGCGTCCATCGCGCCCTCGGCCTTGCCGGCGCCGACCATGGTGTGCAGCTCGTCGATGAAGACGATGGTCTGGCCTTCGTCCTTGGCCAGCTCTTTCAGCACGGTCTTCAGGCGCTCTTCAAACTCACCGCGGAACTTGGCGCCAGCCAGCAGGGCCGCCATGTCCAGCGAGAGTACGCGCTTGCCTTTGAGCGACTCGGGCACCTCGCCGGCCACAATCCGCTGCGCCAGGCCTTCGACGATAGCGGTCTTGCCGACGCCGGGCTCGCCGATCAGCACCGGGTTGTTCTTGGTGCGGCGTTGCAGTACCTGGATGGCGCGGCGGATTTCATCGTCGCGGCCGATCACCGGGTCCAGCTTGCCCAGGCGGGCGCGCTCAGTCAGGTCCATGCAGTATTTCTTCAGCGCTTCGCGCTGGCCTTCGGCATCGGCGTTGTCCACGCTTTGGCCGCCGCGCACCGCGTCCACCGCGGCTTCCAGCGATTTGCGGGTCAGCCCGTTGGCGCGCACCTGCTGGGCAAAGTCAGACTTACTGTCGGTCAGCGCCAGCAGGAACAGCTCACTGGACACAAACTGGTCGCCGCGCTTGATGGCCTCCTTCTCGGCGCCCTGCAGCAGGCTGACGAAGTCGCGGCTGGGTTGCACCTGGTCCTGGCCATGCACCGTGGGCAGCTTTTTGAGCGCGGCCTCGGCCACCGCCAGCAGGCTGGGCACATTGACGCCCGCGCGCTGCAGAAGCGCCTGCGGGCCGTCGTCCTGGCGCAGCATGGCGGCCAGCACGTGGGCCGGTTCGATGTAGCCGTGGTCGGCGCCCAGCGCCAGGGTTTGTGCATCGCCCAGGGCTTCCTGGAACTTGGTAGTGAGTTTGTCTTGTCGCATGTGTATCTCCAATGCAGTCCCAGATGGGGAAGCTGGTTGCATTTTCAAGGCTACAAGCGGCACAGACTTTGCGCCAGATCAAGTTGCAGATTTATAAAAAATCGGGCGCTACCGCAATAAATACCTGCGCCAGTAGCTACTAAAACAATAGCAACCCAGTGCTGCACCTGAACCCCTGCCAAGGCCTAGAATTCGCGGCATGAACATCCACCAGCTATCGGCGCGCTACATCGAGGAGCAAGACCGCATTCTGGTACGCATCAACACCAGCGAAGGCAGCGAAATGCGCCTGTGGCTCACCCGCCGCATGACCCTGGCGCTGTGGCCTACGCTGAACAAGGCCGTGGTCGAACACATCGCCCGGCAAGACAGCTACACCGCCCATCTGCACGACGAAGCCAGCAAGAAAATGCTGGCCGACTTCCAGCGCGAAGCCGTGCTCAAGAGCGCCGACTTCTCCACCCCCTACCTAGACCAGGATGCGGAAGCCCCCGTCACCCTGCCCCTGGGCACAGCCCCGCTGCTGGTGACCGAGGTGCGGATCACGCCGGTGGCCAGCGGCCCCCTGAAGATCGCCTTCAACGAGCAGCTGCCCGAGCAGAAATCCCCGCGCGGCTTCCAGGTCGAGCTGGCGCCACCGCTGGTGCACGGCCTGGTACAGCTGCTGGAGCAGGCCCTGGCCCAGTCCGCCTGGACCCAGGCCGGCGAAGTGCAGGAAGCGCTGGCCCGGTCCACCGGCGCCGCCGCCGAGGACCGGCCCAAGTACCTGAACTAAGCTCTTTGCGTGCTTACAATCTGGTCATGCACTCCTACTCCACGCCCATGACCTCGCAGCGCCTCGCCCTGCGTGGCACCAGCGTGGCCGCCGGCGCATCCAAAAAACCCCAGCCCATCTGACCGGAGCTGCGGTTCCGTCCTCAGATGAGCGATGGAACCGACACACTCACCCTCAACGTCCGGCCCGCGCTCCTTTGAAGATGGTTCACCATCGGTCTTTGTCAAAGGAAACAAGCGTGCATTCTCTCGATGACTTTTCTGGTCTGTGGATTCCCCTGGTCACACCTTTTGCCGACGGTGCGGTAGACCATCCGGCCCTGGCCCGGCTGGTCCAGCAGCTGCGCGGCACGGGCATTGCCGGCTTCGTCGCGTGTGGCTCCACCGGCGAGGCCGCGGCCCTGGATGAAGCCGAGCAGCAAGCCGTACTGGACACGGTGCTGGCAGCCGCCCAGGGCCTGCCTGTGGCGATGGGCTTGTCGGGCTACCACCTGCCCAAGATGCTGGCCGCGGTGCAAGCCACCAGCGCCCAGCCGGTCAGCGGCCTGCTGGTCGCCGCGCCCTGCTACATCCGGCCCTCGCAGGCCGGGCTGCTGCGCTGGTTCAGCGACATCGCCGACGCATCCCACGTGCCGCTGATCGTCTACGACATACCGTACCGCACCGGCGCCACGCTGGAGCTGGCCACCCTGCTGCAGCTGGCCCGGCACCCGCGCATCCGAGCCATCAAGGATTGCGGTGGCGACGCAGCCAAGACCGCGGCCCTGGTCGCCAGCGGCGCGCTGCAGGTGCTGGCCGGCGAGGACGCGCAGATCTTCAGCACCCTGGCACAGGGCGGCGCCGGCGCGATTGCCGCCAGCGCACATGGCCATACGCAACGGTTTGTAAAAGTGATGCAGGCGATTGCCGAGGGTGACTTGGTGCGGGCCCGGGCTCTGTGGCAGCCGCTGCTGCCCTGGATCGCCGGCCAGTTTGCCGGGCCGAACCCGGGACCGATCAAGGGCTGGCTGGCGCACTACGGGCTGATGCAGGCAGAGTTGCGGGCGCCAATGATGGTGGCCTCAAAGGCCCTGGTGGATCGGCTAGTCACGCTGGACCAGAGCCTGCCGCCGGTCTAAGCGTTTAGACGTTGGAGGCCTTAATGCCCCAGCGCTGCAAAGCTGCGTCGTCGCTGACCCGCGCGTCGACCCAGCGCGCACCTTCCGGGGTCTGCTCTTTCTTCCAGAACGGCGCCTGGGTCTTCAGGTAGTCCATCAGGAATTCGCAGGCCTGGAAGGCTTCCCCGCGGTGCGCCGAACTCACGGCCACCCAGACGATCTGGTCCAGCGGCTGCAGCAGGCCGATACGGTGGATCACCTGCACGGCATAGATGTTGAAGCGGGCGAGTGCCGCGTCGACCATGGCCTCGATGGCCTTCTCGGTCATGCCCGGGTAGTGCTCCAGCTCCATGCTCAGCACCTCGGCGCTGGCGTCCGGGTGCCAGTCGCGCACGGTGCCCAGAAAGCTGCACACGGCACCTACGCGCTTATCCCCCTGGCGCAGCGCCGCCAATTCGGTGCTGGGATCGAAGTCCTTGGTCTGGATGCGGACGCGTGGCGTGGTCATCCAGGCATTTTGCCAGCCGCAGAGCAGCAGCTGGCAGACGCAGGCTTACTTCTCGGCGAATGCCCGTTCGACCACAAAGTGGCCGGGCGTCGAAGTATTGCCTTCGTGAAAGCCACGCTCTTCCAGCATGACCTTCAGATCGACCAGCATGCCGGGGCTGCCGCAGAGCATCACACGGTCGATGGCGGGGTCGAACTCGGGCAGGTCCAGATCGCTGAACAGCTTGCCGTTATGCAGCAGTTCGGTGATGCGGCCCATGTTGCGGTATGACTCGCGGGTCACCGTGGGGTAGTAGCGCAGCTTGCTGGTGACCATCTCACCCAGGAACTCGTGCGCCGGCAGATGCTCGGTCAGCATGTCGTGGTAGGCCAGTTCTTCAATCTGGCGCACGCCGTGCACCACGATGACCTGGTCGAAACGCTCATAGGTTTCGGGGTCGCGCACGATGCTCAGGAACGGGGCCAGGCCGGTGCCGGTGGACAGCAGGTACAGGTGCTTGCCGGGCAGCAGATAGTCGGTGACCAGGGTGCCGGTGGGCTTCTTGCCGACGATGATGGTGTCGCCGACCTTGATGTTCTGCAGACGCGAAGTCAGTGGGCCGTCCGGCACCTTGATGCTCAGGAATTCCAAGTGCTCTTCGTAGTTGGCGCTGGCGATACTGTAGGCGCGCAGCAGGGGCTTGCCGTCTTCCTTGCGCAGGCCGATCATGGTGAAGTGGCCGTTGCTGAAACGCAGCGATGGATCGCGGGTAGTCGTGAAGGAGAACAGGCGGTCGGTCCAGTGGTGCACGCTCAGCACGGTTTCTTCGTTGAAAGCACTCATGTCAGATAGAGGTTGGGATGGTGAAAATTGGCGCTATTTTCCTACAGCCGAGCCCCCCACCCTGCGCCGGGCACAGCCACCCTCTGCGCTCCAAGGTAAAACCAAAAGAAATAAGCACATACCGCATATACCGCCTGCGCCAGCAGCTATTATTAATATAGCAAATCAGTTTTAAGCGGATGTGGTCGCCGACCGTCGCCCCAGGCGCAGCGCGAAAAATGCGAAGAAAAACAGCAGAAAAGCCACCCGCGGCACATCCAGCACGCTGCTGACCAGGCCCACCAGCGCCACCCCGCTCAGCGATGCCGCCAGGTAGGGGGCCAGCGGCTGTTGCCGGGCCCGGCCGAACACCAGGCTCCAGAGCGCTGCGCCCAGCACCGCCAGCGTCAGCAGCAGGCCCAGCAGACCGCGCTCGATCAACAGCTCCAGGTACAGGTTGTCGATATGCCACGGCAGGTAGTACGAGCGCGCCACCGGGAACCAGCGGGCCGGGCCATCGGCGAAGTCTGGGTTGGCCAGCAGTTCCTTGCCGCCCGAAGTCCGCAGCTGTATCGACCGGAAATCTACATGCTCCCCAGCCCCCCAGATGGAGACCGCTAGCACACCGAAGCGCGGCGCGTACCAGGGCCCGCCCGTGAAGTTGCGGCCGCGCAAAGGCACGCTGAGCTGCTGCCACACCTTGGTTGACGGCACCAGCTGTACATAGCCGTCCTGGCAGCGCGCCGGGTACAGCAGATGCCGTTCACACAGCTGCAGGTACACATCGACCGGACGCTGCACCCGCACCTGCAGCGCCGCCTGGTAGCGCTGGCCGGGTACCAGCTGCACGCGCTGGGTGATGGCGTACAGGCCGTCTAGCTCGCTGTCGGTGTCGGCGCCGAACAGCTGCAGGTGGGCCGGCGACTGCAGCCCGGCCGGCTGCCATGCCACATGGCCCGACCATTCGCCCAGCGGTGAGCTGCGTGCGTAGTTGGCAGGCAGGCGGCCCAGGCCCTTGCCCAGTAGCAGGTCACCCGGGTCTTGCAGCAGGTCTAGGCCGCGCTGCCAATGCTCGACCCGGCTGCCGAAGTCGCGCTCGGTATCGGCCAGGCGGTCGGCCATAAAGCTGCCGCCGTTCAATACACCCGCCACTTCGGCCATCAGGGCCAGGCTGAGCGCCCAGGCCGCCTTTGAGCGCCAACCCACCGGCCGCCGGCGCTGCCACATGGCCCGCGCCAGCATCCGTGGGTCCAGACCGGCCTTTTGCGCCCACAGCAGCATGCCGAGCAGAAACAGCGGTGCCAGCATCGACAGATAGACACCGCGAGAAAACGTAGTCAGCCCCGCATAGGCCACCAGCAGGGCCAGCACCGCCCCCCAGGCCCATTGCCAGGGCCGCCGGGCCGTGCGCAAAGCCCAGACCACGAAGGAGGTGGCCAGCGCCAGGTAGGCATCGATTGCTGCGCCGCCCACATGCATCTCCCAGAACAGGGCGGTAGTGCGGTATTTGGCGCTGAAGTTGAACCAGCCCGGAAACGCCGCGCGCTCCCACAGCACCACCATGGTCACGCACACCAAGCCCGCCAGCATGCCCGCGGCCAGGCGCTTGCAGACCTGCGCGGGCGAGCGGCGCAAGTCCTGCTGCAGCAAGGGCACGCACAAACTGGCCCAGAGCAGGCTTTTGAAGATGCGCCAGCTGTTCAGCGGGTCCGCGTAGCCCTGGAACCAGTCCCACCGCCAGCCACCGGCGTCCTGCACCCCGCGCAGCATGGCCAGCAGGCCCGCGCTGACCAGCACAACGATGGCCAGCGTGGAAAAGGAGAGCTTGCGACGCCAGACGAAGGGATCAACCGTCGATTGCCTTGCCATGCGGAAATAGCCAGCGGCCAGCACGGCCAGCAACAGCAGGTCGAACTCGTCAAAGACCAGCCAGCCGGTCCAGGGGGCGAAGTTCAGAAACGGCAGGCCGGCGGGAACCGCAAACAGCCAGAGACCGGGCCGCCAGGCCGCGGTGACGCTGGCCGCATAAAACCCCAGCAGCGCGAGCATCGGCGCCGCCGGATGGGCGGCTGCCAAGCCCAGACCGGCGCCGAAACAGATGAGCGCAAGCAGCGCCGAGACAGTCCTGCGCGGGTCCACCCCTGGGCGTGCCTAGACCAGCACTTCCACGCAGGCCGGGTGGCCCAGAAAGCCTTGCGGGCTGGCACTGGCGCCATAGGCACCCGACTGGAATACCACCACCAGATCGCCCTCCTCTGCCCTCGGCAAAACCATGCGGTCGCCCAGCAGATCCAGCGGCGTGCACAGTGGGCCGACCACCGAGGCCGGCTCGGTATCCAGCGCGCCCATGCGGTTGCCAATGGCCACCGGATAGTTTTTGCGGATCACCTGGCCGAAGTTGCCCGAAGCCGATAAATGGTGGTGCAAACCGCCGTCGGTGACCAGAAACACCTGGCCGCGAGAGACCTTGCGGTCCAGCACGCTGGCCACATACACGCCGGCCTCGCCCACCAGGTAGCGGCCGAGTTCGATGACGAACGCCGCCTGCGGCAGCTCGGTCTTGGCGCGCTCGGCCAGCGCTGCCAGGTTATCTCCAATCGGCTGCAGGTCGATGCGTTGCTCGCCTGGGAAGTACGGAATGCCGAAACCGCCGCCCAGGTTCAGGAAGCGCACCGGCATGGGCGCGCTATCGGCCAGGCGCACAGCCAGCGCATAGGACTTTTGCTGGGCTTCGCAAATCGATTCGGGGCGCAGGTTTTGCGAACCGGCGAACAGGTGAAAGCCTTCGAACGCCAGGCCTGCGGAGCCAACAGCCGCCAGCAGCTCGGGCATTTGCTCAACGTCCACGCCAAACTGCTTGGGGCCGCCGCCCATTTTCATGCCCGAGCCCTTAAGTTCGAAGTCGGGGTTCACGCGTACCGCGACCCGGGCGGGCAAGCCCAGGTCTTGAGAAATCTGCGCCAGCAGCAGCACTTCGCGCATGGATTCCAGGTTCACCAGTACGCCCGAGGCCACGGCCTGGCGCAGCTCGGCCTCGCGCTTGCCAGGGCCGGCAAAGCTGACCTCTTGCGGATCGGCACCGGCATCCAGCGCCACCTTGAGCTCGCCAGCCGAAGCGACATCTATACCGTCGACCAGTCCGGCCATCAGCCCGACCACCGCCGGCATGGGGTTGGCCTTCATCGCGTAGTGCAGCTTGACGCTGGCCGGCAAGGCGCTGCGCAGCTCGGCCACGCGGTTGCGCAGTTGGGCCCGGTCGTAGGCGTAGAACGGGGTTTGGCCTACCCGCGCGGCCAGTTGCGACAAGGGCATGCCGCCAACGACGAGCTCGCCGTCACGTACAGGAAACTGGGACAGCGGAGCGTGGACGGGGATGGGGCGGTCGATGGCGGTCATATATAAAAGGTGCTCAGTTGGCGTGGCGCTCGGCCCAGTCGGTGGACAGCCATTTGCGGTCGATCTTGCCATTCGGATTGCGTGGCAAGGGCCCTGCCACCACCTCCACATGGGCGGGCACCATGTAGGCAGGCATGCGGCTGCGGCAGTCGGCCAGCAAGGCCGCGGTGTCGAGAGGCGCGTCTTCGGGCGCGGTGGCAATCACCTGGATGGCCTGGCCCCAGGCCGGGTGTTCGACACCAAAGGCCACGCACTCGCCGACCCGCTTGGTGGCGTACAGCACTTCTTCCACCTCGGTGGGGCTGACGCGGTAGCCGGAAGACTTGATCATCTCGTCACGCCGGCCGATGAAGTACAGAAAGCCTTCGGCGTCCATGCGCACGGTATCTCCAGAGAACACCGCGTACTCGGGCAGTTGCAGGCCGGCCTGGCGGCCGGGCGCGTCGGCGGCGAGCAGCTTGTAGCGCTCGGCTGTTTTTTCGGCATCGTTCCAGTACCCCAGGCCGACCAAGGCACCGCGGTGCACCAGTTCGCCAGGCTCATCCTGGGCGCAGGGGCTGCCGTCTTCGCGCAGCACCAAAATTTCGGCATTCGGAATGGCTTTGCCGATGGAGTCAGGACGGCGGTCCACCTCGGCGGGCGGCAGATAGGTGGAACGGAAGGCTTCGGTCAGGCCGTACATCAGAAACGGCTGGCTCTTGGGTACGCGCTGGCGCAGCAGGTCCAAGGTTTCGCGCGGCATGCGGCCGCCGGTGTTGGCAAAGTAACGCAGCTTGTCGCCGATCGCGGCAGGCCACTCGAGCTGGGTCAGCTGGATGTACAGGGGCGGCACGGCGGTCAGGCCGGTCACGCCTTCGCGCTCCATGGCCTTGAGCACATCGCGCGGCATCAGGTAGTTCAGCAGCACGACCCGCGCGCCGACGAAGAACGCGGTGGTCAGCTGACTGAAGCCCGCATCGAAAGACAAAGGCAAGGCGGCCAACAAGGTGTCAGCGCTTGTATTTTCTAGATAGCTTGCTACACTTTTTGCACCAGCCACCATATTGCGGTGCGACAGCACCACACCCTTGGGCTTGCCGGTGCTACCCGAGGTGTACAGGATGGCGGCCATGTCGGTATCGATCACCCGGTGCCCGGCACGGGGCGGCGCAGCCAGCAGATCGCGCCACAGCGTTTGCGGCAGGCCGGGGCTGGGTTGCGGCGCGGGGTCGGTCACCACCACATGCCGCACATCGGGGCAATCGCCGAGCACACCGTCCAGCAGCGCAAGGCGGTCTGGCGATGTGACCAGCACCCGCACATTGCAATCGCGCAAGATGAAGGCGACCTGCTCGGGCTTGAGCAAGGGGTTGAGTGGTACGAAGACCGCCCCCGCGGCTGGTGCACCAAAGCTGGCCACCACGGTTTCAAAACGCTTCTCCAGGTAAATCGCCACCCGCTCGCCGCGCGCCAGACCCAAGCCCATCAAGCCAGCAGCAAAACCGCTGACGGCCTGGTGCAGTTCGCCATATCCCATGGATGCTGCGCCGTGGGTGAGCGCCCGGTCTAGCGGCGCCCTCTGGGCTGACTCGGCAATAAGTTCATGCAAAAGAGTGGATTCACGCATAGTGATAGAGCAGGCGCCGTAGAAATCAGGGATTCTCAAAAGTATCGCACAGGGATTCAGGCGCCAACTGTGTATGCGCCGCCTAGAATGCGGCCTACTTTTAGCAAATAAAACAGAGGTTTTCCATGGATGTGACACAGGAGGTCATTCGGGTGTTGGACGAGGTGCTGAGCCTGAATGGCCGCAGCGCCGCTTTTACCCGCGAAACCCATTTGCTCGGCGCCATTCCCGAGCTCGATTCCATGGCCGTTGTATCACTGATTACCAGCCTGGAAGAACATTTTGGTCTAACAGTGGACGACGACGATATGGATGGCTCGACCTTCGCGACGGTTGGTTCGTTGGCCGATTTTGTCACCGACAAACTTAACGCCTGAAATTTGCCACGCCACATGCAAGCGTTCTTCCTGCCTCTAGGGTCTGGCCAGAGGTTTGCCATGTTCCACCCCTCACAAATTGCCGTTACCCGCGGGTTGATCGTCTACGTGCATCCGTTTGCCGAAGAAATGAACAAGTCCCGTCGTATGGCAGCCTTGCAAGCACGGGCAATGGCGAGTGCTGGATACACGGTTTTGCAACTGGATTTATTGGGTTGCGGCGATAGCTCTGGAGACTTTGGCGATGCAAGCTGGCAGGACTGGGTTGACGATGTAGTCTTTGCCTGCCAATGGTTGCGCAGCAAAGGCGACGCTCCCTTGTGGCTGTGGGGACTAAGGGCGGGTTGCCTGCTGGCTGTACAGGCCGCCCAGCAACTGAACGAGACATGTAACTTTCTTTTTTGGTCTCCCACCCCTGCAGGCAAGCCTTTAGTGCAACAGTTTTTACGACTCAAGGCAGCAGGCGATCTGGCCAGCGGCAATGCAAAAGCAGTAATGGACAGCCTGCGGCGGCAATTGGCGGCAGGTGCATCCGTCGAAATTGCAGGTTATATGCTTTCCGCAAACTTGGCGTCGGGAATGGAGCTTGCCACGTTGACACCACCAGCGCATGCTGCCCGCCTTGAGTGGCTGGATGTATCTACCCAGGCAGATGCCGCAATGTCGCCTGCTTCGACCAAACAGCTGCAGGCATGGCAAAACGCCGGGGTTAGGGTACGCAGCCAAGTGGTTGAAGGACCAGCCTTCTGGCAAACCAGTGAAATAGAAGAGGCTCCGAACCTGCTGATCGCCACACTGGCCGCATTGGATCAACCCGCTTCCGCCATGGTCGCCCAATGAGCACAACAGAACAAGCTGTGTTGTTCTCTTGCGCACAAGAGACACAAGTTGGAATCCTCAGCTTGCCCGCAGACCAAGCGCAAGTGGGCGTGGTGATTGCGGTGGGCGGGCCTCAATACCGCGCTGGCAGCCACCGACAATTTGTATTGTTGGCTCGCAGATTGGCCGCCGCTGGCTACGCGGTGCTGCGCTTCGACTACCGTGGTATGGGCGATAGCAGCGGTAATGCCAGAAACTTCTTGAATGCTAGCCCAGATATCGCGGCTGCGATCAACACGTTGCACGAACACTCGCCACAGATTCGCAACACGGTCATCTGGGGTCTATGCGATGCGGCTTCCGCCGCACTGCTATACCTGCAAGACACGAAAGATACCCGTGTGACCGGCCTCTGTTTGCTAAATCCATGGGTGCGCTCCGAGACCAGTTTGGCGCGTACGCAGGTCAAGCACTATTACATTCAGCGCCTGTTTCAGCGTACATTCTGGACCAAGCTGCTCAGTGGTCAAGTAGCCTGGAGCGCGTTGAAAGGATTAGTCAATAACATTCGCCTTTCCAAGGCGGCCTCACCTTCACGAGGCACAGGCGATCTGCCATTTCAGCAGCGTATGGCAAATGCATGGATGGATTTTGATGGCTGCATCCTGCTGCTGCTCAGCGGTAACGATTACACGGCCAAGGAATTTCTAGAGTACGCTGACGCGGACAGCGCTTGGTCAAAGGCTCTTAAGCAGGCGCGGCTGGAAAGACACGACTTGGCCAACGCTGACCATACTTTTTCCAACAAGTTGGCACGGACCACCGTCGAGAACTTGACTTTGGATTGGTTAGCGACAACAAGCAATGCAATTAAATGATGGAGTTAAAGAAGGATGTTTCCAATGAAACTCAGATTATTTAATTATTTCTTTATCTTTTTTTTATTAATCAGCCGCTCCTCGTTCGCACAAGTTGCAAGCGCGGAATGCGGTTCACTTGAAAATGCATTTGGGCCATTCGACTATCGGGTCGAACGCGGCAACAATTTGCATCTTGTTGAAATAGGACACTTTACCCCAGCCGTCGAAGCGCTCATAAAAGGGAATGCGGGCTATCTGGGCGGAGATTTGGATTACACGTTAAGAGCATTTCCAAACCATCACAGAGCCTTGATGTCGATGATGCGATATGGGGAAAGGAGCAAAACACCTATCCCCAGAGATATGCGTTATTCTGTTGAATGCTATTTTGAGCGAGCTATTCGCTTCCGCCCTGATGATGCAATTTCACGCATGATCTATTCAATGTATCTGGCTAAAAGTGGCCGTAGCACCGATGCGGTTCGCCAGCTAGACCTAGCAGCGGCGGGCGCAGAAGACAAGGAGAATGCATTTACCCACTACAACCTAGGTCTGAATTACTTTGACCTCAAAGAATATGGGAAGTCACTTGCACAGGCCCACAAGTCCTACGCCTTGGGGTTCATCCAACCCGCCTTGAGAGATAAGCTGAAGGAAGCCGGCAAATGGACAGACCCTGAAACGGTGGACGACGAAACCGGCAAGTCATCCACCGATATTGCCAAATAACCCCCAGAGAGTGTTGTTTGCAAAGTAACTCCAAAGAACTCAAGGCCACTCCACGCGCTCTACCTCGAGGACCCGTACTCGATTGGTCCAGTTTCGGGCGGACGAACATGCCGAACATACGCAGCGTCGAGTCGCTGCCCCACACAGCATTCACCACCAGTGGCCGAGCGGCTATTTACCAGGCACTATTGCAGCTAAAGCTACCGGCAGGCAGCTCCGTGCTTGTGCCCACCTACCACTGCCCGACCATGGTGGCGCCGGTGCTACTCGCCCATCTAAAAATATCCTATTTTGGCTTGCTGCCGAATGGACTTCCCCATCTTGATGCGATCACCCCTGCAACACTAAATAAATGCAAAGCAATGCTGGTTCCGCATTATTTTGGTCTGGCCCAGTCACTGAATAAAGTGCGTAAATGGTGCGATGAGCACGGGATTGCACTTATTGAGGATTGTGCACACTGCTACTTCGGGGAAGCAGGAGAAAGAGCAGTTGGAGCCTGGGGCGACTTTGCAACGGCCAGTTTGTCCAAATTCTTCCCGGTACCGGAAGCCGGTCTACTCGCTTCAGCACACCGCCCCATTACGCCACTAAAACTAGAGCATCCATCCTTGAAGTCTCAGCTCAAAGGTTGGCTGGACGTGATGGAACTGGCCACACGCTATCAACGTTTGCGCGGTGTCAGTGCCCTGCTGGCACCTTTGTTTCATTTCAAAAATTTTCGCACGCAGACGCCCACTACACAAGAAACCGCTGTTCAACCCGTGGCAAGTACCATGATGCGGGAATGCGATATGTCGCGCATTCGGCAAACACCTTTATCGGCATCTATGGCCTTAAAGGCAGCGCTGCCCCGCGGTCGCATCATCTCCCGGCGTCAGCAAAACTTCGCCAGCTATGCGGCACACTTTGTTGATGTGCCAGGGGCGCGGCCCTTGTTTCCCTACCCCCTCAATTCGGCGGCATCCACTGCCCCATATGTTTTTCCTTTGTGGGTGGACGAACCCGACGAAATTTACCAAGCATTGCGTTCGCTCAAACTTCCGGTTTTTCGTTGGGATCGCATCTGGCCGGGCACACCGACCCTGCCGCAAGATGTGGGGCCCTTATGGAGCCACCACGTGCTACAACTATTGTGTCACCAAGACCTTAGTACGGCCGATATTGATCACACGGCAGAAATGTTGCTGCACCTACTAAAAACACAGCGAGCAACGCTGTGCCCAGCTGAAACATCGCGGTAAAGCCGCACATCAACACCCATGCACGCCTCCACACTTCACTGGCAAAACCTGCCCTCCGATGCACTCCAGCAAACAACTGGTTTAATAGACGAATGGGATCGCCTCAACGCCGCCCGTGCCAATTTGCCCTTTATGACAGCCCACGCAGTGCAATTGGCGCTCTCCATATTTGGTTCGGGCGCGGAAAGACTGCTAGTTGCAAAACAATCCGACTCAATTGTGGCAATGCTAGTACTGGTACCCGATGGCTTGCTCCAATGGCGTACCTTCCAGCCTTCGCAGTTACCTCTAGGTGTTTGGGTAGCGGCAAATACCCTCAATGCGACAGATCTCGCCCGCAGCTTAATCAAAGGCCCCCTCGGCCTATGCTTAGGCTTCTCTATGACCCAAGTAGATCCCTTGATCGCGCCACGCGAGCCCGACCAGGCGGACACCAAACGTATCGATTACATCGACACCGGATGGATCGACATTACCGGCACATTTGAAGACTACTGGGCGGCCCGTGGCAAAAACCTGCGCCAAAACATGCGCAAACAAAGAAATAAGCTTTCCGCAGAAGGTATTGTCACGAGCATGCGTGTACTCACTGCGCCCGGAGAAATGGCCGACGCAATTGCGCGTTACGGCGTGCTGGAGAGCTCTGGATGGAAGGCCTCTGAGGGCACGGCTATACACCCAGATAATAAGCAAGGTCAATTTTATATACAGCTACTTCAAAATGCAGCCAAACACGATGGCGCAGTCGTCTACGAATATCTATTCAATGAAAAAACAGTTGCATTGAACTTATGCATACAGCGTCAAGATACATTGGTCATTCTAAAAACAACCTACGATGAATCCATTCAAGCCTATTCGCCTGCATTCTTATTAAGCCAAGATGAAATTGAACATATATTCGGCGAAGGAAAAATACGACGCCTAGAATATTATGGACGAATGATGGAGTGGCATACGCGATGGACCGAAAACAAGCGCACGCTATACCATCTAACATGCTACCGATGGGGCTGGCTAAAAAAATTTGCTGAGCGTAGGCAAAAGAAAACCGAGCATATTACCGCTGCACTTCCACAGGCTGCAGCTACTAATCATGCCAACGTATACCAGCAGGAATCCATTCCGTGATCACCGTCGTAATTCCCTACTATCAAAAGGAATCGGGAATACTCGCCAGAGCATTGGCCAGTATTGAAGCCCAGCAGTCACCGGGCATGGCCGTACATGTTCTTGTAGTGGATGATGCATCGCCTATTTCTGCGGAATCGGAATTAAAAACTTTAAATCCCAAAAACCACACACTGAAGATAATTAAACAAAATAATGGGGGCCCCGGCTCCGCGCGCAATACAGGCATCAACAACGCACCGCCGCAGACCCGATACATTGCTTTTCTAGATTCTGATGATGAATGGTCGACTGATCACCTGTTGCGCGCGGTGGCCGCAATGGGTGCCGGATTCGATTTCTATTTTGCTGATCACTACCAATTAGGCGCAAAAATTGGCGCATTTTCAAGAGCAGGCCGCATTCAACCAGCAGATCATCCGAAAATTAATATACCACAAGAAAATATACATGCCTACAAAGGAGATTTGTTAGACCAAATTATTCGAGGCAATGTAATTGGAACATCCACTGTCGTATACGACTTTTTACGTTTCCAGGAGAAACGTTTTAAAATTGAATTCACCAACGCAGGTGAGGATTATTTATTTTGGATGGATATCGCACATAGCGGAGCCAGAGGATCTTTCTCAAACAAATCCGAAGCCACATATGGCCGAGGAGTAAATATATATGCTGGAACTGGCTGGGGAAGTGAGAAGCACCTACTACGCATTCACAACGAAATAAAATACAAAAAATTAATTTTTAAAATTTTCCCAATCACACCACTTCAGCGCTCTCACATTGATCTCGACTTGAGAAAGCTGCGACTTTCATTTTCGCAAGATCTGCTACATCGAATTTTTCATCGTAAAAAATTACCTTACTCGTTATTGCGGGAACATTTCTTCCTTGATCCCCCCAGTTTTCTTTTACTTCCATTGGCTCTGGCCAGTTCGTTAACGCTGCGAGGAAAAGCCAAGGCACCATAGGCTCAGTCTCCTTTGTAGAGGTACTGTTTTTGTCATCGTAATTCCTATATTTGTCCGCACGCGGCGAAGCATCTGGTAATCCTGCAGGCTTTCATGGACGGTTAAGGTCTGTGGCAGCCGTCGCCTTGGCGCGGTACTGCGTGCTCAGGGGCTGCACATCGGGCGTTACCGAGTACGGCGTTTGATGCGCGAGAACCGCCTGCGGGCCCTGTGGCGGCGCAAGTTCGTCCACACCACAAACAGCGGTCAGGCACTGCCGGTCTCAGGTAACGTGCTGGCGCGGCGCTTCAACCCGAGCGGCCCCAACCAGGCCTGGGTGAGTGACATCACCTACATCTGCACGCGCAGCGGCTGGCTGTACTTGGCGGTGGTGCTGGACCTGTACGCGCGCAAAGTCGTGGGTTGGGCGATGGCGCCGACCATGCATGCCAAGTTGGTGCGCGCGGCGCTGCAGTTGGCCATCGCGCAGCGCCAACCAGCACCTGGGCTGATTGTTCATTCCGACCGGGGCAGCCAGGGCGGATTCAACCGGTCGTCGCAACACCGGGTTGTCCGGTGGATTTTAGGTACTCGTCCAGGGCTTCGACCGGTGTCTTCCAGCCAAGCGTTTTGCGCGGTCTGGTGTTCAGCGTGTGGGCCACGGCCTGAATTTCTTGTTCACTCCACCGAGACAGGTCCGTGCCCTTCCGGAAGTATTGAGCGTTAGCGGCGACAAAATTAAAGAAACGGCCTCATACGAGGCCGTTTAACTTAAAAATTGCACTTACGAAATAAACCTAAAAATTGCACGAGGTGCAATTCCTTGGTTTAAGTCGCATCTTAACGGTTTGCCTAGGTAAATATGGTGGGCATGGGGGAACAACTCCAGGGCTTGGGGGACACGCCTCCAGAGGGAGACGGGGGAACAAACGCCCTGAGTCTACGATTTTTCCGACTTGTTCCCCCCGTTGTTCCCCCGCTTTGCCTTGGATGCCCGCGCACGACCACAGACGTTCACGCACGATAAGCTATTGATTCACCAATGAAAAAGGCCGTTTGCTGGAAGCCAGCAAACGGCCTTAGACGTGATTATGGTGGAGCTGGGGGGATTTGAACCCTAGGCAACGCCTTATTTTGCGCGGGATTCTGTAGACCAGTGCGATTGCGGTGCGAATTCAGCTTTTCCATCGACCTGCTGCGGCAAGTCCAGATTTGGTGCCGAAAGAGAGCCCATCATGATGTGACCCGCCCTGTTTCTGCGTATTCCGGTTCTTGTGCGCATCAAGTTCGGTGCCATGGACAGTCTGAACGATTCTCGCAAACATGTTCCATGCATGATTTTTGCATCTTATTCAAGTAACTAAATTACCTCCGTAGATTCGTGCTGCGGAAGTTTGCACGAAGGAAATAATTGACTTTTATTCCCCGATTTACTGAGCGGGCCCCTGGCAGTCTGGGTTGCCGAACCAAATTGAGCCTGCGATACCTGATTTGATATCTGCAGTATTGAGATAGATGACTACCATTAGCTCTTGGTGCAGGTCCCAACTTCCGACAGTAAGGATTTGACCTGCTCGCCAGCATCCTTGCGGCGGACGGCATCGGGGTCTGGAGCAGCTGGAGCGGCTGCTCCGGTCGCGGCTAGCGCGGGAAGGTAGCTCTTGAACATTACTAGCAATTCTTCACGAGTGGGGACTCCTGGCGCAATGCCCAACATGCTGTTGGTTGTTTCTATTCTCACAGTGTCGACTAGGCTGGCCAATTGTCGTACTGCACCTTTCGCAATATCAGCGGCATTTGAGTCCGGAGAGTTTATTGCATCCACGAAGACGGTATCTGGAATAGCTGCAAGTTTCGAGTTAATGCAGGCCAGGCGACGAACTGCGCTGAAATATATTAGAGACTGTTGATTGAAGTTGTACCTGGATGAGGTAACTAGACCAAGCCCGGCAAAGGCTGCGCCCGTATTCAGAAGCCCCGTTCTGTCGGCCAACGCTCCAAGTACAGCCCCTAATCCACCAAAAGTGGTTATTCCCGTGACATCATATTCAATTTTTCGACGATCGGAAGCTAATATGTGATATTCACCGATGAGGGTGACCAGCTCCTTCTTGAAATCCGAGATTGTTGCCTTATCGGATGCGATACCAGGAAGGCGCCCTGAAAAAGTATTGAATTCCTTTTCAGATGGAATTGGTGCCAAATTATTATAATTTGACAATAATGCGCAGCCCGGTAGTGTTAATATAACGCACAAAAAAAGCAGCAGTTTTGCAATCATTTTTTTCATTCCATGTTATTAAATTTTCTTAACGGGACTTGTGTTGTTTCTATAAATCCGCGTACTGTGGGATCCACATCGTTAGAATCAGATTTTCCCGAGCGTACCATTGTGGTTCGCGCGTTAAGACCACCACGCAAAAGTCCAACATTTATTACCTCTGCCTCTTGTTGAGATATTGATATAAATTTGGCATCTATTATTTTATATCCCGGCTTTGCTTGTATTTCGCTAATTCCTATACTAGGTGCTTCACGGGAGCTTGAGTTATTATTAGTTTCTGTCGGTTTTTGAAAAACCTTTAGAAATGGGTAGGTAATTTTCACCTCTGACGCGGAAGCTGGTACAAAACTAGATGCATTTAAAAAGGCCGTCAGCGCTTTCTTCGGTGCATCTGCAATTTCTACCTTTGCTCCGCTAGGTGAATTGGGCGCCGGGGTAGACGGAATGTCGACGTTTGTTGCTGTAATCTCGATACCCGCGATGCTTAGCAAGCCAGCTGCATGACGAATTGGCCTAATAAAACCAATTCTTGTACCTGCATAACCAGCCTCAGCAACGCCGACAACAAATAATCGCTCACTAAATACTGGAGATCCAGAGTCGCCAAATGTGAGGGTCATATCAACCGAATAAGTGTCGTCGTCCATTGAGTCCCCTAGGGCACCCCGACGGGGTAGGAAATCCAAGTCTAAAGGGTAGCCCATTGATGCAATCGAATCGCCAGGCTGTAGCTTGGAAATACGGTCAAGAGGAATGGGTTTCCTTAGTCTGAAGGTGTTCTTGAACTTCAGTAGAGCTAGGTCGATTGGTGGATTCGCGCAGGCTACAAATCCTAGATTTTCCTGCGGCTCCTCTCGACTTCCAGTTGCGCCTTTGATGGTTATTCCCGCCACGACTTTCTTCGAATCATGCCCTTTATCATCGAGGATGAGACGGTTGACAGTGTGGCAGCTAGTTAGTACATGGCCTTGGTCGGAGACTATAAAACCTGTCCCGTATTCTTCTATGACTTCTCCAGTGCTAGTTTCTTTAGTGGTCTTTATAAAAACTGTAGAGCCACGATATTTTCCAATCATGTTTGTTAACAATGTATCGGCAGCGTTGGCCCATTGTGAATTGCTGCCGATAAATATACCAGTAGCAATTAAAATGAAATTTAATTTTTTCATTTTCCGTAAAAGGCTTGAACGCCAGCAATATCCAACTCCGACAAGGCTAGTTGTGAAATGTAGATTGCTTTACAGTAGTTCATAACGGAATTTTCGTCATAAGCACCAATTGTCGTGTCGCCATTGCCTCCTTGTGCAGGCTCTTTGCAGTTGATATTTTTATCACTTCTATTTTGTTCGTGCGAAAATCCTAAAGCATGTCCAAACTCGTGTATCGCAATAGAACGGATACACGTTGGTCGATTATTATCGCTATCGCAAAAATTCTTCGACCAATTCTTAAATGTAAAGTTTAAAAACATTCCGCCTGCTGAAAACTCCTGCGCAGTTCCACGGAGTTCCATTTGTCGCCCTAAGCCACGGGTCTGCGGTCCATAGTTTGCGTTATCCACAATTGTGATGCGAATGCCTGTGTTCTTCTTTGCACATGTTTCCCACCCAACAAATCTGACTCCTGAATGAGCTTCCCAAGTTTCGGCAACGGCCATCTTCACCAAGTTCATGGCCCATTTTGATTCGACGGTTGGGTTATCCCAGCATACATTTACTGAGTTCGAGGGCCACACGCTTGTAGATAAAACATATGCATATGGCCTCTTTGACGGCTTGATATTAGTCAGGCTATCTTTTTTTTCATTCAATTCCTGTGAATGCAAATAACCTAGGGAAAATAGCTGCGTTAATATGCAAATGCGCACTAGTGTCCAAATATTTATTCGAAATTTCATCATTGAGACTCCATAAATGCGCTGCAGGCAGACGAGAAATCAGTATTTTCTTGAGAGATATTTATTTCTATATTTTTATGCCGATTTATCTTGTGAGAAGACGATACGTGTGTGTAAAGATTGTGTAAAGCTGGTTTAAGTGTCTTTGCTCTATGTTTTCATCAAATTTGAGGATGTCTTGTAAAGGTCAGCCTGTTGATTTCCACGAAAACCTGGCCCGCAGGGGGTGCGGACAAAAACTTGGACTAGCAGGAGATAGTTCATGTATTTCTACGAAGACAGAATTCGAGCTGTTGAGCTCTACATCAAGCTCGGCAAACGCATCAGGCTAACCATCCGTCGCCTGGGCTACCCAACAAGAACGCTTTGAAGGGCTGGTATCGAGAATACGAGCAACGGCTCGACTTGCCGATGGGCTATGCGGGCCGTGAACCCAAGTACTTCCAGGCCCATCGCGCCTTACGCACCTAAGACAATAAGAGTGCCATCTTTCTGCCATTGAGAGCTTGTTGCGTATCTGCTGCTATGCAGCAGTGGTTCTCCGTCTGGAACCTAGCGATGTAAGACGCTTAGTACGATGTACTGCTAGGTACTATCGGTCTTCTGTAGTCGGTCGCCGACCACCTTGTATCGTCAGCAACGCAGCGTTTTCTGCCGATCGTCGGTGCCGGCTTACCGGCAACTCAATTGATTTTCCATCAACTGGCGTTCCTGACGAGCACTTTACGACCCGAAGGCGACGGTGGGTGTCACGCCCGAAAGCGGTCGATCGCGGAGGCTGCTCGGCCAGCCAATGTCCCGGAAGTTGTCCGGTGAGTTCTCAACTCAAACCGGCTCACAAGCTATGGTTTCCCCTAGTGCAAGCGTGCCGGGTTCTGCGGAATTTATGTACCTGGATATTCGCACAGTACACTGCCTGCAAACTCATGCTGCAAGCTACTTTCAGGAGGAAACCGTGTCTAGAATGTCCCGCATCGCCCAGCTTATCCTGCAAGTTCTGCGGGACACATTACGCTGGGCATCGCTATGAAGATTGCACGATTCATTGTTGGTTTGGCGTTCGACATTGGGCTAAAGCGCCTAACGCGACCTCACACGGTCTACACGAAGCTTGCAGTGACAGCACTGTTGCTCAGCGGAGGGGCGTTCATCACTCCGTTTTGGCAACAAGCCGTTGAAGGAATATTTCTCTCAATCGGGAGGCCTGAATGTAATGGCCCGCTCCCATCTATTGCGTCGGGGTCAATCTTCCTTCTGCTAACCTTTCTATTTGCCTTGCTATCCCAGCGGCACTCACTAGTCCAACGGGAATTGCTTGTCGACACAAAATCAATCAGCGCCCCAGTCTCTATCGGCCTCGCGAAAGTACATTGTTATTGTGGTTCCGTGCTCTCCATTTCGAATATCGACGTTGTCGTTACATCGGAAAACAGAGACTTGGATCTAGGAAGTATCAACGGAACTTCGGTTTCAGGAAGAGTCAGACGGCTTGCTGCCTCATTCAATAGTGACGGCACGCTAAGCGAAGATCATCTTCTTTCTAAAATTAATAACTGGAAATCAACTCAACCACATTCGGGTCCATTTGGATTAGGGCAATGCATCGCTTCTCTACCATTTAATTCCGCACATCTCGGAATCAAATCTATAATCCACGCAATTGCCATTGAAAAACGGGACTCTGGAAACAACATCATCGAAGAGTCGGCAAACCGCAATGCAATCGATTTTGTGATATCTCACAGCATAGAAAATAAATATTCTTCGTTTTTTATTCCAATATTTGGCCTAGGAAGCGGCGGTGTAACTCGGGATGAGGCGATCTCGAAAACACTAAATCCATTAATCGAGCGCCTTCGTGCTTCAAATATTCCGCTTGAAGTCTACGTGGGAACCTATCGGCTTTCTGACGCAGCCCTTGCCTCAAGTTTTCTCCTTAGGGCGCAATGATTTCCATTTTTCCTGAAAATGTTCATGCGCTCGCGGAGCGGGCAAACCGCACATCCGAAACCATAGGCTACACAAGCGGCGTTTTCGATCTTTTTCATCAGGGTCATCTGAACTACCTAAAAACGTGCAAGCGAGCGGTTGACCTATTAGTCGTTGGCGTAGACGACGACATTCTGGTTCAGAAAAATAAAGGTAAGTATCGGCCTTACGAACAATCCGCAGCGCGACTTTTTAATGTGCAAGAGACGAAGCTTGTGGATGAGCTATTCATAAAAAAAACATCCTCAGAAACCCTGATCCCCATCATCCGGCCGCACAAATACTTTATTCCAAGTAATCGCAAAATCAGCTTACTCCGAGCTCGACTCCTGAACGATCTTTCCATAGAGTTAATTGTTATTTCATATTCTGCTGGAGTGTCTACCACCGCAATAGCTCGGCAACGCGGATTAGTATCCGTCGGCGCATAAATTACCTAATGACGAACCAATGCCAAACCTATCATTCCACCGGACCTTGCGTATAAAGCCGTGTATTGCCGGTGAATTCAAACGTTGCGCGTTTTCTCTCGCATTTGGTCTGTGACCGCATCTGAGCAGGTAGCATCCCGCTGCGTTGTGCCGCCTGCTCGACGGCCATCACCACAGACTGGATGGAGGCCTCTTCCAAAATATGACACATGTGGGGAATGAAATTAACTGGAATCGCACCAGTCGCCAGCGCTTGCAGCAACACTTCTTGCGCCAAGATTTCGTGATAACTGGTGCTGGCGCTTTGCGCGCACATCCACAGCCATCGGCGGGGCTCGCGACGGTGCAGGTCAACCGACTCCATGGTCTCCGGATTTATGCCCAACACCCAAGGCAGGGCATGGCGCACTTGGCGACTCTCGACTGCCAAGCGACGGGCGTGCTCAACCGACAATCCTAGTTGGGTACAGCGGTCAACAAGCGCTTGCACCCGTGCCCAGCGCTCCATGGTCAATCTTTCGTGGCACTATTTAAGCATGCTCCATGCACGATAACCAGCCTTGAGCGAACGTGCATCTGCCAATGCATGGTGCATGGGCAAATCCGGGGAATAAGCGGCGTTCGAGGCCTTTTCGAAAACAGGATGCGCAAAGGCTGCACTGTCCACATACAGCTGCTTTCCGAAATCTCCAGGGGGTTTCTTTTGGGGCCGACCAAGCATAGCCACAGCCAGTAAGTGCCAGTCTTTTGACGAATCGAAAACGAAGGTAGGTGGTTCGGCAAACTGACCCACCCAGTCGCGCAATCGGTGCGTCAGCTCCATGCGGGTACACGCGGCACCAGGGATACGGCCCAGCAAAGGTAGCACGGTTTGCTTCACGAAGTCGCTGCAATCTTTGGGGTAGAAGTCGTTGCGTTCGCAGTAAAACTCGCGGCCATCTTCGGCCACCAGTGCCAGGCTGATGAGGTCGAGGCGATCTAATTTGGTGAATTCAGTGTCGAGAAAAACCAGCATCAGCATCGCTCCTGGTGCGAATGGACGTAGGGGCCGTGCTCAGCATCTTCTCTCAGCATTCCCAGTATTTTTGCAGACCAGTTGACGTGCGCCGAGTCGATGGGCACCGCCAAGCGGCACAGCTTACTGATTGCCGCTGGGTCGCCTTGGTGCCGCATCAACAGACCGGCACCAATCCCGGCTAGGGCGCGCATTTCCATGTGGTCTAACTCCGCATGGCCCCTGGACGTGCGCGGCTTGAAGAAGTCAGTCACAGGTCTGTAGGCTTCGTCCACTGGCGGGGGTATAGCCGCTCTCTCTGAATCGCTCAAGAACGGCGGAGCAGGGTTGATTTCAAACAGCTGCAGGACCTCGCGGGGAGCCAGGTGCCGAAAATTGGCTTCGTTCGCCAGCATCTCCTTCTCCTGGTCCAGCTGCTCCGCCAGGTTGGCAAGATAGACGCGCGCGGTCAAAAGCACTCCGACCCGATCCGGCCACCCTAGTTGCCACCGGTTGGCGATGGTCACGGCCATCGAGCCCATGGCCTCGATCTGGAGAGCAACTTCTGGCGGATATATCGAACGGCTGATCAGTGCTTCGGACATTTCTCACTCCTTTAATTAGTTACAATGTAACACTCCGAATAATGGAAATCCACATGCTGGACGAAGACAAGAAAAAAGACAACGCCAAGCGCCAAGCCGCGTACCGTCAGCGCCGCCTCAAAGAGGGATCAGACCGGCGCCTGAATGTGATTTTGGAGCTACCAGCAAAACAGGCACTGGACAGCATTGCCGCGCACTACGGCGTCACCAACAAGAGCGTTGTGGAGCGGGTTCTGCTGGAGGCGCACACCAAGCTGCTCCAGGAGATCAAAGATATGGAGCAGTCCAAGAACAGCACCCTATGATTCGACATGCGCTTTCAAATCGAACAGACCCTCGACGACTAGGCGCGCTTAATTCACCCGGCCCAATCCTCGCCGATGTTCTGCATTTGCAGCAACACCAGCTCGACCGCACTGTCTTGCAAGTCCGGCGGGTATTTGTACTTGCGCAGGATGCGCCTCACCATCAGCCGCAGCTTGGCGCGCACGCTGTCGCGCTCGGACCAATCCACGCTGAGGTTCTGGCGCAGGTTTTCAGTCAGCTCATGGGCAATCTTCTTCAGGGTTTCGTCGCTCAGCTCGCGCACCGCCGACTCGTTGGCTGCCAGTGCGTCGTAGAAGCGCAGCTCGTCTTCCGTCAGGCCCAAGGTCTCGCCACGCGATGCGGCGGCGCGAAACTCCTTGGCCATCTGCACCAGCTCCTCCATCACCTACGCGGTTTCGATGGATCGGTTCTGGTAGCGGGTAATTACATTCGCCAGCATCTCAGAAAACTTGCGGTCTTGCACCACGTTGCTGGCAAAGCGGCTCTTGACCTCGCCCTCCAGCAGGCGCTGCAGCAGCTCCACCGCCAGGTTGCGCTCGGGTAGATTGCGCACCTGGGCCAGAAACGCATCGTCCAGCAGGCCGATGTTGGGCTTGTCCAGGCCCACAGCATCAAAAATATCCACCACCGCGTCGGACACCACCGCCTGGTTGATGATCTGCCGCACGGCCAGGTCGCGGGCCTCGTCGCTGCGCTTCTGGGCTGTGGCGTCCTTCTTGGTCAGGATGACCTTAACGCCCTGCAAGAAAGCCACTTCTTCGCGTGCCAGCTTGGCTTCATCGAGCGTGCAGCACAGGGTGAAGGCGCGGGCCATGGCCACGGCGTTGTCGGCAAAGCGTTTCTTGCCGTCGCGGGTAGGTCCGGTTTGCAGCCCCAGAACATGGTTGGCGGCGCCGGCCAGGGTTTTGTGGCCACCAGTCAGAAAGCCGCTGTAATCAAAGCCGTGCAGCAGGCTGCGCAGCACGTCGATCTTCTCCATCAGCACGCTGTACGCCTCGTGCGCATCCACCGTGGGGCGGCCCCGGCCTTGGGCCTGGGTGTATTCCTTCATGGCGGCTTTGAGCTCGTTGCCGATGCCGATGTAGTCCACCACCAGGCCGCCGGGCTTGTCTTTGAACACCCGGTTGACGCGGGCAATCGCCTGCATCAGGTTGTGGCCCTTCATGGGTTTGTCCACGTACAGGGTGTGTACACAGGGCGCGTCAAAGCCGGTGAGCCACATGTCGCGCACGATGACGATCTGCAGCGGGTCGGCCGGGTCTTTGAAGCGTTTCTCCAGCCGCTTCTTGGTTTGCGGGCTGTAAATGTGCGGGCGCAGCAGGGCGCGGTCGCTGGCCGATCCGGTCATGACGATCTTGATGGCGCCTTTCTCAGGGTCAACATCGTGCCAGCTGGGGCGCAGGCGCACGATCTCGTTGTACAGGTGCACGCAGATGTCGCGGCTCATGGCTACCACCATGGCTTTACCGGGATATGCCGCAGGCTGGGCGCTGTTGCGTGCCTCGAAGTGCGCCACCAGGTCGGCTGCCACGCTGGCCACGCGCGGCTCTGCACCCACTACTTTCTCCAGCGCGGCCCAGCGGCTTTTCAGGGCGGCTTGCTGGCTGTCTTCTTCGTCCTCGGTCAGCTCGTCTACCTCGTCGTCGATCTGCAGCAGCTCACCCTCCTTTAGGCGCAGCTTGGCCAGCCGACTTTCATAGTAGATGGCCACCGTGGCGCCGTCTTCCTTGGCCTGCTGCATGTCGTAGACGTGGATGTAGTCACCAAACACGGCGCGGGTGTCGCGGTCGGTGCTGCTGACTGGCGTGCCGGTGAAGGCCACGAAGGTGGCGTGCGGCAGCGCGTCGCGCAGGTGCTGGGCATACCCCACCTGATAGCGCTCGGCGGTATACGGCGGTGGTTGAAAGGCCACGCCATGGGCAGGCGGCACACCGCCGCCAGTTGCTACAAAATTCGTAGCTGCTTGCGCAGATAAAACTTGCGCCAGAGGCACTTTTCTCTCTTTTAATTTAGCCTCAAAGCCGTACTGCGTGCGGTGCGCCTCGTCAGCAATCACCACGATGTTGTGCCGGTCGGACAGCACGGGGAAGGTATCTTCATCCTCCCCCGGCATGAACTTCTGGATGGTGGCAAACACGATGCCGCCGCTGGGCCTGTTGCCCAGCAGCGCCCGCAGCTCCTGCCGGGTACGGGCCTGCACTGGCTGCTCGCGCAGCAGGTCCTGGGCGAGGCTGAACACGCCGAACAGCTGGCCGTCCAGGTCGTTGCGGTCGGTGATGACCACGATGGTCGGGTTCCGCATGGCCGGCTCTTGCATCACCCGCGCGGCGAAACACGTCATGGTGATGCTCTTGCCACTGCCCTGTGTGTGCCAGACCACGCCCCCTTTTTGACTACCGCCCGGCTGCGACGCCGCCACCACCTGCCCGATGGCGGCGCGCACGGCGTGGAACTGGTGGTAGCCGGCAATCTTCTTCACCAGCGTGCCGTCGTCTTCAAACAGCACGAAGTAGCGCAGATAGTCCAGCAGATACGCCGGGGCCAACACGCCGCGCACCAGCGTCTGCAGTTCGTTGAATGCACCCAGCGGGTCCAGCGTGGCGCCGTCGATGGTGCGCCAGGCCATGAAGCGCTCGGGGTCGGCGCTCAGTGAGCCCAGCAGCGCCTCGGTGCCGTCGGAGATGACCAGGATTTCATTGGTCTGGAACACATCCGGAATCTGCTCTTTGTAGGTCTGGATCTGCTCGTAAGCTTTCCACACGTCGGCGTTCAGATCGGCCGGGTTCTTCAGCTCCAGCAGCACTAGCGGCAGGCCGTTGACGAACAGGATGATGTCGGGCCGCCGCGTATGGCGCGGGCCGCGGATGCTGAACTGATTAACCGCCAACCAGTCGTTCTGCGCTGGGTTTGCCCAATCCACCAGCCGCACAAAGTCACCCCGCGCGTCGCCATTCAGCTGGTACTGCACCGGTACGCCAGTGACCAGCAGGCGGTGGAACTGCCGGTTGGCCGCCAGCAGCACCGGCAGGCCCAGGTCCAGCACCTGCTGCAGCGCATCTGCCTTGGCAGCGGCGGGCACGGCAGGGTTCAGCCGGTCAATCGCTGCGCGCAAACGACCCACCAGCAGCACCTGGCGGTGGTTGCTTCGCTCGGGTGCAGGGCCCTCGGGGGCGATGTCGGGGCCGTAGGCATGGGTGTAGCCCACGTCTTGCAGCCAGGCCAGGGTTTCGCGTTCTAGCTGGTCTTCGGTCATGCGTTTGCCTGCGGTGGGCCCAACAGAATCGGCGTCAACGCCAGGTTGACGTAGTAGTTGCCCCGCCCGATTTTTTGCTTCTGCAAAAAGCCACTGGCGGCCAGCGCATCCAGGTACTTGGTGGCCGTCAGGCGCGACACCTGCAGGTCGTGCTGCAAGAAGTCGATCTTGGTGTACGGGTGGTTGAACAGGTGGTTGATCAAATCCTGGCTGTAGAACTTGTGCCCTGCGCGGATGCGGTGCTTGTAGTCCAGAAGCGACGCCTTGATCGCGTGGATGGTGGTGATGGTGTGCCCGGCGGTCTGCTCCACCGCCTCCAGCATGTACAGCACCCAGTCTTCCCAGGTATCGTCGTCGCGCACGGTTTGCAGCAGGCGGTAGTAGTCGGCCTTGGTGCGCACGATGTGGTTGCTGAGGTACAGCACCGGGATGTCGAGCAAGCCCTCTTTCACCAAATACAGCACGTTCAAGATCCGCCCGGTGCGGCCATTGCCGTCGTAGAACGGGTGGATGCTCTCAAACTGGTGGTGGATCAGCGCCATCTTGATCAGTGGGTCCACCGCCAGCAGGTCTGGGTTGTTCATGAACTGCTCCAGCCCGCCCATCAGCGCCACGATCTCGGCCGGGTCCTGCGGCGGCGTGTACACGGTCTGGCCGCTGCCATCTTTCAGCGCCGTGCCGGGCAGCTTACGAAACCCGGCGTTGTTGCGCTCCAGCTCGCTCTGGATGACGATGATGTGGTTGGCTGTCAACAACCCGCTGGCGCGCACCTGGTCGAAGCCGACGCGCAACGCCTGCCGGTAGCGCAGCACCTCCTTGGCGGCCGGGTTAGCAAAGGCTTCGGGCAGCACATCGTCTTTGAACAGTTCGTCGTGCGTGGTGACGATGTTTTCAATCTCCGAACTATCCTTGGCTTCCTGCAGGCCCAGGGTGTTGATCAAAATGCCCTGGTTGGGAATCGACGCCGCAATCCCCTTCAGCTCGGCCAGCCGCCGGCTGCTGCTGGCCAGCTTTTTAAGGATGGCCGGCGTGTCGAAGCGGGCGGCATCCAGATGGTCGAGTGCTTGCAGCGCGGGCATGGCCAGGTGGGTAGGCGAGGTGATGTGTATAGAAAACGCGTATTTCTATACATGTTAGCCCGCATGTGTATAGAAAACGCGGTTTTTTATACATGTCCGTGGCGGCGTGGCGTGGAGCGCCACGGTTTGGTTTATGTATGAAATCAGCCTCTAGCGCAGATGTCACCTGCGCAAGCAGCTATTTAAAGAGTAGCAATCGGCGTTTTATGCGCACGCTTCTTCCAGCATCGCTTCGGCCTGCGGCAGTCGCAACTGGCCGGAGATCAGGCGCGGGAGCAGGGTGTCGCGGAGGGTGGCGAGGGTTTGGGCTTTTTCTAAGTTTGCGGCAAAACGTTCGCGTAGCGGCACAACGATTTCATCAAAAGCTTGAAGCACATGGGCCGTTGGAATGACGAGCTTAAGAAGAGCTAACTTCCCTCGACTCAATTCCGTTTGCCCCGTCGATCCTTCACCCATGGCTTCAATTTCTGGCTGTCTGCGCATGGTTGAAAGGCCAAGGTAATTCCAAGTCAGCGATGGACCGGCGCGCACAACCGTTACGTGTGAATCCACAATTGCCGGTTGATCCAACGTCAGAACCTGGGCCACACGGCCAAGTGTTCCCACCCCCGTGGAATTCACCAGAACATCACCTTTCTGTAGCTCGCGACCATCAATTTTTCGCTGCAGCGGATCATGTCGTCGAGCCTTGCTCATATCCAAGGTGAAATCTCGAATGCACTTTTGGTTAATCACAAGAACGCCGCCATCCTCGACATACTTAGGCGAAATTCCCCGACTGAGATAGTTGGTGTGTTCACCCAGCATCCCTATCTGCCACCCCTTCGGCACCAACCCCAGCTCCGTGCCCTTCAAGCCATCGGGAAACAGCGCCGCTGCGGCCTCGTCCACGCCTTCCGGGGCGCGGCCTTCCATCTTGGCGCGCACGGGGTCGAAATCGACAAACCACGACTTGAACAGCGCCTGGGCGATGCCCTCCAGCGTGGCATTGGTTTCCCGCAGGAGGGCGATGCGGGCGGTCAAGGTGAAATAGAGATCGCCAATTTCGCACTGGTCCACATGTAGAGGAACTGGGATATTCAGTTTGCCAAAGTCCCCTTTTTTGAAGTGAGGAATCATCGTCCCAACGTGCATGTTGTCGATTTGAGACTGCACTACCGATGATCTGAGCGCCGCAAACAGATATTTGGGATAAACCTTAGCTGGGTCCGCCCTTACAGCGACCATGTCCTGCGCGATGCAGAAGTCGACTGGGTCTGGAACCATATTCGTCCTAACCGGACTACCCTTGCAGACAAACAGGATGTCACCGGGTTGGGGATGAGATCGAAACCACGATTTATAGGTTTCCTCCGATACAAAACGAGTTGTGTCGTATGAAGGGTACAAATTACTACGGTCAATGCAGTTGGTGGCAATCAACGGCAAGCCAGATTCGCCGACAGGACAAGTTCTGCCGCGGTTATCAACTATCGCTGAGAGCAAGTCAGTGAAAGGGAGCCACTCAAAACTCATACCCCAGCCCCCCCAGCTTCCTGCGGATCAACTGGTCCAGCTCCGCGCCCTTGGCCATCTGTTCGCCCAGCTTCTCGGTCAGCAGCTGCATCTTGGTCGCGAAGTCCGCATCGTTGTCTTCCACCTCTTCCGCGCCCACGTAGCGGCCCGGGGTGAGCACGTGGCCGTGCTGGGCGATCTCGGCCAGCTTGACGCTGCGGCAGTAGCCTGGTTGGTCGGCATAAATCTCCGCGCCAGGTTCACCGCGCCAGGCGGCTACGGTGGCGGCGATCCGGTCGATCACCGCGTCGGTGAACTCGCTCTGCACGCGGCTGATCATGCTGGCGAGCTTGCGGGCATCGATGAACAGCACTTCGCCCTTGCGATGTTGCTTTTGCTTCACCAAGAACCACAGGCAGGCGGGGATTTGGGTGTTGAAGAACAGTTGGCCGGGCAAGGCGACCATGACTTCCACCACGTCGGCATCGACCATGGCGGCGCGGATCTCGCCCTCGCTGTTCTGGGTGCTGCTCATGCTGCCATTGGCCAGCACGATGCCAGCGCGGCCCGTGGGCTTGAGGTGGTGCAGCATGTGCTGCAGCCAGGCGTAGTTGGCGTTGCCGGCCGGCGGCTCGCCATAGGCCCAGCGCGGGTCGCCGCTGAGGCTGGTGTGCCACCAGTCGCTGATGTTGAAGGGCGGGTTGGCCAGGATGAAGTCAGCACGCAGGTCGCGGTGCTGGTTGCGGGTGAAGCTGTCGCCGGGCTCCTTGCCCAGGTTGAAGTCGATGCCGCGGATGGCCAGGTTCATGGCGGCCAGGCGCCAGGTGGTGGGGTTGGATTCCTGCCCGTAAATGGACACGTCGCCCGTCTTTCCTCCATGGGCTGCTATGAATTTTTCACTCTGCACAAACATGCCGCCCGAGCCGCAGCAGGGGTCGTAGACCTTGCCAGTGTGCGGGTTCAGGATGGCGACAAGGGTTTTGACGATGCTGGCCGGGGTGTAGAACTGGCCGCCGCGCTTGCCTTCGGCGCTGGCAAACATGCCCAGAAAGTATTCGTACACCTGGCCCAGGGTGTCGCGGGCCACGTCGGGGGTGTCGCCAAAGCCGATGGTGGACACTAGATCGACCAGCTCGCCCAGCTTGCCGTCGGGCAGCTGGGCGCGGGCGTAACGCTTGTCCAGAATGCCTTTGAGGCGGGGGTTCTCGGCCTCTATCAGTGTGAGCGCGTCGTCGATGTGCTTGCCGATCTCGGGCTGTTTGGCGGCGGCGCGCAGAGCTTCCCAGCGGGCAGCTTCAGGCACCCAGAAGATGTTGGCTTCGGTGTAGTAGTCGCGGTCTTCCAGCTCGGCGGCCACGTCTTCGGGACTGGCCTGGCCGTAGAAGTATTCGTCGTCCGGGTCCACCAGGCGCAGGGCCAGGCTGGCGTTATGGGCGGCAAAGGTGTCGGAGATGTATTTGACGAAGATCAGGCCGAGCACCAGGTGCTTGTATTCGGCGGCGTCCATGTTGGCGCGCAGCTTGTCGGCGGTGGCCCAGAGGGTTTTTTTGATGTCGTCGAGCATTCGGTCGCTAGTTTCTCAGGGGGATTGTTCCGGTTTTCTGCCTGGATTATCAGGCCCATCTCACTGCCCCTTGCTGATGGGGCAATCTCAACCATAGGGCCGTCAACCTGCTTTGGAATCGCTGTCGAAACGCTGCAAATCCCCTGCCAGAGCTTTCCACATGTGCCTGAAATCTGTTGGAGATCTATATCTGAACCATTGCCAAACCTGTGCCAGACATCTGCCAGACCATTGCCAAACCTGTGCCAGACCTGTGTCGCAAGGAGACCAAAGTCCAGGGCAGGATGCCAGATGTACGGCTGACGCCGTAATCTAGGCTTTCGCCAGCTAGATCGCTTCGCGCTCGTCGCAGTCCACTCAGGGCTCCGCCCCGAGACCCAGTAGAGGTCAGTTTGAAAAAACTAGATATATCTAAATGTTAGGCACTCAAGCGTTGAAACGGCCGGATTTGTCCTTTTGAACTTACAACTGAACTTGCCGTGCGCCCCGCTTAGGGTCTCGGGGCGGAGCCCTGAGTGGACTGCGAAGGGGGGCAGCCACCAAGCGGGCGAAAGTCCAGATTACGGCGTCAGCCGTACATCTGGCATCCTGCCCTGGACTTTGGTGCGGGAAGAGTTGATAGTTTTTCAATGGTTTTGCGATAGCTCGTCAATGGTCTGTGTATGTATGCAATACATGCAGACGGAGCAAAGGATGACTTTTGGATGAATCGATTCACCGTCTAAAGTGATTCTCAATGAACTCTCAGCAAGATACATAGTAAATATCGAATATTCACATATTCCGGACGAATACCTTGCTCCACCTGCCATGTAATAAGTTACTGCATCGGTCAGCAATATCCGGAAAACCATCAATGCATTTTTACCAACCACTTCCCTCAGACCCAAGCATGGAAAATGATGGCACCACGGACATCTGAGTCGGGAAAAAGTACGAACTGTGAAGCTCCGCTAGTACCAGCGCCTGTGGATAACTGAAAAATCAGTACTAGCGGTGCATCACAAAACACCGGATTAAACCGCTGTAGAAGTAGTTGAATAAGGTTCCGCTACTAGCGCTGTGACACACCGCTAATAGCGTTGTGACACTGCGCTAATAGCGCATAAAAACTTATCCACAGGAAAAATCGACGCCAGGCCTCACTAGTTGGACCTTCTAATCTTCTTGTAGTCTTAAATTTAATCTTCTTACAATCTAATTCATCAATTTTTTTGAGGAGCCCTGTGGATAACTTTTTTCTAAAACTGTGAAGCTCCGCTAGTACTCCTTGTTGACATACAAGCATCGGTGACATCTAATAAACACATAAAAATCGATTGCCTCAATATTAGATCCAATATTTAATTAAAACAAACAAGGATTTATTAAAAAATTAATAATAAAAACAAGATGAATTTAATTTTTATATTTAGGCAAATAGATGAATGTAAAACCTAATTAAGACAATTAGTTCAAAACTAGGTAAAAACCTTAAATTCAAAAATTATGAGCAACGATCTTCAATATCGATGGATACGGCTAGCCCGGCACTGCGAAATGACCGGCGACACCCCCGATGCCGTCCACGCCCGAAGACGCAAGCGCCAATGGACCGATGGAGTACAGTGCAAATTAGGACGGGACGGCAACCTGTACGTAAACCCGGAGGAATGGAACAAATGGGTGGAAGGCAATCAGTTGCAGACATCACATGCCCGCGTGGCGTAAGCATCCGCGAGTTCAAACACGAGCTGCGCATACAGATAGCCTTCAGCTTTCGCGGCGTGGAGTGCCGCGAATTGCTGCCTCCGGGACCGGTGACAAAGACCGCCGTAACCCTGGCGACTGGGCTGCGTGCCGAGGTGCTGCGCAGAATGGCAGAAGGCACATTCGTTTACGCCGACTATTTCCCGGACAGCCCGCGAGCCCGGCAGTTTGGCTCTGGCGGTGTGCGGGTCACCGTAGACAGGCGTCTGCAGGTGCAGTTGGAAACCTATGAGCGCCAGGTGGCAAACGGCACGCTTTCGCCCAGCACGCTGGACGGCTACAGCAAGGCAATACGTAGTGCGCGAATGGCGCACTGGACCGGCAAGCCCCTGGCTGCTGTAACGCCAAGCGAGTTGCGCGCCTGGGTTGCAAGCATGGATGTCACTGCCAAATTTGCCCGCAATCTGCTGACCCCGCTGCGCAGCGTGTTTGAAGACGCGCTGAACGATGACGTGATTGACTTCAACCCGTTCGACCGCATCGCCCTGGCAAAGCTCTTGAAGCAAACCACCAAGGCCAGCGATTACGAGGTGGACCCATTCACTGAAGACGAGCGCGCCCAACTCATCAAGGCGGCGCGACCGGATGAGGCCCCCATGGTGCGGTTCTGGTTCGCCACCGGCCTGCGACCTGGCGAGCTAATGGCGCTGCAGTGGCCGAAAATTGACTGGCTGGAGAAGAAAGCCAGGATCGACAGGAACCAGGTGGCGGGCATCGAAAAAGGCCCGAAAACCGAGGCTGGAATACGCGATATCGAACTGGATGCTGAAGCCATCGCAGCCCTGACGGCACAGAAAGCCATTACGTTCCTGGCCGGCGGCCACGTGTGGGTGAACCCGCGCACCGGCACGCCCTGGGCGACCGATGCGCAACTGCGCAAAACCTTGTGGGATTCGCTGTGCAAGCGGGCCGGGGTGCGTTACCGCAACCCATACCAAGTACGGCACACCTGGGCCAGCAGCCAAATCACGGCTGGAGCAAACCCCTGGTTTGTCGCTGACCAACTGGGACACGTCGATGTGCAATTGGTTTTCACGACCTACGGCAAGTTCATGCCGGCTGACTACAAAAAACCCCGCGTCAGTGGGCTAAAAGTGGTGGGCGGCAACGCATAGTTCACGTGCGAATTTCTGTGCGAAATGCGTGCGAAACGAAAGCCAATATGGGGCGGTTAACGCCAGTCTGAAAGGACAAACGCCAATGGTCTCCCATTGGCGTTGACCGTCTTTTGTGGTGGAGCTGGGGGGATTTGAACCCCCGTCCGCAAGCCTTCTTCGAACAGTTCTACATGTGTAGCCGTCTGGTTTAAGTCTCGCCTTTTACATCGCGCAGTGGCACGCTATGCAAAACGCCAGTAACCTATTTTCTCGGAATCCACCAAGTTACCCGGTGAATGCCCAGCCAAATGAAGTTACCCCGCAGCCTGGACGGAAGCACCTTGCGGCACTACCACCCTTGCCCAGCCTATTGGCTTGCTGTTGCGAGGCTCACGCGCAATTAAGCGGCGAGTGCGAAACGTTCGTCGTTTGCAGTTAGGTTTTTTCTGCTGTTTTACGAGGTGACAGAACCTCGACATGCCCTGCTGCGCGTCCGAACCCACGTCGAAACCAGTGCAGCCCCAAGGTAATCATTTTAAGCCATTTAGTTCTTGACCGTTCGGCAAACACTTTAATAAGTCCAATGGCGAATGGATTGCTGCGTGCGCCCCCCACCGCGCAACATCCGTGCTGTTTCCCAAGTACCCATACGCGGCAGCAACTGTAGCCATACCTGCGGCCCGCCCAGCCACAATATCTCGCTCATCGTCACCCACATATACGCACCGCTCTGGAGTCAGCCCCAGCCGCCTAGCGGCCTCCAACAAGGGTTCAGGGTGGGGCTTAGCATGCGGTGTGGTGTCCCCACCGACCACAGCACCAGCCGTACCGAACAATGCCATCGATTGCGTTAAGGGAATGGCAAAACGCTCAGATTTATTGGTTACCACCCCCCAAGACAACGACCTGGCAACCAACTGAGCCAATAGCTCTGCAACCCCTTCAAACGCATACGTTTCTTGGGTAAGCCGCCTTTCGTAATTGACAAAGAACTCCTCTCGCATCGCAGCAAAGTCGGGGTGGTCGGGCTGCATGTCAAAGGCAATACCCAGCATGCCACGCGCTCCTGCACCTACCATCGGACGGTAGCGCTCAGCCGCATATGAAGACAAGCCGCGATCCGTCCGCATTTTGTCGACAGCCCCTGCAAGATCGGGCGCGCTATCTACCAAGGTTCCGTCCAAATCGAACAATACCGCTTTTACATTATGAAAAATGGGATGTACGTTCGATGTCATAGCTTTTGCGTGGCAATCATGTAGTTCACACTGGTGTCCGAACTCAACCAATAACGCTGAGTCAAAGGATTGAACTCAAGTCCACAGGTGTACTGCAACGTCAACCCCGCACTCCGGCAATATGCAGCCAGCTCGCTAGGGCGAATCATTTTCTCGTACGCGTGGGTACCGCGTGGCAGCATGTTGAGAACATACTCTGCCCCGACAACAGCCAGCAAGAATGCTTTCGCACTTCTATGAATAGTTGAAAAAAACACCCAGCCACCCGGTTTTACGAGAGCGGCACATGCACGAACCACAGAAGCAGGGTCCGGTACGTGCTCGAGCATCTCCATACAGGTGACGACATCAAAGCTGCCCGGTTGCTCACTCGCTATTTCCTCTGCACTGACCTCCCGATACTTCAATGTCGGCGTTTGGGCCTCCAAGGCGTGGAGTTGCGCCACTTTCAATGCCTTCGTAGATAGGTCGATACCCAGTACATCTGCACCGCAGCGGGCCATGGAGTCCGCCAGGATGCCACCGCCGCAACCCACGTCCAGCACACGTTGACCACTAACGGATGCAATACTGTTAATCCAGCCCAGGCGCAGCGGATTGATTTGGTGAAGAGGTCGAAACTCGCTATCGGCATCCCACCAACGATGGGCCAGGTCAGAGAATTTGGCCAGCTCGGCCGGGTCAGCATTCAGACTAGGGTTCATTACTCCATTTTCTCAGATTACACAGCGCCAATCACACCAGCTACACACACAGCAACACGTAAAAAAGCCCTCAGAACGTGAGTTCAGAGGGCTTCGGAAAACAGGCTCTAGAGCCTGTTCGAGACCATCACACCAAGCTAGCTCGGCGTTAGACCTTTGGATTACTTGTTGCGCGTGCCAACAACTTCGATTTCAACGCGGCGGTTTTTAGCGCGGCCTTCAGCAGTCTTGTTGTCAGCAACAGGTTGCTTCTCGCCCTTGCCTTCGGTGTAAACGCGGTTCTTTTCGATGCCGCTGGACACAAGATAAGCCTTGACGGACTCAGAACGGCGAACCGACAGCTTCTGGTTGTATGCATCGCTGCCTACGGAGTCGGTATGACCCACGGCAATGATCACTTCCAGGTTGATACCCTTAACCTTGCCAACCAGGTCGTCCAGCTTGGCCTTGCCTTCTGGCTTCAGAACCGACTTGTTGAAGTCAAAGAAAGCATCAGCGGCGTAGGTTACCTTTTCTGCAACCATGGCAGGAGCCACGACAGCAGGGGCAGGAGCAGCAGCACCTGGTGCAGGTGCTGCTGCAGGAGCAGCCATAGGAGCGGGAGCAGCAACAGGAACAATAGCGCCATCGCAACCAGGAGCAGCCGTTGCAGGCGTCCAAAACGCATCACGCCAGCACAGTTCATTGGTGCCGTTCTTCCAGACCAGTTCGTTGGTGCCGTTCTTCCAGTTGTCAACGGTTTGTGCGCCCGCGGCGGTTACAAGCGCTGCGGAGGCAAACATCATTGCCACTTTGTTCAATTTCTTCATGGTTCTCCTCTTGGGGAAAAAGCCGCAGCAGCGCTGCGAAACGGGACGCTTACAGTGACCATCACTGCAAACGTTCAAACAATTGTGCCACAGGGCTAAGGGGAAACGAGTAGGACGACAGGCATACCTAAATGTATGCACATCCATATAGGGCATGTGTTGCTGCGTAGCGACAGTCACTTGCCTCTAAAATGATGGACCTCCGCTGCACAATGTTTGCCTCTCATGACCCAGTTCGCCAAAGAAACCCTGCCCATCAGTCTTGAAGAGGAAATGCGCCGGAGTTACCTCGACTACGCGATGAGTGTGATCGTGGGCCGTGCTTTGCCCGATGCGCGCGACGGCCTGAAGCCCGTGCACCGGCGCGTGCTGTTCGCCATGCACGAACTCAACAACGACTGGAACCGTGCATATAAGAAGTCGGCCCGCATTGTGGGTGACGTGATTGGTAAGTACCACCCCCACGGCGACAGCGCGGTATATGAAACCATCGTTCGCATGGCGCAGGATTTCTCGCTGCGCCATATGCTGGTGGACGGCCAAGGCAACTTCGGCTCGGTCGATGGCGACAACGCCGCTGCAATGCGTTACACCGAAATCCGCATGTCCAAGATCGCACACGAACTGTTGGCCGACTTGGACAAGGAAACCGTCGACTTCGGCCCTAACTACGATGGCAGCGAGCAAGAGCCGCTGGTCATGCCGGCCCGCTTCCCTAACTTATTAGTCAATGGCTCGTCCGGCATTGCCGTGGGTATGGCGACCAACATCCCGCCGCACAACCTGAATGAAGTGGTCGATGGCTGCCTGCATCTGCTGCGCAACCCGCAGGCCACGGTGGACGAGCTGATGGAGATCATCCCCGCGCCCGACTTCCCCACGGCCGGCATCATCTACGGTATCAATGGCGTGAAGGATGGTTACCGTACCGGCCGTGGCCGCGTGGTGATGCGGGCCAAGGTCCACTTTGAAGACATCGACAAGGGCCAGCGCCAGGCCATCATCGTCGACGAGCTGCCCTACCAGTGCAATAAAAAGACCCTGCAAGAACGCATGGCTGAGCTGGTACACGAGAAGAAGATCGACGGCATCAGCCACATCCAAGACGAGTCCGACAAATCCGGCATGCGCCTGGTAATCGAACTCAAGCGCGGCGAAGTACCCGAGGTGGTGCTGAACAACCTGTACAAACAGACCCAGCTGCAAGACACCTTCGGCATGAACATGGTGGCGCTGGTCAATGGCCAGCCCAAGCTGTGCAACCTGAAGGACTTGATCGAAGTCTTCCTGGAGCACCGCCGCGAAGTGGTGACACGCCGCACCATCTTCAACCTGCGCAAAGCCCGCGAACGCGGCCATGTGCTGGAAGGCCTGGCGGTCGCGCTGGCAAACATCGACGACTTCATCGCCATCATCCGCAACGCCCCCACGCCACCAGTCGCCAAGGTTGAGCTGATGGCCCGCCCCTGGGACAGCAAGCTGGTGCGCGAAATGCTGACCCGCACGCGGGCCGATGGCGGCATGGTCAATGTAGACGACTACCGCCCAGACGGCCTGGAAAAAGAACTCGGCATGGGCAAGGACGGTCTGTACCGCCTGTCCGAAGTACAAGCGCAAGAAATTTTGCAGATGCGCCTGCAGCGCCTGACCGGCCTCGAACAGGACAAGATCGTTGCCGAATACAAAGAGGTGATGGCCGAGATCGAAGACTTCCTCGACATCCTGGCCAAGCCCGAACGCGTGTCCACCATCATTGGCGAAGAGTTGACCGCCATCAAACTGGAATTCGGCCAGTCCAAGCTGGGCGCCCGCCGCAGCCTGGTGGAATACAGCTCGTTCGACCTCAGCACCGAAGACTTGATCACCCCGACCGACATGGTGGTGACGCTATCCCACAGCGGCTATATCAAGAGCCAGCCTTTGAGCGAGTACCGGGCGCAAAAGCGCGGAGGACGCGGCAAGCAGGCGACGGCGACCAAAGAAGACGACTGGGTCGACCAGCTATTCATCGCCAACACGCACGACTACATCCTGTGCTTCTCCAACCGGGGCCGCCTGTACTGGCTCAAGGTCTGGGAAGTGCCACAGGGTTCGCGCGGTTCGCGGGGCCGCCCCATCGTCAACATGTTCCCGCTGCAAGAGGGCGAAAAAATCAACGTGGTGCTGGCCCTGACCGGTGAGAAGCGCAGCTTCCCCGCCGACCAGAATGTGTTCATGGCCACCAGCATGGGCACGGTCAAAAAGACCCCGCTGACCGACTTCAGCAACCCGCGCAAGGCCGGCATCATTGCCGTGGACTTGGACCCGGGTGACTTCCTTATCGGCGCCGCCTTGACCGACGGCAAGCACGACGTAATGTTGTTCAGCGACGGCGGCAAGGCCGTGCGCTTCGACGAAAACGATGTGCGCCCCATGGGCCGCAACGCCCGCGGTGTGCGCGGCATGATGCTGGAAGAAGGTCAGGGCGTTATCGCCATGCTGGTCGCGGAAGACGAGCAGCAAAGCGTGCTTACCGCCACCCTGAACGGCTACGGCAAACGCACCAGCATCACCGAATACACCCGCCACGGCCGTGGAACCAAGGGGATGATCGCCATCCAGCAAAGCGAACGCAATGGCCGCGTGGTAGCCGCCACCCTGGTGCATGCCGACGACGAGATCATGCTGATCACCGACAAGGGCGTGCTGGTGCGCACCCGGGTCAGCGAGATCCGCGAACTCGGCCGCGCCACCCAGGGCGTAACCCTGATCGGCCTGGACGAAGGCTCCAAGCTCAGCGGACTGCAGCGTATCGTCGAAAACGACGCCATCGCAGCCGCCGCCGAAGCCAGCGCCGCGGATGAAGATGACGTAGCAGGTGGTACCGATGACAGCACAAGCGACACCCCTGAAGCGTAACCCGTCGTCACTACATAATTCATAGCATCTCGCGCTTATTAAATGAGCGCCAACGGCCTATTTAACCTAAGAATTTGCATGACCCGACCGTTCAATTTCTCCGCAGGCCCTGCCGCCATTCCTGAAGAAGTGCTGACCCAGGCCGCCGCCGAAATGCTGAACTGGCATGGGAGTGGCATGGGTGTGATGGAGATGAGCCACCGGGGCAAAGAGTTTTTGTCGATCTACGCCCAAACCAAGGCCGACTTCCGGGCCCTGATGGCGGTACCGCCCGAGTTCAAGATTTTGTTCATGCAAGGCGGTGGCCTGGGCGAAAACGCCATCGTGCCGCTCAATCTGTCGCGCGGCGGCAAGATCGACAGCGTGGTCACCGGCAGCTGGAGCCAGAAGTCGCAGAAAGAGGCACGCAAATACGCCCAGGTGCACATCGCCGCCAGCACCGAAGCCACCGGCTACACCCGCCTGCCCGACCCGGCCGGCTGGGACCTGAGCTCCGATGCCAACTACGTCCACATCTGTAGCAACGAAACCATAGACGGCATCGAATTCCAGACCCTGCCCGACCTGCAGGCACTGGGCTCGAAAGCCCCGCTGGTGGTCGATTTTTCGTCCCACGTCGCTTCGCGCCCGGTCGATTGGTCGAAGATCGGCCTGGCCTTTGGCGGCGCCCAAAAGAACCTCGGCCCTGCGGGTCTGACGGTGGTGGTAGTGCGCGAAGACCTGCTCGGCCACGCCCTGGACATCTGCCCCAGCGCCTTCAACTACGAGACCGTGGCCGACAACCAGTCGATGTACAACACCCCGCCCACCTTCGCGATCTACATCGCCGGGCTGACCTTCCAGTGGCTCAAGCACCAGACCGAAGGTGAGCTGCACGGCATTGCCGCGATGGAACAGCGCAACATCGCCAAGGCTGAACTGCTGTACCGCGCCATAGACCAGTCGCAGCTGTACTTCAACAAAGTGGACGCCGATTGCCGTTCGCGCATGAACGTGCCTTTCTTCCTGCGCGACGAAAGCCGCAACGAGGCCTTCCTGGAAGGCGCCAAGGCACGCGGCTTGCTTCAGCTCAAAGGCCACAAGTCGGTTGGCGGCATGCGGGCCAGCATCTACAACGCCATGCCGCTGGCCGGTGTGCAGGCGCTGGTGGACTACATGCACGCCTTCGAGAAAAGCCAAGCCTGACCATGAGCTCCACAACACCTCCGCTCGCTACCCCCGATCTGGCCGATCTGCGCGTCAAGATCGACCAGATCGACCAGGACCTGCTGGCTCTGCTGAACCGCCGTGCCCACGTGGCCGAACAGGTCGGCGAGATCAAGCGACGCGAAGGCTCGCCCTTCTTCCGGCCGGACCGCGTAGCCCAGGTCATTGAAAAGATCCAGCACGCCAATACCGGCCCGCTGAAGAACACCCATGTAGCTGCCGTCTGGCGCGAAATCATGTCGGCCTGCCTGGCGCTCGAGGCACCGCAGCGCGTGGCCGTGCTCGGCCCTGAAGGCACATTCACCGAACAGGCCGCCATCGAATTCTTCGGTAGCGCGGCCGAGCTGATGTACTGCGCCAACTTTGACGAAGTCTTCCACGCCACGGCCGCAGGTACCACCCAATATGGCGTGGTGGCTATTGAAAATTCCACCGAAGGCGTTGTCGCACGTTCACTCGATCTGTTCCTGCACTCGCCTGTGCACGTGGTCGGTGAAGTCAGCCTGCTGGTGCGGCACAACCTGCTGCGCCAAACCAATTCGCGCGACGACATTGAAGTTGTCATGGCCCATCCCCAAGCGCTGGCCCAGTGCCAAGGCTGGCTTACGCAGCATCTACCGCACGCCGAGCGCCGCGCCGTCTCCAGCAACGCCGAAGGCGCACGCCTGGCTGCCGCCAACCCATCCTGGGCTGCCTTGGCCAGCGAACGCGCAGCCGCCCAGTTCGGCCTGCACGTGGTGGCCCATGCGGTGCAGGACGACGCATACAACCGCACCCGTTTCGCCGTCATCTGCCTGCCGCAGACCCTGGCCACGCCGCCGGCTTCGGGCAAGGACTGCACCAGCTTGGTGGTATCGGTACCCAACAAACCCGGCGCCATGCACGATCTGCTGGTGCCGCTGAAGACCAATCGCGTGTCGATGACGCGCTTCGAGTCGCGCCCGGCCCGTACCGGCCAGTGGGACTACTACTTCTACATCGACCTCGACGGCCACCCCTCGCAGCCCCATGTGGCCAAAGCACTGCAGGAACTGCGGGCCTTGTGCGCCTTCTACAAGGTACTCGGCACCTATCCGGTCGGCCCTTGATGTTCTGGAGCAAAACGCAGCATGTTTGAACAATTGGGACTGATCGGTTGCGGCCTGATGGGCGGCTCGTTTGCGCTGGCGCTGAAAAAAGCCGGCCTGGTCAAGCAAGTGGTCGGCTACAGCAAATCCCCTTCCACCACCAGCCGGGCCCGCCAAATGGGCGTAATCGACATCGAGGCCCCCTCGGCCCTGCTGGCCGTCTCGGGCGCCGACATCGTGCTGCTGGCCGTGCCGGTAGCTGCTACCGAGGCCACCTTCAAATCCATCAAGCACCTGATCGGCCCCACCACCCTGGTGATGGACGTGGGCTCGACCAAGCGCGACGTAGTCGATGCCGCCCGCCGCGCGCTGCGCGAGCAGGTCGGCTCCTTCGTCCCGGCGCACCCAATCACCGGCAAGGAAGTCTCGGGCGTGGAGTTTGCCGACGCTTCGCTTTACAGTGGCAAGAACGTCATCCTGACCCCGATAGAACGCACGCTGACCAAGCAGCTAAGCCAGGCGGTCGACGTATGGACGGCGCTGGGCTGCAATGTGCTACAGATGTCACCCGAGTCGCACGACGCGACCTTTGCCGCCGTCAGCCACCTGCCGCACCTGATCGCTTTCGCCATGATGCACGGCCTGGTCAGCCAGCCGCAAGGCCAGGAATACCTGGCCCTGGCCGGTCCTGGCTTCCGCGATTTCACCCGCATCGCAGCGTCCGACCCGCATATGTGGCGCGATATTTTGCTGGCCAACAAGGAAGAGCTGCTGGCCCAGTCGCAGATCTTCCAGCGCACACTGCAGACCATGGAAGCCATGATCACCAGCAACAACATTGACGGGCTGACCGGCATGCTGGAACACGCCAGCGACAGCCGCGCCGACTGGAGCATGGCCTCTCTGAAACCAAAGACCTGATGTACGCCACCCCCTTCCTAGACCTCCCCCCGCTGGAAAGCGCCCAGGGCACTGTGGTGCTACCAGGCTCGAAAAGCATTTCCAATCGCGTATTGCTGCTGGCCGCCCTGAGCGGCGGCACCACCCGGGTCCACGACCTGCTGGATTCCGACGACACCCGGGTCATGCTGGATGCACTGGCCCAGCTGGGCTGTGGTATCCGCCGTGACGGCAAAGTACTGGAAATCGATGGTCTGGCCGGGCAGTTACGCAACAGCCAGGCCGATCTGTTCATGGGTAATGCCGGCACCGCTATACGTCCGCTGACTGCGGCGCTGGCCGTGCTGGGCGGTGATTTCAGCCTGCACGGCGTTCCGCGCATGCACGAGCGACCGATTGGCGACCTGGTGGATGCGCTGCGCCAGCTTGGTTGCCAGATAGCCTACACCGGACAGGACGGCTACCCTCCCTTGCGCATTGGCCAGCCCCAGCTGAAGCTGGATGCTCCGATCCGCGTGCGCGGCGATGTGTCCAGCCAGTTCCTGACGGCGCTGCTGATGGCGCTGCCGCTGGTGGCCCAACAAGATGTGACGATTGAAGTCGTCGGCGAGCTGATCTCCAAGCCGTATATCGAGATCACGTTGAATCTGTTGGCGCGCTTCGGCATCACGGTACAGCGCGATGGCTGGGCCAGCTTCACGATTCCGGCCGGCAGCCGCTACCAGTCACCGGGCGATATCCATGTGGAAGCCGACGCCTCATCTGCTAGCTATTTCATAGCGCTTGGCGCAATTGCTGCCAGCACTGGAGGCCAAATTCGCATTGAAGGTGTAGGTGCTGCATCGATCCAGGGCGATATCCGCTTTGTCGAAGCGGCCGAGCAGATGGGCGCGCAGGTCGTCAGCGGCCCGAACTGGCTGGAAATCAGCCAGGGCAGCTGGCCGCTGAAAGCCATCGATCTGGACTGCAACCACATACCCGACGCAGCCATGACTCTGGCGGTGATGGCGCTATATGCCGACGGCACTACCACGCTGCGCAATATCGCCAGCTGGCGCGTCAAGGAAACCGACCGCATCGCCGCCATGGCCACCGAATTGCGCAAGCTCGGGGCCACCGTCGAGGAAGGCGCGGACTACATACGCGTCACGCCGCCCGCATCGGTTGTCGACTGGAAAGCCGCCAGCATCCATACCTACGACGACCACCGGGTAGCCATGTGCTTCTCGCTGGCCGCCTTCAACCCGGCACGCTTGCCGGTGCGCATCGAAGACCCGAAATGCGTGGCCAAGACCTTCCCCGACTATTTTGAAGCGCTGCTCGCACTGGCCAGCACTGCCGACCGCCACATCCCCGTGATCTGCATCGACGGTCCGACCGCCTCGGGCAAGGGTACGGTCGCGGCGGCGCTGGCGGCCAAACTCGGCTACCACTTCCTGGATTCGGGTGCGATGTACCGCATCACCGCGCTGGCAGCCCTTCGCGCGGGTTTGAGCATCACCGCGGCCGACGAAACGGCGATTGCGACCCTGGCCAAGACCCTGCCGGTGCGCTTCGACGCCGGCAAGGTCTGGCTCGGCGACTCCGACGTATCCGAAGCCATCCGCACCGAAGAGGCCGGCATGAACGCATCCAAAGTCTCCGCCCTGCCCTCGGTACGCCTGGCTTTGGTGGACCTGCAACACAGCTTCCAGCGCCTGCCCGGCCTGGTCGCCGACGGCCGCGATATGGGTACGGTGATCTTCCCCGAAGCTCCCTTGAAGGTGTATTTGACCGCCACCGCTGCCCGGCGCGCAGAGCGGCGGTATAAGCAATTGATTTCAAAGGGAATTTCGACTACACTCGAAGACCTTCGTGCCGACTTGGAAGCGCGTGATGCCCGGGACTCATCCCGCAGCACCGCACCTCTCAAACCGGCACAAGACGCGCTGCTGCTGGACAACTCGGATATGACGATAGAAACATCGGTCGATCAGGTGTTGGACTGGTGGCAGAGCAAACAGCCTTTTCAGCCTCGCTGAACCGGCTAATAAGGCCCACTTTGCTGCTTCAGCCGAGTGGTTTTTAACCCTGTAACCCCGGTGGTCCACCGACCGCCAAACCGCCACACCAGACCCCAACGCGAGTGCAATTCCGCACCCGCCAACCCTGTGCTGTGGACTAGGAAAACCATGTCAGAATCATTTGCAGACCTCTTTGCCGAATCGCTAACCCGCACGGAAACGCGCATTGGTGAAGTCGTCACCGCCGAAGTCATCCGTATCGA
>CAUPON010000028.1:0-70129 GCA_963513025.1 uncultured Albidiferax sp.
AAGCAGACATCCTGACGCACCGGGTGGTGCACGCCGATGAGACACCGGTGCAGATGCTCCAACCAGGACACGGCAAGACCCACCGCGCCTACTTGTGGGCGTACGCCGCCGGCGCGTTCGAAGATAACGGATGGCACTGCCACCGCCAAAGCCTTGGACTACAGCCTGCGGCGTTGGCAGGCATTGACCCGCTTTGTGGATGACGGGCAATTGCCCGTGGACAACAACCACATCGAGAACCAGATACGGCCGATTGCCATCGGCCGCAACAACTGGTTGTTCGCTGGCTCGCTTCGGGCTGGCCAGCGCGGTGCTGCTGTGATGAGCCTGATTCAAAGCCCTCGGCTCAATGGGCATGACCCGTACGATTATCTCAAAGATGTGCTGACGCGGCTGCCAACCCAGCGGGCAAGCTTGGTGCATGAACTGTTACCGCATCACTTGCAACCGCAAACCTAGCCCGTAATACCTCTTCAAGATGCGTTTGCCGCGCGCTTACAGACCAACTGAGCCCGCTGGCATTCGAGCAACTTCGAACTGGAAGTTGATCTTTGTCTATGAAAGCGGGTGAAGTCCAAAGATGCCAGCCAATGCCAGGCCAAAAAGAAAAAAAGCCCCAATTTACGCGGGCTTACGGGTGTTTTGATGCCATCAGCTGCCTGTTAATGCCAGACACGTGATCATTCCCACTCAATTGTGGCAGGTGGCTTGCTCGATACATCGTAGGTCACACGGTTGATGCCGCGCACTTCGTTGATGATGCGGCCAGACACCTTCTTCAGCAGCGCATAAGGCAGCTCGGCCCAGTCGGCGGTCATGAAGTCGCTGGTCTGCACCGCGCGCAGGGCCACTACATAGTCGTAGGTGCGGCCATCGCCCATAACGCCCACGCTCTTCACCGGCAGGAACACGGTAAAGGCCTGGCTGGTCAGTTGGTACCAGGTCTTGCCTGTGGCTTCGTCTTTGAAGTTGTGCAGCTCTTCGATGAAGATCGCGTCGGCGCGGCGCAACAGGTCGGCATATTCCTTCTTGACCTCACCCAGAATCCGCACGCCCAGGCCGGGTCCAGGGAACGGGTGGCGGTACACCATGTTGTACGGCAGACCCAAGGCTACGCCAAGTTCACGGACTTCGTCCTTGAACAGTTCACGCAGTGGCTCCAACAGCTTGAGACCCAGCTCGGCCGGTAGGCCGCCGACGTTGTGGTGGCTCTTGATAGTGACGGCCTTCTTGCTCTTGGCGCCGCCGGACTCGATCACATCGGGGTAAATCGTGCCCTGGGCAAGCCACTTGGCACCCTTGGCGCCCTCACCTTTCAGCTTGGCGGCCTCTTGTTTGAACACGGTGACGAACTCGCCGCCGATGATCTTGCGCTTGGCTTCGGGGTCGCTGACGCCTGCCAGCTTGCCCAGGAAAAGATCGGAAGCATCGGCACGGATCACCTTGGCGTGCAGCTTGCCGACGAACATATCCATCACCATATCACCTTCGTTCAGCCGGAGCAGGCCGTGGTCGACGAACACGCAGGTCAACTGGTCGCCGATGGCGCGGTGGATCAGGGCTGCAGCGACGGAAGAATCGACGCCGCCGGACAGGCCCAGGATCACTTCCTCGTCACCCACCTGCTCGCGGATGTGCGCTACAGCTTCGCTGATGTAGTCGCCCATCACCCAGTCGGGTTTGGTGGAGCAGATACCCAGTACAAAACGGTTCAGCAGCGCCTGACCTTGCACAGTGTGGGTGACTTCGGGGTGGAACTGCACGGCGTAGAACTTGCGGGCTTCGTCGGCCATGCCAGCAATCGGGCAGCCGTCGGTGCTAGCCATCAGCTTGAAGCCGGGTGGCAGCTCGGTCACTTTGTCGCCATGGCTCATCCATACGTTGAGCATCCCCTCACCTTCGGGCGTGGTGAAGTCGGCAATGTCCTTTAGCAGCGCGGTGTGGCCACGCGCGCGTAGCGCCGCAAAGCCGAATTCACGGGTGTGACCGGTTTCCACCTTGCCGCCCAGCTGCTGAGCCATGGTCTGCATGCCGTAGCAAATGCCCAACACTGGTAGGCCCAGATCGAACACCGCTTGGGGCGCACGTTCGGTCGTTTCTTCGGTCACACTGGCATGGCTACCGGACAGGATGACGCCCTTCAGATTGCCGTCGGCCGCATAGGCGCGGATCCATTCGTCACTCACATCGCAGGGGTGGACTTCGCAAAACACATGGGCTTCGCGCACGCGGCGGGCGATGAGTTGGGTGACTTGGGAGCCGAAATCGAGGATGAGGATTTTTTGATGGGTAGACATGGACGTGGGGGTCAAAATCAAAAACGGGCAGCGCCTGGCTGCCCGGATGGAGGCTACTTACCGACTGCGCTCACTCCGAGCGGTAGTTCGGGGCTTCTTTGGTGATCTGCACATCGTGGACATGGCTTTCGCGGATGCCGGCCGAGGTGATTTCCACAAACTCGGCCTTGTCCTTCATCTCGTCGATGGTGGCGCAGCCGCAGTAGCCCATGCTGGCACGGATACCGCCGGCCATCTGGAAAATGATCGAAACCATCGAGCCCTTGTACGGCACCCGGCCTTCGATACCTTCGGGCACAAGTTTGTCGGCGTTGGGGTTACCAGTGCTGACTTCCTGGAAGTAGCGGTCGGCACTGCCTTGCTGCATGGCGCCAATGCTGCCCATGCCGCGGTAGCTCTTGTAGCTGCGGCCTTGGAACAGCACCACTTCGCCCGGGGCTTCCTCCGTACCAGCGAACATTCCGCCCATCATCACGGTGCTGGCACCGGCAGCGATGGCTTTGGCGATGTCACCGCTGTAGCGGATACCGCCGTCAGCAATCAGGGGCACGCCCGAGCCGCGCAAGGCGGTAGCCACGTTGTCGATGGCCATAATCTGCGGCACACCGACACCTGCCACGATGCGGGTGGTGCAAATGCTGCCGGGGCCGATACCGACCTTCACTGCATCGGCTCCGGCTTCTGCCAAGGCCAAAGCGGCCGCACCGGTAGCGATGTTGCCGCCGATAACGTCGATATTCGGGTAGTTTTGTTTGATCCAGCGCACGCGGTCGATCACGCCCTTGCTGTGGCCATGGGCGGTATCCACCACGATGGCGTCAACACCGGCTCGCACCAGGGCTTCGACACGCTCGTCAGTGCCCTCACCCACGCCAACCGCTGCACCCACGCGCAACTGACCCTGGGCGTCACGCGCCGCATTCGGGAAGCTGGTTTGCTTGGTGATGTCCTTGACGGTGATCAGCCCCTTGAGCTCGAATGCGTCATTGATGACCAGCAGGCGCTCGAGCTTGGACTTGTTCAGCAGGGCCTTGGCCTCAGCCAGCGAAGCACCTTCCTTGACAGTGACCAGCTTCTCGCGCGGCGTCATGATTTCGCTGACGAGCACGTCGTAGCGGGTTTCAAAACGCAAATCGCGGCTGGTGACAATACCGACCACCTTGCCACCGTCGCATACAGGGAATCCGGAAATCCCCAGCTGGGCCGACATATCGATCACCTGGCGCACGGTGTGCGTCGGGGTGATGATCACAGGATCGCGCAGCACACCGGACTCGTAGCGCTTGACCTTTAGCACTTCAGCGGCTTGCTGCTTGGGCGTAAAGTTCTTGTGCACGATACCCATGCCACCCTCTTGCGCCATGGCGATGGCCAGACGGGCTTCGGTCACAGTGTCCATGGCGGCAGACACGAGCGGCAGGTTCAGGGTGATATTGCGCGACAGACGGGTCGCAAGAGACGTGTCCTTGGGAAGGACTTGGGAGAACGCTGGCACCAACAACACATCGTCGAAAGTGAGCGCTTTTCCTAGCAGGCGCATATACAAAGCTCCAAAAAGCAGATTGTACTAGCCTGCGCCCGCCTATTTCTTTACCGGGTTATGACAATCCCGACCTTACTCCGCTTGGAAAAGTGCGGCTGCCCCAGCTAAACTTGCGGAATGCAAATTCACAAAGCCCTCGTCGTCGCCTTTGGATGTGTCCTGTCGCTGGCTGCATCTGCGCAATGGCAGTGGCTGGACAACAGTGGCAACAAGGTCTTCAGCGACCGAGCGCCACCGCCTGACATCCCCGGCAAGAACATCCTGCGCCAACCTGGCGGCGTGCCCAAAGCCAAGCCGGTGGCGGCGGCCGAGGCCCCTGCCTCTGCAGCCTCCGCGCCCAAAATCAGCGGCACCGACAAAGCTCTGGAAGAAAAAAAGAAACAAGCCGAAGACGCAGAAGCCGCCAAACGCAAAGCCGAAACCGACAAAATTGCAGCGGCCAAGGCAGAAAACTGCCAGCGTGCCAAGCAATCCAAGGCCAACTACGACTCCGGCATGCGGATCGCCCGGGTCAATGAAAAAGGCGAACGGGAGATACTGGACGATGCGGCCCGCGCCGCAGAGACCAAGCGCCTGCAGGACGTGATGACCTCCGACTGTCAGTAGCAGCCGGCTAGTAACCGGCCTTCGCGCCGGCTCGCTTCTTTGCAAACAAGCCAGTGCCGCGTGCACCCTGGCTAGCAAACCGCTCTCGGCGAGCGACCTTGGGGTCTACCGTCAGCGGGCGGTACAGCTCCACCCGGTCGTAGGGCTGCAGCAGCTGGGCTAACGTAGCCGACCGCCCCCAAACACCCAGCGTATAGCCGGCCACATCCAGTTCCGCAAACGGCTCCAAGCCCTCGCAGGCAGCCAAAGCATCGCCGACAGATTGCCCCTCGGGCAACTCGAACATCAGCTCATAGGCCTCGCGCGGCGCGGGAGACCAGGCGACGGTGACCTGCAACAACTTAGCCATACACCTGTTCGGCGCGCTTCACAAAAGCATCCACGAGGCTGCCGGCAATCCGGTCGAATACCGGGCCGACCAAAGCCGAGAGCGCGATATTGTCGAAGCCGTACTTCAGCTGCAGATCGACCCGGCAGGCACGCTGGGTGCCGTCGCCCACCGGGGTGAAGCTCCAGGTGCCGTCCAGGTTGGAAAACGGCCCCTTGATCAACTTCATCAACACCTGGCGCCCCTCCACATGGGTGTTCTGGGTAATGAACTTCTGGTGCAGGCCGCTGAAGGCGATGCCGACTTCGGCCGTCATGCCGCTGCCGTCTTCGGACAGCACAGCGGCATGGTCGCACCAGGGCAGAAACTGCGGATACTGCGACACCTGGGTGACCAGCGCGAACATTTCTTCGGCGCTGTACCAGATGAGGACGGACTTATGGACGTTTTTCATAGAATGGAGGGCTGCGCGGGATTGTAGAACCAGCTTCGCGCTCCCATCACCTCGTACCCCATGGCCAAAAAACCCGATACCAATACCCGCATTGCCGACAACAAGAAGGCCGCCTTCAATTACTTCTTCGAGGAGCGCATCGAGTGCGGCTTGGTACTGGAGGGCTGGGAGGTCAAGTCCCTGCGCGAAGGCAAGGTACAGCTGACCGACGGTTATGTGGTGGTGCGCAATGGCGAGCTGTTCATCATCGGTTGCCAGATCCACCCGTTGAATTCAGCCTCGACGCACATCAGCCCCGACAAGGTGCGCACCAAGAAGCTACTGCTGCACAAGGAGCAGATCAAGAAGCTGATCGTCAAGGTCGAGCAAAAAGGCTACACCTTGGTGCCACTGAACCTGCACTGGAAGGCTGGCAAGATCAAATGCGAGATTGCTCTGGCCAAGGGCAAGGCCGAGCACGACAAACGCGACACCATCAAGGACCGCGAAGGCAAGCGCGAGGTCGAGCGCGCCATGAAATCCCGCCAACGCTAGGCACGCTATGCCCTAGCCAAGGCCAGGGCCTTGGTAAAAATGCCCCTGGCTTCGGCCCACAATGTTCGTTAGCATATGTAACGCCTCCTGCTTTCGCAGGGCGCGGCAGATCCCCACACCTTCTTGCGACGAAAGGCCACTATGAAACTGCGCAACCAGATTCTTTCCCTGGGCTTGGTCGGTATCCTGATGGCAGGCCTGGTCGGCGGCATCGGCCTATTGAACGCCAAGCGGCTGACAGGGGCGATCGGTGACTCCATCGGCATGGGTGTAGCTTTGCAGAGCAGCCAGGAGGCCGACATGATGCACGACGCGGTGCGCGGCGATGTGCTGCTGGCCCTTCTTGGCGGGATCAACAAAGACCAGAGCCAGATCGACGAAGCCAAAAAGGGGCTGACCGAGCATGCCAAGAACTTCAACGATGCGCTGCAGACTTTGCAAAGCCTGCCGATCTCGCCCGAAGTCAAGACGATCATCGAAAAAACGCTGCCCATGGTCAAGAGTTACACCGACTCAGCCGCTGTCGTACTGGGTATGGCCGCAAACGATGCTGCGGCGGCACAAGCTGCTGTGCCGACTTTCCAGAAAGCGTTCTCCGACCTGGAAAAACAGATGGCCGAGCAGTCCGATGCCATCGAAAAAGGCGGCCATGACATGAACCAGACGGCGCAAGACCATGCCACCCAGGCCGTGGTGCAGATCGCCATATCCCTGGTCCTGGCCAGCGCGGTGCTGATGGCGGTAGCGCTGTGGCTGGCCAAATACCTGGCCAGACCCATGGACTATGCAATGCAAATCGCCGAAAAGTTGTCCAAAGGCGATTTATCGGTATCAGTGCAACCCACCGGCAACGAAGAAACCGTGCGCCTGCTGAAGTCCATGGCGCATATGCAAACTAATTTTGCGGGCATCGTCCATACCGTCAAAAGCAATGCCGATAGCGTGGCCACCGCCAGCGCAGAAATTTCGCAAGGCAACCAGGACTTGAGCGCGCGCACCGAAAGCCAGGCCAGTGCGCTCGAGCAAACCGCCGCGTCGATGGAGGAACTGGGCTCCACCGTCAAACAGAATGCCGACAACGCGCGGCAGGCGAACCAGCTGGCCATGAGCGCCTCGGCGGTAGCGGTCCAGGGCGGCCAAGTGGTGGGCCAGGTGGTCGAAACCATGAAGGGTATCCATGACAGCTCCACCAAGATCGCCGACATCATCAGTGTGATCGACGGCATCGCCTTCCAGACCAATATCCTGGCCTTGAATGCCGCCGTGGAAGCCGCCCGCGCCGGCGAACAAGGCCGGGGCTTTGCGGTGGTGGCCAGCGAGGTGCGCAGCCTGGCCGGCCGCAGCGCCGAAGCCGCCAAGGAGATCAAGAACCTCATCAGCGTCAGCGTGGAACGTGTTGCCCAGGGCACGACCCAGGTGGACCAGGCTGGCAGCACCATGACCGAGGTGGTCGGCGCTATCCGCCGTGTAACGGACATCATGGGAGAAATCAGCGCCGCCAGCAGCGAGCAGGCCGCAGGTGTGGCCCAGGTCGGCGAAGCGGTCACGCAGATGGACCAGGCAACCCAGCAGAATGCGGCCCTGGTCGAGCAAATGGCTGCTGCCGCCAACAGCCTGAACAACCAGGCCCAAGACCTGGTCCAGGTGGTGGCCGTCTTCAAGCTGGGCCAGCACGACAGCGGCCAGAGCTTGTCCCTGGGATTCAACCGCTAAGCCGGAACCTTTTGCCGTCCCCGCTATCATTCCCCCATGCGCCGCTTTTTCATCGTCCTCATGATCGCTCTGCTGCCCTTGCGCGGCTGGGTCGGGGATGCGATGGCCATGGAAATGCTGGTGCAGCACCCAGTTGCTATGCAAAACATAGCTTCCAGCACAGACGGATCAAGCGCTAGTGGCCTTTTTGATGCAGAAATGCAAGCCGAGTGCCCGGGCCATGCCGAGCCCGCAGCGCCGGTAAGCGATACCGGTCAATCCCATTGCGGAAGCTGCCCGCTATGCCAGATCTGCCATACCGTGGCAGCTCCGGCCCACAGTTCCATCCAGCCCAGCGGCTGGCAGAGCCATTCGCGGCCCGAAGTGGCGCACACCCGCTTCGCCAGCGCGCCTGCCGCGTTCGCGCTCAAACCACCCATTTCCTGACCGTCCTAGCCTTAGTCCGTCTGTAATCTGCCCCAACAGGCCGGTTGCAGAGGGTCCGCTTGTGTCGTTCAGGAGATTTTTGTGAAAACCCCATTCTTTTTGGCCGGGGCACTGCTGTGCCTACCGGCCCTGGCCCAGCTACCGGCTGCCGCCGACCCTGCGGCTGCCGTGCCTGCGGTGCAGTACCGCTCGGTATTTGACGCCACCGCCGGCGGCGTCGAAACCCAGTCACTCGACTGGAAAAAGGCCAATGCCGACGTCGGCCAGTTCCGCCGCGGCCATGCGGATGTGTTGAGGTGGGAGCAGGCCCAGCCGCCCGCACCGCGCACCGATGCCCAGAAACGGTAGGCCGCAATATGTCCACCATTTCCTTCCCACGCAGTGCTGCGGCCCTGCTGGTGCTGGCGCTCACCGGCTGCGCCACGCTTTCGCCCGATGGCGATCTGGGCGCGGTGCAGCAGCTTGCCCAGCCCCGTATTGGCACAGCCCAGCTGCGCCCCGATCCGCAGGCCGTCGCCGGTTTGCTGGCCCAACCGCTGGACGCCGAAGCCGCGGTGCGCATTGCGCTGCTGAACAACCCCCAACTGCAGGAGTCCCTGGCCACGCTGGGCGTGAGCGATGCCGAGCGGGTGCAAATGGGCCGGTTACCGAATCCGCACCTGACACTAGGCCGCTTCACCGAAGGCAGCACACGGGAGATCGAACGCTCGCTCAGCTTCAATGTGCTGGGCCTGCTGGCCCTGCCCTGGCGCGCCGAATGGCAAGGCCAGCAGCATGAACTGGCCAAGCTGCAGGCCGCCCAGGACGTTGTGCGGCTGGCGGCCGACACCCGCAAAGCCTGGATCAACGCAGTGGCGGCCCAGCAAAGCGCGCTCTACCTGCGCGACGTGAAAGACGCAGCGGAGGCCGGCGCCGAACTGGCCCGGCGCATGGCCCGGGTTGGCAACTGGAGCCGGCTCGAGCAGGCGCGCGAGCAGGTGTTCCTGGCAGATGCCACGGCCCAGCTGGCACGGGCCCAGCAGACCGCCTTCGGCGCACGTGAAAAGCTCACTCGACTCATGGGCCTGTGGGGCGCGCAAACCGACTTCGCCCTGGCCGACCGCCTACCCGACGTCCCCAAGACGGTCACAGACATGCGCGACATCGAAGCCCGCGCGCTGCGTGATCGCTTGGATGTGCGCGCCGCCGTGGCGGCATCGGGCTACGTCGCCAAACAGCAAGGCTTCACTACGGTTGAAGGTTACTTAGACGGCTTGGGCCTGGGCTACACCCGCAACACCACGTTCGACAACGCGGCGGGCAGCAAGGAGACCAAACGTGGCTGGGAGCTGGAGCTGCCCTTGCCCCTGTTCGACTGGGGCGGCGCCCGCCATGCCCGCTCGCAGGCGCTGTACCTGCAGTCGGCGGCGCGGGTCCGCGGCGTGGCGGTGCAGGCAAGGTCCGAAGCCCGCGAAGCCTACTTCGGCTACCGCACGGCTTACGACCTGGCGGTGCACTACCGCGATGAGATCGTGCCGCTACGCAAGTTCATCAACGACGAGCTGGTCTTGCGCTACAGCGGCATGCTGGCCAGCGTGTGGGAGCTGCTGGCCGATACGCGCCAGCAGGTACTCAGCGTGAACAGCGCCATCGAGGCCCAGCGCGACTTCTGGCTGGCCGAGACCGATCTGCAAACTGCGTTGACCGGCACCTCGCCGGGCGCCCTCGCCTCTTTGGCTTCCGGCGTTGCCGCGCAAGCCTCTTCCCCACAAGGACATTGACATGGACCGCAGAACATTTTTCGGCGGTGCCGCCTTCTCGGCGGTGGCCGCCGCCAGCATCAGCAAGGTGGCCCTGGCCGCCTTGCCCGAGCCGGTGATCGCCAGCACGCCTGCAACCGCCCCGCCGCTCGTCCCACCGAATGGCCGCCCGTACAACCCGGTAGTCACCCTGAATGGCTGGACCTGCCCCTGGCGCATGAACGCCGGCGTCAAGGAATTCCACCTGGTGGCCGAGCCGGTGGTGCGCGAAATCGCCCCCGGCATGCAAGCCACACTCTGGGGCTACAACGGCCAGTCGCCCGGGCCGACCATCGAGGTGGTGGAAGGCGACCGCGTGCGCATCTTCGTCACCAACCGGCTGCCCGAGCACACCACCATCCACTGGCACGGCCAGCGCCTGCCCAACGGCATGGACGGCGTGGGCGGGCTCACGCAAAAGCAGATACCGGTGGGCAAAACCTTTGTCTACGAATTCGAGGCGCGCCGCCCCGGCACCTTCATGTACCACCCGCATGCAGACGAAATGGTGCAGATGGCCATGGGCATGATGGGCTTCTGGGTCACGCACCCCAAGGCCAAGCACCCGCTGATCGACACCGTGCAGCGCGACTTCTGCTTTCTGCTGAACGCCTACGACATCGACCCGGGCAGCACCACCCCCCGGCCCAACACCATGCTGGACCAGAACCTGTGGACCTGGAACAGCCGGGCCTTCCCCGGCATAGACACACTGAACGTGCGCCAGGGCGACAAGGTGCGCATCCGCGTCGGCAACCTGACGATGACGAACCACCCCATCCACTTGCACGGCCACGAGTTCATGGTCACCGGCACCGACGGCGGCCCGGTGCCGCACGGCGCGCGCTGGCCCGAGGTCACCACCGACATCGCGGTAGGCCAGATGAGGCAGCTAGAGTTCTTGGCCGACTAGCCCGGCGACTGGGCCCTGCACTGCCACAAGAGCCACCACACCATGAACCCCATGGGCCATACCGTGCCCAATATGATCGGCGTGGACCACCGCGGCCTGGTGCAGAAAATCCAGAAGCTGGTGCCCGACTACATGCTGATGGGCGAACGTGGCATGGCCGACATGGGCGAGATGCAGATGGCCATTCCCGAGCAAACCCTGCCCATGATGAGTGGCAGCGGCCCCTACGGCCCTATCGAGATGGGCGGCATGTTCACCACCCTGAAGGTGCGCAAGGAGCAGAAGCCCGGCGACTACAGCGACCCCGGCGCATACCGGCAGCCGCCGGGCACACAGGCATTTGAATGGACCGGCGCTTTGGCGGAACCTGCGCGGCCCGCCGCCGCGGTGCCAGCCGCGGCGCTGCAGATACGCAAACCCAGCGGAGGCGCGCACACCGGCCATTGACGCAATCGCTATCAAATACGTAGCTGCCAGCGCAGATTGAATAAGCGCTGGAGCCCGATTTCACTTAGAACCCTCATTCAAGGCACCTATGACAAACCGCAGACACGCACTCCAAACCCTGGCTTCCAGCGCCCTCCTGGCCGCAGTAGGCCCGGCATTTGCCGGACCCGGCCACGACAAACCCCATGGCCCGGTGAAAAAGGAGCAAACCGAATGGGGCATCGCCGGCGATGCCAAATCAGCCAAGCGCACAGTGCAGATCACCATGCTGGATACCATGCGCTTCAGCCCCCACAGCATTGCCGTACGCTTGGGCGAGACCATCCGCTTTCGCATGAAGAACACCGGCATGCTGGGTCACGAGCTGGTCATCGGCACCCAGGCCAAGCTGGACGAGCACGCGGCCCTGATGGCCAAGTTCCCCACAATGGAGCACGACGAACCTTATATGGCCCATGTGGGCTCCAAGGCATCGGGCGACATCGTCTGGACATTCAACCGCGCGGGTAACTTCGGCTTTGCCTGCCTGATCCCCGGCCATTACCAGGCCGGCATGGTGGGCAAGATCACCGTCGCCGCCAAATAACTCTTAAGGAAGCACCATGCAACTCACACACTCTTTGCTCAAAGCCCTGGCCATCGCCGCCATCAGCACTGCCGCACTGGCCCAGACCGCCCTGCCGTACGCCGACGCCGAAGTCCGCAAAGTCGATCTATCGGCCCAGAAGATCACGCTGAAGCACGGCGAAATCAAGAACCTGGACATGCCGCCCATGAGCATGGTGTTCCAGGTGAAGAACCCTGCCCTGCTGGAAAAGATCAAGGCCGGCGACAAGGTGAAGTTCACAGTCGAGCAGATCGGCAGCGCGCTGGTGGTCACCGACATCCAGCCTGCGCCATAACCCTGAGCCGTGCGTCAATGGCGGTCGGCCGCCAGCGTGTCGATGATGGGGCAAGGCAGCTCCTTGCCCGTGTGCTCGCAAGCGTCTATCAGATGCCCTAGCGCCTGCTGCATACGCTGCAGGTCGGCCATGCGGCTGCGGATTTCTTCCAGCCTCTGGCCGGCGATCTGGCGTATCGACCGTCGGTCCAGACCGTCTTCCAACGACAGCAGCTCGGCAACTTCGTCCAGTGAAAAGCCCAGCTCCTGCGCCCGCTTGATGAAGCGTATGCGCTGGCCTAGCGCCACCGGATAGTACCGGTAGGCGCCCGAAGACTCGGGCACCGGTAACAAGTTGCGCTGCTGGTAGTAGCGAATGGTTTCCACCCCCACGCCCGCGGCTTTGGCCAGCTTGCCGATGGTCAGATGGGTGGTCGCGGCTGCATCCATAAAAAACCTTTGTAAAACCCCTTGACTCTGGGGTCGACTACGGAGTTTATGCTCGACGCATAGAGTTTGCAAAGGAGCCCACCATGAAAGACCCGGTTTGCGGTATGACAGTAACCGCACAGTCAACCCACGTCCACACCCATGGGGGCAACAGCTATTACTTCTGCAGCGCAGGCTGCAAAACCAAGTTCGCGGCCGACCCGCAGAAATACCTGGCGCCTCCGGCGATCAAACAGGACACGCCGGTGGCGGGCTCGGTCTACACCTGCCCTATGCACCCCGAGGTGCGGCAAGACCACCCCGGCAGCTGCCCGCACTGCGGCATGGCCCTGGAGCCCGAGATGCCCAGCCTGGACGAAGCCGAAAACCCCGAGCTGACGGACTTTCGCCGGCGCTTCTGGTGGACCCTGCCGCTGAGTGCAACGGTGATGCTGCTGGCCATGCTCGGCCACCGCCTGCAGTGGTTCGACATGCAAGTCCAAAGCTGGATTGAGCTGCTGCTGAGCCTGCCCGTGGTGCTGTGGGCGGGCTGGCCGTTCTTTGTGCGCGGCTGGCAGTCGTTGCGCAATCGCAGCCCGAATATGTGGACCCTGATCAGCCTGGGAACGGGTGCTGCCTTTGTCTACAGCCTGGTGGCCACGCTGGCGCCGCAGGTGTTTCCGGCTTCCTTTATGTCCATGGGCCGGGTGGCGGTGTACTTCGAGGCGGCGGCGGTGATCATTTCGCTGACCCTGCTGGGCCAACTGCTGGAGCTGAAAGCCCGCTCGCAGACCTCGGCGGCGATCAAATCCCTGCTCGGCCTGGCGCCAAAAACCGCCCGCCGCATCGCAGACGACGGCGGTGAAGCCGACATCCCGCTGACCCACGTGCACATCGGCGATCGCCTGCGCGTGCGCCCCGGCGAAAAAGTGCCTGTGGACGGCACCGTGCTGGACGGCAGCAGTGCGGTAGACGAATCCATGCTGACCGGCGAGCCCATGCCCGTCACCAAACGCAGCGGCGACAAGCTGATCGGCGCCACCCTGAACACCACCGGCGCACTCACCATGCGGGCCGAGCGCGTGGGCTCCAGCACCATGCTTGCGCAGATCGTGCAGATGGTGGTGCAGGCCCAGCGCTCCAAAGCGCCCATGCAGCGCATGGCCGACGCGGTGGCCGGCTACTTTGTGTTCGGTGTGGTCTCGGTGGCCGTGCTGACCCTACTGGCCTGGGGCATCTTTGGCTCCGAGCAGGGCTGGGTCTACGGTCTGATCAACGCGGTGGCCGTGCTCATCATTGCCTGCCCCTGCGCGCTGGGCCTGGCCACACCCATGTCCATCATGGTGGCCACCGGGCGCGGCGCCAGCCATGGCGTGCTGTTTCGCGATGCCGCAGCGATAGAGCACTTCCGCGAAATCGACACCTTGATCGTCGACAAGACCGGTACGCTGACCGAGGGCAAGCCGGTGTTCGACCGCGCCATCCCGGCCAACGGCTTCCAGGCCGACGAGCTGCTGCGCCTAGCCGCCAGCCTGGACCAGGGCAGCGAGCACCCGCTGGCCGACGCCATCCTACGTGCCGCCCGAAGCCGCAAGCTGGCACTGTCGGCAGTTGCAGACTTTGAATCGGCCAGTGGCATAGGCGTGCGCGGCCAAGTGGACGGGCAAGCGCTGGCCCTGGGCAGTACCGCACTGATGCTGCAGGCAGGCGTGCAGGTAGCCGAACTGGCGGCGCAGGCCGAAGTATTGCGCAGCGAAGGCGCGAGCGTCATGTACCTGGCGGTCGATGGCCGGTTGGCGGGGCTGCTGGCCGTCGCCGACCCCATCAAGCCCAGCAGCGCCGAAGCCTTGGCCGCGCTGACGGCCGCGGGCATCCGCATCGTGATGGCCAGCGGCGATGGCCTGGGCACGGCACAGGCCGTCGCCAAGCAGCTCGGCATTACCGAGGTGTATGGCGAAGTCAAGCCGGCCGACAAGCTGGCCCTGGTCAAAAAACTGCAGCAGCAAGGGCGCAAGGTGGCGATGGCCGGTGACGGCATTAACGATGCGCCAGCATTGGCCCAGGCCGATGTGGGCATCGCCATGGGCACCGGTACCGATGTGGCAATGAACAGTGCCCAGGTCACCCTGGTCAAAGGCGATTTGCGCGGCATTGCCACGGCGCGGGCGCTGTCGCAAGCCACGATTGCCAATATGCGGCAAAACCTGGGCTTCGCCTTTGTCTACAACGCGCTGGGCGTACCCCTGGCGGCCGGCGTGCTGTTCCCATTCACCGGCTGGCTGCTGTCGCCCATGGTGGCGGCGCTGGCCATGAGTCTGAGCTCGGCCTCCGTCATCACCAATGCCTTGCGCTTGCGCCATGCAAAGCTGAAAGCCGATACACACTAAATACCTGGAGTGAATACACCATGACCACCTTTGAAATCACCGGCATGACCTGCGGCGGCTGCGTCAAGCGCGTGCAAGCCAAACTGGAAGCCGTTGCCCCCGGCGTACAAGTCCAGTTGAATCCACCGCAGGCCACGGTGCCGGGCCCCACGGATGTCAAAACCCTGCAAGCCGCGCTGGAGGGCAGCCACTACGGCGTTACAGCCCCGGCCGTGGTCGAGCCACCACCTGCGCCACCCGCCATCGCCCCCAGCTGGTTCGTCACCTACCGCCCGCTGCTAATGATCCTGGCCTACATCCTGGGTGCCAGTCTGCTGGTGCAGGGCGCGCAGGTCAATGGCATGGAGACCATGCGCTACTTCATGGCCGGCTTCTTTCTGGTGTTCTCGTTCTTCAAACTGCTAGATGTACGGGCGTTTGCCGACGCCTACGCGGGCTATGACCTGCTGGCACGGCGCTGGCGGCCCTGGGGTAGCTTCTACCCGTATGTCGAGCTGGCGCTGGGCGTAGCCTATCTGGCCAACTTTGCGCCGCTGTGGACCAATGCCGTGACCTTGGTGGTGATGGGCTTCTCGGCCATCGGCGTGATCGGCGCGGTGCTGGACAAACGCGCCATCCGCTGCGCCTGCCTGGGCACGGTGTTCCAGCTGCCCATGTCCACCGTGACCATCATCGAAGACGTCGGCATGGTGCTGATGGCCGCGGCAGCACTCTGGCTATAAAACCTTAGTGTCTATGCCCATGGTGGGCATCGGGGAAGTGCGGATGGGTATGCACCAGCGGCAGGTGCTGGTGCAGATGCCGGTGCGATGTGCCAGCCGCCACCGGGAACGGATGGTCGTGGCGGTGGTGCTCGTCGGCGCCATGGGTGTGCATGTGGTCGTGCTCCTGCGGCCCGTGTTCATGGGCATGCACATGGCGTTCAGCCAAGTGAAGCAGCACACCCAGCGCCATCAGCGCCCCGCCCAGCAGCAGTTGCCAGGTCACGGGCTCGTCCAGCAGCCAGACCGACAGCAGCGCGCCGGCAAACGGTGCCACCGCAAAATACGCGCCGGTACGGGCCGTGCCCAGGTGCCGCAGTGCAAGCACAAACAGCACCAGGCTCACGCCATAGCTGGCAAAGCCCAGCAGCGCCGCCTGCGCCACTACGCTGGCCGGAGGCAATACCGCGCCACTGGCCCAGGCCAGCAGCAGGCTCACGCTGCCCGCCGCCAAGCCCTTGGCCATAGCGATAAAGCCGGCGTCGGCCAGGGAGACTTTGCGTGTGAGGTTGTTGTCTATGGCCCAGGCCAGACAGGCGGCGACGATCAGCCCGGCACTGGCCAGGCTACCTCCCTGCAGACCCGCGGGGCCGGGCCAGCCCAGCACCAAGGCGCCGGCCACAATCGCCAGCATGCCCAGGGCGATGCGGCGGTCGAAGTTTTCCTTGAACACGACCCAGGCCAGCAGGGCCGTGAGCACGCCTTCGCTGTTCAACAGCAAGGAGGCACCCGAGGCACTGAAGCCGCCCAGACCCAGCATCAGCAGCACCGGGCCGGCCACACCACCGGCCAGTACCGCACCCGCCAGCCACAGCCATTCCGGCCCCTGGGGCAGCACGGTGGATTGGCGCCGCAAAAGGCGCACGCAGGCCAGGCCCAGGCCCGAGCCCAGGTAAAGCAGGGCCGCCAGCATCAGCGGGCTAACGCTGTTCAGCAGCAGCTTGGCCAGCGGCGTGGCCAGGCCGAACAACAGCGCGGCGCTCAGCGCATACAGGGCGTGGACAGGCATCTGGGACTCCTTGGGGTGCAGTGGATTCTAGGCACGCAAATTCGCTACCATCGGACGCTGGAACTTTAAGCACAGCACCTGGTCCCAGCCTCCACATGCGCCACATCTTCATCGCCCTCATGGTCGTCCTGCTGCCTTTGCGCGGCTGGGTTGGCGACGCGATGGCGCTGGACATGGCGGTACAGCAGATGCATGCTATGCAAATAGTAGCTACCAGCGCTGGTACTGAAAGCGCTAGCGGCACATTTGATGCAGATTCTTTGGCCGCCATGCCGGCCGAATGCGAGATGCTGGTCGCTCCCTCGGAACGCCAGGAAGCGCCGCATTGCGCGGCTTGCGATACCTGCAAGCTGTGTCTGCCGCTGGCCGGCTGGGCGTACGGCGTATCCATCGCCAGCAACGCCTGGCCGCCCGTCCTGCCGCTCTGGCATGGCGCCAGCTTCCGCAGTGCCACTGCCGCACTGGCCCTGAAACCACCGATTTCCTGATCTCCACGCCCAAAGTGCGTCCGCCATCGGCCCACCACCAGGATGGGCCGCGGTAGACAACCGTGTTCGCGCTGGTTTTGTACCGGCATCGGAGACAGCAGGATGAAAAAACCATTGATGGCCTGTGCGATGTGGCTGTGTGCCGCGGCCCAGGCCGGCCCCATGGGCTTTAAAGGCAGCACCATGGCCATGGGCGACTTCGGCCCCAACTGGCGCGAAGGCTGGGTCAACCACGCCACCACGCCGCGCGACGCGCTGGGCTTGGGTGCGCTGTGGATGCGCTCTGACGACAAGCTGCGCAGCCGGACTTTCAGCGAGCTCAGCTACACCCGGCTGGTGCAGCGCTGGAACGCCGCGCATTCGCAGGCCAATGTGTGGTTCGTGCTGGGCGCAGGCCCGGTCACGGGCAACGACTTTGGCGGCAGCCGCGGCATGCTGGCACCAGGCCTGTCGGCCGACTTTGAGACCACCCGGGTCTACCTGTCGGCGTCGGCCCGGCTGTACCGCGCGCCTGGCCTAAAGCACGACTACGCGGCGGCCCGCGCCGGGTTTTCCTTCTACCCGGTGGATTACGACGAGGTACAGCCGTGGCTGGTGGTCGAGGCGCGGCGCATGCGCGGCTTGTCCGAGCGCACCGAAGTCACGCCCATGCTGCGGCTGGTCCACAAGCGCTACTTCGTGGAGCTGGGCGTGAACCAGCAGCGCGAGGCGCGGGCCAATTTCATGTTCATTTTTTAAACCCATTCCCCCATCACAGGAGATACTCCATGACTAAATTTGCTACTAATTCAATAGCTTCTGCTGTTTTATTCATAAGCGCCAGCATGCCTTTTCATGCCGCATTCGCAGCCGAAGCCCTGAAAGTGACGGTCAACGGCATGGTCTGCGCTTTCTGCGCCCAGGGCATTGAAAAAGGCCTGTCCACGATGCTAGCCACCAAGGCCGTATTCGTCGACCTGAAACACAAGGTGGTGGCCGTAGAGGCCAAGGACGGCCACGCGTTGGATCGCAAGGCGATTGCCGCAGAGATCGTGGACGCGGGCTACGACGTGGTGCGCATGGAGACCGTGCCGCAGTCGGTAGCCGACATCCAGGCCGCCACCCGGGCGCAGAAATGAGCCCCAACGGCCTGGTCGAGAGCCGCTCGGGCTGGTGGAGCGCTTTCGTGAGCCTGCTAGCCAGCAGCAGCACCCTGGTCTGCTGCGCCCTGCCCGCGCTGCTGGTGGCGCTGGGCGCCGGCGCGGTTCTGTCCAGCCTGGTGTCGACCGTGCCGCAGCTGGTCTGGCTCAGCGAACATAAAGAGGGGCTGTTTGTGTTTGCCGGGCTGATGCTCGCCGCTGGTGGCGCGCTCCAATGGCGCAACCGTACGGCCCCTTGCCCGGTAGACCCTGCACTGCGCAAAGCCTGCTTGCGCACCCGCAAGTTGTCGATCCGCATGTATGGCCTGAGCCTGGCGGTGTATCTGCTGGGCGGTTGGTTTGCTTACGTATTGCCATGGTGGGCCAGCATGCAGTGATTGCATTCCAGGGTGCTTGCGCCATATGCAGATGGCCCACCCCTGGCCCGCTGCCGGCAGGGTTGCTCTCTGCGCCTGGGGTTGCATGAGAGGTTACACGGCGCAGGCTTTATAGTCGGCGTCCAATGCAACAAGTTGAAACACACTGAAGCCGCTACACGCCCCCTAGAGCCGTACCCAGATGAGTACCAGACCTCCTCGTCGCATCCTGCGCGCCGTCCACATCCGGCTGGTCGGCTGCGCCGTTTTTGCGATAACAGCGGCGGCGGCGGCATTGCTGATTTGGAACATGGAGCAGCGCCGCGAACAAGGCGAGCGCGCGCGCATCGACGGCATGGTGTCCGACCGAACCTATGCCATGCAAGCGACCATAGAGCGGGCTTTGTCCAGCACTTACGCACTGTCGGCCATGGTGCACCAGGCCGGTGGCGAGTTCTCCAACTTCGAAGGCGTGGCCAGCGAGATGCTGCGCTCGTACCCCGGGGTGTCCATCCTGGGCCTCTCGCCCGGCGGCATCATCCGCCAGGTCGTTCCCTTGGCCGGCAACGAGCGCTCGATAGGCTTCAACCAGCTGCAAGATCCGGTGCAAGGCAAGGAAGCCCGGTTGGCCATGGAAACCGGCAAGCTGACCTTGGCCGGACCATTGAACCTGGTGCAAGGCGGCCTGGGGGTGGTGGGCCGGCTGCCCGTGTATTTGTCCGACGTGCCGGGCGTCACATTCTCCGAAAAGGACCGGCAGTTCTGGGGCTTTGTGTACGTGGTGATCAAATTCCCCAGTGCCTTCGCAGACAGCGGCCTCGAGCAGCTCACAGACCAGGGTATCGCCTACCAGCTGTGGCGCACCGTGCCCGAAACCCAGCAGCGACAGACGATTGCCACCTCGGGCTCGGCGCCGTTGATTGACCCGGTGAACCGCGATGTAGTGGTGCCCAATGGGCACTGGACCTTCAGTGCCGCCCCCACCCGAGGCTGGGGTGACCCGGCAGGGCTAAGCCTGAAAATCGCGCTCGGCCTCCTGTTCAGCGCCGTGCTGGCCTGGGCGGCCCAGTTGCTGCTGCAACTCAAGCGCCAGGAGCACGATCTGGAAGCCCAAGTCACCGAGCGCACGCGTGAGATTTTTGCCACCCAGAACAAGCTGGAGGCCACGCTGGACGCGATTCCCGACCTGCTGTTCGAGCTCGGCCTCGACAGCACCGTACATGACTGCCGTTTGCCACCGTCTATGCAGTCGGACATCCAGATGAAGGAGCTGCTAGGCAACAAAGCAACCGACATCCTGCCGGCCACCGCCGCCAGCGTGGTCACCGCCGCGCTTGAAGAAGCCCGGCAGACCGGGCATTCGGAAGGCGCGCAGTTCGAGTTGCCTTTTGCACAGCAACAGCAGTGGTTTGAAATATCGGTAGCGCGTAAGGATATTCCCGGGCAGGCCGAGCCGCGATTCATCGTGCTGGCGCGCAACATCACCCAGCGCATGGAAGCCGAACTCGATTTGCGGATTGCCGCCACCGCCTTCAATGCCCAAGACGGCATGGCCATCACCAATGCACAGCGGCTGATCTTGCGCTGCAATCCGGCTTTCACCCAGATCACCGGCTATAGCCAGGCCGAGGCCGTGGGCCAAAGCCTGAACATGCTGAACTCGGGCCGCCATGCGCGCACCTTTTACCAGGCCATGTGGGACAGCGTGGAAGCCACCGGCACCTGGCGCGGCGAGGTCTGGAACCGGCGCAAGAACGGCGAGATCTATCCCGACGCGCGGACCACCACCGCGGTGCGCAATGCCCACGGCGAGGTCACGCACTTCGTCAACACCTTCAACGACATCACCCAGCGCAAGGCCGCTGAAGAAGAAATCAACCAGTTGGCTTTCTACGACCCGCTCACCCATCTGCCCAACCGACGACTGCTGCTGGACCGGCTACGCCACGCCCTGACCCAGCACGGACGCAACGGCCATTTCGGTGCCCTGCAGTTCATCGACCTAGACAACTTCAAGGCGCTGAATGACACCCTGGGCCATGACATGGGCGATCTGCTGCTGCAGCAGGTGGCCGCCCGCCTGACCGAGTGCGTGCGCGCCGCCGACACCGTGGCCCGCCTGGGCGGCGACGAGTTCGTGGTCTTGCTGGCCCAGCTGGGCAGCAGCCGCGAGGCCGCGGCGGCCCATGCCGAGGCCGTAGGCGAAAAGGTGCGCGACGCCATCACCCGGCCCTACAGCCTGGCCACGCACCAACATGAGCTGTCGGCCAGCATCGGCATCACCCTGTACCAGGGCCAGCAGGACAGCATTGACGACTTGCTGAAACAGGCCGACCTGGCCATGTACCAGGCCAAGTCCGCCGGTCGCAATACCTTGCGCTTCTACGACCCGCAAATGCAGGCCGTGGTGAATGCCCGTGTGGCGTTGGAGGCCGACATCCGTCGCGGCCTGGCGCAGCAGCAGTTTCAGCTGTACTACCAGGTACAGGTTGACGGCCGGGGCCACGCGGTCGGGGCCGAGGCCTTGCTACGCTGGCCTCACCCGCAGCGCGGCATGGTGCCGCCAAATGAATTCATCCACCTGGCGGAAGATACCGGTTTGATCATCCCGCTAGGCCATTGGGTGCTGCAAGCCGCCTGCACCCAGTTGTGTCTTTGGAGCCAGCAAGCCAACACCCGGCACCTGACGCTGGCGGTAAACGTCAGCGCCCGCCAGTTCCGCCAGCAGGAGTTTGCCGATTCTGTGCTACAGGTGCTACAGGAAACCGGTGCGCCTGCCCATCTGCTGAAGCTGGAACTGACCGAAAGCCTGCTGGTCAACGACGTGGAAGACACCATCGCCAAGATGCATGCACTGAAGGTCCACGGTGTGGGTTTCTCGCTAGACGACTTTGGCACCGGCTATTCGTCGCTGTCCTACCTAAAGCGGCTGCCACTGGAGCAATTGAAGATCGACCAGTCTTTTGTGCAGGATTTGCTGACCGACCCGAACGATGCGGCGATTGCCCGCACGGTGATTGCCCTGGGCCACAGCCTGGGCCTGGCGGTCATCGCCGAGGGGGTGGAGACGGCCTCGCACCAGGAGTTTCTGGCACTGGCCGGCTGTGATGCCTACCAGGGCTACCTGTTTGGCCGCCCAATGCCGGTGCAGGCTTTCGAGGACGGGCTGCTGCCATCTCCACAGGCTGGCGCCATGGGTGCGGCCACCAGTCTTTTCTGATATCTGTTTTTCATGCCCAAGACACTCAAGCTGATTCTGCTGTCGCTACGCGACCTGATCGTTTCCGCCGGACCGGTGGTGTTCATCGTGATCGGTGCGCTGGCCGCCGCCTACTGGTACCTCGACCCGCAGCCGCCGAAAACCGTCACCCTGGCCACCGGCCCCGCAGGCAGCGCCTATGCCGAGTTCGGCAAGCGCTACGCCAGCGCACTCAAGGCGAATGGCATCGAGGTGGTGCTCAAAGCCACGGACGGTGCAGCCGACAATCTGCAGATGCTGCGCAGCGGTGAGGCCGACATCGGCTTCGTGCGCGGCGGAAGCGCCGACCCGGTGGCCGACGAAGAAGCCGGTCTGATGTCGCTAGGCAGCCTGTTCTATGAACCGCTGTGGCTGTTCTACCGCACGGACGCGGCGCGCAAGATCGACCCGAATACCGCCGCATTGACAACTCTGCCGCAGCTCAAAACCTTGCGCATCAACATCGATAAACAAGGCAGCGGCGTGCCCGACATCGTGGAAAAGATGTTCAAGGCCAACCACATCGAGGCCCGGATGCTGCGGCTATCGAACCTGGAGCCCGCGCCAGCCGTGGAAGCGCTGCTGGCTGGCAAGATGGACGTGGTCGTGCTGGCCTCGGCACCACAGTCCCCGCTAGTGCAGCGCCTGCTGCGCGCCCGTGGCATCCAGCTGATGGACTTCGGCCAAAGCGATGCCTATGCCAGGCGCTTTGCCTTCCTCTCGGCCGTCACGCTGCCACGCGGCGTGGTCGATCTGGCCGCCGACATGCCACCGCGCGACGTGGCCCTGCTGGCCGCGACCACCTCGCTGGTGGCCAGCGACCAGACCCATCCCGCTTTGCGTCAATTGTTTGCCCAGAGTGCGCAAACCGTGCACAGCGGTGCGGGCTGGTTCAACCGCGCGCGCGACTTCCCGAACACCCGAACCAGCGAGCTGCCGGTCAGCCCGGAAGGCGACCGTGCCATCAACGGTACGCCGCCGTTCTGGCAACACTACCTGCCGTTCTGGGCCAGCAACCTGATCGAACGCATGTGGCTGGTACTTGGCGGCTTGGTGGTGCTGATGCTGCCCCTGAGCAAGATCGTGCCTCCGCTGTACCAGTTCCGGGTGCGTAGCCGCGTATTCCGCTGGTATGCCCGCCTGCGTGAGATCGAGACCAAGGTTGACGCCCGCAGCGGCGACCGCGACGCTTTGCTTGACGAGCTCGATGAACTCGACCGTGTAACCCACGGCATCGCCGTACCCTTGTCGTACACCGACGAGTTGTACGCGCTGCGCAACAACATCTATGCGGTGCGCAAGCGCCTGCTGGTGAATTGGCCTAAAGACCCAGGGCCTGCAGCAGCAAACTGAGAGGCCTCCGACAAGGTTCCATGCCTCATCTGCTGCTTGGCTCGCCGCCCGTCCGGGCTCTGGCTAGATCAGGATATTGTCGATATTGGTTCTCAGAATCGCATCGATGCTGTTACGCATGGCTGTTTGGGCCACAGCATCCAACGCATCGTCGACCACCGTCTGGGTCTGCACTACGCGCATGCTGCCGTCCAGCAAACGTTTATCGCGCGAACGCTTTGTCATGGACTGGCAGCCACCGCTGGCGTCGGCAAACAAGAACATGCTGCCATGCGGCGTGGCCCAGGTCAGCTGTGTTCGAACCCATTGCCCGTTGAGCAAAAGTTCTGCCCAGGTGCCGATCGCCATGGCTTGCTCAGGCGAATGCGCGGTCTCTTGCGAAACGTGCGCTGCGTCGACCCTTGCCGGAGCATTCGGCAGATCCTGCATGAAACCGGTTGCAGCCGCCTCCAGGGGCGCCACCCAGGACTCGGCGACAGGCTCCTGGTCCGCAGCTTGCTGCGCAGGAGCAACCAGCAGCCTGGCTGCCAGAGGTTTCAAGGCTTGCTGGTGCAGGCCAAACAAAGAGTCAAAAAAAGCCTCTGTCTGCTCCTGGGGGTACTGGATCAAGGCCAGTCCTTCACGCAACTTGGTCAGCAGCTTGGGCACCAGGCGGGTCAGCTTGCCCACGTTCTTGCGCGTCAGCTCCGGCTGCGCACTCCACAGCAACGCATCCACGGTGGTCTGAACCTTTCCCGGGTCGCTTGCACCGGATTTATCGGTCAACTGCACATGGGCCGCCACCTGCGCCCAGGGCCCGCATAAAAACTCGGCAACAACCGGTACCGCTTTTTGCACCTCGGGGTTGGTCGCGAGCTCCTTGGCAATCTTCTGGGCCAGCAAATTGCGCTGTTCGGCCGTTTGCAAAGCATCCATGGCGCGCTGCCGCTGCTGCACCTCTTCCTTGCTTGGCGTCTGCAGAACATCCAAGGCACGGTCAAAAGGGACAGCGGCCGAATCGATGTCCACATCGGGCTCGACCAGGGGCGCAACCGATTTATGCAAAGCCGTATTGAAACTGTTAAAGCCGGGAGCCGTAACGCTTTGGTAGCCTTGGCTGAGCTGGGTGATTTTCTCCAGCAGTAATCGGGCTGGATGTTGCCGGTCGCTTAAAAAGCGGGGGTCCACCGCTGCCAGTCGCAGCAGCGTGGGCTCCAGGGTCCGCACTATCTGCTGCACCGGCCCCAGCAGACGGTCATCGTTGACGATGTTGTCCACCATGAGTCGGACCACTTCCTGTCCGATGTCATGGCCATGGCGAGAATGTTGCAACGCCAACTGAGGCACACCCAGCGGCTGCGTATCACCCAGACTGTCGCCAAAGCTATTGCGCAGCAGATCTTGTACCTGGGGTACAGATGTCTCTTCGAAGTCCCCCGCCAGAAGCTGGTTGAGCTTATCCAGAGTCAGCACCAACTGGCTTTGCAACGCTGCGCGCTTGCGCGGTCTGGGCGAGCCATGCACAGCTGCCTCTGGCAACGCCGCAGAGACGGGGGAATGTTCGCCGGAGCTGCGCGCCACCGCAAAACCCACGGCCAGAACACCATCTGCGCGCAGTTGCTTTATCAGGGACACATACAGCGCAGAAAGCTCATGCCCCAATACCTCAGCCGAGTGTTGCAGCCAATCCAACCGGATGGCGCTGGGCACGCCGCAAGCCGCAATCACGTCCTGCATGGCTTGCAAAAAAATCTCTGGCCGCAATGGATTGCATTCCGGCCGCACCGAAGGCAGGCCGAGTGCCGCACAAATATAGGTGTTGAGCTGGACCAAGGCGGCATCCACTGCCAGCACGATCACCTGCTGGGTACGCGCCAGCACAATACTTTCCTGCACCTGGTCCAGCGCCATCAGCTCCAGTTGGTCGAAATGGACCGTGGCCGACACCCGCGTATCTATGCTCGCCGCCTGGAAAGATTTCGCAAAAGCAGATAGCAGCGCGCCAGGAAACTGCTCACACAGAACCTGGCAGTGCTGCCGCAAAAGTCGAACGGACGCATCTACATGCTCTCGCGCCTGCAGGTCGCTCAGCTTCAATTGCTGAGCCTCCGACACAGCCAGCAGCCGGTGCACCACCTTGGTCATGATGGGCTTACCACTGGCCGCCGCCTGCGCGAGTGCATCCCGGTAAGGAACTGAATAGACCGCTTTGTCCGCGGCAGATACCTGCGCTTCAGTCGCCATAGCGGAGCACCTATCTAACGGAGAAGATTACTTCAGGGCTTTGTAGCGCATCCGCTTGGGCTTGGCACCCTCTTCGCCCAGGCGCTTCTTCTTGTCGGCTTCGTACTCTTGGTAGTTGCCATCGAAGAAGGTCCATTGGCTATCGCCTTCGGCCGCCAGGATGTGGGTGGCGATACGGTCCAGGAACCAGCGGTCATGGCTGATGACCAACATGGTACCAGCGAATTCCAGCAGCGCATCTTCCAACGCACGCAGGGTTTCCACGTCCAGGTCGTTCGACGGTTCATCCAGCATCAGCACGTTGCCACCAGCGATCAGCGTCTTGGCCAAGTGCAGGCGACCGCGCTCACCACCGGACAGCATGCCAACCTTCTTCTGCTGGTCTGCACCGTTGAAGTTGAAGCGGCCGCAGTAGGCGCGGCTGGCCATCTGGAACTTGCCCACGTTCAGAATGTCGAGTCCGCCGGACACGTCTTCCCAGACCGTCTTTTCGTTCGACAAGTCATCGCGGTGCTGGTCGACGAAGGCCATCTTGACGGTCTGGCCGATCTTGACGGTTCCCGAATCAGGCAGCTCCTTGCCCGCGATCAACTTGAACAGCGTCGACTTACCGGCGCCGTTGGGGCCGATGATGCCGACGATGGCGCCGGCCGGGATCTTGAAGCTCAGGTTGTCGATCAGTACGCGGTCGCCAAAGGACTTGGTGACGTTGACGAACTCGATCACTTCATGGCCCAGACGGTCTGCCACAGGGATGAAGATTTCGTTGGTTTCGTTGCGCTTCTGGTATTCGAAGTCGCTCAGTTCTTCAAAGCGGGCCAGGCGGGCCTTGCTCTTGGCCTGGCGCGCCTTGGGGTTCTGCCGCGACCATTCCAATTCCTTCTTCAAGGCCTTGGCGCGGGCTTCTTCGCCCTTTTGCTCAGCTTCCAGGCGAGCGCCCTTTTGCGTCAGCCAGTCGGAGTAGTTGCCCTTGTAGGGAATACCGGAGCCGCGGTCCAGCTCCAAAATCCATTCGGCGGCGTTGTCCAGGAAGTAGCGGTCATGGGTGATGGCCACCACGGTGCCCGAATAGCGCTGCAGGAATTGCTCCAGCCAGTCCACCGATTCGGCGTCCAAGTGATTGGTTGGCTCGTCCAGAAGCAGCATGTCGGGCTTGCTCAGGAGCAAACGGCACAGCGCCACACGGCGCTTCTCACCACCGGACAGCACGCCGATGTTGGCGTCCCATGGCGGCAGGCGCAGCGCGTCGGCGGCAATTTCCAGTTGGTGCTCTGAGTCGGTGCCGGCGGTGGCGATGATGGCTTCGAGCTCGGCCTGTTCGGCGGCCAGCGCGTCAAAGTCGGCGTCTTCTTCGCCGTAGGCGGTGTAGACCTCTTCCAGCCGGGCCTTGGCGGCAAACACCTTGCCCATGCCGGCTTCAACGCTTTCGCGCACCGTCTGGGTCGGGTCCAGCTTGGGCTCCTGCGGCAGGTAGCCGATGTTCAGGCCGGCCATGGGAATGGCTTCGCCTTCGATTTCCTTGTCCAGGCCGGCCATGATCTTCAGCAAGGTCGACTTGCCGGAGCCGTTGGTGCCCAGGACGCCGATTTTGGCGCCAGGGAAGAAGCTAAGCGAAATGTCTTTGAGAATGTGGCGCTTGGGCGGCACGATCTTGCCGACGCGGTTCATGGTAAATACGTACTGGGCCATCTTTTTTGAGGGTGAAGTTGCTGACAAAAAATCTGCCGAAACTAGTCGGGCGAATGCCGATTATCCCAGCATGCGACAATCCATAGGTTGCGGCATTCCAATTGGCTGTAACGCCAGCACTTCGCTGGGGGCCAAAACCAAGATAAACCCTCTTGTTTTGCGTCCATTTTTAAAAAATGTCTGCCTTTGATTGGTGCCCGTTTCACAACGCGGGCGATAGGCCAGGCTTCCAAGCGCCCAGGACGGGCGCAACAAAATGAACTTTGAAGAACTGAATCTGGCCCCGGCCATTCTGAAGGCCGTGCAAGAGCAAGGCTATACCGAGCCCACACCAATCCAAGCACAGGCCATCCCGGTCGTCTTGGCTGGGCACGATCTGCTGGGCGGCGCGCAAACCGGCACCGGCAAAACTGCAGCTTTCACCCTGCCCCTGCTGCAGCGCCTGAGCGAAAGCGCTCCCGCGCAAAACAAATTTGGCGGCAAGGGCATCCGCGCCCTGGTGCTGACCCCTACCCGTGAACTCGCCGCCCAGGTCGAGGAATCGGTGCAAACCTACGGTAAATACCTGGAACTGACTTCCACCGTGGTGTTTGGCGGCGTAGGCATGAACCCACAAATCACCAAGGTCAAAAAGGGCGTGGACATTCTGGTTGCCACCCCTGGCCGCCTGTTGGACTTGATGCAGCAAGGCATGCTGGACCTGGGCCAGGTGCAAATTCTGGTACTGGACGAAGCCGACCGCATGCTCGACATGGGCTTCATCCACGACGTGAAGAAGGTGCTGGCCGCCGTGCCCAAGGACAAGCAAAGCCTGCTGTTCTCGGCCACCTTCAGCGATGAAATCCGCGACCTGGCCGACACCCTGCTGAAGAACCCGCAAAGCGTGCAGGTCACGCCGCGCAACACCACCGTGCAGCGCATCACGCAAGTGATACACCCGGTCGGTCGCGGCAAGAAGAAGGCCTTGTTGGCCCACATCATCAACGAACACAAGTGGAGCCAGGTGCTGGTGTTCACCCGCACCAAGTTCGGCGCCAACAACGTGGCCGAATTCCTGGAAAAGAACGGCATCACCGCCATGGCGCTGCACGGCAACAAGAGCCAGTCGGCCCGTACCCAGGCGCTGCAAGGCTTCAAGAGCGGCGATGTGCGCGCTCTGGTGGCCACCGACATCGCGGCCCGCGGTATCGACATCGACGACCTGCCACACGTGGTGAACTACGAAATCCCGAACGTCTGTGAAGACTATGTGCACCGCATCGGCCGTACCGGCCGCGCAGGTGCCGAAGGCGCTGCCGTGAACCTGGTGTGCCTGGATGAAGAAGGCTTCATGCAAGACATCGAGCGCTTCACCAAGCAAGAGATTGCAGTGCAAGTCGTCGAAGGCTTCATGCCCGAGCCTGGCGAACGCGCCGAACCCATCGCCATGGGCCGCCAAACCATCTGGGGCGGCGCTGGCAAGCCACCAAGCCGCGACGTGATGCAAGCCGCAGCCAAGGCTGCACGTACCGAAATGCTGCAGCGCGTGCGTGAAAACAAGGGCGCGAATGGAAATGGCGACGGCGCAGGCCGTGGCCACGGTGGTGGCAATGGCGGTGCCCGCAATGCACCCCGCAGCGGCCCCCGCCCACCCCAGGGCGACGGCATGGCGCCCCGCCCCCAAGGCGCACGTCCACCGCAGGGTGGCCGTGGCGGCCGTCCGGGCGGCGGTGGTGGTGCCCGCACCGGTGGCGGCGGCTACGGTGGTGGCAATGGCGGCGGTTACGGCGGTAACGGTGGTGGTTATGGCGGTGGCCAAGGTGGCGGTCAAGGCGGCTATGGCGGCGCTCAGCCCGACCACACCCGCTCGGCGTCCATGGGCGGCCAAGCACCGGCACCCCGCGCAACCCAGGGCGGCCAGCCTGACCCCATGCGTACCAGCGTAGACAGCATGGTCGATCGCGGTCGCCGTGGTGGCTTCGGCGGCGGCAACCGCAACGGCGGTGGTGGTGGTGGGGGCGGCGGCTACGGTGGTGGCAATGGCGGCGGTTTTGGCGGCGGCCGTGGCAACGGTGGTGGCGGTGGTGGCTCCCGTGGCCCCGGCGGATCACGCGGCTCTTTCGGCCGATAAGCTGCTCAAAATTTATGGTGTTTTAGGACTCTAGCGCATGCTGCACAAGCGGTAAGCGCTATCAAATAGATAGTCTTTAGAACTCCATCCCAAAGGCGCATGTCATCCGGCATGCGCCTTTTTTATTTACTATAATTTTTATAGCTATTCACGCAAATAAGATATGCGCCAAAGCCACTTTTGATAGGAAAACCATGACAAGCGAAGTAATTGCCGCCCAATGGAATGCCCAGTGCGACGCGGTACTCACCATCATGCGCGCTGGCGGCGGTCAGGCCGGCTTGGCCCGCCCCGACCAGGTTGCGGGCAAGACCGGGCTGGAGATCTTGCAGGCCATGCTGTCCGGCGCCCTGCCCTATCCCCATATCGCTGATACCCTGGACTTTGCGCTGATCGAAGCCAGCTTCGGCAGCGCCACCTTCCAAAGCACGCCCCAGCTCAAGCACTACAACCCACTGGGTTCGGTGCACGGAGGCTGGTATGCGACCCTGCTCGACTCGGCCCTGGGCTGCGCAGTGCAAAGCACCCTGCCTGTGGGCCGCAGCTACACCACCGCCGAACTCGGTGTGAACATCGTGCGGGCAGCTTCGCACCAGACCGGCCCGTTGCGCGCCATCGCCAACGTGCTGCACTCGGGCCGCCAACTTGCCACGGCCGAGGCGCGCATCGTCGGCCCGGACGGCAAACTGTATGCCCATGCCACCACCACTTGCCTCGTATTTGAGGTCCCGGTACGCTAACCTTCCCGCACAATCAGACTCTTCAAACACCCCCAAAAGACACCCACCATGCGACTCCTCCACACCATGCTGCGCGTTGGCCATCTGCAGCGCTCCATCGACTTTTACACCCAGGTGCTGGGCATGCAATTGCTGCGCACCTCGGAAAACCCCGAGTACAAGTACACCCTGGCCTTTGTCGGTTTTGGTTCCAACCCCGACCATGCCGAGCTGGAGCTGACCTACAACCACGGCGTCGACAGCTACGAGCTGGGCACGGCCTACGGCCACATCGCCCTGGGCGTACCCGATGCCTATGCGGCCTGCGAAAAAATCAAGGCTGCGGGCGGCCAGGTCACGCGCGAAGCCGGTCCGGTCAAAGGTGGTAGCACAGTGATTGCGTTCGTGACCGACCCCGACGGCTACAAGATTGAGCTGATCCAACGCGCCGAGTTTGCGGCCGGCAGCGGGCTCTGAAGCCGTAGCACCTACCCCTGCAAGGCTCCCGTAATGGGCCGCGCTTGACACAGGCAGTCTGCCGGGCGGAATATTCCCCTGTACCAACTATTGAGGGGACACCATGGCCAGCCCAAAACCCACACCGACTGTCGCTGCCAAAGCGCTGTCCCTGCACATCGGCCTGAACGCCGTCAGCAGTGCAGCCTATTCGGGCTGGTCCGGGCCGCTGGCCGCCTGCGAGTTCGACGCCAACGACATGGCTGCACTGGCCAAATCCCGGGGGATGAAGCCCACAGTCTTGCTGACCAAGCACGGCACGCGCTCCAAGACCCTGGCGGCCCTGCGGGCTGCGGCTAAAACATTGCGGGCCGGGGATATGTTCTTTCTGACGTACTCGGGCCACGGCGGCCAGGTCTCCGACATCAATGGCGACGAGCCCGACGGCAAGGACGAAACCTGGTGCCTGTATGACGGGCAGCTGATTGACGACGAGCTGTACCTGGAGCTGAGCAAATTCGCCGCCGGCGTGCGCGTGCTGGTGCTATCCGACAGCTGCCACAGCGGCTCGGTCACCAAAGCCATGCCCAGTAGCCCGCGCGAACGCGCCATGCCTGTGCCGGTGGCCATGCGCGTCTACCGCGAGCACCAGGCCTTCTACGACAAGCTGCAGAGAGACATCGCCAAGGTCGTTGGCGCTGCACTGATCGACCCCGACACTGCCCTGGCCCAGGTGGCGGCCAGCGGCCACTTGTCGGCCGTGGTGGCCAAGATCAAGGCCTCGGTGATCCTGATCTCGGGCTGCCAGGACAACCAGACCTCCATGGACGGCGACCACAACGGCGCATTTACCGAACAGGTGCTCAAGGCTTGGAACCTGGGCAAGTTTGTGGGCAACTACGGCCAGTTCCACGCCAAGGTGCGGGCCGGCCTGCCCAACACCCAGTCGCCCAATCTGTTCACGCTAGGACGCACCGGCAAGTTCCTCGCGCAAGCGCCGTTCTCGGTCTGAAAAAAAGCGCCTCGAAGGCGCTTTTTCAATCCACAGACGGATTACGCGGGCTTCTTCTTGAGGGCCACGGTATCCAGGCACAGCTGGGTGATACGGCCCCAGTCGCCAGACTTCATTGCATCCGTAGGCACGATCCAGGAGCCGCCTACACAGACCACATTCGGCAAGGCCAGGAACTCGGGCGCATTCTGCAAAGTCACGCCGCCGGTGGGGCAGAACTTCACGTCAAAGAACGGGCCGCTCCAAGCCTTCAGCATGGCCGGGCCACCGGCTTGCATGGCCGGGAAGAATTTCAACTCGGTAAAGCCATCTTCCTGCGCCATCATCACTTCGCTGCCGGTAGCTACACCAGGCAACAGCGGCAAGCCGAGATCACGGCAGGCCTGGCCCACATTGCGGGTATAGCCAGGGCTGACGCCAAACAGCGCGCCGGCCTTGACCGAGGCCTGGGCATCGGCAGCGCTGCGGATGGTGCCCGCACCAATCACGGCTTCGGGCACTTCCTTGGCGATGCGCTCTATGCATTCCAGCGCCTGCGGCGTGCGCAGCGTCACTTCCAGCATACGGATACCGCCCGCGACCAGCGCGCGCGCCAGCGGCACGGCATGGGCCACGTCGCTCAGGACAATGACCGGGATGACCGGTGCGTCTTGCATGACCTGCAAGGCCGTCCAGCGGCCTGTGGTGTTTTTCACATCCATGTGAGAGCTCCTTGTTCTGCAGTAAAGGCATTGCGGCGCATGCCTGAAAATAATTCACGACCCATGCCATGGGCGTTGGACAGACGCAATTCTTCGGGCATGGTGGCCAATGGGCGGGCAGCCCATTCGTCATCGGGCACCAGTGCTTGCAAGGTGCCGGCCACGGCATCCAGCCGCACCACGTCGCCATCCAGCAGCTTGGCCAGCGGGCCACCAGCCAGGGCTTCGGGCGATACGTGGATGGCGGCCGGTACTTTGCCGGAAGCGCCGCTCATGCGGCCGTCAGTCACCAAGGCTACGCGGTAGCCCTTGCCTTGCAACACCGCCAATGGCGGTGTTAGCTTGTGCAGTTCGGGCATGCCATTGGCCTGGGGGCCTTGCCAGCGCACCACACAGACCACGTCGCGGTTCAGTTCACCTGCGTTAAAGGCCACGTGCAAGGCTTCTTGCGAGTCAAACAGGCGGATCGGGGCTTCGATGATGTGGCGGTCGTCAGGCACGGCCGAAGCCTTGATCACGCTGCGGCCCAGATTGCCTTGCAGCAGCTTCAAGCCGCCGGTAGGGCTGAACGGGTTGGAGGCCGGGCGCACGATGGTGTCGTCCTTGGACTCCAGCACGGTGTTCCATTGCAAAGCCTCGCCGACCAATGCAGGCTCAGCCGTGTATTCGCGCAGCCCACCAGGGCGGACGGTGAGCACGTCTTCGTGCATGAAGCCAGCGTCCAGCAGTTCGCGGATGATGAAGCCCGGGCCACCGGCGGCCTGGAACTGGTTCACATCGGCACTGCCATTCGGGTACACATGCGATAGCGTGGGCACCACGTCCGACAAGGCGCTGAAGTCGTCCCAGTCGATCACGATCCCGGCAGAAGCCGCCACCGCCACCCAGTGGATCAGGTGGTTGGTCGAGCCGCCGGTGGCCAACAAGGCCACCATGGCGTTGACAATGCAGCGCTCGTCCACCACATGGCCGATGGGCGCGTAGCGCTTGGCTTTTACGTCGGCCAGCACAGTGCGGGTGGCTTCGCGCGTGAGCTCGTCGCGCATCGCGCCGCCAGGGGCAACGAAGGCCGTTCCGGGCACGTGCAGTCCCATGGCTTCGAGCAGCATCTGGTTGCTGTTGGCAGTGCCGTAAAAAGTACATGTGCCGGGCGCATGGTAGGCGGCCGACTCGGCCTGCAGCAGCTCGGAGCGGCCCACCAGACCCTGGGCCGCCTGTTCACGCACCTTGGACTTGGCGTTGTTCGATAGACCCGAGGGCATAGGGCCTGCGGGCACGAACACCGTGGGCAAATGGCCAAAATGCAGCGCACCGATCAGCAGGCCGGGCACGATCTTGTCGCACACACCCAGCATCAGCGCGGCATCGAACATGTCGTGGCTCAGGGCTACCGCCGTGGCCATGGCAATCACGTCGCGGCTGAACAGGCTGAGCTCCATGCCCGCCGTTCCCTGGGTGACGCCGTCGCACATCGCGGGTACGCCGCCTGCCACCTGGGCGGTAGCGCCATGGCGGCGGGCTTCGGCCTTGATGAGGTCGGGGTAGGTTTGCATGGGCGTATGTGCCGACAGCATGTCGTTGTAGGCCGTGACGATGCCTATGTTCAGCGCCTTCTCAGTCACGACTTTGAGCTTGTCGTTGACCGGCATGCCGGCGAAGGCATGGGCAACGTTGGCGCAGCCCATGCGCTCAGCCCCTGGCTTGCGCTGGGCAGCGGCATCCAGTCGTTCCAGATAAGCGCTGCGGGTAGGCCCGCTACGCGCACGAATGCGGTCTGTGACCGACGCTACCGTGGGGTGGAGTTTCATAGTATTTTGGTAACTAAATTACAACCTCCATGGTACTCCCGAACCGAAGGAGTGTGCAGGCTAGGAGTTACCAGTAGGGTACGAAAGGACTATCTGCCCGCCGAAGCGCCCAGTTTGCGGTACAGCGTGTTACGACTGACCCCCAGCTGGCGCGCCGCCTCGGAGACATTGCCATTGCACTGCTGCAGCACGCGCTCCATGGTGCGCACCGATTGCGCGCGCAACGGCCCGTCCAGTCCCGAATCTGCAGGGTCGTTCTTATGGCGCAGGTCCTGCGCCAGATCGTCCGGCAGGTGCTGCCAGTCGATCATGGTTTCACCCTCGTCCAGCAAGGCACATGCGGTGCGCAGCCCATTGGCCAGTTGGCGCAGGTTTCCTGGCCAGCTGAAATGCAGGAAAGCGGTTACCAGCTCCGACGCCAGCTGTAGCGGATGACCAGGCGCCAGCGTGCCCAGCAGGCGGGCGATCAAGGCGCTCTGGTCGCTGCGCTCGCGCAGCGGTGGCAGCAGCAAGGTCAAACCGTTGATGCGATAGTACAAGTCTTCCCGGAAGCGCCCTGCCTGCATTTCCTCGCGCAGCTGCCGGTGGGTAGCGCAAACCAGGTTGAAATCCAGTGCCACCGCCTTGCCGCCACCCAAAGGCTGTACCTGCCGCTCTTGCAGTACGCGCAGCAAGCGGGCCTGGAAAGCCATGGGCATGTCACCCACTTCGTCCAGCAGCAGGGTACCGCCCTGGGCCTCGCGCAAGCGGCCCGGGGAGCCTTCGCGCCGAGCCCCGGTAAACGCGCCCGGGCTGTAGCCAAACAGCTCGGCCTCGATCAGTGACTCTGGCAAGGCGGCGCAGTTCACCGCTACAAACGGCCCGTCCCGGTGCGGCCCGGCGGCATGCACGGCGCGGGCAAAAACCTCTTTGCCCACGCCTGATTCACCCTGCAGTAAAAGCGCAATCGGCTTGCCCACCACCCGGCGGGCCTTGTCCAGCGCAGCCCGAAATGTCGCGTCGCCGGTATCCAGCGCCGACAAGGCATCTGCCGGAGGCGGCTCGACCATCTCCAGCGAGCGCGGCGGCGGCGCCGGACGGCTGCGGCCAAAATCCACCCGTAGCCACACCTGCCCGCCACGCGGCCCGAACAGCGGACGCACCGCCGCCGGCCCGGGCTGCTGCACTAGCGCATGCGCCAGCGGCCAGACGGCTTCCAGCTGCACCCGGCCAATGCTGTCACGCCCCAGGCCCAGCCACTGCAGCGCAGCCGTATTCGCGCCGAGTAACCAGCCCTCGGAAGACACCGCCAGCTGGCATTCGGTAACCGTACCAATGCCTTCGATCTGGCTGTGGAAGCGCAGGCGCAACTGGCCTGCATGCCGGGTTTCAAACAGCTTGTGCTCGATCATCCGGGCTGCCGACCGGGCCAGCCCTAGCGTATGCGGGTGGTAGCCGCGGTGGTCGCCGGATATGTCGAGCGCACCGAGGAGGCGCCCCGCAGGGTCGTGGATAGGCGCAGCCGCGCAGGTCAGAAAAGAATTGCGCTCCAGATAGTGTTCGCTGGCGTGGACCACCACCGGCGCTTGCTCGGCCATGGCCGTGCCGATGGCATTGGTGCCCCGGTACTGCTCATGCCAGGTAGCGCCGGGCCGCAGCGCCACGCGGCTAGCGCGGTCCAGAAATTCCGCATCGCCCAGGGTGTGCAGCAGCATGCCGCCGCTGTCGGCCAGGACCACCATGCAGTCGCTGTCACGGGTTTGCTCGAACACAAACTCCATCACCGGCCGCGCATGGGCGACCAGCTCGCGCTGCTGCTCCAGCGCCCGCGCCAGTTGCGCGGCGGAGGCATGGGGAGCACCGGGCGTGCGACCGCTGGCTTGCAGGCCGAAGTCAAGGCTGCGGCTCCAGGAGCGGGCCAGGCACTCGTCCAGCAGGCCGGCGGCTACGTCGCCCTGGTCGAGCAATTGGCGGCGTGCCTGGCGCAACGCCACGCTGGTGGTTCTGGCGGGAGGGGTTCCGGAATGCATGCTGTTGTCTCCTTCCCGCCACCGGTACATGCCGGGGCAGTCATCTGGCTCTGGACTGTAGTACGCAGGCGCAGCACTGCCAAGCTGTTGAGCGCAACTGCCCCGCCATCTGCTCCATTCTGGGACAACTGTTCCACAACCAGCTGACAAAAGAACACCCGGATGCCATGAAAACCCGGTCTTTGAACCTGAAAGGCCTCAGTTCTGGCGCACACCGGCTGTGGCATACAGCGTGCAGTAAACACAGCGCACCAACATGCAGTGCAAACCATACCTACAGGAGACTTTCATGCTTTATCCCAACCCTGGCAGCGCCAATGCCCCCGTGCAATTCAAGAGCCGCTATGACAACTTCATCGGTGGCCGCTGGGTGGCACCGGTCAAGGGCGAATATTTCGACGTGATCACGCCGATCACCGGCAAGGTCTATACCCAGGCCGCCTGTTCGGGCACGGAAGACATCGAGCTGGCACTCGATGCCGCCCATGCTGCCGCCGACGCCTGGGGTGCCACCGCAGCCGCCGATCGCTCGAATGTGCTGCTGAAGATTGCCGATCGTCTGGAAAAGAACCTGGAACTGCTGGCCTATGCCGACACGGTGGACAACGGCAAGCCAATCCGCGAAACCCTGAACGCCGACATCCCGCTGGCGGTAGACCATTTCCGCTACTTTGCCGGCTGCCTTCGGGCCCAGGAAGGCGCGCTGAGCCAGCTGGACGAAACCGCTGTGGCCTACCATTTCCACGAGCCGCTGGGCGTGGTGGGCCTGATCATTCCCTGGAACTTCCCGATCCTGATGGCGGCCTGGAAACTGGCGCCCGCGATTGCCGCCGGCAACTGCGTGGTGCTGAAACCCGCCGAATCCACCCCGATCAGCATCCTGGTCATGATGGAGTTGATTGCCGACCTGCTGCCGCCCGGCGTGCTGAACATCGTCAACGGCTATGGCCGCGATGCAGGCAAAGCCCTGGCCACCAGCAAGCGGATCGCCAAGATCGCCTTCACCGGCTCCACAGCCACCGGCCGCAGCATTGCCCAGGCGGCAGCGACCAACTTGATTCCCGCCACGCTGGAGCTGGGCGGCAAGTCGCCCAATATCTTTTTTGCCGACATTGCCGATGCCGATGACGCCTTCTTTGACAAGGCCATCGAAGGCCTGGTGCTGTTTGCCTTCAACCAGGGCGAGGTCTGCACCTGCCCCTCGCGCGCGCTGATCCATGAGTCGATCTACGACAAGTTCATGGCCCGGGTGCTGGCCCGCGTGCAACAGATCAAGCAAGGCAGCCCGCTGGATACCGACTCGATGATGGGTGCGCAGTCCTCGCAGATCCAGCTGGACAAAATCATGTCCTACATGGATATCGGGGTCAATGAAGGTGCCGAGTTGCTGGCGGGCGGCCAGCGCGCCTGCCTGCCGGGCGACCTGGCCGGCGGCTATTACGTGCAGCCCACGCTGTTCAAGGGCCACAACAAGATGCGCATCTTCCAGGAAGAAATCTTTGGCCCCGTACTGGCGGTGACCACCTTCAAGGACGAGGCCGAGGCCCTGGCACTGGCCAACGACACGCCTTACGGCCTGGGTGCAGGAGTCTGGAGCCGCGACGGCAGCGTAGCCTACCGCATGGGCCGGGGCATCAAGGCGGGACGGGTCTGGACCAACTGCTACCACGCTTACCCGGCCCACGCGACCTTCGGCGGCTACAAGGAATCGGGCATCGGCCGCGAAACCCACAAGATGATGCTCGACCAGTACCAGCAGACCAAGAATCTGCTGGTCAGCTACAGCCCGAACAAGCTGGGCTTCTTCTGATGCCGCAAGGTCTGGCCGTGCCAGGCCTTGGGCGGGATACACCTGGCGGCGCAATGCCGTCGGGTTCAGCGGCACAATCTAGGGCATGAGCCTTACCAATACCCAGCTTGCCGATCTGCGCAAAAGCTACGAGCGCGCCGAACTCAACGAGGACGCGTCCCATGCCAACCCGTTGCAGCAGTTTGACCAGTGGCTGAACGAAGCCATCGCCGCCCAGGTGCCTGAACCCAATGCCATGACCCTGGCCACGGTGGGCAGCGATTTGCGCCCGTCCACCCGCATCGTGCTGGTCAAGGGCTATGACGAACACGGCATCGTCTGGTACACCAATTATGAAAGCCGCAAGGGCCTGGAACTGGCGGGCAACCCGTTTGCAGCCCTGCAGTTCCATTGGGTCGAGCTGGAGCGCGTGGTGCGCATCGAAGGCCGGGTCAGCAAGGTCAGCGATGCGGAAAGCGACGACTACTTCCACAGCCGCCCTCTGGATTCGCGCATTGGCGCCTGGGCATCTCCACAGTCGCAGGTGATTTCGGGCCGTGGCGTACTAGTGGCCAACGCTGCAAAATTCGGCGCCAAATTCATGCTGAACCCGCCCCGACCGCCACACTGGGGCGGCTACCGCCTGCAGCCTGACAACTGGCAGTTCTGGCAAGGACGCAAAAGCCGCCTGCACGACCGACTTCGCTATACATTAGATAGCGGCTCACGCTGGAACCGTGAGCGCCTAGCACCATAAACACTGATAAATCATTGCATGTCGCCGCACAAGCCCGCCATGGAAAAGCCGGTGACCTGGCTCGCGCCGGGAGAAGACTTCCCCCCGGTCAGCCAGGCCTGGGGCGCATCGGCGCCGGCACCGGGTTTGCTGGCGGCTGGCGGTGCGCTGGACGTGGACAGCCTGCAGCGCGCATACCGGAACGGCATTTTCCCCTGGTTCAGCAACGGCCAACCGATACTGTGGTGGAGCACCGACCCGCGCATGGTGCTGCAGACGGTCCACTTCAAGCTGCACCGTTCGCTGCGTAAAGTCATATCAAGGTTCCGAGACTCTGCTGGCTGCGAGATCCGTTTTGATAGCGCATTCGCCGAGGTTATTCGGGCGTGCTCCAGCAGTCCGCGCCCGGGCCAGTCGGGCACCTGGATCGTCGAAGACATGGTGCAGGCCTACCAGGCACTACACCAAGCTGGCGCGGCGCACAGTGTGGAAACCTGGATCGATGGCGAGCTGGTGGGCGGCCTGTACTGCGTCGCGCTGGGCCAAGCGGTGTTTGGCGAGTCCATGTTCACCCGGGTGCCCGATGCCTCCAAGATCGCCTTGGCCGCCTTGGTCAGCTTCTGCCGCGTGCATCGCATCCCGCTCATCGATTGCCAGCAGAACACCTCCCATCTGGCCTCGCTGGGAGCGCGTGAGATGCCCCGTGCGGCCTTCTGTGCGCAGGTTGCCTTGAACGGCGCAAGGCCCGGCCCGGTCTGGCAATTTGAGCCCGTATACTGGAACGCACTGGCGGTACAACCACCCGACTCCGTGTGACACACCTCAACGATCTGCCCCTACAAACGCTGCAGTTTTACGCCACAGCGCCCTACCCGTGCAGCTACCTGCCCGATAGGCAAGCGCGCTCCCAGGTGGCCACGCCCAGCCACTTGATCCAGAGCGATACCTATTCGGAGTTGGTGCGCACAGGCTTCCGCCGCAGCGGACTGTTCACCTACCGCCCGTACTGTGATGGCTGCCAGGCCTGCGTGCCACTGCGGGTATTGGCCGACGATTTCAAGCCCAGCCGCAGCCAGCAACGCGCCTTCAACCAGCACAGCAGCTTGCAGGCACGGGTGCTGAACCTCGGCTTTGTGCACGAACACTACCAGCTCTACCGGCGCTACCAGAACGGCCGCCACGCTGGCGGTGGCATGGACCAAGACAGCATCGACCAGTACACCCAGTTCTTACTGCAAAGCCGGGTCAATTCGCGCCTGGTGGAGTTCCGTGCACCGCAGGACGACGGCACACCCGGTGCGCTGAAGATGGTGTCTATCCTGGACATACTGGACGACGGTTTATCCGCGGTATATACCTTTTACGAGCCGGAAGAGCGCGCCAGCTACGGCACCTACAACGTGCTGTGGCAGATAGCCCAAGCGCGCCAGCTGCACCTTCCCTATGTGTACCTAGGATACTGGATCGAACAAAGCCCGAAGATGCTTTACAAGGCCCGCTTCACTCCCCACGAGGTGCTGCGAAATGGTGCCTGGAGCATGGGCCAGCTGTGAAAATACGGTAGCCAGAGCAACTGTGTCGCACGCATGATTTCACATCATGCAATGCCGGATTTCACAAGGTAAGATGCAGCACCTCTTTTCGAGAACTGCCCATGAAAGCGATTGACCCCAATATTCCCGTTACGCCCACTGTCCAGGTCATCGAACGCATGTTCTCACTGATCGATGTACTGGCCTCACGCGAAGATGCCATGTCGCTCAAGGAAATCAGCGAGAAGACGGGCCTCCACCCCTCTACCACCCACCGCATTCTCAACGACCTGGCTACCGGACGCTTTGTGGACCGACCAGAACCAGGTAGCTACCGCCTGGGCATGCGTTTGCTGGAGCTGGGCAACCTGGTCAAAGGGCGCCTGAGTGTGCGCGATGCAGCTCTAGCACCGATGCGCGAACTGCACCGGTTAACGCAGCAACCCGTCAACCTCAGCCTGCGCCAGGGCGATGAAATTGTTTATGTGGAGCGGGCCTTCAGCGAACGCTCGGGAATGCAGGTGGTACGGGCGATTGGCGGACGCGCCCCGCTGCACCTGACGTCTGTGGGTAAGCTGTTTCTGTCAGTGGACGACCCGCAACGGGTTCGGGCTTATGCCATGCGCACCGGCTTGAGCGGCCAAACCAAGAACAGCCTGACCGATTTGGCGCTGCTGGAACGCGAACTGTCTAAAACCCGCCAATACGGCGTAGCCCGGGACAATGAGGAGCTGGAGTTAGGCGTGCGCTGCATGGCCGTAGGCATCTACGATGACCAAAGCCGGCTTATCGCCGGCCTATCCATCTCAGCGCCGGCGGACCGTTTGGACGAAAACTGGCTACCGAAACTGCAAAACACCGCCACAGCGATATCTTCCGCTTTGGGCTACAAAGCGGCCAACCACCATTGAGTTGGAAAGTCGCGGCTCGGAGACTTCTTAGCCCGCGACTTTGGTGGCATTGTTTGCTACGTGAGGGGTGGATTCCACCCAGCGACGCACGCGCTCCGCATCGCCGATTCGGCTTAGCTTGCCAGCCGAATCCAGGAATACCATGATCAGCTTTCGGCCAGCAATCTTGGCTTGCAACACCAGGCATTGCCCTGCCTCATTGATGAAGCCGGTTTTCTGTATGCCGATATCCCAGTCGGGATTCTTGACCAGACGGTTGGTGTTGTTGAACTGCAGGGTGCGGCTGCCCACATCCACCTGGTAACCCGGCGAGGTGGTCAGTTCACGCAGCGTAGGTTCGTTGTACGCAGCATTGACCAAGGCGGCTAGGTCGTGGGCACTGGATTGGTTGTTGCTGGACAAACCGGTGGGCTCGACATAGCGGGTGTCCTTCATGCCCAGTGCCTTCGCCTTGGCATTCATCAAGGCAACAAAGGTGTTCATACCACCGGGGTAGGTACGCCCCAGCGCGTGGGCGGCGCGGTTTTCGCTCGACATCAGAGCCAAATGCAAGAGTTCACCCCTGCTTAGCGAGGTACCGACCGTCAAACGCGAACGGCTGCGCTTTTCGGTATCCACATCGTCCTGGGTAATGGTGATTTCTTCGTCCATCGGCAGATGGGCTTCATTGACCACCACGCCCGTCATCAACTTGGTCAACGAGGCAATCGGCAACACTGCCTGTTCATTCTTGCTGAACAGCACTTCACGGGTATCTTGGTCTATTACCAGGGCTACACTAGATTTGAGGGCCAGCGCATCGGGTGCGCCATGCAACCCAGCCAACTCACCGAACGAAGGTATCGCCGGAATGATTGCCACGGGAACACGCACCCGCGACTTTGCAGAAACCGCAGTTTTGGAGGCCCGGGCAACGCGCACGGACTTTTCGCCACTGCTGCGCTTGGCAACTTTGCTGGCGGCATTGGTTTTCTGAATTTCTACTTTCTTACGCTGCGCAGCGTGTGCGGGCATGGCGCACAGCGTCACGGTGCAGGTAAATATCGCAACAATTTGTAGCAAGCGGTTCAAGGCGGGGCTTTCAGTGGAGGGCATGCGTTCATCTCCGGTTCAGAAACGATTAAGTCGGAGTGTATCGAAATCAAAAAGATGGCACAAGATCAAAGACTTAGATCGACTTTTTAAGGTGGCATTGAATGCGTAGTTTCACACACACTTGCCAGCCTGTTTAAAGAGCTTGTTCGGCGCCGCGGCGTGAGCCTGAGTGCATCCATTCACGCACATGCAACAAATATTGTGCATAGTTTTTGCTTTTAGAACTTTAAAAATGCGTTAACGGGCACAAACCCCAGACCGTAGAATCAGCGAAACAATCCAGGGAAATACATGAGTTCAATCAATTTTATTGGTGGTGAAAAGGGCGGCGTAGGCAAATCGGTGACGGCACGTGTACTTGCGCAGTATTTTCTGGATACCGGCAAAGTATTTACCGGCTTTGATACCGACCGTTCACACAACTCCTTCACCCGGTTCTATCCCGACTTTGCTTCACCTGTTGTAGTCGACAGCTTTGAAGGACTGGACGTCATAGCCGAAGCTTTTGAAGTTAGCCCCGAGCAGAACGTAATCGTTGACCTGGCGGCACAAACTGCGGCTCCGTTGGCGCGCTGGATTAAAGACTCCGACCTGTTCGAAGTACTGGCCGATTTGAAGATCGCCGTGAACTTCTGGCACGTTATTGACGAAGGTAAAGATTCGGTAAATTTGCTGGCCGACCTGATGGAGAGCTTCGGCACTGCCCCCAACTACATCGTGGTACTGAATCTGGGCCGCGGTTCGGATTTCTCGCTGATGAAATCATCGGTGGCCATGCAAAACGCTTTGGCCTGCGGCGCCCGTGTGATCGAGCTGCCACAGCTGCAAGACGCCAGCATGCGCAAGATTGACCGACAGAACGCCAGCTTCTGGAGCGCAGTGCACGAACGCAGCGAAACCGATGGCCTGGGCATGCTGGAACGCCAGCGCGTCAAGACCTGGCTGCGCAAAGCCTACTCCGCACTGGACACATTGCCGCTGTAATCTGTTAATAGACATACATAGAAAAAGGGGCTGTACCTTGCAGTACCGCCCCTTTTGCGTTGCGCTTAAGTTTTAGCCGGTTGTTGCCTCTTCCGACTCAGGCTTCGCGCGCCCTTCTTTCTTGGGCAGCGGCTGGATGTCCAACTCGACTTCGCCGGTTTCCACGCCCTTCTCGTCGGTGGTGACCTTCATGTCCACCGTCAGGCGGCCACCGTCGATCAAGCGGCCGAACAGCAACTCGTCGGCCAAGGCGCGACGGATCGTGTCCTGGATCAGGCGCTGCATAGGCCGAGCGCCCATCAGAGGATCAAAGCCCTTCTTGCCAAGATACTTGCGTAAGTTGTCGGTGAACGTGACATCCACCTTCTTCTCGGCCAGCTGGGTTTCCAGTTGCAGCAAGAACTTGTCGACCACGCGCAGGATGATGGTTTCATCCAAAGCCTTGAAGCTGACTGTCGCATCCAGACGGTTGCGGAACTCAGGCGTGAACAGGCGTTTGATGTCCGCCATTTCGTCGCCCGACTGGCGTGGATTGGTAAAGCCAATCGTTGCCTTGTTCATGGTCTCGGCACCCGCATTGGTCGTCATGATGATGATGACGTTGCGGAAGTCGGCCTTGCGCCCGTTGTTATCCGTCAAAGTACCATGGTCCATCACCTGCAGCAGCACGTTGAAGATGTCAGGATGGGCTTTTTCGATCTCATCCAGCAGCAGCACGCAATGCGGCTTCTTGGTGACGGCTTCGGTCAACAAGCCGCCTTGGTCAAAACCAACGTAGCCTGGAGGCGCGCCGATCAAACGGCTCACCGCATGGCGCTCCATGTATTCAGACATGTCGAAGCGGATCAGCTCGATGCCCATGATGTACGCCAGTTGCTTCGCCGCTTCGGTCTTGCCGACACCGGTAGGGCCGCTGAACAGGAAAGAGCCAATTGGCTTGTCGCCTTTGCCTAAGCCCGAACGGGCCATCTTCACCGCAGATGCCAAGACGTCCAGGGCTTTATCCTGGCCGAACACCACGTTCTTCAAATCGCGTTCCAGCGTCTTGAGTTTGCCGCGGTCATCGTTGGACACGTTGGCGGGCGGAATGCGGGCGATCTTGGCCACGATTTCCTCCACCTCGGTTTTTGTGATGGTCTTCTTGCGCTTGCTGGGCGCCAGGATCCGTTGGGCAGCGCCGGCTTCATCAATCACGTCAATCGCCTTGTCGGGCAAATGGCGGTCATTGATGTACTTGGCGCTCAGCTCGGCGGCAGCCTGCAAGGCAGCTACCGCGTATTTCACGCCATGGTGCTCTTCAAAGCGAGACTTCAAACCCTTGAGGATCTCCACGGTTTCCTGCACGGTCGGCTCGACGACGTCGACCTTCTGGAAGCGGCGGGACAGCGCAGCGTCTTTCTCGAAGATGCCACGGTATTCGGTGAAAGTGGTCGCACCAATGCACTTCAGCTGGCCGCTGGACAGCGCTGGCTTGAGCAGATTGGACGCATCCAGCGTGCCACCCGATGCCGCACCGGCACCGATCAGCGTGTGGATTTCGTCAATGAACAAAACAGCGTTGGGCTTGTCTTTCAGCGACTTGAGCACACCCTTGAGGCGCTGCTCGAAATCGCCACGGTACTTGGTACCCGCCAGCAATGCGCCCATGTCCAGCGAATACACCACGGCTTCAGCCAGGATTTCAGGCACTTCTTTTTGCGTGATGCGCCAGGCCAGACCCTCGGCAATCGCGGTCTTGCCCACGCCAGCTTCACCCACCAATAGCGGGTTGTTCTTGCGGCGGCGGCACAGAATCTGGATCGTGCGCTCGACCTCGTACTCGCGGCCGATCAGCGGATCAATCTTGCCTTCCTTCGCCATTTGGTTCAGGTTTTGGGTGAACTGCTCCAAGGGAGAAGATTTTTCGCTCTTCTCGCTTCCGCCTTCTTCAGTCTCGGACTGGCTCTCTGCAGCCTTGGCGGGCTCTGGCGGATCGCTCTTCTTGATGCCGTGGGCGATAAAGTTCACCACGTCCAGGCGCGTTACGCCCTGCTGGTGCAGGTAATACACGGCGTGCGAGTCTTTTTCGCCGAAAATCGCTACCAGCACATTGGCGCCAGTCACTTCTTTTTTGCCGCTGCCTGTGGACTGCACATGCATGATTGCGCGCTGGATGACACGTTGGAAGCCCAGCGTGGGCTGGGTGTCCACATCGTCGGTACCCGCAACTTGCGGGGTGTTGTCTTTGATGAAATTGCTCAACGATTTGCGCAAATCGTCGATGTTGGCCGAGCAGGCGCGTAAAACTTCAGCCGCGCTGGGATTGTCCAGCAAGGCCAGCAGCAGGTGCTCGACGGTAATAAATTCGTGGCGTTGCTGGCGCGCTTCCACGAAAGCCATGTGCAAACTGACTTCCAATTCTTGGGCAATCATGTGAATTCCTTTTTTGCCTTGCTGTTAACGACACTCTGATGACGCACTCTACATGGGTTGCGCTTCAACTTATTCAAGCTATCAACCTACAGGTTCGCTTACGCATTGCAATGGATGTCCCGATTGCTTGGCGGCCTCCAGTACCTGATCGACCTTGGTCGCAGCCACATCTTTGGAATAAACGCCGCATACGGCTTTTCCGTCCAGATGGATTTTGAGCATGATTTGGGTGGCTGTTTCGCGGTCTTTGCCAAAAAACTCTTGGATCACGACCACGACGAACTCCATCGGGGTGTAGTCGTCGTTGAGCATCAGTACCTGGTGCATCTGGGGCGGCTGGACTTTTTCGGTGCGCCGCTCGAGCACGACCGAACCGCCGTCATCAGGAACTGAAGGCTGGGTCGGGGGCTGCGGTGGCTTTTTGGGTGTTTTGGTGGCCATGCACCCATTTTATAGAGCAGTTTGTGGCCCTGCAGACTGCCATGTCTTACAAATGCAATTGCCGACTCAAACCGGCAAAATGTCCGCCGCCCCACGTACAAACAGGCCGGCACCATGCACTTTGGCATCGTGCTTGGCCAGGGCTGCGGCATTGGCCACCTCCTCGGCATGGCCATACTGCCCCCGCTGGATGCGCACCGCGCCTATCGACAGCGTGGTAAACGGAAAAAACCGCTGCGCGCCTTGACGGTCTTCTGCCTGGATACCTCCGGCCAGCCGCGCCGCGTCGTCGAATAGGGTCAGTGCTCGCTCTGAAAACTCCTGCACGATGGCTTCGCAGCGCTGGGCCCAGTCGCTACTCTGGAACAGAAAGATGAAATCATCACCGCCCACGTGGCCGACGAAATCCCGCTTGGCATCGCAGTGCGCCAGCGCCAGCTTGGCCACCAGGCGGATCATTTCATCGCCGCGCCAGTAACCGTAATGGTCATTGAACGGCTTGAAATGGTTCAGGTCCGCATAGCAAGCCACAAAGTCGGCGCCAGCATCCATCAAGCGCTCAATGTGCTGGCTGATAGGGATATTGCCGGGCAAAAAGGTCAGCGGGTTCGCGTGGCGGGCTGCCTCCAGCCGCACCTCAGTTACCGAACGCACCAGCTGGTCGCCGGTTCCAAGCCCAATGTAGCGCCCGTTTTCGGTAACGATAAAGCCCTCCGTCAAGTAGCGCTGGTCTTGCGAGGTCAGTATGCCAACCAGTTCGTCGACGTTGTGGTCGCGTTCCACCAGCCGCGGCGCATGGTTGGCATTGGCTAAGCAGGGTTTGCGCCCGTGCACTTCACGGTAGTACTGGGTAGCGTAATGCGTCATGAACTCGTGCCGGTTCACCAGCGCCAGCGGCCGGCCCTGGTCCACGATAGCAATCGCATGCAGCTCAGGATGCTGCAAAAACAGCGCTGACAGCTGGTCGTTGGTGGTGTGGATTCCGGCACAAGGCGCCTGCTGCACGGACAAACCACGCAACACCCCGGACCGGGATACCCGACCAGATGCCGGAAAGATCGACACCAGGGTGTCCTTCAGCACCTCCAGCGCCAGCTCCTTTACCTTCACCCGCGGCAGCAGCTCGGGCCGGCCCAGCAAATAGCCTTGGCCGTAGGCCAGGTCCAGATCACGCAGCACCCGCAGGTCATCCTTGGTTTCAATGCCTTCGGCCACCAGCTGGGTGCCGAAAATAGTGGCGATCTGCTTCAGCGCCTGCAGGGTTTGCAGATTGTCTGCGTGCTGGGAAATGTCCTTGGTGAAGTACTTGTCGATCTTCACGAGCTCCGGCTTTACCTGCGACCATAGGCGCAGGCTGGAGCGGCCATCGCCAAAGTCGTCCAGAGCCAGCGACAAGCCGGCAGCCCGTACTTCGCGCACCACGTCGATAAGCTGGTCCATATTGTTGACGCGCTCATGCTCGGTAAGCTCCAGCACCAACATGCGCGGCAGCACCCGAAAGCTGCGCACCAGATGCACGAGCTTGGTACACCCCTGGCGCTGCACCACGTCCACCAACGCATCAGCGCTGATGTTTACAAACAAGCGGCCCGGCTCCTGCAAGCGGCCCCAGCCCTCCAGCGCCACGCCAATGCAGTACAGCTCGAACTCGAACAGCAAGCCCTCTGCGCGCGCCGCCTGGAACAAAGCGTCGGCACCAAACAGCGGCGTGTCTTCCACGCCACGGATCAGGGCCTCATGTGCATACACACTGCCATTGCGCAGGTCCACGATGGGCTGGAACACCGAGTACATCGCGTTCTTGCGCATCAGCTCGGCCAAGGGTCCGCGCCCCTGGCGCACGCTGGTGGGCAGGTAGTCGCGGGTCAGGCTGGGCATATCCACCGCAAAAGCATCCAAAGTATTACTCCATCGCAACGGGAAAACCGTCCACAGTAAGTCACGGCCATGACAGCCGCATGAAAAGTGCATCAACACCCACTATCAGCTTCAAAAAATCTCTAAAACCATATAAACTATATAAATCGTTTAAAAAAAGGAATTTCCGCATGACCGCCGCCCCCAAAGCCACCAGCACACCCGTAGCCGCACCGGTTGCAGCACCCGCAGCACCCATCGAAAAGACCGTGCCCGCCAAAGCCGCCGCCCCCAAGGCTGCCGCTGTGCGCGCCAAAGTGGTCAAGAGCCCCAAAGCACCTGCGGCGAAACCCAAGGCCGTTGTAGCCAAGCCCAAGCCAGTGGCTGCAGTTGCGGCCGAGAAGCCGGCTAAGGCCAAGAAGCCCAAGCTGGTCCGCGACAGCTTCACCATCCCCAAAGCCGAATACACGGTGTTGGACGACCTGAAACTGCGTGCCATCGCCCTGGCCCAGCCCGCCAAGAAGAGCGAACTGCTGCGTGCCGGCATCAAGGCCCTGGCCGCCATGTCGGATGCAGCTTTGCGTGTAGCCCTACAAGCCGTGCCTACCATCAAGACCGGCCGCCCTGCAGCAGAAGCCGCCAGCTCTGTGCCTGCCAAGCCTGCCGCCAAGAAAGCGGTGAAAAAGGTCGCTAAGAAGTCCTAAAGTAGCTCCGGGGCCTGCACCGTGACCACCACGGTCTGGGCCTGGCCATCGCGGTCGCGTCGGCGCAGCCACCAGACCGCGCCCTTGCGCACCGACAACTCCATCTCGCCCATGCCCAGCAACTGGGCAATCGTCTGACCCAACACCGGCTGGTGCCCAACCACGAGTACCGCGGCCTTGCTGTCCGGCCACTGGGCGGCAGCCAGCAGTTGCTCGGGACTGCAACCTGGTGCAAGTTCTGGCCGCAGCTTGTAGCGGCGCCCCAGGGCGCGTACCGTCTGCTCGGTGCGGTGCGCAGGGCTGGCCAGTACCCGGGTGCTTTCGGGCAGATTTCGGTCCAGCCACTGGGCCATGCGGTGGGCTTGCTTGACGCCACGCGGCGTCAGGCAGCGGACCATATCGTCCACGGTTTCGTCCCCCTCCTCTGCTTCTGCGTGGCGCCACAAAATCAGGTCCATGGCGTTCACCTGCGGCGTTGGCCGTAGCGGCCCATCAAGGCGGCCTGCGCGCCAGGGCCGTCGCTGCGCGTGCGGGTGTAGCTGCCGTCGGGGCCCAGGTCCCAGGCGTCGCGTTCATCCAGCAGATACGGCACCAGGCATTCGTCGATCACGCGCTGGCGCAGCTGCGGGTCGGTGACCGGCCAGGCCAGCTCGATGCGGCGCAGCATATTGCGGTTCATCCAATCGGCGCTCGACAGGTAGAGATCTTCCTTGTCGCCATTGCGGAAGTAAAAGATGCGCGAATGCTCAAGAAACCGGCCGACCACCGAGCGCACGCGGATGTTGTCTGTCCAGCCCGGCACCTGGCCGGGCAGCATGCAGGCGCCGCGCACCACCAGGTCGATGCGCACCCCTTGCTGGCCCGCGCGCACCAGGGCGGCAATCAGTGCCTCGTCGGTCAGCGCGTTCATTTTGGCGACGATGCGGGTCGGCTTGCCCTGGGCCGCAGCTTTGCCCAGCGCATCCATGGTGTCGGTCAGCTTGCGGTGCAACTGGAACGGCGCCAGCCACAGGCGGCGCAGCCGTGGCAGCTTGCTCTGGCCGGCGATGTGCACAAACACCTGCTCCATGTCGCTGGTCAACGCCGCATCGGCGGTGAGCTGGCTGATGTCGGTGTACAGCCGGGCCGTACGCGGGTTGTAGTTGCCGGTGGACAAATGCCCGTAGCGGCGCAACTGCTTGCCTTCGCGGCGCGTCACCAGCAGCATCTTGGCGTGGGTTTTAAGGCCCACCACGCCGTACACCACCTGGGCACCGATCGACTCCAGCATCTCGGCCCAGTTGATATTGGCTTCTTCGTCGAAGCGAGCTTTCAGTTCCACCACCACGGTGACCTCCTTGCCGCGGCGCACGGCTTCGCGCAGCAAGGCCATCAGCTCAGAATCTGGGCCGGTGCGGTAAATGGTTTGCTTGATAGCCAGCACCGCCGGGTCGTGCACCGCCTCGCGCAAGAACGCCAGCACCGCGTCAAAGCTCTCGAACGGCTGGTGGATCAGCACGTCGCCCTGCTTCAGGCGCTCAAAGAAGGACTGCCCGCGCGTCAGCTGTCGCGGCCAACTGGCCTGGAAGGGCGGGAACAACAGAGCCGGCCGGTCCACCAGGTCGATCAGCTGGGTCAGGCGTGCCAGGTTCACCGGGCCTTGCACGCGGTACAACGCCTGCTCGGGCAGATCGAACTGCCGCAGCAGAAACTGGGATAAATGCTCGGAGCAATCGGCCGACACCTCGAGCCGCACGGCCTGACCGAAGTGCCGTATTTCCAGCCCCTGGCGCAGTGCGGTGCGCAAGTTGCGCACATCGTCTTCGTCCACCGCCAGGTCAGAATGCCGGGTCACGCGGAACTGCGAGAACTGCCCCACCTCGCGGCCGACGAACATCTCGTGCAGATGGGCGCGGATCACGCTCGACAGTGACACAAACAGCATGCGCTCACCCGACACCGCATCCGGCAAGCGGATCAGCCGTGGCAGCACGCGTGGCACTTTGACGATGGTGATCTCGTTCTCGCGGCCAAACGCATCCTGCCCGCGCAGGCGCACGATGAAGTTCAGTGACTTGTTAGCCACCTGCGGAAACGGGTGCGCCGGGTCCAGCCCCACCGGCATTAGCAGGGGGCGGACTTCGCGGTCGAAGTAGGTCTTGACCCAGCGCCGCTGCACAGCGTTCCGCTCGCCATGCGGAATGATCTGAAAGCCCTGCTCGGCAAACGCCGGCTGCAGCTGGTCGTTGTACAGCGCGTACTGGCGCGCCACCAGCGCATGCGCATCTGCCGCCAGCTTCTTGAACGAGTCTACGGTGTAGACGCCACGGTAGTCATTGCTGTGGGCCGCCACCAGATGCGGGGCACCACGTACCTCAAAAAATTCATCCAGATTGGACGAGACGATGCACAGATAGCGCAGCCGCTCCAGCAGGGGTACATCGGGCCGCAGAGCGCAGTCCAGCACCCTTTCATTGAAAGCCAGAATGCTGTGGTCGCGGTCCAGCAGGGCTCCAGGGGTGAACTCGGGTACGGAGGTAATTTTTTTAAGGACGGACATCAGTATGGTCAGGCAATCGGGCGCGGGATGGTAGCGGCAAGTGTCACGAAATTTGATGTCAGAAAGATGACAAAGCCGTGACCTGCAAGCCCCGACAGTTTCTCAATCTTTTAGGACTTTAGCGCATATTCCACCAGCGCAAGCAGCTATTTATTCCATAGCATCTGTATGACAGGCTAGTGAAAATCTCGGCTACTGGTAGCCAGCTCGCCCAGCAAATGGCTGACATCGCGCAAGTGCCGCGCCACCAGGTGCCGCACCTCGCCCACGCGCTGCCACTCGCCGTACACCGCCAGCAGCTTGGCCTGCAGCAAGGGCGCACGCTGGCTGTCGCGAAGGCTCTTCCAGACGATCACGTTCACGTTGCCAGTTTCGTCTTCCAGGGTCACAAACACAATGCCCTTGGCCGTGCCCGGCTGCTGCCGCACGGTGACCAGGCCGCAGGCGCGCACCATGCGGCCGGTGGCGGCTTCCGGCAGATCGCGCAGCTCGGCGGCCGACAGCAGCCAGCGCTTGCGCAAATAGCCGCGCAGTAAGGCCACCGGGTGGCGCCGCAAGCTCATGCCCAGAGCCGCGTAGTCCCAGACGATTTCCTCGGCTTCCGGGGCTGGCTCCAAAGCCAGCGCCTGCTCATGCACCGGCGCATCGCGGAGCAGCGCGGGTGTGGCATGCAGGGCCGATGCATCCCAGACCTGCTGGCGCCGGTGCCCGGACAGGCTGGCCAGCGCATCGGCACGGGCCAGGGCGTTCAAGCTGCCTGCATCCAGTTGCGCGCGCAAGGCCAGGTCTTCGGTGCTGCTGAAGGGCTGGACGGCGCGGACCTGTACCAGTCGCTCCATGTTCTTCTGGGAAACGCCCGACACCAGGCGCAGGCCAAGGCGCACCGCCGGCTGGTCCTGCCCGCCATCTTCCAGGGTGCAATCCCAGTCGCTGTGCGTCACGTCGGTCGGCCGCACTTCCACGCCGTGGCGCTGCGCGTCCTGCACCAGCTGCGACGGACCGTAAAAGCCCATAGGCAGCGAATTCAGCATGGCCGCCAGAAAGCAGCCTGGCTCATGGCATTTCATGTAGGCGCTGTCGTAGACCAGCAGCGCAAAGCTGGCGGCGTGGCTCTCGGGGAAGCCGTATTCGCCAAAGCCCTGCATCTGGCGGAAGATAGCCTCGGCGAACTCGGATGCGTAGCCACGCTCCGCCATGCCGTCCAGGATGCGCTGGTGGAACTTCTCGATACCGCCCTTGCGCTTCCAAGCGGCCATGGCACGGCGCAACTCGTCGGCCTCGCCGGGGCTGAAGCCTGCGGCGATCATGGCGATCTGCATCACCTGCTCCTGAAAGATCGGTACGCCCATCGTCCGGTCCAGCGCCGGCCCCAAAGCCGGATTGGGGCTCTCCGCCAGCTCCAGCCCCTGGCGGCGCCGCAGGTACGGGTGCACCATGCCGCCCTGGATAGGCCCGGGCCGCACGATGGCCACCTGCACCACCAGGTCGTAAAAACAGCGCGGCCGCAGCCGGGGCAGCATGCTCTGCTGGGCCCGCGACTCGATCTGGAACACGCCTATGGTGTCGGCGGCGCAGCACATGTCGTAAGTTGGTACGTCACCCTCCTTGATGTGCTGCCTGGTAAAGGTGTAGCCGCGCCACTGGCTGATGAAGTTCAGGCTGCGGTGGATGGCGGTCAACATGCCCAGCGCCAGCACATCCACCTTCAGCAGGCCCAGCGCGTCGATATCGTCCTTGTCCCACTCGATGGTGGTGCGGTCTTTCATCGCAGCATTGCGCACCGGCACGCTGGAAGTCAGCCGGTCACCGGTCAGCACAAAGCCGCCGGTGTGCTGCGACAGATGGCGCGGAAAGCCGATCAGCGTGCGCGTCAGCTCCAGCAGCAAGACGATGGCGCGCAGCGTGGGGTCCACGTCGATCTCGCGCAGGCGCTCGGGCATGGCATCGGGGCCGTCCCACCACACATGGTTCTTGGCCAGGGCCTCCAGCATGTCCGGCGGCAGGCCCAGCGCCTCGCCTACATCGCGGATGGCGCTGCGCGGCCGGTAGGTGACCACGGCGGCCGTCAGCGCGGCACGGTGCCGGCCGAAGCGGGTGTACAGGTACTGGATCACTTCCTCGCGCCGCTCGTGCTCGAAATCGACGTCGATGTCGGGCGGCTCATTGCGCTCGCGACTGATAAAGCGCTCGAACAGGCCATGGCTTCGGACCGGGTCCACCTCCGTGACGCCCAAGCAGTAGCAGACCACCGAATTGGCCGCCGAGCCACGCCCCTGGCACAGGATGTTGCGGCTGCGGGCAAAGCGCACGATGTCATATACCGTCAAAAAATACTTCTCATAGGCCAGCTCGCCAATCAGCGCCAGCTCGTAGTCCAGCCGCTGCAGCACATCGGCCGGCACGCCTTCGGGGTAGCGTTCGGTCGCACCGGCCAGCGCGCTCAGGCGCAAAAAGCTGGCCGGGGTGTGGCCCTGCGGCACCACCTCCTGCGGATACTCGTACTTCAGCTCGTCCAGATTGAAGGTGCACAGCGCGGCCACCAGCAGGCTTTCCTGCAGCAGCTCGGGCGGGTACAGGCCGGCCAAGCGCACGCGGGTGCGCAAATGGGCTTCGGCATTCGGCTGCAAGGCAAAGCCGCAGTCGGCGACCGGCCGGCCTAGGCGCACGGCGCTGATCACGTCGTGCAAGGGCTTGCGCGAGCGTGAATGCATGTGCACGTTACCCGCCGCCACCAGCCGCAGGCCGCTGCGCTGGCCGGCCTGCTGCAGCGTGTGCAGCCAGCGTGCGTCGTCCAGGCGCTGCAGAAGGGTCACCGAAATCCAGCAGCGCTGCGGAAACAGGCGCTGCAGCCACTGGGCACGCGCGCTGATGTTTTCCGCATCGGCCTGCCGGGGCGGCGACAGCAAGGCCAGGCAGTCGTTCAGCTGGCTGGCCTGGGCCTCCCAATGCGCGGGATCTTGCAGGTAGTCGGTATCGCGCGGCGCCCGGCACAGGGTGATCCATTCGCACAGCTGGCCGTAGCCGCGGCGGTTGCGGGCCAGCAGCACCAGGCTGCTGCCGTCCTGCAGCTTGAACTCGGAACCGATCAACAAGTGCAATGGCTGGCCGCGTGCCGCCACATGCGCGCGCACTACGCCAGCCACCGAGCATTCGTCAGTGATCGCTAGGGCGGTGTAGCTCAGCTCCAATGCGCGCTCCACCAGTTCCTCAGGGTGCGAAGCCCCGCGCTGGAAGCTGAAGTTGCTCAGGCAATGCAGCTCGGCATAGCCCGGTAATTCCATATCAGCCATACAAGCCATGCAAAAACCAGCCGCTGCTGCCCCGGACCGGCACCCGCTCGCGGTAGATCCATAGCAAGCCGGACTGCGCGCTGTGGGCGATGAAGTAGTCACGCCGGGTCAGGTCTTCCAAGCCCTCCCACCAGCCAGCCTCGATGCGCTCGGGGCCGGCCAGCAGACGCAGCGGCCCCTGGTACAGCGGGCGGTGATTCTGCACTGCCAAAGGTTGCGGCTGGCGCAAGATCCATGGCGGCTGCGATGCCTGGGCCGGATCGGGCGTGACGGGCTTGCCGGGTGGCGTGGTGCTGGCCGGCGACCAGGTCTGCATGCGCTGCGGGCGGTGGTCGGCTACCGCCTGGGCGCGCAGCACCTGCTGCGGCCCGAGCCGGGCCGAGACCCGCTCGATGAACTGCTGCAAGGATTCGCCACGCAGCCGGTCCTCGGGCAGCAGGCTCTGGCTGCTGATCTGCAGGGGCTCCACGCCCAACGCCTCCAGGGTGATGGCCACCACCGGCGCGGCCAATGGGGTGTAGGCCAGATGCTCGGCCAGCAGCTTGGCCAGGTGCGCAGTGTCGCGCGTGGCCTCGACAGTCCGAATCTCCATAGCTCCGGCGGCGGCCTCGCTGCGGCGCTGCATGTCATGCTCCCAGTGCAGGCGCACGCCGATGGCGCCGCTTTGCCGGGCCTGCAACCAGGCCTTGAGCTGCAGCAGCAGGCGCTGCACGCCAAAGAGCATGCCCTGGGCCAGCTCAATGCGGCCGGTAAATTCCAGCCGCAAGCGGAACTGCTCGGGCAGTACCAACCAGGGGTAAATGTCGGGTATCAGTCCGTAGGCCCGGTCCAGCGCGTCCAACACGCCAGCGCCAAAGCGGCGCGACACACCGCTGCGCGGCAGCGCGCGTACGTGCCCCAGGCTGCGGCAGCCCAGGCGATGCAGGGTTGGCAGATGGGGGGCCAGCGCCGCCAGGCAGTGCATGGGTAGCCCGTCCAGCCGGGCCTGCAAGTTATGTGGACTGCAGCCCACCAGCGCTGCACTACGCTGCTTCAGCAGGGCCAGTGCCGCCAAGGCCGTGGGCGCCAGCGCCAGGCCGCAGGCGCACCACTGCGCCGCTTGCAGCTGCACCTGGCCCAGCAGTTGGCGCTGGCCGTGGAACAGGCGCACGCTGGCCTCCACCTCCAGCAGCACGGCCTGCTCCAGCCGGCAGACGCGCGGGCTGAACTGAAGCACGGCCCAGGCCAGGGCTTGCAGCAGCGCATCGGCTTCCGCGGCGTCTTCAGGCGGGGCTAGGGGTGCGAGGGCGATCCACAGCATAAAGCGGGGCACTGACAAGGGGCACCGGGGTGCGAGCAGGTTTCACCAGGGCCGGCGGCAGCGCGGGCAGCAGCAGCACCGGACGGTCGAGACTGGGGCCGCGGCGCTTCAGCACCCCAAGTTCCAGCCGGTGCCCTGGCGCGTTGCCCAGGCAGATGCGCAGCGGCGCGGGCGACGACTCGTGTTGCACCGCCAGCGGCCGGAAAGCAAACACCAATGGAGCCTGCTGCTGGTTGGTGCTTTGGGCCGCCATCTGCAGACGGCGCAATTGTTCGGAACGGGCCTGGCCCAGCCAGACCAGCAGCGCGCCGACATCACGGCAGCGCAGTGCCTGCTCGGCTACCCACAGCTGGTCGGCCGGTGAATCGGCCTGTATGCAAAGCACGGATGGCAAGGCCAGGCCCTGGCAAGCCAGCGCCGGCAGATTCGGCAGATGCGGGCTGGCAACCAGCACCACCGCGCCCCGCACGGTACGCAGTGCCGGCAGCAGCAAACGCCATTCGTGTACGCCGGACTGGGTTTGCAGCAGCTCGATCAGGCTGCCGCACGGCCAGCCGCCGCCGGGCAGCACCGCGTCCAGCGCCGCATGGCCGCTGGCTACTGTCGCCCCGCCGCCCGCGCTCAGCTCGCTGGCGCGCCAGACGGAATCAAGGAAGGGAACAGCGCGGACAGGCATGGCGGTAAATAGCGGCAGAAAATACTGGATAAATAAACAGTTATCTGCATTCTATGGCCAAGCCCCAAATATTCAAGCCCTGCGCGCAACACCCTTATCGATCAGCAAGCGTGGATGCACAAAACGCCGCCAGCTCGTCCAGCACCACCTGCACCGCGCCATGGGCCGCCACTACGCCGCCGTAAGGATCGTCGGTCTTGGCTGCCACGCTTGCATCAAACTCACGCCATGCCAGCACCCGCCGAGTGCTGGCATCCACCAAGGTGGCGCGCAGCGTGAAGCGGGTACGGCTGGGCGAGGTGGCAAAGTCTTGCTGCAGACGCAGGATTTCGGTATCCAGCCGCAGACTGCCCGCCACCGCACTCGGTGCCAGCACCACGGCGCGGAAAGCGCCCCCCTGCCCCAACGCGGCCACGATCCGCGGCGCCAGCATACGGGCCGGCGTGTCGACCCACTCGTTGTGGGCAAAGTGCTCCAGGGTGTGCGGGCTGCGCACATAGACGATGTGGGCGCTGTCGAATCCCGGCGCCGCGCGCGGCAGGTCCACCAGCAAGGTAGGCGCCGAAACGGCCGCTTGCATGGGTACCGCAGCCGGCACCGTGCCCAGCGTGTAAACGTTAGGTTGCGCCACCGCCACCGGGCGCAGGGCCGTGCACCCACTCGCCAGCGCCAAAGCGACAAGGACACCACACCACCCCATAGGGCGCATCAAGGCAAGGTATTTCATGGTGCTATTACCTGTGGGTTTTGTGGGGTGGATTCGCCCGGCCCGTTCGGCACCGGACTGCGCCCCCAGAGCAAGGAAGCGGGGTTGCGCTCGGTTTGCTCACTCAGGCGCCGCAGCGAACCGGACAAGACATTCATTTCACCCAGCAAGCGCTGTACCTCAGGCAAGGTTTCGCCCCCCACGCGGGCCAGGTCGGCAGCGGCGGTATCGATCACCTGCGCAGCCCGCTGGCTGGTGAGGGCGGTTTCCAAGCCCATCTTCTGCACAGCATCGGCGGCCGGGCCGATGCGCGCAATCGCAAGCCCGAGCTGTGCCGACGCCTGGGCGGTGTTCTGAAAGGTGCGCGCGGCATTGGCAAGGCCCTTGTCAATACTGTCTTTGCGGCCGGCAATGGTGCGGCTGATCACAGCCATATCGGCCAGCACCTGGCTGATGGCAAGCCGGTTCTCGTTGCTCAGCAGCGCATCCACATTGTTCGATATGCGGTCGAGCTTTTCGGCAGCGGTGGTGAGCACGTTTTCCAGCCGGGCGCTGAGCGAAGGCTTAGTGCGGATTTCCGGGTAGAGGCCTGGCGCTTTGGCTCGCAGCAGTGGCGCAGCCGGGGTGCCGCCGCCCAGCTCTACGTAGGCGATACCTGTAAGCCCCTGGGTTTTCAGCACGGCCACTGTGTCTTCCTTGATCGGAGTGCCCTTTTCTATCGCAAAGGTCAGCTGCACACGCTCCGGGTTGGTTGCGTCCAGGTGGATGTCGCGCACACGGCCGACCTCCACACCGTTGTATTTAACGGGCGCGTTCAGGTTCAGGCCGGCAACCGATTCATTTTCAATCGCCAGGTACAGGTCGTATTGCTTACGCACGGCACCGCCAGAGACCAGCCACAGCAGGCCCGCCACCAGGGCCGCGCCTAGCAGCAGGACGAACGCGCCTACGAGGGGGTAGTTCACTTTGGTTTCGATGGTGTGCTCCTGGTTGGGCTGGCTGCGGGCCGTTCTACGGCTCCGGTTTCGGCCTGCTCTTGTGCCGCCCGGCTGCGCGGACCGTCAAAAAATGGCCTGATGGCCGGGTTGTCCAGCTGTGACAACTCGGCCATCGAGCCTATGGCTTGCACCGTACCCTGGGCCAGCACGGCCACCCGGTCGGCCACCTGCCACAGCAGATCGAGATCGTGGGTCACCATCACGATGGTCAGACCAAACAACCCGCGCAACTGCAGCACTAAGGCGTCCACGCCGGCCGCACTGACCGGGTCCAGGCCGGCAGTCGGTTCGTCCAGAAACAGCAGTTCGGGGTCGAGGGCCAGGGCCCGTGCCAGCGCCGCACGCTTGAGCATGCCGCCGCTCAGCTCTGCCGGATACTGGGCCGCCACCTCGGGCGCCAAGCCGACCATTGCCAGCTTGGTTGCAGCAATTTCCGTAATCAGGGCCGGCGGCAATTGGGTATGTTCACGCAGCGGCAAACCGATGTTTTCCCCCACCGTCAGAGCGCCGAACAAACCACCATGCTGGAACATCACACCCCAGCGGCGGCACAGCGCCAGGGCATCGGCATCTCCGATGTTGCGCAAGTCCATGCCCAGCACCCGGACCGAGCCGGCGCTGGGGCGCTGCAGCAAAATCATTTCGCGCAACAGAGTCGACTTGCCCGAACCACTGCCGCCAATCAAGGCGAATATCTCGGCCTTGCGGATACCCAGATTCACATCGGTATGCACGGTGTGCGCGCCGAAACGGGTTGCAACATGGCACATCTCGATCACCAAGTCATCTTCTGCTGGAATAGCCGGCATATCAGAGGTCCAGCACGCTGAAGATGACCGAGAACAAGGCATCGGCCACGATCACCAGAAAGATGGACTGCACCACGCTGCGCGTGGTCTGGCGGCCCACGCTCTCGGCGCCACCGCGGGTGCGAAACCCCTGAAAACAGCCCACCACCGCGATGATGGCGGCAAACACCGGGGCTTTGCCCACACCAACCAAGTACGAGGAAGGGCTGACCGCCTTGACGAAGCGGTCCAGAAACTCGGCAAACCCTACATCCAGCTGCGCCCGCGCCATCACCATGCCGCCCAGCACGCTCAGCACATCGGCAAACACCGTCAACAGCGGCAGCGCAATCACCAAGGCGATCAGCTTGGGCAGCACCAGCAGCTCCACCGGCGCGATGCCCAGGGTGCGCAAGGCATCGACCTCTTCGGTCACCACCATGGTGCCGATCTGGGCGGCATAGGCCGAGCCCGAGCGGCCAGCCACGATGATGGCGGCGATCAAGGGGGCAAACTCGCGCAGCATCGACAGGCCCACGATATCCACGATAAAGATATTGGCGCCGTACTGCCGCAACTGGTCGGCACTCTGGTAGGCCACCACAACGCCCAGCAAAAAAGCCAGCAGCCCGACGATGGGCAGGGCGTCGAACCCCGCAATACGGATGTTGACCAGCACCGAGCGCCAGCGAAACCGCCTGGGCTGCACGGCGCAGCGCGCCAAGGCCGCTGCGGTTTCACCGATGAAGCCCAGCAATGCAAAGGCTTGCTCTGCGGCCTCCACCGTGCTGCGGCCGACACTTTCCAGCACACCGGGTTCAGGTACCGGCCGTGGCAATGGCTTGCGGGCCTGGTCGGCGACTTGCTGTGCCACAAAGTCCAGCAAGCGGGACAACGGCGCGCCCAGGCCCTGCAGATCCACCGCGCCGCCCTGGCTACGCAAACGCAGCAGCAGCTTTTGCAGCACCCAGGCCCCGGCCGAATCCAGTGCCGCCACCTGCGCGGCATCGACCTGGAGCGCATCTCCAGCAGCGGGCTGCAGCGCATCCAGCTGCTGCAACATATCGGCCTGGAGGCCGGCCGCAGTCCAGGCGCCCGACAAAACCAGGCTTTGCCGAGTCGGCTGCGCGAGGGCGGCCGGAGGAAGCGTCTGGGCGTGCATGGTCACGCGCCCGTTGACGCCGCAGTTGCGGGCATGCAAGCCCGACGCAGCAGCTTGCGCAATTCGCTGTACCACAGCACCACACTGGCCATGGCTGTGCACAGCAGCCACTGCGGTAACGACAGCGGCACGGTGCCAAAAGCCAGATTGAGAAGCGGCAGGTGTACCACCGCCACCTGCAACAAGGCAGACACCGCCACGGCCGCCCACAGCCAGCCGTTCACAAACAGCCGATGGAATGCACTGGTGTTGTCCGAACGCGCGTTGAAACAGTTGAACAAATGGGCCAACACCAGCACGGTAAAGCCCGCCGTACGGGCCGTGTTCAGGTCTTGCGTGCCCTCAAACAAGCCGCCGGGCAAGGCCATGTCCATGGTCAACAGGGCCACGGTGGCCACCACCAGGCCTATCTCGACCACGCCCATCCACATGCTTGCGTCGATCACCCTGTCGGTCGCACGGCGCGGCGGACGGGCCATCACGTCCTCGGTAGACGGATCAATGCCCATGGCCAGGGCCGGCCAGGAGTCGGTCACCAGGTTGAGCCACAGTATCTGGGTGGCCAGCAGCGGCAGTACGACCGCATGGTCCGGGCTGACCAAGCCGATCACACCGGCGCCCACCACGCCACCAAACACCATCAGCACCTCGCCCATATTGGACGAAAGCAGGTAGCGCAAGAACTTGCGGATGTTGTCGAAGATGCCGCGCCCCTCGCGTACCGCTTGCACGATGGTGGCAAAGTTGTCGTCGGCCAGCACCATCTTGGCCGCCGCCTTGGTGACTTCGGTGCCGGTCACGCCCATGGCAATACCAATATCGGCCGACTTGAGTGCAGGCGCATCGTTCACACCGTCGCCGGTCATGGCGACGATGTTGCCGTCGGCCTGCAGGGCATCCACGATGCGCAGCTTGTGCGCCGGGGCTACGCGGGCATACACATGGGTGGTTCGCGCCGCCGCGATCAGTTGCGTGTCGTCCATGGCGTCCAGATCGACCCCGGTCAGCGCCTGGGCCGGTGTGCCGGCTGGCACGATGCCAAGGTCGGCGGCTATGCGAGCCGCCGTGCGAGGGTGGTCACCGGTAATCATCACCACCCGGATGCCGGCCCGGTGCGCCTCGGCAATCGCCACAGCCGCTTCCTCACGCGGCGGATCGATGATGCCTACGGTGCCCGCAAACACCAAGCTGTGCTCTAGAGCTTCCAGCGCCGGTCCGCTCTCGTCCGCTGCCAGCGGCCGGTAGGCCACAGCCAGGGTGCGCAATGCCGCGTTGCTCAGCGTATCCACGTCCGCCAGGACCTTGGCGCTGAGCGCTGCATCGAGCGGCACTATCTCCATGCCTACCCGCACATGGCTGCAGCGCTGCAGCAGCACATCGGGGGCGCCTTTGCAGACCAGCACGCGCGCGCCACCGTGCTCGTGGTCCAGCGCCAGCACCGACATCATCTTGCGGTCCGAGGTAAACGGTATTTCACCGATGCGCTCAAACCGCCGCTCGCGGCGCTCGGTCGCGCCTAGCTTGCGCTCCGCCACCAGAAAAGCCGCCTCAGTGGGGTCGCCTTGGATGCTCCATACGCCCTCTTCCTGTCGCAGCACCGCATTGCCCGACAGACTTCCGCCGCACAACACCAGCAACAGTTCGTCGCGCTGTGGCCCTGCAGGCAGCTCGGCGTGCGCACGCTCGATGCGGCCTTCGGGGGCATAGCCCACGCCGCTGACATAGGCCGTTCCCGAGGCGGTGACCACCCGCTCTATGGTCATCTCGGCGCGGGTCAGGGTACCGGTCTTGTCGGTACAGATGACCGAGGCACAGCCCAGCGTCTCCACCGAGGACAGGTTCTTCACAATCGCCCGGTGCTTGGCCATGCGCTGCACGCCCAATGCCAGCACCACTGACAAGATGGCGGGCAGGCCTTCGGGCACGGCAGCCACCGCCAAGGCCACGCCCAATAACAGAACATGCACCACCGCGGCCGCACTGCGCACCGGCGTCATCCAAAGGATCGTGCCCACCACCACCACCGTGATGGCGATCACCGCAATGCCTAGCATGCGCCCAATGCGGCCGACTTCCTGTTCCAGCGGAGTCGGGGCTTGTTGGGTGGCTTCCAGCATGGCAGCGACCTGGCCCATCTGGCTGTCCATGCCGGTTGCGGTGACCACGGCCTGGCCCGTACCCTGGGCCACCGAGGTGCCTTTGAAGACCATGTTGAGGCGGTCGCCCAATGCGGCCGCGGCAGGCAGCCTGGCCGTATCCTTCAATACGGCTTCGCTTTCGCCGGTCAATGAAGCTTCTTGCAGACGCAGGCTGGCAGCCTGCAACAGCCGCGCATCGGCGCCTACGGCGTCTCCCTCGGCCAGCACCAGCAAGTCACCGCATACCAGGTCGGCGCTAGGCACCCGCACCTGCTGCCCGCCCCGCATGACCGCCGACGTCGCCGCCGTCATGCGGCTCAACGCGGCCACCGCGTCCTGGGCCTTGGCCTCCTGCACATAGCCCAATGCGCCATTGAGCAGCACAATCGCCAGGATCACGATGGGATCTACCGGCCAGCCCGTTGCTCCCTCCACCGCCCAGGCCACCAGGGCCACCAATGCAGCGGCCAGCAGCAGATAGATCAGCGGGTCTTGAAAATGCGCCCCCACACGCCGCCACAACGGCACTGGTAGCGCCGCCGTGAGTTCGTTCGGGCCAGCCTGTGCCAGGCGCTGCGCAGCCTCGTGCGGAGTCAGACCCTGGTCGGCATCGGCTGCGAATACACGCAGCACTTCATCCGCCGCCAGCAAAGACGGGTCAGCGGCCGCGGCCGAAATGTTTAGATTTGCCATTACTTAAGTTTCACAGCAGGAGATGCGTGTGCATTTGAGCTAGCGCAGAACACATGCATTCCTTTTCAAATAGTGCATGTGAAGGCTAGCGGCCGACGCTGGTCGGCGTCTGTACGCTAGCGTACGCAGGACTAGGCCTACACGCCCATCAGAAAATGCCGTGTGGCAGCACGTCGCACTGTCTGGCAGCGCGCGCGCAAGGCGGCAACCATACTGGGTTCATCCTAAAAGCTTTGGAGGCGCCCACCATGCCGCACCCTGCAGACATCTCCCCAAATACCTCAGCACGCCGTAGTTACATGTACTTTGCCGGTATCGCATTGTTTGCTGTCACGGCCGCCACCGCCCAGGTCAGCATCGATGCATCCGGCAATTACCAGGACGAAGTACGCGCCTGCCGCAGCGGCCAGACCCCGCAAAGCCTGGCCACCTGTATGGAAGAGGCCCGCAATGCCCGAGCTGATAACAGCCGCCGCGGCCTGTCGGGCGACGAGCTGCTGGCCAACGCCATGGCCCGCTGCGACAAACTGCCGCCCGACGACAAAGCCGCCTGCCGCGCCCGCATGATGGGCCAGGGCAGCACCTCGGGCAGCGTGGCTGGCGGCGGCATCCTGCGCGAATACACCCAGGTGGAAGTGGTACCTGCAACACCCTGAATCATCAGGCCAATGCTCTCATATCTATAGCTGCTAGCACAGGTATATATTGCGCCAGAGGCCCTTTTTTCACTCAATTCAAGAGCTACCGGGCAGGCGGTAGTCCTTCAGCTGTTCGCGCAAACGCATCTTCTGCATCTTGCCGGTGGCACCCAGCGGAATCGCGTCGACGAACACCACGTCGTCGGGGATCTGCCACTTGGCAGTTTTGCCCTCATAAAACTGCAACAGCTCGGTGGCGGTAAGGTCGGAGCCCGGCTTCTTCACCACCACCACGATGGGACGTTCGTCCCACTTGGGGTGCTTGATGCCGATACAGGCCGCCATGGCGACGGCCGGGTGGGCGACGGCGATGTTTTCCACCGCGATGGAGCTGATCCATTCGCCGCCCGACTTGATCACGTCCTTGCTGCGGTCGGTGATCTGCAGATAGCCATCGGCGTCGATGGTGGCCACGTCGCCGGTGGGGAACCAGCCGTCCACCAGCGGGCTGGGAGCCTGGCTCTTGTAATAGTCGGCCACGATCCACGGGCCCTTGACCAGCAGGTCACCGGCCGCCACGCCATCGTGCGGTAGCGGCTGGCCGTCACCGTCGACGATCTGCATGTCCACGCCATAGACCGCCCGCCCCTGCTTCAGGCGGATCGCCATCTGCTCCTCTTTAGATAGCAGCAAGTGCTTGTTCTTCAAGCTGCACAGGGTTCCCAGGGGTGAAATCTCGGTCATGCCCCAAGCGTGCAGCACTTCCACGCCATAGGTATTCTGGAAGGCGTTGACCATGGCCGGCGGGCAGGCCGAGCCGCCGATCACCGTGCGCTGCAGGCTGCTGAAGCGCAGGCCGCCCGGCTGCATGTGGCCCAGCAGCATCTGCCAGACGGTAGGCACGCCGGCGGCGAAGGTCACCTTTTCGGACTCGATCAGCTCGTAGATCGATTTGCCGTCCATCGCCGGGCCGGGAAACACCAGCTTGCAGCCGGTCAGTGCCGCGCTATACGGGATGCCCCAGGCGTTGACGTGGAACATGGGCACCACCGGCAGCACCGCATCCCGCGCGCTGAGGTCCATGGCGTCAGGCAAGGCGGCGGCGTAGGCGTGCAAGGTGGTGGACCGGTGGCTGTACAGCGCAGCCTTGGGGTCGCCGGTGGTGCCGCTGGTGTAGCACATGCTGGAGGCGGTGTTTTCGTCGAACACCGGCCATTCGTAACGGCTGGAGGCCGCGCCTATCCAGGCTTCATAGCTTCGCAGGCCGGGGATGCCGGTATCGGCCGGCAGCTTGTCGGTATCGCACAGCATCACCCAATGTTGCACTGTAGGGCAACGCGCGTGCACCGCCTGGACCAGCGGCAAGAAGGTGGCGTCGAAGCACAGCACCCGGTCTTCGGCGTGTTGGGTGATCCAGGCGATTTGGTCGGGGTGCAGGCGCGGGTTGATGGTGTGCAGCACCCGGCCCGAGCCGCTGACGCCAAAGTACAGCTCCAGATGCCGGTAGCCGTTCCAGGCCAGGGTGGCGACGCGGTCGCTGAAGCCCAGGCCCAGGCCGTCGAGCGCATTCGCCACCTGGCGGGCGCGGGCGGCCACCTGGCGGTAGGTCGTGCGGTGGATGTCGCCCTCAACCCTGCGCGAAACGATTTCGGCGTCGCCATGGTGGCGGTCGGCAAATGCGATCAGCGTCGAGATCAGCAAGGGTTGGTTTTGCATCAGGCCCAGCATCGGTCTACTCCTCTTTGATATGGTTTCCAGTATTGCCCAGCGCCAGTCTCCCTGCACCCAGTGTTGACCCGCAGGGTGTCGCCAGCGCGTCCCATGACATCTGCAGGACAATCCGGGGATGAACATTGCCGTTGAGACTCCGCTAGACCTCGATCTGGGCCTGACCTGGCGCAACCGCTTTGCCGGCCTGGGCAGCACTTTTTATACAAACCTGCAGCCCACACCCCTGCCCGCCCCCTACTGGGTGGGCCACAGCGCGGCGATGGCGCGCGAGCTGGGGCTGGACCCCAGTTGGCTCACATTCGATGCCGGCGCCCAGGCCTTCACCGGCAACACGCCCATCCGCGGCAGCCAAACCCTGGCCAGCGTCTACAGCGGCCACCAGTTCGGCCAATGGGCCGGGCAGCTGGGCGACGGCCGGGCCATCCTACTGGGCGAGGTGCTGGCCGCCAACGGCAAGGGGCTGGAGCTGCAATTCAAGGGCGCGGGCCGCACGCCCTACTCGCGCATGGGCGACGGCCGGGCCGTGCTGCGCTCCAGCATCCGCGAATTTTTGTGCAGCGAGGCCATGCACGGCCTGGGCATTCCCACTTCGCGCGCACTGTGCATCACCGGATCCGATGCGCCGGTGCGCCGCGAAACCATGGAAACCGCCTCCGTGGTGACCCGGGTGGCCCCCAGCTTCATCCGCTTCGGCCATTTCGAGCACTTTGCGGCGCGCAACCAATTGGAGCCGCTGCAGCAGCTGGCCGACTTTGTGATCGACCAGTACTACCCCGAGTGCCGGCACAGTGAGGCCTTTGGCGGCAACCCGTATGCCGCCCTGCTGCAGGCGGTGACCGCACGCACCGCCGAGCTGATCGCCCAATGGCAGGCGGCGGGCTTTTGCCACGGCGTGATGAATACCGACAACATGAGCATCCTGGGCCTGACCCTGGACTACGGGCCGTTCCAGTTTCTCGACGGCTATAACCCCGACCACATCTGCAACCACAGCGACGACCAAGGCCGCTATGCCTACGACCAGCAACCCAACATCGGCAACTGGAATCTTTTCTGCCTGGGCCAGGCGCTGCTGCCGCTGATAGGCGAACGCGACCACGCCCTGGCTGCGCTGGAAAGCTATAAAACCATCTACCCCGAAGCCATGGCCCGCCGCCTGCGCGCCAAGCTGGGCCTGCCGGACGCGCAGCCGGGCGACCAGGCGCTGGCCGAGGGCATCCTGCAGCTGCTGGCCCAGGAGCATGTGGACTTCACCATCTTCTGGCGCCGGCTCAGCCACTGGGTCGCCAAAACTCCAGGTTCAAAGCCCGATGCAGTGCGCGACATGCTGGTAGACCGCGACGCGCTGGATGCCTGGTTGCTACAGTACAGAGAGCGGCTTGCGCAGGTAGATACTGCGCAAGCAGGCGATTTGATGCTTAAAACCAACCCGAAGTTCGTGCTGCGCAACCATTTGGGCGAACAAGCCATCCGGCTTGCGAACCAAAAGGACTTTTCCGGAGTCCACACCTTGTTGGCGCTGCTGGAGACCCCATTTGACGAACATCCGGGGTATGACACCTACGCCGACTTTCCGCCCGACTGGGCTTCTTCCATCGCTATCAGCTGTTCATCATGACCCACAAAATTGAAAAAACCGACGCCGAATGGAAGGCCGTATTGGCCGAAAAAGGCGCTGAGCCCGCGGCCTTCCAGGTCACCCGCCATGCGGCCACCGAGCGCCCGCACACCGGCAAATACGACCAACACTGGGTGCAGGGCGAATACCGCTGCATCTGCTGCGGCGCCAAACTGTTCGATTCGAGCACCAAGTTCGACGCCGGCTGCGGCTGGCCGAGCTTCTCGCAAGAGGCCGAACCCGGCGCCATCGAAGAAATCACCGACACCAGCCACGGCATGCGCCGGGTCGAAACCGTCTGCTCCGAATGCGGCGCCCACCTGGGCCATGTGTTCGAAGACGGGCCCTCGCCCACCGGCCTGCGCTACTGCATGAACTCGGCATCGCTCGATTTCAAGGCCAGTTAAGCTACCGGGTCTGTTGCCAAGCCTTTTTCATGAAAACCCTGCTCGATTTCCTTCCCATTCTGCTGTTCGTCGGCGCCTACAAACTCACCACCATCTACATTGCCACCGGCGTGCTGATGGGCGCCACCGTGTTGCAAATGGCCATCACCTACGCCATCGACAAGCACCTGACCACCATGCACAAGATCACCCTGGGCATGGTGCTGGGCTTTGGCGCGCTGACGCTGATCCTGCAGGACGAAACCTTCATCAAGTGGAAGCCCACCGTGCTCTACATCGCCATGGCCCTGGCCATGGGCATTGCCATGTGGCCGATGAAGAAGAACTACCTGAAGCTGATGCTGGGCAGCCAGCTGGAGCTGCCCGATGCAGTGTGGATGCGCCTGAACGTCGCCTGGATGCTGTACTGCTTTTTCATGGCGGCGGTCAACGGCTATGTGGCGGCCTACTACACCACCGACCAGTGGATCAACTTCAAGATCTGGGGTTATGTGTTCCCGCTGGTCTTCATGGGTGGCCAGGGCTGGTACATCTCGCGCTACCTGGGCTCGGATGCGCCCGCCACCGACGTGGCCGAATCGGATAAGACCGTATGAACGACCTGATCAGCCATAGCGCCGTCCAGCTTGAGCAGCGCCTGCTTGAGAAACTGGCCCCGACCCAGCTCGAAGTGCTGGACGAAAGCGCTGCACACGCCGGCCACTCGGGCGCCAACGGCAGCGGTTTCGGCACCCATTTCCGGGTACGTATCGCTTCACCTTTGTTTACCGGTCAGTCCCGCGTGGCCCGTCACCGCCTTGTGTATGATGCTCTGCAGGATTTCATCGACCAGGGCGTACACGCCATTGCGATTGAAGCGCTTTAACTTTCATGTACTTGGGGGGCAGAGCTCCCCGAGTCATGAAAGTAGTTTCACGTTAAGCCATCCTTTTACCTTGTCCATCAGAGTCGATCCTGAATCGGCGACTCCCAACCCCCTCCTAGGAAACGTATGAAGAAAACACTGTTATCCACAATGGTCGCCGCCGCTTTGCTGAGCGGAATGGCCTTGTCGGCCAGCGCCCAGAACGTCGCCATCGTGAACGGCAAGGCAGTCCCGAAATCACGTGTGGAAACGCTGGCCCAGCAGGTCGCCCAGTCGGGCCGCCAGATCACGCCAGAACTCGAAGGCCAGATCAAGGAAGAAGTCATCGCGCGTGAAGTCTTCATGCAGGAAGCCCAAAAGCGCGGCCTGGACGCCACCGACAGCTACAAGACCCAGCTGGACCTGGCCCGCCAGACCCTGCTGATCCGCGAACTGTTCGCCGACTACCAAAAGACCCACCCCGTGACCGACGCCGACATGCAAGCCGAGTACGACAAGTTCGTCGCGGCCAACGGCGGCAAGGAATACAAGGCCAGCCACATCCTGGTGGAAAAGGAATCCGAAGCCAAGGCCATCATTGCCCAGCTGAAGAAAGGCGGTAACTTCGCTGCCATCGCCAAGAAGTCCAGCAAGGACCCAGGCTCCGGCGCTAAGGGCGGCGATCTGGACTGGGCTAACCCCAGCAGCTACGTGAAGGAATTCACCGAAGCCCTGATCCTGCTGAAAAAGGGCCAAACCACCGACACCCCGGTGAAGAGCCAGTTCGGTTACCACATCATCCGCCTGGACGACGAACGCCAAGCCCAGTTGCCCAAGTTCGAAGAAGTGAAGCCACAAATTGGTCAGCAATTGCAACAGCAAAAGCTGGCTGCATTCCAGCAAGAACTGCGGGCTGCCGCCAAGGTGGAATAAGCCTTAGCGCTTCCCCACAAAAAAGCGGCCTAGGCCGCTTTTTTACGTCTTGAACCAGGTGAATGCGGTGATGGCCGCGATCAGCAGCGGCTGGTGCAGCATGTAGTACGGCAGGCTCCAGCGGCCCAGCCATGCCAGCGGCCGCGGCGCGGCGCCTTGCAGCCAGGCCGGCCGGTGGCGCAGCAGCCAGAAGCCGGCCGCCATACCCCACCACAGCACGCCCAGCCAGGGGAAGATGGGCACATAGTCTTCGGTGATCGGCTTCTGCGTGATCCAGCCCAGCCAATTCACCGTCTTTTGGTTAAAGAATACGGCTGTAGCGCTTATTTCTATTGCGTAAGCAGCTATGAATTTGGAAGCAATCGCCACCACCCCCAGCGGCCAAAGCCAGAGGCCCCAGCCCGCCGTCAGCCGCGCCACGACCAGCATCACCGCGATGCCGTGCAGCACGCCAAAATAGATCCAGCTGTTGGGAAACATGAAGGCCGAACCGGCCGACACCAGCAGCGCACAGCCAGCCACCTGGCCCCAGCGCCGCCAGAAGCGCGGCCAACTGACCGTCTGCTGCGCCGCCACCGCCTGCCCCAGCCCGGCACAAAACAGAAACAGGCTGACGATGGCCGTGCGCTGCCCGGTCCAGAACGGATCGGCGTAAAAGTTCTGCTGCCACAGCCCCGCATGGACCAGATCAAAGCCGAAGTGGAAGACCGTCATCCATACGACGGCCAGCCCACGCAGGGCGTCTATACGTTGGAACCGATTTGAATGCTCCATGATTCCGTTTCTAATGCGGTGCGAGATTAGGCGCACCGCCCGCAGACAGTGCGCCCGCACGGCAAGGGCGGGGCAACGACATATCACATCGCATTAGGAGCGGAATCAGCCCTGTGCTGCGACGCGGTCGGCCTTGCTCTGCAGCTTGTTCAGCGCGCTCAGGTAGGCCTTGGCCGAAGCGACCACGATGTCTGGGTCCGAGCCCGTACCATTCACGACCCGGCCGCTGTTCTGCAGCCGCACGGTGACTTCGCCCTGGCTTTCGGTCGAGCCGCTGATGGCATTGACCGAGTACAGCACCATCTCGGCGCCGCTTTGCACATGGGTTTCGATGGCCTTCAGCGACGCATCCACCGGGCCGTTGCCATCGGACTCGCCCTTGACTTCCTTGCCGTTGACGGTGAACACCACGCTGGCCTGCGGGCGCTCGCCGGTTTCGCTGTGCTGCGACAGCGATACAAAGCTGTATTGCTCGCTGGCGTGGTCGATGCTCTCGTCGCTGACCAAGGCCAGGATGTCTTCGTCGAAGATCTCGCTCTTGCGGTCGGCCAGCTCCTTGAAGCGGGCGAAGGCAGCGTTGATGTCGGCCTCGCTGTCCATGGTCACGCCCAGGTCCTGCAGGCGCTG
>CAUPON010000029.1:0-69490 GCA_963513025.1 uncultured Albidiferax sp.
CAGGTCGGCAATCTGCCCATCACGTTCGGCTACTGCTTGGTTCAGGTCGGCAATCTGTCCATGATATTCGGTTACTGCTTGGTGCAAGTCGGCAATCTGTCCATCACGTTCGGCTACTGCTTGGTTCAGGTCGGCAATCTGTGCATCTCGTTCAGCTACTGCCTGTTTCGCATTTTTTTTCTGCGCGAAGAGTCTATCTGCGAGTAGCAAAGGTGACTTTAGACGTTCAAATTCATTTATCCAAAATACTATTTTTTTCTGAAACTCTGAATCTTCGAGTTCTATTTTCTCGGATGCCGCGTCTAGTAAGGCGCTGTAGATCTCTTGTACAATATGAGGACAGGTATTGTCTTGCAATAGATCATTTAAATAATAAATATTGTGGTGCAGCTCTTCATCTAGAAATTCTGTTTTATAATTTTTTAGTTCTGTGGGATTAATTTCAAGATCAATGCATTTTGCAACTCGCGTAACTTCGATGTCTGGTGATTGCATCAAATGATCATAATCAACAATTATTCGATTATGTTTGGCGCTGCCCGTCAAGCTTGAAATGACATGTTCTAGCCATAGCAGATAGCCTTGAGTCGATTCAAGATCACCTCGTTTGGTCAGGGATTTAACCACACTAAGTGGATTGCGCAATGCAATTACATAACTCACTTCGAATTGACAATGGTTGAATACTTCTGACCAAAATGGTAGTAGTTTTGCTACGCGTGGATCTTTGAATCCAAAAGAAGAATGTGCGTCAATTTTTTTTCGAAGAATATCAATTGCTCGAAGAAAAAATCCCTTTTTTCGTAATATTTCTACATCAACGGAATCGATTGCTGATAGGTGAAACCATTCGCTATCAATTGCGTGTAACATTTCAATGTTGAGTGCATTAATGTCAATGTCTTCCCAATACCCTTTTGCATTGTCACCTGCAACTGGCGGCAACATGTTGTCGCCAAGATTCACGCCCATAACCTGCAATCCGCGCGTAATAGCACTGGTCCCACTTCGGTGCATTCCCAGTACGACAATAAGTTTTTTTTTATTTGTTTCCATAAATTATCTATTATTCAAACGTGAACTTGTTGCAACTCAATTTCCGGGTAGCAACCAAAATCAACAATACCAGTTGTGAGGCTTCCTATGTTAGGCTGAACCCGGAACATGGCGATATCAATCAATCGGTGTAAGTAGGTTTCAGTGCCATTTACATCTCCAATGACGCCAGCATTTAAAAAATAGACGCCGGTATTCAGTGTGCAATGAAAGCGAAATTCAATGCGATAGCTGGATCCCGCTTCAACGTTGGCGATGCTTTCGCGCGGTGAATTCGCAGAGGCACCACCACCAAGTTCAATGCCCGATGTTGTTTTAATAAGCATGCCAAACCGGATATTGTTGGCACTCTTGATGAATTGAACGGTATAGACATAACGATATGTCTTTCCTCGAATCAGGTTGTTAACCTGTTCACCTGATAGCGTTAAAATGATGGGAGAATTAATATAGGCGCCATGGGATTCGTACTCAATGGTGCTACTGGGTTTGAGATAAGGGTCGAAATTTTCTTGTGGCGCTTGGATTATTTCATCTTGGAATTGCGTCTTGAGACTGGCTTGTTCAACGATATGAACTGGCGCCAAAATAGACTCGTCTGTCCGACGAATCTGCTCCCGCATGGTTTCACGTTTGTCCGTTGGCGCATAAAGTAACTTTTGATAGCGACCCACGATTTGTTTGGGTATTCCTGTCGCTAGCTTTTCACCAGAGTCCATGAGTACTGCACGGTCGCACAACTCCACAATAGTGCCGCCGGAGTGGGATACAAAAAGAATTGTTGCTCCCTTGTTTTTGATGGCTTCGATGCGTGAAAAGCACTTACGTTGGAAGAGTTCATCGCCGACGGAGAGCGCTTCATCGACAATCAAGATTTCAGGGTCAACATTGATCGCTACAGCGAATGCTAGTCGGACCACCATACCGCTGGAGTACGCTTTGACAGGCTGATCGATGAACTGGCCGATATCCGCGAAGGATGCAATGTCATCAAAGCGCGCGTCCACTTCAGCCCTGTTTAAACCGAGCACGGCCGCGTTCATGTACGCGTTGTCGCGCCCGGTAAATTCGGGATTAAAACCAGAACCAAGTTCAAGTAGGGCTGCGATACGACCATGGGTTTCCACACTACCGCTGGACGGATTAAGCGTGCCGCAGATGATTTGCAGTAAAGTGGATTTACCGGAACCATTGCGGCCTATTATGCCGACAGTCTCCCCCTTTTTTATTTCAAGCGAAACATCTCGTAGCGCCCAAAACTCTCGGAAGTATTGTTCGGGTATTTTTCCTGCCATGCCTTGAAAACGTGGCAAGATGAACTGCTTTAATCGGTCGTGCGGAGAGTCGTAGATTTGGAAGCATTTGCTCAGGTTTTGCGCACGGATAGCAATGTCGTTCATGGCTGTGAGCCGCTTTCTTGGGAGAATTTTTTGTTTTTTTGTGCTACCAACGGTGGTGTTTGTAGTGGAAAAATGCCTCGGTTTTTTATTCCGTTAATAACCTGCAGTACACAGGAGTCTAAAGATGCCGTTCCAGTACTCACAACAAGCTCGGGATTTATTGGTTTTTCATAGGGTGACGAGATGCCGGTAAATTCTGCAATTTCACCGGCACGGGCTTTCACGTAAAGTCCTTTTACATCGCGCGTTTCGCAAACCTCAAGGGGACTGTCGCAATAGATCTCGATGAAATCTCCGGATTCAACCATACTGCGTGCGTATTCACGGTCTGCACGGTAAGGTGAGATAAATGCAGTTAGTGCTATTACCCCCGCTTCCATGAAAAGTTTTGCTACTTCCCCGATGCGTCGGATGTTTTCTCGACGATCCTGATCGGAAAAACCTAAGTCGCTGCAAAGACCGTGGCGCACGTTGTCACCATCCATAACAAAGGTGCGACAGCCAAATTGGTGCAACGCTTCTTCGACGGCATGCGCCAGGGTGGATTTTCCTGAACCGGATAATCCGGTAAACCAGATAATGGCACCGCGATGACCGTTTTGCTTTTCACGGCGTGCTCGGGTGACTGTGGCGTGGTGCCAGATGACATTGCTTGAACTAGTCGAATGTGTAATCCGTTTAGAGGACATCAGCAAAGCCCTTTCTGGTTTTTTGAAACCAGGAGTAGCCTGCCCAGGCAACGACTAGAGCGGCGATGGTGTACAAAATTAATCCAAGCCAACTCGGTGGATGCCCCCAAATCAGCACTTCACGTGCTTGTTCAATGATGAAGGTCAGTGGATTGGCCATGATGAACTGACGAAATCGCTCCGGCACTGCAGTTATTGGGAAAAACACAGGTGAAAGGAACATCAGCACCGTAGTGAGGATGCCAACGGTTTGCCCAACGTCGCGCAAAAATACACCTAAGGATGCAAGAATCCAGGCAAAACCCGCTGCGAGAATCGCGAGTGGTAGCAGTATTAAAGGAATAAATACTGCAGTCCAGTGCAAATAACCGTTAAAAATGAAGAAGGCTATTAGTAGTACGCAGAGATTGACGAGGCTATGAAAAAGGGCGGCACTGATGGCAATGATCGGTAATATTTCAATGGGAAAAACCACTTTCTTGACGTAATTGGCATTGCCTACAATTAAATAAGGTGCTCGATTAATTACCTCGCTGAATAGATTTAGTACGATGATCCCGACAAATAGCACCACGGCGAATTGGGTTTTACTGTTATCTCCTTCAATTCCACCCCAGCGGGATTTGAAAATTTCCGAGAAAACAAAGGTGTAAATCACCAGCATAAAGATCGGGTTGAAGAACGACCAAGCCATGCCCATAATCGAACCTTTGTATCGGCCGATTACTTCTCGTTTGGTCATTTGCACAATGAGCTGGCGGTTGCGTGAAAGACTGGAGACTAAGGCTATAAGGGAGGTCGGATAGGCCGCATGTGGATTCATGCTTGAAACGCCATTGGGATAAAAAGTAAAAAGCCGCGTGTGTCGTTAAACATACGAGGCTTTAAGGTATGGGTATTAGGTTTGTAGGGACTCATTCGTTCGGTGAGATTTTTGGAGCTGGGCTCTATCGTGCACACGCTTGATGCGTACAGACATAGTTAAGTGCGAGGGGATATCTACGAACTTGGTAAGTTTGACTGGCGTGCAAAGCAGCTAAACTTCTTGCAGTCGACGGCGAAAGGAATGAGTCAAAGCGACGTAGCCCTTAATCGTTAACCATGAATCTGCCAATGTGGCGGAAGCGGTGAGATTCGAACTCACGGACCCTTGCGGATCGCCGGTTTTCAAGACCGGTGCAATCGACCACTCTGCCACGCTTCCAAGCCCATGATTCTAACCCTGGTATTTACCCCAGCGTTACAAAACGTACGCTAATTAGGGGATGTCTAGAACGCAGGCATCGCCAATGGCGTCGCGCCAAACCCGCACCCGGCTGACGGGGGGGCGGACATCTGAAAGTTGCTCTGCAATGTAGGTGCAAAGGTTCTCCAGCGTGGGTGTGCCGAGCTTGGGTACTTCGTCCAGCAAGTGGTGGTCCAGCTGCTCGCGCACAGCTTGCAAGCGTTGACGTAAAAAGCCTAGATCCAGCACCATGCCATTCACCGGATCCCGCGGGCCGGTCACGCTGACCTCCGCGTGGTAGGTGTGGCCGTGGATACGGCGGCTGCCTTCAGTTTCAATTTCGCGTTGAAGCGTGTGGGCGGCGTCGAAGTAGAAGCGTTGGCTGATGGTCAGCTGCATGGGAGTCATTCGCAAACGGAAGATGGGCGAATCAGCGTATGCCGCTGATCTTGTGGGTCTGGATGCTCAGGCGCCACGCGGGGTGCTGCATGCAGGTGTCGATGCAGAGTGTCATATTGGCAGCCTGCTCGGGGCCGTCCATGGGTTGCAGGAAGCGGTGGGTGAATTGGCCGGTGCTGGCCAGTGTGCCCAGGTCCATGCCCGATTGCGGCCAGACCACCTTTAGCTCCTGGCCTTGCTGCTGTATCCATGGTGCCCCCGCCTTGGGGCTAATACAGAGCCAGTCTATGCCTTCGGGTGCACGCATCGTGCCATTGCTTTCCACGGCTATGCGGAAGCCGCGCGCATGCAGGGCGGCAACCAGCCCGGCGTCAACTTGTAATAACGGTTCGCCGCCGGTCAGCACGGTGAGCCGGTTTTGGGTGTCCCCGGCGGGCCATTGGGCTTCTATCAAGTTGGCCAGCTCGTCGGCGGTGGCAAATTTGCCGCCCAAGGTGCCGTCGGTGCCCACAAAGTCGGTATCGCAGAAGCGGCAGACCGCGGTGGCGCGGTCGCTTTCGCGGCCGGTCCAGAGGTTGCAGCCCGCAAAGCGGCAGAACACGGCGGGGCTACCGGCCTGGGCGCCTTCGCCCTGCAGGGTGTAGAAAATCTCTTTGACGCTATAGGTCATGGGAACGCACCGCTGTAAGCGGTGAAACTTGCTAAGCCCTTGATTTTACGAGGCCAGCATGCCCTTTGTTTCGATGAAGGAAACCACCTCGGCCAGTCCGGTCAGTGTTTTCAGATTGGTCATCACAAAAGGCTTGAGGCCCTGGCCGCTGGTGCGCATGCGGCGGGTGTCGGATTCCATGATGTCCAGGTTGGCGCCCACGTGCGGCGCCAGGTCGGTCTTGTTGATGACGAACAGGTCGCTCTTGGTGATGCCGGGGCCGCCTTTGCGCGGGATTTTCTCACCTGCGGCTACGTCGATGACGTAGATGGTCAGGTCGCTGAGCTCGGGGCTGAAGGTGGCGGCCAGGTTGTCGCCGCCACTTTCCACAAACACGATGTCGGCATTTGGGTGCTCTACCAGCATGCGGTCTATGGCTTCCAGGTTGATCGAGCAGTCTTCGCGGATGGCGGTGTGCGGGCAGCCGCCGGTTTCCACGCCCATGATGCGGTCGGCGGGCAGGGCGCCGCTGACGGTCAGCAGGCGCTGGTCTTCCTTGGTGTAGATGTCGTTGGTGATGGCCACTAGGTCGTATTTGTCGCGCATGGCTTTGCACAGCATTTCCAGCAGCGTGGTTTTGCCGGAGCCGACGGGGCCGCCGATGCCGACGCGCAGGGGCGGGAGTTTTTTGGTGCGGTTGGCGATGTGGTGCAGAGAAGACATGGTGTTTGCTATTGAAAAATGAGCTGCTTGTGCAGGCAGAATAAGCGCTAGGACCTAAAAAGCCTTGAATATTGAACTTCGTGTTGGCTGCTCAGAATGGCCAGCATCGGCGAGAACGCCTGGCGCTGGCTGTCTGGAAGTTGGATCGCCTGGTCTACAGCGGCGGGTATGTCGGCCGCCAGGCGTGCCAGTATGCGCTGGCCGGCACTTTGGCCCAGCGGCACGGACTTGATCGCCGACTGCGTCATGTTCTCGGCCCAGCCGAAGGCATACGCCAGCAGGCAGTCGCGCAGCGGTGCCTGGGTGGCGGAGGCGGCCAGGGCGTAGGCGATGGGGTAGGTCGGCTGCATCCTGGCGCAGGCCGCAATATGGTCTGGCGTGGCAGTGTTGTGGTTGCGCAGCCAGTCCAGCAATGAACGGCCCATCTGCTCGGACTGGGCGCGGAACTCGCTGGTTTCGCGGGTTTGCAGTACCCAGGCATTCAGCTCAGCCACGCTATCGATGGCGCCCCGGCGCCAGGCCGAAATAGCTTTGGCTATGGCCGCCAGGTCGCCGCGCATCAGGGTGACGTGCAGCTGGTCTGCCAGCCAGTCGGATGCTCTGCTTTCTGTAGCTACTCCCGCACGGTCTACGGCCGCTTCCAGCCCTTCAGAGTAAGAGAAACCGCCCACTGGCAAAGCTGGCGACGCCAGCCAGATCAGCTGCAACAGGCTGGGCGTTGCCGATTCCTGTGGGCTGGCTACGCGGCTAACTGCTTTAGCGGGGTGGCGGCGTGTCGGCGGTGTTAGCGGGCGAACCCTGCGCACGGTCATGGGCTTAGTGGGAATGGCCGTGCCCGTGATCATGTCCATGGTCGTGGCCGCAGTCGGGGCCGTGCACATGCGGTGCAGCGGCGATGGGGATGTTCACCGGTTTGCGGGTAGCGGGGGCGTGCTCGTGGCTATGACCATGCGCATGGTCGTGACCATGGCTGTGGCCGCCGGAAGCGTAGGCGCCGCCTTCGGGCTCGAAGGCCACTTTGGCCTCCACTACGTCCAGGTGCATGGCGCGCAGCATGTCGGCCAGTACGTGGTCGGGCTCGATTTTTAGGTGGTCGGGCTGCAGCTCAATCGGCACATGGCGGTTGCCCAGGTGGTAGGCGGCGCGGGTCAGGTCGAAGGGCGTGCCGTGGCTGGTACAGGCGGTGATTACCAGTACCGCCTGCGGTGCAGCCAGTACCTGGATCAGCGAACCGTCTTCGGCCACCAGCACGTCACCGCCGCGCACCAGGGTGCCGCGTGGCAGGAATACGCCCAGTTGCCGGCCCAGCGAGTCGGTGGCGTCGAAGCGGCTTTTCTGTCGCACGTCCCAGTCGAGCTCCACGGTGCTGGCGCGTTTAAGCAGGGCAGGGGCCAGGCCCTTGCCTTGGGGGATAAGTTTGGAGGTTTGGAGCATTAAAAGAGAAAGTAACGTTGGGCCATAGGCAAGCTTACTGCGGCTTCGCAGGTCAGCAATTGTCCGTCGGCCCGCACGCTATAGGTTTGTGCGTCGATCTCCATCTTGGGCTGATAGCTGTTGTGCACCATGTGCTGCTTGCGCACGCCACGGATGTTCTTCACTGCGCTCAGGGTCTTTTTCAGGCCAAAGCTGTCCTGGATGCCGGCATTCAGTCCGGCTTGCGACACAAAGGTGAGCGAGCCACGCGCCAGTGCGCTGCCGAATGCACCGAACATGGGGCGGTAATGCACCGGCTGCGGCGTGGGGATGCTGGCGTTCGGGTCGCCCATGGCGGCCATGGCGATGAAGCCGCCTTTAAGGATCAGTGCGGGTTTCACGCCGAAGAAGGCCGGTTTCCACACCACCAGGTCGGCCCATTTGCCGACCTCTATGCTGCCCACCTCGTGGCTGATGCCGTGGGCAATCGCCGGGTTGATGGTGTACTTGGCGATATAGCGCTTGGCGCGGAAGTTGTCGTTGCGGCTGCTGTCTTCCGGCAGGCTGCCGCGCTGCTGTTTCATCTTGTGTGCCGTTTGCCAGGTGCGCAGGATGACTTCGCCGACCCGGCCCATGGCCTGGCTGTCGCTGCTCATCATGCTGATGGCGCCCAGGTCGTGCAGCACGTCCTCGGCGGCAATGGTTTCCTTGCGGATACGGCTTTCGGCGAAGGCCAGGTCTTCGGGGATGCTGGCGTCCAGATGGTGGCAGACCATCAGCATGTCCACATGCTCGTCCAACGTGTTCACGGTGTACGGCATGGTGGGGTTGGTACTGCTGGGCAAAAAGTTTGCCTCGCCCACCACCCGCAAAATATCCGGTGCATGGCCGCCGCCTGCGCCTTCGGTGTGGAAGGCGCAGAGGCCGCGGCCCTTGGTGGCGGCAATCGTGTTCTCGACGAAGCCGGATTCGTTCAGCGTATCAGAGTGGATGGCGACCTGGGTGTCTGTGGCGTCGGCTACGTCCAGGCAGTTGCTGATGGCGGCCGGGGTGGTGCCCCAGTCTTCGTGCAGCTTCAGGCCGATCACGCCGGCGTTGATTTGTTCGTGCAGTGCGGCCGGCAGGCTGGCGTTGCCCTTGCCCAGAAAGCCCAGGTTCATGGGGAAGGCGTCCGCTGCCTGCAGCATGCGCTCGATGTTCCAGGGGCCGGGCGTGCAGGTGGTGGCAAAGGTGCCGGTGGCCGGGCCGGTGCCGCCGCCCATCATGGTGGTGACGCCGCTGGCCAGGGCTTCTTCGATCTGCTGCGGGCAGATGAAGTGGATGTGGCTGTCGATGCCGCCGGCGGTGACGATATTGCCTTCGCAGCTGATGACCTCGGTGCCGGGGCCGATGATGATGTCCACGCCGGGCTGCACGTCGGGGTTGCCGGCCTTGCCGATGGCGACGATGCGGCCGCCTTTGAGTCCGATGTCTGCCTTGACGATGCCCCAGTGGTCGAGGATCAGCGCGTTGGTCATCACGCAGTCCACAGCGCCTTCGCTGTTCATGCGCTGGCTTTGGGCCATGCCGTCGCGGATGGTCTTGCCGCCGCCGAACTTCACTTCTTCACCGTAGGCGCCTGCGGCCAGGGTGTAGTCTTTTTCGACCTCGATCAGCAGGTCGGTGTCGGCCAGGCGCACCCGGTCGCCCACGGTGGGGCCAAAAATTTCCGCGTAGGCGCGTTTACCAATGCTTGCCATCAGAGTTTTCCTTTGACGCTTGCGTCAATTCGACCATTCGTGAGGCCGCGAAAGCCATACACCGTGCGGTCACCCGCGAAATCCACCAGTTCCACCGTGCGCTGCTGGCCGGGCTCGAAGCGCACCGCGCTGCCTGATGCAATGTTCAGCCGCATGCCTTGGGCTGCGGCGCGGTCAAAGCCTAATGCGCCATTGGTTTCGGCGAAGTGGTAGTGCGAGCCGACCTGGATTGGCCGGTCTGCGGTATTGCTGACCACCAGGGTGAGGCTGCGCCGCCCGGTGTTCAGGGCGTGCTCGCCCGCGTCAACCAAGAATTCGCCTGGGGTCATGGTGCGGCTCCTTACAAGACAGGAAGAACGGCGACCACGGCCACCAGGCCGCCGGCCACGCGCCGCATCCATGCGGGGTAGCTGCGCAGCGCCAGGCCCATGGCCACGCCTGCCAGGTGCAGGCCCAGGGTGGCGACCAGCATGCCGACCAGCGGTGCCCAGCCGTTGCTGCCGCCGGCGAGTTCCGTGCCGTGGGCGATGCCGTGGAACACAGCAAACACGCCGACCACGCCCGCCGCGAGCAGGCTGGGCAACTGGGCCTTGGTGGCGACCAGCAGGCCCAGTACCAGCAGCGATGCGGCGATCATCGGCTCCACGCCCGACAGTTGCAGCCCGCCCAGGCCCAGCAGCGCGCCGACCATCAGCATGCCGGCAAAAGAGATCGGTGCCAGCCAGACCCGGCGTGCTGTCATGGCGCTCCACAGGCCCACGGCCAGCATGGCAGCCATGTGGTCCATGCCGGTCAAGGGATGCATCAGCCCGTCCAGGAACGAGTGGTGTACGCCAGCATCTGTACCTAAATGGGCGCTGGCGCCCGTAGATACTGCGGCAGAAGCTATTAAAACAATAGTGCGTAGGGAGGGCGTGCGCATGGTGTGGGCGTCCGTGGGGTTAAACAATGGGTTGGTGTACGGTGACCAGCTTGGTGCCGTCCGGGAAGGTGGCTTCGACCTGGATGTCGGGGATCATCTCGGCGATGCCGTCCATCACGTCGGCACGGCCCAGGATGTTGCGGCCTTCGCTCATCAGCTGGGCCACGCTCTTGCCGTCGCGTGCGCCTTCCATCACAGCGGCGCTGATGAAGGCAATGGCTTCGGGGTAGTTCAGTTTCAGGCCACGGGCTTTGCGGCGCTCGGCCAGCAGGGCGGCGGTGAAGATCAGCAGCTTGTCTTTTTCGCGAGGAGTCAGTTCCATCTCGTTTCACTCGATAGTTAATTAGTGAGCTCGTGCGGCCGCATAAGCTGGCCGAACGCGTGGCGTAAGTTCCATGGAGGCTCGCTAGATAGAGGGCGTAAGTTCGGTCACCATTATTAAGCAAGCTATGTGCCCCGCACATACGCCATCGGGCGCAGATCGCTGCCGATCAGCACTGCTGGGGCTGGCCTGAAAGCTGCGACGCTCATGCGGTGCTTGACCCTGACAACTCCCCCCCATTTGATCCACCGCAGCATGTGGTGAAGGTCCGGCGCGACTACAACAGCTGGGTGGCCAGCGAGACGCTGGAAGACTATGCCCTGCGTTTCGCCCCGCAGCGCTTTCGCAAATGGTCGGAATGGCGGGTCGCCAACACCGCCTTTGGCGCGGCCTCGTTCCTGATCCTGGAGGCGGTGGGCGCCACGCTGCTGGTGCAGCATGGCTTTGTGAATGCCTTCTGGGCCATCGTGGTTACCGGCCTGATCATCTTTCTGGCTGGCCTGCCCATCAGCATCTACGCGGCCCGCTTTGGTGTAGATATGGATTTGCTGACCCGCGGCGCGGGCTTTGGCTACATAGGCTCCACGTTGACCTCGCTGATCTACGCGTCCTTTACCTTCATCTTCTTCGCGCTGGAGGCCGCGGTCATGGCCTATGCGCTGGAGCTGTCGCTGGGCATACCGCCGCGCTGGGGTTATTTGATCTGCGCGTTGGTGGTGATTCCGCTGGTGACGCACGGCGTGTCCATGATTAGCCGGCTGCAGGTCTGGACCCAGCCGCTGTGGCTGTTGTTGCTGGTCGTGCCGTTTGTGTATGTATGGATGCGCGAACCTGGTGCATTTGCGGCTGTCACGCACTACGCTGGTGTGTTTGGCAAGGGTGATAGCTTTAACATGCTCTCATTTGGTGTAGCACTCACCGTGGGCATTGCGCTGATCACCCAAATGGGGGAGCAGGCCGACTACCTGCGCTTCATGCCCGCGCAGACCGCCCACAACCGGCGCCGCTGGTGGCTGGGCGTGCTGGCCGGCGGGCCGGGCTGGGTGCTGCTGGGGGTGGTGAAGATGCTGGGCGGCGCGCTGCTGGCCTACCTGGCCATCACCCACATGGTGCCGCCCGAGCGCGCGGTCGACCCGAACCAGATGTACCTGGCGGCCTACGAATATGTGTTTCCGCAGTATGGCTGGGCGGTGGCGGTGACCGCACTGTTCGTGGTGCTGTCCCAGCTGAAGATCAATGTCACTAACGCCTATGCGGGCTCGTTGGCCTGGTCCAACTTCTTTTCGCGCATCACCCACAGCCATCCGGGCCGGGTGGTCTGGGTGGTGTTCAACACCTTGATTGCCTTCATGCTGATGGAGATGAATGTGTTCGAGGCGCTGGGCGATGTGCTCGGCCTGTATTCGAACCTGGCCATCGCCTGGATGATGGCCGTGGTGGCCGACCTGGTGATCAACAAGCCGCTAGGCCTGTCGCCGCCCGGCATTGAATTCAAGCGCGCCTATCTGTATGACATCAACCCGGTGGGCGTCGGCGCGATGGCCCTGGCCTCGGCCCTGTCCATGCTCGCCTACATGGGGCTGCTGGGGCCGATGGCGCAGGCGTTCTCGGCGCTGATCGCGCTGGGCACGGCGCTGGTGGCATCGCCGCTGCTGGCCTGGTGGACCAAGGGCCGCTACTACATCGCCCGTGGCCCGCAATCCGACTGGGTGCAACGCGGCGCCAGCAAACCGCTGGACGTGGGCGGCTACCAGCGGTTGCAGCGCTGCGTGATCTGCGAACGCGAATACGAAGCGCCCGACATGGCCCATTGCCCGGCCTACCAGGGCAGCATCTGCTCGCTGTGCTGCACGCTGGACGCGCGCTGTGGCGACCTGTGCAAACCGCAGGCGAGTTTGTCGGTGCAGTGGGCCTCGGCCCTGCGCTGGTTGCTGCCGCAGCGCATCTGGCCGTACCTGGACACCGGCCTGGCGCACTTTATTTTGCTGATGCTGGTGGTGGTGCCGGTGCTGGCCACTTTGTTTGGTTTGCTATATTTTCAAGAGCTGCGCGCGCTGGCCCAATCTGCGCTGGATGCCGATTTGGATACAGGCCAATCGCTGCGCTCGGGCTTCGTCAAAGCCTATATGGCCTTGATCGTGATTGCCGGCATCGTCGCCTGGTGGCTGGTGCTGGCGCACAAGAGCCGGCAGGTCGCGCAGGAGGAGTCGAACCGTCAAACCCATCTGCTGCAGCGCGAAATCGCCTCGCACCAGCAGACCGACCAGGCCTTGCAAGCCGCCCGCCTGGTGGCCGAACAGGCCCGGGCCCAGGCCGACCACGCGAACCAGGCCAAGAGCCGCTACATCAGCGCCATCAGCCACGAGCTGCGCACCCCGCTGAACAGCATCCTCGGCTACGCCCAGCTGATGGGCGAAGACGCCAGCGTGCCGCCGCACCGGCAGCAGGCGGTCAGCGTGATCAAGCGCGGCGGCGAGCATCTGCTGTCGCTGATCGAAGGCACGCTGGACATCGCCCGCATCGAGTCCGGCAAGCTGACCCTGGCCACCAAGGCCATGCCGTTTGCCGACCTGCTGCATGAGATGGCCGAGATGTTCGAACCCCAGGCGCGCGCGAAGGGGCTGGCTTTCCATTTCGACCCGCAGGGCGTGCTGCCCGAGCAGGTGCGGGCGGATGAGAAGCGGCTGCGCCAGATATTGATCAACCTGCTGGGCAATGCCATCAAGTTCACCGCCAGCGGCCGGGTGCGGCTGCGCGCCCGTTATGCGTTGCAAATGGCCTTCATCGAGATTGAAGACACCGGCCCCGGCATGCAGGCCGACGAGCTGGCGCAGATATTTGAGCCCTTTGCCCGCGGCACCCAGGCCGCGCCGACCAGCCCAGGCGCCGGCCTGGGCCTGACTATCGCCAAGATGCTGACCGACCTGATGGGCGGCGAGATGACCGTGGCCAGCACGCCGGGCAGCGGCTCGGTGTTCCGCGTCAAACTGTTCCTGCCCGAGGTCCATGGCGCCGACCTGCAGGCCGTGCGGCCCAAGGCCGCGCGCTCCCGCCGCGCCTACCTGGGGCCGCGCCGCAAGCTGCTGGTGGTCGACAACGAAGAGCCCGACCGCGAATTGCTGGTGCAGCTGCTGCAGCCCCTGGGCTTCGAGGTGCGCACCGCCGCCAGCGGCCACGACGCGCTGGACCTGCTGGCCGCCGGCTACCAGCCCGACGTGGTGCTGATGGACCTGGCCATGCCCGGCATTGACGGCTGGGAGACGATACGCAGAATGCGCGCCCCCACGCTTGTCACTGGCGTGTACTCGCTGCCCCCCGAGCGGGCTGTCCCGCCTTGGGGCGGCCCAGCGGCGGGACGCGCCGACGGCCACCATGTAACCCACGTGGCCATCGTCTCGGCCAACGCCTTCGACAAAGGACTGGACAACGATGTCGGCATCCGCCCCGAGGACTTCATCACCAAGCCGGTGCGGCACAGCGAGCTGCTGGAGTGGCTGGAGCGCCGCCTGACATTGCAATGGACCGACATCGCCACCCAGGAGCCGGCCGCACCCGCTGCGGCCCAGCGGGTTTGGCCCGACGCGGCCAGCCTGCGCGCGCTGCGCGAGGTGGCCGAGTTGGGCTTTTACCGCGGTATCCTCAACCAGCTGGCCGCGCTTGAAGCCGACCAGCCCGCCTGCCGGGGCCTGGCGCAAGAAGTGCGCAGCCTGGCGCAACAATTCCAGTTTGAAGCCATAGGCCGCCTGCTGGCCGAGGCACCCTCTAGTCCCGCTTCCACCCATGCTCCCTGAACCCACAGCCATGCTCGACCGCAGCAACAGCGACCTGGTGCTGATCGTCGATGACGTGCCCGACAATCTGGCCGTGCTGCACGACGCGCTTGACGAGTCCGGCTACACCGTGCTGGTGGCCACCCGCGGCGAAACCGCCTTGCAGCGCGCCGCCCAGGCTCTGCCCGACATCGTGCTGCTCGACGCCATGATGCCCGGCATGGACGGCTTCGAAGTGGCGCGCCGGCTGAAGGCCAACCCCGCCACTGCCCACATCCCCATCATCTTCATGACCGGCCTGACCGAGACCGAGCACCTGGTGGCCGCGCTGGAGGCCGGCGGCGTGGACTACGTGACCAAGCCAATCAAGCCGAAAGAAGTGTTAGCCCGCATGAACGTGCATCTGCAGGGCGCGCGCCAGGCCCGCCAGCAGGTACGCCAGGCCGGCCAGGCGCGCAATGCGCTGGATGCGTTTGGCTACGCCAGCATCACCGTGCGCGCCAGCGACGGCAAGCTGATGTGGCAGACCGCGCTGGCCCGCGATCTGTTGCTGGATTACTTCGGCACCAGCGCTCCGCAGACCCCACAACTTGTCATAGATTGGCTGCAACTGCATCTACCTGCCGCGCAAAACCAGATCGAGCCGCCGCGCCTAAGCGTGGAGCAGGGTGCGCGCCGCCTGAGTTTCCGCCTGCACCAGCAGACTGGCGACAGCGAGGGCGGCGGCGATTGGCTGATCGTGATGCGCGAGGTGTCCGACGCCGCGGTGATCGAGGCCATGAGCCTGAGTTTCAAGCTCACCACCCGCGAGGCCGAGGTGCTGTACTGGGTGGTCAAGGGTAAGACCAACCGCGACATCGGCGAGATCCTGGGCAGCAGCCCGGCCACGGTAAAGAAGCACCTGGAGCGCGTCTACGTCAAGCTCGGCGTGGAAACCCGCACCGCCGCCGCCGGCGTGGCCATGACCAAGATCCGCCAGTTGCACCCGCAGTTCGAGGGCTAGTTTCAAGCTTTTTAGGGCTTTAGCGCATATAGAGCCTGCGTTGACAGCTATGAAATAGATAGTGGGTCTGCTGCGTTCAACCTGCACAAACACCGATGTCCCTGCACAGTGCTGCATTAGCACCCTTGCAGGGACATCGGTGTTTGTCGTTGGCGGGCCGCGTACGCAGCCGCCGAGACTATTAGAAGCTAGCCCAGTCGTCGGTACCGGTCGCGGCCCCTGCTGCTTTCTTGACATTTGGCTTGGGAGCAGCCAGTTTGTTGGTGGCGAACGTGGGGCGCACTATATTTTTGGCACGTTCAGGGCTGCGCCGTTCTTGGGGACGGGCTGCAGAAGTGGCGTAGGCACTGGTATTCGCGCTCAGCTTGAACACAGCCACCGATTGCAGAAGCTTTTCGGCCTGGCTCTGCAGGCTGTTGGCAGCTGCGGCAGATTCTTCGACCAGGGCGGCATTCTGCTGCGTCACTTGGTCCATCTGGGTAATCGCTTCACCCACCTGGGCGACGCCCTGGCTTTGCTCGCTGCTGGCCGAGCTGACTTCGCCAATGATGTCGGTTACCCGGCGGATGGCTGTCACCACCTCGGTCATGGTGGTGCCAGCTTTGGCTACCAGCGTCGTACCTTGCTCCACTTGGGTCACGCTGTTGTCGATCAAAACCTTTATTTCTTTGGCTGCTGCTGCACTGCGTTGTGCCAGGTTGCGCACCTCGCTGGCCACGACGGCAAAGCCGCGGCCTTGCTCGCCGGCACGGGCGGCTTCCACCGCCGCATTCAAGGCCAGGATATTGGTCTGGAAGGCGATGCCGTCGATCACGCTGATGATGTCGGAGATCTTCTTGCTGCTGTCGTTGATGCCCTTCATGGTGTCCACCACCTGGCTGACCACTTCGCCGCCTTGCACTGCCACGGTCGATGCGTTGACCGCCAACTTATTGGCTTGTTGGGCGCTGTCGGCATTTTGCCGGACGGTGCTGGAGAGTTCCTCCATGGATGCAGCGGTTTCTTCCAGGGCGCTGGCTTGCTGCTCGGTGCGGCCGCTCAAGTCACTGTTACCTTGGGCAATTTCGGCGCTGGCGGTGTTAACGCCTTCGGCGTTCAGGCGTACCGAGCCCACCACTTGGGCCAGAGTGCCCTGCATGTCCTGCAAGGCGGCGAGCAAGGGGCTGAATTCGTCACGGGAGGTATCGGTGGTGACGGTGGCGAGGTCTCCGTCGCGTACCTGCTCTGCAACGGCTTGAGACTGGGCCACGCGGCGGCGCAAAACCCGGGCAATCGACCAGGAGAAGGCAATCAAGCCGAATGCGATCAAAGCTACTAAGCCTGACAGGAGGTTGCGGGTGTAGGCGGCTTGTTTCACGATGCTGCCCAGTTCATTGCTCAGCATGCTGTCTTGGCGGGTTTTCTCGGTAGCCAGCCATTCCAGCATCTTGTTGCGGGCGGGGATGGTCTTGGCGACCAGATAGTCAAAGGCTTCGTCCTTTTGCCCGGCCTCGACCAGTTTCAGATTGTTTGCTGCAATGGGCATGAACTCCCCTTTGAGTCGACTGAATTCGGCAAATGCGGTGCGCCTGGCTTCGCTGGGCAGGAGCTTGAGGAAAGCAGCATCGTTTTCTTCGATCAGCTTAATTTTGCTGGCGATGTCGGCCAGGGTGATTTTCAGGTCTTCGGGTGTTTTGACTAGAATAGCGTGGCGGATTTGCAGTGAAATACGGGTCACGCTAAGTTCAGTACTGGCGATCAGCTGGAGCTGGGGTACGCGGACTTTCTCGGTGGTTTGCGCCAGGGTGCTCACGTCGCTCAATTGCGACCAGGCGGTGAAAGCCAGGCCAGTGAGCGCGGCAATCAGGATGAAAGAGACGGTGTACAGGCGCTTGGCGATGCCAAAGTGGGTGAAGAAGTTCATGGTGATATCTCCTGAAGAAATCAATGTACGAGGGCGTTGGCAGTTGCCACGCCCGGAATGGTTAACAGACGTTCGATATCGAGCAGTAACAGCATGCGTTCTTGCGCACCCTCGCCCAGGGTGCCGATGCCGGTGATGTAGTCCGCGTCTATGGAGCCATCAAAAGTTGGCGCGGGTCGCGTTTGCGCGGGGCTGAGCTCAATCACATCGCTGACCGCGTCCACTACCGCACCGACCGGGCCCTGGGCCAGGTTGAGGATGACGGTGACGGTCAGGTTGTCAAAACTGATGTGCGCCTGGTCCAGCTTTACCCGCAGGTCCATGATGGGCACGATGACGCCGCGCAGGTTCAATACACCTTTGAGGTAGGTGGGCGCGTTGGCAATGCGGGTGGGCTTTTCGTAGCCCCGGATTTCCTGGACTTTGAGAATGTCGATGCCGTATTCCACGGCACCTAGCCGGAAGGAAAGGTATTCGCTGGTGACGCCCATGGCTGCGGGGGTGCTGGCGGTGAGGTTGATGGCTGGTGTGTTCATCGTGGACTTATTGGTATGAAGTGGGGTGTATGAATTCTAGTTTAATTTGATAAATTTGTTAGATTTGATTTTGCAATCTTCGTGAAAAAGTTCATGAATTTGACATGCTTAGTAGAAGTCTACTTACGATTTGCTTACATATCAATAACTTACGGGTAAACCCTTGAGGTTTTCATAGTTTTATGAATAAGTTAAAGATATCATTTTTCCGTTTTACCGGTTGATGGCTTTTGCGACATGCTGTGGTTGCTTGGGTCCATGGGCTCCTGCGTGTACAGGCACGCATATTGCGGAGGTGCTTCATGTATCCCGTCTAAATCTGGCGGGTGAAATGCAACTACTCATTCGCACCCCATGAACATCGACTTCGCCACCCTGACCGAATACCAGCGCTACAAGATGATGGCCAGCTTGATCGTGCCGCGCCCGATCGCGCTGGTCACCACCCTGGGCGAAGACGGGGTGGTCAACGCCGCGCCGTTCAGCATGTTCAATATGCTGGGCGAGGAGCCGCCCATCGTGATGCTCAGCATCAACCGCCTGAAAGACGGCCACCTCAAGCACACGGCGGCGAACATCCAGCGCAGCAAAGAGTTCGTGGTGCACATGTGCGACGAAGACCTGGCCGAGCAGATGCACCGCTGCGGCGAGAACTTTCCGGCCCATGTAAGTGAGCTGGATGCGGTGGGGCTGACCACGGCTCCGTCGTCGTCGGTGGCGCCGCCGCGCATCGCCGAGGCGCCGGTGGCGTTTGAGTGCACGCTGTGGGAAACATTGGAAACCACCAGCCGGCAGATATTCATCGGCCAGGTGCGCTGGATGCATGCGCGCGACGAGCTGATCGACGCCGAGAACTGGCGTGTGCGCCTGCAGCACTACCAGCCGGTGGGCCGCTTCGGCGCCAGCTTCTACGTAAAGACGAATGAGCGCTATGCCTTGCAGGCCCAGGCCGCGGCGCGCAGCACGGCCATCGACGAGATGTAGGCGCTAGATATTCAAGCCTTTTGGGGCTTTGGCGCAGATGCTGATTACGGTGTCCGCTATGAAATGGATAGTGAACTGCTTACCTATAGTTGGTGTAAACGCCAATGTCCCTGGATCACGCTAATGAGGCGCTCCCCAGGGACATCAGTGCTTGCGGATAGCGGGCCCACGGCCCGCCAACGGAGTTGCTTTTAGAAGCTGGCCCAGTCGTCGGTATCGTTGGTGGCAAGGGCTGCCTTTTTGGCTACGGGCTTGGGGGCTGCCAGTTTGTTGGGCTTGAAGGCTGGGCGCGCTGGGCTGGAGACGCGAGCCGTGCCGTGCTGCACCCGGGGCCGTGCGGTCGCTGCGGTGTCGTTTTTTGCATCGTTCGCCAACTTGAATACAGCCACCGACTGCAGTAATTGCTCTGCCTGGCTTTGTAGGCTGCTGGCGGCGGCAGCGCTTTCCTCCACCAGCGCGGCATTTTGCTGCGTCACCTGGTCTATCTGGGTAATGGCCTCGCCAACCTGGGCCACACCCTGGCTTTGCTCACTGCTGGCGGAGCTGACTTCGCCGATGATGTCGGTCACCCGGCGTATGGCCGATACCACCTCGGTCATGGTGTTGCCGGCCTGGGCTACCAGGCTCGAGCCTTGGTCCACCTGGGCCACGCTGTTGTTGATCAGGGTCTTGATTTCTTTGGCGGCGGCTGCACTGCGTTGTGCCAGGTTGCGCACCTCGCTGGCTACCACGGCAAAGCCGCGGCCTTGCTCACCGGCACGGGCGGCTTCCACGGCCGCGTTCAGCGCCAGGATATTGGTCTGGAAGGCGATGCCGTCGATCACGCTGATGATGTCGGAGATCTTTTTCGAGCTGTCGTTGATGCCCTTCATGGTACTGACCACCTGGCTCACTACTTCGCCACCTTGCACGGCAACCGTGGACGCACTCGAGGCCAATTGGTTGGCTTGGCGTGCATTGTCGGCATTGTGTTTGACCGTGCTGGAGAGTTGTTCCATCGACGCGGCGGTTTCTTGCAGTGCGCTGGCTTGTTGCTCGGTGCGGCTGCTCAGGTCTTCATTGCCTTGGGCAATTTCGGCGCTGGCCGTGACCACGCTCTGGGCGTTTTGGCGAACACCTTGGACGATGCTGGCGAGTTTGCCTTGCATTTCTTTCAGCGCCTTGAACAACTGGCCTGTTTCGTTACTGCCGCTGTCGTCAATGTCCTGGGTTAAATCGCCTTCGGCAACGGCGCGGGCCATGCTGACCGCTTGGGCCAATGGCCGTGTGGTGTTGCGCGTAATCCAGCTGGCGAGTAACGCGGCAATTACCAGCGAAATACCCACCACGGTCAGCACAGTGAGCTCGGTAGCACGCACGGTTGCTTCGACTGCAACATTGGACTCAGCCATCAGCTTTTCCTGCAGGGTGGTGAATTCGTCCACTGCTGCCTGGTACTTTTGCTGAGCGGGGTGCAGTTCGGTGTACAGCGCAGTGGTTGCCCCGGCCTTGTCGCCGGCTTTGACCAGATTGCGCACTTTGTCGCGGGGGCCGGTGTACGCGGCCCGGGCATCGGCTACCTTGGCCAAAATGGCCTTGCCGCTGGGGCTGGTCACGGTATCGCCCAGCAGTTTGAAGTTGTCGTTGATCAACTTGGAATTACTGGCCATTTCGTCCAGCGCCGTCTTTTGTGCGGCCTCGCCGTCCAGCACAACCAGGTCGCGCAGGGCGCGCGCATTATTGGCATTCGCCAAGGCAATGTTATTCAACGCGGCGACTTTGGCGTACCGGTCTTCAGTGACCATCGAAAACTGCTGCTGTACTTCGTCGATCTTCAGGTAAGAGACAAAGCCCAAAAGCGCAATCAAGGCACCCATGACGGCAAAGCCCATCAGCAATAGGGTGGATATTTTTATGTTTTTCATCGTGTATTTCGTAGGTTGAGATCGGCAATATTTATGCGAATGCAGGTTCGGCCTGCTCGGCGGCTGTGCTTGCCGTGTTGAACGTGTTGTTCATCAGTTTTTCAATGTCCAGCAAGATCAGCATGCGCTCTTTGTCACCGTGGCTGATCGTGCCTATGGCGGTGATGTGTGTTGCATCTGCTGCATCGTCAAATGCCGGAGCGGGGCGTATTTGCTCTGCTGCCAGCTCGATCACGTCGCTGACGGCATCCACCACCGCACCCACCGGGCCTTGGGCCAGGTTGAGAATGACGGTGACTGTCAGGCTGTCGAATCCGATATTTGTTTGCGCCAGCTTCACCCGCAGGTCGATGACGGGCACGATGACGCCGCGCAGGTTCAAAACACCTTTGAGGTAGGCGGGTGCGTTGGCAATGCGGGTGGGCTCTTCGTAGCCCCGGATTTCCTGCACTTTCAGGATATCGATGCCGTATTCCACCGCGCCAATGCGGAACGAGAGGTACTCGCTGCTGCTCGTTTGGGCTGCTTGGAAGCCAGCGGGTGTACTGCTTGTTCGTGTGGTCATCGCTATGTTCTGGTTGTTTGCGTAGACCCGAATTCTAAGGCTAATTTGTTAAATTTACTAAAAATGATAAATTTATTTGATAACAAGAACACATTTTGATAAATATGTTAAAGAAAACTAAGCATTTTTGCGATTTGGTACGCGCCTGACTACCGTCCCATGGGCATGCGTATAGCGTCGATGCAGCAATGTTCTCAACTTGCCAAGGGGCGGGCGTTGCTAAGGCACTGCAGCCATTCCATTGCGCTTCATGGCTATCGACTTCGCCACGACGACCGAATGCCAGCGCACAAGATAGTGGCTAGCCTGATCGTGCTGAAAGGCGTACTGAAGGCGTACGTCCTGGCCCGGTCCACACCGGTAGATGAAATATGAGTGTTTTAGGGCTCTAGCGCTTATTTCACCAGCGCAAGCAGCTATGTTTTAGATAGCAGTTAGCTCGCCACCAGGCTGCTATAGGCTTTGCGCGTGGCGGGCGATACTGCATCCAGCAGCTGCGCATAGGCTGTCTGGTGCCGGGCCAGCATGCGGGCTGAGGCCACGACCTTGGATTTGCAGAACCAGTGGCAGGTGTGCTGCATCAGGAACAGCTCGGCCGACATGGTGAAAGCCTTGTCCTTGGGGGATCGCTGGGCGCTGTTCTGCACTGTCTCGGCCATGCCCTTGGCGTGGATGGCGAAGGCCTGGCGCAGGTCGAACGTGGCCTGGGGCAGTAGTTTGTCGATGTAGGGAATCGCAAAGGCTATCTTGCTGACCCGGGTTTCCTCAGCCGGCACCCGGGCGAAGCTGGTGGCAAAGCGGCTGAACTGGTCGCACAGCTGGGTTTCGGTGGTGCTCAGCAGGTTCCAGATCTGGGTGCGGCGTTCCTCGTCTTTTTCACCCAGCGCGCGCATGTAGCCCTGGGTCAGGGCTTCCATCAGCTTTTCGATCTGGTACTGGCTGAGATGGCTGCCCAGCAGTGCGATGCGCCGGCGCTGGTCCTGTCCGTTGAGTACGAAGATGCCGATGGCGACCAGGATCGCCAGGATGAAAAAGTCCATGGGGGAGTATGTAAATAGGGGCGGGGAGGGCTGAAGTGTAGTCACCCCGCACCAGCGGGGTCAGGCTGTCTTGCTGTCTGCCAGCGCGCGCATGCGCCCGCCGATCTGCTGGAACTCCGCATAGCTGGACTGTTCCAGCAGCGCGCCCACCTGCTGCAGATAGGCCGGGGTGGCGGTCTTCGGCACCTTTTCCAGCCATTCCAGCGCCTCGGCCAAGCGCCCGCGCGCTGCCAACATGCCCGCATAGTTGAACTGGCCGCGGAAGTCGCCACCCTGGGCGGCTTCCTGGTAGCAGAAGAAGGCGGCTTCTTCGTCCTTCTCTACCACCAGGCCGTTTTCGTAGTAGAGGCCGATCTTGGTCTTGGACTTGGCGTGGCCTAGGTCGGCGGCCTGCTGGTACAGCTTTAGCGCGGCGGAATGGTCTTGGGCGATGCTTTTGCCGGCAGCCAACTGGTTGGCCAGGTTGTACAGGCCGGCGTCCAGGCCGGTGGCGGCGGCCTTCTGGTACCAGGCTAGGGCGCGCGCCATGTCGATGGGGGCACCCCAGCCGTTTTCCAGGCAGCGGCCGGCCATGTTCATGCCCATGGGGTGGTCCTGGGCGGCGGCGCGCAGAAACCATTGCAGTGCCAGCGCCGGATTGCGCTCCAGGCCGTGGCCCTCCAGCAGCCATTGGCCAAGCACGGCTTGGGCGTTGGCGCTGCCCAGCTGGGCGGCGGCCTGCACCCAGGGGCTGGCCTGGTCGGCCGGGCTGGCCAGCACGGCGGCCCATTGCGCGGGGGTGACATGGGCCAGCTCGGCAGTGCGGTTGGGAATAGGAGGTAGGGCGGTAGCGGGCATGGACGGCGTGGAAGGGAGTGGATGCGGGGCGGATGTCAAATGGGCTGAATTATGCGTAAGCTCGGGGGGTATGAAAGCTTACCGTGCCGCGATCCTCCGTTTTGCCCCCGACCGTTCCGCCATCTACGAGGAAGATGGCCTGCTGGTGGTCGGACCGAATAGCCAAGGTACCCAGGTGGTCCAGGCCGTGGGCACCTACCGCACCGTGGTCCAGGATTTCCCCGGCCTGGCTGTTGAGCATCTGCCTGGCCGCATCCTGGCGCCGGGCTTTGTCGACATGCACATCCATTACCCGCAGACCGACATCATCGGATCCCCCGCCGACGGCTTGCTGCCCTGGCTGGAGAACTACACGTTTCCCGCGGAAAAACGCTTTGTAGCGCCCGAATATGCTGCGGAAGTAGCTAGTTTTTTCATAGCAGAGCTGCTGCGCAACGGCGTGACCAGCGCGCTGGCCTTTGCTACCTCGCACCCCAGTTCGGTCAACGCTTTGTTCGCCGAAGCCCAGCAGCAGCGGCTGCGCCTGATCACCGGCAAGGTGCTGCAAGACCAGAATTCCCCCGACGGTGTGCGCGACGATACCGAACAAAGCCTGATTGACACCGAGGCGCTGATCCAGCGCTGGCACGGCGTGGACCGGCTGGGCTATGCCATCACCCCGCGCTTCGTGCCCACCAGCAGCGCGGCCCAGCTGCGCGGCGCGGGCGAGCTGGCGGCGCGCTACCCGGATGTGTGGGTGCAGTCGCACGTGGCCGAGAACCTGGGCGAGATCGCCTGGGTGCGCGACCTCTACCCCGATGCGCGCAGCTACCTCAGCGTGTATGAAGACTTTGGCCTGCTGCGCCCGCGCGCGGTGTACGCGCACTGCATCCATTTCGACGACACCGACCGCGCGCTGATGCGCGACAGCGGCACGGTGGCGGCCATCAGCCCGACCAGCAATCTGTTCCTGGGCAGCGGCTTTTTTGACTACGAAGGCGCGGACCGCATAGGCTTTGGTTACGGCCTGGCCAGCGACGTGGGCGGAGGCACCAGCTTCAGCCCGTTCCACACCATGCGCGCGGCCTACTATGTGGGCCGGGAGGGGCAGACCAAGCCCGGCTTGTCGCTCAACCCGCAAAACCTGTGGTGGCAGCACACGGCGGGCGCGGCCCAGGCGCTGGGCCTGGGCGGGGTGGTGGGCAATCTGGCGGTGGGCTGCGAGGCCGACTTCCTGGTGCTGAACCCGCAGGCCACGCCGCTGCTGGCGCGCAAGACGGCGCGGGCCCAGAACCTGGACGAGCTGCTGTTCTCGCTGATCATCCTGGCCGATGACCGGGCCGTCGAGCGCACCGTGATTTCCCAAGCCCAATAGGCTGCTACCGCTTTATTCATATATCGATATAGCTATTAATTTAGTAGCGATGTTGCATACCTGAGCGCTACAATTGGCACTTACCTGAGAGATTTCCGTATGACTATCAAAAGCGACAAATGGATTCGCCGCATGGCCGAGCAAACCGGCATGATCGAGCCCTTCGAGCCTGGCCAGATCCGCGAACGCCAAGTGGGTGGCGTCAACCACAAGATCATCAGCTACGGCACCAGCAGCTACGGCTACGACATCCGCTGCGCGCCTGAATTCAAGGTCTTCACCAATATCCACAGCACCGTGGTCGACCCGAAGAACTTCGACGAAAAGAGCTTCGTCGACTTCTCGGGCGACAGCTGCATCATCCCGCCGAACAGCTTTGCACTGGCCCGTACCGTCGAGTACTTTCGCATTCCGCGCAATGTGCTGACCATCTGCCTGGGCAAGAGCACCTACGCGCGCTGCGGCATCATCGTCAACGTGACGCCATTCGAGCCCGAGTGGGAAGGCTATGTGACGCTGGAATTCAGCAACACCACACCGCTGCCGGCCAAGATCTACGCGGGCGAGGGCTGTGCCCAGGTGCTGTTTTTCGAGAGCGACGAGGTCTGCGAAGTCAGCTACAAAGACCGTGGCGGCAAGTACCAGGGCCAGAGCGGCGTGACATTGCCCAGGGCTTAGGCCCGGGCTCCATAGTTCCAGGGCCTGATTCTTGCTGGGCATTCGGCTAGACCTAGGAAAGCAAGGAAAGAAACCACCATGTGCCAAATGCTTGCAATGAATTGCAACAGCACTGCCAGCATCAATTTCTCGTTCACCGGCTTCTCGGCCCGCGGCGGGCAGACCGGCGAGCATGCCGATGGCTGGGGCATTGCCTTCCACGAGCGCACCGGCTGCCGGCTGTTCATAGACGATGGCCGGGCCAGCGACTCGGCCCTGGCCGACTTTGTGCGCAGCTACCCGATCAAGTCCAAGTCGGTGCTGGCGCACATCCGCAAGGCCACCCAGGGCGCGGTGACTCTGTCCAACTGCCACCCGTTCCAGCGCGAATGGCTGGGCCAGCACTGGGTGTTTTGCCACAACGGCGACCTGAAGAATTACCACCCGCGGCTGCGCGGCAACTACCTGCCGGTAGGCACCACCGACAGCGAAAAAGCCTTTTGCTGGATGCTGCAAGAACTGCGTAGCGCCTTCAAGGATGCCTGCCCGCCGAGCTGGAAGCAGCTGGCGCCGGTGCTGGCCGATTTGTCGCGGCGCATCGCCAGCCATGGCACTTTCAATTTCCTGCTGTCCAACGGTGAGGCCATGTTTGCGCATTGCTCGACCCAACTGAGCTGGCTGTCGCGCCAGCATCCGTTCCAGACTGCGCGCCTGATCGACTGCGACATGACGCTGGACCTGCGCCAGACCAATAGCGAGAGCGACCGCATGGTGCTGATCGCCACCGAGCCGCTGACGGCCGACGAGCCCTGGGCCAAATTCGAGCCGGGTGAGCTCAAGGTGTTTGTCGAAGGCGCCCAGGTCTGGAGCAGCACCAGCTTGCCAGCCCGGCCGCCCCGGCCCTTGCGGCCTGCCCGGCCGAAGCCGCCGACCTCCACGTCGATCCGCGCGGTGCAGGGCGTCGCGGTATGAGCCAGGGCGTGGCGGCACAGGGCTCAGGCCCGCGACGGGTGCTGGATGTCAAGAATCTGAGCGTGCGCTTCGAGACCAAGGAGCGCGTGGTCGACGCTGTGCGTGACCTGTCGTTCCACGTCAACGCTGGCGAAACCCTGGCCATCGTGGGCGAGTCGGGCTCAGGCAAGTCGGTGTCGTCGCTGGCGCTGATGCGGCTGGTGGAAAACGGCGGTGGCCGCATCCTCAGCGGCAGCATGGACTTCCACCGCCGGGACGGCTCCACCCTGGACCTGGCCCGTGCCAGCAGCGCCACCATGCGCGGCATCCGCGGCGCCGAGATGGCGATGATCTTCCAGGAGCCCATGACCTCGCTGAACCCGGTATTCCCGGTGGGCGAGCAGATTGCCGAATCCATCCGCCTGCACCAGGGCCTGGGCCGCAATGCCGCCCGCGCCGAGGCGCTGCGCATGCTGGACCTGGTGCGTATTCCCGAAGCCAAGAACGTGCTGGACCGCTTCCCGCACCAGCTGTCGGGCGGCATGCGCCAGCGGGTGATGATTGCCATGGCCTTGTCGTGCAAGCCCAGCCTGCTGATTGCCGACGAGCCGACCACGGCGCTGGACGTTACGATCCAGGCCCAGGTGCTGGCCATCATCCGCATGCTGCAAGACGAAATGCACATGGGTGTGGTCTTCATCACCCACGACATGGGCGTGGTGGCCGAGATGGCTGACCGCGTGCTGGTCATGTACCGTGGCGACAAGGTGGAAGAGGGTGATTGCGCGGCGCTGTTTGCTGCACCCCAACACAGCTATACCCAGGCGCTGTTGGCGGCCGTGCCGACCCTGGGCGCAATGCAGGGCACGGATATTCCGGCGCGCTTTCCGCTGCTGGATGCGCCCGATGCAGCGGTCTGGCCGGTGCGCGATACCGTGCAGCACGCCATGCCGCCGGTGCTGCGGGTCAAGAACCTGACCACCCGTTTCCCGGTGCGTACCGGCTTGTTTGGTCGGGTCACGCGCCAGGTGTGCGCGGTGGAGCAGGTTAGCTTCAGTCTGCAGCCGGGCGAGACCCTGGCACTGGTGGGTGAGTCCGGTTGCGGAAAATCGACTACCGGTCGCTCGCTGGCGCGGCTGGTGCAGTTTGATTCGGGCGAGGTGGATGTTGCAGGCCGGCCGATTGCGCCCTTGCAAGGCCGGGCGCTGCAGACCCTGCGCCGCGATGTGCAGTTTATTTTTCAGGACCCGTTCGCCTCGCTGGACCCGCGTTTGACCGTCGGCTTCGCCATCATGGAGCCGCTGCTGGTGCATGGCGTGGCCAAGGGTGCAGACGCCGAGAAGCGCGTCACCGAACTGCTGTACCGCGTCGGCCTGCCAGCCAGTGCGGCGCAGCGCTACCCGCATGAGTTCTCCGGTGGCCAGCGCCAGCGGATCGCGATTGCCCGGGCCCTGGCACTGAACCCCAAGGTGGTGATTGCCGACGAGGCGGTGTCGGCGCTGGACGTATCTATCCGCGCGCAGATCGTGAATCTGATGCTCGATTTGCAGCGCGAGTTCGGCATTGCCTTTTTGTTCATCTCGCACGACATGGCGGTGGTGGAGCGCATCAGCCACCGGGTGGCGGTGATGTACCTGGGCCAGATCGTCGAGATCGGCCCGCGCCGCGCGGTGTTCGAGAACCCGCAGCACGCCTACACCCGTCGCCTGATGGCGGCCGTGCCGGTGGCCGACCCGGCGCGCCGGCATGGCAAGCGAGAGCTGCTGGCCGGCGAGATCCCCAGCCCGATCCGCGCATTGGATGATTTGCCCCAGGTGGCGCCGCTGCACGAGGTCGGCCCCGGCCACTTCGTGGCGCGCCATAAAGTGGGCGGGATTTATTGATTTTCTGGTTCCCGATGGTCGGGATTTTTTGTAACCCTGGAGCTTTTGTATGAAACACGCTTTGACCAAATTGTCGAAATTGTCCGTGGCGCTGGCCGTGTCCGCCGCGTTCGTGCCCCACGCTTTTGCTGCCAAGGATGTGGTGGTGGCGGTGTTCTCCAACTTCACCACCATGGATCCGTATGACTCGCAAGACACCTTGTCGCAAGCGGTCGCCAAGTCCTTCTACCAGGGGCTGATGGGTTTTGACAAAAACATGAAGATGGCCCCCGTGCTGGCCGAGAGCTATACCGCCAGCAAAGACGGGCTGAGCTACACCTTCAAGCTGAAGAAGGGCATCAAGTTCCAGGACGGAACCGACTTCAATGCAGAGGCGGTCAAGGTCAATTTTGACCGTGTCACCAATCCTGACAACAAGCTCAAGCGCTACGGCCTGTACAAGAACATCACCAAGACCGAGGCCGTGGACGCCAACACGGTGCGCTTCACCCTGAAGGAGCCGTTCTCTGCTTTTGTAAACACCTTGGCCCACCCATCCGCGGTGATCATTTCGCCTGCGGCGTTGCAAAAGTTTGGTAAGACGATCGGCCAAAACCCGGTCGGTACCGGCCCCTTCAAGTTTGTCGAATGGAAGCAGACCGACTACATCAAGGTCGAAAAATTTGGCGGCTACTGGCGCAAGGGTTACCCCAAGGTGGACACCATCACCTGGCGCCCGGTGGTCGACAACAATTCGCGTGCCGCCATGATGCAAACCGGCGAAGCCAACTTCACCTATCCGGTGCCGCCCGAGCAGGCCGAGCTGCTGAAGACCAAGCCAAACCTGGAAATCACGGCAGCGCCGTCCATCGTCCACCGCTATGTCTCGCTGAATACCCAGCAAAAGCCGTTCGACAACCCCAAGGTACGCGAGGCGCTGAACTACGCGATCAACAAGGAAGCGCTGGTTAAGGTGGTGTTCGGCGGTTATGCGATCCCCGCCGAAGGCGTGGTGCCGAAAGATGTGGCCTATTCCACCAAGCTGGGCCCCTGGCCTTACAACCCGGTCAAGGCGCGGGAGCTGCTGAAGGAAGCCGGCTACCCGAATGGCTTTGAAACCACGCTGTGGTCGGCCTACAACCACAGCACCGGCCAGAAGCTGATCCAGTTCATCCAGCAGCAATTGAGCGTGGTGGGTGTGAAGGCCCAGGTGCTGGCGCTGGAAGCCGGCCAACGTGTGGAGCGTGTGGAGAGCTGGCAAGACCCGGCCACTGCACCGGTGCGCATGTACTACGTGGGCTGGTCGTCGTCGACCGGCGAGGCCGATTGGGCGATGCGTCCGCTGCTGGCGTCTGAATCCTTCCCGCCCAAGGCCTTCAATACTGCGTACTACAAGAACGACGCGGTAGATGCCGACATCGCCAAGGCACTGGCCACGGTGGACACTGCGGAGAAGACCAAGCTGTACGCCAGCGCACAGCAGCAGATCTGGAAGGATGCGCCCTGGATCTTCCTGGCCACCGAGCAACTGCTGTCGGCCCGCAGCAAGAACCTGAACGGTTTCTACATGATGCCCGATGCGTCCTTCAACTTTGACGAAGTCGAACTGAAGTAAGCCGCCTTGCTGACTGCACTATGCTGAATTTCATCCTTAAACGCCTGTTGGGGCTGCTGCCGACTCTGCTGATCGTGGCGGCCTTGGTGTTCCTGTTCGTCCACTTGCTGCCGGGTGACCCGGCGCGCTTGGCGGCGGGTCCCGAGGCGGGCGAGGAGGTGGTGCAGATGATCCGCAAGGATTTGGGGCTGGACCTGCCCTTGCATGAGCAGTTCTGGCGCTTCATCAGCAATGCAGTGCAGGGCGACTTCGGTACCTCGCTGCGTAGCAAGCGCCCGGTGTCTACCGAAATCGCCGAGCGCTTTATGCCGACCTTCTGGCTCACCGTGGCGGCCATGGGCTGGTCGGTGCTGCTGGGGTTGGTGATCGGCACTGTGTCGGCTGTGTGGCGCAATAAGTGGCCGGACCGCCTGGGCATGACCCTGGCAATCACTGGCATTTCCTTCCCCTCTTTTGCCTTGGGCATGGTGCTGATGGAGGTGTTTTCGGTGCAACTGGGCTGGCTGCCGACGGTGGGGGCAGACAGCTGGCGGCATTACATCCTGCCATCGCTGACCCTGGGCGCTGGCGTGGCCGCGGTGATGGCGCGGTTTACCCGATCCTCCTTCATCGATATTTTCAAAGAGGACTATGTGCGCACCGCCCGCGCCAAGGGCTTGAACGAGTTCGTGGTGGTGGTCAAGCACAGTCTGCGCAACGCGCTGATCCCGGTGGTCACCATGATGGGCCTGCAGTTCGGCTTCTTGCTCGGCGGCTCCATCGTGGTCGAGAAGGTGTTCAACTGGCCGGGCATGGGCCGGCTGCTGGTGGACTCGGTGGAGATGCGCGACTACCCGGTCATCCAGGCCGAGGTGCTGCTGTTTTCGCTGGAATTCATCCTGATCAATCTGATTGTGGATGTGCTGTATGCGGTTATCAATCCGACCATTCGTTACAAGTAACGCTATAAATAATAGAGCTACCCATGCAAGTAACACCTGCGCCAAGCCCGGTTTTGACCAATGAAAAGGTGCGTACACCCTGGAGTGAGTTCTGGCGCAAGTTCAAGGGCCAGCACGTGGCCCTGGTGGCCGGCTTCTTTGTGCTGCTACTGGTGCTGGTGGCGGTGCTCGCACCCTGGATCGTGCCATTCGATGCCGAGAATTTCTTTGACTACGACGCGCTGAACGCCACGCCCTCGGCCGCCCACTGGTTCGGCGTGGATTCGCTGGGGCGCGACATCTTCAGCCGCATCCTGATGGGCGCGCGCATTTCGCTGGCTGCCGGCTTCATCTCGGTGGCGGTGGGCGCGGTCATCGGCACCGTGCTGGGCCTGCTGGCCGGCTACTACGAGGGCTGGTGGGACCGCATCGTGATGCGCATATCGGACGTGCTGTTCGCCTTCCCCGGCATCTTGCTGGCCATCGGCATCGTGGCCATCCTGGGGAGCGGCATGGTGAACGTGATCTTCGCGGTGGCGGTGTTTAGCGTGCCGGCTTTTGCGCGGCTGGTGCGCGGCAATACCTTGTCGATCAAGCACCTGACCTATATCGAGGCTGTGCGCTCCATCGGCGCGTCCGACTGGACCATCATCACCCGGCACATCTTCCCGGGCACGATTTCGTCGGTGGTGGTGTACTTCACCATGCGCATCGGCACCTCCATCATCACCGCCGCCAGCCTGTCCTTTCTGGGTCTGGGTGCCCAGCCGCCGACGCCAGAGTGGGGCGCCATGCTGAACGAAGCCCGCGCCGACATGATGAGCGCGCCGCACATCGCGCTGTTCCCCAGCCTGGCCATATTTTTTACAGTGTTGGCCTTCAACCTACTGGGCGACGGCCTGCGCGACGCGCTCGACCCCAAGCTCGACAACTAGCCATGCTGGAAGCTCCGCGTATCGGGGATCTGCCCAGCGGCGCGTTGGACAGCATTGCCGACGTGGCCGGTGTACTGGTTGGGCATTGCACGCTGGCCCAGGGCGCGGTGCAAACCGGCGTGACCGTCATCCGTACCCATGCGCAAGACCCGTTTCTGCACAAGACGCCGGCCGGCTTGGCGGTGATCAACGGCTTTGGCAAAAGCGCCGGCCTGGTGCAACTGCAGGAGCTGGGGGTGCTGGAGTCGCCGATTGCGCTGACCAATACCTTCGCCGTCGGCACGATCGCCACCGCACTGACCCGCGCGGCGGTGGCCGCCAACCCCGAAATCGGCCGCCAGCTACCCACCGTGAACCCGCTGGTGCTGGAATGCAACGACGGCTACCTGAATGACTTACAGGCCTTTGCGGTAGCCGAGGCCCACTACACGCAAGCCTACGCCGACTGCAGCCCCGACTTTGCGCAGGGCGCCGTGGGCGCGGGTCGCGGCATGTCCTGCTTTGCATTGAAGGGCGGCATCGGTTCGGCATCCAGGATAGCCGCCACCCGCGCCGGACGTTTTACCCTGGGGGCGCTGGTGCTGGCTAATTTTGGCCGGCCGGACGCGCTGATCCTGGCGGGGAAGTGCATCGGCCCGGTGCTGGCACAGCGGCTGCAAGCAGGCCCGCCCGTGGCCGAGCGCGGCTCCATCATCATGCTGCTGGCTACCGATGCGCCGCTGGATGCACGCCAGCTGCGGCGCCTGGCGCTGCGGGCCGGGGCCGGCCTGGCACGTACCGGATCGGACTTTGGCCACGGCAGCGGCGACATTGCGCTGGCGTTTTCCACCGCCTATACCGTGCCGCAGTTGGACGCGGGGCTGCTGCACCCGCAGGCGCTGCTGCACGAGAGCGCGCTGGACCCGCTGTTTGCCGCCGCTGCCCAGGCCACCGAACAAGCCATCGTCCACGCATTATTTGCGTCAGAAACGGTGTTGGGGCATGGTGGACATGCGCGAGCAGCTATTAAAGATGTAGCGCCTGATTGGCGCGCCCTGATTTCCCACGAGGTTCCCACTAGGACTTGCACAGTATGAAAATTCTGATTTCGGTAGATATCGAGGGAGTGGCCGGGGTCTTCCACGCCGAGCAGACCCGGGCTGGCAACACCGAGTACGAGCGCGCGCGCCGGCTGATGACGGCCGAGGCGAACGCGGCGATCCGCGGCGCGTTTGCCGGCGGCGCCACCAGCGTGCTGGTCAATGATTCGCACGGCGGTTTTCGCAATCTGCTGCCCGACGTGCTGGATCCGCGCGCCCAGGCTGTCTGGGGCAAGCCCCGGGTGCTAGGCATGATGGGCGGGCTGGAGCAGGGATGCGACGGCGTGTTCATGGTGGGCTACCACGCGCGCTCGCAAAGCCGCGGCGTGCTGGCCCACACCATCAACAGCTTTGCGTTTGCCCGCATCTGGCTGAACGACCAGGAGCTGGGCGAGGCCGGGCTGTACGGTGCGCTGGCGGCCGAGCTGGGTGTGCCGGTGCTGCTGGCCAGCGGCGACGACGTGTTCCAGGCCGAGACCGCGCCGCTGTTTCCGCAGGCCCGCTTTGTGGTCACCAAGACCGCGCAGGGCCATGCGAGCGGCGTGTCGCTGTCACCTGAAGCCGCCTGTGCCGCTATCGAGGCTGCTGCCCGCGAAGTGCTGGCGCTTGCAGTTCCGGTGCCACAGCCGACGGCTTTGCCGGCGCGCTGCCGTTTGCAGACCCAGAGCCCGGGCCTGGCCGACCTGTTTGCGGTGTTGCCTGGGGTGGAGCGCCTGGATGGCGTGACGCTGGGTTTTGGTGGCCCGACAGTGCAGGATGTGGTGCGCACCCTGAACAGCCTGTCCGCCATGTCGGCGATGCTGCGTTAACGGAGCAGGGGCGCGGTACCATCGCGGCCTAGTACACCGGGAGCGCGATATGAAGTGGGAAGGCAATCGAGAATCCAGCAACGTGGAAGACCGGCGCGACGGGGACGGTGGCGGCTCCGGTGGCGGCATGCTGGGAGGGCGCAGCGTTGGTATCGGCACCATCGTGATCGCCTTGCTGGGCGGCTGGATGTTCGGCATCAACCCCATGACCATCATCAGCCTGCTCAGCGGTGGGGGCGTGCCTTCGGCCCAGGTGCAGGAGGCGCCGGCACACCGGCCGCCCAAGGACGACCAGCTGGCGAAGTTCGTTTCCGTGGTGCTGGCCGATACCGAGGACGTCTGGAAGGGCGTGTTTGCCAAGGCCGGCGGCACCTACAAGGAGCCGGCGCTGGTGTTGTTCCGCGGTTCTACCCGCACGGCCTGCGGCCAAGGGCAGGCAGCGATGGGGCCTTTCTACTGCCCGGGCGACCAGAAGGTTTACATCGACCTGGGCTTTTATGAAACCTTGAAGAACCGGCTCGGCGCGCCGGGCGAGTTCGCCCAGGCCTATGTGATCGCCCACGAGGTCGGCCACCATGTACAGAACCTGATGGGCATCAGCGCCAAGGTCGACGGCATGCGCAGCCGCGTCAGCCAGACCCAGTACAACGCCTTGAGCGTGCGGCTGGAGTTGCAGGCCGACTGTTTTGCCGGCGTTTGGGCCCACCATGCGCAGAACGCCCGCCAGATCCTGGAAAACGGCGATATCGAGTCGGCCATGAATGCCGCGGCAAAGATCGGCGACGACGCCTTGCAGCGCGCCGGCGGTGGCGAAGTAGTGCCCGACAGCTTCACCCACGGCACCAGCGCCCAGCGCCAGCGCTGGTTCAGCACGGGTTTTCAGACTGGCGTGGTGAAGTCCTGCGACACCTTCAGCGCCCGGCAATTGTGAAGGCTGTGCGTTCCGGGCTATAATTTCGAGGCTTTGCATACCGCAGAGCGCACGTTGGTGGATTTTCCTCTGCCAACGCAAGTCACATTTAACGGATAAAAAATGATCGCATCCTCTATCAAGGCCGAAGTCGTCAAGGCCAACGCGCGCAGCGCAACCGACACCGGTAGTCCAGAAGTGCAAGTTGCACTGCTGACCGCCCGTATCAACGAACTGACCCCCCATTTCAAGACCCACGCCAAGGACCACCATGGCCGCCGCGGTCTGCTGCGTATGGTGAGCCGTCGCCGTAAGCTGTTGGACTACCTGAACGCCAAGGACCACGACCGTTACGCCGCATTGATCGTCAAACTCGGCTTGCGTAAGTAATCCCTGTTCCGAATGCACAAGCGCCTGAGTTAGTTCACTAGCTCAGGCGTTTTTGTTTGATTTTTCACTCAGAGGCTGTTTACCCCGTACGCGCTGTGTCATTCCATAAAACACCGGGATAGTGGTGTTTTATGGAATGGCATCGTATGGCCGAACCCTCTTTGTCCCTAGCCAGCCCGTGCGGGCTGCAAACCATCGGTAGATCGTTGTGATCTACCTTCCTTCCAGGAGACTGCAAATGACTATGTTCAATAAAGTAAGCAAGACCTTCCAATGGGGTAGCAATACCGTCACCATGGAAACCGGCGAGATCGCCCGCCAATCGAGCGGCGCTGTGCTGCTGGACATGGACGGCACCGTCGTGCTGGCCACCGTGGTCGCCAAGACCGAAGGCAAGCCCGGCCAAGACTTTTTCCCGCTGACCGTGGATTACCTGGAAAAGACCTATGCCGCAGGCAAGATCCCCGGCAGCTTCTTCAAGCGCGAAGGCCGCCCCAGCGAATTCGAAACGCTGACCAGCCGCCTGATCGACCGTCCTATCCGCCCGCTGTTCCCCGAAGGTTTCTTCAATGAAGTGCATGTGGTGGTCCACACGCTGTCGCTGAACCCTGAAGTCGACGCCGACATCGCCGCTCTGATCGCCGTGAGCGCCGCTCTGTCGGTCAGCGGTGTGCCGTTCAATGGCCCGATTGGTGCAGCCCGCGTGGGTTACGTCAACGGCGAATACGTGCTGAACCCCGGCCAGACCGCCCGCAAGGATTCGATCTTGGATCTGGTCGTGGCCGGTACCGAAGCCGCTGTGCTGATGGTCGAATCCGAAGCCCAGCAGCTGTCCGAAGAAATCATGCTTGGCGCCGTGGTGTTCGGCCATGAGCAAGGCAATATCGCCATCAATGCCATCCATGAATTGGTGCGTGACGCTGGCAAGCCGGTGTGGGACTGGAAGGCTCCTGCCAAGGATGAAGTGCTGATCGCCAAGGTGGATGCACTTGCCCAAGAGAAGCTGGCCGCGGCCTACCAAATCCGCAACAAGCAAGCCCGTACCCACGCCTGCCGTGAAGTCTATACCTGGGTGAACAAGGGTCTGAAGGCTGAAGGCGTCGAGTTCGATTCAGTGGCTGTTGAAGGCATGCTGTTCGACATCGAAGCCAAGATCGTGCGTAGCCAGATTCTGGCCGGCGAACCGCGTATCGACGGTCGCGACACGCGTACCGTGCGCGCCATCGAGATCCGCAACAGTGTGCTGCCACGCACCCACGGTTCGGCGCTGTTCACCCGCGGTGAAACCCAGGCTTTGGTCGTGACCACCCTGGGCACCGAGCGCGATGCCCAGCGTATCGACGCTTTGGCTGGCGAGTACGAAGACCGTTTCATGCTGCACTACAACATGCCTCCGTTCGCCACCGGCGAAACCGGCCGTGTGGGAACGCCGAAGCGCCGCGAAATCGGCCACGGCCGTCTGGCCAAGCGCGCTCTGGTGGCTGTGCTGCCAAGCAAGGAAGACTTCCCCTACACCATGCGTGTGGTGTCGGAAATCACCGAATCCAATGGCTCCTCGTCGATGGCTTCGGTCTGCGGCGGCTGTCTGTCGTTGATGGACGCTGGTGTGCCGATGAAGGCCCACGTGGCCGGTATCGCTATGGGTCTGATCAAAGACGGCAACCGTTTCGCTGTGCTGACCGACATCCTGGGCGACGAAGATCACCTGGGTGACATGGACTTCAAGGTCGCTGGCACCACCAACGGTATTACCGCGCTGCAGATGGACATCAAGATCCAAGGTATCACCAAGGAAATCATGCAGGTCGCACTGGCGCAAGCCAAGGAAGCCCGCTTGCACATCCTGGGCAAGATGATGGATGCGATGTCGGAAGCCAAGACCGAAGTGTCGACCTTCGCGCCACGTCTGTTCACCATGAAGATCAATCCGGAAAAAATCCGCGACGTGATCGGCAAGGGCGGTGCGGTGATCCGTGCGCTGACCGAAGAAACCGGCACGCAGATCAACATCGAAGAAGACGGCACCATCACCATCGCTTCCAGCGATCCAGCCAAGGCTGAAGAAGCCAAGCGCCGCATCGAGCAGATCACGGCCGAAGTTGAAATCGGCAAGGTCTACGAAGGCCCGATTACCAAGATTCTGGACTTCGGTGCTTTGGTTAATCTGTTGCCAGGCAAAGATGGCCTGTTGCACATCAGCCAGATCGCCCACGAGCGCGTCGAGAAGGTTACCGACTACCTGTCGGAAGGCCAGATCGTCAAGGTCAAGGTCATGGAAACGGATGAAAAAGGCCGTATCAAGCTGTCCATGAAGGTTTTGCTGGACCGTCCCGCACCTGCTGGCTACGCCCAAGAAGCGCAACACTGATCCATCCGCAGGGCTGCCGTGATGCGGCCCTGTAGGAGGAAAGTTGCCTGCATGCCATCGATCTCGCCATGAATGCCATAGAAATCACCGCTTTTGGTGCGCCCGACGTTTTGCGCGTCGCGCAGCGGCCTGTGCCTGTGCCTGGCCCGGGCGAGTTGCTGATCCGCGTGGTCGCCAGCGGGGTTAATCGGCCGGACGTACTGCAGCGCACGGGAAATTATCCTGTGCCTGCCGGTGCATCCGATATTCCTGGCTTGGAAGTGGCTGGCGTGGTGGAGGGCGGCGACGCCCTGGCCATGGCGCAAGCGGGTTTTCAGGTGGGGGATCGGGTTTGCGCCTTGGTTGCCGGCGGTGGCTATGCGCAAATGTGCGTGGCTCCTGTGGCCCAGTGTTTGCCTATCCCTGCAGGTCTGAGTGATGTGGAGGCTGCTTCGCTACCGGAAACCTTCTTCACGGTGTGGAGCAATGTGTTTGACCGTGGGTGCCTGCAAAAGGGCGAGACCTTGCTGGTGCAAGGCGGCACGAGCGGCATTGGGGTGACGGCGATCCAGATGGCCAAGGCGATGGGTGCAACTGTGTTGGCGACGGCGGGTAGCGATGAAAAATGCGCTGCTTGTCTTGCACTGGGTGCGGACCACGCGATCAACTACAACAGCCGTGATTTCGCCGAGGCGGTGCAAAACATCACCGGTGGCGCAGGTGTAGATGTGATCCTGGACATGGTTGCGGGCGGCTATGTGGCGCGTGAGGTTCAGTGTTTGGCCGAAGATGGGCGTCTGGTGATCATTGCGGTGCAAGGCGGCGTCAAGAGTGAAATCAATGCGGGTTTAGTGCTGCGCAAGCGCCTAACCATTACGGGCTCGACCCTGCGCGCCCGGTCCGTGGCGTTCAAGGGCGCGATTGCCCAGGCTTTGAAGTTGCATGTCTGGCCTTTGCTGGAAAACCGCAGCATCAAGCCGGTGATCCACGGTGTGTTTGCTGCGGATGGCGGGCAAGAGTCCAGCGGGGCGGCGCAGGCGCATGCCTTGATGGAGTCGGGTCGGCATGTGGGGAAGATTGTTTTGACATGGTGAATCTATGAAGAAGAAACTGGTTGTCGGCAACTGGAAGATGAATGGCAGCCTGGCTGCCAATCAGGCTTTGATCGAAGCTTTGCTGGCTGGCGTGGGTACGCCGGCCTGTGGTGTAGCGGTTTGTGTTCCTGCACCATATTGGGCTCAGGCGCAGGCTTTGCTTGCATCTGGTGCTATTGATTTGGGAGCGCAAGACATATCTCAGCATGCCGCTGGCGCTTTTACCGGTGAACAGTCTGCAGCGATGCTGAAAGAGTTTGGCGTGCGCTACGCCATCGTCGGCCATTCGGAGCGTCGGCTCTACCACGGTGAAACCGATGCCGTGGTCGCGGCCAAGACCCAGGCTGCTCTGGCGAATGGCATTACGCCCATCGTGTGTGTGGGCGAAACCTTGGCGGAGCGTGAAGCCGGCCAGACCGAAGAAGTGGTGAAGCGCCAATTGGCCGCTGTGGTTCATACCAATGGCCATTGCATCAGCGAAATTGTGCTGGCCTATGAGCCGGTGTGGGCGATAGGGACGGGTAAAACCGCGACCCCAGAGCAGGCCCAGCAGGTGCATGCTTTGCTGCGTGCACAGCTGCATGCGGCCAGCAACCAGTCGGATCGGATCCAGATTCTTTACGGTGGCAGCATGAACGCGGCCAATGCCGCGCAGCTTCTGTCACAGCCTGATATCGATGGTGGTTTGGTGGGTGGGGCTGCGTTGAAGGCTTCTGACTTCCTGGCCATCATTGCTGCAGCCCAATAGTTATTTGCACCTGCGCCAGCTGCGTGGGTGGTGTTTGTTCAACATTCGTGCGTTAGATTTAGGAGTATTGAGATGAATTTTTTATTGACCATTCTTCTGGCTGTTCAGATGCTTGCCGCCATCGGCATGATTGGCCTGATTTTGGTCCAGCACGGCAAGGGCGCCGATATGGGTGCGGCCTTTGGCAGTGGTAGTTCGGGCAGCCTGTTTGGCGCCAGCGGCAGTGCTAACTTCCTGTCGCGTACCACCGGTGTTTTGGCGGCGGTATTCTTCGTTTGCACCTTGGCCTTGGCTTACTTCAATAGCGCGCGTCCCACCAGTTCGGGCAGCGTTCTGGAGCGAGCTGCAAGCAGCGTACCTGCCCCTGAGCTGGCAGCCTCTGGTGCCGTCCCGGCGCCGGTTGCGCCTGCCGTCGCGGCTTCGGGTGCAGGCCAGATTCCGACCAAATAATCTGTGCTGAATTTCCGGTTCGCCTCCAGAAATTGGGGGTGTTTCGGGTAAACTCTATGTCTGTACAGAAAGCCACAAGCCGCAAGGTTCCTCATGCCATCTGTACAGAAAAACCGCCGTCGTGGTGAAATTGGTAGACACGCTATCTTGAGGGGGTAGTGGCGAAAGCTGTGCGAGTTCGAGTCTCGCCGACGGCACCAACATAAAAACCTGTCGAACACGCGTTCGGCAGGTTCTAGCGGTGATCAGAACCTCAAGATGAACCTCGACCAGTACCTCCCCGTCCTTTTGTTCATCCTGGTCGGCGTGGGTGTCGGCGTAGCGCCCCAGGTGCTCGGCTATATTTTTGGCCCCAACCGCCCTGATAGCGCCAAAAACTCTCCTTACGAATGCGGCTTTGAAGCCTTTGAGGACGCGCGCATGAAATTCGATGTGCGCTACTACCTTGTGGCTATTTTGTTTATCTTGTTTGACTTGGAAATCGCCTTCCTGTTTCCCTGGGCTGTAGCGCTTAAGGAAGTGGGTGTGGTGGGTTTTTGGGCCGTCATGATTTTTCTGGGTATTCTGGTCGTAGGCTTTGTTTACGAGTGGAAAAAAGGCGCCCTCGATTGGGAGTAAAGCGATGATTGAAGGTGTCATGAAAGAAGGGTTCGTCACTACGTCATACGACTCGGTGGTGAATTGGGCGAAAACCGGCTCGCTGTGGCCGATGACGTTCGGCTTGGCTTGCTGTGCGGTCGAAATGATGCACGCCGGTGCTGCCCGTTACGACATAGACCGTTTTGGTATGTTGTTTCGTCCCAGTCCACGTCAGAGCGATTTGATGATCGTGGCTGGCACGCTATGCAACAAGATGGCGCCGGCTCTGCGCAAGGTATATGACCAGATGCCCGAGCCGCGCTGGGTTCTTTCCATGGGGTCGTGCGCCAATGGTGGTGGCTACTATCACTACAGTTATTCGGTGGTTCGCGGCTGCGACCGAATCGTGCCGGTGGATGTGTATGTGCCAGGTTGCCCGCCGACCGCAGAAGCCTTGCTGTATGGCGTGATTCAGTTGCAGCAAAAGATTCGCCGCACTAATACGATTGCGAGGGCTTGAGATGACTGTGTTTGCTGTTCAGCCGGAAGCTTTGCGAGGTACGCTCCTCAGTCTGCTTGGCGACCAAGTGCGCCATGTCAAAGTGGCCTTGGATGAGGTTGAGGTATTGGTTGCTGCCGATAACTATTCTGCTGTTGCAACTCTCTTGCGTGACGCACCTGGGCTAAAGTTCGAGCAGCTGATTGATCTGTGTGGCATGGATTATTCGTCGTACCAAGATGGTGCTTACGAAGGTCCGCGTTACGGCGTTGTGCTGCAATTGTTGTCCGTCAGTCTGAACCAGCGTGTGCGGCTTAAGGTGTTATGCGCTGACGATGATTTCCCTGTTGTGGATTCGATCAACGACGTCTGGAATGCTGCCAACTGGTTCGAGCGCGAAGCTTTTGATTTGTTCGGCATCATCTTCGAAGGGCACAATGATTTGCGCCGCATTCTGACGGACTACGGTTTTATTGGTCATCCTTTCCGTAAGGATTTCCCGACTTCGGGGCACGTTGAGATGCGCTACGACCCAGAACAAAAGCGTGTCGTGTACCAGCCGGTTTCCATTGAGCCGCGCGAGATTACGCCAAGAATCATCCGGGAAGACAATTACGGGGGGCTGCATTAAGCGCAGTACGGCTCATGGCTGAAATTAAAAATTACACGCTCAATTTTGGGCCTCAGCACCCTGCTGCGCATGGTGTTTTGCGTTTGGTGCTGGAGTTGGATGGTGAAGTGATCCAGCGTGCAGATCCGCACATCGGTCTGCTCCACCGTGCTACGGAGAAGCTGGCCGAAACCAAGACTTTTATCCAGTCTTTGCCCTATATGGACCGTCTCGACTACGTGTCGATGATGGCAAATGAGCAGGCATATTGCCTGGCAATCGAGAAGATGATGGGCATCGAGGTGCCCGTACGTGCGCAATACATCCGTGTGATGTTTGCTGAGATCACCCGTTTGCTGAACCACCTGCTGTGGTTGGGTGCGCACGGGCTGGATTGCGGCGCCATGAATGTGCTGATTTACTGTTTCCGCGAACGCGAAGATCTGTTTGACATGTATGAGGCCGTCAGCGGCGCACGCATGCATGCGGCCTACTTCCGTCCAGGTGGCGTGTACCGCGATCTTCCGGATACCATGCCCCAGTACAAGGCAAGCCGGATCAAGAACGCCAAGGCTATGGCACAGCTGAACGAAAATCGGCAAGGAAGCCTGTTGGACTTCATCGACGATTTCAGCAGCCGTTTCCCCAAATGCGTAGACGAGTATGAAACTCTGCTGACCGAGAACCGTATCTGGAAGCAGCGTACGGTGGGTATCGCCGTGGTCACGCCAGAACGCGCTCTGAATCTGGGCTTTACTGGCCCTATGTTGCGAGGATCCGGTGTGGCTTGGGATTTGCGAAAGAAGCAGCCCTACGATGCCTATGACAAAGTGGATTTCGATATTCCTGTAGGTAAAACCGGCGACTGCTACGACCGTTATCTGGTGCGCGTGCAAGAGATGCGTGAGTCGAATCGCATCATCAAGCAGTGCGTAGACTGGCTGCGTGTCAATCCAGGCCCTGTGATTACCGATAACCACAAAGTGGCGGCGCCGGCACGGGAGTCCATGAAGGCCAATATGGAGGAGTTGATCCACCATTTCAAGCTGTTCACCGAAGGCTTCCACGTACCTCTGGGCGAGGCTTATGCGGCTGTGGAGCATCCCAAGGGCGAGTTCGGCATCTATCTGGTCAGTGACGGTGCGAACAAGCCTTATCGACTGAAAATCCGGGCGCCAGGTTTTGCCCATTTGGCGGCGATGGATGAATTGTCACGCGGTCACATGATTGCGGACGCTGTCGCTGTTATCGGCACGATGGATATCGTGTTTGGTGAAATTGACCGGTAATGCAAGCATGATTTCTGAATCCACCAAATCCCGTTTTGCGCGTGAAGTCGCAAAATTTCCGGCCGACCAGAAACAGTCGGCCGTGATGGCGTGTTTGTCCATCGTCCAGCAGGAGCTGGGCTATGTCAGTGTAGAAAGTGAAAACGTCGTTGCGGAGTACCTGGGCATGCCGCCCATCGCCGTGCACGAAGTGACTACCTTCTACAACATGTACAACCAGGCACCGACCGGACGCTTCAAGCTCAACGTCTGTACCAATTTGCCCTGCCAGTTGCGCGACGGCGCCAAAGCGCTGAAGCATCTTGAGCACAAGCTGGGTATCTCGATGAACGAGACCACGCCAGACGGTTTGTTCACTTTGCAGCAAAGTGAATGTCTGGGTGCTTGTGCCGACTCGCCAGTGATGCTGGTGAATGACCGCACCATGTGCAGTTTCATGAGCAACGACAAACTAGACCAGTTGGTGGATGGTCTGCGCGCATCCCATGTTGCATCTGTGGAGGTCAAATAATGTCTGCAGAGCAAATTCTGTCGCAGTTCAAGGCGACCGGTGTACAAACCTGTTTCCATGATCGGCACATCAATCCGCAGATCTTGGCGGGCCTGGATGGAACCAACTGGAACCTGAAGTCTTACGAAGCGCGCGGCGGTTATCAAGCCTTGCGCAAGATTCTCGGCCAAGATGGCGGCGAGGGCATGACGCAAGACCAGGTCATCGCGACGGTCAAGGAGTCGGCCTTGCGTGGACGAGGTGGTGCGGGTTTCCCGACTGGCCTGAAGTGGAGCTTCATGCCGCGTCAGTTTCCTGGGCAGAAGTACCTGGTTTGCAATTCTGATGAAGGCGAACCGGGCACTTGCAAAGACCGCGACATCATGCAGTACAACCCGCATATCGTGATTGAGGGTATGGCGATTGCGGCATATGCGATGGGTATCTCGGTAGGCTACAACTACATCCACGGCGAAATCTTTGGTACCTATGAGCGGTTTGAAGAAGCCCTTGAAGAAGCGCGCACTGCCGGTTTGTTGGGCAACAACATCCTGGGCAGCAACTACTCGTTCCAGTTGCACGCATCCCATGGTTTTGGTGCGTACATCTGCGGTGAAGAAACCGCATTGCTCGAGTCGCTGGAAGGTAAAAAAGGCCAACCCCGCTTCAAGCCTCCATTCCCGGCCAGTTTCGGTCTGTACGGCAAGCCTACAACCATCAACAATACGGAAACCTTTGCGGCTGTGCCGTGGATCATCCGTAATGGCGGCTTTGCTTATCTAGAGTGCGGCAAGCCCAACAATGGCGGCACCAAGATTTACTCGGTAAGCGGCGATGTCGAGCGTCCCGGGAATTACGAGATTCCCATGGGCACGCCTTTCTCCAAGCTGTTGGAGCTGGCTGGGGGTGTTCGCACCGGTCGCACGCTTAAGGCGGTGATTCCAGGCGGATCTTCTGCGCCCGTGCTGCCTGCCGACATCATGATGCAATGCACGATGGATTACGACTCTATCGCCAAGGCCGGATCCATGCTGGGCTCGGGAGCAGTCATCGTGATGGATGATTCTCGCAGCATGGTGGAGAGTTTGCTGCGCCTGTCGTACTTCTATTCGCACGAGTCTTGCGGGCAATGCACCCCGTGCCGTGAAGGTACGGGATGGATGTGGCGTGTCATCGACCGCATCTGGAACGGGCAGGGACGTCCAGCCGATCTGGATCTGCTCAATTCCGTTGCTGACAATATCCAGGGGCGCACCATCTGTGCGCTCGGCGACGCGGCGGCTATGCCGGTGCGCGCCATGATTAAGCATTTCCGCCCTGAATTCGAGGCGTTGATCCAGAACAAAAATCCACGGGCTGCGGCGCACGCCTGATCGAGGTAGGACCACATGGTAGAAATCGAACTCGACGGCAAGAAGGTCGACATTCAAGAAGGCAGCATGATCATGCATGCGGCCGAAAAGGCGGGGACGTATATCCCCCATTTTTGTTATCACAAGAAACTGAGCATCGCGGCCAATTGCCGCATGTGCTTGGTCGATGTGGAGAAGGCTCCCAAGCCCATGCCTGCCTGCGCCACTCCTGTGACGCAAGGCATGATTGTGCGTACCAAGAGCGATAAGGCCATCAAGGCCCAGCAGTCGGTGATGGAGTTCTTGCTGATCAACCATCCGCTGGATTGCCCGATTTGCGACCAAGGCGGTGAATGCCAGTTGCAGGATTTGGCCGTGGGCTATGGCGGTTCCTCTTCCCGCTACGAGGAAGAGAAGCGGGTTGTGTTCCATAAAGATGTGGGCCCGCTGGTTTCCATGGAAGAAATGAGCCGTTGCATACATTGCACCCGCTGCGTGCGTTTCGGCCAGGAAGTGGCCGGCGTGATGGAGTTGGGGATGATCCACCGGGGTGAGCACTCCGAGATCACGACCGTTCTGGGCGAGACTATCGACTCCGAGCTGTCCGGCAATATGATCGACATCTGCCCAGTCGGTGCACTGACCAGCAAGCCGTTCCGCTACAGTGCGCGGACCTGGGAGTTGTCGCGCCGTAAGTCCGTCAGCCCGCATGATTCCACGGGTGCGAATCTGGTGGTGCAGGTTAAGAACAACAAGGTCATGCGCGTGGTGCCGCTGGAGAATGAAGCGGTAAACGAGTGCTGGATTGCGGACCGTGATCGTTTTTCTTACGAAGCCTTAAACAGTGAAGAGCGTCTTACCAGCCCCATGATCAAGCAGGGCGGTGAATGGAAATCGGTCGATTGGCAAAGTGCACTCGAATACGTAGCCAATGGCCTGAAGCAGATTAAGACCCAGCACGGTGCGGCCAGTATTGGTGCGTTGGTTAGTCCACACAGCACCTTGGAAGAGTTGACTCTCACCGCAGCCTTGGTGCGTGGTTTGGGCAGCGAGAACATTGACTACCGGTTGCGCAATGCCGAGTTTGTGCCTGCTGAGGGCATACGCTATTTGGGTACCTCGATCGCGTCGTTAAGCCAATTGCAGCGTGTGCTGGTAGTTGGCTCCAACTTGCGTAAAGACCATCCTTTGTTTGCACAAAGAATTCGGCAGGCGGTGCGCAAGGGTTGTGCAGTGAGTGCTATTAATTCTGTAGTGGAACTGGCGAAGCCAGACGCTTGGGCTCTTGGAGTGGCGCACTCTGTGCAGGTGCCAGCCGCGCAATGGCTGCAGGCATTGGCCGACGTGGCTGTTGCAGTTGCCGAAGACAAAGGCGTTGCGGCTCCAGCTTCCGGTGACGCGACTGCCTCGGCGAAGGCGATTGCCAAATCGCTATTAGGCGGTGAACGCAAAGCTATTTTGCTGGGTAATGCGGCAGCCCACCATGCCGAGGCGTCCAGCTTGCTGGCAGTTGCGAATTGGATTGGTGCGCAAACCGGTGCGATAGTGGGTTATCTGACCGAAGCCGCCAATACGGTCGGTGCTCAACTGGCTGGTGCGCAGCCCGGCGCAGGTGGCTTGGATGCAGCCCAGATGTTGTCTGGTGCGCTGAAGGCGGTCGTGTTGCTGAACAACGAACCGGTGTTCGATTCAGCGGCTGGTGTCCAGGCTGCGAAAGCTTTGGGCAAGGCCGAAATGGTGGTTACGTTGAGTCCCTTCAAGGCGAACATGGCTTTTAGCGATGTGCTGTTGCCTATCGCGCCGTTCTCCGAGACCTCTGGAACTTTTGTCAATGCGGAAGGGCGGCTACAGGGCTTCCATGCGGTGGTGCGGCCTTTGGGGGATGCCCGTCCTGCCTGGAAAGTACTGCGTGTGTTGGCCAACTTGTTGGACCTGCCGGGATTTGAGTTCGAGTCTTCTCAAGATGTATTGAATTCTTTGCGTTCCGGTTTTTCGGAAGATGCAATGCATATTGCTGCGGACAAATTGAATAATTTGACACAAGCAAGCATCAACCTTTCCCATTCAGAGAAGGCTACACCTGTGGTGGCTAGCCTGTACCAGCTGGACGGCATCGTTCGCCGAGCAACATCATTGCAGTTGACGGCAGATGCGCGTGATGCAGCTGCTGCACAAGAGGTGGCCGCATGATCGACACTATTTTTGGTTTCGGCCAAGGTTTGGTGGGTGCTGGCTGGTGGACGGGAGGTGTTTGGCCTGTCATCTGGACTCTGCTCAAGATTGTGTTGGTACTTTTGCCATTGATGGGTTGCGTCGCCTACCTCACGCTGTGGGAGCGTAAGGCCATTGGTTGGACCCAGATTCGTATTGGCCCGAACCGCGTAGGTCCTTTGGGTTTGTTGCAGCCTATTGCAGATGCCCTGAAGCTGTTGACGAAGGAAATTATTCTTCCTACCGTAGCGAACAAGGGACTGTTCTTTCTTGGCCCCATCATGACCATCATGCCGGCCTTGGCTGCATGGGCGGTGGTGCCTTTTGGACCGGAAATCGCGTTGTCCAATATCAATGCGGGTTTGTTGTTCTTGATGGCGATCACTTCTTTAGAAGTCTACGGTGTGATCATCGCCGGTTGGGCGTCCAATTCGAAGTATGCGTTTCTGGGAGCCTTGCGTGCATCGGCGCAGATGGTGAGTTACGAAATCGCCATGGGCTTTTGCCTGGTGATCGTGCTGATGGTTTCTGCCAGTCTCAACATGACGGATATTGTCATGGGGCAGGCCAAAGGTATGTTTGCTGAAAAGGGCTTGACCTTCTTGTCGTGGAATTGGCTGCCTTTGTTGCCGGTATTTTTGGTGTACTTCATATCTGGTCTGGCAGAAACCAACCGCCACCCGTTTGATGTGGTGGAAGGTGAGTCGGAAATTGTTGCCGGCCACATGGTTGAGTATTCAGGCATGAGTTTCGCCATGTTTTTCTTGGCCGAATACGCGAATATGTGGCTGGTCTCCATCTTGACCGTGATCATGTTCTTGGGTGGCTGGCTTTCTCCGATCGACAGCGTGCTGTTCAACTGGGTGCCTGGCTGGATCTGGTTAGGCATCAAGACATTTGCGGTTGTGACCATGTTCTTGTGGGTTCGGGCTAGTTTTCCTCGCTTCCGTTACGACCAGATCATGCGTTTGGGCTGGAAGATTTTCATACCGGTCACCTTGGTGTGGTTGGTCGTGGTCGGCGCTTGGATGCAAACGCCTTTTAATATCTGGAAGTAAGGTAGGTCTTTTATGTCCACATTGGCTTCTCCAGCCTTTTCGCTCAAAGACTTCTTGTCCAGCTTTATGTTGGCAGAGCTTTTCAAGGGCTTGGCTCTTACCGGTAAGCATGCTTTCCGACGCAAGATCACGGTGCAGTTCCCAGAAGAGAAAACACCGATGTCGCCACGTTTTCGTGGTCTGCACGCTTTGCGTAGGTACGAGAACGGCGAAGAGCGCTGCATCGCCTGCAAACTGTGCGAAGCAGTTTGTCCGGCTATGGCTATCACGATTGAGTCGGATGTGCGTGCAGACGGTTCGCGCCGTACCAGCCGTTATGACATCGATTTGACCAAATGCATTTTTTGCGGATTTTGCGAAGAAAGCTGCCCCGTCGACTCCATCGTGGAAACCCATGTTTTTGAGTACCACGGTGAAAAGCGCGGCGATCTGTATTTCACCAAAGACATGTTGTTGGCAGTTGGCGATCGATACGAGAAAGACATCGCCGCCGCCCGCGCTGCAGATGCGAAGTACCGTTAAGTACGACTGTTCACAGCCCCCGATCCCCTATAACAAGAATTGATCCATGGACGTTAAGACCGGCCTTTTTTATCTTTTTGCAACAGTATTGCTGTTTGCAGGATTTCGGGTCATTACCTCGCGTAACCCGGTATATGCGGCGCTGTATTTGGTGCTTGCGTTCTTCCAGGCTGCAGCCATCTGGATTTTGCTCAAAGCGGAATTCCTGGCTATTGCCTTGGTGCTGGTGTATGTCGGCGCGGTGATGGTGCTTTTCCTCTTCGTGGTGATGATGTTGGATATCAACATCGACTCCATGCGCCAAGGCTTTTGGAAGCATTTCCCCTTTGCCGCAGCCGTAGGTGCGTTGATCGCCCTGGAGATGGCTGCCGTTCTAATGGGCGGATTCCGGGTTAGCGAAGAGTCGCGCAATTTGGCTGGTGCTGCCCCTATCGGTGCACAGATTTCCAATACCAAGGAATTGGGCAAGCTGCTGTATACGGAATACCTGTATCCGTTGGAAATTGCCGCTGTGATTCTGCTGGTGGCCATCGTGGCTGCGATCGCTTTGACTTTGCGCCAACGCAAAGACAGCAAGCACACGAACCCATCCGATCAGGTGCGGGTCAAGTCGCGCGACCGCGTGGAAATCATCAAGATGAAGGTAACCCAGCCCGCAGTGGAAGAGGTGGCTGCTGCTGCAGGTGTGGAGAAAAAAGCATGACGTTAACGCTGGGACACTTTCTATCACTAGGGGCGATTTTGTTTGCCCTGTCGGTAATTGGTATTTTTCTGAATCGTAAAAACCTCATCGTGTTGCTGATGGCCATCGAGCTCATGCTGTTGGCGGTCAATATGAATTTCGTAGCGTTCTCGTATTACCTGAATGACATGCACGGTCAGATTTTTGTGTTTTTTATCTTGACCGTGGCTGCAGCTGAATCTGCAATTGGTCTGGCTATTTTGGTGCTCTTGTTTCGTAACAAGTCCAGCATCAATGTGGATGAACTCAATACGCTCAAGGGTTAATAAAAATGAGTCAAACCCTTACAGCTTCTACTTTGTTGGTGGTACCGTTGGCACCTTTGGCAGGCGCCTTGTTAGCCGGAGTGCTGGGCACCGCGTTCGGTGGCAACCTCATCGGTCGGCGTGCGAGCCATAGTCTTACGATTTTGGGTGTTTTCGTCGCCTTCATTTTGTCGGCCATGACACTGAAGAGCGTCGTGCTGGATGGTGCGCGTTTTAACGAGACTCTTTATACGTGGATGGTGGTTGGCGGCTTGCGCATGGAGGTCGGCTTTCTTATCGATGGCTTGACCGCCATGATGATGTGCGTTGTGACCTTCGTTTCGCTGATGGTGCACATTTACACCATTGGCTATATGGAAGAGGACGAAGGTTACAACCGTTTCTTTGCCTATATTTCCCTGTTCACTTTCTCGATGTTGATGCTGGTGATGAGCAACAACATGCTACAGCTGTTCTTTGGCTGGGAAGCCGTGGGTCTTGTGTCATATTTGCTGATTGGCTTCTGGTTTAACCGGCCTACAGCCATCTTTGCCAATATGAAGGCCTTTTTGGTCAACCGTGTTGGTGATTTTGGTTTCATCCTGGGCATTGGTTTGATTGCTGCATATGCAGGTACGCTGAACTATGCTGAAGCGTTCGCCAAAGCCGACGACCTCAGCAAGCTGGCATTCCCAGGTACTGACTGGATGCTGGTAACCGTAGTGTGTATTTGCCTGTTCATTGGTGCGATGGGCAAGTCGGCCCAGTTCCCTCTGCATGTCTGGTTGCCTGACTCTATGGAAGGCCCAACACCCATTTCCGCACTGATCCACGCAGCCACCATGGTGACGGCCGGTATTTTCATGGTCGCTCGGATGTCACCGCTGTTTGAGCTCAGTGAGACAGCGCTCAACTTCGTTATGGTGATTGGTGCGATTACCGCGCTCTTCATGGGCTTCTTGGGCATCATCCAGAACGACATCAAGCGGGTAGTCGCGTATTCCACTCTGTCCCAGTTGGGCTACATGACGGTTGCCTTGGGGGCCTCGGCATATTCGGTCGCTGTATTCCATCTGATGACCCATGCGTTCTTCAAAGCGCTGCTGTTCCTGGCGGCCGGCTCCGTGATCATGGGCGTGCACCACAACCAGGACATCCGCTGGATGGGCGGTCTGCGCAAGTACATGCCGATTACCTGGATCACTTCTTTGCTGGGTTCTTTGGCTTTGATCGGTACGCCGCTGTTTTCGGGTTTTTACTCCAAGGACAGCATCATTGAGGCGGTGCGCGAGAGCCATCTCCCAGGAGCGGGTTTTGCATCTTTCGCCGTGCTGGCAGGCGTCTTTGTCACGGCGTTTTATTCGTTCCGTTTGTACTTCCTGGTCTTCCACGGCAAGGAACGGTTCGACCAGAATCCGGATGCCCACCACGACGACCATCACCACGATGACCATGGACACCACGGTGATGGCAAGCCCCATGAGTCGCCTTGGGTTGTGACCCTGCCTCTGGTCTTACTGGCGATCCCGTCGGTGGTGTTGGGCTTCTTGACGATTGAACCCATGCTGTATGGCGAGTTTTTCAAGGGTGCGATTTTTGTGGACCATGAGAAGCATGGCGCGATGGAAGAGCTTGCGCATGCATTCCACGGCCCGCTGCAGATGGCCATTCACGCACTGACAACTGCGCCATTCATCCTGGCGCTGGCAGGTGTCCTGACGGCCTACTATATGTACATGGTCAACCCCGCGCTGCCTGCTGCTGTCAAGCGTGCCTGCCAACCTATCTACACCTTGTTGGAAAACAAGTACTACCTCGATTGGTTCAATGAAAATGTCTTGGCGCGTGGTGCACGTGGCTTGGGCACAGGGCTTTGGCAAATCGGTGACCGCGCCATCATTGATGGTGCTGTCGTGAATGGCTCATGGAAAATCGTGGGTTGGATTTCTGGCGCAGTGCGTTGGGTTCAGACCGGTTTTATTTACCACTATGCGTTGGCCATGATTGTGGGTATTTTTGTGCTGATGACGTATTTCGTTTGGCTCAACAAGTAGAGGAATAAGAAAAATGGGATTGTTGAGCCTTGCCATCTGGATACCGATATTCTTTGGCGTTGTACTTTTGGCCTTAGGCCGTGACGAGCAGGCAGGGGCGGTCCGCTGGATCGCCTTGATCGGTTCTGTGATCAGTTTGCTGGTGACCTTGCCGCTGTACCGTGGTTTCCAGCTTGGAACTTCGGTGATGCAGTTTGTAGAAAATACAAGCTGGATTGAACGCTTCAATGTGAATTACCACCTGGGCGTGGACGGCATTTCGGTGTGGTTCGTGATCCTTACGGCCTTTATCAACGTGATCGTTGTGATTGCCAGCTGGGAGTCGATCACCAGCCGTGTGAACCAGTATATGGGTGCCTTTCTGATCCTCAGCGGTTTGATGATTGGCGTCTTCTGCGCGCTGGATGGCATCTTGTTCTACGTGTTCTTCGAAGCTACTTTGATACCGATGTACTTGATCATCGGTATTTGGGGTGGCCCCAACAAGATCTACGCAGCGTTCAAGTTCTTTTTGTATACCTTGCTCGGCTCACTGCTGATGTTAGTTGCTTTGATCTTCCTGTACGCCAAGTCAGGCGGTAGTTTTGATATTGCAACCTGGCACCAGCTACCTCTGGACGGCCATACCCAGACCCTACTGTTTTTCGCATTCTTGGCGGCTTTCGCAGTCAAGGTTCCGATGTGGCCTGTGCACACCTGGTTGCCCGATGTGCACGTCGAGGCGCCTACGGGGGGCTCCGCGGTGCTGGCCGCGATCATGTTGAAGCTGGGTGCTTACGGTTTCCTGCGTTTTTCTTTGCCTATCGCACCCGATGCAGCCCATGAATGGTCTTGGCTGATGATTGCGCTGTCGCTGACGGCGGTGGTGTACGTTGGTCTAGTGGCGATGGTCCAGGAGGACATGAAGAAGCTGGTGGCTTACTCATCTGTCGCCCACATGGGCTTCGTGACTCTGGGTTTCTTCATCTTTAACGACTTGGGGATTTCTGGCGGTATCGTGCAGATGATTGCCCACGGCTTTGTCTCTGCCGCGATGTTCTTGTCGATCGGCGTGCTGTACGACCGCGTGCATTCGCGTGAGATCGCCAGCTACGGCGGCGTGATCAACACCATGCCCAAGTTTGCGGCGTTTGCCTTGCTGTTTGCCATGGCCAATTGCGGCTTGCCGGGCACAGCCGGTTTTGTGGGCGAGTGGATGGTGATTCTGGGAGCGGTTAAATTTAACTTCTGGATCGGTTTTGCGTCCGCCACGGCCTTGATTTTTGGTGCGGCATATACCTTGTGGATGTTCAAGCGTGTCTATCTGGGTCCGGTGGCCAACGATGACGTGAAAGAGTTGAAGGACATCAATGCCCGCGAATTTTTGATGTTGCTGCTGCTGGCGATCGCCGTACTCGCCATGGGCCTCTATCCCAAGCCTTTCACCGACGTAATGGACGCTTCGGTGGCCGATTTAATCAAGCATGTTGCAGTTTCCAAGCTGAACTGACCCACTGAATTGAGAACGATAAGATGATTGACACAATCAGTTGGATCACGGTCTACCCAGAAATCGTGCTGTTGGCGATGGCCTGCATCATTGCACTGGTAGATCTGGCCGTTAAAAGCCCTCGCCGCACAGGCACCTATGTCTTGACGCTTCTGACCCTGGGCGTGGTGGCCTTCCTGCAAGGTCTTTATGCCAATGGCAATACCACCTTGTATGGCTTTGGCAACATGGTTGTCAGCGACCCCATGGGTAACTGGCTGAAGTGTTTTGCCACCATCGCAGTTATGGTGACCTTGGTTTACGGCCGTCCCTACGCTGGCGACCGCGGCATGCTGCAAGGTGGTGAAATGTTCACCCTTAGCCTGTTTGCGCTGCTGGGCATGTCGGTGATGATTTCGGGCAACAACTTCCTGGTCATCTACATGGGCCTGGAGCTGTTGACGCTGTCTAGCTACGCGCTGGTGGCTTTGCGCCGCGACAACGCAACAGCAAGCGAAGCCGCAATGAAGTATTTTGTGCTGGGTGCCCTGGCTTCAGGCTTCTTGCTGTATGGCCTTTCCATGCTGTATGGCGCTACCGGCACGTTGGAAGTCGGCCAGGTGTTCAAGGTCATCGCTTCGGGCCAGGTCAAGCACCAGGTGCTGGTATTCGGCTTGGTGTTTGTGGTGGCCGGTTTGGCATTCAAATTGGGCGTGGTGCCGTTCCATATGTGGATTCCAGACGTCTACCAAGGTGCTCCCACTGCGGTGACCCTGATGATCGGTGGCGCGCCCAAGCTGGCGGCGTTTGCCATCACTATCCGCTTGCTGGTCGAAGGCATGCTGCCATTGGCCATCGACTGGCAACAAATGCTGGTGGTGCTGTCGATTGGCTCGCTGCTGATCGGTAACTTGGCCGCTGTGGCGCAAACCAACTTGAAGCGGATGCTGGCGTACTCGACGATTTCTCAGATGGGTTTCGTCCTGCTCGGTCTGCTGTCGGGTGTGGTCAATGGCAACACTTTGTCGGCTGCCAATGCCTACAGCTCGTCGATGTTCTATGTGATCACCTATGTGCTCACCACCTTGGCCGGCTTCGGCGTGATCTTGCTGCTGGCCCGCGAAGGCTTTGAAAGCGAAGAGATCTCCGATCTGGCTGGCCTGAACGAGCGCAGCCCCTTGTACGCGGCCATCATGGCCATCTGCCTGTTCTCCATGGCAGGTATTCCGCCAATGGTTGGCTTCTACGCGAAGCTGTCGGTGCTACAGGCGTTGATCGCCTCGGGCTACACAGGCTATATTGCTCTGGCGGTGTTCGCGGTCATGATGTCGTTGATTGGCGCCTTCTACTACCTGCGTGTGGTCAAGGTCATGTATTTCGATGCGCCGATCACTGCAAGTACCGTGTCTGCGCCATTGGATGTGCGGGCTGTGCTGACCGTCAATGGCGCCCTGGTATTGATCCTGGGCATCTTGCCCGGCGGTTTGATGACTCTGTGTGCGCGCGCCATTGTTCTGACGCTGGGCACCTGATGCCTGCAAGGGCAGTGCTTCAGTGACGCAGACCGTTTCCGTATTCCTGCTCTTGCTGGTGGCGGTATGTGCCGCCAACCTGCCATTTCTGAGCGCGCGGCTGTTTGCGGTTTGGCCCTTGTCCCAGGGTAAATCGCTGGCTTGGCGCCTGCTGGAGCTGGTGGTTTACTACTTTGCCGTTGGCGGCCTGGGCATGCTGCTGGAGAAGCACGCTGGTCAGATCGCGCCCCAGGGCTGGGAGTTCTATGCGATCACCGGCACCTTGTTCATCACCCTGGCATTTCCTGGCTTTGTAGTCCGTTACCTGCTCAAGCAGCGTAGCTAGCGGCTGCTGGCTTTGCGTGGGCGGGAAGCCCGTTTGCCTTTTCTCATCGCCCACCATGCACATCCAAGACCAGCATCTGATCGAACGCAAAGTGGACAGCGCCGAGCTGCTCAAGGGCAGCTTTTTACATGCGTTCCGCGATACCGTGCAGTTGCCCGACGGCAGCATGGCGACCCGTGAATATGTACAGCATCCGGGCGCGGTAATGGTCGTGCCCATGCTGGACGATGGCCGTCTGGTCATGGAGCGGCAATACCGCTACCCGCTGCAGCAGGTGATGGTCGAGTTCCCTGCCGGTAAGCTGGACGCGGGTGAGTCCACTTTTGCCTGTGCGCAGCGCGAGCTGCTGGAAGAAACTGGCTATTCCGCCACCGAATGGGCGCGCGCAGGCGTGCTGCATCCGGTGATTGCCTATTCCACTGAATTCATCGAGATCTGGTTTGCGCGTGGGCTCAGCCTGGGCGAACGCCGCCTGGATGCGGGAGAGTTTCTGGACGTGTTCACCGCCAGCCTGCCCGAGCTGCTGCTCTGGTGCCGCGATGGCCAGGTCACCGATGGCAAGACCTTGACGGCCGCCTTGTGGTTGCAAAACCTGGCTAGCGGCGCATGGTCATTGGATTGGCAGCCTGCAGCTACGCATCCAGCGGCGGGATAATCGGGCCATGAAGGTTCTGGATCTCCAATGCGCACACCAGCACCGGTTTGAGGGCTGGTTTGGCTCGGAAGATGATTTCCAGAACCAGCTGGGCCGCGGCCTTGTGGAATGCCCGATGTGCGGCAGCACCCATATTTCCAAGATGCTCAGCGCGCCGCGCTTGAATCTGGGCGCGGTGCAACCCGCCGTGCCCGATGCACCTGCTGCACCGGTCGAACCGAGCCGGGTGCCTGCAACGGCAGCGTCAGCGCCTGCAGATTCCGATATGCAAGCCGCCTGGATGAAGATGGTGCGCCACGTGATGGCCAACACCGAAGATGTGGGCAGCCAGTTCGCCGAAGAGGCGCGCAAGATCCACTACGGCGAGCGCAAGGAGCGCAACATCCGGGGCGAGGCCACGGCCGAAGAAACCGAAGCCTTGCTGGACGAAGGCATAGATGTGCTGCCCCTGCCTATTCCAGCCGCCCTCAAACGCCCGCTGCAGTAAAAATTGGCGGCGCTATATTTTTAATAGCATGCTTCCGCATGCTAAACAAGCGCCCACGGCCTAAAAGGCCCTAAACCGGCGCAATGACCACCCCTTCCAGAGGTACCGCAGAGCCGGCTTTGCCGGGCTGCAGGTATCGCGGGGGTGAAACATCCGTTGTCGGCCCTTTGGGCCGATTCCGGGCAGCGTGTAGCCTGGGGGTGTTATGGATACAGTCCGCGTAGCTCGCGTGTGTGCAGAATCCGCTTGCAGGCCACGATGAAGGTCGCGGTGCGCAAGCTCACCTTGTTGTCCTGCGCGACCAGCCAGACGGCAGAGAACGCTTCTTTCATGATGCGCACCAGGCGTGCATTGATCTCGTCTTCGTCCCAGAAGAAGCTCGAGAAGTCCTGCACCCATTCAAAGTAGCTGACCGTCACACCGCCCGCATTGGCGATCACGTCGGGCAGCACCAGGATGTTGCGCTCATGCAGGATGTCGTCGGCCTCGGGGGTGGTTGGGCCATTCGCGCCTTCGATCACCAAGCGGGACTGGATGCGATGCGCGTTGGCGGCCGTAATCTGCTGCTCCAAGGCCGCGGGGATTAGGATGTCGCAAGGTACTTCCCAGAACTTGTCGTTGCTGATGACTTCGGCGCCGTCAAAGCCGCCCACACTGCCCGTGGCCTGCACATGCTTGAGCAGGGACGGCACGTCCAGTCCGGCTTCGCGGTAGATGGTGCCGCCATGGTCCTGCACCGCCACTACGCGGGCGCCGGCTTCGGCAAACAGCTTGCCTGCCACACCGCCTACATTGCCAAAGCCTTGCACGGCGACACGGGCGGTCGAGATGTCCAGCCCGATGTGCTTGGCCGCTTCCACGCCCACGGTGTAGACGCCACGGCCCGTGGCTTCGCGCCGGCCGAGTGAACCGCCCAGATCGACCGGCTTGCCGGTGACCACGCCGGTGGCCGTCGAGCCCTGGTTCATGGAGTAGGTGTCCATCATCCAAGCCATGATCTGCTCATTGGTGTTCACGTCGGGCGCCGGGATGTCCTTGTTCGGGCCGATGATGATGCCGATCTCGCTGGTGTAGCGGCGCGTCATGCGCTCCAGCTCGCCGCGCGACAAGGTCTTGGGGTCGACTCGGATACCACCCTTGGCGCCGCCGTAGGGCACGTTCACCGCCGCGTTCTTGATCGACATCCAGGCCGACAGCGCCATCACTTCGGACAGGGTCACGTCCTGGTGGAAGCGCACGCCGCATTTGCCCGGGCCGCGCGAGGTGTTGTGCTGCACGCGGTAGCCTTCAAAATGCCGCACTGTGCCGTCGTCCATGTGGATAGGTACGTCGACCACCAGGATGCGCTTGGGGCGCTTCAGCGTTTCCACCCAGCGGGCCAGATTGCCCAGATAGGGTTCGACCCGGTCTACCTGCTGGAGAAAAATACCCCAGGGGCCTACATGGTCGGGGTTAAGGTAAGAGGGCAGCGCATGGGCTGTAGGCGCGGTGGTAGTCATAGGTTCAATTCCCTGATTGAAGTTGGAAGCTGCAAGCTTAGAAGCCTTGCGCGCATCTGTCCAAGGCCAGCTTCAAACCAATCTATGCAAGAAATGCATTAAATGAACAATGCGGTTTCATGCCGTTGTTGTAGGGTCCAGTCCTAGCAGTTTTTCAGCCTGTACCCGCAGCGGAGGCAGCAGCTGGCCGATCAACGCCAGCTGGGTCTGCACCACCTGGTGGGCCGCATCCGTGCCCGGTGTTTCGGCCGCCAGCGTCGCCACCAGCGCCGGTTCTGCCGCGCTGGCCGGCGGCACCGGCTGGCGCTGGGCCAGGCTGCGCGCCAGCTGTTCCAGCGCGCTGGCCATCAGTTCGGCGGCCTGGGCCGTGGCCGCATCGGCGGTCGGGTCCAGCAGGGCTTCGCGATGCGCGCCTAGCGCCGACAGGTAGTTCAGCAGGGTATGCGACAGCAGCAAAAAGCGCAGGCCGCTATCGCCCCGGCCCTGCAGAAAGCCCGGCTCCTGGAACAGGTTGGACAGGGCGGTGGACAGCGCTGCATCGGCGTTGTGCGCATTGCGCCGGGCCAGCCGGTAGGCCAGGTCGTCGCGCTTGCCGCTATGGTACTGGGCCATGATTTCGCGCAGGTATTTGCTGCAAGCGGCCAGCGGCCGGGCCGCTACCTCGTGCATGCGCCGGGCCTGCCAGTCGGGCAGGATCAGAAACACCGCCAGCCCGGCGATCAGGCTGCCCAGCAGCGTGTCCACCATGCGCGGCACGATCAGGCCGTAGCCGTTGCCGATCTGGTTGAAGCACAGCAGTACCACCAGGGTCATGGCGCCGGTGGCCAGCGCGTAATGCCGCGTGCGGTTGCCGAAGAACACCACCCCGGCCGCCACCGCGAACATGGCCTGCAGCAAGGGGCTGGGGAACAGCCGGAACAGCGCCCAGCCCACCACCAGCCCGGCCATGGTGCCTACCACCCGCTGCACCATGCGCCGGCGCGTCGCGCCAAAGCTCTGCTGGCAGACGAACAGCGTGGTCAGCAGAATCCAGTAGCCCTGGCGCGCGTGGATGTAGTGCAGCAGGCCATAGCCGATGGCCAGCGCCAGGCCCAGCCGCACTGCGTGGCGAAACAGCGGGGTGGACGGCGTGAGCTGCAGCCAAACCCGGTCGAAGGCCTCGCGCAGCGACTGCGGCGAGCGGTCCAGCAGGCTCAGGTCCTGCGGCTCGGTCTCGGCGATGGGCTGGCTGGCGCGGGCCAGCCGGGCCTGCAGCGTGCCCAGGTTCTTGGCCAGCGCCGTCAGCGTGGCCAGCAGGCGCTGCCACTGCGGGCGCTGTAGCGATTCCAGGTGGGCCAGCGCGTCTTGCAGATCCTGCAGCGCCTGGGCGCTAGCGGTTTCGGGCAGCACCGGCACACGCAGCAGCACAGCCCGGGCCAGCCGCTCGCAGGCGTGGCCTTGCAGCGTCAGCAGCCGCTGGCAGCGGAACAGCACATCGCTGTGGAAGAAGGTCTCAGTCAGCTCGCTGTACGGCGAATGCGAGGAACTGGCCCGCTCATGCACCTCCTGGGCGATGAAGTACAGCTGCAGGTAATGCTGCATGCGGTGGCTGGGCACGGCCTCCATGCGGCTCCAGATGCTCTCCTTGGTGGCATTCAGCGCGGTCACCACCTGGCCGTTGCGCTGGGCCAGGGCCAGGCGCTTGACCTCCTGGTCGATGCCGCGTACCGGCTCGAACAGCGAGGCCTTCAGCTGCAGATAGCCGCCCAATACGCGGTACAGCTGGGCCAGGTTCTGCTGCACCGGCTGGTGGGTGAACAGCGCGCTCCACAGCACCGACAGCAGGCCGTACCAGGTGGCGCCGCCCAGCAGCAACACCGGCTCCAGCCAGAACGCCTGGGCGCTGTTGGCGCGCTGGTCCATACCGATGGTGGTGTAGATCGACAAAATCAGCGTGCCATAGGCCATCGCCTGGTAGCGCGGGCCGATGGCGCCCAGCATGGTCAGGCAGAAGGTCGACAACACCATGCCCAGCACAAACAGCCAGGGATGCGGAAACAGCGCCTGCACCGCAAACGCCGCCAGCGCAAAGCACATCAGCGTCACCAGCAGTGCGTGCAGCCGGCCGCGCCAGTTATCGTCGGTCTCGGCCAGCGCACAGGCAATGGTGCCCAGGAACAGCGGCATCACCAGCTCCATGCTGTCGCGCATCCAGCAGGCGGCCATGGTGCTGCTCAGCGCGATGAAGATGCGCAGGCTGTACGGAAACGTGTCCAGCGCCCAAAGGCGGCGCAGAGACTGGGAGAGCGGGAGGAAGGGCATGGCGCAAAAATCTAGGGTGTGCTATTCAAAATATAGCTGTCTGCGCTGGTAGATATTGCGCTAGAGCCTTATTTTATGCACAAACCATGCCTGGCGGCCGTGTGGTTTACACCGTGAATTGCAGCGCCGCCAGCCGCGCGTACACGCCGTCCGCCGCCACCAGCGCCGCATGCGTGCCTTGCTCGACGATGTGGCCATGCTCCAGCACCACGATGCGGTCGGCTTGCTGCACGGTGGCCAGGCGGTGGGCGATCACCAGGGTGGTGCGGCCGCGCATGGCAGATTCCAGCGCCGCCTGCACCATGCGCTCGCTCTCGGCGTCCAACGCGCTGGTGGCCTCGTCCAGCAGCAGCAGCGGGGCGTTCTTCAGCATCGCGCGGGCAATCGCCACGCGCTGGCGCTGGCCGCCGCTCAGGCGCACGCCGCGCTCGCCCAGAAAGGTGTTGTAGCCCTCGGGCAGCGCGGTGATGAATTCGTGGGCAAACGCCGACTGCGCGGCGGCTATCACCTCGGCATCCGTCGCGTCGGGCCGGCCGTAGCGGATGTTCTCCAGCGCGGTGGTGGAAAACATCACCGCGTCCTGCGGCACGATGCCAATGTGCTGGCGCAGGTCCTGCAAATCCATGTCGCGCGTATCCACGCCGTTGATGCGGATGCGGCCCGATTGCGGGTCGTAAAAGCGCAGCAGCAGCTGGAATACCGTGCTCTTGCCTGCGCCGCTGGCGCCCACCAGGGCTACCGTTTCGCCGGGCGCCACGTCCAGGCTGAACCGGCCGAGTGCTGGCTGCAAAGGACGCGACGGATAGTTGAAATTGATGCCCTCAAAAACGATAGCGCTACCCGCTTGTGTAATCAGCGCCGGAGTCGGATTTTGTGCAGATTTGATGGGTGACTCGGTGGCTAGTAGCTCCATCAGCCGCTCGCTGGCGCCGGCGGCGCGCAGCACATCGCCGTACACCTCGCCCAGCACTGCGGTGGCGCTGGCCAGGATGATCACGTAGACCACGGTCTGCCCCAGATGCCCGGCGCTGATCGTGCCCTGCAGCACTGCCTGCGTGCCCTGGTACAGGCCCCACAGCAGCGCGCCCGAGGTGGCGATGATGATGAAGGCCACCAGCGCAGAGCGAGCCTTGCTGCGGCCCACAGCCGTCTGGAAGGCGGCGGCGGTGGACGCGTCGAAACGCGCCGACTCGCGCGCCTCGGCGGTATAGCTTTGCACCACGGGAATCGCGTTCAGTACCTCGGCGGCAATCGCGCTGCTGTCGGCTACGCGGTCCTGGCTGGCGCGCGACAGCTTGCGTACGCGGCGGCCAAACCAGACGCTGGGCAGCACGATCAGAAGCAGCACACCAAACACCTGGGTCATCACCACCGGGTTGGTCCAGACCAGCACGCCCAAGGCGCCGATGCCCATCACCGCATTGCGCAAACCCATGCTCAGCGACGAGCCGACCACGGTTTGCACCAGGGTGGTGTCCACCGTCAGGCGCGACAACACTTCGCCGGTCTGTGTAGTTTCAAAGAACTCCGGGCTTTGGCGCAGCACATGGGCGTAGACGGCGTTTCGGATGTCGGCAGTGACCCGTTCACCCAGCCAGCTCACCGTGTAGAAGCGTGCCGCCGAGAACAGCCCCAGCGCCGCCGCCACCGCGAACAGCTCGAAGAAATGGTTGCGCAGCGCCAGCACCTGGGCACCGCGGTCGATGCTGCCGTCGGCGCCAGTGGCCACCAGGCCCTGGTCGATCAGCGCCCGCAGCGCCAGCGGAAACGCCAGCGTGGCACCCGCCGCCAGCACCAGGAAAACGATGGCCAGCCCGATACGAAAGCGGTAGGGCCGCAGGTAAGGCAGCAGGCCCGACAGCGCGCGCGGCGAGGCTTTGGCAGGCGCACTTGCAGTAGAGGAGGGGGCAGGGAGGGTGGTGGAGGTGGCCATAGTCGGCAAGTGTAGCGAAATATGATGATGCAACAAACAAAGACTTGACAGTAATTGTCTAGGCAAATAATAATACGTGCCATGAACACACCCACCACTCCGGCGCCCGACACCACGCCGGCTTTTTATGCGCCAGATAGCTACGTCGCCAGCGGCGGCAGCGTGGGCCACCTGATGTCCCAGGTGGTCACCGCCTTGTCGCAAGAGCTGGAGCGCCAGTTTGAACCCAGCGGTTTGACCAATGCCCAATGGAAGCCGCTGTTCAAGCTGGCAGCCACCGAATCCTCCACCGTGGCCGAGCTGGCCCGGGTTTGCACGCTGGACGCCGGTGGCATGACCCGCCTGCTGGACCGGCTGGAAGCTAAGGGCTTGTGCCAGCGCGAGCGCTCGTCTGAAGACCGCCGCGTGGTGAACCTGGCCCTGACCGAGGCCGGCCGCGAGGCCGCCAAAGAGGTGCCGGTGGTGCTGAGCCGCGTGCACAACGCCTTTCTGGAAGGCTTTAGCTATGACGAGTGGCAAGCCCTCAAAGACTATCTGCGCCGCATCCTGGACAACGCCAACAAGCTGCAACAACAGAACCAACTCCTCGACGAGAACAAGAATGGCTCCTAAATCCTTTCGCCCCTCCCTGCGCTCACTGCGCTCTGTGCCGCGCTTTGCGCTGGCCGCTACCGTGCTGGCCGCATTGACCGCCTGCGCCAACTACTCCGGCATCCGCCCCGAGGCAACGCTGCGCGAAACCCCGTCGCTGGGCCTGGATGCCGCTGCGGCGCCGGTCGCCAGCGTCGACGCCGAATGGTGGCATGGCTTTCAGGACGCGCAACTGGACCAACTGGTGGCCCAGGCGCTGGAGGGCAGCCCCAGCTTGAAGCTGGCCCAGGCCCGCCTGCGCCGCGCCCAGGCCGCCACCGAGCTGGCCGATGCCGCCACCCTGCCGCAAATCGGCGCAGATGTCAGCGCCACGCACCAGAAATACACCGCCACCGGCGCTGTGCCTGCCCCTCTGGCCGGCTCGATCCGCGACAGCGGCACCGCCCAGCTGACGGCCAGCTGGGAACTGGACTTCTTCGGCAAGAACCGCGCAGCCCTGGACGCCGCCCTCGGTCAGGCCAAGGCCGCCCAGGCCGACACCCAGGCGGCCCGCGTGCTGCTGGTCAGCCAGGTGGCGCGCAGCTACTTCCAGCTGCTGCGCCTGGACGGCCAGCTGCAATTGGCGAATCGCACGCTGGCCCAGCGCGGCGAGCTGCTGCAGCTGGTGCAAGACCGGGTCAGCGTCGGGCTGGACACGCGTCTCGAACTCAAGCAAAGCGAGGGCAGCCTGCCCGAAGCCCGCCAGCAGGTCGAGGCCCTGAACGAGCAGATCGCCCTGGCGCGCAATGCCTTGTCGGCTCTGGTGGGCAAGCCCAATGTGGCAGATGCGCTCAAACTACCTGCGCTGGCAGCTATCAAAACCGCAGCAAATGCACAGGCCATTCCAGCCGACCTGCTGGGCCGCCGTGCCGACATCGCCGCCGCCCGCTGGCGCATCGAGGCCGCCGGGCAGGATGTGGCCAGCGCCAAGGCGCAGTTCTATCCGAACATCAACCTGGTGGGCTTCGCCGGCTTCTCCAGCATCGGCCTGGGCAACCTGCTTCAGTCGAATAGCCAGCAGTGGGGCATCGGCCCGGCCATCCATCTGCCGATCTTCGACGCCGGCCGTTTGCGTGCCGGCCTGCGCGGCAAGACCGCCGACCTGGACGCAGCGGTGGAGAGCTACAACGCCGCCCTGGTCGACGCCGTGCGCGACGTGGCCGACCAGCTGGCTTCGCAGCAATCCATCGCCCGGCAGCAAACCCAGCAGCAGCAGGCCCAGGCCGCGTCCGAAGCCGCTTTTGATATCGCCGTGCAACGCTACCGCGCCGGTCTGGGTAACTACCTGAACGTGCTCAGCGCCGAGACCGCCGTGCTGGCCCAGCGCCGCCTGCAGGTCGACCTGGCCGCCCGCGCCCTGGACACCCAGGTGGCGCTGATCCGTGCCCTCGGCGGTGGCTACACCCCAAATGCTCCTGAATCCATAGCTGCTCGCGCAGGTGGAATCAGCGGCTAATCCCTATTTAGTTTGAATAAATCGCTCCTATTTTTGATAGCAGGTACACACAATGAATGCTCCAGTTACCCCTAGCTCCGCCGCTCCCGCCACGAACCCCAAGCGCAAGAAGTCGCTGATCACTATCGCCGCCGTAGTGGTGCTGGCCGGCCTCGGCTGGGCCGCCTACGACGCGGTCATTGCCAGCCATTACGAGAACACCGACAACGCCTACGTGCAGGGCAACGTGATCCAGATCACGCCGCAGGTCGGCGGCACGGTGCAGGCCATCATGGCCGATGACACCGACTTCGTGAAAGCCGGCCAGCCGCTGGTGCAGCTGGACCCGGCCGACGCCAAGCTGGCTCTCGACCAGGCCGAGGCCAACCTGGCCCAGGCCGTGCGCCAGGTGCGCACCCTGTACGCCAATAACGGCGCGCTGGCCGCCCAGGTGGCGCTGCGCAGTGCCGATGTGGCGCGTTCGCAAACCGATATCGCCCGCGCCCAGAGCGAGGTCGACCGCGCTGCCGACGACCTGCGCCGGCGCCAGGCCCTGAGCGGCAATGGCGCGGTGTCCAAAGAAGAACTCAGCCACGCGCAAACCCAGCTGGCCACCGCCAAGAGCGGCTTGTCCACGGTGGAAGCCAGCATCGCATCCGCCCAGGCCGGCGTCGTGGCCGCCAAGGAGCAACTGGCCAGCAACCAGGCACAGACCGATGGCACCAGCGTCGAGCAGCACCCCAGCGTGCAAGCTGCCGCTGCCAAGGTGCGTGAAGCCTATCTGGCCAGCCAGCGCGCGGCCGTCTCGGCCCCTGTCGATGGCTATGTGGCCAAGCGCACCATCCAGCTGGGCCAGCGCATCGCCGCCGGTACCTCGATGATGTCCATCATTCCGCTGAACCAGGTGTGGGTGGATGCCAATTTCAAGGAAGTCCAGCTGCGCAATATCCGCATCGGCCAGCCGGTGCAGCTGACCGCCGACCTGTACGGCAAGAAGATGGAATACACCGGCACCGTGGCCGGCCTGGGTGTCGGCACGGGCGCCGCCTTTGCGCTGCTGCCTGCGCAGAACGCCACCGGCAACTGGATCAAGGTGGTGCAGCGCGTGCCGGTGCGCATCGCCCTCGACCCAGCGCAGCTGGTAGCCAATCCGCTGCGCGTCGGCCTGTCCATGGACGCGACTATCGACGTGCGCCAGCGCGACGGCAAGATGCTGGCCGACGCACCGCGCAGCGGCGCCGTCACCAGCCTGGCGGTGCCGAATGAGCAGGCTGCCGATGCCGAAGTACAGCGCGTGATCGCCGCCAACCTCGGCCATGGCGTGGCCAACGTGGCCAAGGGCGTGAAGTCCAACAAGGCTGTTGAGGCCCCGGCCGCGCTGGCCGCAGCGCCAGCTGCCGTGGCCCTGGCGCACTAAGCATTTAACGTCCATCAGGTCTACGCCGATGTCTTCTTCCTTCACTTACGTTCCGCCGCCCCCGCTTGAGGGTTCGGCCCGCATGTGGGGCACTATCGCCTTGTCCACGGCTACGTTCATGAACGTGCTGGACACCTCGATTGCCAACGTGTCTTTGTCGGCCATCGCCGGGGACCTGGGCGTGAGCCCGAACCAGGGCACCTGGGTGATCACCAGCTTTGCCGTGGCGAATGCGATCTCCGTGCCCTTGACCGGCTGGCTGTCGCAGCGCTTCGGCCAGGTGCGCTTGTTCGTCATCAGCATCCTGCTGTTCGTGATTGCGTCCTGGCTGTGCGGCCTGGCGCCGAACATGACTTCGCTGATCGCCTTCCGCATCCTGCAGGGCTTTGTGGCGGGGCCGATGATTCCGCTGTCGCAGGCGCTGCTGTTGTCCAGTTACCCCAAGGCGCTGGCCGGCACGGCGATGGCGATGTGGGCCATGACCACGTTGGTGGCGCCGGTGATGGGGCCGCTGCTGGGCGGCTGGATCACTGACAACATCTCCTGGCCCTGGATTTTCTACATCAATATTCCGGTGGGCATTTTGGCCGCCGGTGCCGCCTGGAGCCTGTACCGTAAGCGCGAGTCGCCGACCAAGCAGCTGCCTATCGACGGCGTGGGCCTGGGCCTGCTGGTGGTCTGGGTCGGCGCCTTGCAGATCATGCTGGACAAGGGCAAGGAGCTCGACTGGTTCCATTCCACCGAAGTGCAGATCCTGGCCGCGGTTGCGCTGGTTGGCTTTTTGTTCTTCCTGGCCTGGGAGCTGACCGACAAGCACCCGGTGATCGACCTGAGCCTGTTCGCCCGGCGCAACTTCTGGGCTGGCACGCTGGCTACATCGGTGGGTTACGGCCTGTTCTTCGGCAACGTGGTGCTGCTGCCGCTGTGGCTGCAGCAGTACATGGGGTATACCGCCACCCAGGCCGGTTTCATCCTGGCGCCGGTGGGGCTACTGGCCATCGTGCTGTCGCCCATCGTGGGCAAGAACGTGGCCAAGGTGGACCCGCGCCGGTTTGCCAGCTTTGCCTTCATCGTGTTTGGCCTGGTGCTGTGGATGCGCTCGCGCTTCAATGTGCAGGCCGACGAAGCGACTCTGATGGTGCCGACCTTGATCCAGGGTGTGGCCATGGCCTTCTTCTTCATCCCGCTGAGCATCCTCACGCTGAGCGGTTTGACGCCGGACCGGATTCCTGCGGCCTCGGGCTTGACCAACTTTGTGCGGATCACCGCTGGCGCCTTCGGCACCTCGCTGGTTACCACGGTGTGGGAAAACCGCACGGCCTTGCACCATGCGCAGCTGTCCGAATACGTGAACCACGGCAGCCAGGCGGCCAACAGCACTTTGGCGGGCCTGGCGAATGCCGGCATGACACCCGAGCAGGCGTTGGCCCAGGTGAACCAATTGGTCGGCCAGCAGGCAGCCACGCTGGCGGCCAACGATGTGTTCTTTGCCTCGTCGATTCTGTTCCTGATGCTGATCCCGCTGGTGTGGATTACCCGCCGGCCGCAGGCGGCGGGTGCAGCTGCTGCCGAAGCCGCTGCCGGTGCACACTGATCCGTGGTTAAAATCAGGGTCCGATTCCTTTTACAAGAGCTAGAAAGGCACTCCAGGTTATGGCACCGCGAACTACAACCTCCTTGGTTTCAAGCACTATCAGGTCGTAGTCCGCGCACCTTGAGTGCATCTAGCTATTAAATTGTGAGCAAGCGCGGTCTTCGTACCGCGCTTTTTGCTTTCTGCAGTCCCGGCATTTAAAGAATTCCAACACCATGATCCACATCACGCTCCCCGATGGCTCCATCCGCGAATTCCCCGGCCCGGTCACCGTCGCCGAAGTAGCTGCCTCCATCGGCACCGGTTTGGCCAAGGCCGCGCTGGCCGGCAAGATCAACTACACCGTGGTGGACACCAGCTACCAGATCACCGCAGACAGCCCGCTGGCCATCATCACCGCCAAGGATGCCGAAGGCCTGGACGTGATCCGCCATTCCACCGCCCACTTGTTGGCCTATGCGGTGAAGGAGCTGTTCCCCGAAGCGCAGGTGACGATTGGCCCGGTGATCGAAAACGGTTTCTTTTACGACTTCTCCTACAAGCGTCCGTTCACGCCCGAAGACCTGGTGGCGATCGAGAAGAAGATGACGGCGTTGGCCGCCAAAGACGAACCTGTGACCCGCCGCGTGCTGCCGCGCGACGAGGCTGTGGCCTACTTCAAAGGCATAGGCGAAAACTACAAGGCCGAGATCATCGCCAGCATTCCCGCCGGTGAGGATGTGTCGTTGTACCGCGAAGGCGCGTTCGAAGACCTGTGCCGCGGCCCCCACGTGCCCAGCACTGGCAAACTCAAACACTTCAAGCTGATGAAGCTGGCTGGCGCTTACTGGCGCGGCGACCATAACAACGAAATGCTGCAACGCGTCTACGGCACGGCCTGGGCCACAAAAGACGAGCTGCAAAACTACCTGACGCAGCTGGAAGAAGCCGAGAAGCGAGACCACCGCAAGCTGGGCCGCGAGCTGGACCTGTTCCACATCGACGACCACGCGCCGGGCCTAGTGTTCTGGCACCCTAAGGGCTGGACGGTGTGGCAGGGCGTTGAGCAGTACATGCGCAAGGTCTACCAGGACAACGGCTACCAAGAGGTCAAAGGCCCGCAGGTGATCGACAAGACGCTGTGGGAGAAGACGGGCCACTGGGACAAGTACCGCGAGAACATGTTCACGACGGAGTCGGAAAAGCGCGAATACGCGCTGAAGCCGATGAACTGCCCTGGCCATATCTTGATCTTCAAACAAGGCATCAAGAGCTACCGCGACCTGCCGTTGCGATTTGGTGAATTCGGCCAGTGCCACCGCAACGAGCCCTCGGGTGGCCTGCACGGCATCATGCGCGTGCGCGGCTTCACCCAGGACGACGGCCACATTTTCTGTACCGAAGACCAGATCCAGGCCGAGTGCGTGGCCTTCACCACGCTGCTGCAAAAGGTCTACAAAGATTTCGGTTTTACCGAGATCATCTACAAGCTGGCGACGCGGCCGGAAAAGCGCATTGGCTCCGAAGAAAGCTGGGACAAGGCCGAGAGTGCCCTGATGGCGGGTTTGCGCGCTTCGGGCTGCGACTTCCAGATTTCTGCCGGCGAGGGCGCTTTCTACGGTCCGAAGATCGAGTACACGCTGAAAGACGCGATTGGCCGCGAATGGCAATGCGGCACCATGCAGGTCGACCCGAACATGCCCGAGCGCCTGGACGCCGAGTATGTGGGGGAGGACGGAGCCCGCCACCGCCCGGTGATGCTGCACCGTGCCATCGTCGGCAGCCTGGAGCGTTTCATCGGAATTTTGATCGAGCAACATGCTGGCGCGCTGCCCACTTGGCTGGCGCCGGTGCAGGTTTCCATCCTCAATATCACCGAGTCCCAAGACGCTTACTGTCGTGAAATTGCCAAATTGCTGCAGAATCAAGGGCTTAGAGTTCAGCTTGATCTGCGCAACGAAAAAATTACGCGTAAAATACGCGAGCATTCGATGCAAAAGCTTCCATTTATCCTTGTCGTAGGCGACAAAGAAAAAGAAGCCGGGTCCGTCGCAGTGCGCGCCCGAGGCCATATTGACCTCGGTGTGATGTCGCTACAGGACTTCCAGTCCAAAATTGCCAGCGATATTACGCTAAAACTGTAGTTTTTAAATAAACCAAGGCTTTAGTGCACGCCCTGTCTGCGGTAGTTGCTATTTTTTATATAGCATTCTGATTTTTAAGGATTTGAGCCATCGCTACTGAATTTCGTGACCGCCGTCACCGCGAAGAACGCAAACACCGTCTTAACCGTGAAATCATGGCGCCGGAAGTTCGACTTTCCGGTCCTGAAAACGAGCCCTTGGGCATCGTCAGCCTGATGGAGGCTTTGCGCTTGGCGGGTGAGTACGATGTGGACTTGGTTGAAATTGTTGCCACGGCGAATCCGCCGGTCTGTCGTTTGATGGATTACGGTAAATTCAAATACCAGGAACAGAAGAAAGCGGCGGACGCGAAGTCGAAGCAAACGGTCATCGAGATCAAGGAAATCAAATTCCGTCCCGGTACCGATGATGGCGACTACAACATCAAGATGCGCAATATCAAGCGCTTCCTGGCCGATGGCGATAAGTGCAAGATCACTTTGCGTTTTCGGGGGCGAGAAATCACCCACCAGGAAATCGGTATGGCGCTGTTGCAACGCATCCGCAATGACTTGCAGGACCTGATCATCGTTGAGCAGTTTCCCAAGTTGGAAGGCCGCCAGATGATCATGATGATCGCGCCGGGCAAGAAAAAGCCGGTGTCCAGCAAGCCGGCTGCAGAAGCAGCGCCTGCACCAGCAGCGGCATCGTAAGAAATTCAAGCTGCAGATTTTGGTCTGTGGCTTGTCAAGGTAGGGAAGTTCAATCCTCCCTAACTAAAACAGTGGCTAAAACCATTGTTTTGAAAGTGGAAGGCGCAAGCCGACCACTAAAAAGTGGCAAGTGAAAACTCACCACTAAGAAGTGGCTCGGGGCCAACAAGTCTGGGATCGGTTCCCAGCGCCTCACGAGCACAATGAAAAGGAGCATTTAAATGCCCAAAATGAAGACCAAGAGCGCGGCCAAGAAACGGTTCCGCGTTCGTCCAGGTGGCACCGTCAAGCGCGGTCACGCCTTCAAACGTCACATCTTGACCAAGAAGACCACCAAAAATAAACGCCAATTGCGTGGTACTGCAACCGTGCATGAGACCAATATGGGTCACATGGCACAGATGCTGCCAGGCCGTGGCATTTAATTTAACGACGAACAAGGAGTAAATACATGCCTCGCGTCAAACGTGGTGTAACGGCTCGCGCCCGCCACAAAAAAGTTCTCGCCCTTGCAAAAGGTTTCCGCGGTCGCCGCGGTAATGTTTACC
>CAUPON010000030.1:0-67573 GCA_963513025.1 uncultured Albidiferax sp.
GGATTTGGTATCGTTCTTCTTGGGTCAAGTGCGTATAGGTCATGGTGCAACGTTTGGGACTGGCCGGTCACAACAGTGCATCCTATGCAATCTTGGCCCAACCCGTTTGGAAAACGTTGCACTTCGTACTTGAATCTGCCTTATAAATTTAGCCAAGACTGCCCATGACATCCAGCGCACCCTCCAACCGCCAGTTCGCCCTTTGGCTGGTACTACTGGCCTCGGCCGGCACCTTTGCCCTGACGATGGGCACGCGCCAGACCATGGGCTTGTTTCTGAGCCCACTGAACAACCGCTACCGGCCTGGGCGTCGGAAGCATCAGCCTGGCGTTTGCGTTTGGCCAGCTCTGGTGGGGACTGACCCAACCCTTCGCCGGCGCCATGGCCGAAAAGGTAGGCACAGGCCGCGTGCTATGCACCGGAGTAGCACTGGTGGCGCTGGGTACGTTCATCACGCCCTATATGACCAGCACCCCCGGCCTGGTCTTCGCCATCGGCGTGCTGGCCGCAGGCGGCGCGGGCATGGCTGGGCCGGCGGTGCTGATGTCGGCTACTGCCCGCTTGATGCCGGCCGACAAGCGCGGCATGGCCACCGGCATCGTCAATGCGGGCGGTTCGTTCGGCCAGTTTCTGATGGCCCCACTGGCCAGCGCGCTGATGCCGGGCATTGCGCTGGCGTTAGGCGCGGCCCTGCTGCACCTGCCGATCAAGGAAGCGCGGATGCCGCGCCTGGCCCTTGCCTGATGTGCCACGGCACGTCCACCATTTTGGGGAGCTAAGCCGGCCACGGTGGCGATCCAGCCCGGGCGTCGGCAAGAATGCAGGGTTCCGCATACCTTGTTAGGACCGCATGAAGCCGAATGCATTGCCACTGCCATCTCCACTGTCCGCAGAACCGCGCCCCCACTACTTCGTGCGCGAGTGCGATCTGGTGATGAAGGGCGGCATCACCAGCGGTGTGATCTACCCGCTGGCTATCGTCGAGATCAGCAAGGCATTCCGGCTGCGCAGCATTGGCGGCACCAGCGCCGGGGCCATCGCCGCAGCGGCTGCGGCGGCGGCCGAGGTCGGACGGCAGCGCGTCCGCAGTGGCCAGCTGCCCAGCAGCCACGACGGCTTTGCCGAACTCGCCGACTTGCCCGCCCATCTGGGAAAAAACGCGGCCCGCGGCGGCGGCACCAAGCTGCTGGCCTTGTTCCAGCCGCAGCGCGGGGCCGCCGCCGTGTTCCGCTTGCTGACCGGCGTGCTCGGCCACAAGGGCATGCAACTGGTGTGGGCGGTGTGGCTCGGTCTGCTGTGGAACTACCGCCTCCCGGCCCTGGCCGGCTTCCTGGTCGGCAGCCTTGCGCTTTGGAGCAATAGCAGCTGGCCGGTGCTGCTGACCGCGCTGTCCATGGGCGCGGTGTGCGCGACCCTGGGCGCTGGCCTGCGCCTGGCCTACGACCTGTTCTGCGTGATTCCCGACAACCGCTTCGGCATGTGCTCGGGCATGCCCAACGGCCAACGCCAGCCCGGCGAGGCGCTGACCGTCTGGCTGGCCGCGTTCTACGACCGCCTGTCGGGCGAACAGCTGCTGCGCCAGCAGCACGCGCTGCCGGTAGATCGCAACAAGCCCCTGACCTTCGGCGACCTGCAGGAACTGGGCATAGACCTGCAGATGATGACCACCTGCCTGACCATGGGCCGGCCGTTCCGCCTGCCGTTCCGGCACGACGAGCTGGTCAAGGAAAGCCGCCAGTTCTACTACGCGGAGCACGAATTCCGCGCGCTGTTTCCCAAGGAAGTGGTGGACTGGATGGTGTCCCACCAGCGCCCGCTGAGCGCCGACGAAGCCCATCCCAAGAAGTTCGCCAAGGCCGACTTTTCGGGGCTGCGGCGCCTGCCCGATCCCCAAGACTTGCCGGTGGTGGTGGCGGTGCGGATGAGCCTGAGCTTTCCCATCCTGCTCAGCGCGATCCCGCTGTACGCGTTCGACTTCAAGGCAGGCGACCCCGAGGGCACGCCGCACCGCTGCTGGTTTACCGACGGCGGCATAGGCTCTAACTTTCCGATCCACTTCTTCGACAGCCCCATCCCCACGCGGCCCACCTTCGGCCTGGACCTGGGCGTGGCAGATGCCGACGCCGACCCGCGCGTGTATTTCCCCAAGGGCAATTCCGGTGGCGTGTTGGTGTACCGCCGGCACATCGCCCACAGCGGCCTGGGCCGGATCGGCGGCTTTCTGGGCGCCATCGCCGGCGTAGCCAAGGACTGGAACCACGAAGCCCTGTCGCACCTGCCCGGCTACCGCGACCGCATCGGCCTGGTGCGCCTGACCGGCGCCGAAGGCGGGCTGAACCTGAATATGCCGCAGCGCCTGATCAGCCAGCTCACCGAGTACGGCCGCTACGCGGGCAAGGAATTTGTGCGCCGCTTCGGCGACCCGGCGCTATCCCCTGGCGCCCCGGTAGAGACCGAAATGAACTGGGAAAACCACCAGCGCATCCGCCTGCGCCTGCTGCTGGCTGCCACCGCGGAAACCCTGCAATCCCTGCACCATGCGCGTGACCGCATGGAGGCCGACGCCATGCCCTACGAGCGCTTCTTCGAGCCCGGCATTCGCGGCGACGGCTCTTACCCCTGGAACGGCCGCCCGTCGGCAGACAAGCTCGACGCGCAAGGCCGGCACACCAGCCAGGCAGGCCTGGCGAAATGGATGTTCGGACAAATGCTGGCCATGGCCCGGCATATCGAAGCCACGGTGCAGGCGCGCCAACCCGCTGGCCCCGGCACGAACCAGGTCGATCCGGCCACCGGCGCACCCCGGCCCCTGCCCGAGGTGAAACTGCGGCCACGCATCTAGCGCGCCCGCACACAAAGGACAATGCAATGCACTTCGATTGGCACGGCGGCGCCATCAGCCGGCGCACCATGGTCGACCCGGCCTACAAGAACACCCAGAACGTGCGCCGCTTCCTACTGCTCGCCTGCGGCGAGGGCTTCAAGTTCGACCGCGACTTCATGGCCTGGATCCGCAATGGCGCACCCAAGAATATGGGCGAGGTGGCGGACGAATGGCTGCGGCGGCATAGCGGCTAACCGCTGAACCACACGCATTGAGAAAGCAGCGACTGCCCATGGCACAAAACATCTACGACACCCCCGCATTCTTCGAGGGTTATGAGCAGCTGCCGCGCTCGGTCCACGGCCTGGACGGCGCACCGGAATGGCCGGCATTGCGCGCGATACTTCCGCCGTTGCAGGGGCTGCGCATCGTCGACCTGGGCTGCGGTTTTGGTTGGTTCTGCCGCTGGGCGTGCACGCAAGGAGCCCAGTCCGTGCTCGGCCTCGACGTGTCAGAACGCATGCTCGCCCGTGCGAGCACCCTGACCTCGGATGCGGCTATCACCTACGCCCGGGCCAACCTCGAAGTACTGGCGCTGCCAGAGGCAGCTTTCGACTTTGCCTACAGCTCGCTCGCCTTGCACTACATCGAAAACCTGCCCGGCCTGCTGAGCACCGTGCACCGCGCGCTACTGCCGGGGGCCAGCCTGGTGTTCTCGGTGGAGCACCCCATCCTCATGGCCCCCCGCAAAGCAGGCTGGGTCACCGACGAGCAAGGCCGAAAGACCTGGCCGGTGGACAGCTACCAGATGGAAGGCCCGCGCAACACCCACTGGTTCACCGACGGCGTCGTCAAGCAGCACCGCATGCTGGGCACGCTACTGAACATGCTGGTGCGCACGGGGTTCAGCATCCAGCATGTGGAGGAATGGGCGCCCAGCCCAGAACAGGTGTTGGCGCAACCTGCGCTCGCGCAGGAACGCGAGCGGCCGATGATGCTGCTGGTCAGCGCCCAGCGGTAGAAGTCAGCGCCCCAGAAAGTCAGCTAGTACAACACCCGCCGGAACATGCCAATCGCCAGCTGGTAGCCAAGCAGCTGCAGTTCCGCGTCGTAGCGTTCCCCTTCATCGCGCATAAAAGCATGCACGCCGTTGAACTCGTGCCAGGTGAAGTTGACTGCTTCGTCCGCCAGCTTCTTGTACACCAGCGCACGGCCTTCGGCGGGGATGTGCGGGTCTTGCTTGCCCCAGACCATTTGCAGCTCGCCTTTGATTTCGCCCGTACGCGCCAGGCTGCCGTTGCCCGGCTGCGATGGCGTCAAACCCGAATGGATGTCGGTGGCGTAAAAGCAGGAGGTTGCAGAAATGGCGGGGTTGATCGCGGCGCGGTACGCCAGTCCTCCGCCCAGGCAGAAGCCCATGGCGCCGATCCGGCCCGAGTAGTCGCTCAAGGTGGCAGCGTACTGGATGATGGCCTCGGCGTCGCTGTCGTGGGCTTCCAGGGTCTTGGCAACCTTGTCAGCATTGCCCTTGTCGCGGCCCGCGTCGTCGTAGCCGAGCACGGTGCCTAGCGGATTGAGCTCGTGAAACACCTCGGGCACGATCACGATGAAACCATGGCCCGCCATGATTTGCGCGCTGCGCCGGATCGGCCCGGTTTGCTGAAAAATCTCCGAGTACAGAATGATCGCCGGAAATTGCTTGGGCACGGTGGAACCCGCGTCCTTGGGACGGTACACATAGCAGCGCATCGCCCCGGTGGGCGTGGGCAGATCGACTTCGTGGGCTTGGATTTGCATGGTCTCGGGTTCCTTTGGAATGCAATGGGGCGTGACTAGTGTGCCCCAGGCGTAACCGCCAGGCGCACCAGGCCGTTGCCACAGGCTTCGATGTCGAAGGCCACCCGCGAACAGCCGGCCAGTGGATCGGACCACCATTCGCGCATCGGGTCCACATCGACCAAGGCCTGCCACAGCTTTTCGGGCGTGGTTGCAATGTAGGTCGCGTAGACCTAGTTACGTTTTAGGCCTGCAGCGCTTATTTAACCTGCACCTCCAGCTACAGAATAAATAGCAATCGACCTATTGGCGGCTCAAGCACAATACGCCCCGTGCTCCAAATTCTCGCCGTTACCTTCCCCTTCTTCGCGCTCGTGCTGGCCGGCTATATCGCCGCCCGCCGGCGCATGCTGCCGCTGGAAGCCATACCGGGTATGAACGGCTTTGTGCTGTTCTTCGCCCTGCCCTGCATGCTGTACCGGTTTGGCGCCAGCACCCCGCTGGCGCAGCTGCTGGACGGCAGCGCGTTCTTCACCTATTTGCTGTGCGGCCTGGCCATTGTGGCGGGCACGGTATTGCTGAGCCGCAACACGCGCATTGGCTGGAACGATGCGGCATTTGGTGCACTGGTCGCGGCCTTTCCGAACACCGGCTTCATGGGGGTGCCGCTGCTGGTGGCCTTGCTGGGCGCACAGGCAGCCGGGCCGGCGATTGTGGCTATTGTGGTGGACATGGTGGTCACCACCTCGCTGTGCATTGCGCTGTCGCGGTTGGATGGCGCCGGCACCCACGGCGTAGGCCATGCGGCGCGGCAGGCGCTGCATGGCGTGCTGCGCAACCCCATGCCCTGGGCCATCGTGCTGGGTGGCGTGGCCTCGGCCGCGCAGCTGCAATTGCCCGCTCCGGTGCTGCAGACCGTGGGCTTGCTGGCCGATGCGGCTTCGCCCGTGGCGCTGTTCACCATCGGTGCTGTGCTGGCGCGCTCGCACATGCTCAGCGCGCGCGGCCATGCCCACGCGCCGCTGCTGCGCGATTACTTGCCGGTGGCCGGGGTCAAGCTGTTCCTGCACCCGCTGCTGGTGTGGTGTGCGGGCTCGCTGGCGATACGCTGCGGCGTGCCGCTGGACCCGTTTGCCTTCAAGGTCCTGGTGCTGGTGGCCGCCCTGCCCAGTGCCAGCAATGTGACCCTGCTGGCCGAGCGCTTCGGGGCCGACAACGGCCGCATCGCCCGCATCATCCTGGTGACCACGGCGGCGGCGTTTGTGACGTTTTCTGCGGCGGTGCAGTGGATGGTCTAGTGAAGCTAGTGAAGCTAGTGAAGCCTGGTGTTTCCGACTTTGTGGAGCACCATCTCAGCCCATGATCACGCGTTGGACGTCATTTTGCAGACTACGCAAATGCGCCCGCATGGCGCCCCTGGCACCCTCCACGTCTTTCTTGCGCAGGGCGTGGATGATTTCACCGTGTTCGTGGTGGTTTTCCTTCTGGCGGTGCAGCGGACTGTGCAGGCGGAACAGGCGTGAGTCGTCGCGCAACTGCTGGATCAGCCGGGGCAGTACGACGTTACCGCTGGCCTGTGCAATGAAAAGGTGAAAACGGTCGTCAAAGTGCCAGTGCTCGGTTTCCGTATGCTCGCTCGTATTGAGTACGTCCACCTCTGCAGCCAGGCCCACCAGGTCCGCTTCATCTATACGGTTGATAGCCAAGGCGATCGCCTCGCACTCCAGCAACTCACGCGTGCGCATAGAGTCGAAGTATTCCTTGGTGCCCACGCTGCGCACCGAATACGACCGTGCATCGCGCCGCACCAGCAGGCCTTCGCCGGCCAGCCGCCCAAGAGCCTCCCGCATGGGGGTTCGGGAGATGCCCAGCTCGTCGGCAATCTTCCCTTCCAGCAGCGTGCTGCCGGCGGAGATTTTTCGGTCCAGGATCAGTTCGCGCATGCGGACGTAAGCCTGCTCGGACAGGCTGGCAGAGCGCACTTCCAGGGCGCCTAGCGGGGGCATGGCGGAGGGCGATTCCAGAACGCTCGACATGGTGGGTGTACCTTATGGGTTGGTGGCTGTGTCGCCGGGATTATCTCCTTACAACCATTTTGCCAACGGGCTACCTTTGATCGGCTCGCGCGGCCGCAAACAGGGCTGAAACTGGCCGTCACCCGCCTGGGCCGTGAACACGCCGTCGCGCCACACCGTGCGCCCGCGTGACAGCGTCAACGCTGGCCAGCAACGCAAGGTCTGGCCTTCGTAAGGCGTGTAGTCGCAGGCGCTGTGCAACATCGCGTGGGTCAGCACCTTCTCCTGCCCGGGCTCGAACATGTTCCAGACCACCAGGTCGGCGTCGCTACCCACGGCAATGGTGCCCTTCTTGGGATACAGGCCATACAGGCGGGCCGCATTGGTGGAGGTGAGCTCGACAAAGCGATGGATGTCGATGCGCCCACCCAGCACACCCTCGCTCAACAGCAGCGGCAATCGGGTTTCTACCCCCGGAATGCCGTTGGGCACCTGGTTGAACGGCGCCTGCTCGCCGGCCACGCGCTTGCCCTGCGTGCCGTGGTAATTGAAGGGTGCGTGGTCGGACGAAACAATGGTGAACAAGCCATTGGCCAGGCCGTTCCAGATTACCTGCTGGTTGCCCTTGTCGCGCGGCGGCGGGCTGCAGATGCAGCGCATGCCATGGGCGTGGTCATCTCCCTGGGGCTGCAAGTCGTCGGCACTCAGAAATAGGTACTGCGGGCAGGTCTCGGCGTAAATCGGCAGGCCGCGGCCGCGCGCCCAGTGGATTTGCTCGACCGCTTCCTTGCCCGACACATGGACGATCAGGATCGGCGTGTCCACTAGCTCGGACAGCGCGATGGCGCGGTGAGTCGCCTCCCGCTCCACGACCATCGGGCGCGAGTTGCCGTGGTAGCTGGGCGCGGCCAGCCCGGCGGCCAGCAGATGCTCGGTCAGCCAGCCGATGCAGTCGCTGTTCTCGGCATGAACCATGGTCATCGCCCCATGCTGGCGCGCCGTGGCCAGCACCTCGATGATCTGCCGGTCGCCCAGCTTCATGTCATCGTAGGTCATGTAGATCTTGAGCGAGGTGTAGCCCTGGCTGATCAGCCGGGGCAGTTCTTCGCGCGTGACCGCGTGGGTGGCGTCCGACACGATCAGGTGAAAGGCATAGTCGATCACCGCCTTGCCGTCGGCGCGGCGGTGGTAGTCGTCCACGGCCTCCTGCAGGGAATGGCCTTTTTGCTGCGCTGCAAATGGGATCACGGTGGTTGTGCCGCCGCAAGCCGCCGACCGGGTGCCGGTGAAAAAGTCGTCGGAAAACACCGCACCGTCGCTGGTGGGCTGGTCCAAGTGCACATGGCCATCCACGCCGCCGGGGGTGACCAAGCGGCCCAGGGCATCGATCACATCGCCGGCCTCACCCGACAAATCCTTGGCGATGGCGACGATGCGCCCGGCGCGTATGCCGATATCCGCCTGGTAGCGGTCGCCCGAGGTGGCGATGTCGGCGTTTTTAACGATCAGGTCGTAAGTGTCCACGTGCAAGTCTCCTATTGCCAACCTTGGTTAACTTTGGCTAACGTTGTTCCATCATTTCGCCAGCGCGAATCGGCGCCTGCACTTCGCTGGCGTTGCCGTAGGCGCGGCCGTAGTAGGCCTCGATGCGGCGCTGCACAAAGTCCCATATGGAGGTGAGCAGCAGGTAGTACAGCGCCGCGACCAGGAACAGTTCCAGCACCATGAATTTTTCCTGGATCAGCACCTGGGTGCGGCGCAGCAGCTCTTCCATGGAAATCACCGAGGTCACCGAGGTGGTCTTCAGCAAACCGTTGATGCTGTTGCCCAGGGTCGGAACGATCAGGCGCATGGCTTGCGGCATGACGATGTCCCACAGGGTCTGGGCTCCGGTGAAGCCCATGGCCCGTGCGGCATTGGTCTGGCCGACGGGAACCGACTGGATACCACCCCGCACAATCTCGGCCAAGTAGGCAGCCTCGTTCAGGATCAGGCCCAGCAGCGCGGATTCGATCACCGAGAACTTCAGGCCCAGTTGTGGCAGGCCGGTGTAGATGATGATCAACTGCACCATCAGCGGCGTACCGCGAAACAGCCAGATATAGAAATGCGCGGGGGCGTTCAACCAGCGGTTCTTCGACAGCCGGGCCAAAGCGAGCAAACACCCGAGCACTAGCCCCCCGACAATCGCCACCAGCGTCAGCCAGACGGTGGTCACCACGCCCCCCAGGATGAACGGGTTCACCAGATATTCAAAAAACCCCGACCAGCTCCAGCCTTGTCCCATTGCATCTCTCCTTGGGGAATGTGCCGTTAATCTCTACTTAGGTCGCAGGGCCTTTGACGACGATGGCGCCGTCAATCGGCTTCACGCCATAGCTGGTGAACAGCTTCTGAAAGCTGCCATCGGCGCGCATGTCGTTCAGTACCTTGGCCACGGTGTCGGCCAGCGGCTTGTTCTTCAGCGCGACCGCTACCGGGGTGGGGAACAAGCCCGACAACACCCGTTCGAAATCGCCACGCTTCTGGTATTCGGCACCGGTGGAGTCGATCGACAGCGCCACCTCGACCTGGCCTGCGCGCAACGACTGGAAGGACATGGCAAAGTTCTCGAAGGTGCGGATGTTCATACCCTTCAAGCCCTTGTCGGTCAGCTGCTTGTCGAGTTCGCGGGTTTTGCGCTCCTCGAAGCCGCCGAGCTCTACGCCAATGGTTTTGCCCGAGAGGTCTTCCAGCTTGCTGATCTTGCCGGGGTTGCCCTTGGCGGTGGAGATGCTGATGGCCTGGTCCTCGTACGCCAGCATCTGCATCAGCTTGGCGCGCTCATCGGTATAGAAAATGCCGGTGTTAATCATGTCCCAGCGCCCGGCCTGCAGCCCAGGCACCATGGCCGAGAACTCTATGCGCACGTATTCCGGCTTGAGGCACAGGCGTTTGGCGATCTCTTCGCCGAGCTCCACCCGCATGCCCTTGAGCGTACCGGTCTGGTCCACGTACTGCAAAGGCGGCAGCGTGGGATTAACCGACATGGTGAAGGTACCTTTTTTCACCAGCTGTGACTCGGGCACGCTGTATTTGCAGTCTTGCGCCTGGACCTGGGTAGCCCCCAAGATGGCGGCGATGGAAACGAGGGCAAACGAAAACTTCATCATGGTGGTTCCTTTGGTAGCGGTTGGAGGTGGTTATGGCAAGGGCGGCAAGATCTGGCAGGGGTTCAACGGGAAATCGAGTTCAGCAGGCCCAGCGTGTCGAGCGCGCGGCGCAGCTCGGCCGCGTCGGCTGCAGGCAAGGGCAGGCGCGGCGCACGAGGCTTGCCTACAGGCAAACCCATCATGTCCAGCGCGTCTTTCGAGGCGGCCACATAGCGGTGGCCGCCGACCCACTTCACGATGGGCAGCATTTTTTTGTACAGGGCCAGGGCCTGGTCCATGTCTTTTTCGTCGGCCACCAGCTCGAACAAACGGGCTGACATATGTGGAATCAGGTTGGAGCACACCGCCACCCAGCCCTGGGCACCCAGCCAGAATGACTCGTAGCCCAAGATGCCGGCAAACACCGTCATGCGGTCGCCGCACAGGTCGATGATGTCGCGCACGCGGGTGACTTCCAGCGTGGACTCCTTGATATAGCTGCAGTTATCGATCTGCGACAGCCGCGCCACGATAGGCGGCGTCAGGTCCACATTGGCCGTAGCCGGATTGTTGTACAGCATGATGGGAATGCTGATCGCCTCGCCCACCTTACGGTAGTGCGCAAACAGTTCGTCTTCCGTAGGGCACGAATAGAAAGGCGGGATGACCATCACGCCATCGGCGCCCATGTCCTGCGCCTCCTTGCTGAGACGGACGCATTCATCGGTCCACTCCGCTCCGGTACCGATCAGCACCGGCACCCGCTTGTTCGCGGTCTTGATGCAGGTGTCGATGACCAGTTGACGCTCGTCCGGCGTCAGCGACAGAAATTCCCCGGTGCTGCCCAGCGGAATCAGCCCATGGATGCCCTGCTCTATCTGCCAGTCCACCAGCCGCCGCAAAGCAGGCACATCTACATGCTTGCCGTCCGCCGTCAACGGAGTGATCAGGACAGTGTATGTACCGCGGAATTTGCTCATTTTTTTGCTTCGCTTCTGGTGTGGAAAGCAATCTTGGCGACTTGCTTTTTTAATGTATACGTGTAGTATACGTATACGTTTTACCGAGTCAAGCCTGATTACAAAAATTCGTCCACCATGGCGACGCACCTCACCCACCCCCTGATACCTTGCACCGGCACGCCCCTGCACTTCTCTTACGACGGCCAGGCCGTGCCGGCCTTGGAGGGCGAAACCATTGCTGCCGCCCTGTCCGCCAGCGGCATCCAGACCCTGCGCCACACCCGGGATGGCCGGCGGCGTGGCCTGTACTGCGGCATGGGAGCCTGCCATGAGTGCCTGGTCACCGTGGACGGACTGGCCAGCCAGCGCGCCTGCATGACCAAGGTGCAAGCCGGCCACGTCGTGCAATCCGCCCCGTATCCAGTCACACAAATCAACCTCCAACTGGAACCGCTGGCACCGCCACCAGATGCAGAGCCAACCACCATAGCGGTTGATCTACTGGTCATTGGCGCCGGCCCCGCAGGCTTGTCTGCCGCCATAGCGGCACGCAAAAGCGGTGCCAGCGTCACAGTGCTGGACGAGCGCCTGCAGACGGGTGGGCAGTTCTACAAGCCGCTTGCGCCCTCGCACCAAGCCAACCAACCATCTGACAAGCAGTTCGCCGGCGGTATCGCGCTAACCCGGGAAGCGCAGGCGGCCGGGGTGGATATCCGACAAAGTGCCCAGGTATGGGCCGCGTTTTCAGCCACCGAGGTGGGGGCCATCATCGAAGGCCGCGCCACGGTATTCCATTGCAAGCAATTGGTCATTGCACCGGGAGCGTATGAGCGGCCCGTTTCATTTCCAGGCTGGACATTGCCGGGTGTGATGACCACCGGAGCGGGCCAGACCCTGGCCCGCGCCTACCGCGTGTCACCCGGCCAGCGCGTGGTGATCGCCGGCAACGGCCCCTTGAACCTGCAACTCGCAGCGGAATTGCTCACAGGGGGTGTGAAGGTGCTGGCCGTGCTGGAAAGCACCCCCAAACCGGGCCTGTCGCAATGGCGCGAGCTACTGCGGGCCGGCCGCACCGGGCCAGACTTGCTCGTGGACGGCGCTCGCTACTTGGCGCTACTGCACCGCCATGGCGTTCCGGTTCTTTGGGGCCACGGAGTGGTCGCGGCCGAGGGCCAGGACACCCTGCACACCGTGCATACGGCACGACTAGATACGCTTGGCCTAGCCATTGCGGGCAGCGAACAACGGTTCCAGGCCGACGCTTTGTGTGTAGGCTACGGTTTCATTCCCTCCACCGAACTAGCCCGCATGCTCGGCTGCCAGCACAGGTTTGTCGCACGCCACCTGGGCTACCTGGCCACCGTGACCGACGAAGAGGGGCGCACCAGCATCCCCAGCGTCTTTGTGGTGGGTGACGGCGCAGACCTGGGCGGTTCGCGCGTGGCATTGGCACGCGGGACCTTGGCAGGTTGCGCCGCCGCACGCCAGCTAGGCCATGACGCACCCACACCAGCGCACAGCCTGCAGGCGCTGCAACGCGGACTGGCCTTCCAGCGCGCACTCTGGTCGATCTACCAGGCGCCGCCAGTGAGCCTGCGGCAGGTGCCCGACGCAACCGTGCTGTGCCGCTGCGAAGACATCACATTCGGCTCGGTACGCGCCCAGATTGCGGCAGGCCGCGACACCCTGGCCGCCATCAAGCGCAACACCCGCCTGGGCATGGGCCGTTGCCAGGGACGCTACTGCGCCAACGTGGCGGCACGCCTGGTGCACGAAATCACCGGCCGGCCCAACAGCGTAGAACAATACTTTGCCCCGCGTGCACCAACCCGCCCCGTGCCTGCAGGGGCCCTGGGCTTCGAGAAGCCGGAATGGGGCGGCCACCGCCCAGCCATTACGCCCAATCTGGCCCGTCCCGTAGAAGCCGCACCGCTGCCGGAGCAAAAAACCGATGTGCTGGTGATTGGTGGCGGCGTGCTGGGGGCCAACCTCGCCTACTTTCTGGCGCGCGCAGGCCAGGACGTACTGGTGGTGGACCGCGATGACATCAACCTGCAAGCCTCTGGCGCCAACGCGGGCAGCCTGCACGTACAGCTGCTCTCGTTCGACTTCGGTGCCAAGGCGCAGGAAGGCGGTGGCCCGGCCGCTGCGACGCTGCCGCTGGGGCCGCTGTCGGTCAAGCTGTGGCAGCAGATCCAGGAGGATTGCGGTGAAGACCTGGAAGTCAAAATCACCGGCGGCCTGATGGTGGCCGACAGCGTCCAAGGCATGGCATTCCTGCAGGCCAAGGCGGCGCTGGAACGCAGCCACGGCATAGAAGCCCATGTGGTGGACGGCAACGAGTTGCGCCGCTTGTCCCCGGCCTTGTCGCCCAATTTGCTGGGTGCTGAGTGGTGCCCGATGGAAGGCAAGATAAACCCCTTGCGGGCCACTTATGCGGTGGCGGCCAAAGCGATGCAGCACGGCGCCCGCTTCCTGCGCGGCTGCAACGTGGAGCGCATCGAGCGCCACGTGGGCGATGGCGCGGGCTTCACCGTGCACACCTCGCGCGGCACGATACGGGCCGGCCGCATCGTCAACGCCAGCGGTGCCTGGTCCAGCGCAGTGGGTGAGATGCTGGGGGTCAAAGTGCCGGTCAAAGGCGCGCCGCTCCAGATGATCGTGACCGAGCCAGCACCGCCCCTGGTCAGCCACCTGCTTGCCCACGCCGACCGCCACCTCAGCATGAAACAGGCGGCCACCGGCGGCCTCATCATCGGCGGCGGCTGGACCGCGGCATTTGACGCCGGCATGCGCCTGAACCACGCCGAACGCAGCAGCATCGAAGGCAATCTGTGGGTGGCCAACCAGGTGCTGCCCGCCCTGGCTGGCCTGCATGTGGTGCGATGCTGGGCCGGCATGAACGTCAATATCGACGGCGCCCCCATCCTGGGCGAGGTGCCTGGCGTGCCGGGCTTCTTCAACGCCGTCACCTCAAACGGCTACACGCTGGCGCCGATCACGGCCAGCCTGGTGGCCGACCTGCTGGTGCGCGGCCGTACCGACATCGACATCCAACCCTATCGCATCGAACGTTTCAACTAAGCCCCATGACAAACATGACAATCCAGAACCCGCCATCCGCCAAAGACGCCATGCGTGGCTTCATAGAACAGCATTTTGACGAGCAGGTCCACGCCCTCGCCCGCCTGGTGCAATGCCCCTCCGACAACCCGCCCGGTGACTGCACACCACATGCGTTGGTCACGGCGCAATGGCTCGCGGAGATGGGCTTTACGGTGGAACGCCACGAAGTGCCGCGGGCCCTGGCGCAGCAGCATGGCATGCAAAGCGTCACCAACCTGATCGTGCGGGAAAAATTTGGCGACGGCGGCCCGGTGGTAGCCATGAACGCCCATGGCGATGTGGTCCCTCCTGGCGAGGGCTGGACCGCCAGCCCCTACAGCGGGGATATCCGCGACGGCTGGCTGTATGGCCGCGGCGCAGCGGTCTCCAAGTCGGACTTCACCACCTACGCCTACGCCTTGCGCGCGCTGAAATCCCTTTATGGCGTGGCGCTCAACGGCCAGGTGGAACTGCACTTCACCTACGACGAGGAAACCGGCGGCATGACCGGCCCGCACTGGATCCTGCAGCAAGGGCTGTCCCGGCCCGACTACGTGTTGTCGGCAGCCTTTTCGCACCATGTGGTGACCGCACACAACGGCTGCCTGCACCTGGAAATCACGCTGCGTGGCCGATCCGCCCATGCCGCCTGGCCCGAAACCGGCAACGACGCCATCGAGGCCAGCGTGCCACTGCTGGCCGCGCTGTACCGCTACCGCGACAGCCTGGCCGATCGCCCATCCAGCACCCCCGGCATTACCCATCCGACCCTGGTGGTCGGGCTGGTCAAGGGCGGCATCAACACCAATGTGGTTCCCGATGTGGTGACCCTGCGCGTCGACCGCCGCATCGTGCCGGAGGAAATACCCGAGCAGGTCGAAGCCGAGTTGCGCGAGGTGATTGCCGCATCGGTGCGCCGGCTCACCGGCATCCAGGTCGAAGTCACGCAGATCCTGCTGGCACGGCCATTCAAGCCCGTGGCCGGCGCAGAGGCCCTCACCGATCTGGTGTGCCGCGAAGGCAGTGCCGTGCTGGGCACGCCGGTGACACCGATAGGCGTGCCGCTGTACACCGATGCCCGGCTCTACAGCGAAGCCGGCATTCCCACCGTGATGTACGGCGCTGGCCCGGCCACGTTGCTGGCAGCCAACGGCCACCGCGCCGATGAGCGGGTGCCGCTGCGGGAACTGCAGCAGGCCACGCAGGTGGTGGCCAACGTCCTGCTGGAACTGCTGACCCGCTGAAACCGCACCGCAAGCCACTCAACCGCACAGAAGGTACTCTCATGATCAACATCCACAAGGTCAGCAAATGGTATGGCAGCTTCCAGGTGCTGAGCGATTGCAGCACCCAGATCCGCAAGGGCGAGGTGGTGGTGGTGTGTGGCCCGTCAGGCTCGGGCAAATCCACACTCATCAAATGCGTCAACGCGCTGGAGTCGATCCAGCAAGGTGACATCGTGGTGGATGGTATGTCGGTCACTGACCCGAAGATCAACCTCAACCAGCTGCGTTCGCGTGTCGGCATGGTGTTCCAGCATTTCGAGCTGTTCCCGCATCTGTCGATCACGGAGAACCTCACTTTGCCGCAGATCCGGGTGCTCAAACGCAGTGAGAGCGAAGCCCGGCGCAAAGCGCTGGGCTTGCTGGAGCGCGTCGGCCTGTCGGCCCATGCACACAAATTTCCGGCCCAGCTGTCAGGCGGTCAGCAGCAACGCGTGGCGATTGCCCGGGCCTTGGCTATGGACCCGATTGCCATGCTGTTTGACGAGCCCACCTCGGCGCTGGACCCCGAGATGGTCAACGAAGTGCTCGACGTGATGGTGCAGCTCGCCCGCGACGGCATGACCATGATGTGCGTAACCCACGAGATGGGTTTTGCGCGCAAGGTGGCGCACCGCGTCATCTTCATGGACGGTGGCGCGATTGTGGAAGACTGCGACAAGGAATCGTTCTTTAGCAACCCGCACGCCCGTAGCGAACGGGCCCAGCAGTTTCTATCCAAGATACTTCAGCATTGAACAACAGCAGTATTCTTTTGATAGCACCTCGCGCATACCAAATATGCGCTGCAGAGGTATTTACCTATATTTCAAGGTAATCAATCGGCCTTGATGTTCGCCATCTTGATCACCTTGCCGTACTTGGCAAACTCGGTCTGGGTGAACGCGCCCAGCTCCTGCGCTGAACCATAGGCTGGCTTGACCGCCAGGGACTTCAGCTTGCTGTCCACCTCGGGCATCGCCATCACCTTGCCCAGGTCGGCGCTCAGGCGGGCCAGCACGTCGGCCGGGGTTTTGGCCGGGGCGTACAGCGCATACCAGGCCTGCACCTCAAAGCCGGGGTAGCCGGCCTCGGCGAAGGTTGGCACATTCGGCAGATCGGGCAGACGGGTTGGTGACGACACCGCAATCGCGCGGATCTTGTCGCCCTTGATCATGGGCATGGCCGCGGTGGTGGTGTCAAAAATCACCGCCAGGCGGCCGCCAATCAAATCCATCGTATGGGCATTGCCACCCTTGTAGGGCACATGCGTGACGTTCACCCCGGCGGCCTGCGAAAACAGCTCGCCCGCCAGATGCAGCGGCGAGCCATTGCCGGCAGCTTCGCGCTTCGTGGCACCATGGCGCGCGCGGCCAGTTGCCTGGCCCGAATTCAACACAGTAGCAATATGAAAATAGCCATCATGGGTGCGGGCGGTGTGGGCGGATATTTCGGGGCGCGGCTGGCGCACAGCGGCTGCGACGTGCACTTCATTGCCCGGGGCGCACACGGCGCCGCCATCCGCGCGCAGGGCCTGCGGGTCACCAGCGGCCGCGGCGATCTGCACCTGCAGAACGTTCAGGTCAGCGAGACGCCGCAGGGCATCGGCCCGGTGGATCTGGTGCTGTTCGGCGTCAAGCTGTGGGACACGGCGGCCGCCGCCGAAGCCATACGTCCGCTGATCGGCCCGCAGACCGCCGTCATCTCATTCCAGAACGGCGTGGTCAAGGACGACATCCTGCAGGCCGCGCTGGGCGCGACGGCGGTGGCCGGCGGCGTCTGCTACATCGCGGCCACGATTGCCGCGCCGGGCGTTATCGCGCACACCGGCAATCTGCAAAAGCTGGTATTTGGCGAATACGACGGTCACCACTCCGAGCGGCTGGAGCGCCTGCTGCAGGCCTGCCAGGTGGCGGGCATCGACGCCGAGATCAGCCCCGACATCCGCCGCGCAGTGTGGGAAAAGTTCGTGTTCCTGGTCGGCCTGTCGGCCACGACCGCGGCCACGCGCCTGCCGATTGGCCGGGTACGCACCCACCCGGATTCCCGGCGCGTGCTGCAGCAGGTGATGGAAGAAGCCGTGGCCGTGGGCCGGGCCCAGGGCGTGCCGCTGGCTGCCGACTTTGCGGCCGACCGGCTGCGCTTTTGCGACCAGCTGCCCGAGGGCATGACCTCGTCAATGGCGCACGACCTGGAGCGCGGCAACCGGCTCGAAGTGCCCTGGCTGAGCGGCGATGTGGTACGCCGCGGCGCCGAGCTGGGTGTACCTACGCCAGCCAACGCGGTGCTGCACGGCATTCTGGCGCCGCACGCCGAGGGCCGCAGCCTCTAAAACAGGTTCTCAGGCCGGCGCGGGACGCCCGAACAGATAGCCTTGGAAGTGCTGGCAGCCCAGCGCCAGCAAGGCATCGCGCTGCTCGGTCGTCTCCACGCCTTCGGCTATCACCTGCAGCTCCAGGCTGGTGCCCAGGGTAACGATGGCGCGCACGATGCTAGCGTCCTGCGGGTCGGTCAGCAGGTCGCGCACAAACGACTGGTCGATCTTCAGCTTGTCCAGCGGCAGGCGCTTGAGGATGCTCAGCGACGAGTAGCCGGTGCCAAAGTCGTCCAACGAGAAGCGCACGCCCAGGGCCTTGAGCGCGGCCATCTTCTCGACCACGCTGTCTATGTCTTCGACCAGTTGGCTCTCGGTCAGCTCCAGCTCCAGCAGTTGCGGGTTGGCGCCGGTTTCCTGCAGTGCGGAATGCACCTGCTGCACAAAGTCGGCCTGGCGGAACTGGCGCGCGCTGATGTTGACCGCCACACTCCAATGGGCCGTGTCTGCCGCGGCCGACCAGCGCACCAATTGGCTGCAGGCGGTCAACAGAATCCAGCGGCCCAGCGGCAAGATCAGGCCCGACATTTCGGCCAGCGGAATGAATTCGGCCGGCGACACCAGGCCGCGCTGCGGATGCTGCCAGCGCACCAAAGCCTCCACGCCGGTCTGCCGGCCTGAGCTGTCGATCTGCTGCTGGTAGAACAGCAGGAACTGCTCGGCCGCCAGCGCCTGGCGCATGTCGGACTCCAGCACAGTGCGGGCCCGCACCTGGGCCTGCATCTCCGGGTTGAAGAAGCAAACGGTGTTGCGGCCATCAGCCTTGGCCCGGTACATCGCCAGGTCGGCCTGGCGGAACAGCTCGTCTTGCTCGGTTTCCGGGCCGGAGAACATGGCGATGCCGATGCTCACCGTGGTCTGGTAGAGGTGGCCATCCAGGGTGTAGGGCTGGGCCAGCGCATGCAGGATCTTCTGCGCCACTTGGCGGGCCTGCTGAACGGCTTCGGGCATGCTGGCGCTCATGGCCTGCAGCATCACCACGAACTCGTCGCCACCCTGGCGCGCCAGCGTGTCTTCGATGCGGGTGCAGCCCTCGAGCCGGGTGGCGATCTGGCACAGCAGCTGGTCGCCGACCAGGTGGCCGCGCGAGTCGTTCAAGTCCTTGAAGTTGTCCACGTCGATGAACAGCAAGGCGCCCCATTCGCGGTCGCGCGCATGCATGGCAATCGCCTGGCCCAGGCGCTCCATCAGCAGCCGGCGGTTCGGCAGCTGGGTCAGCGGGTCGTAGAAGGCCAGTTGGTGGATCACCGCCTCGGCCTGCTTGTGCTTGGTCACGTCGGTGGAGATGCCACACAGCGCATACACCGAGCCGTCGGGGCGCCGCAAAGGCAGTTTGATGGACAGATAGGTGTTGGTGACCGTGCCGTCGGCGCTGCGGTTCACTTCCTCCTCGGCAACCCGCTCGCCCCGCTCCACCACGCGCAGATCGTTGACCCGCAGCTTGGCCACGGTGGCGGCGTCGAAGAAGTCTCTATCGGTCTTGCCTATGGCGTCGGCCGGCGTGGTGTGGAACAGCTCGGCGACCTTACGGTTCACGTACTGGTAGCGCAGCTGCGGATCCTTGATGTAGATGTAGGCGTCCACACTGTTGAGGATGGTGGACAGGCGGTCTTCGCTGCTGCGCAGATGCCAGGCGGTATCGGCCACCTGGCGCCGCAGCAAAAAGCCCACGCTGACGGCAGCCGACAGCATCACGCCCAGAATGCCCAGCGACCACCACACCATATCGGGGATGGCCGACTTGCTGGCCGGTGCCATCCAGCGGTTCATCACGCGGAAGTAAGGCGAGTCGGCCTGCGCCTGCCAGGGCGCGAGGTAGCGCTCTATCGCCACCAGCAGATCGGCATTGCGGTCTTGGGCGGTGGCGTAGAACAGCTTGGACGGCTGGAACAAGATGGGCGTGGGCTCCAACTGGTAGCTACCCGACTGCAGATCGCCAAAAAAGCGGTTCACCGCCGCCGCGTCAACGGTGTGCGCCGCGGTTTGCTCGAACGCCTCCTTCAAGGACTGCACCAGCACCAGCTCGGTCTTCAGGCCAAAGCCCTGTACCAGATTCTGCAGGTAGTCCTGCTGCACCGAGCCTGCCAGCACGGCCACCCGTTTGCCATTCAGGTCCAGCGCGTTAGTGATGTTGACGCCGCTGTACTTGTACAGCTGTGACCAGCTGAGCAACGCCGGCGTGGTGTGGAAGTCCATCAGCTTGGCGCGCTGCTCGGAATACGCCACATCGGGCATCAGGTCGATCCTGCCGGCCTGCAAGGCGTCCAGGCAGGCCTGCCATTCGCAGGGCACGGCGACCAGGGTCCAGTTTTCCTTCTCGGCCATGGCCTGCAGCAGTTCCCCCAAGATGCCCGAGGGTTGGCGGTTGGCATCCAGGAATATCTTGGGCTCGTTCTGGTAGACCCCCACCCGCACCTCCCGCGGCGCAGCAAGCACAGCAGAGGCCAGGCAGACCATCGAAATCAGTGTCAGGGCCTGGATCAGTACCCGGTGGAGCAGAGGTTTATGCAGCACGCAGTGGTTTGTTTCAGTGGCAAAGTTGCTACTGCATTATGTGTCTATCTCGGCGCCCGCCCCAACCGATAGCACCATCAAATGGTGCGCCGCAAAGCTTCGAAAAACAGCTCCGATTGCAGGCGCTCGCTGGCCATCTGCTGGGCCACACGCTCAGCCAGCGCCGCATCGGTGGGGGCCAGCGGCCGGCCGGTGGACTGGGCCAGCACCTGGGCCATGCAGGCACGCTCCAGGTAGTACAGGTCGTCGTAGGCGTAGTCCATGCGGTCGCCGCAGACCAGGATGCCGTGGTTGCCCAGGAAGGCGATCTCCGCCGTGCCCATGGCCTGGGCGATGCGCTCGCCTTCGTGGTGGTCCAGCGCCAGGCCGTTGTACTGGGCATCCACCGCCACCCGGCCGTGGTAGCGCATGGCGTTTTGCGACAAGCTGGTGTCCAACACCCGGTCGCTGGTCAGAGTGAGCGCGGTGGCGTAGGGCATGTGTGTGTGCAGTACGCAGGCCTTGGCGCAGATGCGGTGTACCGCGGCGTGGATGTGCATGGCGGTGGATTCAACCTCGTGGCGGCCGGCCAGCTTGTTGCCCTGGGTGTCGATCATCACGATGTCGTCGGCTTGGATCTCGCTCCAAAGCAGGCCGCGCGGGTTCAGCAGAAAGCGGCCCGAGTGGTCGGGCAGCTCCTGGCTGAAGTGGTTGCACACACCCTCGCCCAGGCCATGGTGGGCGGCCGCGCGCAAGGCCAGGGCCAGGTCGGCGCGCAAGCGGGTGACGGTGTCGGATGCGTAATCTTCTGCGTGCATAAACAGCAATCTTTCGTGGTTCAAGATGGGGACTACCGCAGATTGTCATACGAACCGAAAATTCAAGCTTTTTAGGCCGCTGGCGCAGCTGCCACCTGTGCGGGCAGCTACGGAATCTATAGCGGATCACATGGGAGCCGAAGGTTGTGGTGAGCCGTCGTAGCCGCCCCACACCGACTGGTCGTACTCCACCACCGAGCCGGTCATCAGGCCGGATTCATCGCTGCACAAAAACGCTACTGCACGGGCGACTTCCTGCGGATCGATGAGGCGGCCAAACGGTTGGGCCACGGCGGCCTGGGCCAGCCAGTCGGCATCGGCGTGGTGGAATTCGCGCTGGATGCGGTCCTCGCCCTCCGAGGCCATCCAGCCAATGTTCAAGCCATTCACCCGGATGCGGTTGCGCAGCAAGCCGTAGGCGGTGTTGCGCGTCAGCGTGGCCAATGCCCCCTTGGACGCGCAGTAGGCCGCAATGAACGGCTGGCCCGCCAGGGCCGACATGGAGCCGATGTTGACGATGCTGCCCGCTATGTTTTCGCGGCGCATGATCTTGATGCAGTCTTGCATCAGGAAGAACGGCGCACGCACATTCACGGCAAAGATGCTATCGAACAGCACGGGGTCGGTGTCTAGAATGCTGCCGCGGTCGGTCAGGCCCGCGGCGTTGACCAGGATGTCGACCCGGCCAAATTGCGCATCGGCCTGGGCGACGATGTGGCGGCAGTCGTCCACCTGGCCCAGATCGGCCTGCACGTACAGCACCTGCGCGCCGCTAGCCTCGGCGATCTTGTGCGCCTGGGCTTCGCCTTTGGCACGGTTGCGGCCACACAGCACGATGCCGTGTGCGCCGCGCTCGGCCAGCAGTTGGGCAATGGCCGCGCCCAGGCCCTGGGTGCCACCGGTGACGATGGCGACTTTGCCGGTAAAAGTTGTTGTATTCATAGTGTCTCCTGATGGGTTAATTTCTTGTGCTCTTGCTGCCGCAATGCCTGCTGGATCTGCTCTTGCGGCCAGTCTTCCTGCAGCGCCCGCAGCAGCAGGCCTTGTTGGCTCTCGGGCGCCAGGCCGCCCAACGGCGGGTCGCGGTCCAAGTTGGTGGGGAAGGCGTAGCCCTCGGCGCAGGCAGCCGCGGCACTGGCCTGCTCCGCTGCTGGCATGCCACGCAAAGCCGGGTACAGCGCCTCGCACATGCGCAGCCGGTCTACCGACTCCATGGCCCGGCCGAAGGCGCTGGAGACCTGCAACAGATTGGCCATGCGGTAGATGTCGGCCGAGCGGTTGTGGCCGGCCGCATGCATCAGCGCGGGGTTGAAGAACACGGCATCGCCCTTGCGCAAGGGCAGTTGCACATGGTGGGCATCGAAGTAGGCCTGGAAGTCCGACTGGCCCGCCACCAGATAGCCGGCCGGGTACTTCTGCGAATGCGGCAGGTACAGCGTGGGACCGCTCTCCACCGGCATGTCCACATGCGCGACCGCGCCCTGCAGGGTCAGGGCTGGCGACAGCTGGTGCACATGCGCGGGGTAGCGCGCGGCCTGCGCGGGGCTGAGAAAGCCCAGGTGGTAGTCGCGGTGCGCCATCTGCGCGGCACCGCCGGGGTTGACACTGTTGATCTGCGATGTCACCTGGTAGGCCGGGCCCAGCCAGGCCTCGCAAACCCAGGCCAGCAGTGGGTTGCCGTAGTAGGCGGCAAACACCGGGGGCGCTGCCAGGCAGAGCTTTTCCAGCGCGTTCCAGACCCGGTCGTTGGCACCGGGCTTGGCGAAGTGGTCGGCCCGGGTGCCGGTCTGGCGCTCGGCGGCGATCAGCCGGTGGAATTCTGCCGTGGCCGCGTCCACGACCGCCAGGTCGGCGAACGCGGCCTGCAGCACCAGCACGCCGGGGCCGCCCTGCCAGACGCGGCACCACTCGGTCATCAGGTCCCGCTGCGCGGCCGGACCGGCATGGCGGATCTGCGCTCCGTCGTACACCGGCACGCCCTGGGTGATGGTGCGGGCCAGGGGGTAATCGGCGTGCTGCGTGGGCGTACGCACCAGGGCATCCAGGTCGGTGACCTTGCAGGCTTGCGGGTCCAGCCAATGGGGGAAATCGTGAGAGGGCATGTGAAGGCTTCTGCGGGTGAAAAGATGGGAAAAGTGTAGGTAGGAGTGCCCTTCGCAGGCCGTCTAAAACACCTCAAAAACACCTCAGGAATCCATCACAATCTGCGCATGGCCCACCCCCATCTTTTGAAAGACATTGCCTCCCAGGCCGGCACCAGCCTGGCCACCGTGGACCGGGTGCTGAACCAGCGCGGCGGCGTGCGACCGCACACGGTGCGCCGGATTGAACAGGCGCTGCAAGAGCTGGAACGGCAGAAAAGCCAGGTCGGCCTGGTGGGCCGCAAGTTCCTGGTCGACGTGGTGATGCAAACCCCTGAGCGCTTCTCCAAGCTGGTGCGTGGCGCGCTGGAGCAGGCCATGCCCGGTTTGCACCCGGCGATCTTCCGGGCCCGCTACCACCTGGCGGAAGACCTGCCGGTGGCGCAGCTGGTGGCCACGCTCGACAAGATCGCCCAGCAAGGCAGCCACGGCGTGCTACTGAAGGCGCCGGATCTGCCCGAGGTAGTGCAGGCCGTGGCCCGGCTGCAGCACAAGGGCATCCCGGTGGTGACCCTGGTGACCGATGTGCCAGGCTCGGCCCGGCGCGCCTATGTGGGCATGGACAACCGGGCCGCCGGCCACACCGCCGCCTACCTGGTGGCGCAGTGGCTGGGCCCGGCAACGCAGGCGCCGGCGGGAGCGCTGATCTCGATCAGCAGCAACCATTTCCGCGGCGAGGAAGAGCGCGAGATCGGCTTTCGCCAGGCCATCCGCGACCGCTATCCGCACATAGCCGTGCACGAGGTCAGCGAAGGCCTGGGCCTGCATGACGCCACCGTCAACCTGGTGCGCCAGCGCCTGCGGCTCTGCCCCGACGTGCAGGCGGTGTACTCGATAGGCGGGGCCAATGCCGCGATCCTGGAAGCCTTTGCCCAGCTGCAGCGGCCGTGCCGGGTGTTCATCGCCCACGACCTGGATGCCGACAACCTGCCACTGCTGCGCGCCGGCCGCCTGCAGGCGGTGTTGCACCACGACCTGCAGCACGATATGCGGCAAGCCTGCTTCCAGGTGATGGCAGCCCACGGCGCGGCGCCGGCCGGCCTGCCACTGCAGGCCTCATCGGTGCAGGTGGTGACGCCATTCAACCTGCCGCAAGCCGGCCTGTAGCCGCGCGCTCAGTGCGGGATCAGCAGAAACAGCAGTCCGCCCAGGGCCAGCAGCAGCAAGGGGTTGATCCGCGTCCACATCAACGCCAACGTGGACAGGGCCGCCACCGACCAGGCCCAGACCCCGCCCTCGGCCGCGCGCAGCACGGTGCAGGACGCGGCCAGAATCATGCCCGCCGCCACCGGCGCCAGGCCGGCCTCGATGGCGCGCACCAGGGCGCGCGTGCGGTAGCGCGACCACACATGGGCCAGGCCAAACACCAGCACCGAGCTGGGCAAAAAGATCGCCGCCGACGCCGCCAGCGCACCACCCACGCCGGCCACCTGCCAGCCCACCAGGGTCACCAGTAGCGAGCCCGGCCCGGGCGTGATGCGCGACAGGGCAAACAGATCCAGAAACTGCGCGTCGCTCATCCAGCCGTGCACGCCCACGGCCTGGCGGTGGATGTCAGCCACGATGCTCTGGCCGCCACCTACGGTCAGAAACGACAGCGGCACAAAGACTGCCAGCAGGTCGCCCATCAGCCGTAAGTTCATGGCTGGGCTCCTTCACCGCGGATGCGCCACCAGGCCAGGCCAATCGACAGCGGCGCCATCGTGCCCACCACCCACAGCAACGGCAGGCGCCAGACAAAGATGGCTGCAAAGGTGGCGGCCAGAATCAGGCTGCGCAGCACGCCGCGCGCCGCATTGCGGGCTGCCCGCAAGCCGGTCTGCAGCGACAAGCCCACGGCCGCTGCCGCCACCCCGGCCAGCAGCCAGTGCACCTGCGGCCCATCCGCCAGCGTGGAGAACAAGGCCGCCACCACGATGGCCACCAGCATGGCCGGCACCACGATGCCCAGCGCCGCCACCAGCGCGCCGCGGCCACCGCGCAGCTGGTAGCCGATCCAGATCGCCATGTTCACCACGTTCACCCCCGGAAAAGCCTGCGCCAGCGCCAGACCACTCAGAAACTCCTGCTCGGTCAGCCAGGCGCGGCGCTGCACGAATTCGCGCAGCATCCAGCCGCTGAGGCCGCCGCCAAAGCTGGTCAAGCCGATCTTGGCAAAGGCAGAAAACAGGCTGCGCAGCCGCGGCGCTTCGCTGGTGTTGGGGGGCATGGGCAGAGGGGTGGTAAGGGATAGAAAAAGTAGGAGCAGTGGCAACGCCCGAAGTTCACAGCGCCGCGGTGCGGACCAGCCAGTCGCGGAATACCTGCATCGCCGGCGTCGGCGGCTTGGAGCTGAGCCGGGCCAGCCAGTAGGCGCCGCGCTCGATCTCCAGGGCGAACGGCCGCACCAGCCGCCCCTGCTGCAGTTCGCGGCCAAACATGCTGGCCGGCAGCAAGGCCACGCCCGCGCCTTGGGCCGCGGCTTCGGCCAGGGTCAGCGACGAGTCAAACACCACGCCGCGTATCACCGGGCAACGCAGGCCGGCCTGCGCGAACCAGGCCTCCCATTCGTCGGTGCGGTACGAGCGCAGCAACACCTGACCGGCCAGGTCTTCAGGCCGGCGCAGCCGGGATGCCAGCGCTGGCGCGCATAGCGGCGACAGTGGCCCGGCCAGCAGCAGCTCGGCCTTGGTGCCGTGCCAGGCGCCGTCGCCAAAGCGGATCGCGTAGTCCAGGCCCTCGCCGGCAATGTCGACCCGGTTGTTATTGGTCAGCAGCCGCAGGTCGACATACGCATGGGCCTGCTGGAATTCGCGCAGCCGCGGCATCAGCCAGCCGACCGCGAAGGTGCCCACCACGCCCACCGTAAGCACCTCGCGCGGCCGCGCATCGCCGACCTGGGCCAATACCGCGCCAATCCGATCGAAGGCATCGCTCAAGGTGGGCAGAAGGGCCAGGCCTTCGTCAGTCAGCGCCAGGCCGCGCGGCAGGCGGCGAAACAGCGCCACACCCATCCGGTCCTCCAGGTTGCGCACCTGCTGGCTGATGGCCGTCTGGGTGACATTGAGCTCGGACGCCGCGCGGGTAAAGCTCAGGTGCCGGGCAGAGACTTCAAAGGCGCGCAGCGCATTCAAGGGGAGGTGCATGGAATGGAGGGAGAACGGTGCTGATGGCCCAGATTTTCTGGGGTCAGCCTGCAATTATTGTCGATTGTGGAATGGCGGCTGCGCCTCTATCGTCCGGGCTCCCTCCACTCCCAAGAAAGAAAAACTAATGCCGTCCTCCACCCCTGCCCTGCCTGTGAATACGCGTCGTCGGTCATTGCTGCTGGCCGCCGCAGCCAGCCCGTTCCTACCCGTGGCCGCCGCAGCGCTGTCGCCTAGCCAGCAGTTGCAAGCCCTGGAAACCGCAGCCGCCGGCCGCCTCGGCATTGCGGCCTTCGGCGTCGGCAGCTTGCTGTACCGGGCCGACGAGCGCTTTCCCGCCTGCAGCACCTTCAAACTGGTGCTGGCGTCGGCCATCCTGGCGCGCAGCGCGCAGGACCCGGGCTTGCTGCAGCAACGCATCCGCTACACCGCGTCCGACCTGGTCAGCTATTCGCCCATCACCGAGAAACATGTGGCCAGCGGCCAGACCGTAGCCGAGCTCTGCGCCGCCGCGCTGCAGTACAGCGACAACAGCGCGTCGAACCTGCTGATGCGCCTACTCGGCGGCCCGCCGGCAGTGACGGCATTTGCGCACGCCATCGGCGACAGCAGCTTCCGTCTCAACCGCTGGGAGACCGATTTGAACAGCGCCATCCCCGGCGACCCGCGCGATACCTGCACCCCGGCCGGCATGGCGCACAGCCTGCAAGCCCTGCTGCTCGGCAACGTGCTAGCCCTGCCCCAGCGCACGCAGCTGAAGGACTGGATGCTGGGCAACACCACCGGCGCTACCCGCATCCGCGCGGGCGTACCGGCAGCCTGGCAAGTGGCCGACAAAACCGGGGCTGGCAGCTACGGCACCACCAACGACATCGGCGTGGTGTGGAGCCCGGCGGGCATGCCCGTGGTGCTGGCGGTCTACTTCACCCAGCCAAACAAAGGCGCACCCATGCGCAACGACGTGGTGGCCGCGGCCACCCGCATCGCGGTGCAAACTCTGGCCTAGCGTGGCCTAGAAGTTGTAGCCGTAACGCAGTTGCACAAAGGTCTCGCCCGGGTTGGGGCGGCGCAGGCCGGCGTTGGACACATGCTTGACGTACAGCCCCAGCTCATGCTGGCGCGCGCTGCCGAAGTTGCGCCCCAGGCCCAGGTGGTCGCTGAAATTCCACTGCGTGCTGAAGCGTTTGGATTCTGTCTGGTAGGGCTCGTTCATGTACGACAGGCCAATACCGCCCTCGACAAACCACGGCGATTGCCCGGCATCGAAGCGGTAGCGGAACATTGGCACCAGGCCGATCTGCGTGTAGTGCTGGCGCTGCCCCGCCAGGCCCTGGGTGCGCCATTCGCTCAGGTACAAGTCCCAGTTGCCGGTGACCCGCCCATCCCAAAACGTACGCTGCATCGGCAGGCGCAGGCCGACGGTGGAGGTGGTGGTGTCGCGCCCGTCCTCCAGCGTTTGTCCGGCTTCCAGGTACACCGACGCGGTGCCCGGCTCGGCGGCGCAGGCTAGGCTCAGCAAGCCCAGCGCCGCGCCCTGAAAAACCTTGGCGGCAATACCCCAAGGATTTGCTGTGTAGCCCATATAGACCCCTTCCTGTAACCGCACTCCATGCGGGCCGACCATCGGCCTGCGGGTGCGTGCTGTCAGAAAATTGTGGCCAGCCCAGCGGCATCGCAGCAGCGGCCATTACCGCAGCTGCGTGTAGGAGTTCGCCGCCCTGCAGCGGCAGCCTATGCTATTTAATATATAGCTTATTGCGCCTACCTGAACTGCACTAGAGTCAATTTTTATAGGCAGATTCAAGTACAAATAACCTCGACCGCACAGCCGCGCGCTACAGGCGCGTGTCGTCTACGTGCGGCTGGGTGCCGTAGTAGGCATGGATGCCGCTCGCCCAGGTCGGGTCGGACATGTCCGGCCAGTCGTCCTTGTCGAAACCTGGCGCGGTTTCCAGCCGGTCCTTGTTGACGTTCAGCGTGAAGCGCTTGTTCACCGTGTCCAGTGTCAACGCGGCCCAGGGCATGGCGAAAAGCTTTTCGCCCAGACCCAGAAAACCGCCGAAAGACAGCACCGCATAGCTGACCCTGCCGGTGCGCATGTCGAGCATGATTTCCTTGATGTCGCCCAGGTCTTCGTCCAGCTGGTTGTAGACGTCGTTGCCCACCAGGGTGTTGGCGCCCATCAGTTCGGGGCCGGGGCCACGGCTTGTGTCGGGCTCGCTGCCCCCTTGTACCGTGTTGTTGTACATGCCGTAGGTATCGCGGTCTTCGTAGTTCATATGCATCTCCGTTCAGTCAGCCGGTGGTGGATGGGTCAAACGCCGCACCGGCAGGTCGACGCCCTGCAGCCAAGATAGGCGCTACATCTCGCGGGGTCTGTGCGCCAACGCACCCTGGGCGGCCCGAGCAACGAACGCAGCCGGTGCCTATTCGGCGCTATGTACGCCACAGCACAGACGGCCCTCTAGGGCAGGTGCTTCAATGGCCTGTCACAGCGTGCCTGACAACCCTCGTCGAGGGTAGGCCACGTCAAGGAGACAGCTATGTATATCGGTGGCGGCGCAATCCTGATCATCATCTTGATCGTTCTTTTTCTACGCTGAACAGGCGCTCGCCCAGGGCACAGAATGGGTGGGCGTGCAGAAGCCCGTGGGCAAATTTCTGCAGACCTGAGCGCGGCTAGCTGCGTGCTGGCCGCGCACTACTGAATCTATAGCAGCTACCCCTTACTCTCTTTGCGCCAGAGCCACTTTTCTATAAATTCGCCCTGGCCCAACCCTTAGCGCACCACCGCAAGGTTCAGCGGCGCAGGCTCCCAGCTCGCCTTGCCGGGTGCGTCCCAGCCGCCGCCCAGCGCGCGGATTAGCGTCACCGTGGACTGGTATTGGGCGGAGCGCACGTTCAGTGCCTGGCGGCGGTTGCTGAGTTCGCTGCGGCGGGCGTCCAGCAGGTCGAGCTGGCTGACCAGTCCATTGCGGTAGCGCGAGTCGGATAGCACGGTAGCGCGGCTGGCGGAGGCCACGGCGCGGCCCTGGGCCTGGGCTTGCTGCTCCAGCAGGCGCAGTGCAGACAGCTGGTCTTCAACCTCCTGGAACGCCGCAAGCACCTGGCCGCGGTACTGGGCAGTGGCGCCTTCCAGCTGGGCCTGGGCGGCCTGCACACCGGCTTCGCGGCGGCCACCGTCCAGCAGCGGCAAGGACAGCAAGGCACCTACACCCCAGGCGCGGGCCGACCACTTGAACACATCGCCCAGATCGGGCGAGGCGAAGCCGCCGGCTGCCGTCAGCGACACGCTGGGGAACCAGGCGGCCTGGGCCACGCCAACGCGGGCTTGTGCGGCCAGCAGGCTGCTTTGGGCGGCGGCCACGTCGGGGCGGCGCGTCAGCACGGTGGCCGGCACACCGGCGGGGATGACGGGCAGCGCGGTACTCCAGTCGACCGTATTCAGTGCAGCCAGACTGAAGCTGGAAGCGCTGTCGCCGACCAGCACGGCCAAGGCGTGTTCCAGCGTGGCGCGGCGGCGGTCCAGGGCCAGGGCCTCGGACTCGGTGGCCGCCACTTCCGTCTGCACCCGCACCACATCGAGCTCGGCCACATCGCCAGCGCGGAAGCGGCTTTGGGTGAGCTGCAAGGTGTTGCGGTAGGCATCCACGGTTTCGCGTACCAGTACCCGCTCGGCGTCCAGCGCGCGCAGCGCCAGGTAGGTCTGGGCTACGTCGGCCTGCACCAGCAGGCGGGTGCTTTGCAGCAAGGCGGCGCGGGCTTGCGCATCCAGGCTGGCAGCGTCGGTGGCGCGGGCCAGTTTGCCGAACAGGTCGACCTCGTAGGACAGATTCAGATTGGCACTCAGCAAGGTGCTGGGGGTGCTGCCGTTGGCCGTGCCGGCCCCTGCCTGGCGTGTGGCACCGGCTCCAGCGCCGAGCTGCAGCGCCCGGTCGGATTCGCTGCTGCGCAGCAAGGCACGGGCCTGGGCCAGGCGGGCTGCGGCTTCGGCGATGCTGGTGTTTTGCTGGCTGGCGCGCTCGACCAATGTGTCCAGCGCAGGGTCGGCAAAGGCGCGCCACCAGGTGCCGCGGTCGCGGGCTTCGGCGGGGGCCGCCTGGGTCCATTGCGCGGCGCCTTCCTTGAACTCGGTAGGCGTGGCCACCAGGGTGGCCGTGTCGATGGCCGGGGCGGTGGCGCAGCCAGCCAGCACCAGGGCGGCCAGCAGCGGAGCCAGGGTATGGGATAAGAGCTTCATGGTGTTTCTCGATTCTTTTCTAGATCAGTCCAGCGGCTGCAGCGGTGCTGCAAGTACCGGGCGGGCGGTGGCGCCGCCGTGCACACTATTTACGCCGTGTACAGGCACGATGGGCGCTTCCACCCCATCCGGCACCGCGCCGTGCAGCTTCAGCGGCTTGTTGCCGGCCAGGCGGCGCATCAGCACATAGAACACTGGGGTCAGGAACAGGCCGAAGGCGGTCACGCCAATCATTCCGGAGAACACCGCCACACCCATGGCCGAGCGCATTTCGGCGCCAGCGCCGGTAGACAACACCAGAGGCAGCACGCCCATGACGAAGGCCAGCGATGTCATCAAGATAGGCCGCAGGCGCAGGCGGCTGGCTTCGATCGCGGCCTGCACCGGAGTGCGGCCGGCGAACTCCAGCTCGCGGGCAAATTCGACGATCAGGATGGCGTTTTTGGCGCTCAGCCCCACCAGCACGATCAGCCCGATCTGGGTGAACACATTGTTGTCGCCACCGTGCAGCCAGACACCGGTCATCGCTGCCAGCAAGCCCATGGGCACGATAAGGATGATGGCCACCGGCAGGGTCAGGCTTTCATACTGCGCAGCCAGCACCAGGAACACCAGCAGGATGGCCAGCGGGAACACCAGCAGCGCGGAATTGCCGGCCAGAATTTCCTGGTAGGTCAGCTCGGTCCATTCGAAAGCCATGCCCTTGGGCAGGGTCTCGGCGGCGATGCGTTCGATCGCATCCTGTGCCTGGCCGCTGGAGTAACCGGGGGCCGGGCCACCGTTCACGTCGGCTGCCAGGTAGCCGTTGTAGCGCATGGCACGCTCGGGGCCAAAGCTGGCGTTGACCTTCATCAGCGCCGACAGCGGCACCATCTCGCCGGTGGTGGAGCGCACCTTCAGCAGGCCCACGTCTTCGGCACGCGCACGGTACGGTGCATCGGCCTGCACCCGCACGCTGTAGGTACGGCCGAACTTGTTGAAGTCGTTGGCGTACAGGCTGCCCAGGTAGATCTGCATGGTGTCGAAAATGTCGGTCACCGGCACACCCAGCTGGCGCGCCTTGGTGCGGTCGATGTCGGCATACAGCTGCGGCACGTTGACCTGCCAGCTGGTGAACAGGCCGGCCAGCTCGGGCGTCTGGTAGGCCTTGGCCATGAAGGCTTTCACAGCCTTGTCCATCTCGTCGTAGCCCAGCGAACCACGGTCTTCCAGCTGCAGCTTGAAGCCGCCGGTGGTACCCAGGCCGGCCACCGGTGGCGGCGGGAACATGGCAATGAACGCGTCCTGGATGCTGCCGAAGGCCTGGTTCAGTTGGCCGGCGACGGCACCGCCGCTCTGGTCGGCGCGGGTGCGCTCGGCAAAGGGCTTGAGGGTGGCGAACACGATGCCCGAGTTCGAGCTGTTGGTGAAGCCGTTGATCGACAGGCCGGGGAAGGCAATCGCGTCTTCCACGTTCGGGTTCTTCTTGACGATCTCGCCCATGCGCTTGATCACGTCTTCGGTGCGGTCCAGCGTGGCGCCGTCGGGCAGCTGGGCAAAGCCGATCAGGTACTGCTTGTCCTGCGCCGGCACGAAGCCGCTGGGCACAGCCTTGAACAAGCCAAAGGTTACGCCGATCAGCGCCAGGTAGATCACCAGCATCAGCGTCTTGCGGCCGATCACGTTCTTCACGCCACCGCTATAGGCTTCGGAGCCGCGGTTGAACATCTTGTTGAAGCCGCGGAACAACCAACCCAGCGTCTTGTCCATGAAGCGCGTCAACGCGTCCTTGGGCGCATCGTGGCCGCGCAGCAGCAAGGCAGCCAGGGCCGGCGAAAGTGTCAGCGAGTTGATCGCCGAGATCACGGTGGAAATGGCAATCGTCACCGCGAACTGCTTGTAGAACTGGCCGGTCAGGCCGCTGATGAAGGCCAGCGGCACGAACACCGCCACCAGCACCAGGGCGATGGCGATGATGGGGCCAGACACCTCGCGCATCGCACGGTAGGTGGCCTCGCGCGGCGTCAGGCCAGCTTCGATATTGCGTTCCACGTTTTCCACCACCACGATGGCGTCGTCCACCACGATGCCGATGGCCAGCACCAGGCCGAACAGGCTCAGCGCGTTGATCGAGAAGCCCAGGATGTGCAGCACGGCGAAGGTGCCGATCACCGACACCGGCACGGCCAGCAGCGGAATGATGGAGGCGCGCCAGGTCTGCAGGAACAGAATCACCACCAGCACCACCAGCAGCACGGCTTCGAGCAGGGTGTGCACCACGGATGTGATGGAGGCACGCACGAACTGCGTGGGGTCGTAGGCGATGCGGAACTCCACGCCCTCGGGCATGTTCTTCTGCAGCTCGTCCATGGTCTTGCGTACATTGGCAGAGATGTCCAGCGCATTCGAGCCCGGTGCCTGGAACACGCCCATGCCGACGGCCGGGTCGTTGTTCAGCAGCGAGCGCAGCGAATAATCGGCCGCGCCCATTTCCAGCCGGCCGATGTCGCGCAGCCGGGTGACGGCGCCATCCGAGCCGGTCTTGACGATGATCTCGCCAAACTCTTCTTCGCTCTGCAAACGGCCCTGGGCATTGATCGACAACTGCATGTCGACACCGGCCAGGCCGGGCGACGCGCCGACCACGCCGGCCGCGGCCTGGATGTTCTGGCCACGGATGGCCGCCACCACATCGCTGGCCGACAGGCCGCGCTGGGCGACCTTTTGCGGGTCCAGCCAGACGCGCATCGAATAGTCGCCACCGCCAAAGATCTGCACCTGGCCCACGCCCTGGATGCGCGCCAACCGGTCCTTCACGTTCAGCACCGCGTAGTTGCGCAGGTAGTTCATGTCGTAGCGGTTGTTCGGCGATGCCAGGTGCACCACCATGGTCAGATCGGGTGCGCTCTTGATGGTGGTGATGCCCAGGCGCCGCACTTCCTCGGGCAGGCGCGGCTCGGCTTGCGAGACGCGGTTCTGCACCAGCTGCTGGGCCTTGTCGGGATCGGTGCCGAGCTTGAAGGTGACGGTCAAGGTCATCACGCCGTCGGTCGTGGCCTGGCTGCCCATGTAGAGCATGCCTTCCACGCCATTGATGCTTTCTTCCAGCGGCGTGGCCACGGTTTCGGCGATCACCTTGGGGTTGGCACCCGGGTACTGGGCGCGCACCACCACGGAGGGCGGTGCAACCTCGGGGTATTCCGAGATCGGCAGGCTGCGCAGTGCGATCAGGCCGGCGATCAGCATCAGCAGCGACAGCACGCCGGCAAAGATCGGCCGGTCGATAAAGAATTTAGATAGGTTCATTTGGTTGTACTCATCAGATCCAGATCAGGACTGCGCAGCGCCAGCACGCTTGGCTTGCGCTTCGGGCTTGGCATCCATGGAAACGGGTTGCGGGCTGACCAAGGCGCCGGGCCGCACGCGCTGCAGGCCGTTGACCACCAGCTTCTCGCCCGCTGCCAGTCCCTTGCTGACGATGCGCAGGCCGTTCACCGAGCCGCCCAAGGTCACCTCGCGGTAGGCCACGGTGTTGTCGGCGCCGAGCACCAGCACGAACTTTTTGTCTTGGTCGGTGCCCACGGCGCGCTCGTTCACCAGCAGGGCCGACTGGGCTTGGGCCTGGCCCATGCGCACGCGGGCAAACTGGCCGGGCATCAGGCTGCCGTCGGCGTTATCAAACACCGCGCGGGCCCGTACCGTGCCGCTCTTGGCGTCCACCTGGTTGTCGACCAGCTGCAGCCGGCCCTTGAACGGGGTGTCGGTAGTGGCGGCCGTGCCCATTTGCACCGGAATGCTGTCCAGCGCCCGCGTGCCGCCCTGGCCGTGCAAGCCCTTGAGGGCGCGGGCAATCACGCCTTCGTCGGCGTCAAAACTGGCGTAAATAGGGCTGATGGAGACCAGCGTGGTCAGCACCGGCGCGCCGGGGCCGGCGGCTACCAGGTTGCCCACGGTGACTTCCAGCTTGCCGACGCGGCCGGACACCGGCGCCCGCACCTGGGTATAGCCCAGGCTCAGACGGGTGGACTGCAGCGCGGCCTGGGCGGCGCGCAAATTGGCCTCGGCTTCGCGCAGGCTGTTGACGCGCTCGTCCAACTCGCGCTGGGCAATCGCGCGCTCGTCCCACAGGCGCTTGGAGCGCTCGTGTTCGCTGCTGGCGTGCGACACGCGGGCCTGCGCGGCTGCCACCTGGGCTTCGCTGCGCTCGACTTCGGCCGCATAGGGCGCGGGGTCGATGGTGATCAACAGGTCGCCCTGCTTGACCAGCGCGCCTTCGCGGAAGTGCACAGCCTGCACCGCCCCGGCAACACGCGAACGGATGTCGACCCGCTGCACGGCTTCGAGCCGGCCCGAGAACTCGTCCCAGGCGTTGATCTGGCTGGATTCCACCGTGGCTACCGACACAGGAATGGCTTGTGGCGCTGCGGGGCCGGAGCCGGCCTCGGCCGGGGTTTGCAAGCCAAACACGATGGCCGCCGCAGCGGCGATGGCGGTCAACGAGGCTGCGGTGGTCCAGAGGGCGCTGCGGTAGGTGAAGGAGTTGGAGGAATTGGATGCGGACATGGCGGGCCTTTCAGATAACAAAAACAAAACGGGAATGCGGCGGCCCACCTGGGCGCCAGAGCAGCCAGGAAGGCGGTGGTTTACGGAGGGGTTAAGCGGTGCGGGTCAACAACTGGTTGACCCATCGCTGCCGGGCTTGGCAAGCTTGGGGGTGGGCTGTGTAGCTTCAAAAAACGTGCGGAACTGCTGCTGCACGGCCACCCCGCAAGCACATTCGCTGCTGACCGGCGCGGTCAGCGCGTCGGGCCAGCCCTGGGCCGCCGACAGCAGGCTGTAGGTCACGGCGATGCCCGCAGCGCGCAAGCGCTCGGCGTAGGCACGGGCTTCATCGCGCAGCGGGTCGTCGGGGCCACTGAGCACCAGGGTGGGCGCAATGTTCGCCAGGCGGCGGGCGATACCGGGCACGGCGTAAGGGTGCTCGGCGTCCATGGGGCAGCGCAGGTACTGGTGCCATCCATCGGCATACTTGCAGCTGTCGGCGCAGCCAGCCGCCATGCGCTCGGCCGCAGCGGCACGCAAGGACGCGGTGCCCACGCAGGGGTCGAGCATGGGCGACAGCAGAATCTGCCCTGCCAGCGGCGGGTGGCCGCGGTCGCGGGTCATCACCGCCACGGCGGCCGCCACGTTGCCGCCGGCTTCTTCACCGGCAACAAACACGCGGGCGCCCTGCCCGGCCAGCTTGACCCGGTGCTTGTAGACCCAGGCCAGCACGTCGTAGCCAGTTTCCACACCTTCAGGGAAAGGGTGTACCGGCGCCAGCGGATAGGCCACCGACACCACCACCGCGCCCGCACCGGCCAGCAGCCGGGCCACGGTGGCACCGTTGTCCAGCCCGCCTTTGACAAACGCACCGCCATGGAAGTGCACCACCAGCGGTGCAGCGCCGCCCGGCACGCGCTTGCCGTACATGCGCACATCCACCGCCGGCCGCTGGGAAAGGTCAATGCGGGTGTCGGCTTCTTCAATCGTGGCGGATTTCGGGGTGCTGGAACGGGGTGACATGGTGTGGACCTAGGGAGGTTCGGGTATGTGAAGAAATGTAGTGCGTAGCCAGCATTGCATAAAGAGGGGGGTTTAGGACTTCTCTGTTTCTTTTTTGCCAACAATCAAGCATCTTTACCATGCGAAGATCCAGCACAGCCTGTGAAGGCGCAAGAGTGAGAAGGAAAACCTATGGATCAGATACTGACCATGCGCGTGTTTGCAAGGGTGGTGGAGGCAGGCACGTTCACCAAGGCCGCCGATTCGCTGGCCCTGCCCAAGGCCACTGTGACCAAGCAGATCCAGCACCTGGAGGCGCGGCTGCGCGTCAAGCTGCTGAACCGCACCACCCGCCGCGTCACCGTAACGGCCGATGGCGCGGCCTACTACGAACGCACCGCCCGCCTGCTGGCCGACCTGGACGAGCTGGAAGCCAGCATGGGCAATGCGCAGACCAATCCGCAGGGGCGCCTGCGGGTGGACGTGGGCTCGTCCTTGGCCAGTCTGCTGATCATCCCGTCCCTGTCCACCTTCTTCGACCGCTACCCCGACATACAGCTGGACCTAGGCGTCAGCGACCGGCCGGTGGACCTGATCGGCGACAACGTGGACTGCGTGATCCGCGGCGGCGAGCTGACCGACCAGTCGCTGGTGGCGCGGCGTATCGGTAACCTGCCGATGGTTACCGTGGCCTCGCCCGACTACCTGCGCCGCTTCGGCACGCCGACCGACCCGCAGGCCCTGGAACACCAGCACCGCATGGTGAACTTCTTCTCGCCGCGCACCGGGCGCATGTTTACCAACGAGTTTTCCAAGGACGGCGTGGAGCTGGCCCTGGACAGCAGCTACCGCATCTCGGTGAACGAGAGCAACGCCTACATGGCCGCCGCGCTGGCCGGGCTGGGCGTATCGCAGATGGTTACCTTCATGGCCGCGCCGCACCTGGCGGACGGCACGCTGGTGCAGATCCTGCCCGACTGGGCCATACCATCCATCCCCATCTACGTGGTGTACCCGCCGAACCGGCACCTGAGCGCCAAGGTGCGCTCGTTTGTGGACTGGGCGGCGGACTTGTTCACCAAGCATCCGCATCTGCAGTGAGGCGGTGCAGGCCTGCAATTTAGGCTTTTCTAGCCTCCGGCGCTTATTTCACCTGCGCAGGCAGCTATTAAATAAGTAGCATATCCATTTCGGGTCAGGTCCATGGACCCGTGCGACGCGACGACACAGCCGGCATGCGCAGCCCCCTCCGCGGCGGAGGAAAATCCGCCCCACATCCATCACCCCTATGGAGGCACGCCATGCCGCAAGACCCGCTCTCGCACCACCTGACGACCATGGCATACAACAACGCCTGGGCGAACCACCGGCTGCTGGCGGCCTGCGCGCGCCTGGACCCAGCCGAGTTTGCGGCGCCGCGCAGCGGCTTCTTCCCGTCCATCCGCGCCACGCTCAACCACATCCTGGCGGTGGACTGGTTCTACGTGGACGCCTTGGAGCGCGAAGTGCGCGGCGAACCGCCCCACCCTCGCATCGCAGAGTTTTTTGAAGTACCCGAGCCGTGCGACAGCGGCCTGGCGGTGCAAGCTGCGCAGCGCGCCGTCGATGCCAGACTGATCGCGTACTGCCAGACGCTGGGCGATGCCAGCCTGTCGCGCGTGGTCACCATCCAGCGCCCCAGTGGTGCCCAGCATGAAACCCGCACCCGTCTGCTGGCGCATGTGTTTGAACACCAGATCCACCACCGCGGTCAGGTACACGCCATGCTGTCCAGCACCGCCGTGCCACCACCGCAGCTGGATGAATTCTTCTGCACCATGGATGCGCCGCTGCGCCGGCAAGACTTCGCAGAGCTGGGTTTCAGCGAAACTGCGATCTGGCCCTGAGCACACCCGAAAACGCCCTCCCAATGACCGCGCAGGACATTTAACGACTGGGTCTGTATCGGCGGTGCCAGCAACCTGGATGTGTTGGCGGATCAACACCCGCAAGCCGGAGGGCACAGGGTGCCAGCCCGGGTCGTACCGGCACAGGCCGGAGAACGGCGATGTCCAGTATTGCAAGACCCTCTGCAGGCTGCCTTCAGCCAGGTGGCGGGCCACCGCCAGCACGCCTTCTAGCCCGGTAGGTCCTGAAGATCAAATTGTTCGAATTCCATACATAGCGCATGCAGCTTTGCATGGCTTGTCAAAGCAATCCCCAACCACTCATCGTCCAGCCGTCCCATCAATCCCCTGGAATCAACATGCAAACCATCACCACCATCTGCATGGACGGCGCCTTCGTACCCCCTCCACGGCGACGAAGGCGCCGTGCACCACCAGATGGCGATTGCGGGCGGAGAAACCTCTGGTCCGGTGCTGCTGATTCCGTGCCGCGACCAAGTAGGCGCCATTTCACCCGCACAAGAATCTATATATTCAATAGCAATCTACTGCGCTGGCCTATGCGGCCGGATCGGAGAAAAAGCGGAAAGCATCACGCCCGCCCAGCTTGGCCTTGTACATGGCCTGGTCGGCGTTGATCAGCATCTCCGACGCGGTCTGCCCGTCCTGCGGGAAGCGGCTGATGCCGATGCTGGCGGTGACGTGCAAGGTATGAGCCTGAACCCGGATCGGCTCCTTCAGGCCGTGCAACAGCTTCTCGGCGATGACGGTCAAGTGGTCGTTCGGCGCGGGTGCACCCAGCAGCACCACGAATTCATCGCCACCCAGGCGGGCCACGGTATCGACCTCGCGGGTCATCTGCTGCATGCGTTCGGCCATGGTCTTCAGCACCACATCGCCGACGTCGTGGCCCAGGCTGTCGTTGATGGCCTTGAACGCGTCCAGGTCGATGAACAGCAGGCACACCTGCGAGCCATAGCGGCGCGCGTGGGCCAGGGCCTGCTCCAGCCGCTCATGGAACAGGCGCCGGTTCGGCAGGTCGGTCAGCATGTCGTGCTGGGCCAGGTGTTCCAGCTCTTCCTGGTTGTCCTGCAAGTCGGCCAGTTGCTGGTTGATCTGGTAGTGCATCTTGTGGAAGCTGCGCGCCAGGGTGCCGATCTCGTCCTGCCGCTCCAGGGGCAGTTCGCCGGGCTGCTGGCCGTTGGCAAACCGCTGGGCGGCGTGGGTGATGGCGTTGATCGGGCGGGTCCAGGCACGCGCCAGCAGCAAGGCCAGCAGCACGCAGGCCAGGCACAGGCCGGCGACGATTTGCAGAATCACCTTGCCCAGTTGTTGCGACTCTTCCAGCACCTGGCCCAGCGGCTGGGCCAGGCCCAGGACCAGCCGGTTCTCGGTCGAGGCGACGTCGATTTTCTGCGCAATGAAGGCGGCCACCACCGGGTCGGCGGCGTAGCCCTCGGTCTTGGCTTCGAACACCACGTGGTCCTGCTGCCCCTCGACCACGGCCAAGGTGGGCGCAAATTCGTCCTGCACCAGCAGGCGCCGGCCTTTGTCGAAGCCAAAGGTCTTGCTGCTGTCAGGGTGAACCAGGATGTCGCCCTCACCGTTCGCCAGAAACAGCTTGAACACTGGTGGCAGATCGGCGGCCAGCAGAGCGAACATGCCGTTCAGGTCGACGTTGACCACCACCACACCTATGGCCATGCCTTGCACGTCCATCACCGGCATGGCCAGTTGCAGCGTGGGCTGGTCCAGCCCGGCACCGCCACTGCCTTCGTGGTTGATTGTGATGCGCGACAAGTAGATGGCGCCGGCCGGCAGCTTGAGGGTTTCGGCCACATAGGGGTAATGGCCTTTTTCCTGCAGGTCGTCGCCGTGCACGCGCAGCGCCACCCGGCCCACGCGGTCAACCCGCACCTGCTCCAACCCGTGGTCGCTGGCCGAGATCACCCGCAGCTGCAGGTAGGAGGGGTGGGCGTCCATCAGCAGCGTCAAGAGCGTGGCCAATTGCTCGGCTTCGGCCTCATTGGGGTGCTGTAGCACCGATACCACGCTGGGATGGTGGGCCAGCACCTGCAGATTGCGCGAGATTTCCTCGTGGGTCAGCAGGATGCGCCGGGCCAGCACCTGGGTGGATGTCAGCAGCTTGTTCTTGGCCGACGCCACCAACAGGTCGCGGCTGGTCTGGTAGGCATAAAAGCCGGTCAATCCCGCAGCCAACACCCCCACCAGCGCCAACAGCAGCGCCAACTTGGCAACGATGCCGAACCTCATGGTGCCAGTACCTTGCCGGCGCGGTCGCCCGCCAGGATGCGGGCCCAGAGCAGGTTGCGGCGATCTTCGCTTTCTACCGGCTCCAGCCAGAGCAGGCGGTCCTCGGGATTGTCCTCGGGCGCGGCCGAGGTTGTGTTGTCCAGCCCGTGGCGGGTGCGCAGCACCTGGCCGGGTTCGGGCTCCAGCATGTAGTTGATCCAGGCGGCGGCCAGCGTGCGGTTCTTGGCGCCGCGGGTGATGGTCCAGCAGTCCAGCCAGGCCAGCGCGCCCTCTTTGGGAATCACGTAACCCACGTCCACCCCAGCCGCCTGCAGCAGCTGCAGCTGCTGGCGGCCGTAGTTGGCAAACATCAGCGATGCCTTGCGGCTGCGGAACAGATCGACCGATTCGTCGGGATCGATGTAGAAACCGGTCACGTTGCGGCGCAGGGCAATCAACTGGTCGACCGCCGCCGGCCATTCGGTGGCTGACAGCTGGAACGGCTTTTTCAGCCCCAGCGCAATCGCTGCCAGCGAGAAGTTGTGGGTACCGCCGTTGTAGGCCACCACCTTGCCCTTGTAGCGCGGGTCCCACAGCGCCGTGATCGAGTTGGGGGCACGGGATATCTGCTTGCGGTCATAGATCAAACCCATCTCGGCATAGGTATAGGGAACGGCGTAAACCGTGCTGCCATGCACCAGGCCAGGAATGGCCCGCAGATCGCGGAACCGCGGCAGCTGCTTGGCCAGATTGGGCACGGCGGCGGTGGGAATGCCCTGCACCAGGTCCATTCGGATATAGCGCTGCAGTTCGGCGGTGTTGACCGCGAACAAGTCGAAGTCCTGGCCGTTGTTGTGGCTGACCTTCTGCCACAGGTCCACATCCGAATAGATGGTGGTGACCTCCACCTTGCACTGGAAGCGCTGCTCGAAGGTCTTGACGATATCCGGGTCCGCATAACCCACCCAGGCCAGCACCCGCAAGGGCTCGGCAGCATGTGCAACTGCAGCAAGCGACGATGCAGCAAGTGCCATACAGAAATGCCGACGGTGAAGAAGGGGCCGATTCATGCGAGATTTTTGAAACTATCGGTCTAGGATCTAGATCCTGGGTGCGGCTTTTTCGCTCAGATTACACCAGCCAGAAGCCAAAAAATGCAGCTTGAGCCTGGCTCCCATTTGATGAGCCTGCTGTTACATCAATATTTTATAAATGTCACATGCGCGACAGGTAGGACACCAGGTATATGCGAGCAATCAAAAAACACTAAAAAAGTGCTTCAGCGCTTACCTAAAATGCAAAGCCAGCTATTGAAAAAATAGCAATATAGCCAACTATGCGTTGGCGCCATGCATTTGGCCGTCAATGTAATACCAGCGCCCGTCCTGCCGCACAAAGCGGCTGGTTTCGTGCATGCGTTCCGCGCGCCCGCCATCGCGGCAGCGGGCCACGAACTCGACCACACCGGCATCGCCGGCCTCCATCGCATGGCGCACTTCCAGGCCTAGCCATTTGACCGGCGGCAGCTCCAGATCGCCGGGCGCGGTGGACGGGTGCCAGGTGAACAGCAAATACTCCAACAGGCCCAGCACATAGCCGCTGTAGCGCGACCGCATCAGCGCCTCGGCCGTCGGCGCATACACGCCTCCATCCATGCCCTTGTGCCAGGGCGCGCAGCACTCGGCATAGGGCTTGCCGCTGTCGCAAGGACAGGGGGCGTGGGCGGGATGCAGGTTCTTCTTCATAGGCGGATGAGCTTTATTTTTTGCGCGCGGCGATGGACTTCTCGGCAGTGGCAACGAGGTCTGCACCAATCGTCTTCTTCCACTTGTCGTACACCGGGCGGGTGGCGGCCACAAAGGCAGCACGCTCTTCAGGGCTCAGCTTGGTCACGGTCACGCCCAGCGCGCCCAGGTCTTTGAGCAGCGGCTGGTCGGCTTCGACCAGGCCTTTGCGGGCGATCACGATCTGGTCGCGAGCGGCATCCAGTGCGGCCTGCTTGACGATGGCGCGGTCGGCTTCGGTCCAGCTGGCCCAGATCTCTTTGTTGACCACAAACACCAGCGGATCGGCCACGTAGCCCCACATGGTCACGTGCTTTTGCGCCACGTTTTGCAGCTTGGCAGCGGTGTAGATGGAGATCGGGTTCTCCTGCCCGTCCACCGCGCCGGTGGCCAGCGCCGGCTGGGCGTCGGCCCAGCTCATTTGCGTGGGGTTCGCGCCCAGGGCGGTAAAGGTTTCCTGGAACAGCGGCGAGCCGACGACGCGGATCTTCAAGCCCTTCAGGTCGGCCGGTTTGTGGATCGCCAGCTTGGAATTGCTGATTTCGCGGTAACCGTTTTCACCAAAGGCCAGCGGCACGACGCCGGCCTTGTCGATGATCTTGAAGATGTCTTTGCCGACCTGACCTTGCGTTAGCGAGTCGATGGCCGCGTAGTCGGGCATCAGGAACGGCAACGAGAACAGGTTCAGTTCTTTGACCTGCGGCGACCAGTTGATGGTCGAGCCAATGGCCATGTCGATCACGCCCTGGCGCAGCGCCGAGAACTCGCGCGTCTGGTCGCCCTGGATCAGCGACACGCCCGGGTACAGCTTGATGTTGATGCGGCCCTGGGTGCGCTCGCGGACCATATTCGCCCATATCTCGCCGCCCTTGCCCCAGGGGAAGGCGGTGCCCAGCACCAGCGACATCTTGTACTCGGGCTTGTAGGTTTGGGCGATGCTGCCGGTGGTGGCGAGCAGGGCGGCGCTGGCCACGGCCAGGGCGAGGAACGAGCGAACTTTCATTTTTTGTCTCCAGTTTAAAAAATCAATAACCCAGACGTTGCGGCAGCCACAAGGCGAGTTGCGGGAACGCAATCACCAGCACCATCACCAAGAACATCGAAAACAGCATCCAGCCGACCCAAGGCACGGTCTCTTCCATGCGCACCTTGGCGATGCGGCAGGACACCATCAGATTGACGGCCAGCGGCGGCGTGAACTGGCCGAGCGCGACCTTCAAGGTCAGGATCACGCCGAACCACACCAGGTCCCAGTGGTAGTGCGTGGCAATGGGTAGCAACAGAGGCACGAAGATCAAGAAGATCGACACGCCGTCCAGGAACATGCCGACGGTGACCAGCATCACGATCAGCAGCGCCAGCACGCCGTATTCGCCCAGGCCAGAGTTCACGATGGCATTGGTGATCGGGTCGATCACGCCCAGGGTCGACAGCGAATAGGCAAATATGCCGGCCAGCGACACCACCAGCAAAATCACCGCCGACAATTCGCCCGACTCGCGCAGGATGGGAAACAGGTCACGCACCGTCATCGTCCGGTGGATGAACATGCCGACGAACAGGCCGTAGAACACCGCCACCACCGCTGCCTCGGTGGGCGTGAACCAGCCCGCACGCATGCCGCCCAGGATCAGCACGGGCGCCGCCAGGCCCCAGATCGCATCGCGCAGGCTGGCCCAGAACGGCGGCCGCGGCATGCTGGACTCCAGCGCGCCCATCTTGTGTTTGCGCGACAGCCACACCGCCGGCACGATCAGCGCCAGGCCGGCCAGCACGCCGGGAATCATGCCGGCGGCGAACAGCGCCGGCACCGAGGCGCCGGGCACCAGGATCGAATAAACGATGAAGGCAATGGACGGCGGAATGAGGATGTCGGTGGCCGCTGCAGCGCCCACCACGCTGGCAGAGAACGCGGGCGGGTAGCCGGCCTTGTTCATCGCGCTGATCATCACCGCGCCCACCGCAGCCGCACAGGCCGGGCCGGAGCCGGAAATACCGCCTAGGAACATCGCCACCGCAATCGCTACCAGCGGCAGCATGCCGGGGCCGCGCCCCACCACCGCCACGGCAAAGTTCACCAGCCGCGAGGCCACGCCGGAGCGGTCGAAGATCGAGCCCACCAGTACAAACATCGGGATCGCCAGCAGCGGGTATTTGCCCAGACCGGCGTAAAAATTCTGTGGCACAGCCAGCAAACCGAACCACTGGCTGCTGCTATTGGCAATCGCAATCGCCGCGGCACCGGCCAGGCCCAGCGCTACGCCGATGGGCACACCCATCAGCATCATGACAATGAAGGTCAGGAACAAGAGCGTGGTGATCATGCCTCGCGCCCCCGGCGGATGAACAGGCCAACGGCGCGCAGCGCAATGCCCAGCGACAGAATCGGCAGCCACATCGAATACCACCAAGCCGGCAGGCCGATGCCGGGGGTGGTTTCTTCGAAGCGGTAGTCGTCCCAGACCATGCGGATGCTCAGCGTGCCGATCAGGGTGAACAGAATCGCCACCATCACCGCTCCAAAGCGCGACAGGCCTTTGCGCCGCGCCATGCTGCCGCTGTCGGAGAAGTATTCGATGCGGATGTGCCGGTCCCGAGCCACGGCGGCCGATGCCGCCACCAGGGTCAGCGCAATCATCAGGAACACCGAGATTTCCTCGGTCCAGGCAAAGGATTCGTTGGTGAAATAGCGCGCCAGCACGTTGGCAAAAGTAATCAAGGCCAGCGCACCCATCACCAGCACGGTCAGCCAGTCTTCGATCTTCAGCGGGACTTTGGTGGCGGGGTCGGCTTCGGGTGCTTCTAAATCGGGCTGGGGGTCGGTAGACATACGGTTGGGGCGTGAGGGAGCGGGCAAAGACGGCCAAGATGGCAAAAACAGCGGGCATCATAGCCGCGCCCGGTGAGGGGCTGGCTGCTTATCAGACAACCGACTAGTCCGGTTGACCATCCCAGGATGGGCCTGGCCATCAACCACCCACAATATGCTATCTATTCAGTAGCTACATACGCCCATGGGCACTGCACAGGCGCCCTATATTTTATAAATTTATGGCCAGCCCTGCACCCAGCGTTCCCAGCATCTGGATCTGCATGCTGACCGCCGACTGCAGCGGCGATGGCGCTGGCCTACACGCCTGACAGCCGCTGGCGCAACCGGTCCGAATTTGTACAAGGCCGTGCCAAAATTGAGCAGTTCCTGCAACGCAAATGGGCCAGGGAACACGACTACCGCCTCATCAAGGAGCTCTGGGCATTCACCGGCAATCGCATTGCCGTGCGCTTTGCCTACGAATGGCGTGATGCGGCAGACCAGTGGTTTAGGTCGTATGGCAACGAAAACTGGGAGTTTGACGCGCTGGGCTATATGGCGCTACGCCACGCCAGCATCAACGACCTGGCCATATCCGAGAGCGAGCGCCTGTTCCGCTGGCCGCAGGGGCGCCGCCCCGACGAGCATCCGGGCCTGAGCCCACTCGGGCTTTAACGCTGAGCGGCGCGCGCCTTAACCGGCCCGCAAAGCCTGGCTCAGCTGGTCCACCAGCTCGGCCCAGTCGGAATCTTGCTGCAAGGCCTCGCGCAAAAACGTGGCCTGGGCAGACGACCAGAAAGGCGCGTCCTGCAGCAGTACATTGCCCGGCAGTGGCGCGTTCATGGCCAGAAAATGCGCAATGTCCGGCGCGTCCGAGGGCAGGCCCAGCTGGGCGAACAGGTCGTGGAAGGGGTGTGAAGGTGTGTCCATAACGCACCTTAACGCATTTGTGAGCCGAATAGCGTGTTTGGCGGCGGGCACATCAAGTGCCAACGCGCCCCGCCAGCAACTTGCCGCGCCGTACTGCCAATAGTTCGCCCTCGGCCAGCGGCCGCCAGGCCTCGTCGGTCAGTGGCACGCTGGCGATCAGCACGGCATCGTGCTCCTCGGCATCGGCCTCAATGGCCACGCCGTCTTGGTGGGCGGGCGGGGGTTCGGCCGACATGCTCACCCGCTCAAGCAGCCACAGCCCAGGCGGCTCAGCGGGTTCGCCGTCGGCATGGATGCGCCGGTGGCCGTGGGCAAACAGGGTGTCGCCGTCGGAATACAAAAAGTTGGCCGGACCCAGCGCCCGCATGTCGGCGGCAAAAGCCACCAGCAGCGCCATACGCGCCTCCAGCGGCGGCGGGCCGGAGCCCCCAGTCCACAGCGTGTGCAGCCGGGCCAACAGCGCGCAAAACGCATGCTCCGAATCGGTCTGCCCCACCGGGCTGTAACCGCCCAGCGCCATGGAGGGACTGGTATGGAAGTTGACCAAGGTGCCGTTGTGGGCGAACACATGGGTGTGGCCGCCCAGCTCGCGCACGAAGGGCTGCGTGTTGACAAACTGCACCGAGCCCAGCGTGGCATGGCGGATGTGCGAGATCCCCAGGGTGGTACTGGGCCCCTGGGTTTCCAGGTAGCGCACCAGCGGGCTGTCGCCCGCCGCGCGCGGCTCGCGAAACAGCGCCACATCCACCCCCTGGTAGAAAGCCACGCCCCAGCCATCGTGCACCCCGCCCTGGGCACTGCCGCGCGAGGCCAGAGTCTTCAGCGAAAACGTCAGCTGAGCAGATTCAGAGGCAGAGATGGCCAGAAGTTCACACAAAGTGGATGTGAGGTTGGGGTTGAGGGCTTTAGAACACAGACATGGGCGATGGATAGGCGTGGCTATTTCGCCAGCACCATCGCAAAGTAGCCAAACACCGTCAGCAGGATGCCCGACACGGCATACGCCACCGGGAAGCCGATCCACGGCACCGAGCTATTGACCTCTTTGGCGGCTTCGCGGGCCGGGCCGGAATGGCTGCGCGCACCGGCCACACCGCCCATCAGCACTGCAGGGTTGATCTTGAAGATATGCAGACCGATGGCCCACACAATGAACGGCGGCACGGTGCAGGCCACAAAACCCAGCAGCACAATCTTTAGCGCAATCACAGCGCTGAGCTGCGACAACAGATTGGCGCCGGCATTCACGCCGACGATGGCCACGAAGAACACCAGGCCCATGTCTTCCAGAATGTTGCGTGCCGCGTTTGGCGTGTTACCAAAGAAGCGCAGGCGCGACACCAGCGACGACACCAGAATGCCCGACACCAGCAAGCCGCCGGCATTGCCCAGGCCCACCGAGGCGCCGAAGGCGGGCACCTGCACCAGCCCGATCAAAAAGCCCAGCACCATACCCAGCGACAGCGTGAGCAGATCCGTAGATGTAGTGGGCCGCGCCACCGGGCCCCGTAGTGCCGTGGCTTTTTCGATAGCGCCGCGCAGGCCGACCAGATGCAGAACGTCCAGGCGCTGCAGCTTAGTTTCCAAGCCGACCAGCAAGGGCGCACCACCGCGCTCGATGCTGCTGAGCTGCACCTGCCCGGCAATCGGCGAGTTGCGAAAGCTCTTCAGTGTTCGGCCGATGGCATCGCGGTGGGTCACCACGATCTCGGCCTGGTCCAGCGGAATGTTCAGCGCGCGGGCATCCGGCACCTCAGGGCCAATCACGCCCATGTGGTCGGTCAGCGCGACCAAGCTGCCGCCCAGCGCCACCACGTCACCGTGCTGCAGCACCAGGGCCGGGTCGGCGCCCAGCAGCTTTTTACCGCGCTCCAGGTTTTCCACCTGGTATTGGGGAAAGCGCTCCAGCAGCTGGGCGATGCTCTGCCCCACCAGCGCGGGGTTGACCACGCGGTAGGCGCGCAGATCGAACGGCCGGTAACCGCTGAGGCCGGCGTCGTCCAGGTTCGGTACGCCGTGGGCTTTTTCATAGTCTTGCGCGGCTTGCTTTGCGTCCAAGCCCCACCAGCGCGGCAAGTATTTGCAGATCAGAATGATGCCCACCGTGCCCCATATGTAGGTCATGCCATACGACAGGGCAATCATCGCAGTTGCCTGGGCAACCGTGGTGCCCGCAGGTAGCTGCACCACGCCCGAGGTAATGGCCTGTTCGGCCGAGCCAATCGCAGCCGACATGGTTTGCGATCCGGCCAAAATGCCACCGGCCGCGCCCACGGGCAGGTCTAGCCAGCGGGAACCGAGCACCACCAACCCCAAGCCCAGCAGGCTGGAGACCACGGCCAGGAAGGTGAACTTCAGCCCATCATCCTTGAAGCTGTTGATGAAAGAGGGTCCCACGCGCAGGCCCACGCCGTACATGAACAGGTAATAAAAAAGACTTTTGGTGAAGCTATCCAGCTCCAGATGCACGCCGTTGGCCGCGGCCCAGCTGGCGATGGCGCAGCCGACGACGATGGCCGAGGCCACCGGCCCCAGGCCGTAGCCATTGACCGCCCAGCGGCCCACCCAGATGGACAGCCCCACCACCACAAATAGCAGAATGAAGGGGTTCTTTTGCAAGAACATGAAGATGGCCAACATGGTCGCCTTGCGGTGAGAGTGAGAAAGCGCCACACGCCGTACAGCCTTTGCCTGTGCGAGGTGTGGCAGACATGGCGGAGTGCTTAAGCCGCCGTAGGCGCAGCCGCCTCAGCACCATGGCTGAAGGTCGGCCCCGCAGTTGAGTGCAGCACCGGATTCGCCTGCAGGTAGTCCACGGCACGGCGCAGATCGTCCAGCAGCAGAGTCACCAGATCGCGGCTAACGCCGTGGCGGACCAGCACGCGTTGCACCACCACGGTCTGCCGGTCGCTGGGCAGCGGGTAGGAGGCGATCTGCCAGCCACGCAGGCGCACCCGTTCTGACAGGTCGTACAAGGTGAATCCATGCTCTACGCCATCTTTGAGCTTGTAGCAAACCGCTGGCAGGCCGTCTTTACCGTCGTACACCAGCTCCAACGGGCCAAGCTTGGCGATCTCCTGTGCCAGCCATTGCGCGGTGTCGGCGCAGGCTTGCTGGATGCGGGCATAGCCTTCGCGGCCCAGGCGCAGAAAGTTGTAGTACTGGGCAATGATCTCGCCGCCCGGGCGGCTGAAGTTCAGCGCGAACGTCGGCATATTGCCGCCCAGGTAGTCCACATAAAAGATCAGGTCTTGCGGCAGATCGGCCGTGGAGCGCCACACCACCCAGCCCACGCCCAGCGGCGCCAGGCCGTACTTGTGGCCGGATGCGTTGATGGACTTCACGCGCTCGATGCAGAAATCCCATGACAACTCTCGCTGAATGAAGGGCGCCACAAAGCCGCCGCTGGCGGCGTCCACGTGGATCGGGATGTCCAGGCCTAAGTCGCGCTCTATGGCGTCCAGTGTTTCGGCGAGTGCAGCCACCGGCTCATAGATGCCGGTGAAGGTCACGCCGAGCGTGGCCACCACTCCGATGGTGTTTTCATCGCAGTATTCCCGCAGGTCTTGCGGCCGCAGCCCCAGCGCGTCGCCCCTCAGCGGCACTTCACGCATCTCCACGTCGAAGTAGCGGGCGAATTTTTTCCAGCAGATCTGCACCGGGCCGCAAACGAAGTTGGGCTTGTTGGTCGGCAGGCCGGCGGCTTCGCGTTTTTGCTTCCAGCGCCACTTCAGTGCCAGGCCGCCGAGCATCGCCGCCTCGCTGGAGCCGGTGGTGGAGCAGCCCACGGTGTCCCATGACTTCGGGGCATGCCACAGGTCGGCAATGATGTGGACGCAGCGGTTCTCGATCTCCGCGGTTTGCGGATACTCGTCCTTGTCGATCATGTTCTTGTCGAGCGCGTCGGCCATCAGCTTTTGCACCTCGGGTTCGACCCAGGTGGTGCAGAAGGTGGCCAAATTCTGCCGAGAGTTGCCGTCCAGCATCAACTCGTCGCGCACCAGGTTGTAGGCCGCTGCAGGCGCTGTCGGGCCATCGGGCATACGGTACTTGGGCAGGCTGCGCCGTGACGAGTCGGTGGCGTACACGTCGTCTATGGTCTGGTCCAGGGATTCTTGGGTGCGGTGCAAAGCCACGTGCTGCTCCTGTGATGGGTTTTCGATCGAAAGTACCCGTTTAGCAGGCAGTCCTTTTCAGTGTAGGCAGACCCGGCTAGTACCTATGTGCGCTAGCGCACGCTGGGTCTTCTCCATGCCGCTAGCTAGCGGCTCGGATCGCCCTGTAACTACCGCCGCTTCTTGTTCCGCTTTGCCACGCGCTGTGCAGTGATGCCCAGCGCGGCGCGGGCCAGCGCATCCGCCTCGCCGTTACGGTGCTGCGGTATCCACAGCAGCTCGGCCTGCTCGAACGACTGGAACAGCGCCCGCCCTTCCTCGAACAAAGCCGCCAGACGGGCGATCGGCTTGGCGTTGGGGTTGGTGATCTGCTCGACCACCACGCTGTTGTCGCAATGGATACGCAACGTGCGGGCCCCGCGGGCTTGCAGCTCCTGCAGCGCCACCATCAGCGCACGCAACTCGGCTTCGTTGTTGCAGGCCTGCAACTGCGGTGCCAGCGACAGCGCGTGTCGTATGCCATCGGGTGCGATCAGCAGCACGCCCAGGCCGATGCGGCCGGGGTTGGGCACAGCGCTGCCATCACAGTAAACAATCCAGGGGTCCATCAGCGGTCTTCAGTAGGGCCCGCATTCTGCAGCAACGCCTGACCGGGCGAACTCAATAGGTTTTGTACGGCAGGAACTTGCCCGACAGCACCACCTTGACCCGATCCCCCTTGGGGTCCGGCTGGCGTTCGATGTCCATGCTGAAGTCGATGGCGCTCATGATGCCGTCGCCGAACTCCTCGTGGATCAGCTCCTTGATCGTGGTGCCATAGACGCTGACGATCTCGTACCAGCGGTAGATCAGCGGATCGGTCGGCACCGGCGTCGGCAGCGAGCCTTTGTACGGCACCACCTGCAGCCACTTTTGCTCTTCGCTGCTCAGGCCGAAGATTTTGCCGATGACCTTGGCCTGCTCGGGCGTGCAGGTCATCTGGCCCAGGCAGGCGGCCGTGGTCCATTCCTTGGATTGGCCGACCTTCTTCGCCACGGCGGCCCACTGGATGCCTTTGGCGACTTTGACGGTGATGATCTTCTCGGTGATGTCGTTGCGGTTCATCGCTGCTCCTGGCTGGGTTTATGAAAAACGGTATCTTTTTGATAGCAACTGGCGCAGGCAATATATGCGCCAGCTGGCGATTGAATGCTTAACTTTTTGTTATAAATTCATAGCACTCAGCGAAGCATGGTCGTCCGGCCGGCGCCCCAACGGCCAGTGGAACTTGCGCTCGGCCTCGGTAATGGCCAGGTCGTTGATGCTGGCAAAGCGCCAGGCCATCAGGCCATGTTCGGTGAATTCCCAGTTCTCGTTGCCGTAGCTGCGAAACCACTGGCCGGCGGCGTCATGCCACTCGTAGGCAAAGCGCACAGCGATGCGGTTGCCGGTGAAGGCCCAGAGCTCTTTGACCAGGCGGTAGTCCAGCTCCTTGGCCCATTTACGCGTCAGGAACTGGTGCACCTCGGCCCGGCCAGTGGGGAAGCCGGAGCGGTTGCGCCAGCGCGTGTCCTCGGTATAGACCTGGACCACGCGGTCCGGGTCGCGGCTGTTCCAGGCGTCTTCGGCCATGCGGGTCTTTTGAGTGGCGGACTCAAAAGTGAATGGCGGCAGTGGCGGTTTTATTTCCATGGAGTCTCCTCAAAGGTTGGTGGCGTGGTGGTGTACGGGGTGCAGCAAGGTGTCGGCGACGAGGTGCATGCCGCGCTCGCATTCGTCCAGCGTGGTCGGGCCGCCGAGACAGATGCGCACTGCATCCGGCGGGTCGCCGTCGGTGGAAAACGCGGCGCTGGCCACCACGCCCACGCCCTGGCTGCGCAGGTGCGCGGCCAGCTCCACAGGGCTCCAGCCCTCGGCAACCGGCAGCCACAAATGGAAAGACTCGGGATGGCCCAGCATGCCGTACGGCGCCAGGTAGCGCCCGGCAATCGCCTGGCGCGCGGTGCATTCGTCACGGATCGCATTGAGCATGGCGTCCGCTGTGCCGTCTTCGACCCAAAAGGTAGCCAGCGCGTTGGTGAACGGCGATGCCATCACGGTGGTGGAACGCATGGCGCCGGCCAGGCGTTGCGACTGGCGCTCGCCCGGCGAACACACATAGGCGTTGCGCAGGCCCGCGCCAAAGCATTTGGAAAAGCCGGTGATGTAGTAGGTCAGGCCCGGCGCCAAGCTGGCCATGGCGGATGGAAGCTCTTTGGGCAACATCGCATAGGCATCGTCTTCGATGATCGGAATCGCGTAGCGCAGCGCCACGTCGGCCAGGGCTTCGCGGCGGGACCGGCTAACGGTCGCGGTGGTGGGGTTCAGCAAGGTCGGGTTGCAGTACAGCGCCTTGGGGTGCAAGGTCTTGCAGGCGTGCTCGAAGGCCTCGGCACTGGGGCCGTCGTCGTCCAGCGGCAGCGCATGCAATTGGATGCCAAGCTGGGCGGCGATGGCTTTCACACCAGGGTAGGTCAGCGCCTCCACGCACACTAGCTCACCCGGCCGCGCCAGCTGCGAGAACAGCGCCGTCAGCACACTGTGGATGCCGGGGCACACCAGCACCTGTTCGACCCGGCAGGTCGGCAGGCGCCGGCGCAGCCACTGGGCCGCCACCTCGCGGTCGTGCAAGGTGCCGCCAAAGTCCTGGTAGCGCAGCAGCGCATACAGGTCCGCACTGGCCATCACACCGGCGGCCGTGTCGTGCATATGGGCCAGCAGGGCCGGGTCTTGCGGCTCGGGCGGCAGGTTCATGGTCATCTCGGCCGCGCTGCCGCCGCGCAGTGGCAGGCTGGGGCTGCTGCCGCGCACATAGGTGCCCATGCCCGCGTGCGTGTCGATCAGGCCGCGCTTGCGTGCCTCGCTGTAGCCCCGCGCCACGGTGGTGTAGTTCAGCGCCAGGTCTTCGGCCAGCTCGCGCAGCGTCGGCAGCCGGTCGCGCGCCACCAGGCGACCGGTACGCACGTCGTCGGCAATCAGGTCGGCAATCAGCAGATAGGCCGGCTTGTCGCTCTTCTGCAGCTTCTTGGTCCAGTGGACAGGGGTTTTCAACATGGTGTGACTGCCGGGTTCAACTTGATCGCATGACTTGATCGCATGCACATGCAATCAACGATGCAAGTTCCGAGCCTGTCCACTCTCGCAAAAACGCATCCTGCCGGTGCGTAAAAACCATTTATCGGGTGCATTGATCGCATGGCAAATGCATTAAGCCGGTGCACTGTTGGCGCTGCAAAACCGGGGATTCCGAGCCCGAAAAAGATATTTCGGGCAGCCCGGAGTTGCCCAGCATGGTTGATGGCAACTTGATCGCATGGCAGGGCCTGGCCGGTGGCACAGAGCATGCAAAAAGCTGGGGGCGCTTCCCTTTCATCCACCCTGTATCTACCGGAGATTCCCCATGCCCAAAGTCACCAAGCCCGCAAACGCCAAAGGCGATTTCCTCGTCGACTATGAAGAAAAGGTTTTTGAAGACGTGAAGGCCGACCCGGGCCAAAAGGCCCTGGTCACCTTCCACACCGTGGCGTTTGAAGGCTCCATCGGCTTTGTCAACCTGCTGCAAGCCACGCGGTTGCTGCGCAAAGGTTTCGAGACCTCGGTGCTGTTGTACGGCCCCGGCGTGACCCTGGGCGTGCAGCGCGGCTTCCCCACGCTGGGCGACGAGGCCTTCCCCGGCCACCAGAACTTCAACAACCAGATCACCAAGTTCATGGCCGAGGGCGGCAAGGTCTACGCTTGCCGCTTTGCGCTGCAGGCGTTGTACGGCCACGGCGAAGGATCGCTGATTGAAGGCATCCGCCCGATCAGCCCGCTGGATGTGCTGGACATTGTGCTGATCCACAAGAAGGCCAACGCCGTCATTCTGGACACCTGGACGCTGTAAGGACACACGACGATGGCTTCCACACCACGTACCGTCCGCGCCGCAGCGGTGCAGATCGCGCCGGATCTGGAGCGCCCCGAGGGCACGCTGGAGCGTGTGTGCGGGGCCATCGACGAGGCCGCCGCCAAGGGCGTGCAGATCATGGTCTTCCCAGAGACCTTCATGCCCTACTACCCCTACTTTTCGTTCGTGCTGCCGCCAGCATTGCAGGGCGCACCCCATCTCAAGCTGTACGAACAAGCGGTGCTGGTGCCCGGCCCGGTGACGGCCGCTGTGGCCCAGCGGGCACGGACCCACGGAATCGTGGTGGTGGTGGGCGTGAACGAGCGCGACCATGGCAGCCTGTACAACACCCAGCTGGTGTTTGACGCCAATGGCAGCCTGGCACTCAAGCGCCGCAAGATCACGCCCACCTACCACGAGCGCATGGTCTGGGGCATGGGCGATGGCGCCGGGCTGAAGGTGGTGGACACCGCCGTCGGCCGCGTAGGTGCCCTGGCCTGCTGGGAGCACTACAACCCGCTGGCCCGCTATAGCCTGATGGCGCAGCACGAAGAAATCCACTGCGCGCAGTTCCCCGGCTCGCTGGTCGGCCCCATATTCGCCGAGCAGATGGAGGTCACCATTCGCCACCACGCGCTCGAATCCGGCTGCTTTGTCATCAACGCCACGGGCTGGCTGACGGACGCGCAAATCCAATCCATCACCCCCGACGCCGGCCTGCAGAAAGCGCTGCGCGGCGGCTGCCACACGGCCATCATTTCGCCCGAAGGCAAGCACCTGGCCCCGCCGCTGACCGAGGGCGAAGGCATGGTGATCGCCGACCTGGACATGGCACTGATCACCAAGCGCAAACGCATGATGGATTCGGTCGGCCACTACGCCCGGCCCGAGCTGCTGGGCCTGGTGCTGAACGACCGGCCCGCCGTACCCATGCAGCGCATGAGCGAAACCCCTTTTCCCACCACCGGAAGTCACCATGAACCCCACCCTCCAGCCCATGAATCGCCAGCTAATGACGGAGCTGCAGTCCTTCGGGCTGCGGCTGGTTGACCCCAGCGCCGGCGTGGCCAGCCGCAAGGGCGGCGCCGGCCCCAGCGACCACAAGGCGGTGACGGTGGACGGCCACACCATCATGGTGCCGGTGCACACCTCCACCGCCTGGAACTCGCCATTCACAGCGCTGGCGCCAGACGCGCAAGGCCGCAGCGTGGTGACGCGTGGCACGATCCCGATTGCCAGCATCAGCTTCCCCAAGCAACCGCGCTTTTACGCAATGCAGACCATGGATGGCGTGCCCTACTCGCACATCGCCACCTTGCACGGCGCCGACGTGCTGGCCACCACGGTGCTGCAAACCTGCATCCGCTACGAGAGCCGCAAAAAAACCTGCAAGTTCTGCGCAATCGGCCAGTCGCTGGCGGCAGGCCGCACCATCGCCCACAAGACCCCGCAGCAACTGGCCGAAGTGGCCCGCGCCGCCGTACTGCTGGACGGTGTGAAGCACATGGTGATGACCACCGGCACGCCCAACGCCACCGACCGCGGGGCCCAGGTGCTGTGCGACAGCGCGTTTGCCATCAAGGCCGCCGTCAACATCCCCATCCAGGGCCAGTGCGAGCCGCCGGACAAAGACGTGTGGTTCGACCGGATGCGGGCCTCGGGCATCGACACGCTCGGCATGCACCTGGAGGTGGTAACGCCCGAGCTGCGCGAAAAGATCATGCCCGGCAAGGCCCAGGTGCCGATCAGCCGCTACATGGAGGCATTTGAAGCCTCGGTGCGGGTCTTTGGCCGCGGCCAGGTCAGCACCTACATCCTGGCCGGGCTGGGCGATAGCCGCGAGGCGATTCTGCAGATCTGCGACCAGCTGCTGGCACTCGGCGTGTACCCGTTTGTGGTGCCGTTTGTGCCGATCAGCGGCACGCCGCTGGAAGACCACGCCGCGCCCTCGCCTGAATTCATGAAGTCGATTCTGCAGCCGCTGGGCCGCAGCGTGGCGGCGGCGAATCTACGCTCCGGGGACATCAAGGCGGGCTGCGGCAAGTGCGGCGCCTGCTCTTCCTTGTCTGTCTACGAAACATAAGGGGAACACCATGCTCTGTATCGACAACGTGCTGGAAACCCCGCCCGTGTGGGCGCCGGTGGAATTCCTGGTGCGCGCCGCCTGCCAGGACTGGGAGCGGCGCGAAGCCCATGCGCTGCGCCGCGCGGTGTTCTGCATCGAGCAAGGAATCTTCAGCGGCGACGACCGGGACGCTATCGACGAGCATGCGCAGCTGCTGGTGGCGATGTCCTGCCGCGGTGGCATGCCCGACCAAGTGGTAGGCACGGTGCGCATCCACGAGAAATCGTCCGGCCTGTGGTGGGGCTCGCGGCTGGCGGTGCATCCATCGTTTCGCAGCCAGGGCAACCTGGGTGCGACGCTGATACGCCTGGCGGTCAGCCGCGCCCATGCGCTGGGCTGCCACACATTTTTAGCCCATGTGCAGGCGCAGAACGCACCTCTGTTCCGCCGTCTCAAATGGCAGCAACTGGCCGAACTCAGCATCCACGGTCGGCCGCACTGCGAGATGCAGGCCGACCTGACCGCCTACCCGCCCTGCTTCGATCCGGTCAGCGGCTTTGTGACCCGTGCGCGGGCTTCGCTATGAGCGCCGAACAACTCTGCAATTTCCTGCGCGACAGCCGCGGCTTTGCGCACAAGCGCGACATCAGCGACATCGTCACCGCGCTGGGCGTGGCCCTGCCCGGCGGCAGCGCGGCGCTGGCCCAGGCCGTACCGGTGGGAGACGACTGCGCCGCCATCCCCGACGGCCATGGCGGCTACCTGCTGTTCGCCATCGAAGGCCTGGTGGAAGACTTCATTGCACGCATGCCCTGGTTCGCAGGCTATTGCAGCCTGATGGTCAACGTGAGCGACATCTACGCCATGGGGGGGCGCCCCACGGCGGTGGTCAACGCGCTGTGGAGCCAAGGCATGGACCCGGCGGGCGAGATGCTGCTAGGCATGGCCCGTGCGTCGCAAACCTACGGCGTACCCATCGTGGGCGGCCACAGCAACAACCGCAGCGAGCGGCCGCAGCTGGCCGTCGCCATCCTCGGCCAGGCCAAGGCGCTGCTGACCAGCTTCAACGCCCGCCCGGGCGACAAGCTGGTGATGGCGGTAGACCTGCGCGGCGCCTACGAGGAACCCTTCCCCTACTGGAATGCATCCACCCGCGCACCATCCGAGCGGCTGCGCGGCGACCTGGAACTGCTGCCGCGCTTCGCCGAAGACGGCCTCTGCGATGCCGCCAAAGACATCAGCATGGCCGGCGCGGTGGGCACGGCGATGATGCTGCTGGAATGCTCGCAAGTCGGCGCCGTCATCGATGTGGACGCGATCCCGCGCCCCGAGGGTGTGCCACTGCAGCGCTGGCTCACTTCCTTCCCCAGCTACGGCTTCGTGCTCAGCGTGCGGCCCCAGCATCTCGGCGAAGTCTTGACGCGCTTTGCGGTGCGCGACATCGCCTGCGGCGTGGTCGGCGAAGTCACGACCGACCGCCAGGTGTATCTGCGCCAAGGCGCCAGCCAGGCGTTGCTGTGGGACTTTGCCGAGGACGCATTCATTTGCCAGGCTGCAGGAGTCCCTGCATGAAAATCGGCCTGCTCACCCATTCGGTGAACCCGCGCGGCGGCGTGGTGCACACCATCGAGCTGGCGCATGCGCTGTTCGATGCTGGGCACGATGTGAAAGTGATGGCGCCCGCGACAAGGGGCCAGCAATTCTTCCGCCCGCTGAGGTGCGCCACCGAACTGGTGCCCGTGGCCAGTACACCTGCCGATATGGTGGCGATGGTCGGCAGCCGCATCGCGGCGTATGTGGACCATCTGACGCCGTTGCTGGAGCGCGAAACTTTCGACGTGCTGCACTGCCATGACGGCATTGGCGGCAATGCACTGGCGACCCTGCAGGACCGCGGCCTGATTGGCGGGTTTGTGCGCACAGTGCACCACCTGGACAACTTTGCCCAGCCGCAGCTGATGGCCTGGCAGCACCGCTCCGTACACCAGGCGCAGCAGGTGCTGTGCGTGAGCCAGCTGTGGCGCGATGTGTTGGAGAGCGAACACGGCATTGCGGCCATCGAAGTACCCAACGGTGTGGATGCCGCGCGCTACAGCCCGACTCCGCAAGCGGCAGACACCGCCTTGGCGCACCGCCTGGGTATCCGTGCGGACGGGCCAGTGCTGCTCTGCATCGGTGGCGTGGAGGAACGCAAAAACACCGTCCGCGTGCTGCAGGCCTTCATCCAGCTGCGTGCGCAGATGCCCGATCTGCAACTGGTGGTTGCCGGCGGCGCCAGCCTGCTGGACCACAGCGCCTATGCCCGCACATTCCAGACCCTGCTGCAAACCAGCGGCTGCAGCCACGCCGTGCTGCTGACCGGGCCACTGGCCGACGCCGACATGCCCGGCCTGTTCCGCCTGGCCGACGTGGTTGCCATGCCCTCGCTCAGTGAAGGCTTCGGCCTGGTGGTGATGGAAGCGCTGTGCAGCGGCGTGCCGGTAGTGGCATCCCACATCCCACCGTTTACCGAATACCTGCAAGCCGGCGACTGCAGCTGGGCCGACCCGCTGGATGCCGGCTCGATTGCCGATGCCATCCAGCAGGCACTGGCCCAGACCAACCGCCAGCGCATTGCCGCGTCCGCAGCCCGGCTCGCCGCCCACTTCAGCTGGCAGCGCAGCGCCGCACTGCACACCGAGATCTATTCAAAAATGAGAGCACCCAGCCTATGCCCGTAATGCACTTCCACATCGTTTGGCCCGATCAAACGCAAACCCGCTGCTACTCCCCGTCGCTGGTGGTGCAGGACTATCTGCAGGTCGGACATAGCTACCCGCTGAACGACTTTCTGCAGCGCAGCCGCGAGGCGCTGAACATTGCCTCGGAACGGGTGCGCGCCAAGTACGGCTTTGCCTGCTCCCAGGCGATGGACCAACTGGCCGAGATTGAACATCTAGCCGCCGCCTTTCAGCCCCAGGCCGACGCGCAAGTGTTGGTCACCGCCTTTAGCTAAACACGAGAAACCACCATGGCACATATTGAACCCCAGACCACCCACTACAGCGTTGCCATCGTCGGCGGCGGCCAGGCCGGCCTGTCACTGAGCTACTACCTGCAGCTGCGCGGTATAGACCACCTTGTGCTGGAGAAAAGCAAGTTGGTGCACAGCTGGCGCAGCCAGCGCTGGGACTCTTTCTGCCTGGTGACGCCCAACTGGCAGTGCAATCTGCCCGGCTGGAGCTACGCCGGCGACGATCCGCACGGCTTCATGGTCAAGGAAGAAATCAACGCCTGGCTGGAAGGCTTTGTGGCCCATGTGGATGCGCCCGCGTTGGAAGGCGTGGTCGTGCACAAGGTGGCGCGCAGCAGCGACAGCAAGCCGTTCAGCATCCAGACCAGCCAGGGCACGTTCACCGCCGACCAGGTAGTGGTGGCCTCGGGCGGGTACCACAAGCCCATCGTACCGCGCCTGGCCGAACGCCTGCCGGCACACATCACCCAGATGCATTCGGCCGAGTACCGGAATCCGCAGTCGCTGCCAGAGGGCGCGGTGCTGGTCGTGGGCTGCGGCCAATCGGGTTCACAGATCGCCGAAGACCTGCACCTGGCCGGCCGCAAGGTGTTTGTGGCCACCGGCGACGCGCCGCGCTGCGCCCGCTTCTACCGCGGCAAGGACGTGGTGGACTGGCTGGCCGACATGGACTACTACAACATGCCGGTGACCCAGCACCCGCTGCGCGAAGGTGTGCGCGACAACACCAACCACTATGTGACCGGCCGCGACGGCGGGCGCGACATCGACCTGCGCCGCTTCGCGCTGGAAGGCATGGAGCTGTACGGCCTGCTGACCGACTTGCAAGGCAGCGAACTCCGCTTTCAGCCAAACCTGCAAGCCAATCTGGACCACGCCGACGGCATCTACAACGGCATCAATGCCAGCATCGACAAATACATTGCCGCGCGCGGCATAGACGCACCACCCGGCGACCCCTATGTGCCCGTGTGGCAACCGGCAGCCGAGCGCAGCAGCCTGGACCTGGCCGCGTCCGGCATCACCAGCGTGGTCTGGTGCATAGGCTTCTCGCCCGACTTCGCCTGGGTCGATGCACCGGTATTCAACGGCCGTGGCGAGCCGGTACATGTGCGCGGCGTGACCCAGCAGGCCGGCCTGTACTTTCTGGGATTGCCCTGGCTGCACACCTGGGGCTCGGGCCGCTTCTCCGGCGTGGCGCGTGACGCGCAGTACCTGGCCGAGCAGATCGCTGCCCGTGCCGGCGCGGTGTGCTGCACGGAAGAGTCGGAACTGCTGCTGTCGTGAGCACGCACCTGCTGCCCACGCCGCTGGTCGGGCGCTACAGCGCTGGCATGCCGCAGCTGTGCTGCAGCGGCCTGTCGGAAAACTGGCTGCTGAAAGAATGCGGACACCGGCACTGGCTAGCCATCGCCCACAGCCAGGGCCTCGCGCAGCCGGAGTTCCGCGACGCGCAGGGCCACAAGGTCTACGCAGCTTTCAGCCTGATACGCATCCAGCAGGCGCAGCTGGAGCGGGTGGAAGAGCACGACGCGTTCAGCATATCCACGCAGTGCCAGCCTACCGGCCGCACCCAGCATTACAGCCAGCACGCGGTGGAGCTGCACGGCCAGTGCATCGCGCGGTTGGAGATGCTGTCGGTATTTGTGCGCCGTGCGCAGGCGGGCAGCAACCGCAGCATCGTGCGCGCCGTGATGGCCACACCGCATGCCGCAACCCAGCCCGGACTGGCCGCGGCCGCCGAGGCTTTTGTGCAGCGGGGACGCGCGCGCCGGGCCGTTGCGCACTCGCCCGCAACGGCAGACGCGCATACCAGCGTCTACACACCCTGCCCGTACAACGATTTCAACGGCGCGGACCTGCTTTACTTCAGCAGCTTCCAGTCCATGGTCGACCGCGCCGAATGGGCAGGTCTCCGCAGCAGCCGTCCAGCGCAGCTGCGCGAGCGCGAGCTGGTGTTCTACGGCAACCTGGACGTCGGCGACACCGTGCACACCCAGCTGCAGGCCGATGCCGGCCCCGAAGACCAGTTGGCCCACCGCAGCCTACTGCGGCGCGGCTCGGACGGCATGCGGATTGCGGAAGTCTTCACCCGCAAAAAAGCAGCCTGCGAGGCACTGGCACTGGCGGCCTAGCCGCGCGCTAGCCCCGAGGATGGTGCTTGGCGTGCAGCGCGTGCAGGCGCTCGCGCGCCACGTGGGTGTAGATTGTGGTGGTGGAAATATCCGCATGGCCCAGCAGCATCTGCACCGCGCGCAGATCGGCGCCATGGTTCAGCAGGTGCGTGGCAAATGCGTGGCGCAGGGTGTGCGGCGACAAGGCCACGTGGATGTCGGCCGCCAGCGCGTATTTGCGCACCAGCATCCAGAACATCACCCGCGACATGGCGCGCCCGGCCTTGTTGCCGCGCGAGGTGATGAACAGGTCGTCGGCCTGCTTGCCATCCAGAATTTCTGGCCGGGCTTCTTCCATATAGCGCTCCAGCCAGATGCCGGCCACCTGGCCGAATGGCACCAGCCGCTCCTTGCTGCCCTTGCCCAGCACCCGCAGAACGCCGTCATTCAGGCTGAGCTGGAAGGTCTTCAGCAGCACCAGCTCGCTGACGCGCAGGCCGCTGGCGTACATCAACTCCAGCATGGCGCGGTCGCGCAGGCCTAGCGGCGTGTCCACATCGGGCGCGGTCAGCAGCGCTTCAACCTGCGCCTCGGTCAGGGTCTTGATGGCGCGCGGTGCCTGGCGCGCGGGCTGCAGCTTGAGCGTCGGGTCGGCCAGAATCAGCCGCTCGCGCAGCGCCCAGCGGAAATAGCGTTTGAACACCGTCAAACGCCGGTTCGCCGAGGTGGCCTTGGTCTGCGCATGGCGGGCCGCGAAATAGGCCTGCAGGTCTTGCTCGCGGGTGTCATCCAGCGCGCGCGACTGGGGCTGCAGCCAGGCGGCCAGCAGCGCCAGATCCCGCCGGTAGGCCGCCAAGGTGTTCTTGGACAGGCCTTGCTCCAGCCACAGGGCGTCGATAAAGGCATCCATCAACGCATTATTGCGTTCGGTGCTCAATCCAGCGTCAACTTCGAGTCGGTCACCACTTTCTTGTACACCGCGTACTCGGCCTGGATCTCGGCCGCAAACTGCTCAGGCGTATTGGCCACGATGATGGAGCCGGTGTCTTCAATCCGCTTGCGCACGGCCGGGTCTTCCAGCGCCTTGCGCACGCCGGCGTTGATCTTGTCGACCACCTCGCGCGGCAGGCCCTTGGGGCCGTAAATGCCGTAAAAGGCCAGGCGGTTCACCGGCTCCAGGCCGATTTCCTTGAAGGTTGGCACATTCGGCAGGATGGCCAGACGCTGCGGTGCGGCCACCACGATGGGCACCAGGCGGTTCGCCTGGATGAAGGGCAAGGCCGACGGCAGGTTGTCCAGCATCATTGCCACCTGGCCGGCTACGGTGTCGTTGAGTGCGGGGCCGGCGCCGCGGTAGGGGATGTGCGTCATGAAGGTACCGGTCTTGCTCTTGAACAGCTCCATCTGCAGATGCTGGATGGTGCCGGTGCCCGACGAGGCAAACGAATACTTGCCCGGTGACTTCTTCAGCTCGGCGATGAAGCCCTTGTAGTCCTTGGCCGGGAAGCTGGGCGTCACCGCAATGATGTTGGGCGTGGCCGCGATGTTGATGATGGGGGTGAAGTCGGTCAGCGGGTTGTACGGCGTCTTGGGGTTGATGGCCGGATTCGCGGCCACCGTGGACACCGTGGCGATACCTAATGAGTAGCCGTCCGGCGCGGCCTTGGCGGTTTCGTTGGCGCCAATAATGCCGCCGCCACCGGCCTTGTTCTCCACAATCACCGACTGGCCGATCGCCCGGCCCAGCGCATCGGCAATGGTGCGGGCAATGATGTCGGTGGTGCCGCCCGGTGCAAACGGCACCTGCAGCTTGACGACCTTGTTCGGATAGCCTTGCGCCATAGCCGCGCCAGCAGCAGCCAGCAGACCCAGGGTGGACAGAGTGGAACGCAACATGGTTTTTTCTCCTTGCGATGAATTAACAGGGTGCATCGTAAGCGCTCCCAGGCCTGGCTGGTATTCTCGATTCCATGTACTACGCCCAACTGTTGTTTCCCGACTTCTCGCTGATTTTGTGCGGTTACCTGGTATGCCGCTACACCGCCCTGAACCGCACCGTGTGGGAACAGGTGGAAAGCCTGACCTATTATTTTCTGTTCCCGGTGCTGCTGTTCCAGTCGATTGTGCGCACCCCGCTGGACCTGCAAGCGGCGTCCAGCCTGATCGTGGCGGGCCTGGCCATGGGCCTGTTGTCGATCGGCCTGTCCTACGCCCTGCCCTATCTGCCCTGGATCGGCCACCGCATCAACCGGCGCGAACACGCGGCGAATGCACAGATCGCCTTCCGCTTCAATTCCTTCATCGCCTTGGCCCTGGCCGAGCGGCTGGCCGGCCCCCAGGGCCCGCAGCTGGTGGCGGTGCTGATCGGCGTCTGCGTGCCACTGTTCAATGTGGCGGCCGTGTGGCCGATGGCCCGGCATGCGCAAAGCGGCTTTGCGGGCGCACTGCTGCGCAACCCGCTGATCCTGGCCACCGCCTCCGGCCTGGTGGCGAATCTGCTGGGCTTTGCGATTCCGCAGTGGCTGGAACCCACCACCAGCCGCATCGGTGCGGCCTCGATTGCGCTGGGCCTGATGGCAGCGGGTGCGGGGATGCAGTTTGGCCCCTTGGCGCGGGCCAAGGTACTGGCAATCAGCGTGCTGGGCATCCGGCACTTTGTACTGCCGCTGATCGCGCTGGGCCTGTCATGGCTGATGGGGTTGTCGACGCTGCACACGGTCGTGCTGCTGGCGTTTTCGGCCCTGCCCACCGCCTCCAGCTGCTATGTGCTGGCCGCCAAGATGGGCTACAACGGCGCGCTGACGGCCAGCTTGGTCAGCATGTCGACGCTGCTGGCAATTGCCAGCCTGCCGTTTGCACTGGGTCTGGCGCGCTAGCCGGCTTGCTACTAACTAGATAGCACTCTTTGCATACCCCACCTGTGCTGGAACCGATTTTTTTCCAAAGGAACGAGCTTCAATAGCATTTTGACGCGCAGCGGCGGGTAGGCGCGGGGCTGGGTGCGGAGCTGCTGGCTGCAATGCCGACTGTCCCGCATCCAACTGGAATGCACTGACCACCTGCTCCAGCATTTGCGCCTGGTCGCGCAGCGACTGGGACGCCGCAGCAGCCTCTTCCACCAACGCAGCGTTCTGCTGGGTCACCTGGTCCATTTGCGAGATCGCTACATTGACCTGGCCAATACCATCGCTCTGCTGTTGGCTGGCGGAGGCGATCTCGCCCACGATGTGTGTAACCTTTTGCACGCTGGTGACGATGTCGCGCATGGTGTCACCGGCCTGCTGCACCAGCTTGCTGCCGGAGCCCACCTTGTCCACCGAGTCGCCGATCAAACCCTTGATCTCCTTGGCCGCCGCCGCCGACCGCTGGGCCAGGCTGCGCACCTCGCTGGCCACCACGGCAAAACCGCGCCCCTGCTCGCCCGCACGCGCGGCCTCCACGGCGGCGTTCAGCGCCAGAATATTGGTCTGGAACGCGATGCCGTCGATCACGCTGATGATGTCCACGATCTTGCTGGACGATGCATTGATAGAGTTCATGGTTGTCACCACCTGCTCTACCACGCTGCCACCCTGCGAAGCGATCTGCGATGCCGATACCGCCAACTGATTGGCCTCGCGCGCACTGGCTGTGTTCTGCTGCACTGCGGCCGTCAATTGCTCCAGGCTGGCGGCGCTTTGCTCCAGCGACGAAGCCTGCTGCTCGGTGCGCGAAGAAAGATCGGCATTGCTGGCGGCGATCTGCTGCGACGCCACACTGACCGCATCCGCAGACACGTGCACTGTGGCAATCACGCCGGCAATACGCGCCAGCAAGGTGTTGAACGCATTGGCGACCTGGCCGATTTCATCCATGCGCTCGATCTTCACTGGCTGGGATAGATCCAAAGACACACTGACACGTTCAAAGTCTTTCTGCAGATTGCCCAGACTGCCGGTGATGCTGCGGTATAGATGCAAGGCCAACATGCCCGTCAACAGAAAAGCCACCACAATCACAGCCGTCATGCTGCGTTGTGCAAACGTATAGGCTTCGGCGCTTTCCTGGCGCACAGCTTCGACCAAGGTGTTGTTGTAGGCAATGTGTTCGTCGATGCCTTTTTTGACGCCCGCAGCCGATAGCGCCAATGGCGACCCGGCAACCAGCGTGGCGCGTACTCCGTCCATATCACCCGTGTGCGCTGCGGCGAAGAATGGCACCAATGCTTGGCGATAGGCTTCCATGTTGGCGCGGTCCATGGCCAGCATCTTGCGGTCGGTTTCGTCGTAAATGCGCTCTTTCTCGTACGTCGCAATCACGTCGTCAAAGTTCTTGTTGGCGTCTGCCACCGCTTTGTCCAGTGCAGATTTGTCGTCCAGATTGGAGAACACCGACAAACGGTAACCCGCCAGCCGCGTATCGGCCAAAAAGCCTTTGGCCGCATTCAGACCGTGGATGCTGGGAATGATGCGGTTCTGCACCGTATCGAAGCGCTCCTGGGAGCGCTGCAGTTGCCACTGTCCAGCCGCACCTACAAAAAGCAAAGCGATGAGTGCAGTCGCCAGGGTCAATATCAAGCGTTTGGTAATAGTCATGTTTTTCTCTCTTCAATTTGGAACTGGCAGGTCTGGCTCAGTCGGCGAGTGCGACCTCTTCTGATGCTGTGGCTTGCAGCACATCTACGTGCTCGCGGCAAAACGCCTGCCCGGCTCGGTATCCGACCTCAAAAAGCAATTGCATATTGGATGCAGACCACTCCAGCACTTCGGGCCAATGCCCATCTGGAATGCCCTGCATCAAATCCACTTTCAGCATGCGCCGCTTCGGCTTACCGGTCGCAGGGTCGGTGTTGTGTTCGAGTTCAAACAGCCGCGTTTCGGCTTTCGAAATCTTCACCAGGGGCGTAATGACCGAGCGCACCCAGGCGTCATACAGATTGCGCGGCTTGCGGATCAGCCGCTCGTCACCCAGGATGTCCAGAACCACCAGGGTATCCACGTCGTCATGCAAGGAGTGCCCATCCGCGTCAGCCTCAAAGGGCTGGAAGTTCAAGGTATCCAGGGCTGCACCCTCGATGTAGTCGTCGCCGTCGATCTCGGTCGGCGGATACAGGAACGGAAAGGACAGGGCTGCCCGCACATGCACGGGCTGGATATCCTCCTTGCCCCAGATCTGCATGCGGCCTTGCGTCATGTTGTAGGCATTGATATAGAAAGCCGGCTGCATGGTCGCCACGGCGCTGAAGTCAATCGACTGCTCCAGGAACGGCAGATGGGCACAGAGCCCCAGGCTTTTGGAGCTCAGATCCGAAGGCGACAGGCTGGACTGCACCAGATGCATCCAATCCTTCCAGGTGCCTGAGGCCTGCGTAAAGTTGTGCGAAAAGTTCTGGGTAATGGCGTCAAGAAACGGATTGTTCGTTGCCGGAGCCGCCCCAGGCTGCAAGGCGGTACGGTACTTCATGGCCTCGGCGCCGGGCTTCTGAAATATCTTGTAGTTGACCGGAAACAGCTTGTAGATGGTGTCCGCCACCCCTACTTCGGCCCAGCGCGCCAGCGCTTCTCGCGGTGCGTAATTCTTGGGCGCCTTGTAGAGCAAGCCCATCAGCACACCAGCACCCGAGGCGGAAATGACATCGAACTCGACGCCGTGGTCCAGGAAGGCCGCCAAGGCGCCGGCAATCAAGGGGGAATTCGGAGCGCCGCCGCCAATGATGAGAGCCTTTTTCTTCTTCCCGATCTGATTGAGCATACTGATCCTTTCGAAAAAATGGATACATTTCGTATCCATTCTTACATCGAATCATATTAATTAATTAAAATTACAATGTAGATTTTCGAGAATAATTCTTTCGTATATGTAGTTTTACTTACATAAGATCGTCAATTTTCTCAAAAAAATAGCAATTTTTATAAAAAACCACTTCCTGACAGGCCCATGACAGGCTCTTTCAAATTGCTTCGCGCAATCTAGTCCTGCAGTGCCCAGGCCACGTGCTCGCGCACCAGCGGGCTCGGGTCGTCGGCCCGCTGCTGCAGGGCCTGGCGCAGCATCGGATCGTCGGCCAGCCGCAACGCATTGCCCATGGCCACCGCCACATTGCGCAGCCAGCGCTCGTGGCCGATGCGGCGTATCGGCCCGCCTTCGGTGTAGCGCAGAAATTCGTCCTCGGTCCAGCCGAACAAGGTACCCAGTTGCTGGCCACTCAGGCCGCGGCGTTCGTCGAAGTCGGGCAAGGCACTGCGCTGGGCGAACTTGTTCCAAGGGCAGGCCAGCTGGCAGTCGTCGCAACCGTAGATGCGGTTGGCGATCAGCGGACGGAACTCCAGCGGGATCGGCCCCGCATGCTCGATGGTCAGGTAGGAGATGCAGCGGCGCGCGTCCAGCCGATGTGGGGCGACGATGGCCTGGGTGGGGCATACGTCGATGCAGGCGCTGCAGCTGCCGCAGTGGCCGCTGGTGGGCGCGGTCGGCGGCAAGGCGCGGTCCACGTAGATCTCGCCCAGAAAGAACATCGAGCCGGCCTCCCGGTTCAGCACCAGGGTGTGCTTGCCGCGCCAGCCCTGGCCGCTGCGCGTGGCCAGCTCGGCCTCGAGCACCGGGGCCGAGTCGGTGAACACCCGGTAACCCAGCGGCCCCAGCTCGGCGGCGATGCGGTCACTGAGCTTTTGCAGCCGCGCGCGCAGCACCTGGTGGTAGTCGCGGCCCCGGGCATAGACCGACACAATGCCCTCACCAGGGCGCTGCAAGCGGTCGAATTCCAGCGCCTGCCAGCCCTCCGGGGTGCTGCGCGGCAGATAATCCATGCGGGCGGTGATGACGCTGACGGTGCCCGGCACCAGCTCTGCCGGGCGGGCGCGCTTCAGGCCATGGCTTTCCATATAGGCCATGCTGCCATGGAACCCTTGGGCCAGCCAGGCAGTCAGACC
>CAUPON010000031.1:0-64772 GCA_963513025.1 uncultured Albidiferax sp.
GTGCTGACGCACGGCAACGGGCCGCAAGTGGGCTTGCTGGCGCTGCAGTCCGCCGCCTATACCGCCGTGGATAGCAGCGTGGAAAGCTACCCGCTGGACGTGCTGGGCGCCGAGTCGGAGGGCATGATTGGCTACTTGCTAGAGCAGGAACTGGCCAACCTGCTGCCCGCCACGCGGACCATCACCACGCTGCTGACGCGGGTAGAGGTCGATCCGCTAGACCCCGCGTTTAGCCACCCGACCAAGCCGATTGGCCCGGTCTACACCGCCGACCAGGCCGAGGCACTGGCAGCAGACAAGGGCTGGGGCAACACAGCTGGCCTGCGGGTTCGATGGCGCCCAAGGTGGCGGCTGCCTGCGGCTTCGCCACCTCCACCGGCCAGCGCGCTGTGATTGGGTCGCTGGACGATATCGAAGCCCTGCTGGCCGGTACAGCAGGCACCCAGATCCACTCCGACCCGCTGGGAAATCTGCAGCGCCATGGTTTATAAAAAAAGTGCCTCTAGCGTAGGCAATAAAAGCGCCAGTAGCTATTAAAAAAATAGCAATTTGCGGGTCACCGCCCTGCTCCTGGCGGGCAGTGCGGCTAGGGGTATTTACCGCGCTCGGCCCCCAGATGCCACGACCCGCACTACGTGCTGTGGCGCACAGACCAGCACAGCGGCGCGGCGCAAAGTCTGCGGATCGGTTCCGGTCGCGCACCCCGCACGCCAGCCGCTCCCAAGGAAATCAACATGGCTTACCAAAGCGTTAATCCCAATGACGGCAAGCTGCTCAAGAGCTTTGAGCATGTGAGCAACGACCAGCTTGAGCAGTCTCTGGCACAAGCGCAAACCTGCTTCGATAGCTGGAAGCACAAGAGCTACGCCGAGCGGGCGAGCGTCCTCCTCAAGGCGGCCGCCCTGCTGCACGCCCGGGTAGACGACTTCGCCCGGCTGGAGACGCTGGAGATGGGCAAGCGCATCGGTGAAGCACGCGGTGAAGTCCAGTTCAGCGCCGATATCCTGGCCTACTACGCCCAGCACGCCGAGGCATTTTTAGCCCCGGTACCGCTGCACCCCCAGGCTGGCGCAGCACACATGGAAAGTTCACCGATGGGCGTGTTGTTCTGCGTGGAGCCCTGGAACTTCCCCTACTACCAGTTGGCCCGCGTAGCCGGCCCGCAGCTGATGGCGGGCAATGTGCTGGTGGTCAAACACGCGGGCTGTGTGCCGCAATGCGCCATCGCGTTTGAAAAGCTGCTGCTGGACGCTGGCGCGCCGGTAGGGGCCTACACCAACCTGCTCATCTCCTACGAGCAGTCCAACATCATCATCGACGACCCGCGCATCAAGGGCGTGGCCCTGACGGGCAGCCTGGAGGCTGGGCGTGCGGTGGCGGCGCGTGCGGGGCAGAATCTGAAAAAATCGACCATGGAACTCGGCGGCAGCGATGCCTTCATCGTGCTTGACGATGCCGACCTGGACACAACCATTCCCTGGGCCGTCTGGGGCCGCATGTACAACGGCGGCCAGACCTGCTGCGCGGCCAAGCGCTTCATCGTGCTAGACAGCATGGCCGACCAGTTCCTGGCCCGCTTCAAGGCCGCGCTGCAAGCCTTGCAGCCGGGCGACCCGATGGACGAGAAAACCACGCACGGCCCGCTGTCCACCGAAGGCGCGCTGGTGCAACTGCTGGCCCAGGTCGATGCGGCCGTAAAAGGCGGTGCCACGCTGCTGATGGGCGGCAAGCGCATCGACCGGCCCGGGTGGTTCATGGAGCCCACCATCCTGACGGACATCGCCCCCGGCAACCCCGCCTTCCGCGACGAGTTCTTTGGCCCCGTGGTGTCTTTCTACCGCGTGAAGACCGAGGACGAGGCCATCGCGCTGGCCAACGACAGCGACTTCGGCCTGGGTGGCTCGGTGTGGACGCAAGACGCTGCACGCGGCCAGCGCGTGGCCAGCCGCATCGACACGGGCATGGTGTTTATCAACAACATCCACTGGGTCGATGCCGAACTGCCCTTTGGTGGCATCAAGCACTCGGGCTATGGCCGCGAGCTGGGCAACATGGGCATCCAGGAATTCGTCAACCAAAAGCTGGTGCGCACCGGACAGTTCGATGCGCCCGTGTGAGCTGAAAGTAACCGCTATGCAAACCCAAACCAGCACCTCCCTTGCCACCGTACCACCGGTATGGTTCATCACCGGCTGCTCCACAGGCTTTGGCCTGGAACTCGCCAAACAGGCCGTCAAACATGGCTACCGCACGGTGGTGACCGCCCGCGCCCCCTCCAAGCTGGAGGGCTTTGGTGTGACCGACAACGTCCTCGTACTCCAGCTTGACGTCACCCAGCCGGACCAGGTGGATGCGGCCATGCAGGCGGCCAAAGCCCGCTTCGGCGACATCGACGTGCTGGTCAACAACGCGGGCATCGGCTACTTCGCCGCCATCGAAGAAGGTGAAGAGGCCGAGGTGCGCAAGATGTTCGAGGTCAATGTGTTCGGCCTGAGCCGCGTGGTCCAGGCCGTGCTGCCCGGCATGCGCAAGCGGCGCAGCGGCTGCATCGTCAACTTCTCGTCAATCGGTGGCATTTGCGCCTTCCCGGCCATCGGCTACTACAACGCCACCAAGTTCGCGGTGGAAGGTTTGTCCGAAGCACTGTGGCAAGAGGTTGAGCCACTGGGCTTGCAGGTGATGCTGGTGGAGCCCAGCGGCTTTCGCACCGACTGGGCCGGGCGCTCGGCCAACGAAAGCCAGCAGCAAATCGACGACTACGCCGCGACCGCTGGCGCATCGCGCGCGCAAGTGCGGGAGATATCTGGCAAGCAACGGGGCGACCCGGTTCGCGCGGCGCAAGCCATCATCCAGGCGGTGGCATCGGGCAATCCACCGCACCACCTGCTACTGGGCAACGATGCATTTGACGGTGCGATGGCCAAGCTGGATGCGTTGCGCAAGGACTTCATGGCGGGCGAGGCGGTGGCACGTGGCGCGGATTTTCCGCAGCCCGCCGCGCGCTAGGGACGGTCTGCAAAACTCAAGCGAGGATGTGGTAGTGCGGATCGGGATGGGATGCAAGGCGCTTTTTGCAGCCAATAGCCGTAGCTATTGGCAAGAAAAGCAACGCCGCAGACCGCCCGAGACCGTGCTGCCACAGACCGCTGGGAGTTTTGCAGAGCGTCCCTAGGTTCCCGTACAGGCCGCCGTCGCGGACTGGACCGCACCAGAAATCCCCCTTATCTGACACCCACAACCAAGGACTCTCCATGCCACACACCATGCAAGCCGCCCAGGTCGAGCAATTCGGCCAACCCCTGGTGCTGAAAAAGCTCGACATCCCCACGCCCGGCGCGGGCCAGATTCTTGTCAAGACCGAGGCCTGCGGTGTCTGCCACACCGACCTGCATGCGGCCGGTGGCGACTGGCCCCTGAAGCCTGCGCTCCCCTTCACGCCGGGCCACGAAGGCATCGGCATCGTCACGGCGCTGGGTGCGGGTGTCACCGCCGTCAAAGTGGGCGACCGGGTAGGTGTGCCCTGGCTCTACTCGGCCTGTGGCCATTGCGAGTTTTGTCTGGCGGCGCAGGAGCCGGTGTGCGCCGAGGCGCAGTTTGCTGGCTACACCCAGAACGGCGGTTTTGCCGAATACATCCTTGCCGACCCAAACTACGTCGCGCACATTCCGGCGGGCTTGTCCGCTGTCGATGCCGCACCCTTGATCTGCGCGGGCATTACCTCGTACAAGGGTGTCAAGGAAACGCAGGCCAAGCCGGGGCAGTGGGTGGTCATCTCCGGCATCGGCGGGCTGGGGCACCTGGGCGTGCAGTACGCCAAGGCGATGGGCCTGCACGTGTGCGCGGTGGACATCGACGACGGCAAGCTGGCGCACGCCAAGCGCCTGGGTGCCGATGTAGTGGTCAATGCCAAGCAGGGTGACGCAGTGGCGGCGGTGGTCAAAGCCACGGGCGGTGGCGCGCATGGCGTGCTGATCACCGCGCCCTCGTTGCCCGCATTCAAGCAGGGCATCGGCATGACGCGCAAGCACGGCACCTGCGTGCTGGTGGGCATTCCGCCGGGCGAATTCCCAACGCCGCTGTTCGATGTGGTGGCCAACTGCATCACCATCCGGGGCTCGTTTGTGGGCAATCGGCGTGACATGGCCGAAGCCTTGGCGTTTGCCGCCGACGGCAAGGTCAAGGCCGACATCGAGTTGCAACCGCTATCGGCCATCAACGCCGTCTTGGCGCGGCTGGCCAAAGGCGAAGTGCTATCACGGGTGGTGCTGGACTTCACACTCTGAACCTCGGTTCATGCACACCCACACCGACATGCTGAACTGCACCACAGCCTTGCTCACCGCCACGCAGATGGCCGAGGCCGACCGATGGACCGTTGCGTCCGGCATCAGCGGCCCCGCGCTGATGGAAAACGCTGGGCGACCGGTGGCACAGGCCATCATGCAGCGCTGGACCTTGCGGCCGGTGCTGGTGCTGTGCGGCCCCGGCAACAACGGCGGCGACGGTTTCGTGGCCGCGCGGCACTTGGCAGAGGCCCACTGGCCGGTTCGGGTGGCCTTGCTGGTGCCGCGCGAAAGTCTGCGCGGCGATGCAGCCCACCACGCCGGGCTGTGGCGCGGGGCGGTTGAGCCATTGACCCCTGCCGCACTCGACGGGGCCGAACTGGTCGTCGATGCCATCTTTGGTGCGGGCCTGAGCCGGGCCCTGGAAGGCGTGGCGGCGCAGACGCTGGCCGAAGCTGCGGCAAGGAAGATGGCGGTCATTGCCGTCGATGTGCCCAGTGGCCTGATGGGCGACACAGGTGCCAATGTGGGTGCGGTGCCCTGTGTGTTGACGGTGACCTGCTTGCGCAAGAAGCCGGGCCATCTGCTGCAACCAGGCCGAAGCCTTTGCGGTGAACTCATCGTGGCCGACATCGGTACGCCCGCATCGGTGTTCGACCAGGTCAGACCCGATACTTTCGAGAACGACCCCGCGCTCTGGGCTGGCGCACTGCCCGCTCTGTCATCCGTGGGGAACAAATACACCCGAGGCCACGCGCTGGTCTGGGGCGGCTGGCCCAGCACAGGCGCGGCGCGCATGGCTGCCCGGGCCGCCGCCCGGGTGGGTGCGGGCCTGGCGACCGTGGCCGTGCCCGAAGCCGCGCTGTCGGTTTATGCCGCAGCCTTGACCAGTGTGATGGTGAGCCCGGTCGCAAGGCCGGAAGACCTCGATACCTTGCTGGCCGACAGCCGCATCACCGGGCTGCTGATCGGCCCCGGAGCGGGTATCGGGCCGGACACCCGTGCGCGCGTGTTGGCGATGCTGAAGACGGGCCGAGCGACCGTGCTCGATGCCGATGCACTCTCGACCTTCAAAGACGACCCGCATTCGCTGTTCAGCGCCATCTCGGGCCATGGTGCGGGCCCCTGCGTGCTGACCCCGCACGAAGGCGAATTCACCCGTTTGTGGGTGGGCCTGACCGACCCGCGCAGCGACAAGCTGAGCCGCGCCCGTGCCGCTGCGCGTGCCAGCGGCGCCATCGTCGTGCTCAAGGGCAGCGACACCGTGATCGCCGCGCCCGATGGCCGCGCCATCATCAACGCCAATGCGCCGCCTACGCTGGCCACTGCCGGTGCGGGTGATGTATTGGCCGGCATGGTGCTGGGCCTGCTGGCGCAGGGCATGGACGCTTTTCTTGCGGCTGCCGCTGCGGTATGGCTGCACGGTGCGGCAGCGGCGCATTTCGGCCCGGGGCTGTTGGCGGAGGATCTGCCCGACCGCCTGCCAGCGGTGTTTCGCCACTTGGCGCGGCTGGCCGCCGAACGCGCCGAAATCCGGGAAGGACGCTGATGCACGCAATGGTGTTAAAGCAACTGGGCAGGCCGCTGGTGTGGACCGAGCTGCCCGAGCGGCAACCTGGCCCGGGCCAGATCCGCTTCCAGGTGGCGGCTTGCGGCGTGTGCCGTACCGATTTGCATGTCGTCGATGGCGAACTGCCGCATCCGCAGCTGCCCATCATCCCGGGCCACGAGATCGTTGGCCGCATTGATGCCATCGGGGTAGGCGTTCAGGAATTGGAGATGGGCCAGCGCGTCGGCATCCCGTGGCTGGGCCACACCTGCGGCGTCTGCGCCTACTGCCAGATACAGCGCGAGAACCTGTGCGACCGCCCGCTGTTCACCGGCTACACGCGCGACGGCGGCTTTGCCACGGCTACGGTGGCGGATGCACGCTTTGCGTTTCCCCTGGGCGAGGCGGGCAGTTATGCAGCGCTGGCCCCCCTGCTCTGCGCCGGGCTGATTGGCTGGCGTGCGCTCGCCAAAGCGGGCGAAGGCAAGAACCTCGGCCTGTACGGCTTCGGTGCGGCGGCCCACGTCTTGGCGCAGGTGGCGCGGTGGCAGGGCCGGTCGGTGTTCGCCTTCACCCGGCCGGGAGACCTCACCACCCAGACCTTTGCACGCAGCCTGGGCGCTACCTGGGCCGGTGGTTCCGACGAGATGCCGCCGCAGCAGCTGGATGCGGCCATCATCTTCGCCACGGTGGGCGACCTCGTGCCGCTGGCGCTCAAGGCCGTGCGCAAAGGCGGTCGGGTGGTGTGCGCGGGCATCCATATGAGCGATATCCCCAGCTTTCCCTACCGCCTGCTGTGGGAAGAACGCCAGTTGCTGTCGGTGGCCAATCTCACGCGCCAGGACGGGCTCGACTTTCTGCGCCAGGTGCCGCAGATGGGCATCGCCACCAAAACCACCTGCTACCCGCTACAGCAGGCCAACGAGGCGCTGGCCGATCTGCGTGCCGGCCGCTTCGACGGGGCGGCGGTGCTGCTGCCATGACGTGCCAAGGTGGGTCACCTATGGGGAGCCGAAGGGCGTTCTGCCTATTGGCTGGCGGCGTGCTGATCGGTCGCGGTATCGCCGCCGCAACGCCGTCCACCGTCGGCGATGAGGCTCTGCCGGGTTGGGCCGAACAGTTCGCCCGCGAGGTTGACCATCGGCTGGACGTAACGCAGGCCGACCAGCAACGCTACATCCTGCTGCTGGAGCATGCCTTGACTGAGACCACGCTCGCGGGTCTGGCTGGGCAGTCCTTCGTGCTGGTGGATCGTAGCCCGCAGGTGCAGGCAGCGATGGTGCTGGTGCGAAAACGGGCTGGCGGCTGGCACTGGCTTGGGGCCACGGCCGTTTCCACCGGTAAAACGGGCACGTTTGAACACTTCCTCACACCCTTGGGGGTCTTTGCGCACACGTTGGAGAACCCAGACTTTCGTGCCGAGGGCAGCTTCAACAAAAACCACATCCGTGGCTATGGGCTGCGCGGCAGGCGGGTATTCGACTTTGGCTGGCAACTGGCCGAGCGCGGCTGGGGCAAGGGCGGCACGAGCAAGATGCGGCTGCAGATGCATGCGACCGATCCCCAACGGCTGGAGCCTCGGCTGGGGCGGGTCGCCTCGGAAGGCTGCATCCGCATTCCGGCCACGCTCAATGTCTTCTTGGACGTTCACGGCATTCTCGATGCCGACTATGAAGCCGCTGTAGCTATGGGTAAAAAGCTCTGGGTATTGAACACGCATCGGCAGACTATCCACTGGCCGGGGCGCAACATGGTGATCGTCGATTCGCAAACTGCCGAGCGACCGCCATGGTCGCCGTAAAAGCGCAATGAAAATCGACCCGAAACAATTCCGTGTGCGGCAGGGCGAAACCGTCGATCTCGCGCGGTGGCCGACCAAGGTGGCACCGCTGTGCACATCTGACGCTCACTACGCCAAGCGGCTGAAAAAGCACGTGGCGCATCTGAGCGCCTTCCAGCAGTTGCTTTACGCCGCCAACCGCCAGGCGGTGCTGCTCATCTTCCAGGCGATGGACGCAGCAGGCAAGGACGGGGCCATCCAGCATGTGATGTCGGGCGTCAATCCGCAGGGCTGCCAGGTGTTCAGTTTCAAGCACCCGAGCGAGGCAGAACTGCAACACGATTTTCTGTGGCGCACCACACGCGATCTGCCGGAGCGGGGGCGTATCGGCATCTTCAATCGCTCGTACTACGAGGATGTATTGATCGTCCGGGTACACCGTGGCATCCTGCGCAGCGAAGGATTGCCCGACCGGCCCGATGGCGTGAAGGGTGGCGACGACGACATCTGGCAAGGCCGCTACCAGTCCATCGTTGATCTTGAACGCCACCTGCACCTCAACGGTACACGCGTCATCAAGTTCTTCTTGCATTTGTCCAAAGAAGAGCAGCGTAAGCGCTTCATAGAACGCATCGACGACCCGCAAAAGAACTGGAAATTCAGCAACGCCGACATCCATGAACGCAAATTCTGGCCCCAGTACATGGCCGCCTACGCGAAGTGCCTGAGCGCCACCAGCACCAGCGACTCGCCCTGGTATGTCGTGCCTGCCGACGACAAGAACAACTCCCGCTTGATAGTGTCGCAAATCGTGCTGAAGACCTTTGAAGGGATGCAGCTGGCCTATCCGCAAGCCAGCCCAGCGCGACGCAGGGAATTGAAGGCGATACGGGCCGAACTGGCACCGTAGCGGCAGGTTCTGCTGATGATGGTCATTCGTGTGCGAGCTGAATGACCAGTTTGCCGAAATTTTTTCCTTGCAGCAGGCCGATGAACGCCGCGGGGGCGTTCTCCAGTCCGAAGACGATGTCCTCGCGGACCTTGACCTTGTCGTGCTGTACCCACCCCCCCATTTCGCCTGCAAACTCGCTCCAGCGCGGTCCGTCGCCGCCGAATACGATGAAGCCTTGCATCTTGATGCGTTTGCGCAGCAGCGTCCCCACCAGCAGACCCAGCCTGTCTGGGCCTGGCGGCAATTCAGTGTTGTTGTAGGCGGAAATCAGCCCGCACACCGGGACGCGGGCCTTGGTGTTGAGTAGCGGCAGCACGGCATCAAACACGGCACCACCCACGTTCTCGAAGTACACGTCGATGCCTTTGGGGCATGCGGCTGCGAGGTGCCCCGGCAGATCGTTGGCGCGGTGATCAACGCAGAAGTCGAACCCCAGCTCGTCGGTCACGTATCGGCACTTCTCTTCGCCGCCCGCGATGCCCACCACATAGCAGCCCTTGATCTTGGCGATTTGGCCGACCACTGAGCCTACAGCTCCGCTGGCGGCGGCAACGACGACGGTCTCTCCAGCTACGGGGCAACCGATGTCCAGCAGACCCATGTACGCGGTAAATCCAGGCATGCCCAGCACGCCTAGGGCGCGCGAGGGGTGTGGTTCTTCGGGGTAGAGGGGCGTCAAACCCTTGCCGTCGGACACAGCATAGTCCTGCCAGCCCGTGTAGCCGAGCACGAGCTGACCGACCTTGAAGTCACTGTGCTGAGACACCTCAATGCGCGACACCGTGCCGCCAACCATCACGTCGCCGATGGCTACCGGTGCGGCGTAGGACGGCCCGTCGCTCATGCGCCCGCGCATGTAGGGGTCCAGTGACAAGTAGAGTGTACGCAGCAGGATTTGGCCGGCCTCTGGCATCGGCACCGGATGGTTTTCGATGCGAAAGTCATCCAATGTAGGTGCGCCACGAGGCCTCGCGTTCAGGACTATGCGTCGATTGACGGTGGTGGTTTGCGACATGGATGGAACCTCTTTCTGGTTAATCGAGCTATGTCGGGGCCTTGACGAATACCGTGGGCCACTGCGTCGAATTTAGAGAAAATGCACCTCATAGTCTGTGCGATAGGCCACACGCTGATTCAAGCAGCGCCGGAAAAAATCCGAGTCTTGGTTCGTGCGCTTGCGCACAGACGGGCGAGGGCCCGGAGCGCAAAGTGCTACTGACCGCACCGCGGCTAACCCCCTTTTGAAGAAACACTTATGTTTCGCAGGATGCACGGCATCCGACTCGCCATCGGGCTAGCACTAATCGGTGCTTACTTATTCGGCTACATAGATGCCTGGGGTTGTACCGGCTATTGCCACTTGCCACTGGGGTCTGCCAGCTCTGCCCAGCCTATTGGCCCTTCGGTTTGAACGGCTGTCCTGCCCCCTCCCCTACCCCTAGCCCTAGCCAAAAGTCAAGCAGAGACAATTCCTGTAGGCAAGACTTGATGGCAATGCGATCGGCGCTTTAAATCTAAACTACTGTCCGCAAGCTGTATGTTCGCTTGCGTACGCATAGTTGAATTGCGGCGCACACCTACGCAAAGATGCGCCGAACGCGATGTGTGATGCTCGACGTTGGTTTAGAGACATGACCACGCCATACCAGACGCATGCCGGCAGGGACCGATGCTTTGCATTACGCACCAAGCCAAAACCTTTCGCTACGGTCAAGAAAATCGTGCAGATGCACGATGACCGTGTCGTCGTTTATCAACGCTACGCCATACTGCGGCGGCTCGAAGGATCCCAGGACGTCTTCGGTGTCAGCCATGTGCAAAGCGGCCTGGTGGTTGGTTCCGCGCAGCGTCGAGAACGAAATGCCGCGCCACGTCCCCGAGATAGGCCGATGGATATGACCGAAGAACAACTGCTTAATGCGGTGCTCGTGCCCTCGCAGGGCAGCCAGCAGATGCCCGTTGTCCACCAGGGCGATGCGGTCCATTACCGGGATTCCCAGGGGAAACGCCGGGTGGTGCATGAATAGCATCACAGGTGCGTCATCCATAGATAGCCGCTGGGCGAGCCACTGCGCCCGCCGCTCGCAGAACACGCCGCTGTGGGTGCCGGCTTCATTGGTATCCAAAAAGATGGCTCGGTAGTTGCCAATCGCCGTCTCATATTGAATGAAGCCGTTGTCATCGGTCGGAACCAGGGGAAATTGCGCGCGAAAGTTCGGGCGGCTGTCATGGTTTCCCAGGATGAGATGGACAGGCATCGGGAGCCGGGCGCATTGCTCGGCCAGTTGACGGTAGGCATCCGGATGACCGATGTGGGCGAGGTCACCCGTGATAACGCAACAGGCCGCATCGGCATGCTCGGCCACCACGCTGTCGATGCAGCGGGCAAAGCGCAAGCCTGGATCGCAGCCATACAGAGCCCTGCCTTGTTCGACAAGATGGGTGTCGGTGATGTGGATGAACTTGAGCATTGTCGCCTCCTCCGGTCAGCGCGGCAGCAGCGCTTGAACCGCCTTGCCAATATCAGCGAGAGCCGTGTCTGGAGCGACTTCCTGCGAAACCACGGTCTGCAGATGGTCCTTGATGACATCGGTGATCTTCATGCCATTCTCGCCTGGGAAGGCATACCAACCTGTGAGCACCGGCATCTGCTGGATCGCGGTCAGGTGATTGGGGTGCTGCTTGTAGAAGGGTTGCAATAGGGCTGGGTCGTTTGCTGGCAAGGTGTTGGCCGGAAAGTAGCCTGTTCCCTTCACCATGGCCGTCGCGCCATAGGGGCCGGTGGCGAACTTGATGTACTCCCAGGCGGCGGCCTGCTTGGCCGGGTCCTTGGTAAACATCATGGCGACGTTGCCACCCGCGGGCAGGCGACCATCCTTTGCGACGGGCATGCGCGCCGTGCGGATGTCAAACTTGCCACCAATTTGCTTGGTGATGCCGCCCAGGCGCGCCGTGGTGGTTGCCAGGACCGCGAGCTTTCCGCTGATGAAGTCTTGCATGGCTGCGGTATAGGAGATGTCGCGCATTTCTCCCTGCTTGACGAACTGGTCCAACGTCCGGATGGCAGCACGGCCTGCCGCGCCGTCAAACGCCACCTTCTTTTCGTCCGGCGTCAACATACTGCCGCCGTTGCTGAACACCAGTGCTTGCCACATCCAGTTGCCCGTGATGTCCCACTCCACATGCATGCTGTACGTACCTGGTGTCGCAGCCTTGGATTTCTTTGTAGCGGCGATGATGCCTTCCCAGGTTGTGGGGAATCGGTCCGGCTCCACACCCGCCTTGCGCAGCAGGTCGGCGTTGTAGTAGATAACTGGCGTGGACAGGGCAAAACCGATGCCGACTTGCTGGTTCTTCACCTGGCCCAAAGACATGAGAGCTTGGTCGTAGCCCATCCCGGCCCACCCCTTCTCTGCCTTGATGAAAGGGCTGAGGTCCACGGCGATGCCACGGTCCGCCAGGACGCGCTGGCGTATGAGGCCCTGGTAGGACACATCCGGCAACTGTCCCGTCACGGCTTGACGCAAGGCTTGCTGTGCGGAGATATCGTAGTCGGACGTCGGAGCCCGAAAGGTGACCTTGTATTGCGGAAACTTCGCCATGAAGTCCCGCGCGATGGTTTCATGCACGTCCTTGAACAGGTCTGCATAGGCATAGTCCACCACGATCTCCGTCTGCTGCTGGGCCTGTGCTAGGCCCGCAGCCATGAGCATTGCCAGCACGGCGGATTGTTTTAACAGTTTTTTCATTGCATAACTCCTTGGGTTTAACCTTTGACGCCCGTGAGCGTCACACCTTCAATAAAGCGCTTCTGCGCCAAGACAAATACCAGGACCAGCGGCGCGGTGATCAGTACCGTACCGGCCATGAGCGGACCGAACGCGCTGCCAGCTTCCTCGTTACGGAAGAACATCGTTCCCAGGGGCGGCGTCGCCAGATCGGGGCTGTTGATGACCAGGAGCGGCCAGAAATAGTCGTTCCAGTGCCAGACCACAGAGAAGATGGAGAATGCAAGCAGCGCTGGCATAGCCGTGGGCAGCATCACGCGCCAGACGATTTCGAGCTCGCCCATACCGTCCATGCGCGCGGCGTGGATCAGCTCATCGGGCACTGTGCGGAAGAACTGGCGCATCAGGAAGATGCCGAAGGCAGAAACGCTAAAGGGCAGGATCAGGGCACCGTAACTGTCCAACAGTCCTACACCGTGCAGCATCACATAGAGCGGAATTGCGGTGGCTTGGTACGGAACCATGAGCGCGAGCATCACCAGCCGCCAGGACCAGGCCTTGCCCCGAAACGATATCTTGGCAAATGCATAGGCTGCGGGCAGCGCCACCAGAGTTTGCAGCAACAGGATGCAGGCGCACACCAGAATGCCGTTCCACAGATAGCGCAGCAGTGGCACCTTTGTCAGCGCTAGGCTGTAGTTCTCCAGCGCGGCGAAATGGGTTGGAAGCAACTTGATCTCGCTGGTGAAAATTTCGTCCCCAGGCTTGAGCGAGGTCAGCACCATCCAGATAAACGGCATGAGGAACAGCAGCGCAGCCGCCATCAGGATCACATGGCGAGCGATGCGGAACTGGAGTGATGTCGTTGTCATGCGTAGTGCGTCCTGCGCTCCAGCGCAGCATGCTGGATCTGGGTGAGAAGGAAGATTCCGCCGATGAAAACAATCGTCATGGCGCTGGCGTAGCCCATCCGGAAGAAACTGAATCCCTCGGTGTAGATGGTGTGCAGCAGCACCTCGGTGGCCTTGTTAGGCCCACCCTTGGTGAGCACATGCACGGTGTCGAAGACCTGCAGGGCGCGAATCGCGCACACCGTGATCACAAACAGCGTGGTCGGCCCTAGTAGCGGCCAGGTAATATGGCGGAACCTGTCGAACGGATGTTCAATGCCGTCGAGCGCAGCCGCATCGCGCACATCCCGCGGGATGCTCTGCAGCCCGGCGAGGAAAAACACCAGTGCCAAACCCGCCATCTGCCAGATGCCGATCGCGGCCAGTGCGTAAAGCGCCAGCTTGCGGTCATTGAGCCAGTTCTGCGGCGCAATGCCGACTTGCACCAGCAGATAGTTCACCAGTCCAGCGCTGGGGTGCAGCAGAAACTCCCAGACGACCGCCATGGCGATCAGGGTGGAGGCGGTAGGCATGAAGAAGGCAGTACGGTAGAAGCCGCGCCCGGCCTTGTCGGATTCGATCAGCAGCGCCAACCCCAGGCCCAGCGCGACGGAGCCGACAGTCACCACGGCCAGATAGACTAGGGTGTTGGCGACCGACTTTCTGAACACTGCGTCCGACCAAAGTTCGGCGTAGTTGTCCAGGCCAACCCAGTGTAGCGACACCGCACCGAACTGCCAGTCGGTCAGCGACATGACGGCAACTGCCAGCACGGGTATGAACAACAGGATCGTGGCGAGGATGCCCGCAGGTGCGAGCAACGTGAAGGTGGAGAGTGGATGGATGCGCATCGTCGGCTTCTCAGGCGGCGTGGACCACATCGACCTGCGGGCTCCAGGACATACGTTCGCCGTTCATCTCAAAAGCGTGCAACGCCTCCCATGGAACCGTAAAGGCCAGCGGTTCGCCGATGCGCACCGCGCCGCCCGCCGGGACGCACACGATGCAAGGCTCGTCCTGGCCCACCAGTGCGAGGGTGGTGAGGATCTCGGCGCCTGCGTATTCGACATGGGTGACCATGCCCTTAGCAGCCAGACCTGGTCCATGGCCGAGCGTGATTGCCTGAGGCCGAAACGCAAGGTGGCATGCACCGGCGTTGGCCGGCCCCTGTCCGATACGTTGATCCAGGCCGTAGATCTGGCCGCCGGGAAGAATCGCGCCCGCCACGACGTTGATGCGCGGCGAACCGACGAAGCGCGCGACCTCTAATGTCTTTGGGCACAGGTAAAGCTGCTCTGGCGGTGCCAGCTGGAGGATGCGACCTTCGCGCATGATGGCCACACGGTCTGACATCGACATCGCTTCGTGCTGGTCATGGGTGACGTAGATGAAGGTCACGCCCAATTGGTCGTGGAGCTGGCGGATCTCTGCTCGCAGCGCCTGGCGCAAATTTGCGTCCAAGTTGGACAGCGGCTCGTCAAACAAGAAAACCGACGGGTGGCGCACCATCGCGCGGGCCAGCGCCACACGCTGGCGTTGGCCGCCCGACAGGTGCGCCGGCTTGCGGTCGAGCAGCCCGTCGATGGAGAGCCGCTTGGCCACGTCGTGTGCACTCGCATGGGTCTCGGCCAACTTGTGCCGCACCTGCGCAGAGACGTACCGCGCACCCGGTAGCCGTCCCCAGAACCCGATGCTGCGCATCACCAGCGGCATCGAGATGTTTTCTAGCACCGTCATGTGTGGGTAGAGCGCATAGGACTGGAACACCATCGCGCAGTCGCGCTGGCTCGGTGACAGCGCAAGCAGGTCGCGCCCACCCATGCGGATGGTCCCCGTATCGGGCGTGTCCAGGCCAGCGATCAGCTTCAGGAGCGTCGACTTGCCGCAGCCCGATGACCCGAGCAGTGTCAAAAATTCACCGTCGCGCACCGTCAGATCGAGACCTTGCAAGACGTTGGTAGCCCCAAATCGCTTCGTCAGGCCGGAGATATGGATATCAGCCATGGCTTGCCGTCTCCACCAAGACTGTTACGCGTTCCTTGATCCAACCGCCGAGTTCCGTGTAAGCCGAAAAGGCCATGGCACGGGGGTACAGATCTTCGGCGGAGCCGGAGTAACCGCACAGGTGCGCGGCAAGCCGCACGCCAGCGGCATCTGCGCAGGCGGCATCGATGCCGGAGTCTCCGACAAATAAGGTGGCCGACGGTGTGGCGCCCAAACGCTGCATCACCAATTGCAGGGGGGCTGCGTCGGGCTTAGCGTGTGCTGAGTCTCCCACGCCGACAAGGGTGTCGAAGAAGCCGCGCAGTGCGGCGCCTTCCAGCAATGCTTCGGTGGACGCCCGATCCCGGTTGGTGCAGATGCCAAGTGAAAGACCCAGCGACCGAAGCATTGCGAGAACCTCACGCACGCCCTCGAACACCGTTGCCTCGCGCAGCCATTGGGTCGCGTACTGGTCTAAAAAGGCCGCTTCCAGCCGCTGCGCCAATGCGTCAGACACAGCCTCCGGCTGGAGCTCCAGTGCGCATTGGAACAAGGCCGCCAAGCCCTCGCTCAGCGCGGAGCGAAGTGCCTCGGGTTCGACTGTACGCAATCCAGCCAGTTGGAGCACTTCATTGGCAGCGCCGGCCAACGAAGGAAGCGTGTCGAGCAGTGTGCCATCGACATCGAAGACAACTGATTGCATTTGATCGTTTATGTTCATAACCAGAATAATACGAACACAATGAGTCAATTATGTGACTAAAACTACGGATATAGTGCGCGCTTCAACCACCTGTGTGCATAACTGCACGCAGCCACCGCACCCATGCAACGGACTTCCCTATGCTCAAAGCAGCGCGTCAGAAAGAAATCATTACCCTTTTGCAGGGAGGTGGCATCGTCGAAGTAGCCGCACTGGCCGAACGTTTCCAGACCTCTCCCATCACGGTACGCCGCGATCTCATTGAGTTGCAGGAACTTGGGGTTCTGGCACGAACACGTGGAGGTGCGATCCCAGGGCACGAGGTCTACGCTGAAGGATGGGCACGCTATGAGAGCGTGAACTACGCAGAGCGGGAGAAGGAAAACCACCGCCAGAAGCGCGCCATTGCGGAACTGGCGGCGCAATCCGTTTCGGATGGCGACTGCATCCTGATCAATGGGGGGACAACGTGTAGAAATCTCGCAGAGGCGCTGCGAGGTCACCACAACCTGCATGTGGTGACCAACGGATTGACCGTCGCCATGGAACTGGCCAAAAGCCGAAGCGCGACCGTCTACATGTTGCCCGGCACAGTTGACCTCCGGAAGATGGCAAGTGTTAGCCGTCCGGAGTCAGGTGCTTTGGAAAATATCACCGTGCGCGCGGCATTCCTCGGGGTTCACGGCATTTCGGCGACCGGTGGAATCGGTATGCTGAGCCCGGAGGAGGCAGCAATGAACAGGGCGTTTGTGGATGCCGCGCAGACGGTGAACATCCTCGTTGATTCATCGAAATTTCATGCCCAGGCGATTTTTCGGATTGCGCACTTGGACAAGGTGGCACGTGTGTTTACCGATGACGGAATTTCAGACGAGACGCATCTCGCTCTCGAAAGTGCAGGCGTGGAAGTATCTATCGCCCTTTCCGAAGAGACCGGTCAGCAGTAAATGCCGCCGCGGCCGTAATCTAAACCAGTTGCAGGCGTGCCATCGGCCCAAGTACAGGCTCTTCACGTAGGCCGAAACACCCACCGCCGATGAACAGGGGACGCTCGATCCTTTTGTACAGCGCTGTGTTAGTTCCAACCCAAAACTGACCAGTGGGGGGTGCGGACAATAACGGGGGTGTGGCTAAGAACTTGGACTGGTTTTATGCCGCTAGCTCGAGACTTATGAGCGGGAAGCGGAATGCGTCGCCTGGCTGCGCGAACACCGTGCATCCACGGAACGATGGTTGGCGCTGGACGATCGGCCATGGCTGTTTCGGCCGTTTTCGATGCACCTGGTGCAGACCAACGGAAAGTTGGGGCTGGACGCCATCAGCGCGCAAACCCTGACCCAGCGCATTCAGCAGATGCTGCGTATTTGAATCCCATGCCCGACCGACATCGACTTCAGAAGGAGTGCCCATGCACCAGTCCACAATTTCAGCCACCGGGCGGACCACCGTGCCGGCGGCCATTGGGCACGGTCACGTCTATGGAGCCCAAGGCACTGAAGTCAATCTGCTGCCAGCGGCAGCGGTCAATTTTTGCTGAAATCAGGTACTCACCGCCGCTTTATGCACCGCGCAACCATCCTGGGTGAAGTGTTCATTTTGAGCAACCGCCCTCCTCTCGCACTCCTACTCTTCGTAAGCCACCACTGCATGCGACGCCTGGGCCAGGCAGAAAGCTAGCGCGGCATCCGTGGGGTAGAACCGGGCTTTTTCACCCAGCTGTACCTCGGCCACGGCAGCGCCCTGCTCGGTCTTGCGCTGCAATGACAAGCGCACGGGTAGGCCGCGCAGCACATCGCCTTGCTCCGTGGTATCCAGAAACGGCGGAAAGTCCTTAACCAGCTTGGCGATGTCCAGGCCGGAACCCGTGGCATTCGGTGGCAGCTGCAAACGCAGGAACTTCGCGTAGCGGCATCGCGCACCAGCCAGGTCCCAGGCTTCGGTAATGCTCATCTGCAGGCCACCGCCGCCGAAGCGGTCGGTTTGCACCTTGCCCATGGCGATGATGAGTTCGTCGTCCTTGAACAAATCCTTGTTGGCCTGCATCAGCGCGTCGCTGACGCGGGCGTCGACCATGGCGGAGCCGTCGTCCAGACGGAACAGTCCGAGCTTGCCACGCTGGCCGTTGATCACCCGCAAGTCGCTGACGATGCCAGCGAACATCACGACGTCGCGGCTGTCCACCGCATCGGCGAGTTCGCGCTTGGCAAAGCGGCGCACTTCCTTGCGCACCTCGTCGAATAAATGGCCAGACAGGTAGAAGCCGACGGCGGTTTTCTCCAGCGTCAAACGCTCCTTGATACCCCACATCGGCGCTTCGACCAGATCCGGCTCCTGGGTGCTGGAGCCGTGGCTGTCGTCCATGTCGAACAGACCGCCCTGGTCGGCATTCGCCAAGGTGGCAGCAGCAAAGGCAAAAGCCCGGTCGATGGAGGCGATCAGCGAGGCACGGTTGATCTCGATCGCGTCAAACGCGCCGGCCTTGATCAAGGCCTCCACCGTGCGCTTGTTCAATTTGGCTTTGTCCACCCGCACGCAGAAGTCGAACAGGCTCTTGAACGGCCCACCCACTTCGCGCGCAGCCACGATGGCGTCGATCGCCTGCTGGCCTGTGCCTTTGACGGCGCCGAGGCCGTAGCGGATGATCTTGTCGGTAACCGGTTCGAAGCGGTGCCGTCCCAGGTTCACGTTCGGTGGCTCAAAGCTCAGGCCCATCTTCACCGCGTCTTCAAACAGCAGTTTGAGCTTGTCGGTGTCGTCCATTTCCACCGTCAAGTTGGCGCAGAAGAATTCGGCGCAGTAATGAACCTTGAGCCAACCCGTGTGGTACGCCAGCAGCGAATAGGCGGCGGCGTGCGATTTGTTGAAACCGTAGCCGGCGAACTTCTCCATCAAGTCGAAGATTTCGTCGGCCTTGGCTTCAACGATGTCGTTCTTGGCCGCACCGGCGCGGAAGATGGCGCGGTGCTCGGCCATTTCTTCTAGCTTTTTCTTACCCATGGCCCGGCGCAGCATGTCGGCGCCGCCCAGGCTGTAGCCGCCCAGGATCTGCGCAGTCTGCATCACCTGCTCCTGATAGACCATGATGCCGTAGGTCTCGCTCAGCATCTCGGCCACCAGCGGGTGCGGGTACTCGACCACCTCGCGGCCGTGCTTGCGCGCCACGAAGCTCGGGATCAGGTCCATCGGGCCGGGGCGGTACAGCGCATTCAGCGCGATCAAATCTTCCAGCCGCGTCGGTTTGGCGTCTTTCAGCATGCGTTGCATGCCGGTACTTTCAAACTGGAACACGGCTTCGGTCTTACCTTCGGAGAACAGCCGGTAGGTCTTGGCGTCGTCCAGCGCGATGTTCTCAAAGGCGAAGTTCTCCTGGCCCTTGTGGCGCTTGACGATGAACTCCTTGGCGATCTCCAGAATCGTCAAGGTGGCCAAGCCCAAGAAGTCGAACTTCACCAGGCCGATGGCCTCCACATCGTCCTTGTCGTACTGGCTGACCGCCGATTCGCTGCCCGGCTGCTGGTACAGCGGGCAGAAGTCGGTGAGCTTGCCCGGCGCGATCAACACGCCACCGGCGTGCATGCCGATATTGCGGGTCATGCCCTCCAATTTTTGCGCCAGCTCGATCAGCAGCTTTACGTCTTCTTCGGCCTCGATGCGCTGGGCCAGGATGGGCTCCATCTCGATGGCGTAGTTGTTCTTGTCGCCCTCTTTCTTCACCGCTGGCGGGTACTGCAAGGTGACCGACATGCCGGGCTTGTTCGGGATCAGCTTACTGATACCGTCGCAGAAGTTGTAGCTCAGGTCCAGCACCCGGCCCACGTCGCGGATCGCCGCGCGCGCCGCCATAGTGCCGAAGGTGGCGATCTGGCTCACCGCGTTCTTGCCGTACTTGTCCTTCACGTAATCGATCACGCGGTCGCGGTTGCTCTGGCAGAAGTCGATATCGAAGTCGGGCATGGACACCCGTTCCGGGTTCAAGAATCGCTCGAACAGCAGCTTGTACTGCAGCGGGTCCAAATCGGTAATCTTCAGCGCATAGGCCACCAGCGAACCGGCACCAGAACCCCGGCCCGGGCCGACCGGGCAGCCGTTCAACTTGGCCCAGTTAATGAAGTCGCCCACGATCAAGAAGTAGCCAGGGAAGCCCATCTTCAGAATCGTAGTGATCTCGAATTCCAGCCGCTCGATGTAGCTGGGGCGCACTTCTTCGCGCTTGGCTTCATTCGGGTACAGGTGCAGCAGGCGTTCCTTGAGACCTTCGTGCGACGCGTAGCGGAAATAGTCTTCCGGCGTCATGCGCACGCCATCGACCAGCGGCGTCGGGAAGTCCGGCAGCTGCGGCTTGCCCAGCACCAGGCTCAGGCTGCAGCGCTTGGCGATCTCCAGCGTATTCGCCACGGCGGACGGAATGTCTTTGAACAGCGCCTCCATTTGCGCGCTGGACTTGAAATACTGCTCCCGGGTGAAGCGCCGCACGCGGCGCTGGTTGCCCAGGATTTCGCCGTCAGAAATACACACCCGCGCCTCGTGCGCGTCGTAATCGTCGGGCTCAGTGAATTGGATCGGGTGTGTGGCCACCACCGGCAGCTGCAACCGCGCCGCCAGTTGCACCGCAGCCACCACATGGGCCTCGTCGTCGGACCGGGCTGCGCGCTGTAGCTCGATGTAGAAGCGCTGCGGGAACAGGCTGGCCAGTTGTTGGGCCATGGCATCGGCCCGCGCCGTATCGCCCTGCACAAGCGCCTGGCCCACCGGTCCGGCCTGCGCGCCGGCCAGGCAGATCAGCCCATCGCCCAGTTCGCGCAGCCAGGCGAACTTGATCACCGCCTGGTTTTTCACGATGTTTTGCGTAAAGCCGCGGGCCAGCAGCTCGGACAAGTTCAGGTAACCCTGCTTGTTCTGCACCAGCACGATGACGCGCGACAAGGCGGTAGCGTCCAAGCCCTGGCCTTCCAAGAATATCTCGGCGCCGATGATGGGTTTGACGCCTTTGCCTCGGCCTTCCTTGTAGAACTTGAGTGCGCCAAACAAGTTGCTCAGGTCGGTGATCGCCAGCGCCGGTTGCTGGTCTTTGGCTGCTACTTTGACGGCTTCGTCGATGCGGTTGGTGCCGTCAACGACGGAAAATTCGGTATGGAGGCGGAGGTGAACAAACATCCGGCCATTTTAGGTGGCGGGCTGACTCTTAAAATCACCGGGTGAACTCCATCCTGAACATCTCTGCTTACAAATTCGTCAACCTGCCCGACGCCCCTGCCCTGCGCGACCTGCTGCACGGCTGGGCGCTGGAGCTGGAACTCAAAGGCACAATCCTGCTGGCCGGCGAGGGCATCAACCTATTCCTGGCCGGGCCCGCCGACGCGGTGCGCGGCTTTGTCGCCCGGCTGCACCAGGACGCCCGCTTTGCCGACATCGCCCCCAAGGAAAGCTGGTCCGCCAGCCAGCCGTTCAAGAAGATGCTGGTCAAGGTCAAGAACGAAATCATCCGCATGGACCACCCCGCCATCCAGCCCAGCGCGGGCCGTGCTCCAGCAGTCAGTGCCGCCACGGTGAAACGCTGGCTGGACCAGGGTATGGACGACAACGGCCGCCCGGTGGTCACGCTGGACACGCGCAACGCCTTTGAGGTGGACCATGGCACGTTTGACGGCGCCATCGACTGGCGTATCGACAAATTCAGCCAGTTCCCGGCCGCGCTGGACGAACACAAGGCGGAACTGGAAGGCAAAACGGTCGTCAGCTTCTGTACCGGCGGCATCCGCTGCGAAAAGGCTGCGATCCTGATGCGCGAAGTCGGGCTGGACAGCGTCTACCAGCTGGAAGGCGGCATCCTCAAATACTTCGAGGAAACCGATGGCGCGCACTACCACGGCAGTTGCTTCGTGTTTGACGAACGCCGCACCTTGGAAGCGGATTTGTCGGCCAGCGACCTGGCTGCTACAAAAACATGAGCTTCCGGCGCAGATACCACCTGCGCTAGAGGCCAATTTCTTATAAATCCTGGCTACCAGGCGCTGAACGGTGTGGTGGCCAGATTGGAGTTGAAATAGCGCGCGTCGTCGGTCACCTCACGGCCCAGCCAAAGTGGGCGCTCGAATACCTCGTCTTCCGACGTCAGCTCGATCTCGGCCACCACCAGGCCGGCGTTCAGGCCTTCAAATTCATCCACCTCCCAGGTAAACCCGGCATGTACCAGCACCCGGCGCACTTTCTGGATGATCGGACCGTCACACAGCGCCAGCAACTGCTCGGCGTCGCTCAGCGGAATCTCGTATTCGAACTCGGCCCGGGTGGCGCCCTGGTTCGCGCCTTTGATGGTCAAAAAGCCCTGCGCGCCGGCGATACGGACCCGCACCGTGCGTTGCTTGTCGCGGTTCAGATAGCCCTGGCTGAAGAAGGTGCCCACTCCCTGGCGCCAGTCGGGGCCGGTGACCAGAAACTTGCGTTCGATTTCAATCCCCATGGGGTGTGCCTTCTGTTTCGGTCGAGGCCTCGCCAGCCATGCGGTCGATGTTGTCGTTCATCCGCGCCAGGTATGCACCCAACTGCGCGATTTCTTCCGGTGTAAAGCCGGCCAGCGCCTGGCTGGTCAGCCCCTCCATCAGCCGCTTGGCCTGGGGCAGGCGTTCGGCGGCGGCGCTGGTCAGCGAAATCAGCCGGCTGCGCTTATCTTGCGGGTCGGCAACCCGCTCAACCAGACCATCGCGTTCCATGCGGTTCAGCAGTTGCGCCATGCTGGGCTGCTCGACCTGGGCGATGCGCGCCAGCTCGGCCTGTGACAGCGCCTGGCCGTTCTTCAGGCTCACCAGCACCGGCAACTGGCCACTAGCCAAGCCGAATGGCCGCAGTTCTACATCGGCGAGCCGGTAGAAGCCGCGCGTCACCCGCCCCAGCAGCTTCATCGAATGGGGTACGTGCAATTCAGTCATGCGTCTCGACTTGACAGTACATAGGAGGCTATATTAATATACATAGGAGCCTATTAAGAAATGTAAATATACCGCATCATAGGCACCCTTTCCCCGGGGTCGCCATTCCGGAATGCGTAACGACACCATGCCAACACCCCCCTCTTCATCTGCCTCCGGCGCCGTGCCGGCCACCTTTACCCGCTACCAGCGTTTCGTCGCCGGGCTGCTGGCGTTCCTGCAGTTCGCCGTGATCCTGGACTTCATGATCATGTCGCCATTGGGCGCGCTGATCATGCCGGCACTGCAGATGTCGACCCAGCAGTTCGGCCTGGTGGTGTCGGCCTATGCTTTCAGCGCCGGTGCGTCCGGGCTGCTGACGGCCGGCTTTGCCGACCGATTCGACCGCAAGAAACTGCTGCTGTTCTTCTACACCGGCTTTGTGCTGGGTACGCTGTGGTGCGGACTGGCGCAGAGTTTCGAGTCGCTGCTGGCGGCACGCATCGTGACCGGCCTGTTCGGCGGCGTGATTGGCTCGGTGGTGCTGGCGATTGCCACCGATTTGTTCGCGCCGCAGCTGCGCGGCCGGGTGATGGGCGTGATCCAGACAGCCTTCGCAGCCAGCCAGGTGCTGGGCTTGCCGGCCGGGCTGTATCTGTCGAACCACTGGAACTGGCATGCGCCATTCATCGCGATGGTGGTGTTGGGTACTTTGGGCGGGCTGGTGATCGCCTGGCGCATGCAGCCGGTGGCCGACCACCTGGCCGTGCGCCAGGAAAAAAGTGCGTTCCTGCACCTGGTGCACACCGTGGCCGAGCCGCGTTACCTGGCGGCGTTTGCCACCACCGCGCTGCTGACCACCGGCGGCTTCATGCTGATGCCCTTCAGCAGCGCCTTCACCGTGCACAACCTGGGCATCCCGCTGGAGCGGCTACCCACCATCTACCTGATCACCGGCATGTGCACCATCTTTATTGGCCCGCTTATCGGCAAGGCCGCCGACGCCTGGGGCAAGCTGCCGGTGTTCTTCGCAGGCAGTGCGCTGACCATCGTGATGGTGCTGATTTACACGCACCTGCAGGCGGTGCCGTTTGCGCTGCTGGTGCTGGTCAACGTGGTGATGTTTGTCGGCATCTTCTCGCGCATGATTCCGTTCCAGGCGTTGGTCAGCTCGGTGCCCGACGCCACGCAGCGCGGTTCGTTCAACGCCATCAATGCGGCGATCCAGCAGCTGTCGGGTGGCGTGGCCTCGCTGGTGGCCGGGCACATCGTGTCCTTCGGCGCCGATGGCAAGCTGCAGCATTTCCCGGTGGTCGGCTATGTAGTGGCTGCGTCCACGCTGGTGGCGGCCAGCCTGGCGTGGCGGGTGCACAAAGGCTTGCAGCAGCGCAGCGCTGCCCCGTTGCCACAGGGTGCTGCCGGTTGAGTACTATTAAAAAAATAGCTGCTAGCGCAGGCAGCACCTGCGCTAGCAGCCAATTTCTTATAAATTTCTAGGCAGCGGGCCGGCGCTCGGGCAGCGGGATGAATTCCGCATCGCCGGGCACGGGGGCCATGCGCTGGGCCTTCCAGTCTTCTTCGGCTTGCTGGATGCGCTCTTTGCGGCTTGAGACAAAGTTCCAGCTGATGAAGCGGTGGCCGTCCAGTGCGTCGCCGCCCAGCACGACCAAGCGCACGGCGGCCGGGGCGCAGATCTGTGTGGCCTGGCCGGGTGTCAGCAGCGCCAGCGTATGGTCCGGCAGCAGCGTGCCATCGATTTCCACATCGCCATCCACCGGGTACACCGCCAGCTCCTGCGCCAGTGGCGGCAACTCCAGCAGGCCGCCGGTGGGCAGTGCGATGTCGAGGTAGATGGTGGGTGCGAAAGTGGCCACCGGCGAAGTCTGGCCCCAGGCCTGGCCGATCAACACGCGCACATCGGCGTCGCCCACAGTCAGCTCGGGAATCTGGTCCGCCGGGGTGTGGGTGAAACTAGGTTCGACTTCTTCGAACGCCTGCGGCAGCGCGGCCCACAGTTGGATGCCGTGGTTTACGTAGGTGGCGTCTTTGAGAGCTGGCGATTGGCGCTCGGAATGCACAATGCCGCGCCCAGCGGTCATCCAGTTGATGGCGCCCGGCTCGATGAGTTGCACCGAGCCCAGGCTGTCGCGGTGCAACATCGCACCTTCGAATAAATAAGTGACCGTGGCCAGCCCGATATGCGGGTGCGGCCGCACATCGTGGCCGGCGCCCGGCAAAACAGTAACCGGACCGAAATGGTCAAAAAACAGGAACGGGCCAACCGACTGGCGCGCCGCCGAGGGCAGGAAGCGGCGGACCAGAAAGCCGCCGCCCAGGTCCTTGGCGTGGCCTGTCAGTTGAAGTGCAATGCCCATGGCCCGGCTCCTGTAATTAAATCAAGTCTGACAGCTTAACCGCGAAACTTGGTGGCGATTTCGGCTACGCGCTTGCCGAACAGGCTCGCGGTTTCCAGGTCGCCCGGCAGCATTTCTGCCGCGCTGGCATCCGATGGCGACTGGGCCATGGCGCCGCTGAAGGTACCCAGATAGCCCACGTCGTTGCGCTGGGCTGCCTTGCTGTTGGCCGGCATTTGTGCCGTGCCGACCCACACGCCACCGTGCTGCATCGCCAGAGTGATCAGGTACTGGATCGTCGACAGCTTGTCGCCGTTCATCGAGGCGCTGTTGGTAAAGCCGGCGAAGATCTTGTCCTTCCAGGCTTGGCCGAACCAGGGCTTGCTGGAGGCGTCGGCAAACTTCTTGAACTGCCAGCTGACCATGCCCATGTAGGTGGGCGAGCCCATGATGATGGCATCTGCCGCTGCCAGGGTTTCCCAGGCGCCTTCGGCCAGGTTGCCGTCGGCATCGATGGGCACCAGGGTGGCGCCAGCGCCTTCGGCAACCGATTGCGCCATGCGCAGGGTGTGGCCGTAGCCAGAGTGGAATACAACTGCAATTTTTGCCATATAAACTTTCAAAAAAGTGGAGGGAGATTAAACCAACGACACACGGGGAAATACTGTAACGGGCTTATTTACGGCCATCCAGGCTCCAGGCGCCAGGGCCCCAGGCAGCCAGGGTCAACAGACCACCGATGACGGCAATGTTCTTGATGAACAGCAGCTGGGTCACCATGGCGGCCTCGGCAGGCACGGCCCAGAACGCGTGGAAGAAAATGCTGGCCGCCAGGGTGAATACCGACAGGATCAGCGCCGCCCAGCGGGTACCTAGACCGAAAATCAATGCCAGGCCACCACCGACTTCGACCACGATAGCCAGCGCCGCGCCGAGCGTAGGAAACGGCAGACCGACCGAGCCTATATAGCCCACGGTGCCGGCAAAACCGGTGATCTTGCTGATGCCCGCAGGCAGGAACAGCACGGCCAGCAACAGACGGCCCAGCAGGCTCAGGGGATTTTGGAGAGATGCAAACATGGAAATTCCTTCGGTTAAATAGGGATACGGTTAAAAAATTCAGGCAGCCAGGTCAAACACCAGAACCTCGGCTTGTTTGCCGTGGCGCAGTGTCAACGCAGACTCGTTTTCGATCAAGGCCGCATCGCCGGTAGACAGTGCGGTGCCATTGACTTCCAGCGCACCGCTGACCAGGTGCACATAGCTCTTGCGGGCCGGGTTCAATGCCAGCGTAGCCGACTCGTCGCCGTCCAGCAAACCCGCATACAGCGCTGCGTCGGCGTGGATGGTCACCGAATCCTGGGCGCCGTCGGGGGATGCCACCAGGCGCAGCGTGCCACGCTTTTCGCTCTCGGCAAAGCTCTTTTGCTCGTAGCTGGGCTGGATGCCTTTCACATTCGGTTCAATCCAGATTTGCAGGAAATGCGTGCTCGCATTGTCGGCATGGTTGAACTCGCTGTGCTGCACGCCACGGCCGGCGCTCATGCGCTGCACGTCACCTGGCGGAATGGCTTTGACATTGCCCATGGTGTCGCGGTGCGCCAGCTCGCCTTGCAGCACATAGCTGATGATTTCCATGTCGCGGTGGCCGTGGGTGCCAAAGCCGGCGCCGGGGGTGATGGTGTCTTCGTTGATCACCCGCAAATTGCCCCAACCCATGTACTTGGGGTCCATGTAGCCGGCAAAAGAAAAGCTGTGGTGCGACTTGAGCCAACCATGGTCAGCGTGGCCGCGGTCTTGGGATTTACGAATGGTCAACATAAAAACTCCTTGGTTTGGTTAGGACCCGCTTGCCGAATCCATGGGCTGAACTTTAGGCCTTGGGTGGGTTCCTGCAGTCCACCGCATTTGATGGCATCATTCGAATAATTTCAATGAAATTTGACCCACCATGCAAACTGCCCGCGATGTTCTGACGCCTGACGCCCTCTCCATGCTGGTCACCATCCATGCCCAGGGCAGCTTTGCCGCCGCCGCCCGCAGCCTGGGCATGGTGCCCAGCGCCCTCACCTACCGGGTGCGCAACATCGAAGACGCACTCGACGTGCTGCTGTTCGATCGCAGCTCGCGCCAGGCCAAGCTCACCGTAGCAGGGGCCGAGCTGCTGCGCGAAGGCCAGCGCCTGCTGGAAGAGATCGATGCGGTGGCCAACCGGGTGAAGCGCGTGGCCACTGGCTGGGAGCCGCAGCTGACGATTGCGGTAGACAGCGTGATCTCGCGCTCCACCGTGATGGAGCTGTGCGAAGCATTCTTCGCCATGAACCCGCCGACCCGCGTCAAGCTGCGCGAAGAGGTGCTGCACGGCACGCTGGACGCTCTGGTCACCGGCCAGGCCGATCTGTCGATTGGCGTGGCGATGGAGACCAACTCCAACAGCAACATCCTGGGGGAAGTGCTGGGCTCGATGCGTTTCATCTTTGCCGTGGCACCGCACCACCCGCTGGCCAGCATGCCAGAGCCGTTGAGCGACACCTTGATAGAGAAACACCGGGCCGTGGCCGTGGCCGACTCCACCCAGCGCGGCAATGCGCTGACGTTTGGCCTACTGGGAGGCCAGGATGTGCTGACCGTGCCTAGCATGCGCGCCAAGTTGGAAGCCCAACTGCGCGGCCTGGGCTGCGGCTTTTTACCCGAAGGCCTGGCCCGGCCCTACCTTGAAACGGGGCGCCTGGTCAGCCGCACGGTGGAGCGGCCGTCGCGCATCCTCAACATCAACTATGCCTGGCGTGCCGAAGCCGGCAGCACCCATGGCCGGGCCCTGCAATGGTGGCTGCAGCAACTGAAAAGTCCGGCTACCCGGGCCGCACTGCTGGAGCGCCAGCAAAGCAATTGAAACGAGGGCTCACCCCCAGGCTGCGCTTCGCTGTGCCCACCCCCTTGCAGGGGGCGATGCCAGTGGCCCTGCAAAGCCGGTTCCACGGCATCTTTGTGGCACACAGGGGTGCTAATGCACGTTGTCCGGTATCCGGTAATCGACTCCGTATGCTTGCCCTGCCCGTTCCGGGTGCCGACTGCGTGTAGAGTGTGTCTGGTCGATTACCTGTAGCCACTTCATAGAAAACCAAAACATATGACATCCAAATCCAGTGCTACCGCTCCCCGCCAAATCGCCGTGATCGGTGCCGGCATGGCAGGCATCGCCTGCGCCCGCACGCTGGCACAGGCCGGGCACAACGTATCGGTGTTTGACAAGAGCCGCGGCGTGGGCGGGCGCATGGCCACCCGCAGCACCAGCTTTGGCACGTTTGACCACGGCGCCCAGTACTTCACCGTGCGCGATCCGCGGTTTGCGCTGGCCCTGGAAACCGCCAAGGGCGTGAGCAAGCCCTGGAGCGCCAACTCGGTCCGCGTCCTCGATACCTTTGGCCGCGTGGCCGCCGCTGCACTGCCATCGCGTGAACCGCACTGGGTGCCGGCACCCGGAATGAGCGCGCTGGTCAAGCACTGGGCCAAGCCCTTGGTGGAAGACGGCCGGGTCGAAATGGAAACCCAGGTCACCCGCATCGAACGTGACCCTTTGAACAAAAAGCAGTGGCAGCTGCGCACCACCGGCATGCCCGGTGCCCCCGATGCGCAGCATGTGTTCTCCGGCTTTGACGCCGTGATCCTGGCCATGCCGCATCCGCAAGTCCAAAACCTGCTGCAGAACTCGGCTCAGGCTGCCCGGCTGGTGCGCGACATCCACCACGTGCAGGTTGCCCCGTGCTGGACGCTGATGCTGGCGTTTCCGCAGGCCATCCAGCCGAACATGGCGCACCTGGGCCCGCAGTGGAACGCCGCCCGCAGCACCCACCACCGTATATCCTGGCTGGCGCGCGAATCCAGCAAGCCCGGCCGCGCAGGCGTGGAGCGCTGGACCGTGCAAGCCAGCCCCGCCTGGTCGCACGAACACCTGGAAGACGACAGTGCCCGGGTGCAGGCCAAGCTGCTCAAGGCCTTCACCGAAGTCACCGGCATCCGCGCCGAACCGGCCCATGCCGCGGTGCACCGCTGGCGCTATGCACAGACCGTCCAGCCCCTGGGCCGCAGCCATCTGTGGGACGAAAAGTCCAGCATCGGCGCCTGCGGCGACTGGTGCATTGGGCACCGGGTGGAAGATGCGTTCATCTCCGGCCTGGAGATGGCGCTGGCCATTGCCTGAGCGGACTTGGCGGTGCTCCCCGGGCGCTACATAGGCCGGTTCGCGCCCTCGCCCACCGGCCCCTTGCATGCCGGATCCTTGGTGGCGGCGCTGGCCAGCTGGCTGGACGCGCGTGCCCATGGCGGCCAGTGGCTGGTGCGCATCGAAGACGTGGACACGCCACGCTGCGTGCCCGGTGCCGATGCGCTGATCCTGCACCAGCTGGCCGCCTGTGGCCTGCTGCCAGATGCACCGCCCACGGTCCAGTCGCAGCGCGGCGCCGTGTACCAGCAGGCGCTGGACCAACTGGTGGCTACCGGCTGGGCCTACCCCTGCGGCTGTTCACGCAAAGACGTGGAAGTGGCCTGCGCGGCCCGCGGCCAGCTGCGCGAACGCAATGCCGAGCTGGTCTATCCCGGCACCTGCCGCAACGGCCTGCAGGGCCGGCCAGCCCGGGCCTGGCGCTTGCGCACTGATAAATTTATAGAAAATAAGGCTCTGCCGCCTACCCCACTAGCGCAGGCAGCTATCAATTCAGTAGCAAATGATATTCTGCACTGGAGCGACCGGCTGCTCGGCCCGCAGCAGCAGGACCTGGCGGCGGCGGTAGGCGACTTCGTGCTGCGCCGCGCCGACGGCCTGTGGGCTTACCAGATGGCGGTGGTGGTGGACGATGCAGCACAGGGTATCAGCCATGTGGTACGCGGCCAGGACCTGGCCGACAACACGCCGCGCCAGATCCGGCTGCAGCAGGCGCTAGGCCTGCCCACGCCCCAGTACCTGCATACGCCGCTGGTGCTGGGCGCCAATGGCGAAAAGCTGTCCAAGCAAAACGGTGCCCAGGCGCTGGACACCCGTGCGCCGCTGGCCACCCTGAACGCCGCTGCCCAGGTGCTGGGCCTGCCGCCGCAAGCCGACATTCCGGCCATGGCGCTAGCGCACTGGGTCAGCGTTTGGCGCAGCCGTTACGCCCCCTGAACCAAACGACTCTGCGCGGAGCGTGGCAGAAATGGAATATCCTCTGCCATCCATGCATAACGAACCCTCCCCCCTCAGCGTGGCGACCGACGGTGCTCCCGCTGCCGTGTCCCACCCCAAAACCATCAAGAGCTTTGTGCTGCGCGCCGGCCGCACCACCAGCGGGCAAGCCAAGGCCTTTGAAACCCTGGGTCCGCAGTTCCTGCTGCCCTACCGCGCCGCGCCGCTGGACCTGGACTCCGCCTTCGGCCGCAGCGCCCCAAACATCCTGGAAATCGGTTTCGGCATGGGCGAGGCCACGGCCTCGATTGCTGCATTGCTTCCCGAAAAGAACTTCCTGTGCTGCGAAGTGCACCAGCCCGGCGTGGGCGCACTGCTCAAACGCATAGGCGAACAAGGCCAGACGAATATCCGCATCTGCTCGCACGACGCGGTGGAGGTGATAGACCACATGCTGCCGCTGGCCAGCCTGGACGGCATCCACGTGTTCTTCCCCGACCCCTGGCACAAGAAAAAGCACAACAAACGCCGCCTGCTGCAGGCGCCGCTGGTCGCCAAGCTGGCGGCCCGCCTCAAGCAGGGCGGCTATCTGCACTGCGCGACCGACTGGCAGAACTATGCCGAGCAGATGCTGGAAGTGCTGGGCGCCGAGCCTTTGCTAAAGAACACCGCAGCCGACTACGCACCCAAGCCCGACTACCGGCCGTTGACCAAGTTCGAAAACCGCGGCATCAAGCTCGGCCACGGCGTGTGGGATCTGGTGTTCACACGGGTGTGATCCCCACGCGCGACGGCGTGGGCCCCAGCACCGTTGGCCTGCCCGGCGGTAGCTGGGCCACTGTTATCGACTTCTTTCTCCAGCGATTCCCCACGGTAGACCGTGAAGTCTGGCTGCAGCGCATGCGCGACGGCCTGGTGCTGGACGAACAGGCCCAACCGGTGCTGCCGGATGCCGCCTACCGGCCCCACACCCGGCTTTACTACTACCGCCATCTGCCACAGGAGCCGCGGATTCCCTTCGAAGCCCAGCTACTTTTCCAGGACGCGCACCTGGTGGTGGTTGACAAGCCGCATTTCCTGCCGACCGTGCCCGCCGGGCGCTTTGTGCAGGAAAGCCTGCTGGTGCGGCTCAAGCAAAGTCTGGGGATCGACAGCCTCGCGCCCTTGCACCGGCTGGACCGCGAAACCGCTGGCGTCACCCTGTTTGCCATCCAGCCGGCCGAGCGCGGGCTGTACCACGCGCTGTTCAAGCAGCGCGACGTGCGCAAGCACTACGAAGCGATTGCGCCCTGGCGGGACGGCCTGCCGGCGGTCTACCGCAGCCAGATCGTGCCCGGTGAGCCGTTTTTTCGCTACTGCGAAGCGGCGGGCGAGCCGAATTCTGAAACCCATATTGAGCTGCTGAAGCGGCACGGCGACTGGGCGCGCTACCAGCTATCGCCGGTCACCGGACGCACCCACCAGCTGCGGGTGCACATGGCGGCGCTGGGGGCGCCGATACGCAACGACCGCTTCTACCCCGAGGTGGTGAACATTGCCAACGACGACTACAGCGCACCGCTACAGCTGCTGGCCCGCTCCATCGCCTTCACAGACCCGATTTCCGGCCAACCGCGCGCTTTCCAGAGCCGCTACACGCTTACGGTGTAGGCGCCGCCGCGGGCGCATCCAGGCGTTCGTTGGGGTACAGCACGGTGGCCGCCATCGGCACGGCTGAGTCCACCATATCCAACACCAGGGTGGCGCCAGATGCATTGGCGGTGCTGGGAATGACCAGGTCTCCGGCGGCGTAGGCTGCGCCGATCTTGGGTGTCAAAAATATGCCCACTGCCACCATGGCAATGCAGAACACCAGCCAGGCCAATGCAGACAACCAGGACTCGCGCCCGCCGCGGCGCCGGGGCATGGGTTTGGGGCGTACGGTTGTTGTGCGCATAAACACTCCTGATTCCAAAATTTGCCTGGCCAGGGCGCCATGCCCCAGTGCATCAGATGCGGTAGCTGCGTCTTGGTTCATTGAATTTGCGGCATATTGCTGCCGGGTGCAGGTACATAGGCGCCGGGGTCCAGCTCGCTGGTGTCATAGACCATTTCGCCGCGTGCATGGGCTGCCAGCTTGCGGTAGATCTTCTTCACATGGACCAGCACCGAGGGTTGCGGGCTGGCCGCCAGCTCGCCAATTTGCTCCAGAGTCATGCCGCGGGCGATCCAGCGCAGAATGCCGGCCTCGCTGGCAGACAAAGGGTGTGTCGATTCGCGCAGTGGAAACGCCCAGGCCGAGCCACTGCTGACGCCTGGACGCAGCCGGAAGCGCCCTAGCACCCTGCGCGCCATGCCCGGGCTGATAGGTGCACAGCCTTCGCGCCAGGCGTGGATGTTGTCGGCCAGGCTGTTGGCCGCCGTTTCCTTGAATAAATAGGCGGTGGCACCGGCTTCGATGCAGGACAGCACCTGTTCGTCATTGCCAAACTGGGTCAGCACTACGATGTCCGACGCGGGGAAATGCCAGGCCGCATGGCGTATCGCTTCAATCGCCGGCATGTCCTTGAGCTGCAAGTCCACCAGCACCACGTCGGGGGCGCACTGGTCCATCATGGCGATTGCGGCGGCGGCGGTGGATACAGCGGCAGCCAGGCTGAGCTCGGCATCCTGGTGCACGGCTTCGGCGCAACGCAGCAAGCACTCGGACTGGCTTTCAGCGATCAGAACGCTGGTCGGTTTTTTACGAAACATTGTTATTTTCCTGAACTCCCAAACACTGGCGGATGCCCACTGCAAAGGTTGCAGGAGCTGCGGCAAAAGACGTTGCAGGGCTGGCGGAGACGGATCTGCGGAGCTGCTTTTCCAACGTATGGATAGGCGGGTAGATGGGTGCATCTTATGAAGGCTTTTCATTGCGCGCATCCTCAAAATTGACGAAGAACAATAGGGGTGCTGGGGGTTTCACCTTGCGAGTCGGAAACTGCTCGTGTAGGCTGCTGGCGCTGGCTTTTGGCCCCTTCCTGGGGCTGCTGCGGCAGGCTGGCAACGGCCGTCGAATGCTTATCAAACAACCCTATGGAAGCCAGGCTTTGGCGCACGCCGTCTGGCCCAGACAGCACCGGTATCAAATGTCCGGCGACGGTGGCAAACAGCAGGCTGGCGACAATCCACAACACCCCTGGGCGGTCAAAATAATGCGGTTCGACCTGGGTAGAAAGGACTGCCGGGGCAGCAAGAGGCTCAGACGGCTCAAAGGGTTCAAAAGGTTCGAAGTTCATAGGTTTTGTCCTTGACAATCGGTACGGCGGAGTGGCTAGCGCCAACAAACTGGACTTTCCTCTCATCGCGCTTCGGCGTACTTAGCGCACCTGAAGCCGGCCTGAAAACTTCTGAAACCGTGCGCTATCGCACATATCCGTCAAAATTCAGCATTTGCGCCAGATTGACAAAGCCGTTACGCAGCCGCCAGGCACTGCCTGCATGAACCATCTTTTGCTATTGGGATAAGGAAGTTTTGTTGTTACACAGCTATCGTTTCGGCCGGTTTGAAGTGCGCCCCGCCCAGCGCGTGGTGCTGGTAGACGGCAACAGCACCAACCCCGGCGCCCGGGCTTTCGATGTGCTGATGGCCTTGCTGCACCACCGAGACCGCGTGGTCTCCAAAGACGAGCTGCTGGACCTGGCCTGGCCTGGCCTGGTGGTCGAGGAAAACAACCTCCAGGCCCAGGTATCGGCGCTGCGCAAGCTGCTGGGGCCGCAGGCCATCGTCACGATCCCCGGGCGCGGTTACCGGTTTGCACTGGAAACCAGCGACACAGCGCCAGACAGCGCCCAGCCACCCTTGCCGCCACCGCCCAGCGCGCCCCACCCCAACAACACCCATCTGCCCCTGGTGCTCACGCCGCTGATTGGCCGCACCCACGATGTATCCAACCTCGGCAACCTGATGGGCCAGCACCGCCTGCTGACCATCGTCGGCGCCGGCGGCATTGGCAAGTCGCTGCTGGCCCAGTGGCTGCTGCACGAGCGCCGCGGCGCCCACCAGCATGGTGTGGCCTGGGTCGATCTGGCATCGCAGACCTCGCCCGAGTTCGTCGCCAGCACGGTGGCCGGTGCTCTGGGCCTGCAATCCGGCCACGGCGACCCGCTCAAAGGCCTGATGGAGGCCGTGCGCCCGCTATCCATGCTGATCGCCATCGACAACGCCGAGCACCTGCTGGACGAAGTCGCGCGCATCCTGCAAGCCCTGCACCAGGCCGCCCCGCAATTGCAGGTGCTGGTGACCAGCCAGGCGCCGCTGAAGCTGGCCAATGAATGGGTGTACCGGCTGGATGCGCTGTCCCTGCCCGAGCGCGCTGCTACGCTGGACGAGGCGCGCAACTTCGGCGCCGTCGCCCTGTTCGCCCAGCGCGCCCAGGCCGCCGACCGGCGCTTCGAGCTAGGCCCGCAAAATCTGGCCACCGTGGTGGAGATCTGCCGCCGCCTGGACGGCCTACCGCTGGCCATTGAGCTGGCCGCTGCGCGCGTGCCCTTGCTCGGCTTGGTGCCGCTGGCGAATTCACTGAACGAGCGCCTGCGCCTGCTCAACGGCGGTGGCCGCGGTGCGCCGGCACGCCAGAAAACCCTGCGCGCCGCGCTCGAGTGGAGCTATGGCCTGCTGGATGCCAGCGAGCAAACCGTATTCCGCCGCCTGGGCGTGTTCGTAGGCGGCTTCTCGCTGGAAATGGCCCAGCAGGTGGTTGCGGACGAGGCTCTTGACGCCTGGGCCGTGGTCGACGTACTAGGCGCCCTGGTGGACCGCTCCCTAGTTATTGCCGACGGTGGCGACACCCCGCGTTACCGCCTGCTCGACACGCCGCGCAGCTACGCACTGGAACAGCTGGCAGCCGCGGGCGAGGACACGGCGCTGCGCCAGCGCCACGCCCTGGCCATGCGCCATTTGTTCGAACAGGCGGACCGCGATTTCTTCAGCGGCAAGCAGCGCATCGACGACTGGTATGTATCCCTGGCGCCCGACCTCAGCAATGGCCACGAGGCCCTGTCCTGGTCGATCCAGCACGATCCGCATACCGCGGTTGCCATCGCCCCCGGCCTGGCCGAGGCCCTGACCAGCGACCGCCGGCGCGAACGCCGCTTTGTCTGGCAGGCTACCGCCCTGCTGGTCACCGACCAGCTGCCGGCGGATTTACAAGCCCGCTGGTCCAGCCGGGCTGCGTATTTCTGGGCCTACCGCCAGCCAGCGCTGGCTTGCCGCCTGGCACGCCGCGCCGCCACACTGCACCGGGCCCAGCCCGGCGAGCACCGCAACCTGTACCACGCACTGGCGGCCCTGGTCTATGCGCTGACCTACGGGCCCGAGCAACGCCAGGAGCAGCGCGAGGTACTGGCAGAAATGTGGGACATCGAAGACCCGGCTTGGCCGCCCATCGTGCGCAGCTACGGCCTGTTTGCCTCGCTGACCTGCAACTTTATCGAAGGCCGGTTCGACCAGGCCATCGAGCAGCTGCTGCAGAAAGCCACTTTGGACGCGCTGGCCGGCTACTCCGAAGCCCTGCTGCGCGGCGAAGACATCATTGCCTACATGGAACTAGCCGCGGGCCGCGTCGACGCCTCCATCAGCCGCTACCTGGCGCTGCAGGCCCGGCTGGCCGGCACCCGCCATATGGCCACCCTGCTGCTGGTGCAGCTGCACCTGACCGGCGCCTGGCTGGCCAAGGGAGATACCCAGCAGGCCCGTGCCCTGCTGGAAACCTGCTGGCCGCAGGTGCTGCACTTTGATGCCCAGGTCTACGCCGCCGACAACCTGGCCTTGCTGGCCGCGTTGGAGAACCGTCCGCACACCGCCAGTCGCCTGCTCGGCTATGCCGACACAGTGCACGCCGCCCATGGCAAATCGCGTGAGGTGAACGAAGCCCGCTGCGCCGAATGCGCCGAGCACCTGGTGCGGCAGCAGCTGGACGCCGCCAGCTTCGAGCGCCTGAAGACCCTGGGCACTGGCCTGCGGCATGACGATATCGCTGCCCTGGCCCTGGGCCGTGTTGACGCCGTTTGAATTTATGGAAAATCGGGCTCTAGCGCAGTAGCAGGCTGCGCTAGCCGCTACTTTATTGGTAGCAAACCATGCGCGCGATCTAGCGCTGTGGCGTTGACAGTTTGCTGTAAGCACGTTCAGATACAAGCGCTGAGCGGCGAACTAGCGGCAGCGACATTACAAAGAGAGACAAACGCATGATTTTCGAAACCCTGTTTTCCCCGGGTCTGTGGCTGATGCGCAGCCTGCGCCTGGGTGCCAAGCTGCTGTTGCTCGCACTGGTGCTGTTAGCCACGCCGCTGGTGGTGTTGCTGCAGTACGCTTTCTCGGGCAGCGGCTCGACCGCTGTCGCCTGGCTCAGTGGCATCTGCGTGCTGCTGGCGATCTACGGGCTACTAGCCTTCTTCTCGAGCTTTACCCAAGACCTTTGCCAGGTACGCCAAGCCATGGAGCAACTGGTCAAGGGCGACCTGCGGCTGCGCCTGGTGCTGCGCGGCAGCGACGAACTGGCGGGCCTGGCCGCCGCCACCCAGCACATGGGTGCCACAGTGTCGGCCATGGTGGCCAATGTGCGCAGCAATGCGGCCTTCGTCGCCCATGCGGGCACCAGCCTGGCGAATGGCAACCGCGCCCTGTCCGACCGCACCGAGCAGCAGGCCGCCAACCTCGAGCAAACCGCGGCCAGCGTGGAGCAGCTGTCCAGCACCGTGCAGGACACGGCCCAGACCGCCGGCCAGGCCAATACCCAGGCGGCCCGGGTGCGCGATGCAGCCAACCAGGGCGCGACCAGCATGGCCGAAGCGATTGCCTCGGTCGAAGCCATCCAGAGCAGCGCCCAGCGCATGGACGAGATCGTCGGCGTGATCGACGGCCTAGCCTTCCAGACCAATATCCTGGCGCTGAACGCCGCCGTCGAGGCGGCCCGCGCGGGTGAATCCGGCCGCGGCTTCGCGGTGGTGGCCAGCGAGGTGCGTTCGCTGGCCCAGCGCTCGGCCGAAGCCGCCAAAGAGATCCGCCAACTTATCGGCGCGTCCAGCAGCCAGGTGGGCTCCAGCGTGCAGAAGATCCGCACCGCCGGCAGCAATATGGACGCCATCGTCACCGGTATCCGCGACGTGGCCAGCAATATGGCGCAGATTTCCAACTCGAGCGCCGAGCAAAGCTCCGGCCTGAGCGAGATCACCTCGGCCGTGCGCCAGCTCGACGAAATCACCCAGCAGAACGCCCAGATGGTCGACCATGCGGTCACCCAGGCATCGACCCTGGAAAGCCGGGCCTCCACCCTGGTGGAAGCGGTGGCGCTGTTCAAGCTGCAGCAGGGCTCGGCCGAAGAAGCCCGCGCGCTGGTCGAAAAAGCCTTGGCCCACCGCCGGCGCGGCTCCCGCGACAGCTTTCTGCGCGAGCTGACGAACCCAACCCAGGGCTTCCACGACCGCGACATGTATGTGTTCGTGCTGGACCGCAGTGGCACCTATGTGGCGTTTGGTGGCAATCCGGCCAAGGTCGGTACCCGGGTGCAGGACATCGCCGGCATCGACGGCGCTGGCCTGCTGCAGTCCATCTACAACCAGGCCGAGCACGAGCCGGGCTGGGTCGAATACGACATCACCAACCCGACCACCGGCCGGGTGCAGACCAAGATGTCGTTCGTGCAACTGGTGGACGACCTGGCCGTCGGCTGCGGGGTCTACAAAAACCTGGTCGTCAGCTAGATAGATATAAGGAAAATCGGGCTCTGGCGCTTATATCTACTGCGCCAGTAGCTATTTATTCAATAGCAGGCAGCTGCGGAAAGATGCAATTCCGGCCTGCGGCCTTGGCCTGGTAGAGCAGGCTGTCTGCCAGTTGCACCAGCTCGGCCGATGCCTGGTTGTACTGCCACTGGGCCACGCCAAAGCTGGCGGTCAGGTCGATGCGCTGGCCTTCGAACCACACCGGTTCGGCCTGCAGCAGCTGGCGCAGGCGCTCGGCGTTCTGCAGCGCGGTGGCCAGCACGGTTTCGGGCAGCACGATCAAAAACTCCTCACCGCCCAGGCGTACCGTCCAGTCGAGCCGGAAGCGCGTGGCATTGCGCAGGTGGTCGGCGGTGGCGCAGAGCACTGCGTCGCCGGCCGCATGGCCGTAGCTGTCGTTGATCTGCTTGAAGTAGTCCAGGTCCAGGCAAATCACCGAAAACGGCCGCTGGTAGCGGTGGGCGCGCTCGATTTCCTCCAGCAGCCTCGGCTCCAGCGTGCGGCGGTTGAAGCAGCCGGTCAGCGGGTCAGTGATGGACAGCACATGGTTGGCATCGGCCAACGCCTCCAGCTGCTGGGTGCGCTCGGCCACCATCTTGTCCAGGTTGGCAATATGGGTACGCAAGCCATTTTGCAGCTTGGAAAATCCGTGCGCCACCAGATCGATTTCGTCGCTGTAGCTGCGCCGTGGCCTGTCCAGCGCCAGCGGCTGCACCAGGGTTTGCGGCGTCAGCTCGCTGGCGAACTGGGCTAGGCGCTGCAGCGGTATCTGCAGCTCCCGGCGCAGCAGGTAGGCAATCAGACTGCAGATCAGCACGGTGAACACGCCGTAGCCGGCCAGCACCGTCCAGGCGGTGTGTACCATTTCGTCGATGGAGAACTGCGGATTCGGCCACAGGCGAAGCTCGGCAATCACGCTCTTGCCCTGCGGCGCCGGGATGGCGATCCGCAGGCTGTTTGACTCGGGCTGCAGCGCCGCATTGCCCGCCCGGAACTGCTGGCCGGTGCCCACGGTGAGCATCACATAGCCAACCTCCGGGCGTTCGGCCATCATCGCTACCTGCTGCTGTACGGCCTGCAGCTCGATGTCCCACAGGCTGACCGACAGCAGCGGCACGCTGGTCTTGGCGATTTCGTCGGCCAGCCGCTCAAACTCTTTGTGCTGGTGCTGCAGCATGATGCCCACCTGCACCACAAACACCGCCACCATGCAGCACAGGGCCAGGCCCAGGGTGCGGCGTATCAAATGCCCGGCGAGCGATCTAAAGGGAAGGTCCGGCATGGGCACAGTGTGCAATCAGCGCAGCAATTGCGCAAACCCAAAGTTGTAGCGCGCAAGCTTGGGGTTCAGTACCTTGCTGTAGCGCCGGAAGTCGATGCTGTCGTAGCGCTGGCCAAAGCGGGCCTCGAACTTGCGCGCCAGGGCCGGATCGAACAGCACGAACATCGAGGCCTCGAGCTGCAGGCCTTCGTCGGCGAAGTCGCGGCCGTGGTGGTAGTCGTAGAGCATCACCAGCGCCCAGGCACCGGCAATGAAGTGGCCGCCGGCCAGCGCCGAAAGCCGGCCGGACTGGATGGCCTGCATCGCATCGGGCGAGGCGTTGATGCCGCTGAACCACATGCTCTTGCCCGGCGTGCCACCGCGTTTTTCCAGCGACTGCATCGCGCCAAAGGCCATCAGGTCGTTGCCCGCCCAGACCAGCCGGGCAGTGGGATAGCGCTCGTACAGCCAATCGGCTTGCTCGGCCGCCTTGTCTCGGGTCCATCCTGCGTAAATGGTTTGCTCCAGCACCACGTCCTGGGCCTCGGCTACGGCGCGCTGCAGGCCTTCATTGCGCCGCACTGAGCTGGGGGTGGAGCGGTCGCCGGCGATCGCCAGCAGGTGCAGTTTGCCGTCCGCCGCCTGGGCGCGGGCGCTGCGCCCCTGCTGGATCAAGGCCTTCGCCGTCAGATAGCCGGCCTCTTCGGCCAGTGGCTCCAGCGAGCCTATCCAGTCTTTGTAACGCTGGCGTGGGCCACCCAACTGGGCTTCCTCCGCCACCGAGAGCCGGCTGAAGGCCATAAAGCATTTGATGCCAGAGCCATCGAACAGGCGTAGCAGCTCGGCCCCGGTGGCGTTGTCATTCGACAGGATCACGTAGTCTGGCCGCTGGGCCTGTGGCCGGGCCACCAGGCTGCGGGCCAGCTCCAGCACCCGCAGGTGGTCGCGCTCGGCGTACTGCACCTCCAGCTGCCAGTCCAGGCTGCGCGCCGCGACCTGCATGGCCTGCGTTGCGGCCACCCAGTAGGCCTCGTTCGACTTGCCGGGGTTGATAAAGGCCACCGTCACCGCGTGGGCTGACCAGGCCGCCAGCAGCGCCCAGCAGAGAACCACGTAACGGATCAAGGTGTAGCGCTGCAATCAAGAGCTCCCGGAAATTGAAAATGCGCAGCGGCCGCCCGGTGCGCACTGAGCCAGGCTCAGACCCGTTCTGCCACCCAGGCCTGCACCGATGCAAGTGCCGCCGGCAGCTTGGCCGGCTCAGTGCCGCCGGCCATGGCCATGTCGGGCTTGCCGCCGCCCTTGCCGCCGAGCTGGCTGGCCACAAAATTCGCCAGCGCGCCGGCCTGCACCTTGTCGGTACTGTCCTTGGTCACGCCCACGGCGATCTGCACCTTGTCGCAGTCCACGGCAGCCAGCACGATGACAGCGGTTTTCAGCTTGTCTTTCAGCTTGTCCATGGTCTCGCGCAGGGTCTTGGTGTCCGCGCCTTCCAGTTTGGCGGCCAGCAGCTTTATGCCCTTTATGTCCAGCGCGCTGTTGACCAGTTCGTCACCTTGGCTGGAAGCCAGCTTGCCTTTGAGCTGGGCGACTTCTTTTTCGAGCGCCTTGATGCTTTCCAGCGCCAGCGTGACGCGGGCTTGCAATTCGGAGGGCTGCACCTTGAAGCTGCCAGCGGCCTGGGTCACCGTACGTTCCAGGTCTTGCAAATAAGCCAAAGCACCTTCGCCAGTCACGGCTTCGATGCGGCGCACGCCAGCGGCCACGCCGCCCTCACCCACCACCTTGAACAGGCCGATATCGCCTGTGCGCTGCACATGGGTGCCGCCGCAGAGTTCTTGGGTGGTGCCGATGCTGAGCACGCGGACGATTTCACCGTACTTCTCGCCAAACAGCATCATCGCGCCGGTCTTCTGCGCGGATTCGATGTCCATCAGCTCGGCCTTGGTGGGCGCGTTGGCCAGGATTTCGGCGTTGACCATGGCTTCGATCTGCGTGATCTGCGCGTCGGTGACCGGAGCGTTGTGGGTGAAGTCGAAGCGCGTGCGTTCGGCATTCACCAGGCTGCCCTTTTGCTGCACGTGGGTGCCCAGCACTTCACGCAGGGCTTTGTGCATCAAATGGGTCACCGAGTGGTTGCGTTGGGTGGCGGCGCGCAGTGCGGTGTTGACGCTGGCGGTGACGGTGTCGCCCACATTCAGCGTACCGGCTTCCAAGGTACCCTGGTGACCAAACACATCGGCCTTGACCTTTTGCGTATCGCCCACTGCAAAGCGGGCCGAGCCGCTGGTGATGACGCCCTCGTCGCCGACCTGGCCACCGCTTTCAGCATAGAAAGGCGTGGTGTCCAGCACCACGGTGCCAGTTTGGCCTACTTTTAGTGCTGCGACGCTGGTTCCATCTGCGTAGAGCGCTACGATTTTTGCAGTGGCTTCGAGTTTCTCGTAGCCGACGAACTCATTGCCAGCGCCGGTGTAGTCCAGCGCCTTGTCCATCTTGAACTTGCCTGCCGCGCGGCCCTTGGCTTTTTGGGCTTCCATGGCGGCGGCAAAGCCGGCTTCGTCCACCGACAGGCCGCGCTCGCGGCACACGTCGGCCGACAAGTCCAACGGGAAGCCGTAGGTATCGTGCAGCTTGAAAGCCACGTCGCCAGGCAGCACCTGCACGCCGCCTTCAAGGGCCGCATTCAGAATTTCCATGCCCATCGCCAAGGTTTCAAAGAAACGTTCTTCTTCGGCCTTCAGCACTTCGGCAATACGCTCTTGCTGCGCTGCCATGGCCGGATAGGCTGCGCCCATCAAAGCCACCAGATCGGGGACCAGCTTGTGGAAGAAGGGCTTGGTCTGGCCCAGCAGATAGCCGTGGCGGATAGCGCGGCGGATGATGCGGCGCTGCACATAGCCGCGGCCTTCGTTGCCAGGGATCACGCCGTCGCTGACCAGGAAGGCGGTGGCGCGGATGTGGTCGGCAATCACGCGCAGGCTCTTGTGGCCCAGGTCTTGTTCGCCGGTTTCACGGGCGGCGGCCTTGATCAACGCGTCAAAAATGTCGATTTCGTAGTTGCTGTGCACGTGCTGCAAGATGGCGGCCAGGCGCTCCAGGCCCATGCCGGTATCCACGCAGGGCGCGGGCAGCGGCGTGACCGAGCCGTCTTCGGCCATGTTGAACTGCATGAACACGTTGTTCCAGATCTCGATGAAGCGGTCGCCGTCTTCACCGGGGCTGCCCGGAGGGCCGCCTTCGATGTGGTCGCCGTGGTCGTAGAAGATCTCCGAGCAAGGACCGCAGGGGCCGGTGTCGGCCATCATCCAGAAGTTGTCGGACTTGTAGCGGCCGCCCTTGTTGTCGCCGATGCGGATCACGCGCTCGGGTGGCAGACCGATTTCCTTGGTCCAGATGTCATAGGCTTCGTCGTCTTCTTCGTAGACCGTGGCCAGCAGGCGGTCCGCCGGCAGCTTGTACACCTCGGTCAGCAGCTCCCAGGCCCATTTCAGCGACTCGCGCTTGAAGTAGTCGCCAAAGCTCCAGTTGCCCAGCATTTCGAAGAAAGTATGGTGGCGCGCGGTGTAACCCACATTTTCCAGATCGTTGTGCTTGCCGCCAGCACGCAGACAGGCCTGGACCGACGCGGCCCGCACATAGGAGCGCTTGTCGCTGCCGAGGAACACATCCTTGAACTGCACCATGCCAGAGTTGGTGAACATCAGCGTCGGGTCGTTGCCGGGCACCAGCGAGCTGCTGGGCACTACGGTATGGCCCTTAGAGGCAAAGAAGTCGAGAAAGGTCTTGCGGATGTCAGCAACGGTGATGGCGGGTGCAGAAATGCTCATAGCGTGGAGTCTCGTTCAATTCGTTACGCCAGCCGAGGCCGTGGCGTGTTGTGGGAAGGGGGGCGGCAGGCCCAAAAAGCCCTAAATTTTACCAGCCGGGTGGACGCGAGCCCCAGCCGTGTAAAGCGTGTCCACTGCTATGCTTCTCATAGCTGCTTGCGCAGGTGCAGTCGGCGCAAAAGGCCTGAATTTCCTGAATTCCTGGGCGCAGCCCAGGAGGGTCGGAAAATCGGAACTTGCTCCTATAATCCAGCCACCCTAGCGGGTGTAGTTCAATGGTAGAACGCTAGCTTCCCAAGCTCGATACGAGGGTTCGATCCCCTTCACCCGCTCCATTCTTCGGTGTACCCCACCTAAATCGTTCGCAGCACATCCCTGCCGCTGCGACGCCGGGCGCTGACTCTGCGCTCTTGAAACACCGGTGTCGCATGGCTGTCGCGATGCAGACACTCGCGCATTTGACGCAACGCCCCCAGCCCCGCCATCAAGTCGTCGTTTTCATCGATACCCATCGGCAAATGGGACCGCGTCAAACGCTCGCAGACCAGCTGAAACCGCGCCAGGCATTCCTGCACCTGGTTGTCGTGGCAGGCGCCGCCCATAACCAGGCAGATGCGGACAATCTTTGGCAACTCCAGCTTGCGGCCCAGCCGCGTACGCTCGATGAAGTGGGCATACGTGTTTTCCAGTTGTTTCAAGCTGCGTTCTAGTTCTTGGTGTGGCATAAAAACCGACCCTTCCTGAAAATCCAACCTGAGCTTGTTGTTGCGCTATGGATTTTCAAGCCAGTGGACATGCAAGGGAATAGGTGTAAGCACAGGCCAAACCGGCTAAGGTGGGGTCTGAAAACCGGTTTTTGTCCCCATTTCTGGAGTACACGCCATGCCTTTTGACCGCTATTTGCACACCTTGCTGTCGCGCACCCGCGCGCTCCACTCCGTGCTGGCCACGGCGCTGTGCGGGGGTCTGCTGGGCTGTGGCGGGGGTGCAGGCCAGGCCGAAGCCCAGGTGTTGCAGCCCAAGGTCAGTGTGCTGCGCAGTGGTCTGGCATCACCATGGGGGCTGGTGTTTCTGCCCTCGGGTGAGATGCTGGTGACCGAACGCGGCGGCCGCCTGTTGCGGCTCAGCGCCGATGGGCAAACGACCATTGAAATTACCGGCATCCTGCCGGTCAATGCCGCCGGCCAAGGCGGCCTGCTGGGCCTGGCGCTGGACCCTGATTTTGCGACCTCGCCCTGGGTCTACTGGGCCTTTTCCGAGCCCGGCACGGGCAGCGCAGCGGGCCTCACCGGTACCGCAGTAGCGCGCGGCCGACTGGTGGGCAGTAGCTTGCAGAATGTGGCGGTGCTGTTCCGCCAGAGCCCCAAGACCTCGGGCAACGGCCACTACGGTTCCCGGCTGGTATTTGCCCGGGACAAAACCCTGTTCATCACCCTCGGTGAACGCCAGCTGGGCAGTCCTTCGCAAGACCTGGGGCAAACGCTGGGCAAAGTGGTGCGCATCCAGCGCGATGGCAGCATCCCCACCGACAACCCGGCGCTGGGCGCGGGCGCCCTGCCCGGCATCTGGAGCCTGGGCCACCGCAACGTGCAGGGCGCCGCGCTGCACCCAGACACCGGCGAGCTGTGGACCAGCGAGCACGGGCCGCAAGGCGGCGATGAGATCAACATCACCCGCGCGGGCGCCAACTACGGCTGGCCGGTCAAAAGCTATGGTTGCAATTACGGATCGCCGGTGGGCGAGGCATGCCGCATCGGTGGTGGCGTGCATGCGCCCACGTTCATCGAGCCACTGACCTACTGGGTGCCAACCTCGGTAGCACCAGCTGGCCTGCTGTTCTACAGCGGCAGCCTGATACCGCAGTGGAAGGGAAATTTGTTCTCTGGCTCGCTGGCCGGCCAGACCTTGTGGCGCATGACCGTCAGCAACAGCGCGGTGCTGAGCCGCGAGGCCCTGCTCACGGATTTGAAAGAGCGCATCCGCGACGTGGTACAGGCATCCGATGGGGCCATCCTGCTGCTGACCGATAGCGGTAAGCTGCTGCGGCTGGCCCCATGAACTTCAAACCAGTTTGACGCCAGTTTTGGCCTGCAGCGCGTCCAAAGTCACACCGGGCGCCATCTCGACTACTTTCAGGCCGGCGGGGGTCACGTCCAGCACGGCCAGGTCGGTGATGATGCGGTTCACCACGCCCACGCCGGTTAGCGGCAGGGTGCAGGCGGGCAGGATCTTCAGGTCTTCGCTGCCATCCTTCTTCTTGGCCACGTGCTCCATCAGTACGATCACGCGCTTTACGCCTGCCACCAAGTCCATCGCGCCGCCCATGCCCTTGACCATCTTGCCGGGGATCATCCAGTTGGCCAGATCGCCTTTTTCGCTGACCTGCATCGCGCCCAGGATGCTGAGGTTGACCTTGCCGCCGCGGATCATTGCAAAGCTGTCGTGGCTGCCGAAGATCGACGAACCGGGCAAGGTGGTGACGGTCTGCTTGCCGGCGTTGATCAGGTCGGCATCGACCTGGTCTTCGGTTGGGAACGGGCCGATGCCGAGCATGCCGTTCTCGCTCTGCAGCCAGACTTCCTTGTCGGCGGGAACGTGGTTAGCCACCAGGGTCGGGATGCCGATGCCCAGGTTCACATAAAAGCCGTCTTCCAGCTCTAGTGCCGCGCGGGCTGCCATTTGGTCTTGGTTCCAGGCCATCTCAGGCTCCTTTCACGGGGTTGGTTGGGGCCGCGGCGTCCACCTTGGGCACGGCAACTTCGTCGCTGCCGATGATGGCAGCATGGGCGATAACGGCCTGGGCTTCGGCTTTGGCGGCAGCCGGGTCTACCGCGGCGGCGGCTGACAGCGTGCGCTTTTCAATCCGCTTCTCGGGGTTGGCGTTCAGCACGATACGGTGCACATAAATGCCGGGCAGATGCACCTGGTCGGGGTCCATGGCGCCGGTTTCGACGATCTCCTCGACTTCCACAATACAGACCTTGCCGGCCATGGCAGCGGCTGGGTTGAAGTTGCGCGCCGTCAGTCGGAACTGCAGATTACCGGACTTGTCGGCACGGAAAGCCTTGACCAGCGCGACTTCGGGCACCAGGGAACGTTCCATCACGTAGGTTTCGCCATTGAATTCGCGTAGTTCCTTGCCCTCGGCCACCAAGGTACCGACACCGGTCTTGGTGAAAAAGGCCGGAATGCCGGCGCCGCCGGCGCGCAGCTTTTCGGCCAGCGTGCCCTGGGGGGTGAATTCCAGCTGCAACTCGCCCGCTAGGTACTGGCGCTCAAACTCCTTGTTCTCGCCTACGTAGCTGGAGATCATTTTCTTGATCTGTCGGGTTTCCAGCAGCTTGCCCAGGCCGAAGCCATCGACACCGGCGTTGTTGGAGATGACGGTCAGGTCTTTCACGCCGGAATCGCGCAGCGCGTCGATCAAGGCCTCGGGGATGCCGCACAGGCCGAAACCGCCCACGGCCATCAGCTGGCCATCCTTCACAACGCCTTGGAGTGCTTCAGCGGCAGAGGGGAAAATTTTGTTCACACAGGTCTCCGGTTAAAAGATCAAGGCGTACGATACTACCTATTCAATTACGTAGTTTTTCGTAAAGGGTTTGCCCGATGGAACTCGCTGTGGCGGTGGATTACCAGCTGGCTTTCGCGCTGGCGCCAGTCGGGTTGGTGGTATCGCGCAATCGCGCCATTGTGGACTGCAACCAGCATCTCTGCGAGATGTTCGGCGCCGACCGGGAGCAGCTGCTCGGCCAGTCGTTCCAGGTGCTCTACCCCAGTGCGGTCGAATTCGAGCGTACCGGCACCCGCATCGCGCTAACCATGGACGCCAAAGGCCATTACGCCGATGACCGCATCATGCAGCGCGTGGACGGACGGCTCAAAGGCGAGGTGTTCTGGTGTCATGTGATAGGCCGGGCCTTTGACCGCAATGCGCCGCATGCGGCCGGCATCTGGAGCTTTGAAGACCTGTCGTCACGCCGTCCGGTACAAGCCGCCCTGACGCCGCGCGAACGCGAGGTGGCGGCCCATGTGATGACCGGGCTCACGTCCAAGGAAATCGCCAAGCTGCTGGGCATCAGCCACCGCACGGTGGAGATTTACCGTGCCACCTTGATGCGCAAGTACAAGGCTTCGACCACTGCCGACCTGACGCAGAAGCTGATGGGCGGCTGAGTTTATAGAGAATCGACCTCTGGCGCAGGTAGCACCTGCGGCAATAGCTACTAAATATATAGCATAAAAATGCTAGCCCCAAACGCACTTCGGGCCTGCTAACCGAAGCTAGCAGGCCCGAAGTAGTTACCAGCGGCTAGCGCTTAGTTACGGGTTTGGTCGACCAGCTTGTTCTTGGCGATCCAAGGCATCATGGCGCGCAGCTTAGCGCCCACAACTTCGATGGAGTGTTCAGAGGTCAGACGGCGGCGGGCAGTCATGCTGGGGTAGCCGGTGCGGCCTTCCAGGATGAACATCTTGGCGTATTCGCCGGTCTGGATGCGCTTCAGGGCGTTGCGCATGGCTTCGCGCGATTCAGCGTTGATCACTTCGGGGCCGGTCACGTACTCGCCGTACTCGGCGTTGTTCGAGATCGAGTAGTTCATGTTGGCAATGCCGCCTTCGTAGATCAGGTCCACGATGAGCTTCAGCTCGTGCAAGCACTCGAAGTAGGCCATTTCAGGAGCGTAGCCAGCTTCAGTCAGGGTTTCGTAACCCATCTTGATCAGTTCGACAGCGCCACCGCACAACACGGCTTGTTCGCCGAACAGGTCGGTTTCGGTTTCTTCCTTGAAGTTGGTCTCAATAATGCCGGCCTTGCCGCCACCATTGGCCATCGCGTACGACAGAGCCAAGTCACGGGCTTTGCCGGTCTTGTCCTGGTGCACGGCCACCAGGTGGGGCACGCCGCCACCCTGGGTGTAGGTGTTGCGCACGGTGTGGCCAGGTGCCTTGGGGGCTACCATCCACACGTCCAAGTCAGCGCGTGGCACGACCTGGTTGTAGTGCACGTTGAAGCCATGGGCGAAGGCCAGCGAAGCGCCTTGCTTGATGTTGGGCTCGACGTTGTTCTTGTAGACGCCAGCGATGTCTTCATCGGGCAACAAAATCATGACCACGTCTGCGGCTTTGACCGCGTCGTTGACTTCCAGCACGTTCAAGCCGGCCTTGCCAACCTTGTCCCAGGAAGCGCCGCCCTTGCGCAGACCGACCACGACCTTCACGCCGCTGTCGTTCAGGTTTTGCGCGTGCGCGTGGCCCTGGCTGCCGTAACCAATGATGGCGACCGTCTTGCCCTTGATCAGGCTGAGGTCACAGTCTTTGTCGTAAAAAACTTTCATGTTCTGCTTTCAAAAATTAAAGGTTTGGCGAAATGCCCATCGACAGGCTCAGGGCGAACGTAATACGCAATCGCCAAAAAGAGTCCGTTCGCGTTGAGCCCGTCGAAACGCGCGTACGGACGACTCAAAACTAAACCCGCAGGATGCGCTCACCACGGCCGATGCCGCTGGCGCCGGTACGCACGGTTTCCAGGATCGCGCTGCGGTCCAGCGCCTCCAGAAACGCGTCGTTCTTGCCCTGGTCACCAGTCAACTCGATGGTGTAGCTCTTCTCGGTCACATCGATGATGCGGCCGCGGAAGATGTCGGCCATGCGCTTCATTTCTTCGCGCTCTTTGCCGACGGCACGTACCTTGACCATCATCAGTTCGCGTTCTGTGTAGGAGCCTTCGGTCAGATCGACCACCTTGACCACTTCGATCAGGCGGTTCAGGTGCTTGGTGATCTGTTCGATCACGTCGTCCGAGCCGGAGGTCTGGATGGTCATGCGCGACAAAGTGGCGTCTTCGGTCGGAGCGACCGTCAGCGACTCGATGTTGTAACCACGGGCGGAAAACAGGCCGACCACGCGCGACAGCGCACCGGGTTCGTTTTCCAGCAATACAGCAATGATGTGTTTCATAAGACTAGATTCCTCTTTTCGCCGCCCTCCCCCGTGCACGGTAATGCGCGGGCTTGGCGGACAATAGATTCGTCAGAAAGTTAATACTATCGAATTGATAGCTGCTAGCGCAGGCAGCACCTGCGCCAGAGCCGTATTTGGCTTGAAGACCTGGTTACAGATCCTCGCTGCCCAGCAGCATCTCGGTGATGCCCTTGCCGGCCTGCACCATCGGGAACACGTTCTCGGTGGGGTCGGTACGGAAGTCCATGAACACCGTGCGGTCCTTCAGTTTGCGGGCTTCGCGCAGTGCGGGCTCCACATCTTCGGGGCGCTCGATCAGCATGCCGACGTGGCCATAGGCCTCGGCCAGCTTGACGAAGTTCGGCAGTGCGTCCATGTAGCTGCTGCTGTAGCGGCCGGCGTATTCCACCTCTTGCCACTGGCGCACCATGCCCAGGTAGCGGTTGTTCAGCGAACAAATCTTGATCGGCGTGTTGTACTGCAGGCAGGTCGACAGTTCCTGGATACACATCTGCACCGAGCCTTCGCCGGTGATGCAGAAAACTTCGCTGTCGGGTTTGGCGAGCTTCACGCCCATGGCGTAAGGAATGCCCACGCCCATGGTGCCCAGGCCGCCGGAATTGATCCAGCGACGCGGTTCGTCAAAGCGGTAGTACTGCGCAGCCCACATCTGGTGCTGGCCCACATCGGAGGTGATGTAGGTGTCGGCATCCTTGGTCATGTTCCACAGGGTTTCGACCACGTACTGGGGCTTGATCACGTCGCTGGAACCCATGCTGTACTTCAGGCAGTTGCGGCTGCGCCAGCCTTCGATGGTGCTCCACCAGCTGCCCAGGGCATCGGCGTCGGGCTTGGTGCCGGCTTCTTTGATCATCGCGATCAGCTCGGTCAGCACTTCTTTTACGTCGCCGACGATGGGTACATCGACCTTGACGCGCTTCGAGATGCTGGACGGATCGATGTCGATATGGATGATCTTGCGCTCGTTCTGGGCGAAATGCTTGGTGTTGCCGATCACGCGGTCGTCAAACCGGGCTCCAACGGCCAGCAGCACGTCGCAATGCTGCATCGCGTTATTGGCTTCGATGGTACCGTGCATGCCCAGCATGCCCAGGAACTTCTTGTCGCTGGCCGGGTAGGCGCCCAGGCCCATCAAGGTGTTGGTGCAGGGATAGCCCAGCATGTCCACCAGGGTGCGCAGTTCTTGCGAGGCATTGCTCAGCAAAACGCCGCCGCCGGTGTAGATATAGGGGCGCTTGGCTGCCAACAGCAATTGCAAGGCCTTGCGGATCTGGCCGCCGTGGCCTTTGCGCACCGGGTTGTACGAACGCATGGCGACCGTTTCGGGATAGCCGTGGTACGGCGTCTTCTTGAAAGACACGTCCTTTGGAATGTCCACCACTACCGGGCCGGGGCGACCGGTGCGGGCGATGTGGAAGGCCTTCTTCATGGTCTCGGCCAGATCGCGCACATCCTTCACCAGGAAGTTGTGCTTGACGATGGGGCGAGTGATGCCGACGGTGTCGCACTCCTGGAACGCATCCAGGCCGATAGCGTGCGTGGGCACCTGGCCGCTAATGATCACCATGGGAATGCTGTCCATGTACGCCGTGGCGATACCGGTCACTGCATTCGTCAGGCCGGGGCCGGAAGTAACCAGCGCTACGCCGACGTCACCGGTGGCGCGGGCATAGCCGTCGGCAGCGTGCACGGCGGCTTGCTCGTGGCGCACCAGCACGTGCTGAATGGTGTCTTGTTTGTAGAAAGCGTCGTAGATGTACAGAACGGCGCCGCCGGGGTAACCCCAGATGTGCTTGACGTTCTCGGCCTGGAGACATTTCACCAGAACCTCTGCACCCATGAGCTCTTGGGCAGTAGTACGCGGGGTATTTTGTGCGCCGGTAGACGCAGCGGCCGCCGAAGCGATTTCGGCTTTTGACATTTCCATGATGAACCTTTGTGAATTTCTCTAACGAAATACCTTGGGTGCTTCTTCACGCACTCTTTTGGAGTTGTGTCGAAACTTAAGACCAAAGCCATGGGCGAGCTGCTTGCATCGCCGAACCATGATCCGTTTGCTTTTTGACTAGCAATGTGGATTATGGCACTGCCCAGCATGAAAACTGGCGCGCGCCCCAAGAAAATCAGCCGGCGGTGCCATAATCCGCCCGCAAACGCCCCAAATACGGGCGCAGGCTTTCCAAAAACGACGCGTATTCCTTTACCGACCCGCCCCCACAGGCCCCACCCTCTTGGCTACTGAACGCGAACTTTCTGATTTCCTCAAGAGCGTCGAAAAACGGGCGTTTAAACGCTCGGTCTACCACGTGCGTAATGAGGAGTCGGCGCTCGATATCGTGCAAGACAGCATGATGAAGCTGGCCGAGCACTATGGCGACAAGCCGGTGGAAGAGCTGCCCATGCTGTTCCAGCGCATTCTGTCGAACTGCACGCTGGATTGGTTTCGGCGCCAAAAAACCCGTAACGCTTTGTTCTCCAATATGAGTGATTTCGAGTCCGGCGATGACGGAAATTTCGACCTATTGGAAACCTTTCAGCTGGCAGATGACTCAGAGCGCACGGAAAGTGCGGAAGACACCACGCGGCGGGCACAGGTTTTGCGTGAAATTGACACCCAGATACAAGAGTTACCGACACGTCAACGAGAAGCGTTCTTGATGCGTTACTGGGAAGAGATGGACGTTGCTGAAACTGCCAGCGCGATGGGCTGCTCGGAAGGCAGCGTCAAAACGCACTGTTCGCGCGCGGTCCAGTCACTTAGCAAAGCGCTCAAAGCCAGGGGAATATTTCTATGACAAAACTGCACACACTCCAACTGCTGTCGCCCGAAGACCAGTTTGGGCGCCGCGTCACTGCACGTCTTTCCGAAGGTGCCGCCGATCTGCCACACGACATTTCCGAGCGGCTGCGCATCGCCCGCATGCAGGCTCTGGCGCACCGCAAATCTATCGTCATGCGCACCGCTACCGTTGTAGCCAGCCAGGGCGGCACCGCCGCGCTGACTTTTGGCAACGACAGCCCGAGCTGGTGGAACCGGTTTGCGTCCGCGCTGCCGCTGGTGGCCCTGGTAGCCGGAATTCTGACGATCTATGTAGTGCAGGATGACAACCGCGCCGACGAACTGGCCGAGGTAGATTCCGCCCTGCTGTCCGACGATTTGCCGACCGCTGCGTATACCGACCCAGGCTTTGTCGAATTTCTCAAGTCCAACCGGGACAACAACCAATAATCGAGCCCCTTACGGATGCAGCCATCGCACAAGCGCTTTTTTTCTCTTTCGCCCTCTTCCGTGGCAGGCCTGGTTTGGGTAGGCCTGGCTTTGGCCGGATCACCGGTCTGGGCGCAAACAGCGGCACCTGCATCAATTCCCCTAGCTAAGGCCAGTACGGCGGATCAGAAGCCGCTGTGGAAAGAACTTACCCCTGCGCAGCAGGTCGCGCTGCAACCACTGGCCAGCCATTGGAATGACATCAGCGCGGGCCAGAAGCGCAAATGGCTGGCTTTGTCGCTGAACTTTGCCAAGATGTCTCCCGACGAGCGGACCAAGCTGCATGAGCGCATGCTGGACTGGGGCTCGCTAAGCCCTACCCAGCGCAGCCAGGCACGCCTGAACTTCGCCGAGACCAAGCGCCTGGCACCCACGGAAAAGCAGGCCAAATGGGAGGCCTACCAGACCCTGGATCCCGAAGAGAAGCAAAAGCTGGCCAAAAACGTACGTAACAAGCCGCCCGGTGCAGCCACGGCCGTCAAGCTGGTGCCGCAACAAAAGCTGGCCACCGTGCCGCCCGCGCGCAAGGACGAGCCCAAGGGCCCGTCCATAGCCACGGCCCCGCACCAGATCAACCCCAAGACCCTGCTTCCACTGCCGGTGCAGCGCATGGATGCAACGCGTCCGCAGGCATCCAATCCTCCCGCGACCAACGCACCATGATGGCATCGACAGCAGCGGCGGGTCCAGACCCACTGGCACCCACCGCGCCCAGCCTGCGCCGCCGCATGGCCTGCTGGTTATACGAAGGCATGCTGATGTTTGGCGTGGTTTTCATTGCCGGCTACCTGTTTGGCACGCTAAGCCAAACCCGCAATGCCATGGACAACCGTCTGGGCCTGCAGGCCTTTTTGTTCGTCATCTTCGGCATCTACTTCACCTGGTTTTGGTCCAAGGGCCAGACCTTGGCCATGAAGACCTGGAATATCCGCGTGGTGGGTCTGGATGGGCAAGCCATTTCCCAGCCACGCGCCCTGCTGCGCTATGTTTGCAGCTGGATCTGGTTTTTGCCGCCGCTGGCCGCCGTGGCCCCATTTGCGTTGCCCGTGGGCGAAACCATGGTCATTCTGTTCGGCTGGGTGGCGGTCTGGGCCTTGCTGAGCCGCTTCCAACCGCAGCGCCAGTTCTGGCATGACGCGCTTGCCGGGACGCGCCTGGTCGGCTCCTTGCCGCTGAGCCGGTGATGCAGCCGATGGAAGCACCCGCGGCGCAAAAATCCCGCAAAGGCCTGCAGCGCATATGGCATGCGGCCGGCTACTCGCTGGCCGGGCTGCGGGCCGGCTGGGGCGAAACCGCGTTCCGCCAGGAAGCCATGGCGGCCATCGTGCTGGTGCCCTTGGCGTTATGGTTGGCGAACAGCTGGGTGGAATTTGCCTTACTGGCCGGATCGGTGGTGCTGGTGCTTGTGGTCGAACTGCTGAACACCGGCATCGAGACTGCCATCGACCGCATCGGCCCCGAATGGCATGCGCTGTCAAAGCGCGCCAAAGACATGGGCAGCGCCGCCGTGCTGCTGAGTCTGCTGATGGCTGCTGCCATCTGGGCCATGCCCCTGCTGGGGCTGGCGAAACGACTGCTTACGTAAATTACACCGCCGATTCGTCCTGTTCGCCGGTGCGGATGCGCAATACGCGTTCCACACTGGTCACAAAGATCTTGCCGTCGCCGATTTTGCCGGTGCGCGCAGCCCGGACAATGGAGTCGATGCAGCGCTCCACGTCGTCGTCCTTGACCACCACTTCGACCTTCACCTTGGGCAGGAAGTCGACCACGTATTCGGCGCCACGGTACAGCTCGGTATGGCCCTTCTGGCGGCCAAAGCCTTTGACTTCGGTAACGGTCAGGCCGGTGACGCCGCATTCGGCCAGTGCCTGGCGAACTTCTTCGAGTTTGAACGGCTTGAGAATGGCAGTGATTTGTTTCATGGTGATAGATAGTCTCGGTTAAGCGCGGAAATGACTGGTTATAGGATAGCGCCAATCCTTGCCAAAACTGCGGTGGGTCACGCGAATTCCCACTGGCGACTGTCGGCGCTTGTATTCGTTGATCTTGATCAGGCGGGTCACGCGCTCCACATCAGCACGGTCGAAGCCGGCGGCGACGATGGCCTCCACGCTTTCGTCGTTCTCCATGTAGCGTTCCAAAATCGCATCCAGCACCTCGTAGGGCGGCAGGCTATCCTGGTCGGTCTGGTCAGCGCGCAGCTCGGCACTGGGCGGGCGGGTGATGATGCGCTCGGGGATGGGGTTGCTGCCGGTGCCGTAGGGGTCGTTGGCGTTGCGCCAGCGTGCCAGCGTGAACACCAGGGTCTTGGCCACATCCTTGATCACCGCAAAGCCGCCTGCCATGTCACCGTACAGCGTGCAGTAGCCGGTGGCCATTTCGCTCTTGTTGCCGGTGGTGACCACAATGCTGCCGAACTTGTTGCTCAAGGCCATCAGCAAGGTACCGCGGATGCGGGCCTGGATGTTTTCTTCGGTGGTGTCCTCGGCGCGGCCCACAAAATGCGGCGCCAGCGAAGCCTTGAAAGCGTCGAACTCCGGCAGGATGGAGATTTCGTTGTAGACCACGCCCAGCCGGTTTGCCATGTCTCGGGCGTCGATCCAGGATATATCGGCCGTGTAGGGCGACGGCATCATCACGGTGCGAACACGGTCCTTGCCCAATGCGTCCACCGCAATTGCCAGCACCAGGGCCGAGTCGATGCCGCCCGACAGGCCCAGCAGCACGCCGGGGAAGCGGTTCTTGCCCACGTAGTCGCGCAGGCCCAGCACCAGCGCGTCCCACAAGTCGGCCTGCAGGCTGCGCTCAGGTACGATGCTTGCTTCTAATTTGATAGCTGCTTGCGCAGGTACCGCCTGCACGTAGAACAGATTTTCCTTGAATGCCGGGGCATGGCCGCTGAGCGTGCCGTCGGCATCCACGCAGAATGAATTGCCGTCGAACACCACCTCGTCCTGCCCGCCTACGATGTGTGCGTAAACCAGCGGCAGGCCGGCGGCGCGGGCCCGGTCGGCCATACGCACTATCCGCTCTCCGCCCTTACCCACATGGAAGGGCGAGGCGTTGATGACGGCCAGCAGCTCGGCCCCGGCCTGCTTGGCCAGGGCGGCAGGCTCGTCGAACCAGGCGTCTTCGCAGATCAGCAGGCCGACCTTCACGCCCTCTACCTCGAACACACAGACCCCATGCCCGGGTGTGAAGTAGCGGCGTTCGTCGAACACCTGGTAGTTAGGCAGTTCGCGCTTGGCATACGTAGCCAGCACCCGGCCCTCGCTGAGCACGCTGGCCGCATTGAAGCGGCGCTGCACGGCCACGGATTTAGTGCGGTCGTCGCCACCGCTGGGATGGCCGACCACCACGCACAGGCCGTTTAACCCGGCGAGTTCGCGGGCCACTGTTTTCACGGCATCATCGCAAGCAGCGGTGAAAGCCGGGCGCAGGAAGAGGTCTTCGGCCGCATAGCCGCAAATCGACAGCTCCGGTGTCAACACCAGGCGCGCACCCTCGACATAGGCGGTGCGGGCCGCATCGATGATTTTTTGCGCATTGCCGGCCAGGTCGCCGACGACAAAATTAAGCTGGGCAACACAGAGTTTGAGAGTCATGGAAACAAAAAATACGATGGCAGCCGGCTGCTGCCTGCAGGGTGGAATATGAGTGATTCAGATTATGTCATCCGGGTGCTGGATTCGCCGCTGCAGCTGAGCGCCGAGGCCTGGAACGGCTTGCTGGCCCAGCAGCCCGACGCCAGCCCCTTCATGCGCCATGAATACCTGGCCGCGCTACAGCTCAGCGGGAGCGCCACGCCGGCCACAGGCTGGACGCTGCGCCTGGTCACGCTGTGGCAGGGCGAGGCCTTGCACGCGGCCTGCGCGCTGCACCTGAAAGACCACTCCTACGGCGAATATGTGTTTGACTGGGCCTGGGCCAATGCCTACCAGCAGCACGGCGTGCCCTACTACCCCAAGGCCATCATCGCCGCGCCCTTCACGCCCGTGCCCGGCGCGCGGCTGCTGGCCCGCGATGCCGTGACGCGCCAACTGCTGGTGCAGACCGTGGTGGCCTGGTGCAATGAGCAGGAACTGTCGTCGCTGCACGTGCTGTTTGCCAACCAGCAGGATGTGGACGCCTGTGCTGAAGCCGGCCTGATGTTGCGCCACACGGTGCAGTTCCATTGGACGAATACAGCCACTGGCTACCGGGACTTCGACGACTTCCTGGCCTCCATGGCACAGGACAAACGCAAGAAGATCCGCCAGGAGCGCCGCAAGGTGGCCGACGCGGGCATCCGCTTCCGCTGGGCCCGGGGCCGCGACATCACGCGGCGGGACTGGGATTTCTTCTACCGCTGCTACGAGCGCACCTACCTGGAGCACGGCAACGCGCCGTACCTGAGCCGCGACTTCTTCCAGCGCATGGCCGACACCATGCCGGAGCACTGGCTGCTGTTCGTAGCCGAGCGGGAAGATGCTGGCGTCATTAAACCGATTGCTACCAGTTTGATAGCTATCAGCGTAGGTGATACAAGCGCCAACGACCTAAATTCCGCCCACCCCCTGGTGGCCTACGGCCGCTACTGGGGCGCGCTAGAACGCGTCGACTGCCTGCATTTCGAAGCCTGCTACTACCAGCCGCTGGCCTGGTGCATAGAACACGGCGTGGCCCGCTTTGAAGGCGGCGCCCAGGGCGAACACAAGATGGCCCGCGCCCTGCTGCCGGTCAAAACCACCAGCGCCCACTGGCTGGCCCACCCGGCGTTCGCCGATGCGGTGGAGCGATTTCTGGAGCGCGAAGGCGCGGGGATTGCCGGCTACATGGACGATCTAGCCCAGCGTAGCCCGCTGAAACAGCTTAGCCCCGGACAAACATCGTGACCAGCGGATCCAAACCCACTTGCCGGCTCCAGTGGCCATGCACATTCGGGTCGAAAGTGGCGCCCGTGGGCAGCACATCGGCCGAATAAAAGTGCTCGCCGGCCTTGAAGATGCGCGATACGCCGCCTTGCAAGCCAATCTCCATCTGCCCGCCCAGAATCACCACCCACTGCGGGTCGGTGGTGCAATGGAAGTTGCTCTGAAAGCCCACCGGGCTGTGGCGCAGCTGGTAGCCGCCGCTGGGCTCCAGCGTGGACAGCTGGGAGGTGGGCGTACCGCCGAGCAATTCCACAGCCTCGTCACGGAACTGGGCGCGGCCATCGGCCCCGGTGTAGAGCACGACTTTGGTGAATACGGTCATATCTGGTCCCACAAAATTGGAAGAAAGCGTCTGGCTGGGATCATAAGTGGCTGCGCTGATAATCTCCCCCCATGAATCCCCTGCTCACCAAACTCCAGCCCTACCCGTTTGAGCGGCTCAAGCAACTTTTTGCCAGCGTCACCCCCAATCCCGCCTACCGCGCCATCAGCCTGGGCATTGGCGAGCCCAAGCATGCGACACCTGCCTTTATTGAAACGGCCATGCTGGCCGGCATCAAAGGCCTGTCCGGCTACCCGGCCACCGGCGGCGACCCGGCTTTGCGCAGCGCCATGGCCCAGTGGATCAGTCGCCGCTACGGCCTGGAGCTGAACCCAGCCACCCAGGTGCTGCCGGTGAACGGCTCGCGCGAAGCGCTGTTTGCCTTTGCCCAGACCGTGATCGACCCCACGCAGCCACAAGCCACCGTGGTCTGCCCGAACCCGTTCTACCAAATCTACGAAGGCGCAGCCCTGCTGGGCGGTGCCACGCCCTACTACGCACCCAGCGACCCGGCACGCAACTTTGCTGTCGACTGGGACAGCGTGCCCGCAGAAGTGTGGGCGCGCACCCAACTGCTGTTCGTCTGCTCGCCCGGCAACCCCACAGGCGCGGTGATGCCGTTGAGCGAATGGGAAAAGCTGTTTGCGCTGAGCGACCAGCACGGCTTTGTCATCGCCTCCGACGAGTGCTATAGCGAAATCTACTTCCGCGACGAGCCGCCACTGGGTGGCCTCGAAGCCGCTGCCAAGCTGGGCCGCAGCGATTTCAAGAACCTCATCGCCTTCACCAGCCTGTCCAAACGCAGCAATGTGCCGGGCCTCCGCAGCGGCTTTGTGGCCGGCGACGCGGCGCTGATCAAGCCGTTTTTGCTCTACCGCACCTACCACGGTAGCGCCATGAGCCCGGTGGTGCAAAGCGCCAGCATCGCCGCCTGGAACGACGAAGCCCATGTGGTGGAAAACCGCGCGCTGTACCGCAGCAAGTTCGCCCAGGTCACGCCGATCTTGTCCGAAGTGATGGACGTGGCCCTGCCCGACGCCGGTTTTTACCTGTGGGCCCAGGTGCCTGGCCCGGCCACGGTGGACGGCCTGGACAGCGACGTGGCCTTCGCCCGCGACCTGCTGGCTGCCTACAATGTGACGGTGCTGCCTGGCAGCTACCTGGCACGCGAAGCCAACGGCCAGAACCCCGGTCGACAGCGTATCCGCATGGCCCTGGTAGCCGAGACCGCCGAGTGCGCAGAGGCCGCCCAACGCATCCGACAATTCATCCAATCCAAAACCTGAAGCAGAGAACAACATGACACAACAACTCCAAGCCACCATCGACGCCGCCTGGGAAGACCGCGCAAACCTGTCGCCCACCGCCGCCTCGGCCGAAGTGCGCGACGCCGTCGCCCACGTCATCAACGAGCTGAACAATGGCCATCTGCGCGTGGCGACCCGCAAAGCTGTCGGCCAATGGACTGTGCACCAGTGGATCAAGAAGGCCGTGCTGCTGTCGTTCCGCCTGAAGGACAACGAAATCATCAAGGCCGGCGACCTGGGCTTTTACGACAAGGTACCCACCAAGTTCGCCCACCTGAGCGCGGACGAGATGAAGGCCACCGGCGTGCGCGTGGTGCCACCGGCCGTGGCCCGCCATGGCAGCTACATCGCCAAGGGCGCAGTGCTGATGCCGTCCTACGTGAACATCGGCGCCTATGTGGGCGAGAACACCATGGTCGACACCTGGGCCACCGTCGGCTCCTGCGCGCAGATCGGCAAGAACGTGCACCTGAGCGGCGGCGTAGGCATCGGCGGCGTGCTGGAACCCCTGCAAGCGGGCCCCACCATCATCGAAGACAACTGCTTTGTCGGCGCCCGCTCTGAAGTGGTTGAAGGCGTTATCGTGGAAGAAAACTCGGTGATCTCGATGGGCGTGTACATCGGCCAGAGCACCCCGATCTATGACCGTGCCACCGACACCGTGACCTACGGCCGCATCCCCTCCGGCTCGGTGGTCATCAGCGGCACCCTGCCCAAAGATGGTGGAAAGTACAGCCTGTATGCGGCCATCATCGTCAAGCGCGTCGATGCCCAAACCCGTTCCAAGACCAGCCTGAACGACTTGCTGCGCGACTGATCTCTGCCGCGCGGCGCCTTGGCAAACACGACACAAAGGTAATCGATGAGCACTATGGAACGGATCCTGCGGCTGATGCAGGAAAAACACGCCTCCGATGTCTACCTGTCGGCCAATTCGCCCGCGCTGATCCGCATTAACGGCCAGTGCGTGCCGATCAACAGCCAGATGCTGCAGGCCGATGCGCCGCGCAGCCTGCTGGCCGAGGTGGTGGCGCCCGACCGCATCCAAGAGCTGGAAAAAACCGGCGAGCTGAACATGGCCGTGTCCCTGGCCGGCGTCGGCCGGTTCCGGGTCAGTGCCATGCGCCAGCGTGGCAGCTATTCGGTGGTCCTGCGCTACATCAATGTGGAAGTACCGCTGCTGGCCAACCTCAAGGTGCCTGAGGTGCTGGGCGAGCTGGTGCTGCAAAAGCGCGGCCTGATCCTGATGGTGGGTTCGACCGGCGCCGGCAAGACCACCACCCAGGCAGCGATGATCGACCACCGCAACCAGCGCATTGGCGGCCACATCCTGACCATTGAAGACCCGATCGAGTACCTGTACAAGAACAAGCGCTCGGTCATCAACCAGCGCGAGATCGGCTCTGACACCGTATCGCTGGAAGTGGCGCTGAAGAACGCGCTGCGCCAGGCGCCCGACGTGATCCTGATCGGCGAAATCCGCGACCGCGAAACCATGTCGGCTGCCATTGCCTACGCCCAGACCGGCCATCTGTGCATGGCCACCCTGCATGCGAACAACAGCTACCAGGCGCTGAACCGCATCGTCAACTTCTACCCCGTCGAAGTGCGTCCCACCATGCTGGCCGATTTGTCGGTGGCCTTGAACGCCATCGTCTCGCAACGCCTGCTGCGCACGCCGGCCGGCGAACGCGTGCCGGCCGTGGAGATCATGCTGAACACCTTGTTGGTGGCCGACATGATCGAGAAAGGCGATATTGGCGGCGTCAAGGAAGCCATGGAGAAATCCATTGCCGACGGATCGCAGACCTTTGAGGGCGATATTGCGCGTCTGATCACTGCCGGCATCGTCGACCGCAAGGAGGGCCTGGCCCATGCCGATTCGGCCACCAACCTGATGTGGCGCTTGCAGAACGACTTTGCCCGGGCTGGCCAAAAGAACGACAACGAAATTCAGCAAGCCGCGGCCGACGACGAGCCCTCCTTTACCGAAATCACCCTGGACGTACGGAACTGATGTCCCACACCCTGTACCTGGCTGAGCAATTGATTGCCCAGCCGTCCGTCACGCCCGATGACGTGCAATGCCAGGCCCTGGTCCAGGCCCGCTTGGCGCCGCTGGGCTTTGAATTTGAAACCATCAGCAGTGGCCCGGACAACTTCCGCGTCACCAATCTGTGGGCGGTACGCCGCAGTACTTTCAAGAGTTTTAAGCCTTCAGCGCAGGCAGAGTCTGCGCCAACAGCTAGCAAACTCATAGCATTCGCCGGCCATACCGACGTGGTGCCGACTGGCCCGCTGGCGCAATGGACCAGCGACCCGTTCATCCCTACGCACCGCGACGGCAAACTGTTCGGCCGCGGTGCCAGCGACATGAAGACCTCGATCGCAGCCTTTGTGGTGGCGGTCGAAGAGTACGTGGCCGCCCAGCCCGACACCCCGCTGTCCATCGCCCTGCTGCTGACCAGCGACGAAGAAGGCCCGTCGGTCGACGGCACGGTGGTGGTCTGCAAGCTGCTGCAGGAGCGCGGCGAACGCATCGACTACTGCATCGTCGGCGAGCCCACCTCGGTAGAGCGCACCGGCGACATGGTGAAGAACGGCCGCCGCGGCAGCATGAGCGGCAAGCTGACCATCCGCGGCGTGCAAGGCCATATCGCCTATCCGCAGCTGGCCAAGAACCCCATCCACATGGCCATGCCGGCGCTGGCCGAGCTGGTAGCCATCGAGTGGGATGCGGGCAATGCCTTCTTCCAGCCGACCAGCTGGCAGATGAGCAATATCCATGCAGGCACTGGCGCCAACAACGTCATCCCCGGCACGGTGGTGGTGGACTTCAACTTCCGCTTCTGCACCGAATCCACGCCCGACGGCCTGCAAAAACGCGTCCACGAAGTGCTGGACCGCCACGGCCTGGGCTACGACATCCAGTGGACCGTCGGCGGCCTGCCGTTCCTGACCACACCCGGCACTCTGGTCGATGCGGTGCGCAAAGCGATTAAGGCCGAAACCGGGCTCGACACCGAGCTGTCCACCACCGGCGGCACCAGCGACGCGCGCTTCATCGCCCAGATCTGCCCGCAGGTCATCGAATGCGGCCCGCCCAACGCCAGCATCCACAAGATCGACGAACACATCGCCGTGGCCGACATCGAGCCGCTGAAGAACATCTACCGCCGCACGCTGGAAAACCTGGCCAGCCATCCATGACCATTCTCGAACTCATAGAACAATCCGCCGCCCGGCTGGAGGCCGCCGGCGTGTCCTACGGACATGGCACGACCAACGCCTTTGACGAAGCCGCCTGGCTGGTGCTGTGGCGCCTGGGCCTACCGGTGGACGACCTGGATTCTGTAGAAAATCAGCCTGTAGCGCAGGACAAGCAAGCGCTGGTAGCTACACTTTTGGAAGCACGCATTGCCAGCCGCAAGCCGGCGGCCTACCTCACACAAGAAGCCTGGCTGCAAGGTGTACCGTTTTACGTGGACGAGCGCGCCATCGTGCCGCGCAGCTTCATCGCCGAGCTGCTGGTCGATGGCGGCATCGACTACTGGCTGCGCGAGGAAACCAGCACCGTACTCGACCTGTGCACCGGCAACGGCAGCCTGGCCGTGCTGGCAGCCATGGTCTACCCCGACGTGCAGGTGACCGGCGCCGACATCAGCCCCGACGCACTGGCCGTGGCCCGCATCAATGTGGACAAGCACCAGCTGCAAGAGCGCATCCAGCTGGTCGAATCCGATGGCCTGGCCCAACTGCCCGGCCCGTTCGACCTGATTCTGTGCAACCCGCCCTACGTCAACAGCCAGAGCATGGCCGCCCTGCCCGCTGAATACCAGGCCGAGCCGGTGCTGGCTCTGGCTGGCGGCACGGATGGCATGGACTTCATCCGCAGCCTGCTAAAAGACGCCGCTGCCAAGATGTCGACCAACGCCGTGCTGGTGCTGGAGATCGGCAACGAGCGGGAATTCTTCGAGGCCGCGTTCCCGGCACTCGAAGTGGTGTGGCTGGAAACCAGCGCCGGCGAAGACCAGGTATTGCTGGTGACACGCGAGGCGCTGGACGCGCTTTAAACCGGGCTTATCCGATCACTTCCGGCCACTCGGTGTGGAAGAACTGGCCTTCCGGCTTGTCGGTGCGCTCGTAGGTGTGGGCGCCAAAGAAGTCGCGTTGCGCTTGCAACAGATTCGCCGATAGGCGGTGGGAGCGGTAGCTATCGTAGTACGACAGTGAGGAGCTGAAGGCCGGCACCGGGATGCCGTGGCCCACTGCCAAGGCCACCACTTCGCGCCAGTTCTGCTGCGCAGTGTTCAGTACGTCCTTGAAGAACGGCGCCAACATCAGGTTCACCAGCGCCGGGTCGCTGCGGTAGGCATCGGTGATGTGGTTCAGGAAGCGTGCGCGGATGATGCAGCCGCCGCGCCAAATCGAGGCGATGCCGCCAAAGTCCAAGCCCCACTCCTTCTTCTCGCCCATGGTCTTGATCAGATCAAAGCCCTGGGTGTAGCTGATCACCTTGGAGGCATACAGCGCGTCGTGCACCTTGGCCACCAGGTCCTTCTTGGCCGCACTCAGGTCGCCCACGGGGCCTTGCAGGTGTTCGCTGGCCGCCACGCGCTGCTTCTTCTGTGACGACAGCACACGGGCTTCCACCGCAGCGTTGATGGTGCCGATGACCACCGCGTTCTCGGCCGCGTTGAGCTGCGTCCACTGCCCCGTCCCCTTTTGGCCTGCTTTGTCGAGTATCAGCTCCACCAGCGGTTTACCGGTTTCCGGGTCTTTTTGCTCCAGCGCCTTGCCGGTGATCTGGATCAGGTAGCTTTGCAGCGCGCCTTCGTTCCACTGGTTGAAGATGGCGGCCATTTCGTCGGTCGTGAAGCCGGCCGCCTTGAACAGGCTATAAGCCTCGCAGATCAGCTGCATGTCGCCGTATTCGATGCCGTTGTGGATCATCTTCACGTAATGGCCCGCGCCGCCGGGGCCAATGTGGATGACGCAGGGCTGGCCGTCTACCTTGGCGGCGATGCTCTCGAAAATCGGCTTCATCACCTCCCAGGTAGAGGCCGGGCCGCCGGGCATGATGGCCGGGCCCTTGCGTGCGCCCTCCTCGCCGCCCGACACGCCTGCACCGATGAAGCGCAGGCCTTTTTCAGCTAGGTAGGTGTCGCGGCGCTCAGTGTCGATGTACAGGCTGTTGCCACCGTCGATGATGATGTCGCCCTTGTCCAGCAAGGGAATCAGTTGCTCAATCACCTGATCCACTGCTGAGCCGGCCTTGACCATGATCTGGATCTTGCGCGGAGATGCCAGGCTTTGCACAAAGGCTTCCAGCGTGTCGCAGCCGACCAGCTGCTTGCCGGGGTTGGCTGCAATGAATTCGTTGGTCTTGTCCACGGTGCGGTTATAGACGCTGACCTGGAAGCCGCGGCTTTCCACGTTCAACACCAGGTTCTGGCCCATCACGGCCAGGCCAATCAATCCGAAATCGCTTTTCTTGCTGCTCATGTGCATGTTCAGTTGGGAGTATGAGCGCTCCAAGCGCCCGGATGAAATTCAAAACTGCATTTTTACAGGGCTAGGGCCTGGATGCACGGAGGATAGAAAATACACACGGCAGATTCAAGTACGAAGTGCAACGTTTTCCAAACGGGTTGGGCCAAGAGTGCATAGGATGCACTGTTGTGACCGGCCAGTCCCAAACGTTGCACCATGACTTATACGCACTTGACCCAAGAAGAACGATACCAAATCCACCACCTCAAGCGCCAAGGCATCCATCTGTCGCACATTGCCGCAGAGCTGGGGCGTAGCGCGTCGACGATCAGCCGCGAGCTCAGGCGCAACACCACCGCCCA
>CAUPON010000032.1:0-64383 GCA_963513025.1 uncultured Albidiferax sp.
CGAGGCCACGACCTTGATCATGAAAGCGCGCGCACATTGGTTTACCAATGACGCCGCTTCTCAAGAGTAATGGTCATGAAAGGTCACACAATACATGTCCACTACTACCGTCGCCGAGTTTGCTGCTGAACTCAAAAAATCCCCTGACACCCTGCTGGAACAACTCCGGGGTGCAGGTGTTGCCAAAGCTGCCGTGTCTGACGTTCTGAGCGAGTCTGACAAGCAGCGTCTGCTGGGCTATCTGCAGGCCAGCCATGGCACTGCCACCCTGGAGCGCAAGAAGATCACCCTGGTGAAGAAATCCACCAGCGAGATCAAGCAAGCCGACTCCACCGGCCGTGCCCGCACCATCCAGGTGGAAGTGCGCAAGAAGCGTACTTTCATCAAGCGCGAAGACGAGCTGGATGTGACTGCCGAAGCCGTTGCAGCCCCCGAGCTGGAAGTCGACGTGCCTGTCAGCAATGCAGCGGAAGAAGCTGAATTGGCCCGCCGCGAAGAAGAAGCCCGCCGCCAGGCCGAGCTGATGCGTCGCCAGGAAGAAGAGCTGATCGAAAAGCGCCGCCAGCGCGAAGAGCAGGAAGCCCGCGACCGGGTTGCTGCTGAAAAAGCTGCTGCTGCGAGCGAGGCTGCTGAACGCGCCCAGGCCGAGCAACAAAAAGCGGCCGTACCTGCGCCACCGTTATCTGCTGTGGGGCAAAACATCAATGCAGCGGCCGACGCCGCTGCACTGGCCAAGGTCCAGGCTGCGGCCGCCGCTGTACAAGCCAAGGCGCAAGCCGATGCCGATGCCCGGGCCAAAGTCGCTGCCGAGTCCAAGGCCCGTGCCGACGAAGAAGCCGCCCGCGTGGTGGACTTGGGCGATCGCCGTCGCAAGGCCGAAGCCGAGGCTGCCGCCATCCGCTTGATGATGTCCACGCCCAAGAAGGTGCTGGTCGCCAAGAAGCCCGAAGAACCCAAGCCTGTTGCCAAGCCTGCTGTGGCCGATGCGGCCAAGGCCGGCATGAAGGGCACGCTGCACAAGCCTGCAGCGGGTACCGCACCTGCCAAGCCAGCAGCCAATGCACCGGCTGCGCCGGGTGCCGGCACCGGCAAGGAAGTCAAATCCGCCAAGCTGTCCAGCAGCTGGGCCGATCCGGCCAAGAAGAAGCCACTGCCTACGCGTGGCGACTCCAGTGGCGGCGTGGGCCGTGGCAACTGGCGTGGTGGTCCGCGTGGCCGCCGTGGCAGCAATGACCGCGACCAGCGTGACGACAATATGTCGCAAGCACCGGTTGAAGCGCGCACGATTGAAGTGCACGTGCCTGAAACCATCACCGTGGCCGAGTTGGCCCACAAGATGGCGGTCAAGGCCTCCGAGGTGATCAAGCACCTGATGAAGCTGGGCCAGATGGTTTCCATCAACCAGCCTCTGGACCAGGATACGGCCATGATCGTGGTCGAGGAAATGGGCCACAAGGCCGTGGTTGCTGCACTGGACGATCCAGAAGCATTTACTGCTGAAGAAGTGCAACAGCAAGAATCTGAGTCGCTGCCGCGTGCTCCTGTGGTAACCGTCATGGGTCACGTTGACCACGGTAAAACCTCGCTGCTTGATTACATCCGCCGCGCCAAGGTAGCTTCCGGTGAAGCCGGCGGTATTACCCAGCACATCGGTGCCTACCATGTGGAAACTCCGCGCGGTATGGTGTCCTTCCTGGATACCCCGGGCCACGAAGCGTTTACCGCCATGCGTGCCCGTGGTGCACAAGCGACCGACATCGTGATCTTGGTGGTGGCTGCCGACGACGGCGTGATGCCGCAAACCAAAGAAGCCATCAAGCACGCAAAAGCGGCTGGTGTGCCCATCGTGGTGGCGATCAACAAGATCGACAAACCGGACTCGAACCCCGAGCGCGTGAAGAACGAGCTGGTGATCGAAGACGTGATCCCCGAAGATTTCGGCGGTAGCTCGCCTTTCGTCTCCGTGTCGGCCAAAACCGGCCAGGGTATCGACGAACTGCTGGAACAAGTGCTGCTGCAGGCTGAAGTGCTGGAGCTGAAGGCACCGGTCGATGCCATGGCCAAGGGTCTGGTGATCGAGGCGCGTCTGGACAAGGGCAAGGGCCCAGTGGCCACCGTGCTGGTGCAGTCGGGTACGCTGAAGACAGGCGACATCGTGCTGGCGGGTTCTACCTACGGCCGCGTGCGCGCTATGCTGGACGAGAACGGCAAGCCGTCCAAGTCCGCAGGCCCGTCGATCCCGGTGGAAATCCAGGGTCTGACCGAAGTACCGCAGGCTGGTGATGAATTCATGGTCTTGCTCGACGAACGCCGGGCCCGTGAAATCGCCACCTACCGTGCCGGTAAGTTCCGCAATACCAAGCTGGCCAAGCTGCAAGCCGCCAAGCTGGAAACTATGTTCACCGACATCACGGCGGGCGAGGTCAAGATGTTGCCGATCATCGTCAAGGCCGATGTGCAGGGTTCGCAAGAAGCTTTGGCCCAGTCGCTGCTCAAGCTGTCGACCGACGAAGTCAAGGTGCAAATGGTCTACGCCGCTGTCGGCGGGATCAGCGAGTCCGACATCAATTTGGCGATCGCGTCCAAGGCTATCGTGATCGGTTTCAATGTGCGTGCCGATGCCGGCGCCCGCAAACTGGCCGAGAACAATGCCGTCGACTTGAAGTACTACAACATCATTTACGACGCGGTCGATGAGTTGAAGGCAGCGATGGCCGGCATGCTGGCTCCAGAGCAGCGCGAAGAGATCATCGGTATGGCCGAGATCCGCACGGTGTTCGTGGCATCGAAAATTGGTACGGTGGCCGGTTGTATGGTCACCAACGGCTCGGTTAACCGCAGTGCACGCTTCCGCCTGCTGCGCGAAAACATCGTCATCTACACCGGTGAAATTGACTCGCTCAAGCGCGTCAAGGACGATGTCCGCGAAGTGCGCGAAGGCTTCGAGTGCGGTATCAAGCTCAAGAACTACAACGACATCGCTGTTGGCGACCAGTTGGAATTCTTTGAGATCAAAGAAATCGCCCGTACGCTGTAATGGTCAAACGAAAGGCCGCTGCGCCAAACCGCAGCCTCAAAGTCGCCGACCAGATCCAGCGGGATCTGACCGAGTTGATCGCCCGCGAGTTGAAAGACCCACGGGTGGGCATGGTCACCATCCAGGCGGTGGAGGTCACGCCCGACTATGCGCACGCCAAGGTGTTCTTCAGCGTGCTGACGGGGAACCCGGACGAATGCACCGAGGGTTTGAACCAGGCCGCAGGCTTTCTGCGTGCTGGATTGTTCAAGCGCTTGCACATCCATACCGTGCCGACTTTGCACTTTCATTTTGACCGGACCACCGAGAAAGCCTCTGACATGAACGCGCTGATTGCGCGGGCAGTGGCATCTCGGGCCAAGGAAGACTGAGCACCATGACCGCAACGCCACGTGTACGGGTTGCCAGACGCCCCGTGCACGGGGTGCTGTTACTCGACAAGCCTATTGGCCTGTCGAGTAACGACGCGCTGCAAAAAGTGAAATGGCTGTTGCGCGGCGAGAAAGCCGGTCACACCGGCACGTTGGACCCGCTGGCCACCGGTGTGCTGCCCCTGTGTTTTGGGGCTGCCACCAAGTTCAGCCAGCTGCATTTGGATGCGGATAAAACCTATCTGGCTGTGGCCCGGTTGGGCGTCAAGACCAGTACCGGCGATGCCGAAGGCGATGTAGTTGAGACCCGGCCTGTGGCGGTGACGCAGTCGCAGATCGATGCGGTGGTGCGGCGCTTTACCGGCCCGATCCGCCAGGTGCCGCCGATGTACAGCGCCTTGAAGCGCGATGGCAAGGCTTTGTATGAGTACGCACGTGAAGGCATAGAGATTGAGCGGCCTGCACGTGATGTGGAGATTTTTCAGCTTGAAGTGGCTTTGGCCGAGGTGGAATCTGCGCATGAGGCTATGAAAATAATAGCTAAATGCAGCAAGGGAACCTATATCCGCACGCTGGGTGAAGACATAGGTGAGGCCCTGGGTTGCGGTGCGCATTTGACGGCCTTGCGCCGGATTGCGACCGGCGACTTCGTGATTGGCCAATGCGTCACCTTGGCGGCGCTTGAGGCCATGACCGAAGACGAGCGGCTGGCGTGCCTGCTGCCGGTGGATGCGCTGCTGCCGCAACACCGGCGTGTCACGCTGGACACGGAGAATGCAGGGCGGTTCCTGAGCGGTGTGCGCCGCCGGGGTGACTGGCCAGACGCAGACCATGTGGCGGTCTACAGCGATAACCCACCGGCTTTGCTGGGCACAGCCCATGTGAAGAGCGGTGAATTGATACCAGGGCGACTGCTAAGCCCGCTGGATATTGGCCAGATTTTGGCCCAGGCGCAAAAAGCAGAGAGCCAACCGATTTAGGAGTAGAGAAATATGAGCATTAAACAAATCCGTAATATCGCCATCATCGCCCACGTCGATCATGGCAAGACCACCATGGTCGACCAACTGCTGCGCCAGTCCGGTACCTTTGCCGAACACGAAAAAGTGGTCGACACCGTGATGGACAACAACGCCATCGAAAAAGAACGTGGCATCACGATTCTGGCCAAGAACTGCGCCGTGACCTGGGAAGGCACGCACATCAACATCGTCGACACCCCCGGTCACGCGGACTTCGGCGGTGAAGTGGAACGTGCGCTGTCCATGGTCGACGGCGTGGTGCTGCTGATCGATGCGCAAGAGGGCCCTATGCCGCAAACCCGCTTCGTGACCAAGAAGGCCTTGGCCCTGGGTCTGAAGCCGATTCTGGTGGTGAACAAGGTGGACAAGCCCGGTGCGCGTCCCGACTTCGTGGTCAACGCTGCTTTCGACTTGTTCGACAAGCTGGGCGCTACCGATGAACAGTTGGACTTCCCTGTGGTGTACGCATCCGGCATCAACGGCTGGTCGTCGCTGGAAGAAGGTGCACAGGGCGAACAGTGGGGTCCCGACATGTCGGCCCTGTTCAACACCGTGCTCAAGCATGTGCCAGCGCAAAAGGGCGACCCCGCAGCGCCCCTGCAGTTGCAGATTTCGGCACTCGACTTCTCGTCCTTCGTTGGCCGTATCGGCGTGGGCCGTATCAGCCAAGGCACCATCAAGCCCATGATGGACGTGGTGGTCATGGAAGGCCCGGACGGCAAGCCCGTCAAAGGCCGTATCAACCAGGTTCTGACCTTCCAAGGTCTGGAGCGCGTGCAAGCCGCTGAAGCCGGCCCAGGCGAAATCGTGCTGATCAACGGCATTGGCGACATCGGTATCGGTGTGACCATTACCGATCCGGCCAACCCTGCACCGCTGCCGATGCTGAAGGTCGATGAGCCCACCCTGACCATGAACTTCTGCGTGAACACCAGCCCGCTGGCTGGCCGCGAAGGCAAGTACGTGACCAGCCGCCAGATCTGGGACCGCCTGCAAAAAGAACTGCAGCACAACGTGGCTCTGCGCGTCAAGGAAACCGACGAAGAAGGTATCTTCGAAGTCATGGGCCGTGGCGAACTGCACTTGACCATTCTGCTGGAAAACATGCGCCGCGAAGGCTATGAGCTGGCCGTGTCCAAGCCCCGCGTGGTGATGAAGGAAGTCAACGGCGAGAAGTACGAACCCATCGAACTGGTGACCGCCGACATCGAAGACGCACACCAAGGCGGCGTGATGCAAGCCCTGGGCGAGCGCAAGGGCGAGCTGGTGAATATGGAGCCGGACGGCCGTGGCCGCGTGCGCCTCGAATACCGCATCCCGGCCCGTGGTCTGATCGGTTTCACCAACGAATTCCTGAACTTGACCCGCGGCTCCGGCCTGATCTCCAACATTTTCGACACCTACGAGGCGCACAAGGGCGACATCGGTGGCCGTAAGAACGGTGTGCTGATCTCCATGGACGCCGGTGAAATCTTCACCTACGCGCTGGGCAAGCTGGACGACCGCGGCCGCATGTTCGTGCGCGCCAACGACCCGGTGTACGAAGGCATGATCGTCGGCATCCACAGCCGCGACAACGATCTGGTGGTGAACGCCACGCGTACCAAGCAGCTGACCAACTTCCGCGTGTCCGGCAAGGAAGACGCGATCAAGATCACGCCACCGATCGACTGCACGCTGGAATACGGCGTTGAGTTCATCGAGGACGACGAGCTGGTGGAAATCACCCCGAAGTCGATCCGTCTGCGCAAGCGCTACCTGACCGAAAGCGAACGCAAGCGCGCTGGCCGTTAATCGGTAGCCACGTCCACCATTAGGTGGATGACTGGCCGCTGAAACCCCGGACGCTTTGCGGCGTGCCGGGGTTTTTCTTTGCATGCCTGGTTGACAATGTAAGTATGAAGCTATCCCATTCCCGCGCTGTGTTCATGATGGTCCTGGTCACGCTGATGTGGTCCATCGCCGGCGTTACCACCCGGCACCTGGAGTCGGCGCACAGCTTTGAAATCACCTTCTGGCGCAGCGCTTTCACGGTACTGTCGTTGCTGGTGATCCTGCCGCTGCTGCAGGGCCGCGTGGTGTTCACCAAGATCCGCCGGGGCGGCACGGCGCTGTGGCTGTCTGGCATCTGCTGGTCGGTGATGTTCACTGCCTTCATGGTGGCGCTGAGCATGAGCCCGGTAGCCAATGTGCTGGTGACCATGGCCTTGGGCCCCTTGTTCACCGCCTTGCTGGCGCGCATCTTTATTGGCCACCGGCTGCCCCTGCGCACCTGGGTGGCGAGTGCGGTGGCCGGCGTGGGCATTGCCACCATGTACGGCACCCAGCTGAGCCTTGCCGGCGACTCCGGCCAGTGGGTCGGCACCCTGGTCGCGCTGTGCGTGCCGATTGCGGGCGCGGTCAACTGGACGGTGGTGCAGCGCAGCCACGCCAAGGGCCAGGATGTGGACCTGGTGCCTTCGGTACTGGTCGGTGCCATCCTGTCATCGGCACTGACTCTGCCGCTGGCGCTGCCATTTCAGGCTACGGCGCATGACGTAGGCCTGCTGGCCATGCTGGGCGCAGTGCAGCTGGCGATTCCCTGCGTGCTATCTGTCTGGTGCGCGCGGGTACTGAAGGCGCCCGAGGTGTCCTTGCTGCAGCTGCTGGAGGTGCTGTTCGGCATCGTCCTGGTGTGGCTGGGCGCGGGCGAGGCGCCGGCCCAGTCGGTGCTGCTGGGTGGCTCTCTGGTGCTGGGTGCCTTGGTGGCGAACGAGCTGCTCGGCTGGTGGCAGCGCAAAAACCTGGTTTAACGATCTGCTCAGCGCAGGCTGGTGCGCTGGCGTTCGACCGCGGCCTGTTCGCGCTCCACGTCCTCGCGCATGGCCCTCACCTCGGCCAGCGCCTTGTGAAAACCATGCACCGCGCGGTCGATTTCCTGCGGCGGTGCCTCGTCCAGCTGGTGGTGGCTGGAGCTGACAAATTCCTGCGCCTGGTTAGCAATCTCGCCGGCCAGGTCGGCCTTGGTATCGGCCATCTGCTGCGACCGCTGCATGTCGATGTCGCCAAACGAGTCGGCAAACAAACCCAATAACCCATAGGCCCGGCTGAGCTCGGCCGCCAGGCGCTGCGCGTGTTCGGCTTCGCGTTGCACGGCGCTGGCGGCGGCCACGGCTTCATGCACCTCCTGTTGCCGCAGCAACAGCGCCGTGGCGGTCTGGGCATCGCGGGCGGCTCCTGCCGCGCGGCGCGCGACATAGGCCGCCATCCCGGCCAGCGCCAGACACAGCATGCAGATGACCGTGGCGGCCAGGGAAAAAACTTCGGCAGTGGTCATAGCGTCCTGGGGTCAAAACTTCAAGCCAAATAGGCCGCCAGCGCTTATTCCACCTGCGCTAGCTGCTATAAAAAGTACAGTAACGCTGGCATTGTGCCCCAGATCGCCGGCTCCACGCTAAGGCTTGTTCTTGCCTTCCGGATAGGCAGGTAAGGGCAGGCGCTCAAAGCCGGTGCGGCGGGCCGCGGCGGTAATGTGGGCCAGGGTCAGCGCCCTGCTGCTGTCGACCCAGTCCCACTTGAAACGCCAGGTCCAGCAGCCCACCGTGCCCGGAGTGTTCATGCGGTGGCTGCCGTCCAGACCGAGTACGTCCTGGAACTGGCAGATCGCATGGTTGGCTACCGACTGCGCGCAGGCGCGGATCATCGCCCAGTGCACGTCGCTACCATCGGTGTGCAGGTACTCGCCGGCATAGGCGCGCTCGCGCTCGGTACAGTCGGCCCACCAGCCTTTGACGGTGTCGTTGTCGTGCGTGCCGCTATAGACCACGGTGTCGCGCTCGTAGTTGTGCGGCAGGAAGTTGTTGCTGGCGTCGTCGGAGAAAGCGAACTGCAAAATCCGCATGCCCGGAAAGCCGGCGCGGGTGCGCAGTGCCACCACTTCGTCGGTGATGACGCCCAGGTCCTCGGCAATGATCGGCAGCTTGCCCAGCGCGGCTTCGATGGCGGCGAACAAGTCGTAGTCAGGCCCCGGCATCCAGCGGCCTTTGACGGCGGTGGGCTCGCTGGCCGGGATTTCCCAGTAGCCGACAAAGCCGCGGAAATGGTCGATGCGCACGACGTCGGCAAGGCTCAGCTGGCGCTTCACGCGCTCTATCCACCAGCTGTAGCCGTCGGCCTTCATGGCCGCCCAGTTGTACAGCGGGTTGCCCCATCGCTGGCCGGTTTCGGAGAAGAAGTCGGGCGGCACGCCGGCGATCACGTTAGGGTTGCCGGTTGCGTCCAGTTCGTACAGGTCGGGCCGCGACCAGCAGTCGCTGGAGTGGTGGGCAATGAAGATCGGTAGGTCGCCGACCATGTGCACGTTCTTCTGGTTCGCGTAGGTCTTGAGCTGCTTCCACTGCACATCAAACTGCCACTGCACAAAGCCCCAGAAGCCGATCTCTGCGGCATGCTCGGCGCGCGCGGCGGTCAAGGCCGCCGGTTCGCGCTGCGCCAGGGCTGTGGGCCATTCGGGCCAGAGCGCCGGGCTGTGCGCCTGGTCCAGCGCCATGAACAGGGTGTAGTCGGCGACCCAGCTTTTCTCGGCTAGTAGCCAGGCCTGGAAGGCTTGCTGGTCGACCGCAGTGGCGTGCTGCTGGAAACCCGCAAATGCCTCGCGCAGCTTGTGCAAGCGCCAGGGCACGACCTGGCTGAAGTCAATTTTCTCGTCGCTGAACTGGGCGGCAAGCGCGTTCTGGGCGATCCAGCCGCGCTCGACCAGTGGCTCGAAAGCCACTAGCAGCGGGTTGCCGGCAAATGCCGAGCTGCCCATATACGGCGAGTCGCCCGGGCCAATCGGCCCCAGCGGCAGGGTTTGCCACAGCGATTGGCCGGCGGTGTGCAACCAGTCGACAAAGTAATACGCGTTCGGCCCAAAGTCGCCACAGCCATGCGGGCCGGGCAGGGAGGTGGGGTGCAGCAAGACGCCCGCGCTGCGTTGATTCAAAAGATCGGAAGCCATGGTTGGTTGGTCCCCAGAATGTGGAAGAAAGATCAGGCGGCGAACCAGCTGAAGCCTTTGGGTGGCAGGGTAAGCACTCCTTGGGCCAGGTCGTGCGTGCCGTAGACCAAGCGCCAGCTGCTGCCACCCGGCACCGCGACGTTCACCGTATCCGTCGACAGGTTTTGCACCACCAGTACCCGCTGCCCGGCCGTGCCGCGCACATAGGCGAGGACGCGGTCGTCCAGGCCGGCCAGCGGCTGGAAGCTGCCGCCGGACAGGGCTGGATGCGCGCGGCGCACCGCCAGCATGGCGCGCACACCGGCATGGGTGCGGGCCGACAGGCTGGCCGGGTCGGCCAGGGCGGCATCGACGGCCGGCCAATCGACTGCGCCACGCACCCGGTAGCGCGCGTCCTGGTAGCCGGTCAGGGCTTCCTGGTCGCGCTGGAACTGTTCGTCGTTGGGTTTGGCGAATTCGTCGCCGTAGAACACCACGGGCGTGCCCAGCAGGGTGAAGCTGATGCTGAAGGCCAGCTGCAGAGCCGCCGTATCGTGGCGAAACAGGTCGACCAGGCGCGATGCAATGCCTTCGCCCTGGCGGAAGTCCCACTCGGGCTGCAGGCAGTAGGCGGCGTGGATGGCTTTGCGCTCGGCCGGCGTCACCATCTCCAGGGTCAGCTCGTCGTGGCAGCGCAGAAAGGAGAACCAGCCGCAGTCAGCCGGAATCTCGGGCGTGAAAGCGGTCGACAGGGTTTCGAAAATCGGCTTGGCCGAGCCCTGGGCTAGCGCCAGGTAGATGCGCGGCATCACCGGGAAATGGTAGGCCGCCTGGCATTCATCGCTGTCGCCGAAATAGGTAACCACCTCGGCCGGCGGTTGACAGGCCTCGGCCAGCAGGATGGTGCCGGGGCGCACGGCATCCAGCACCGCGCGGAAGAACTTGACGATGGTGTGCGTGCCCGGCAGGTTCTCGCAGATCGTGCCTTCTTCCTTCCACAAATAGGGAATCGCGTCGGCCCGGAAGCCGTCCACACCCTGCGCGACCCAGAACAGCAGCACCCGGCACATGGCCAGCAGCACCTCGGGGTTGCGGTAGTTCAGGTCCGGCTGCGAGTCGAAGAAGCGGTGGAAGAAATAGGTACCGGGCTGACCATCGGAAGTAGGCAGCGGGTGCCAGTTGCTTGGCATCATGCCCTTGAAGATGATGCGCGCTTCCTTGTAGCGCTCGGTCGTGTCGCTCCAGATGAAGTAGTCGCGGTAGGGGTTGTCCAGGCCTTTGCGGGCCTCCTGGAACCATTGGTGCTGGTCCGAGCAGTGGTTCATGGCCACGTCGAAAATCACCCGGATGCCGCGGCGGTGCGCTTCGGCCAGGAATTCGCCAAACGTGGCCTGGGCCGCGGCGTCGCTGCCGCCTACCAGCTCGCTGCGGATCTTCGTGTAATCGCTGATGTCGAAGCCTGCGTCGCGCATCGGCGAATCGAGTATCGGCAGCAGCCACAGGCAGGTCACGCCCAGGTCTTGCAGATAGCCCAGGCGGGCAGTCAGGCCGTTGAAATCCTGGTTGAACAGATCGACGTAGAGCGAATAGACCACTACCTCCTTGAACCAGGTGGCGGGCGGCGGCGGGCTGGCGGCCTGGGCCGCGGCTTGCAGCTCGGTGAAGAACGGCTCCAGCTGGTCAACCGGCTGCTCGGGGTAGAGCTGCTGCCAGAGTTGCTGCAGCTTCAGGCGCATTTTTTCGGGGGGTACGGCGTGCATCTTGGTTTCTCCAAAGCGCTTTGAAGGCGCGGCGGAGCGGATTGTACGGTGGGTACAGCGCCGGGGAATACGGGTTCTTCCTAGGAGGCGGATTTGCGTGTCGGCAGGCGCAGCAAGCCGGTGGCCAAGGCTGTGCCGAAGACCACCACCAGGCCGCAGCCCAGCATCCACGGGGTCAGCGTTTCGCCCAGGAACACTGCGCCGTAGAACAAGGCAAACACCGGCACCACAAAGGTCACAGTCAGTGTCTTGGCCGGGCCCACATTGCTGATCAACCGGAAGAACAAGATGTAGGCCAGGCCGGTGCAGACCACGCCCAGCACCACCACCGCCGCCCAGGCGTGGCCGCTAGGCCACTGGGCTGGCCACAGCCAGAGTGCTGGCAGCGCCAGGCCCAGGGTGGCGCCGATCTGGCTGCCGGTGGCGGTGACCATGGGCGGCACCTGCATCAGAAAGCGCTTGGTATAGCTGCCGCTGATGCCGTAGCAAATCGATGCCAGCAGGCAGGCCAGCACCGCCCAGCCGGGCGCGATGCCGTTGGCGTCGGGCTTGAAGCTGGCTTTGTCCCAGGCCAGCAGGGCCACGCCGACAAAGCCGATCACCAGGCCCAGGCTGCGTGAGGCATTGGGCCGGTCTTTCAGCCAGACCCAGGCGATGACAGCGCCAAACAGCGGCACGGTGGCGTTCAGGATGGCCGACAAGCCGGTGGTGATGGACAGCAGCGCAAACGAAAACAGCGCGAACGGAATGCCCGAATTCAGCATGCCGATCAGCAGCACCGGCTTCCAGTGCCGGCGCAGCTCGGGCAGCAGCCCGCGCAGCCAGATCAGCGGCAGCAGCGACAGCGCCGCCACCAGCACGCGCACGGCGGCAGTCGGCACCGCGCCGAATTCCACCGCCGCGGTGCGCATGAATAAAAAGGAGGCGCCCCAGATGGCCGCCAGCGCGGCAAAGTCCAGCAGCCAGGGTTTGCCAGTCCGGCCGGCGCTCACAGCAGCACCGCCTGGCGCGTGGCTTCGCGCTGCAGCAGCGCGGTCTTGCGCGGTAGCCCACCCGCATAGCCAGTGAGCGAGCCGTCCGAGCCCAGCACCCGGTGGCAGGGCACGATGACGCTGACCGGATTGCGCCCGACCGCACCGGCCACGGCCCGCACCGCGCTGGGCCGGCCCAGGCTGTGGCTCAGCGCGCCATAGGTGGTGGTGGCGCCCGTGGGAATCCGCAGCAGCGCCTGCCACACGGCTTGCTGGAAGGCGGTGCCGCCGCGCAGGTCCAGCGGCAGCTGGAAGTCCGCCATGTCGCCACCGAAATAAGCTTGCATGGCGTCCTGGGTCTGGCGCAGCACCGGATGGTTCGGCCGGGTGGGCCAATGCGACATGTCGGGCAGATGTTTCTGGGCGTCGAACCACAGGCCGCACAGGCCCACGTCGGTCGCAGCGGCCAGCATGGGGCCGAGCGGGGTGTCTAAGCGGGTCTGTACCGCGGTGTCAGGGAATTGCATAAGAAATAAGGGGTTTGCGCAGATAGTTTAAGCGGTGGCAGCTATATTTTTGATAGTAATCGGGGCGGGCAGAGCGGCCCAGGCACGCAGCACGGCGTAGCTGCGCCAGGGCTTCCAGGCCTGGGCGGCGGCTTCGGCGGCCCGGCCTGGGGTTTTTTCATCTTGCACGCCCAGTGCCTTGTGCAGGGCTACGTCGCCGGCCGGAAAAGCATCCGGCCAACGCAGCGCGCGCATGGCAATGTACTGCGCGGTCCAGTCGCCTATGCCGGGCAGGGCTTTCAGTGCCTCCACCGTAGTGTGCACCTGGGCGCCGCCGTGCAGCTGCAGCTGGCCGTCGGCGACCGCGCGGGCCAGAGCCAGGATGGCGGCCTGGCGCTGCGGAACGATGCCCAGCTGGCCGAGCGCGTCGCCCGGCAGCTGCGCCAGCACCGCAGGCGTGGGGAACAGACGGCTGAGTTCGGGGATTGGTGTCTCGATAGCCTCGCCAAAGCCATCCACCAGGCGCTGCGCCAAGGTACGGGCCGCGGCCACGGTGATCTGCTGGCCCAGCACAGCGCGTACCGCCAGCTCGAAGCCGTCCAACGCACCCGGCACGCGCAGGCCGTCGCCCTCGGGGAAGCGGCTGTGCAGCACGCGGTTGATGGCTTTCGGGTCGGCGTCCAGGTCGAGCAGGGCGCGCACGCGGTGGATCACCAGGGGCAGCACGCCGTGCAGCGAGTCGCTGACGTGCAGCATCACATGGTGGCGTTCGGGCACGAACTCGGCCGTCAGCCAGCCGCGGTGGACCGTGCCCGCAGATTCCAAGAAAAAAGTGCGTGCGACGCAGGTAGTACCTGCGCTGCCAGCTACGGATTCGATAGCGTTTATCTGGCGCTTCTGCAGGAAGGCCAGCATCGCCGGCGCGTCGTAGGGCGGGCGGTAGCCGAGGCGGATGGCCGTGCCACCAAGACTGGCGGCAGCCGGCCTGCTGCGCCGCAGCTGGGACGGGTTCAGCCCATAGTGTTCGGCAAACACCGCGTTGAAGCGCCGCACGCTGGCAAAGCCGCTGACCAGGGCGATCTGGGCAACGGGCAACTGGGTGTCGGCCAGCAGCTGCTTGGCCGTCAGCAGGCGCCGGGTCTGCAGGTATTGCAGCGGCGACACGCCGAACTGGGCCTCGAAAATCCGCCGCAGATGCCGGTCGCTGATGCCCAGGCGCGTGGCCAAGGCTTGCGCGCTGGCCGATTCGGTGGACCAAGCGGCGGGCTCGTCCAGCAGCCGTGCGGCCTGGTGGGCCAGGATGCTGGTCGCATCCTGGAACGACCAGACCAGCGAATGCGGCGCCAGCTCGGGCCGGCAGCGCAGGCAGGGGCGGAAGCCCGCGTGTTCGGCCTGGGCCGCGTGGCCGAAGAAGCGGCAGTTTTCGCGCTTAGGCGTTTTCACGCCGCAGACCGGCCGGCAGTAGATGCCGGTGGAGGTTACGCCTGTGAAAAAGCAGCCGTCAAAGCGCGCATCGCGGGCCTGCATGGCCCGGTAGCAGGCGTCGTCGTCGTGCAGGCTTTCGGTGTTCATGCATTCGATGGTACGCGCGCCGGCTCGGGCGACTAGCCGTTTTCGGACCTGTGGATGGAGGGCTTGGACGGCCGTGGTGCGAGGCTGGAACTTTGCCTGTACTTCACATAGCCCAGCGGAATAGTTCGCAATACGAAGGGGAAAATCAAGGTATGTATGAACCTATCGTTGAGGTCCCCGGCAGGGAATGGGCTGGGCGGCAATGCGAAGACCCTTGGACCGAGGCGCTGGAGCGTGGCGGCGTGTTGTATTTTCCGAGCATGGGCTTCGAAATGTCGGCGCAAGATCAGCTATTGCTGCGCGCCGATCTGCGCGACCCGAAAGCCCGCAATATCAGCCAACCGGCCCGGGGTGTGGTCAAAGGCGCTAGCGGCACGCCAGAAGAGCTGGAGCTGCTTAGCGGCATGATGCGGCGCTACCGCCGCCAGGCTTTGCAGCTGGTGAACGACATGTTTCCCCGCTACAGCGCGCACCTGCGGATCGAGCCCACCAGCTACCGACCGACCGAGGTCGCGTCGCGCGTCCAGTCCTGGCGCGCCGACGACCGGCGTTTGCATGTGGATGCGTTTCCGTCGCGGCCGAACCGGGGCGAGCGGATTTTGCGGGTGTTCAGCAACCTCAATCCGCAGCAGCCGCGTATGTGGCGGGTTGGCGAGTCGTTCGAGGCGATGGCTCAGCAGTTTCTGTCCGTGATTCCGGCTTTCCGTGCCTGGGAAGCACGCTTGCTGCGCAGTCTGCGCATCACCAAGTCCCTGCGCAGCGAGTACGACCACATGATGTTGCAGCTGCACGACTTCATGAAGCGCGACCTCCGCTACCAGCGCGAGGCGCCGCGCACCGTAGCGGCGTTTGCGCCGGGCAGCACCTGGGTGTGTTTTTCCGACCAGACCTTGCACGCGGTGGACAGCGGGCAGTTCATGCTCGAGCAGACCTTCTTCATGCCGCCGCAGCACCAGTACCGGCCGGATCAAAGTCCGCTGGGCATCTTGACGCGCATGGCCGGCCGGCCGCTACAGGGCGCCCGGCTGTAGTTTTACAACTGCAGCCCGGCGCCGGCCGCCGCCAGCAGCACCAGGCTGTTGGCGGGCAACGGAAACACCACCTCGCCCTGGCCCTGCCAGCTGCTCAGCCCGCGTGGGTGGCTGCTGTCCAGCACACATTGCCATACGCCGGCGGGCAACAGGAATGCGTCTTCGGTGCTGCCCGCATTGACCAGCAGCAGCAGCGGCGCCTTGGCCCGTCCGGGCTTGCCGATCAGGCAGCCGAGGGCGCGGTACTGCGGGTCGTGCCAGGAGTTGCCTTCCAGTGGCACGCCGCTGCCGCGCAGCCAGGCAAGGTCGTGCAGGCCCAGGGCATCGGCCACGCCGCTGTACCAGTGGTTGGCGAAGGGCAGGGCTTGGCGGCGCAGCGCAATGACGCGGGTGGTGAAGGCTATCAGGTCTTCATCGGCGGCCGCCCAGTCGATCCAGGTGGTCGGGTTGTCCTGGCAATAGGGGTTGTTGTTGCCACCCTGTGTGTGGCCTAACTCGTCGCCAGCGCACACCAGTGGTGTACCTTGTGCTAGTAAAGTAGTAGCAAGCAGGGCGCGCTGCAGGCGTCCGCGCAGAGCGTTGACCGCTGGGTCGTCGCTCGCCCCTTCGGCGCCGCAGTTGAAGTTCAGGTTGTGGCCGTGGCCGTCGCGGTTGTCTTCCCCGTTGGCTTCGTTGTGGCGCTGGTTGTAGCTGACCAGGTCGCGCAGCGTAAACCCGTCGTGCGACACCACGTAGTTCACCGATTCTGCCGGGGCGCGCTGGCGCGGCTGGTAGATGTCGGACGAGCCGCACAGGCGCAGGGCCAGGTCGGCACGGGTGTTTTCCAGCTGCACCGCGTCGGGCGCGGCAGCGGTCTGTACCCAGAAACCGCGCATGCTGTCGCGGAAATGGTCGTTCCATTCAAGCCAGCCACGCGGGAAGCCCCCGGTCTGGTAGCCGCCTGGGCCCAGGTCCCAGGGCTCGGCAATCATCTTCACGCGTGACAGCACCGGGTCTTGCGCCACGGCAGTAAAGAACGCGCTGTTGCGGTCAAAGCCGTGGTCGGTGCGGCCCAGTACCGGCGCCAGGTCGAAGCGGAAGCCGTCGACATGCATCTCGCCAACCCAGTAGCGCAGGCTGTCCATCACCATCTGCAGCACGCGCGGCTGGCGGATGTCCAGCGTGTTGCCGCAGCCGGAGTAGTTGTCGTAGTAGGCGGGTGCGTCGGGCGGCAGGCGGTAGTAGCTGGCGTTGTCCAGGCCGCGGAAGCTGATGTTCGGGCCGTCTTCGCCGGATTCGGCCGTATGGTTGTAAACCACGTCCAGCAGCACCTCCAGCCCGGCTGCGTGCAGGGTTTTGACCATGGTGCGAAATTCATCGCGCGGCGATAGGCCGTCGGCGCCGCTGGCCATGCGCGGGTTGACGCTGAAGAAGCCCAGGGTGTTGTAGCCCCAGTAGTTGCCCAGACCCATGCCGACCAGCCGCTCTTCGCTGAGCGCGTAATGCACCGGCAGCAAGCTGACGGCGGTAATGCCGAGGCGCCGCAGATGGGCCACCGACGCCGGATGTGCGAGCCCCGCATAGCTGCCGCGCAGCACTGGGGGCACGTTTTCATTTAGCTTGGAGAAGCCTTTGACGTGGCACTCGTAGATCACCGAGTCGGCCAGCGGCACCTTCGGCGGCTGGTCGCCACGCCAGTCGAAATTATCAAAAACCACGCGGGCTTTTAGCGCGAGGGCGGCGTTGTCGCGGGTGTCCATGTGGCGTGGGTGCAGCCGGTCGCCGGCAAAGTGCTCGTCGCGCCAGCTGAACTGGCCCACGATGTCGCGCGCATAGGGGTCGAGCAGCAGCTTGGATGCATCAAAACGGTGCCCCCGGTCGGGCCGCCAGGCGCCATGGGCCCGCAGGCCGTAGAGCAGGCCGGGCTGGGCGCCGGGCAGGTAGCCGTGCCATACGTCGCTGGTGTGGGCCGGCAGGCGAAAGCGGGTGATTTCATGCTGGCCGCTGGGGTCGAACACGCAGACCTCCATGGCCTGCGCGTGGGCGGAAAACACGGCGAAGTTCACGCCTTTGCCATCAAAGCTGCTGCCCAAGGGCCAGGGTTGGCCAGGCTGTACGGTGGGTACCGTGGCTATGGCCGGCAAGGCAGAGCGCTCTGTGGGGAGCTTGGGGTGGGACGGCGTTTTCAGGCTTTCCATTCGAGGAAGACAGTGGCCAGTGGCGGTAGGTTAAGGACGACCGAATGGGCCTGGCCGTGCCAGGCGGTGTCGTCTGCCGTGGCTGTTGCAAGTGGCGTGCCCACATTGCTGCCGCCATAGTGGGCCGAGTCGGTGTTCAGCCGTTCGTGGTAGGTGCCAGGCTGGGGTACACCGAGCCGGTAGCCGTTCCAGACGTTCGGGGTGAAATTGCATACCGCCACTATAAAGGAGCGATTGTCCAGGCCGCGGCGAACAAAGCTGAGCACCGAGTGTTCGGTGTCGTTGTGCTCCAGCCACTCAAATCCGGCGGGCACAAAGTCCAGCTGGTACAGCGCCGGCGTGGCTTTGTACAGGGTGTTCAGGTCGCGCACCAGGCGCTGTATGCCGGCATGCGGCGCGTGTTCCAGCAGATGCCAGTCCAGGCTTTGGTCGTGGTTCCATTCGCGGTCCTGGGCAAATTCGCAGCCCATGAAGAGCAGCTTCTTGCCCGGATGCGCATACATGTAGCCGAGGAAGGCGCGCAGGTTGGCGAACTGCTGCCAGCGGTCGCCCGGCATCTTGTTCAGCAGCGAACCCTTGCCGTGCACCACTTCGTCGTGCGAAATCGGCAGCACGAAGTTTTCGGTGAACGCATAGACCAGGCTGAAACTGATTTCGCCCTGGTGGTGCTTGCGGTATATCGGGTCGCGCTCCATATAGGCCAGGGTGTCATGCATCCAGCCCATATTCCATTTGTAGTGAAAGCCCAGGCCGCCCGCGTAGGTGGGCCGCGAAACCGATGGGAAGGCCGTGGATTCTTCGGCCAGCGTGATGGCCTGCGAGCGCTCGGTGCCGACCACCTCGTTCATGCGCTTGAGGAAGGCGATGGTTTCCAGGTTCTCGCGCCCGCCATGCACATTGGGAATCCATTCGCCAGCCTTGCGGCTGTAGTCGCGGTACAACATGGAGGCCACGGCGTCGACGCGCAAGCCGTCCACCCCAAAGCGTTCCAGCCAGTACAGGCTGTTGCCAACCAGGAAGTTGCTGACCTCGGTGCGGCCCAGGTTGTAGATCAGTGTGTTCCAGTCGTTGTGGAAGCCTTCGCGCGGGTCGGCGTATTCGTACAGGTGGGTGCCGTCGAAGTTGCCCAGGCCGTGCGCATCGGTGGGGAAGTGGGCTGGCACCCAGTCCAGTATCAGGCCCACGCCTTTGGCATGGCAGGAGGCCACGAAACGCGCAAAACCTGCCGGGTCGCCGAAGCGGGCGGTGGGCGCGTACATGCCTACCGGCTGGTAGCCCCAGGAGCCGTCGAACGGGTGTTCGCTGATCGGCAGCAGCTCCAGGTGGGTGAAGCCTATCTCGACGGCATACGCCACCAGGCTGTCGCCAAGTTCGTCCCAGTCCAGCCACTGGTTGCCCTCTTTGCGCCGCCACGAGCCCAGATGGACTTCGTAAATGCTGATCGGCGCATCTAGGGCGTTGGCATGCTTGCGAGCGGCCGAGGGCGGCACAAAGGGCTGCAGCTGGGCCACCACGCTGGCGGTGGCCGGGCGCAACTCGGCCTGCAAGGCATAGGGGTCGGCGCGGGCCGGCAGCACTTCGCCGCTTTGGCTGCGGATCTCGTATTTGTATTTGGCGCCGGCTTGCACGCCGGGCAGGAACAGCTCCCACACGCCGCACTCGCGCCGGCAGCGCATGGGGTGGCAGCGACCGTCCCAGAAGTTGAAGTCGCCGACCACGCTGACCCGGCTGGCGTTTGGTGCCCACACGGCAAAACTGGTGCCGGCCACGCCCTCCATCACGATGGGTCGCGCACCCAGCACCTCATAAGGGCGCAGATGCGTGCCTTCGCCCAGCAGCCAGACATCCATTTCCGCCAGTACCAGCGGGAACCGGTACGGATCTTCGATGCTGGTGCTATGGCCATCGGCCCATTCCACCTGCAGGCGGTAGGCGGTGCCGGGCAGCAGTGCGACCTCGCCCTCAAAGAAACCGGCTTCGTCCTGTTTCACCAGCGACCCCAGCAGCACGCTCTTGGCCGATGCCACGGCTACGCTGCGCGCGCCTGGCAGAAAACAGCGCACCGAGGTGTGGCCTGTGGCGGCTGCGGCATGGGGGCCCAGCACCGCAAAAGGGTCTCCGTGGCGTGCGCCACAAATCATTTCAACATCGTGGGCGTGCAGCATAGGAACCGATCTTGGAGTGGTTTTAGTCAGAAATGGAAGGCACTATGCGGTGTTGTCTGTCACCGCGTTTGCTTTATAGCGCGTCCGGGGCAATGTGCCATATCTGTTGGGCGTATTCGCGGATGGTGCGGTCGGACGAAAACACCCCCATGCCCGCCACATTGGTGATGGCCTTGGCGCACCAGGCGGCCGGCTGGCGGTACAGGTCGTCCACCTGCGCTTGGGTGGCCACATAGGATGCGTAGTCGGCCAATAACAGGTAGTGGTCGCCGCCCCATAACAGGGAGTCAACCAGGGCGCGGTAGCGGCCGGGTTCATCCGGCGAGAACTGGCCACCGGCGATGGCGTCTAGCACCGCCTTGAGTGCGGGCGTGTTCTCGTAGTAGCGCATGGGTTGGTAGCCGCTTTGCTTCAAGGCCTGCACCTCGGGGGTCTTCAGGCCGAAGATGAAGATGTTGTCGTCGCCCACGTTCTGGCGGATTTCGATGTTGGCGCCATCGTCGGTGCCGATGGTGAGCGCGCCGTTCAGGGCCAGCTTCATATTGCCAGTGCCCGAGGCTTCGGTGCCAGCAGTAGAAATTTGCTCGGACAAATCAGCGCCGGGCATGATGGTTTCGGCCACCGACACGCCGTAGTTGGGCATGAACACCAGCTTGAGTTTGTCGCTGATGCGCGGGTCATTGTTGATCACTGAGCCCACATCGTGGATCAGCCGGATGATGGACTTGGCGGTGACGTAGGACGACGCGGCCTTGCCCGCAAAGATCACGGTGCGCGGCACCCAGTCGGCGTTGGGGTTTGCCAGGATCGCCTGGTAGCGGGTCACCACATGCAGAACATTCAGCAGCTGGCGCTTGTATTCATGGATGCGCTTGACCTGCACATCAAACAGGCTATCGGGGCTGACCTGGATGCCGGTGCTGCGTGCAATGGCCTCGGCCAGGCGTACCTTATTCGCCCGTTTGACCGCCATGAACGACTTCTGGAAGGCGGCATCGTCTTTCTTAGCCTTCAGCTTTTGCAACTGGTCCAGGTCCAGGCGCCAACCAGTTCCCAGCGTGCTGTCCAGCAGGCCGGACAGACCAGGGTTGGCCTGCGCCAGCCAGCGGCGCGGGGTTACGCCATTGGTCATATTGGTGAAGCGGTCCGGCCAGATGCTGGCAAAGTCCGCAAAAATGGTTTGCACCAGCAGCTCAGAATGCAGTGCCGACACGCCATTCACTTTGTGGCTACCCACGATGGACAGATGGGCCATGCGTACACGGCGCTCGCCTTGCTCGTCGATCAAGGACAAACGGGCCAGAAAGGCGTTGTCGCCAGGGCGGTGGGCGGCCGCCAAGTCCAGAAACTCCTTGTTGATGCGGAAAATGATTTCCAGGTGGCGCGGCAGCACATGCTGCATCAGGCCCACGGGCCAGGTTTCCAGCGCCTCGGGCATCAAGGTGTGGTTGGTGTACGAGAAGGTGCTGCAGCAAATCTTCCAGGCCTTGTCCCAGGGCATGGCGTGTTCGTCACACAGCACGCGCATCAGCTCGGCCACGCCGATGGCTGGGTGGGTGTCGTTGAGGTGGATGGCAACGTGCTCGGCCAGGTTGTCCAGCGAGGGGTGTTCGCGCAGGTGGCGGGCCACCAAATCTTGCACCGATGCGGACACAAAGAAGTATTCCTGCTTCAGGCGCAGTTCGCGACCGGCGGGCGTGCTGTCGTTGGGGTACAGCACCCAGGAGATGTTTTCGTACTCGTTCTTCATGCTGGCGGCACGTGCGTAGTCACCGGTGTTGAAGGCGTTCAAGTCGATGTGGGCCGGGGCCACCGCCTTCCAAAGGCGCAAGGTGCTGACCTTTTCGGTGCCGTGGCCAGGCACCACCATGTCATAGGCCTTGGCAGCCACTTCGCCGGCGTGGCGCCAGATCGAGCTGCCATTCACATGCTCGACCCAGCCGCCGAAATGCACGGGATAGCTGATGTCGGCGCGCGGAAACTCCCAGGGCGTGCCGTTTTCGAGCCAAGGGTCGGGGTACTCCATCTGCGCGCCGTTCTGGATATCCTGCGCAAACATGCCGTATTCGTAGCGGATGCCATAGCCGAACGATGGCAGGCCTACCGTGGCCATCGAATCCAGAAAACAGGCGGCCAAGCGGCCCAGGCCGCCATTGCCCAGCGCGGCATCGGGCTCGCGGTCGGCCACGTTTTCCAGCGTTTGTGCGAACTGTGTCAGGCCTTCGGCAGCGGCGCCGCGCAATTCCAGCGCGCCCAGCGCATTTGACAGGGTCCGGCCCATTAGGAATTCCATGGAGAGGTAGACCACCCGGCGAGCCTTGGCAGCTGCTTCACGGGTCTGGGTCTCTACCCAGCGCTGCGACAGTTGCTGGCGCGCCACATGGGACACTGCCAGCATCAAATCATTGGGGGTGGCATCGGTAGGGTTGACGCCCACGGTGTTGAGTAAATGCTGCGTGATAGCAGCCTGGATGTTGGTGGACGTGTTGTCAGAAGACGGGGTAAGACGCAGGGGCACAGGAGCTTCCTTTGGTAAATGTAGGCACAAGCCTCAAGCCGCGAACGGCGGGCTTTTTGCGAAGTCTAAGCGCTTTGAGATCGAAAAATAAGCCTGTTTAGGGAATTTTCGCACGCAGCACCGGGTCGGTGGACGTTTTTTGGATCCTCGGATTAAGATGCTGGCGTTAGTCAAAAGTTGGTCAACAATTACCTATTCTCTGGAGACAAAAATGCAGCAGATTAACTTGGCCCATGGGCTGGACTTGCCAAAACGGGCAATTGCCCTGGTGCTGGCCGGCGGCCGTGGCAGCCGCTTGATGAATCTCACAGACCGACGTGCCAAGCCGGCGGTGTATTTCGGCGGTAAGTTTCGGATTGTTGATTTCGCTCTGTCCAACTGCCTGAATTCCGGCATTCGGCGCATCGGCGTGATCACCCAGTACAAATCACACAGCTTGTTGCGCCATTTACAACGCGGCTGGGCATTCTTGAAGAACGAGATGAACGAGTTTGTCGACCTGCTGCCCGCCCAGCAGCGCAACGACAATGAAAACTGGTACCGCGGCACAGCCGATGCGGTCTACCAGAACCAGGACATTCTGGAGAGCTACGGTGCCGACTACATCGTGGTGCTGGCCGGCGACCATATTTACAAGATGAACTACGCGCTGATGTTGGCCGACCACGTGGCCAAGGGGCGTGAATGCACCGTAGGCTGCATCGCCGTGCCGCGCCGTGAAGCCAGCGCCTTTGGCGTGATGGCGGTAGACGACAACAGCCTGATCACCAACTTCCTGGAGAAACCGGCTGATCCGCCAGCGATGCCGGGCAACCCCGATATGTCGTTGGCTAGTATGGGCATCTACATCTTCAACGCGGCTTTTTTGTATGCCGAGCTGGAGCGCGATATGGCCGACCCGGAGTCCAGCCACGACTTTGGCAAGGACATCATTCCGCGCGCGGTGCGTAACGGCAATGCGGTCGCCCATCCTTTTGCGATGAGCTGCGTTCCCAATGTGGAAGGCGAAGAGCCTTACTGGCGCGACGTTGGAACGATTGACGCGTACTGGGACGCGAACATCGACCTCACGGCAACCGAACCCAAGCTGAATCTGTATGACACGCAATGGCCGATCTGGACCTACCAGGCCCAGTTGCCGCCCGCCAAGTTTGTGCACAACCAGGACGACAGGCGCGGCATGGCGATCGAGTCCATGGTGTCCGGCGGTTGCATCGTATCGGGCAGCGTGCACCGTTCGGTGCTGTTCTCCAGCGTACGGGTGCATTCGCATTCGCAGGTGAACTGGTCGGTGCTGTTGCCCGATGTACAGATCGGGCGCGGTGCGCGCATCAACCGGGCGGTAATCGACCGGGGCTGCGTGATCCCCGATGGCATGGTGATAGGCGAAGATGCGGCGGCCGATGCCGAGCGTTTCCACCGCAGCGAAAACGGCATCACCCTTGTCACCACCCCGATGTTGAAGAAGTTGGCCGCCGGATGAAAGTATTGCAGGTAGGTGCCGAGGTTTTTCCTCTGGTCAAAACAGGTGGCTTGGCGGACGTGCTGGGCGCGCTGCCCCAGGCCTTGGTGGCGGTGGGTGCCGATGTGCGCTTGCTGCTGCCGGGTTTCCCGGCGATCCTGGCCGGCCTGAAGAAGCCCACGGTGGTGTATGAAATCGGCGCGGCGTTCGGTGCTGCGCGGGTGCGCCTGCTCTGCGGCACCATTGAGGCCAGTGGTGTCACTGCCTATGTGGTCGATGCACCTTACTACTACCAGCGCGCCGGCAACCCCTACCTGGGGCCGGATGGTAAAGAGTGGCCGGACAACGCCCAGCGCTTTGCATTGCTGGGCTGGGTGGCCGCCCAGGTGGCCGCGGGTGGGCTGGACCCGGCCTGGACGCCCGATGTGCTGCACGCCCACGACTGGCATGCGGGCATGGCCTGCGCCTATGTGGCTGCCAATCCGGGCGCCAAGGTGGCCACGGTGTACACCGTGCACAACCTGGCCTACCAAGGCTTATTCGATGCCAAGGACTTCCATCTGCTGGGTTTGCCGGTGCGCTTCATGGACCCGACCCGGCTGGAATACCACGGCCGGTTCTCGTTCATGAAGGCCGGCTTGACCAACGCCCAGCGTGTCACCACGGTCAGCCCCAGCTATGCGGCAGAGATTGCCACTGCAGAATTCGGCTGCGGGCTCGACGGCGTGGTGCGTTCGCGCGGCGCCGATGTGTCCGGTATCTTGAATGGTGTGGACGATGCGGTGTGGAACCCCGGTACCGATAAAGATATCGCCAGCCCTTACTCGGCCAAGGCCATGGCCGGCAAGGCCGCGTCGAAAGCCGCTTTGCAGAAAGCCCTGGGCTTGCGCGTGGATCCCACGCTTCCCTTGTTCACCGTGGTCAGCCGATTGACGCAGCAAAAAGGCCTGGACCTGGTGCTGGCCGCAATACCCGAGATGCTGGCTGCTGGCGCCCAGTTGGCGGTGCAGGGCACTGGCGACGCCGAGCTGGAAAAAGCTTTTACCCAGGCCATGGCCGCGCACCCCGGGGTGGTGGCGGTCCGACTGGGCTACGACGAGGCTTTTGCCCACCAGATGATTGCCGGGGCCGACGCCATGCTGGTGCCATCCCGCTTTGAGCCCTGCGGTTTGACCCAGCTGTATGCCTTGCGCTACGGCACGGTGCCGGTAGTGCGCCGGGTCGGCGGCCTGATCGATACCGTGGTGGATGCCGACGACGCTAACGTGCAGGCCGATAGTGCAACCGGCTTCATGTTCGGCCCTGCGACCCGTGAAGCACTGGCTTTGGCGGTGCACCGAACTGTCCATGTCTATGCCCAGCCGGCAGTCTGGGCGCAGCTGCAGCAACGCGGCATGGCGCAAAATTTCTCCTGGGCAGCAGCGGCCACGCAGTATTTGGATTTGTACGCAACCTTGTGTGGAACTGCGTCGCTTCTTAGGATGCAGGTGGTCCTTCAAAAAGACCCCAAAATACCCCGGTAGATGGTCCGGTAACAGGGCTGTGGCAAAACTACAATGCCAGCCGCCGGCCCAGCCTCCGTGGGCCGGGCACCCCCTTCACACAACCGGCACACTTCCCTATGCACGTTGCGAGCTCGATCTTCAAGGCCTATGACATCCGCGGCATCGTGCCGGCTACCGTTACCGAAGCGGTGGCGGAGGGCATAGGCAAGGCTTTTGGTAGCATTGCCCTGGCGGAGGGGGAAACCACGGTAGCCGTCGGCCGAGACGGCCGTCTGAGCGGCCCCAGCCTGGTGGCGGCCTTGATCCGCGGCCTGGTGGCGGTGGGTATCGAGGTGATCGACGTAGGTACCGTCACCACACCCTTGCTGTACTTCGCCGCGCATACCCTGTGCCGCAGCGGCATCCAGGTGACAGGCAGCCACAACCCGAAGGACTACAACGGTTTCAAGATGGTCATGGGTGGCCGCGCCATCCATGGCGACGAAATCCAGGCGATTCGCCGGATGATGGAAGCCGAGTCCTGGGTCGCCAAAACCGGTGGCACTGTGCGCAAGGTCGACGTGCTGCCCGCTTACACCGCCCGCATCGTCTCCGACATCCGACTGGCCCGTCCGATGAAGATCGTCGTCGATTCTGGCAACGGCATCGCCGGCGCATCCGCCCCGGACATCCTGCGCGCCATTGGCTGCGAGGTGATCGAGCTGTTCAGCGAAGTCGACGGCAATTTCCCGAACCACCATCCCGACCCGAGCAAGCCCGAGAACCTGCGCGACCTGATGGCCGCGTTGAAGACCAGCGGCGCCGAGCTGGGCCTGGCCTTTGACGGCGACGGTGACCGTCTGGGCATCGTCACACAAGACGGCAGCAATATCTACCCGGACCGCCAGATGCAGCTGTTCGCCGAAGACGTGCTGCGCCGCGTACCGGGCGGCACTATTCTGTTTGACGTGAAATGCTCGCAGCGGCTTGCGCCCGCCATCGCCGCGGCTGGTGGTCAGCCTTTGATGTTCAAGACCGGCCATTCGCTGATCAAGGCCAAGATGAAGGAGATCGAAGCCGCCGGCGGCCAAGCCCCGCTGGGTGGCGAGATGAGCGGCCACATCTTTTTTAAAGAGCGCTGGTTCGGCTTTGACGACGGCACCTATGCGGGTTGCCGCCTGCTGGAGATCCTCAGCCATTCGCCCGATGCGAACGCCGTGCTGCATGCCTTGCCCACGAGCTTTTCGACCCCCGAGCTGAACGTGGCATGTGCGGAAGGCGAGCCACCTGCTGTGGTTGCCAAAGCCCTGGACCTGGCTGACTTTGCCGCCCCCGCCGTGGTCAACACCATTGACGGGCTGCGTGTCGACTGGCCGGATGGCTTTGGCCTGCTGCGTGCCAGCAACACCACCCCGGTGCTGGTGCTGCGGTTTGAGGGCCATACGCCCGAGGCCCTGGAGCGCATACAGCACGACATGCTGGCCTTGCTGCGCCGCGCCAAGCCGGACGCCACTTTGGCGGCCAGCGCGCATTGACACACCACCACGCAGACGGGCAGCGCATGCGGATCTTGATTGTCAAAGTATCGTCGCTGGGCGATGTCATCCAAACCCTGCCGGCTTTGCACGACATGCGCAAGGCCTTGCCGCAAGCCACGTTCGACTGGGTGGTGGAAGAAGCCTTCGCCCCCTTGCTCAATGCCCATGTACCCGGCTTGGCGCGGGTGATTCCGGTGGCCCAGAGGCGCTGGCGCAAAACCCCGCTGGCGGCCGCAGTGCGGGCCGAAAAAGCCGTATTCCTGCAGACCTTGCGGGCGCAAGCCTATGACGTGGTGCTGGATTTCCAGGGCCTGATCAAGTCCGTGCTGATCGCCCGGCAGGCCCGTCTTGCCCCCGGGGGCTGGCGCAGCTCTTACGGTAACCGCAGTGAGGACAGCGGCTACGAATGGCCGGTGCGCTGGCTGGTGCAGCGTCCTCTGCCCATGCCGCCACGCATCCATTCCATGCAGCGCTACCGCCGCCTGGCCGCGCTGGCGCTGGGGTATCCGCCGCGTGAAGACGCGATTGGCTACGACGAACTGCAAGTCACGCCGGTGGATCCCGATGGCAGCGTGATGCTGGTGCACGGCACCACCCGGGTAGAGAACGAATGGCCGCTGCAGCACTGGATACAGGTCGGCCAGGCGCTGGTGGCCCAGGGCTTGCCGGTCAGCGTGCCGCAGGCGAACCCCGCCGAGGCCGCCTTGGCCCAGCAGCTGTGCGAGGCCATCGGCCCGCGGGCCCAGGTGCTGCCGCGCATGGGGCTGGCCGCGCTGGCGGCGCGCATGGCCGGCTGCGTGGGGGTAATAGGTGTGGACTCCGGCCTTAGCCACATGGCAGTGGCCTTGGACCTGCCGCATGTGCAGATTTTCAGCCAGCCGCGCATCTGGCGCGCCGGACCTGTGGGCTGTAGCTACCAGGTGGCGGTCGGCGGCGAGCAAGCGCCCAATGTAGACACTGTGCTGCAGGCGTGGCAAGCTGTGTGGGCTGATTTCCACCACAAAGCCTTGTTACCGGCTTCTGCATGAATGTTCTGATCGTCAAACTCTCTTCGCTCGGCGACGTGGTCTACGCCATGCCGGCGGTGCAGGACATGCTGTCCGAGCTGCCGGGTATCCAGGTGGATTGGGTGGTCGAGCCCGACTTCGCTCCGTTGGTACGGCGCTGCGCCGGTGTGCACCGCGTGATCGAATGCGATCTGCGGCGCTGGCGCGAAACTGTGTTCACCGCCGATACGCGCACCGCCTGGCGGGCTTTCTCCTCAGATCTTCAATACGAATGCTATGACGCGGTGCTGGACCTGCAAGGCCTGAGCAAATCGGCGCTGGTGGCCAAGATGGCGCGGCTCAGCCCCCAGGGCCTCCGCTACGCCCTGGCCAACCAGACCGAAGGCCGCAGCTTCGAAGCCCCGACCCGCTGGGAGGCCGACGTGGCGATTCCGGTTGAGCCGCGCATCCATGCGATAGAGCGCTCGCGCGTGATGTGTGCCCGGGCCTTGGTGTATGCGCTGCCAGAAAAAGTATCTTTTGGCCTTGTGCCGCATGTAGGTAAAGAGCTTAGGGCTATCAAAAATATAGCAAACACGTTTTTTGATTCGGGCAGCGTAGCGCCGGCATCCATCGTCGCCTTGCTGCACGGCAGTTCGCGGGCCGACAAATATTGGCCGGACGAGTACTGGCTGGAGCTGGGCCATCGCCTGAACGCCCTAGGCTATACCGTGGCCTTTCCGCATGGCAGCGACGAGGAGCAGTGGCGCAGCGAAAGCATTGCCAGCCGGCTCGAGCAGTCTGTGGTCTGGCCGCGCATGGGCATGAGTGCGCTGACCGATGCGCTCGGCGAATGTCTGGGCGCGGTTGGCGTGGACAGCGGCCTGTGCAATATCGCCACCGCCCTGGATCTGCCCCTGGTGCGGCTGTACAACTTCGATACCGTCTGGCGTACCGGCCCGCCGGACAACGACCACCAGTTCAGCGTGTTCGGCGAGCCCACGCCCAGCGTGGATGCAGTCTGGAATTCCTGGATGCAGGCCTCGGCCCTGGCGTCACTGCGGGACTCGATGCGTTGATCCGCGGTTTTTATTCCCTGTGCCTGTGGCTGGCCAGCCCGCTGCTGCGCCGCAAGCTGCGCAAGCGCGCGCTGGCCGAGCCGGGCTACGGCGTGGCGGTGCCCGAACGCTTCGGGTATTACACCCAAGCGCCTAGCCAAGGCTGGGTGTGGATCCATGCGGTATCTCTGGGCGAAACCCGGGCCGCGGCGATCCTGCTGGCGGCCTTACGCCGCGCCATGCCCGAGATGCGCTTGTTGCTGACCCACGGCACCGCCACCGGCCGGGCCGAGGGCCAGTCTCTGCTGCGTGCCGGCGATGTACAGGTTTGGCAGCCCTGGGATACGCCGGGCGCTGTGCAACGTTTTGTGCGGCATTTCCGGCCCCGCATCGGTATCCTGATGGAAACCGAAATCTGGCCGAATCTGCTGGCGGCTTGCCAGGCGGCCCGCATTCCGGTGGCGCTGGCGAATGCGCGCCTCAGCGCCAAATCGCTGCGCCAGGCGCAGCGCCTGGCGGCCCTGTCCCGACCGGCCTATGGCGCGCTCAGCGCGGTATGGGCGCAAACCGAGGCCGATGCGCAGCGCCTGCTGCAGGCCGGCACGCGGCCGCCGTTGGTGTTGGGAAATCTGAAGTTCGACGCCTCGCCCAACCCGGCGCAGTTGGTCACCGGCCGGGCGTGGCGGCATGGCGCGGGCCGCCCGGTAGTGCTGTTGGCTAGCGCCCGCGAAGGCGAAGAGCAGATGCTGCTCAGCTATTTGCAGTCTTTTATGGCTGCAGCGCAGCAAACACCAGTGCCGGAAGCTATGAAAATAGGAGTGATGGACGTGCAGTGGCTGATCGTGCCACGCCATCCGCAGCGCTTCGATGCGGTGGCCGAGCTGGTGCAGGCGCAGGGCTTCAGCCTTTCGCGGCGTAGCAGCTGGGTGGATGCACCCGATCAGGCCGATGTATGGCTCGGCGATTCGCTGGGCGAGATGGCGCTGTACTACGGCCTGGCCGATCTGGCCTTGCTGGGCGGCAGCTTTGAGCCCCTGGGCGGGCAGAACCTGATTGAGGCTGCAGCCTGTGGCTGCGCGATGGTGATGGGGCCGTCGACCTTTAATTTTGCCGAGGCAGCTGATCTGGCCGAAGCCGCGGGCGCCGCCTGCCGGGTGGCTGGCATGCCCGAAGCCGTGGCCCAGGCCCTTGCCTGGCTGAATGCACCACAGCAACTGGCCCACGCCGCTGCCGCCGGGCCGGAGTTTGCCGGCGCCCACCGCGGTGCGGCCCAGAAGACCGCGGCTGCAGTACAGGCTCTGCTGGAAGTCTAAATCGCGTTTACTGCGGCTGCAGCAAGGTGTTGACCGACTGCAGGTCTTCGGGCTTCAGGCTACCACTGGCCTGGCGAAGCTTGAGGCCACCGACCAGCACGTCGTAGCGGGCTTTGGCCAGGTCGCGCTTGGTCTGGAACAGTTGGCTTTGCGAGTTCAGTACGTCGATATTGATGCGCACGCCCACCTGGTAGCCCAGCTTGTTGGCGTCCAGAGCAATCTGGCTCGATGTCTCGGCGGCTTCCAGCGCCTGCACCTGGCCCAGCCCCGACAACACACCGTAGAAGGCGGTGCGGGTCGCCTGGGCCACGCTGCGGCGTGCGGCGTCCAAGTCGGCCTGGGCCTTGTCTTCCAGCGACAGGGTTTCGCGGATACGGTTCTGCACCGAAAAGCCGGCAAACAAGGGAATGTTCAGGCTCAGTCCAACCACGGTGCTGTTGTTGCGCGAGCCATTCGGCAGGCTGGAGGTGCCATTGGGGTAGCGGTTGACGTTGTAGCCGGCCGTCAGGTCCAGGGTCGGCAGGTTGCCGGCCTTGGCTTTCTGGGTCTCTAGGCGCGCCACTTCCAAGGCGATCTGGGCCTGCTGCACATTCGGGCTGGCATCGGCCTGGCGTTCCCAGCTGGAGATGTCGGCTGGCTGCAGGCTGGGCAGCAGTACGGGCTGTGCCAGAGGCGCGGGTTGAGAGTTCACCCGGCTGACCAGGGTGTCGAGCGCCAGCCGTTTGATCAGCACATCGTTTTCGGCGGCGATTTCCTGGGCCCGCACCAGATCGAAGCGCGCTTGGGCTTCGCGGGTGTCGGTGATGGTGGATGTGCCGACTTCGAAGTTGCGCTTGGCCGAGGACAGCTGCTCATTGACGGCGGTCTTCTGGGCCCGCACAAAGGTCAGGGTGTCGGTGGCGGCCAGCACGTCGAAATAGGCCTGGGCCACGCGCACCACCAGGTCTTGCTCGGCCACCTGCAGCTGGGCGGTGGCCACATCCACACTCTTTTTGCCCTGCTCGTAGGTGATGCGGTTGGCCGGCCGGTACAGCGGCTGCGAGCCGCTGAGGGTGGCGGTCTGGGTGGTGTAGTCCTTGTCGATCGTCGGGTTGCTGCCGTCCAGCATATTGCGGTTCAGCCCGGCCGACAGGCCCACCGTGGGCAGGATGCCGGCCTTGGACTGGGCGGCCTTGGCCAGGTTGGCGTCGTACTGGGCCTTGGCCGACTGGTAGGTTGCATCCGTGGCACGCGCCGCGTCGTACAGCTCCAGCAGGCTTTGCGCATGGGCCGTGCCCGCACAGGCGGCAGCCACGGCCAGAGCGAGAGATGCGAGCGGGAAACGTTGCATGGTCATCCTTGAATTTCTGTCGGGTGTCTGTCGGTCCGGCGGACGCAAGCCGCGGTCACGGGGGCAATGCGGAAATCAGTAGCGCGGCACGCCGGGGTCGCGCTGCAGCGACCAGGCGTCTATGCCGCCGGCGATGTTCACCACGTTCTCAAAGCCGTTTTGCAGCAGGAACTGGGCGACGCGCTGGCTTCGCGCGCCGTGGTGGCACAGGCAGGCGATGGGACGCTGCGGGTCCAGCTCGGCCAGGCGGGCCGGGATCTCGTTCATGGACAGCTGCACCAGGGTAAAGCCATCGGTCTGCACGCTGGCGGCCTGCCACTCGGCGGGTTCGCGCACATCCAGCACCACGGGGGAGGTCTGGCCTTGCAGCCACTGGGGCAGGTCGGTCGGGGTGATTTGGACGATCATGGCTTAGAACGAGAACTTGGACGGTTCCGGGAAGTTGACCAGGCGCGGCGCCACCGTGTCCCAGGGCTGGGTGGTGGTGTAGGCGGTGTCGCTGGCGCGGGTGATGAAATTGGCGCACATCATGGGCTGCTGGCCGACCACGGCAAACAAACGGCCGCCCACCTTGAGCTGGGCCTTGATCTTTTCGGGAACGGAGGCCACCGAGCCACTGAGCATGATCACGTCAAACGGGCCGTCGGCGGCCGCACCCTGGGAGCCATCTGCATGCCGGACTTCAACGTTGTGCACGCCAGCCGAGCGCAGGTTGTTGCGCGCCAGGCTGGCCAGTTCGGGCAAGATTTCCAGCGACAGCACGCTGTGGGCGCAGTAGCCCAGCAGCGCGGCCATGTAGCCCGAGCCGGTACCGATCTCCAGCACTTTCTCGTGCTTCTGGATCTTCAGGTCCTGCAGCGCGCGGGCTTCGACCTTGGGCGACAGCATGGACTGGCCGCCGGGCAGCGGGGTTTCCATGTCGACAAAGGTGAAGGCCTGGTATTCGGCGGGCACAAATTCCTCGCGCTTGACTACCGACAGCAGCGCCAGCACCGCGGGTTCCAGCACGTCCCAGGGGCGGATTTGCTGTTCGATCATGTTGAAACGGGTTTGTTCAAGCTGGGCGGAAGTGGTCATGGTGGGTCTTTGAGGTCGGATGCAGGGTAACGTTCGATTTTAGGGGGGGAATTTTGCATGTCTGCCGGATTTGCCCAGCATTTACCTGCGCAACATCATGGCGGTGCAGGCCGTACGCGCAAGCCGTTGAGAAGAATCTGCACTTGCGCATCCAGGTAGCGCAGTGGGTCCAGCACCGACGCGGTACACGGGTGGGTGCCAACCGAGTGCTTCCACATGGCCAGAAAGATCAGCGGCGCGGTCACCGCATAGGTGGCCAGCTCCAGGTCGATGGCGGCGAATTCACCTCGGTCGACCCCGCGCTGCAGGATGCGCCGTACCAGGCTGTGGTAAGGCTGCACCACTTCGGCCTGGTAGAAGGCCGCCATTTCGGGGAAGTTCTGCGCTTCGCTAAGCATCAGCTTGGTAATGCCCGAGGCCTGGGTATTGCCTACGCGCTCCCACCAGCTGTGCACGCCGTAGTGCAGCAGCTCGGCGCTGCTGCCGGTAAAACTGTCCACTTCGTCGCTCCACTCATGGAAGCGGCCGGCCAGGGTTTGCAGCACCACGGCTTTGAACAGCTCGTCTTTGCTGGGGAAGTACAGAAACAAAGTGCCCTTGGACACGCCGGCCCGCTGCGCCACCTCTTCGACCCGGGTGGCGGCAAAGCCTTTTTCCACGAACAGGTCCAGCGCCGCCGCCAGCAGTTCGCTGGGACGCGACTCCTTGCGGCGCGTGCGCTTGGCCGGAGTGTCTGCTGAAGGAGAGGAGGACGCAGTGGGCATGGTGTTACTGACTGACGGGTTATTAATATAGCCCGTGGGTGCGGCAGGCGTCAATCAATCTCAGTACCCGACCATCCGCAGGCCCAGCCATTCGCGCAGCACTTCACGGGATGCCAACAAGCCATAGCCCGTGGGCAGCCATTCCAGCAGCTTGCGCTGCTGCGGCAAGGTGAAGCCGGTGGGCGCAGGGGTGACGGTAAAACCGGCGCGCTCAAACGCTTGCTGCGCGCGGGGCATATGCCAGGCGTGGGTCACCAGGGCGATGCGCTGCACGCCTTCGGGGGCCAGCAGGGCTTGCATATAGGCGGCGTTCTCGGCGGTGTCGCGCGAGCGGTCGTCGACCCAGCGCAGCGCCAGGCCGTAGTCCTGGCTGACCAGAGCCCGCGCCATCGCGCCTTCGGACGGGGCGGCGGTGCCGCTGTTAGCCCAGCCCACGCCGCCGGCAAAGGCCAGCGGCAATTTGGCCTGCCGGGCCAGCCACACGCCGTAGCGCAAGCGGCCTGCGGTGTCGGCCGTGGGCTGTGGCGTGGCGTATTCGGGCGACGTGGGCCGGACCCCGCCGCCCAGCACCACCACCGCCTGCACCTGGCGCGCATGCAGCGCCGCGGCCGCTGTGGCCGGGGGCAGGGCGCTGGTCTGGGGCAACAGGGTTTGGGCCAGCCACACAGCCACTGCATTGCAGCTCAGCAGCCACAGGCTGGCCAGGCCCAGCAGACATAGCAGGCCGCCGAGCGCCCGTTTGCGCCACAGCAGGCCCAGGCCGAGCAGCAATAGCGGCGCGGCCGGCGGCATCACCAGGGCGGTGAGTACAGGTTTGAGTTCACCGGGGTACATATGCTCCTCTATTTGTAGCTGCTGGCGCACACGGTATATGCGCTGATGGCATTATTTGCCTGAATTGTTGCAGCCGCGAATTCAATACAGGTTTGCGTGCCGCGCAAGTGTACAAGTCCCTATTGCATAAAAAGGTGTACAAAGCGGGCTATGCAAAATACGTCTCCCACGCCTTCGTCCAGTCCCGCTCCCCGTGAAGTCATTACCCTGGGAGGGGGGTGCTTCTGGTGCACCGAGGCGGTGTTCGTGCAGGTGATGGGCATCACCGATGTAGAAAGCGGCTACTGCAACGGCACCACCCCCAACCCCAGCTACGAGCAGGTTTGCAGCGGCGACACCGGCCACAACGAAGTGGTGCGGCTAGAGTTCGACCCCAGCGAGATCAGCCTGCGCGAGATTCTGGAGATCTTCTTCGTCATCCACGACCCGACCACGCTGAACCAGCAAGGACACGATGTGGGCACCCAGTACCGCAGCGGCATTTACACCAGCGCGCCCGAGCAACTGTCGGTGGTACAGGCGGTGCTGGCCGAGATCGCTGATAGCAAAACCTACCGCAAACCCGTGGTCACCGAAGTGCTGCCGCTGGCCAACTACTGGCCCGCCGAGGCCTACCACCAGGACTACTTCGAAAACCACCCGAACCAGGGCTATTGCCTTATGGTGGCCGCACCCAAGGTGGAGAAGTTCCGCAAGACCTTTGCCAATCTGGTCAAACACTAAGCGCTTTTTGGGTCGGCAGCGCAGATAGAGGCTGCGCGGGTAGCTATCAGAACTATAGTCAGCGAACCATGTTGCGCCTGACCCAAGCCCCGAACCTTGCGATTGCCACGCTATGGGCCGACGCCCTGGCGGTTGAAGGCATTGCGACCAGCGTGCAGCGCCAGTACCTGGTGGGCTTAGCCGGTGAGTTGCCGCCCGACCAGTGCCTTCCCGAAGTCTGGATACACCACGCCACCCAGGAAGTCGCGGCCCGCAAGCTGCTGCACGACCTGCAGAATGTGCCGCAGCACCGCTGGCAGTGCGGCTGTGGCGAATTGATTGAAGGCGGCTTCGAGCAATGCTGGAGCTGCGGCGCCTGGATGCCGCGCTAAGCTCGGTGGATGACTTCGCAATTTGAACCCCTGTACAGCCCCGCCGCAGAACGCAATCTGCAATCCATCCTGGCCGAGCTGCAACGCATCTTGCCCGCCCAAGGAAAAGCGCTGGAAATCGCCAGCGGTACCGGCCAGCACGTCGCCGGATTTGCCCAAGGTTTGCCCGGCTGGCAGTGGCAACCCAGCGACGCGCAGCCGGATGCATTCGACTCCATTGCCCACTGGTGCGCACAGGCTGGCGTCGCCAACGTGCTGCCGCCGCGCTTGCTGGACGTGCTGGCGCCAGGCTGGTTGCTGCCATCTGCACGTCCGGTAGGCACCATGGACGCCATGCTTTGCGTCAACATGCTGCACATAGCCCCCTGGGAGTGTTGCGCTGCGCTGATGGCGGGCGCGGCGCGGCACTTGGCGCCACAGGGGCAACTCATCACCTACGGGCCCTATTTGGAGCCCGATGTACCCACCGCAGCCAGCAACCTGGCTTTTGATGCCAACCTGCGCCAGCGCAACCCCGCCTGGGGCCTGCGCCAGCTGGCCGATGTGGTGCACCAAGCGCACTTGGTCGGCCTGCAATTGCGCGAGCGCGTAGCCCTACCGGCCAACAACCTGCTGCTAGTATTTGCCCGCTAAAACCAATGACTGCATACCCACAATGATGGATACACAGAAGCGATTTAAGCCATGGATGCAACAGGCCCGCCGACGGCTCACAGGCTGGGCGGTGGTGTCGACAGCCGCAGTGGTGCTGTTCGGTTGCGCCTCCCCCCGCCAGGGCGATACAAGCGCCCATAGCCTGCATGACACTCTGCAATCGCTGGCACAAGAGCACCATGTGTGCGGGGTTACTTTGGCAATCGTCAAGAATCGCAAGCTGGATGCTGTGGAGTCTGCCTCTGGCTGCACGCCAGCGGTGGCGGAGGCAGTGGCGGTAGCTGCCGACAGCGTGTTCCAGGCCGCGTCCCTCAGCAAGCCGGTGTTTGCCTACGCCGTGCTGAAGTTGGTGCAGCAGGGCAAGCTGGCGCTGGACGCGCCGTTGCTGCAGTACCTTCCTGAAGGTTATCGGCACCGGCACCAGCCTTTGAAAGCCGAGCCATCCGACCTGGTGAGCGATCCGCGCCTGCAAGCCGTTACCGCCCGCATGGTGCTGAGCCACACATCCGGCTTGCCCAACTGGGCATCTGGCCCGCTGGGCTTTGATGCGGCACCAGGCGTCAGTTGGGGCTACTCGGGCGAGGGCTTTGTGCTACTGCAGCGGGCTGTTGAGGCGGTGACCGGTGAGCCGCTGGACCGCTTCATGGCCGCCCAGGTGTTCCAGCCCCTGGGAATGAGCCACAGTTCCTATGCATGGAGCGAGGACATTGCCCGCAAGCTGGTGTCTGGCACAAAAGCCAATGGCGCGCCCCGTAAGAGCATGGCCTTGAAGGAGCCGATCGCCGCTTTTTCGCTGTACACCACGGCCCAGGACTACGGCAAATTCCTGGTCGCCGTGCTGAAGGATGCGCCCTTTCTCTCGCAGGTTTCGGCGGCGCCCGTGCCCGTGGAGCCCAGCCTGGGAATCTCTTGGGGATTGGGCTGGGGACTGGAGACCACCCGCCAGGGCAGCTACCTGTGGCACTGGGGCAATAACCCCGGCTACCGCGCCTTTGTGATGGCGTCCCCCAAGATCGGCGATGGCTTTGTGATGCTGACCAACAGCGAAAACGGTTTGGTGCTGGCAGAGCCCATGGCACAGAGGCTGTTGCCGGACGATCACAAGCTGTTCCAGTTCTCCATGCTGGGCGACGATGTGCTGGCGGTGATCTGCAAGACCGTGCGGCTATGTCTGTAAGCTACTGAAAATATAGCAATAAACCCTTTAAATACCTGCGCTGAACCCGGATTTTCCTATGCTGGACCGGCGCCCGCCGCGCCAGTCCATGCACTGCGGGCAGTCACGGCCCCAGAAGCTGACCCGCATCGACCCGCCGGTGTGACGACTTGTCGGCCAGTTCCGCATCGTGCGTTACCAGCAGCATCGCCCACTGGTGGGCCGCGGTGCTGGCGCACAGCAGCTGCATGGTGCGCTGCTGGGTGATGGGGTCGAGCCGCGAGGTCGGTTCGTCGGCAAACAGAAAGTCGGGTTTCAGCAGCAGGACGCGTAAGAGCGCAAACCGCTGCAGCTCGCCGCCCGACACCGCGTTGGGCAGGCGGGCCAGCAGGGTGGCGTCCAGCTTTAGCTCGTGCATCAGGCTTTGGGATTCGGCACTGCTGAGCTTGTGCAGCTTTATCAGGTCATTGAGGCTGTCGCCGATGCGGCGTTGTGGCGCAAAGGCGGCCGGCGGGTCCTGGTAGAGTTTTTGGAAAGCATGCGGGCGCTGCCGGGTACGGTGCACCGTGCCCCGGTCTGGCCGCACCAGGCCCAGCAGCATATGGCCGAGGGTGGTCTTGCCGCAGCCGCTGGGGCCGGTGATGGCGACGATTTCGCCCTCGCTCAACGCCAGATCGACATCTGCAAACACTGGCTCTCCGCCAAAAGACTTGGCCAAACCCTGGGCTTGAACCACCGGCGCGGCGCCGTTGCGCAGCGGCCGGGCCAGGCGCGGCCAGTGCGCGGCGTCGGCCTGCACCAGGGCCTGGGTGTAGGCGTGGCGCGGCCGCTGCAGCACCTGGTCGGCTGGGCCTTGCTCGACCACCACGCCGTCCAGCATCACGGCCACATTGCCGCCCAACTGGCGCGCCAGGGCCACGTCGTGGGTGATGGTTAGCAGCGCCTGGCCGGGTTGCAGATGGCTGAGTAGCAGCTGGCCGATCTGCCCGCGCAGCGCGGCGTCCAGGCCCTTGGTGGGCTCGTCGGCGATCAGTAGCTGGGCACCGGCCGCGCGGGTGGCGGCAAACGCTACCCGCTGCGCCATGCCGCCGGATATCTGGTGCGGGTATTTGCGTCGTGCCGGGTCTAGCTGCAGCTGCTGCAGCGCTTGCCCAGCTTCGGCCTGTGCGGTCGGCCAGGCCTGGCCGCGCACAAAGTGCGCCACCTCGGATACCTGGGGCTGTAGCCGCATGGCCGGGCTCAGCGCCAGCCAGGGTTCCTGCGGCAGCATGGCGATCTGGTGGCCCCAGCGGGGCGTTGGGCTGCGCTGGCCCCATACCGAGATATCTCCTGTCATGCGCAGGCCGGGTGGCAGGGTACCCATGACGGCCTGCGCCATGATGGATTTGCCCGAGCCGGACTCGCCCAGCACCGTCAGGCATTCGGCTTCGCGCAGCTGCAGGTTGACGCCGCGCACCACCGGCTCGGCGCCGGCGCTGACCGCCAAGTTGTGGATTTCAAGCGCCCAGGCCATGCTTTTCCCCCAGGGTTTGCAGCGCCAGCACGGTGGCCAGCAGCAGGAGTACCGGTGGCGCCAGCATCCACGGCGCGTCGGCGTAGTACGGCAGGGCCTCGGTCATCAGCAGGCCCAGCTCGGCCGCCGGCGGGCGCAGGCCGATGCCGACAAAGCCCAGCGCAGAGACAGCCAGCACGGCGTTGCATACCGCCAGTGCGGTCAGCGCCAGCAGCGTGCCGCGCAATGCCGGCCACACATGCTGCTGCACGATGTAGATGCGGCCAAAGCCCAGCAGTTGGCTGGACTGCACCTGGGGCCCGGCCAGCAGCGTCGCAGCCGAGGCCCGGGTGGTGCGGAAGAATTCGACCCAGGCGGTCAGCACCAGGCCCAGGTAGAGCGGCCAGGTGCGGCCCGGCGCCAGGGCCGACAGCAGCAGCACCCACAGCAGGCCGGGCAGGGCCAGCACCGCATCGGCCAGGGCCAGCAGCAGGCGCTCGGTCCAGCCATGGCGCCAGGCGGCCAGCAGGCCCAGGCCCGCGCCCAGGCTGGCGGCCAGCAGCGCCGACAGCAGTGCCAGCGAAAGCGATATCTGCGTAGCTGCCGCCAGCCGCGCCGCCACATTGCGGCCCAGTGCGTCGGTACCCAACCAATAGCTGGCGCTGGGCGCCTGCAGGCTGGCCGACAGGTCTTGTGCCGCCGGGTCGGGTAGCAGAGCCGGGGCGACCCAGGCCAGGGCCGCGACCAGCAGCAACAGCAGCCAAGATAGCGTGCGGCTCATCGGGCGCTCCTGGGGTCTAACCAGGCACACAGCGCATCGACCGCTGTGTTCAGCATGACGAACAGCAGGCCCATGGCCAGGGCCGTGCCCTGCACCATAGGCACGTCGCGCGCCACGATGGCATGCACCAGCGCGTGGCCTATGCCGGGCCAGGCGAAAAAGGTTTCCACCACCACCATGCCCTCGACCAGCAGCACAAGCTGGGTGCCGGCATAGGCGGCCACCGGCACGGCCGCGTTGCGCAGCACATGGCGCAACGTGACCCAGCGCGTGGGCAGGCCCTTGGTGCGGGCGAACTGCACATACGGGCTGGCCAGCACCTGGGCCAGGCTGTGCCGGGTGGTCTGGGCCAGGCCGGGCGCCAGCGCCAGGGCCAGCGTCAGCGCAGGCAGCACGTAGTAGCTGGCGTCGCCATGGCCGGCCACTGGCAGCCAGTCCCATTGCACGGCGAACAGCGTGGCCAGCAGCAGGGCCAGCACAAAAGCCGGCACGGCGCGCAGGCCCAGCGCCAGGTGGCCGACCAGCCGGTCCAGCGCCGGCCGCTGCAGCAATGCCACCGCGCCGCCCAGGCCCACACCCAGCAGCAGTGCCAGCCCCCAGGCCAGCAGCGACAGCGCCACGGTATGGCCCCACTGGTGCGACAGCGCGGCCAGCACAGGTTCGCCCGACACCAGCGAGACGCCGAAATTGCCCTGCGCCACGTCGGCCAGCCAGGCCAGCAGCTGCTGCCACATCGGGCGGTCCAACCCCAGCTCGTGGCGCACGGCTTCGGCTGCTGCGCTATTCACCATGTCGTAGCCGTAGCGGCCGGCGGCAATCCGGTACGCCGCGTCGCCGGGCAGCGACTGCAGCAGCGCAAACGACAGCAGGCCGACCAGCAAGGCCACGCCCAGCATGCGGATGAGCAGACCCTTCATGGCGCTCATGCCCACACCATTCGGTCAATGCGGTAGCTGCGCTCCAATGGATCGATCACGACACGGCCTAGGCGCTTGCTGCTGGTCGCCGTGTGCTGGTACCACGCGATAGGGATCACGGGCAGCTCGGCCTGCAGCACGCTGGCGATGGCGCCGCGCTGGGCCGAGCGGCGGCTGGCGTCGGACGTGCTGCTCAGGGTCTGCAGCGACTCGCGTACCAGGGCGCTGCTCCAGCCCATCGCGCCCCAATCACCTCCGCTGTGGCCAAAGTCCTGCAGCAGCGTGCCCATGGGGTCGGGCACCAGGCCGTAGTTGCGCGCCAGCAGGGCCAGCTCCAGCGAGCCGTCCTGGTGGCCTGCCGGGATTTCGCTGGAATTCCCCACCGTCACCGCCACGTCTATGCCTATGGTTTTCAGCTGCGCCTGCAGCGCGGTCGCCACCACCGGCAGCTCGGGCCGGTCGGGAAAGGTGCGCAACGTAAGCTTGAAAGCTTGGCCGTTGCGCTGCAGCATGCCGTCCGTTCCCGGTGTCCAACCCGCCGCTTGCAGCAGCGCGCGGGCTTGCGACAGATCGCGCACCAGTGGCTGCAGGCTGGCCACATGCCATTCGCCCAGACCGGGCGGGAACAGCTGGGTGGCCGCAGCGCGTGGCTCGCGCAGTACGGCGCTGGCGATGCCGGCCCGGTCGATCGCCAGGCTGAGCGCGCGGCGCACCTGCACGTCTTTCAGGAACGGATGGCCGGCATTGACCTTGATGTACAGGGTGCGCGGGATTGGTAGCGTGTGGAACTGCAGTGTCTTGTTGGCCTGCAGCCGGGCGAAGTTGGCCGGATCGTGGGTGAACACCAGGTCGGCCTGGCCGCTGGTGGCCAGCAGATTGCGGGTTTCGCCGCGGCCCACCGCCAGGTAGCTGACCTTGGCTATCGCCGGGCGCGGGCCCTGCCAGGCGTCGAAGCGCTCCAGTGTGACTTTTTGCGGCGCCTCCAGCCGGCTGATCTTGTACGGGCCCGAGCCAATTACGGCCTGCACCGAGCCATCGGCCGCGTAGGCGCCGGGCGCCAGGATTTGCGTGCTGGTATGGGCCAGGAAAGCCGGCAAGGCGGTGAACGGCCGCTCCAGTTGCAGCAGCACGGCATTGCGGTCGGCGCTGATTTTTTGCAGCGGCGTGCTGCCCAGCACGCCCGGGGCTTTGCGGGCGCGTTCCAGCACCTGGGCCACATTGGCGGCGGTGATGGCGCTGCCGTCGTGGAAGCGCGCGCCGGCGCGCAGCGTAAAGCGCCAGAGCCGCTGGTTGGCCGACACCTCCCAGGCCGACGACAGGCCAGGCGCCAGCGCACCCTCGGCATCTACCTCGACCAGGGTTTCGCTGACCTGCAGGCGGCTGAACACATAGCCGGTGCGCGAGGGCTCGAGGCTGTTGATCTCCCAGGGGGCGGCGATGTTCAGCGTGTCTTTGTCGGCAGCGGCCCAGCTGGGCAGCGCGGGGGCGGACAGGGCGAGTGCCAGAGTCTGGCGGCGGGAAAGCAAGGGGAGCATGGAATTTACAAGCTTTTTAGGCCGCCAGCGCAGTTACTACCTGCGCCAGCAGCTATGGATTCAATAGCGTCAGTTGTTTTGCATGCCCAGCGCCAGCTGGGTCACGTTGTGGCGCGCCATCAGCGAATAGGTGCTGCCGGGCTGGCCGGGGCCGGACAGGGCATCGGCATACAGGCTGGCGCCCAGGGTCACGCCGGCGTCCTTGCTCAGCTGGGCCAGCAGCTTGGGGTTGCTCATGTTTTCCATGAACACGGCCTTGATCTTTTCGCGCTGGATCTGGCGGATCAGCTTGGCCACTTCCTTGGCGCTGGGCTCGGCTTCGGTAGACACGCCCTGGGGCGCGAGGAACTGCAGCTGGTAGTGCGCGGCAAAGTAGCCAAACGCGTCGTGCGAGGTGATCACCTTGCGCTTGGGCGCGGGGATGGCGGCGAACTGCTCTTTGGCCCAGGTGTCCAGGGTCTGCAGCTCTTGCACATAGGCTTCGCTGTTGGCCTGGTAGGCGCTGGCGCCGGCCGGGTCGACCTGGCCCAGGGCCGTAGCGATGTTGCGTACATACAGCACCACATTGGTCGGGTCTTGCCAGGCATGCGGGTCGGCTTCGGGCCGGCCTTTTTCATCGGTCAGGGTGCGGCCCTTGACGCCCTTGCTGGCGACCACGCTCGCGCCCTTGTAGCCGGCGGATTTGGCGAGCTTTTGCGCCCAGGGCTCGAAGCCCAGGCCGTTGGTGACCAGCAGCTTGGACGCCAGGATGGTCTTGGCGTCCGATGGCTTGGGCTCGAACACATGGGCGTCTTCGTCCGGCCCGACCAGGCTGGTCACGGCCACGCGCTCGCCGCCGACCACGCGCACCAGGTCGCCCAGGATGCTGAAACTAGTGGTCACCGGGATCTTGTCGGCGGCAAAGCCGGCGGTGCACAGCACGGCGGCGGCCAGCGGGGCGAGGAGTTTTTGGACCAGGGTTTTCATAAGGCGTACAGCTTGGGAGTGGAGGAAATCAGGCGATGCGGTGGCTGCGCGCCAGCGCGCGGGGCAGCCAGCCGCCGGGGGCGAACAGCAGGGACAGGCCGTACAAGGCACCAGCGCAGCCGATGATGGTCGGGCCGGAGGGTGTGTCGTAGTGGTAGGACAGCAGCAGCCCGGCCGTGCCGGCCAGCATGGCCTGGGCACTGGCGTTGGCGAGTTGGGCCGGCAAGGTGTCGTGCCACAGGCGGGCGGACACGGCGGGCAGCATCATCAGGCCCACGGCCATCAGCGTGCCCAGGGTCTGGAAGCCGGCCACCAGGTTGACGACCACCAGCATTAAAAAGCCTTGTTGCCACAGCCAGCCGCGGTGGCCGGTGGCGCTCAAGAACACCGGGTCAAAGCTTTCCAGCACCAGGCCGCGGTAGCCGGCGGCCAGGGCCAGCACGCTGATGCTGGCCACCCATGCGACCAGTTGCAGGCCGGCGTTGTCCACGCCCAGCGCGCTGCCGAACAAGATATGTAGCAGGTCCAGCTGGGTGCCGTGGCCCGACACCAGGGTCACGCCCAGGGCCAGCGCGACCAGGTAAATGGCAGCCAGGCTGGCGTCTTCTTTCAGCGCCGTGGTGCGGCTGACCCAGCCGGCCAGCGCCGCCACCAGCATGCCGGCCAGTACGCCGCCGAGGGCCATGGCCGTGAGCGACAGGCCGCAGAGCATGAAGCCTATGGCCACGCCGGGCAGGATGGCGTGGCTCAGCGCATCGCCGAGCAGGCTCATGCGCCGCAGCGTCAAAAACACACCCAGCGGCGCGGCGCTGAGCGACAAGGCCAGAGTCGCCACCAGGGCCCGGCGCATGAATGCGAATTCGGCGAAAGGGGCGATGCCGACATCCCACAGTGCGTGCATCATGCGGCTGCTCTCAGGCTGTCGACGGCGCAGACTTCGGCCGTTTCATCCCAAGCTTCCGCCATGGCGCGGGCCTGGCGTAAGAAGGGCTCGGTCATTACCTGCGCAGTCGGCCCCCAGGCGACTTTTTCGCGGGCCAGCAGCAGGGTATGTGGGAAGTGCTGGCGCACTTGGGCGTCGTCGTGCAGCACGGCGACCACGGTGCGGCCCTCGGCATGCCACTGGCGTACCAGGGCAAGCAGCGCGGCAGTGGTCTTGCTGTCCATGGCGGTGAAGGGTTCGTCCAGCAGGATCAGCTGCGCGTCCTGCACCAGCATGCGGGCAAACAGCACCCGCTGCAGTTGGCCGCTGGACAGCGAGCCCAACGGCCGGTTCGCAAAACCATCCAGTCCCACGGCCAGCAAGGCCGCATCGGCCTGGGCGAGCTGGGCTGCGTCCACACCGCCCCAGGCGCCGCGGCGCGGCCAGCAGCCGAGCAGCACGCAGTCGCGCACCTGGATAGGGAAGCCACGGTCGATCTCGGCCAACTGGGGCAGGTAGGCGATGCGGTTGCGTGGCACCGCCACCTGCACTTGGCCACCGCTGGTGGGCAGCAAGCCCATGGTGGCCTTCAGCAGCGTGCTTTTGCCCGAGCCATTCGGGCCGACCACGGCTGTCAACGAACCCGGCTCGAACTGGCCGCTGACGTGGTGCAGGGCCGGGTGCTGGCGGTAGCTGACGGTCAGGTTGTCCAGCCTCACCATGGGGTGATGCTCTGGTTGGCCCAGGCCACGCCCAGCCAGAGCAGGGTGACGGCGGGCACAACGGCCAGTACCCGCAACCAGGCCGGCCAGGCCAGCGCGCTGCGTTGCAAGAGGTTTCGGGAGGAGGGCGCGGACATGGGACTTTACAAAATGGACGAATAAATGCCACAAGGTTGCGGTAATAATGCAACCTGATTGCGGTTAATGTAATGCAACTTAGTTGCGTTAATTGCTTCGCTGTTGAAATTTACACAAAACCACCACGCCATGGCTTCCATCCTGCCCCTCACCGAGACCGACCCGATCGACGCCCTGTTGTCGGCCCACGGACTGCGCCGCACCACGGCCGCGCGCCTGGTGCTGGGCTGGCTGCTGGCCCACCCGGACACCAGCTACACCCACGCCCAGTTGCAACTGGCCCTGGTCGGCGACGACGCCGAAGCCCCCGGCGTCACGCTGGACCGCGTCACCCTGTACCGCCTGATCGACCGCCTGACCCAGGTGGGCCTGCTGCTGTGCCGGGTCGACGCCAGCCGTGTGCGCCGCTACCAGGCCATGCCAACCAGCGTGCATGCGATTCCGCATTTCGAATGCCAAAGCTGCCACCGCGACAGCCCGCTGGCCGGCGCGCTGCGGGCCAACGGCGTGGACCTGGAGAGGGCGGCCGAGTCGGCCATGCAGGCGCTGAAGGCCCTGGGCTACCAGGGCATGAGCATGGATTTCGCGGTGCGCGGCGTGTGTGCCGACTGCGCCACCGGTAGCACGCCACCGCAAGGTGTGCCCGCGTGATCCGCACTACGGGCCTGGCCTACGGCTACGCGCAAGCACCTGAGATCAGCTTCCCCGACATCGACGTGGCCCAGGGCGGCGTGCTGCTGCTTAAAGGCCCGTCGGGCGCGGGCAAATCCACCTGGCTGGCCCTGGCCGCCGGCCTGTTGCGGCCCAGCCGCGGGCAGATTGTGGTCGCCGGGCAAGACCTCACTGCTCTTAAAAAAGTAGCTGCTGACGCATGGCGGGCGGGCGCCATCGGTTTTTTACCTCAGAAACTGCATTTGAGCGAAGCGTTGACCGTGGCCGGCAATCTGGCCATGGCCCAATGGGCGGCCGGCGTGCCCGACGACCCGAACGCGGTACAGCGCACGCTGGAGGCGCTGGACCTGGTGGCATTGGCCGGCCGCAAACCCAGTCAGCTGTCCGGCGGCCAGGCCCAGCGTGTGGCCCTGGCCCGCGCCGTGCTGCTGCAGCCCAAGGTGATACTGGCCGACGAGCCCACTGCCAGCCTGGACGATGCGGCGGCGCAGTCGGCTTTGCAGTTGCTGCAAGCCAGCGCCGAACGCTGCCAGGCCACCCTGGTGATCGCCACCCACGACGCCCGTGTGGCGGCGGCCCTGCCCAAGGCAGTTACATGTCAAATCGGTAGCCAGCGAATATCCAGCTTGCAGGAGAAGCTATGAATATCGTAGCTATCGCCTTCCGCTACCTGTGGTCGCGTCCGCTGACTGCGGCTTTGAACCTGCTGCTGCTGGCCCTGGGCCTGGCCAGCATCACCTTCGTCTGGCTGGTCAGCACGCAGATGGACCGGGCCTTCGAGCGCGACCTGGCCGGCATAGACGCCGTGGTTGGCGCCAAGGGCAGCCCCATGCAGCTGATCCTGGCGGGGGTGTTCCACATCGACGTACCGCCCGGCAACATCCCGCTGGCGGCGGTGAAAGAGATGGAGAAAGACCCGCGCATCGCCAAGCTGATCCCCATCAGCCTGGGCGATACCTTCCGTGGCTTCCGCATCGTCGGCACCAGCACCGCCTACGCCGAGCACTATGACGCCAAGCTGGCCCAGGGCGCGCTCTGGACCCAGGCGATGCAAACCGTGGTCGGCGCTCAAGTGGCGCAGAACACCGGCCTGAGCGTCGGCGCCAAGTTCTACGGCTCGCACGGCCTGGGCGGTGGCGGGCATATCCACGGCGACTTCCCCTACACCGTGACCGGCGTGCTCGCGCCCTGCGGCTGCGTGCTCGACCGGCTGGTGCTGACCGCCACCGAATCGGTATGGAAGGTGCACGAAAAGGCCACGGCCCTGGACGACGAAGACCAGAAGATCATGGAAGAAGAGCGCGAGATCACCCTGGCGCTGATCACCTACAAGAGCCCGCTGGCGGCGGTGAGCTTTCCGCGCTTCATCAACACCACCACTGAGATGCAGGCCGCGGCGCCGGCGGTGGAAATCACCCGCCTGCTGCGCATGGTGGGGGTGGGCACCGAGGTGCTGCGGGGCTTTGGCGCGGTGCTGCTGCTGACCGCCGGCCTGAGCGTCTTTATCGCCCTGTGGAACGCCGTGCGCGAGCGCCGCGCCGACCTGGCCATGCTGCGCATGCTGGGCGCGCCACCGGCCAAGATCGCCGGCCTGGTACTGTGTGAAGCGCTGCTGCTGGCAGCCATGGCCACGGCCCTGGGCCTGCTCGCCGGCCATGGGCTGGCCGAGCTGGTCGGCAGCTGGCTGCAGGCCGAGCGCTCGCTGCCGCTGACCGGCTGGATCTGGTTGCCGTCCGAATTGTGTGTGCCGCTGCTGGGCGCGGTGGTAGCCGCGCTGGCTGCCGCGCTGCCGGCTATGGGTGCCTACCGGCTGGATGTGACCACTTTGCTCAATAACCGTTAACCATGTTTGGAGATTTTTATGACCAAGACCTTCGCCACCCTGATCCTGTCCAGCTGGCTGGCCGCCAGCGCCTTCGCCGCCGAAAGCGACAAGGACACCAAGGAAGACGTGGCCCGCCACCGCGCGATTGCCGCCGCCCACGAGAACGCCGCCAAGTGCCGCGAGGCCGGTAAAGGTGAAGATGTGTGCGTCAAGGAACTGCAGGCCGCTTGCAAGGGTCTAGCCATCGGTAAGTACTGCGGCATGAAGCACGAGCATTAAACTCCGGGGTCCGCCCCTTTGAAGGAATCCGCCATGAAACTGTTTGCATTTGCCGTATCCGGGCTATTGGTGTGGGGCAGCGCATTCGCGCAAACGCAACCCCTGGGTTCCATCGACCTGCCCGCCGGCACCGGCGCGGGCTACCACAGCCCGAACAGCCCGTTCGCGCCGCTGGCCGAGCGTGCCGACGTGGTGCCATGGTCGGTGCTGACGGCGGTAAAGACCCGGGCCGAGAAGAACCGCATCCTGCCGCACTTCGGCCTGGCCCAGCTGGCCTTGCACAAGAAAACCCAGCGTGTCCAAGGCTTCATGATGCCGCTGGAGCCGGGCGAGCGGCAAAAGCATTTTCTGATCAGCTCGGTGCCCCTGACCTGCTCGTTCTGCCTGCCCGGCGGCCCCGAGAGCATGGTCGAGGTCAAGACCAAGACCCCGGTCAAATACAGCATGGAGCCGGTGGTGGTGGAGGGCACGTTCGCCGTGCTGAACGACGACCCGTATGGGCTGTACTACCGGATGGTGGACGCTACTAGCGTCAAGTGATCAGCCCCTGCTGTACAGCGTCATCGCCAGCAACAGGTACAGAAGGCCAAAGCACACGGGCACCCAGTTCTCCACATGGGTCAGCGGCAGGTACAGCCTGGCGTTGGTGCCGCGTCCCATGGCCGTCCATTCGGCGTCGTAGGGGGCGACGGGCAGCATCTGCTCCAGCGCATGCACGACCTTGAATTTGGCCGAGTTCAGCTGGCGGTAGGAATACACCACGCGCCACCATATAAAGCACAACAGCATCACCGCCAGAAACGGCGCCAGGCCGGCCAGGCTGGGCTGTAGCACCTTTTCCTTCAGCAGCACGGTGAAGGCGGTGATCAGCGCGGTGTGCACGCCCACGAAAAACGAGTTTGCCAGTATGCGCCGGGCGCTGACCCGGTCGGCCATTTCCACGTACAGCTTGTACTGCTCGAAGAAATGCTTTTCGTACTCGGCGCCGTAGGCCGCCTTGGTTTGCCGCAGCAGTGGGAGCTCGTCCATGGTCAGCAGCCTATGACCTTGAATTCCACCCGCCGGTCCAGCGCATCGGAAGCGTCGTCGCGGCCGTTGCCGACCATGGTTTGCCGCGAGCCCATGCCGTTGGCGATGCTGCGTTTGCCCAGGGCCGGGCTGCTGGCTTCCAGCCGGGTCTTCACATATTCGGCGCGCAGCAGCGACAGCCTTTCGTTCAGCGGCTCAGGCCCGGTGGCGCTGGTGTGGCCGGTGATCTCCAGGCAGGCCGCACCGCTGGACGCGCGGGTGGCGATGGATTTGAGCCACAGCGGGTAGGCCTCGGTGAGCCGGGTTTCGCTGCCAAAGGCGGTGGAGCCGGGGCGGAACAGGAACTTCACCGCCAGGCGCTTCTGCTCCAGCCCAAAGTCGACGATCTTGGCGAATGCGGCCTCGGCCCGATCCCGCCGGCCCAGTTTCCAGTTGGCCAGGTAGATGCCGTTGTAGACCCGGAACTGGTCACCTGCGGGGCTGCGCTGGGCGCTGCTGTACAGGTCCAGCGCCTCCTGGTAGCGGCCGGCGTCGTAGGCGTCCATGGCCTCGGCCACCTGGGCGGCGGCCAGGATGCGCTCGGTGTACAAGGCGTTGATCGGGTCGCCGGCACGCGTGCCCTGGCAGGTGCGGATATAGCCGAGCGTAGCTGGGTCTTCGGTCCAGGCGGGGGCATCGCGGAAGCTGGCAAGCGGCGTTGGGTCTACCCCCTCGGGTTTGGAAAACGCCAGCCCCTTGCTGACCAGCTTGCCGGTCTTCAGGTCGGCCAGGGCAAAGCAGATGCGATAGGCCTCGCGCGTTCCAGCGCTTTGCCGCGCGGCGTTCACGCCAGTGAAGGTGCCGATCAGCACCAGCGGGCTGCGCGCCACATTGGCGGCGGAAAACGGCAGCAGCTCCAGCTGCGGATACTGCTCGCGGATCAGCGTGGCCAGCTTTTGCCCCATGGAGCGCGTGGTGTTCGACTGCGCGCCCGTCATGCCGTCCACCAGCGGGTCGATGACTACCGGGTAGCGTGCGCCGGCGGCGGGCAGCTGGGCGTTTTTCAGCAGCGTGGTGGCTGCGGTTTGTACGGCTTCGTCATACGGCAGGATGGGCGGTGGCGGCGCTGCCGGGGCGGGGGGAATGGGGGCTGCTGCGGTGGCTGGTACAGGTGCGGTTGATGCGGAGGGCTGGGCGATGCGACCCGCCTGGCAGGCGCTGAGCAGCAGCACGGCCAAGAGCGTGCTGGCGGTGGGGGATGCGAGTTTCATTTCTGGCACTCCTGTTGTACGAACAACTGCGACTGGCTGGACAGGGCCTCGCCCATCGCCTGCCGCTCCAGCAGCGCAGTGCAGCGCGGATTGGCCGGGTCGCGCTTCTTTACTACCGGCGGGCTCACGACGGCCACTGGGGTGGGCGGGGGCAGCAGGGTCGGCGTCGCAGATGCGCTGGGTTCCGGTGTGGCGGCACTGGGCGCGGCTGAAATGGCGGTGGGTGCGGTGACCACCGGACTTTCGGCCACCGTCTGTCGGTGTGCCAGTGCAGTCGCGCCGAAATAGCCAACGGGGGCCAGCACCAGCAGCGATGCTGCGCCGCCCCAGAGCCAGGGCTTCATGGGGGGCACTGGCGAGGGTTGTGGAATGGGTTGCGGGGCCGGCGTGCCCAGCTTGTGGGCGATGTCCTGTAGCAGCTGCTGCAGACCGGGAAAGCCTGGGCTGCCGTCCCAGCCGATCAGATCCGCTGCCTGCACCTCGCGGAAGCCGGCGGGCGGGCGTACGCGGTCGATGAACACGGGGATAAGCCGCCCCAGCAGCCGCCCTTCGGTCGCCTCTTCGCAGACCCATTCGCTTTTCACGGAATGGGTGGACCAGAGCACCAGCATGCAGCGCATGTCTTGCAGTTCTTGCTCCAGCAGGCTGCGCCAGGTGACGCCGGCCGGCACGCGGCGGTCCCACCAGACCGACCAGCCCGCAGTCTCTAGGGTTTGTGCCAGGCTGCGGACCCGCTCGCGGTCTTTCTCGTTGTAGCTCAGGAAGATGTCTGCCATGACGTTCCCCGTGGCAAGGCCCAAGCTGCTGTGCGGCGCGCACAGCAGCGGGATCAGCCCGAAGATATTACACGCAGAGCTGCTGGCGCGGCACGATGTGTATCCGGCGCCACCGGCTGCGGTTACACATCCGATGGCACCTTATGGCGCTCAAAATTACAAGCTTTTTAGCCGCCTGGCGCAGGTTTCATCTGCGTAAGCAGCTATGCTTTACATAGCAAGTCAGCTGGGGACGCCTTTGCGCGCGATCAGCCAGGCCGGCGCATCCTGCAAGGCCACGGGGCGCAGGAAGCGGTCTACTGCCGCGTAGCCCACCGAGGTGGTGAAGGGCTGGGTCGACGCCGGGAACGGGCCGCCATGGTGCTGGGCACTGGTGACGGCCACGCCGGTCGGCACGCCGGCAAACAGTACGCGGCCGGCCACCTGGGTGGCTGCGCGCACCAGGCTGCGGGTGGCCTCGTCTTCGGTTTCGGCGCCCCACAGGGTGACGGTCAGCGAGCCACCGATGGCGCGCAGCACGGCGATGGTTTCATCCACCGAGCCCACGCGCACTACCAGCGCGGCCGAGCCGAACACTTCTTCGTGCAAACCGTGGTCTTTGATGAAGTCGGCGGCCTGCACTTCGGCCAGGAAGGGGCGGGGTGCGGCAGCGCCGGTGGAGTCGTCGGCGACCAGCTTGGTCAGGGCGTCAGCGGCGCGCCAGCGGGCCACGCCCTTGTCGAAGGTGGAGCGGATGGGCGCGGACAGCATGGCGTGTGGCTGCAGGCCTTGCAGCGCGGCGGCGAAGCTGCTGACGAAGGCGTCAGAGGCCGCGTCCTTTTGCACCACGATGATGCCGGGGCTGGTGCAGAACTGGCCTGCGCCCAGGCAGATCGAGCCGGCCAGGGTGGCGGCCAGCTCGGCGCCGTTGTGGGCGGCCGCCGAGGGCAGCACCACCAGCGGATTCACCGAGCCGAGTTCGCCGTAGAACGGAATCGGGCGCGGACGCTCTCCGGCGATCTTGGCCAGCGCGGTACCGCCCTTGAACGATCCAGTAAACGCCACCGCGGCAATCGCCGGGGCCTGCACCAGCTGCACGCCAACTTCGATCGAGCCGCCTTGCACAAAGCCGAACACGCCGGCCGGCAAACCTTGCTCGGCCACTACGCGCTGACCGATGGCGGCTGTCTGGCGAGACAGCTCGGGGTGGGCGGGATGGCCCTTGACGACGACCGGGCAGCCGGCGGCCAGCGCCGCTGCGGTATCGCCGCCCAGCACCGAGAACGCAAACGGGAAATTGCTGGCCGAGAACATGGCCACGGGACCGACGGGCACGCGCACCCGGGTCAGGCGCGGCCGTCCCACGGGCGGTGCGCCGGCAACGGCGGCATCGTCGATGCTGGCGTGGATGGTGCCGGCTTCCAGCACATCGGCAAAGCCGCGCAGCTGGAAGGTGGTGCGGTCGAGTTCGCCATTAAGGCGCGGCAGACCCAGGCCGGTTTCGCGGTCGGCCACGGCTACCAGGTTGGCACGGTCTGCTTCCAGGGCGCTGGACAGGGCCCGCAGCAGGCTGGCTCGCTGGGCGGCCGAGGTGGCGGCAAAGCTGTCGGCCACCGCCGCAGCTGTGGCAACCGTCTGGTTGATCTCGGCCAGGGTGGATTCGGGCCAGGGCGCGCCAATGGCGGTGCCGGTACGGGCTTCGGTGGATTGCAGCATGGGGGAAACCTTGGTGGAGAGCGTAGAAAGGCGCGCAGCAGAGGCGGCCGGCGGATAGGCCATGATGCTATCACTGGAGGGATAACCGATTGATTGATTAGCGCATGTCATACATACCGTAATGGATATGTTTAAAACGATGGAGCGGCTAAAACCCGTAGCGCCAGATGTTTTAATTGAGGCCAAAGTAAACAGAGGAATTCAGCATGGCTACGCAAGGCTTTACCACCACCATCGTGCACGGCGACAAGGCCTTTGGCACCGAGCATGGCGCGGTGCACAAACCCATCCACACCTCGGTGCAATACGGCTTCGACAAAGTCGAAGATCTGATCGGTGTGTTCCAGGGCACACTGAAAGGCGGCTTCAACTACGCGCGCCAGGGCACACCGACCACGGCGGCGCTGGAAGCCAAGGTGACGAAGATGGAAGACGGCCTGGGCAGCATCTGCTTTGCCACCGGCATGGGCGCGATCACAGCCATCTTTTTGACCCTGCTGCGCACCGGCGACCACCTGGTGGCCAGCCAGTTCGTGTTTGGCAATACCAATAGCATTTTCGGCACCCTGCGCGGCCTGGGTATCGAGGTGACGACGGTGGATGCCACCGACGTGGCCAACGTGGCCGCGGCCGTACAGCCCAACACCCGCATGGTGTTTGTGGAAACCATTGCCAACCCCGGCACCCAGATCCCTGACATGGCCGCCATCGGCGCGCTGTGCAAGACGCAAGGCCTGGTCTATGTGGTGGACAACACCATCACCTCGCCGGTGCTGTTCAAGCCTAAGAGCGTAGACGCCAGCCTGGTGGTCAACGCCCTGACCAAGACCATCGCCGGCCATGGCAGCGCACTGGGCGGCTCGGTCACCGATACCGGTCTGTTCGACTGGGCGGCCTATCCGAACATTTTTGAGCCCTACCGCAAGGGCGATGCCCGCCAGTGGGGTCTGCAGCAGATCCGCAAGAAGGGCCTGCGCGACATGGGGGCCTCGCTGTCCAGCGAACATGCACACAGCATCGCCATGGGGGCCGAGACTACCACCTTGCGCGTGGCCTACAGCAGCGCCACAGCATTGGAGCTGGCGCGCTTTCTGGAGGCGCATCCCAAGGTGGTGAAGGTGCATTACCCGATGCTCGAATCGCACCCGCAGCATGCGTTTGCCAAGCAGTTCTTCAGCGCTGGCTCGTGGCTGTTGTCGTTTGAGTTGGCCGATGTAGATGCCTGCCTGGCCTTCATCAACCGCCTGCAGATTCCGGTCAAGGCCACCGGCCTGGCCGATACCCGTACTCTAATCATCCCAGTCGCGCCAACCATCTTCTGGGAAGCCGGCGCCGAGGTGCGCGCCAAGATGGGTATTGCCGACGGGCTGATCCGCTTGTCGGTGGGGCTGGAGGAGAGCGCCGATCTGCTGGCCGACTTCGCGCAGGCGCTGGCCTGATGGCAGAGGTGGAGGCGCCCAAGCCTGCCGCGCGCAAGGCCCTCCACGCGATTGCACTGTTTGAAGCGCTGAAAGGCTTTACCGCGCTGGCGGCGCTGGTGGGGGTGCTGGATTTGCTGCACCACGATGTGCGCCAACTGGCCATCGAGCTGATCGGCCGCTTCGGCCTGAACCCGGACGCGCACTACCCCAGCCTGTTATTGCACTACGCCGACCTGCTGCCGGATGCCAACGTGCGCCAGCTGGTGTTGCTTGGCACTGCATATGTCAGCGTGCGCCTGGTGGAGGCCTATGGCCTGTGGAACGACAAGACCTGGGGCGAGCTGCTGGCGGCGCTGTCAGGCGCTTTGTACATCCCGTTCGAGCTCGCCCATCTGCTGCACCGGACGACCGCGATGGGTGCGCTGGTGTTTGTCTGCAACCTGCTGCTGGTGGGCTATCTGGTGTTTCGGTTGTGGCGCCAGCGCCAGGCCGAACCCGCAGGCTCGTTACTATCAAAATAATAGCTGTTAGCGCAGCTTATATATGCGCTGGAAGCTGATTTCGCTATAAATCAATCGGTGCTTTTTGCCGTGGCCGAATCCGGGTGCGCAGCACTCGCGTAGCGGGCGCTGGCGTACTGGGCCGCCTGCTCGAAAGAGTCCACCGTCAGGTCCAGGCCGATGTCGGTCCAGGCCTGTTCATCTTGCTCAGCGTGCAGCGACAACAGACCGACCACGGTGGCTTGCGGGAACAGCGTGCGTACCTTGGCCACGAGCGGGGTACAGGCCTCCTTTTCAGCGTCCATCAGCGAGATCACGATGAACACGATCGCCACGCTTTCCGGTACTGCGCCGGGCGGTGCCGGCGTATCGAGATCCTCGACAGAGAAACTGCGGGCATCCACGCGTTGTTGCCTCAGGACGCGCGCGAGTATCTCGGTCACCAAGTCGTTGCGTAGCGAACTGGCACCAAGGCAGAGCGTGATCGAACCGGGCGGCACGCTCAGAGGCCCTTGCCACGGGCCCAATTGCGATTCGCGCAGGCGCCGTAGCTGCAAGCCGATGTTGGGATCATCCAGCACGGGCGCGCGGCGCCGCCTGGAATTTGGAGCGCCCGCCTGAGCGCCCAGCGATTCGATGGCCTGCACGATGGCGTGGCGCAGCTTCTGCTGCTGTTGCGCGTTGATGCTGCCCGCCGCCAGGTCCACGGCACCAAGCCGCAGGGCCGGCATCAGAATCTGGTCGCAGTATTTGGCGAACGAGCGCTTCTTGAGGAATTGCCGAGCGGCTGCAATGATGTCGCCCGCATCGTCGGACAAGGCCCGCTGGTAGAACTTTTCTGATAGCGACAGCGGCGAGGTTTCACCCAGCAATACGTCGAGGAAGGCCAGCGATTTGACGTGCCGCCCGGCGACCACCAGGCACAGTGTGAGAGGCGTGGACACCAGCAGCCCCATGGGGCCCCAGATCCATCCCCAGAAGATGGCGGATAGCACAACGGAGAGCGGGGACAGCCCGGTGCTGTGCCCATAGAGTTGCGGCTCCACGACCTGGGCCACGACGACCTCGACCACCGCAAACAGCCCTATCGTCAGGAACATCGTGGTCCAGCCGGTTTCCACCGCTGCGCCGAGAACGGCGGCGCCAACGGCCGCGGCCGCCACCCCGACATAGGGCACAAAGCGCAACACCGCTGTGATGACCCCGAAAAAAACCCCGTGCGGAACGCCGATGCAAGCCAGCCCCAGGCCGATGATGGCGCCAACGCCGAGGTTGACCGCGAACTGCGACACGAAGAACCGGGACAGGCGCTGGCCGGCATCGTTGAAGGCGTAGGTCGCGGTGCGTATGTCGGTGCCGCCAGTCAGGTGGATGAATCGGTCGCGCAGCGATTCATGTTCAAGCAACACGAAGACGAGCACGATCAACACCACGCCAACCGTGCCCAGCGGTCCCCATAGCGAGCCCAGCACCTGGGAGGCGAGTTGCAGCGCCGTGGCGGGCCGCTCCTGTATCTGCACCGGCACAACCCCGGGTGGAAGGTGCAGCCCGGCACCTAACTCGCCGGCACGGCTTTCCACGCCAGAGCCAGCGTCGATGAGCTTGCCAAAGATGCGGCCTGCCGAACCCTGCATGGACTCCACCCGTCCAACCGTCGCTTCGCGCAAAATTTCTATCTTGGCGCCCAACGTCGACTGGTACTGCGGCAGGCTATCGGCCAGCTCCACCGCCTGCATGCCGATCAGTGTTGCCAGACCGAGCAGGAGCAGGCTGAGCGCTACAACGGCGCTAAGTACCGCGGGCACCTGGCCCAGGCCGAGGCGCTTGAGCGCCCGTACCGCAGGGGCAATGGCCAGGCTGAGCACCACTGCCAAGGTGACCGGAATCAGAACCTCGCGCCCGACATACAGCACCGTCAGCACCGCAATGGCGAACAGCATCTTGTAAGTATGGCCCGCGGCTTCGGGCGCAGCCCGGGGCGGCGTCAAGGACGGGGGCAGTTTGGGCGGATGGGGCATGGCTCGCTGCAATTGGTTCTTAGGGCTAGATGAATGTAGCGTATCGCCCGCGCCGGCGAGGCTCTCGGCGAGCCGTGGCGGTGGTGCCAGGTCTCATCCGCGGGAGGCACCGAACGAGGGCTTTGCTCCTGCAGGCTCCCGCCCTTTAACAGGTTCTTAAAAGTCGAAGCTGGCGCTGAGGTTGAAGCTGCGCGGCGCGCCGGCCACCAGGTAGCCGTAGCCCGAATAGCCGCCGACCGAAGCCCAGTAGCTCTTGTCGGCCAGGTTATCGACCCGCAGGCGCAGGGTGACGAGCTTGCCTTGCACTTCGGTCAGGTAGCGGGCGCCGGCGTCCAGCCGGGTCCAGCCCGAGACCTTCAGCGTATTGACCGCATCGGCGTAGTTGGCGCCGGTGTAGACCACGCGGCCATCGAGTGCCAGGCCGGGCACGCCGGGTACATCCCATTCGGCACCCAGGTTGGCTTGCCGCCTGGGCACGCCAATCACCTGTTTGCCGTCGGTCGTGGCCGAGCCGGTGGACTTTTGTTCGGCGCTCAGCAGGGTCAGGCCGCCCAGCAGGCGCAGGCCGCGGGTGGCTTCGCCTTGCAGGGTCAACTCCATGCCCTGGTGGCGGTCTTCTCCGCTGGCACTAAAGATGTTGTTGCTGGCGTTCAAAAAGTCTCGCGGCCGTGTCGTATCAAACAGGGCCAGCGTGCCGCCAAAGCGACCCGAGTCCCATTTCAGGCCGACTTCCTTTTGCTTGGAGACATAGGGCGACAGGGTTTCGCCCTTGTTCACGGCGGTGCTGGGTGCGGTGCTGCCCTGGGTCAGACCTTCGACATAGTTGGCGTAGAGCGAGTACTGCTTGCTCAGCTTGTAGACCACGCCGGCCATGGGGCTGACGCGGCTCTTGTTGTAGTTGCTCGACAGTGCGCCGGTGCCGTAGTCGTAGTTGTCGATGTCCAGCGTCTGGTGTCTTGCACCTAAAGTGAGCAGGGTGCTGCCGCCGAATAGCGACAAGGTGTCGCCCAGTGCGAGGCTGGTCATGCCGGTGCGCCCGGTCAGCGCGGGCGATGCCAGGGTGTTGCCGGTGAAGGCGGATGCACTGATGCCCGGTAGCGGTGTAGCTACCGGGCTGTACAGGTTGGTGCTTTGCTGGTTGCCGAAATCCATGGCGTAGGCGTTCTTTTTCTCCAGCTTGAAGCTGGCGGCCGAGACCACCCATTCGTGGCCGACGGAGCCGGTCTGGAACTTGCCGCGCAAGCCGGCCTCATAAGTCAGAACGCTGTCTTTGCGGGTGTTGTCGAAGCGGTAGGTGTTGCCGGCGCCGGTGCTGGCGTCGCTCAGTACCAGGTTGGCCAGGGAATTGGCCTCGCTGCTGCGGCGCGCGCCCAGGGCGGCCCAGGCGGTCAGGTGGTCGTTGATGTCGAACTCGCCACGCAGCGTGCCGAACAGGTCGCGCTCGTTGGAATACGCGCCGGGCTGGGCCCAGTTGGTGGTGTTGTCGGGCGCTGCCGGCACGCTCGCCAGGGCGCTGATGTCGACGTTGGTACGGGTTTCTTTGAGCTTGTTTTCCTGCCAGCCGATGTCGCCCGACAGGCGCACGTCGCGGCTGCGCCAGTCCACAGCGGCGGACAGCAGACCTAGTTTGCTGTCCTCGTTGTCCACGGCGGTGCCGCCGCTGCGGGTGGCGGCGTTGACGCGGATGCCGGTGGCATTGTCCGGGCCGAAGCGGCGCGCGATGTCGGCCGACAGTGTGCTGGCGCTGCCGCTGCCCGTGCCCACGGTGACGCGGTTCAGCGGCTCGTTCGGCGCGCGCTTGGGAACCAGGTTGATCGAGCCGCCAATCCCACCGCCGCCCGGGTTGGCGCCGTTCAGAAAGGTCGATGCGCCGCGCAGCACTTCGACGCGCTCGAACAGCTCGGTGGCGATGTACTGTCGCGGCAGCAGGCTGAACAAGCCGTTGTAGGCCACGTCGTCCGAACTCAGCAAAAAGCCTCGGATGAAGTAGGACTCCTGGAAGTTACCGAAACCGCGTGCCATGCGCACCGTCGGGTCGCTTTGCAGCACTTCACCGACGCTCTTCGCCTGGCGGTCCTGGATCAGCTCGTTGGTGTAGCTGGTGATGGAAAACGGCGTGTCCATGTTGTCTTTGGTACCCAGGATGCCGGCCCGACCGCCGCGTGCCACCTGGCGACCTGCGTAGGGTTTGCTCAGGCCTTCGGCCGAGGCGTCGGCACTGGCATTGACCTGCACGGCAGACAGCGTGCCGGCGCTGTCAATGCTGGATTGGGCGTGGGCAGCGATGCTGGCAAGGGTGAGTAGCACCGCGTATGCGACGGGCGCGGGTGGGAAGTTGCGGCTTTGTGCCATGGTGTTCCTTGCAGTTGAAGTTCGGCGATTGCTATGGATAAAGTAGCTGCTCGCGCTTATGAAATAAGCGCCAGAGGCCAATTTAGTGTGGATATGACCCGCACCGCAGTCACCGAAACAGGGAGAGGCCGACAGGGCAAACCCAGCACCGGCCCGGCGGCGCCTGGAGGCGGCGGGGCAAAGAGGTTGGCTGGCTGCACGCCCGGCAGGGCATCGGCTTGCAAGAGCGGGCAGTTTAGCTTCGTAATGCGAGGTATTCGCATTTGATGGCGGGTTTGTACCCATGCTTTACCCCACACGCTCCCAAAAAACAACGGCCAGCCGCCCCATGGTGGCTGAACTGGGGCTAACCGGCCGCAGTTTTGCAGGCGCTGCAGCCAACCCGCCCGGCGGTGCATGGCCCGATGCATGTCTTGCATGCCAGAGACTTGTATCGGCATTGGCCGGCCTGGGGCTTTGTGGTTACATTCGCCGGCTTGTATGCGGCACCCTTATTGCTTACGTTTTGCTACAAACTACGCTTATTTGATTTCTTACCTCTTACTGCCTCTACCGGACAAAAACACATGCCTTCTCCCTCTCGACTCAAGTCTTTGTCCATTTCCAGCCGCCTTGGCCTGGGTTTCGGCTGCATGCTGGTGCTGGTGATTGCCGTGGCCGCTGTAGGCCAAATCTCCGCCGGCATGGTGAACGGGCAAATGCGCCAGATCACCGGCACCAACGCCACCAAGACGCGCCTGGTCAACAGCATGCTGGAAAGCGTCAGCACCCTGGGTATCCAGAGCCGTTCGGCCGCCATGCTGACCGAAATCGACACCAAGCGCTCGGCCGAACTGGTCAAGCAAGTCCAGCAGACCCTGGAGCAGTACGACAAACGTGAAGCCGCGTTGACCGAGCTGTTCAAGACGGCAGACACATCGCCCGCCGAGCAAAAGCTGCTGAAAGACATCGGCGACATCGGCCGCAAGACCCGGCCCGATCTGCTCGAAGCCATGAAGTCTTCGGCAGACGGCGACAGCGTGGCCGCCACCACCGGCTTGATGAGCCGGGTCGACCCCAGCGAAACTACCTGGCGCGCCAAGCTGGCCGAGCTGATCGAGCTGCAGAACAGCTTGAACAACGACACCACGGCCTCGGCCGAGCTGACCCAGAGCCGTGCCCGGCTGACCGGCGGCCTGCTGGTCTTGCTGTCGCTGGCCCTGGGCGGCTTGATCGCCTGGCGCATCACCGGCAGCATCACCCAGCCGATTGGCCGCGCGGTGGTGGTGGCCGAGCGGATTGCCCGCGGCGACCTGACCTCGCAGGTCGAGGTGCGCATCCATGACGAAACCGGCCGCCTGCTGGAAGCCATTGCCGCCATGCAGGACCGGCTTCGCGCCATGGTCGGCGACATCGGCCAGACGGCGGAATCCATCCAAGTGGCCAGCGCCGAGGTGGCCTCGGGCAATCTGGACCTGAGCCAGCGCACCGAGCAAGCGGCCAGCAATCTGCAGGGCGCGGCAACGGCGTTGTCGGACCTGACCGGCGCCGTCAGCCACAGCGCGGGCTCGGCACGCCAGGCCAACCAGCTGGCGGCCAGCGCATCCGAAGTTGCCACCCGCGGCGGCGAAGTGGTGCTGCAGGTGGTCAAGACCATGGACGAGATCAGCACCAGTTCCAAGAAGATCGCCGACATCATCAGCGTGATCGACGGCATCGCCTTCCAGACGAATATCCTGGCGCTGAATGCCGCCGTTGAAGCTGCCCGCGCTGGCGAACAGGGCCGGGGCTTTGCGGTGGTGGCCAGTGAAGTGCGCAGCCTGGCGGTACGTGCAGCCACGGCGGCCCGTGAGATCAAGGCCTTGATCGGCACCAGCGTGGAGCGGGTACAGGTGGGCAACGACCTGGCCAGCCATGCAGGCCAGACCATCCAGGAGCTGGTGCAGTCGGTCAAGCGGGTGTCGGACATCATGGCCGAGATCACCTCGGCTACCGAAGAGCAAAGCCAGCGCATCGGCTCGGTCAGCCATTCGATGGAGCAACTGGAAAACGTGACCCAGCAGAATGCCGCCTTGGTGGAAGAGGGCGCTGCCGCCGCCGACAGCCTGCAGGACCAGGCCGGCAAGCTTACCCAGATGGTGCATGCCTTCCGTCTGACGCGCGAAACCACCGATGGCCGCGCCTGGCAAGAAAATTCCCAGCCGGTGGCCGCACCACCGGTGCAAGCCAAACCCGCCGCGGCGCTGGCCCGGGCTTCCGTACGGGCGCTGCCCCGCCGCTAAGTACACCAAAGCACACCGGCGCCAGCGCCGGCAAGGCCGGTGTACTGGCTTACACTCGCCCGGATACGGTGTATTTTTGCAAGCTTGCACGTGTGAAGCACGGATGCACCGGCCCCCAAAGCCTCTTCTTTTTCACCGCGCACGGTGCAGCAAGCCGTGCCGCGTCCTTTCTTTTTTGACAGGCGACCAGCCATGCATAACGGCAAAGACTCCAGCCTCACCTCCAACCCCGAAGTCCTGGTGCGCAAGCGCCGCAAGGGCATCTACATCCTGCCGAATCTATTCACACTGGCGGCCTTGTTTGGTGGCTTTTATGCCATCGTGATGGCAGTGAACGGCCGCTTCGACCAGGCTGCCGTGGGCGTGTTTTGTGCCATGGTGCTCGACAGCCTGGACGGCCGCGTGGCCCGCATGACCAATACCCAGAGCGCATTTGGCGAGCAGATGGATTCGCTGTCCGACATGGTGTCGTTCGGCGCGGCGCCGGCCTTGATCGCCTACATCTGGTCGCTGAAAGACCTGGGCCGCTGGGGCTGGATCGCTGCTTTCGTCTATTGCGCCTGCGCGGCTTTGCGGCTGGCCCGTTTCAATGTGAATACCGGGGTGGTAGACAAGCGCTATTTCCAGGGCTTGCCATCGCCAGCTGCCGCCGCCTTGATGGCCGGCTTCATCTGGCTGATGAACGACCAGGAGGTCGCGGGTGCGCACGTGGCCTGGCTGATGTTCGCGCTGGCGCTGTACTCCGGCCTAAGCATGGTGACCAATGCGCCGTTCTACAGCTTCAAGGACGTGCAGATGAAGAAGAGCGTGCCGTTTGCGGTGATCGTGCTGATCGCCCTGGGCATTGCGATAATCAACATCCATCCGCCTATCGTGCTGTTCGGCGCGTTTGTGATCTACGGCTTCAGTGGCTACGGCGTGTACGCCTGGCGCAAGTTCAAGGGCGTGCAGACCAGTGTCATCAGCACCTCCAAGGACGAGCCCGACGAACGCGGTCTGCACAAATAAAACCCGCTAGAATCCGTATCCATGAACAAAATTTCGCTAGCCCTACTACTGATCCCCTCCGGGCGGAGACGGTAGCGCACGCGCAATTCCAGTCACAACGGCCCGTATGCACCAGCAACGGGCCGTTTTTCATTGGGTTGCTGGTTTTTAGAAACTTGAGAGAAGTCACCATGTTGAAGCAACCTGCCAGCAAATACCCAGCCTTCCCACCCATCGCTTTGCGTGACCGCACCTGGCCCAACGCCCAACTGACCCAGGCCCCGGTCTGGCTCAGCACCGATCTGCGCGACGGCAACCAGGCGCTGATCGAGCCGATGGACATGGCGCGCAAGCTGCGCATGTTTGGGCATTTGCTGCAGATTGGTTTCAAGGAAATCGAGGTCGGCTTCCCGGCTGCATCGCAGATCGAATTCGACTTCGTGCGCCGCCTGATCGACGACAACATGGTGCCCGACGATGTGACCATCCAGGTCATGACCCCGGCCAAGGAACCCTTGATCCGCCGCACCATGGAAGCGCTGGTCGGCGCCAAGCGCGCCATCGTCCACATGTACAACGCCACCTCGCCCTTGATGCGGCGCGTGGTGCTGGGCATGGACGAGGACCAGATCGTCGAATTGGCCACCAGCCACGCCCGGCAGATCCAGGAATTGGCGCGCCAGCAGCCGGCCACCGCCTGGACCTTCCAGTATTCGCCTGAGCATTTTTCCGGTACCGAGTTGGTCTTTTCCAAGCGCGTGATCGACGCGGTCACCGATGTTTGGCAGCCCACACCGGCCCAGCCCTGCATCATCAACTTGCCGACCACCGTTGAGCACTCCACGCCCAATGTGTTTGCCGACATGATCGAGTGGATGGACCGCAACTTGGCGCGACGCGACAGCATCGTGCTGTCGGTGCACCCGCACAACGACCGCGGCACCGGCGTGGCGGCGGCCGAATTGGCCATGATGGCCGGCGCCCAGCGTGTCGAAGGCTGCTTGTTTGGCAATGGCGAGCGCACCGGCAATGTGGACATCGTGAACATCGCGCTGAACCTCTACACCCAGGGCGTCTCGCCCCAGTTGGACTTCTCGCAGATCGACGAGATCCGCCGCATGGTTGAGCACTGCAACCAGCTGCCAGTGCATCCGCGCCATCCATATGTGGGCGAACTGGTCTACACATCCTTTTCCGGCACCCACCAGGACGCCATCAAGAAGGCTTTTGTGCTGCACACCGAAGACGCGGTCTGGGCGATTCCGTATTTGCCTATCGACCCGAAAGACCTGGGCCGCAGCTACGAGGCGGTGATCCGCGTCAACAGCCAGTCCGGCAAGGGCGGTATGGCGTATTTGCTGGAAACCGAATACGGCCTGGAATTGCCACGCCGCTTGCAGATCGAGTTCAGCCAGATCGTGCAGGCCGTGATGGACGGCGCCAACAAGGAGCTCACGGCGCAGGATTTGTGGGAGTTGTTCCAACGCGAATACGGCACGGCCAGCATCGCCACGCCCACTGTTCCCGCGGCGGGGCAGGGCGTGGGGCCTATCGATGCCTTTGTGAACCACCTGAATGCCAGCAGCGCCACCCAGGTGCGGGTGCTCGACTACCACGAGCACGCCTTGGGCGCCGGCGCCAATGCCCAGGCCGTGGCCTATCTGGAACTGCGGATTGACGAGCAGCACACCGTGTTTGGCGTGGGCATGGACGCGAATATCGTCTCGGCTTCGCTGAAGGCGATTCTCTCGGGCTTGCAGCGCGCCCAAAGCCATGCGATTAAGCGCGAAAATACAGGGCTTGCCGAAGAACCGGCATCCATCTAAAACTAGAACCCACAGGAGCTCTCCATGGCCGACAAACTCATCATTTTTGACACCACCTTGCGTGACGGCGAGCAGTCACCCGGCGCGTCCATGACGCGCGACGAAAAGCTGCGCATTGCGCGCCAGCTGGAACGCCTCAAGGTGGATGTGATCGAAGCCGGCTTCCCCGCCAGCTCCATCGGTGACTTCGAGGCCGTGCAGGCGATTGCCCGGGCCATCAAGGACTCGACCGTCTGCGGCCTGTCGCGCGCCAACGACCGCGATATTTCTCGTGCCGCCGAAGCCTTGAAGGATGCGGCCAGCGCGCGCATCCACACCTTCATCGCCACCTCGCCGCTGCACATGGAGAAGAAGCTGCGCATGACGCCCGACCAGGTGTTCGAGCAGGCCAAGCAGGCGGTGCGCTTTGCGCGCAACCTGGTGGCCGATGTGGAGTTCAGCCCCGAAGACGGCTACCGCAGCGACATGGATTTCTTGTGCCGCGTGCTGGAAGCCGTGATTGCCGAAGGCGCGACCACCATCAACGTGCCCGATACCGTGGGCTATGCGATCCCCGAGCTGTACGGCAACTTCATCAAAACCTTGCGCGAGCGCATCCCGAACAGCGACAAAGCCATCTGGTCGGTGCACTGCCATAACGACCTGGGCATGGCGGTGGCGAATTCACTGGCCGGCGTCAAGCTGGGCGGCGCACGCCAGGTGGAATGCACCATCAACGGCCTGGGTGAGCGCGCAGGCAATTGCTCGCTGGAAGAAATCGTCATGGCGGTGAAAACCCGGCGCGACTACTTTGGCCTGGAGCTGGGCATCGATGCCCAGCACATCCTGGCCACCAGCCGCATGGTCAGCCAGACCACCGGCTTTGTGGTGCAGCCGAACAAGGCGGTGGTCGGCGCGAACGCGTTTGCCCATGCCTCCGGCATCCACCAAGACGGCGTGCTCAAGGCCCGCGACACCTACGAAATCATGCGTGCCGAAGACGTGGGCTGGAGCCACAACAAGATCGTGCTGGGCAAGCTGAGCGGGCGCAATGCCTTCAAGCAGCGCCTGCAGGACCTGGGCGTGACCATGGACAGCGAGGCCGACATCAACGCTGCCTTCGCCAGCTTCAAGGAGCTGGCCGACCGCAAGAGCGAGATCTTCGAAGAAGACATCCTGGCCTTGGTCAGCGACGAGAGCATC
>CAUPON010000033.1:0-64191 GCA_963513025.1 uncultured Albidiferax sp.
CAAAGTGAGCCGACACCAGGTCAACGACGCGGTGCATTTGCTCAATCACAGGCCTCGTAAGTGCTTGGGCTACCGAACTCCCCATGAGGTGTTTTACAACCTACCGGTTCGGCCTCTTACACTGCATTCCGTTGCACTTTATACTTGAATCCGCGTTATAAATTTCAAACTTGGGGTTGCAGCTGGGCCGGGGCGGCAAAACCGACGATGCGCCACACCACGCCGGTGAACGCCAGCACTACCAGCAACATGCTGGCATAGGCCCAGTGCAGGCCCACCAGGTCCGACAGGCTGCCCACCACCACGCCCGCCAGCTGCGAGCCTACGCTATAGCCAATCATCAGCAAAGCCGACAGCTTGGACGCCTGTGCCGGCATGTCGTCGATCATGATGGCCAGCAGCACCGGGAACACCACGCCCACGCCGACACCAAACAAAAAGTTGCCCAGCCCGGCCACCATCCAGCCGCCCTGGCCGGCCAGCGCCACGTTCATCGCCATGCCGGCCAGGGCCAGCAGGTTCAGCCGCCAGAGCTTTTGCCGCAGCGGCCAGCGGCTGTGCCAGAAGGCCTGCCACAGCCGCGCGGCGATCATGCCGGCGACGAAGAATTCCAGCCCAATGCGGGCCGCGTTCGGGCTCAGGTGCTGGGCGTTGATGCCAAAGCTGACGTACCAGAAGTTCTGCCCCCACTCCAGAAAGCCGCTGAGTACACCGCCCAGCACGGCCCAGAACACCACCGGCCGGCGCAACAGCTGCACATAGCCCATGGACGGGCTGCCGGCCTCGGCATGGTGAATCGGCGCCAGGTTCACGAAGTGCCGGCGCGGCCAGAACGCCACCAGCACCGTCAACAGCGGCAGCAGGTACACGGCATACGGCATGCGCCAGCTGGTGCTGAACTGCTGCACGCCGATCACCGCCATCGGCGCCACCAGATTGCCCAGGCTGAACGCCAGGTCGACCATGCTGAGCATGCGCGCACGCACCTCGGCCTGCGGGCTGATGTTCGCCAGAATGCTGTGCGCCAGGGTGAACAGCGCGGTCTCGCACAGCGCCACCAGGAAGAAACCGGCCAGAAGAGTGCCGAAGTTGGGCGACAGCACGATCAGGCTGATGGCCAGCAGCGCCGTCGCGGTATAGATGAGGAACAACGGCCGCGGCGCATAGCGCTGCGCCATGCGCCCGCCCTGCAGCGCGCCGAGCACGCCGCCAGCCGACCAGACCATCATCAGCACGCCGAGCTGCTGGTAGTTGTCCAGCTCCTCGCGCAGCTCGGGGGTCACAGCCCCGAGGATGGCGGCAAAAACACCTGCGCACAGCGCGGTGTAGATCACCACCCAGGCCAGGTACGGAATACGCGCAATAAAGTCTTTGAGTTTCACGGAAGGGTTGACGCAGACAAAGCCATGGCCGGCGCGTGGGCACGCGAGGTCATCGGCAAAAAAGTATAAGGAGGGGCAAAAACGGGAGGCAGCGGGCCAAGCACATCCGGTTACACAGATGTGTGGCGCGTGGAGTATTGTCTCGCGCCCAGCGGGCGGCCGCTGGCCGCGGAACGAATGGCAGGGACGCGGTGTCAACCATATTGGCGATAGCGCGTCATTCAGTAGATTCCCCTTACTTTTCCCAGGACCCGCCCATGCGTATTTTTGCTTCCACCTCTTCGCTACTTGCCACCGGCCTGCTGGCCTGCGGTCTCACCGGCTGTGTGGTGGCGCCGCCCCGCGCGCAAGTACAGCCACAACCGGTGGTCGTCGCCCCGGGCCAGCGTATCGAATTCGGCCGCGTTGCCAATATGGAGCTGCTGCAAACCCAGGAACGCCCGCAAACCAGTGGTGCCGGCGCAGTGATTGGCGGTATTGCCGGGGCCGTGCTGGGCCACCAGATCGGCGGCGGCTCGGGCCGCAGCGCTGCCACGGTGCTGGGTGCATTTGGCGGCGCCATCGCCGGCAACAGCATAGAAGGCAACCAGCAGCCCGCCCAGGTGCATGCGTCCTATCGCGTGACGGTGCAGGCCGAAGACGGCAGCTACCGCTACTTCAGCGTGACCACACCCACCGATTTGCGCGTGGGCGACCGCGTGCGCATGGGCGGCGGGCAGTTGTACCGCTATTAAAGTGGTGTTTTAGGCCGTTGGCGCATACCTAGTCTACGCTAGCAGCTACGCTATTTCTAGCTAAACCACCTACCACCTGCCAGACCTGCGCATAGCCGAGCTGGCGCAGGGTCTGCACCGCGCGCAGGCTGCGCCGGCCGCTGCGGCAGAAGAACACCAGGGGTACGGCCGGATCGCCCAGGCAGTCGGCCAGCTGCGGGCCCAGGCGGCCCAGCGGCGCATTCCGCACCGCGCGGCCAAAGCGCAGCGGCTGCGGATCGGCACGGTGTTCATAGGCCTCGCGCACGTCTACCAGCACGGCTTCGGGGTGGTTGCGCAAAAAGTCATCCAAGCCTTCAGACTGTAGATGCATGGCCGGGTCGTCGGCCAGTGCCGGGCCATGACGTGGGGGCAGGCCGTCCGGCAAGGGTGGGGCCACCTCGGCACGCCAGGCCGCGCCGCAACGGGCAATCCGCGCACAAGCCGCTTCGATAAAAGCATCGTCGGCCAGCGCGCCAAACGACAGGCGCACCGCCGATGCCGCCTGCCAGTCCGGCACGCCCATAGCCTGCAGCACATAGCTGGGCGCAGCCAGCTGCGCCGAGCAGGCACTGCCCGCGCTAACGCGCACGCCGGCGGCATCCAGCAGGTCGACAATCACGCTGCTGGCCATGCCGGGCACCGAGAAATTCAGCGTCGTCGGCAAAGCCGTGGCAAACGGTGTATTGAAGACAATATCGGGCCAGGCCGCCCGCAGACTCTGCGCCAGCCGCTCTCTAAACTGGAGCATCTGCGCTGAGCTGCAAAAACTGCCGCCGTCTTCCAGCGCCTGCAGCACCGCGCCCAGTGCGGCGATGCCGACCATGTTTTCGGTACCCGCGCGCAGGCCAGCCTCTTGGCCGCCGCCGGCCAGCAGCGGGGTGAACGGCGCACCGCTGCGCACATACAGCAGGCCTATGCCCTTGGGCGCATACAGCTTGTGGCCAGAAAACGGCGCGTAGTCGATGCGGGTCTGCGCCAGCTGCAAAGGCAGCTTACCCAGGGCCTGCACGCAGTCCACCAGCCAGTAGGCTAGCGGCGCCACGCTGTTCAGCACGGCTTCGATACCTGCTAGGTCGGACACTACGCCGGTTTCGTTGTTCGCCGCCATGGTGCAGACCAGCGCGGCCTGCGGCGCCAGCGCGCGCAGCACGGCCAGGTCGTGCCGACCCTGGGCATCGACCGGCAGGGCGCGCAGCTCCAGCTGCAGGCCCAGCACCGCATTCCAGTGCGCCAGGCTCTGCGGCACGGCCTTGTGTTCGGTAGCGCCGTACAGCAGCAGCCGGCCCACGGCCTCGCCGCGCGCCTGCCGTTCGCGCACAGCGCACAGCGCAGACAGCACCGCCGTCTGTATGCCTTCGGTCGCGCCGCTGGTAAACACCAGTTGGCCGCTGCCACTGCCCAGCACCCGGGCTGCGCGGGCACGCACGCTGTCGACGATATGCCGGGCTTGCAGGCCCGTGGTGTGGCTGCTGCTGGGGTTGCCGAACAAGGCCCCCATAGCGTTCTGTGCGGCGGCCAAGGCGGCCGGCAGCACCGGGGTGGTGGCGTTGCAATCCAGGTAGATATCGGTAGTCATGGCGGTCTATCCTAGCCATTGAAGCGCGAATAAAGATGCCAAAATTCTTGAATAATCGCCTTAAATTAGAATGAATATCTTATAAATTTATAAAACACAGCATGAATCCACTCGACCGCCTGGACTATGCAATTTTGGGTGCGCTGCAGCTGGACGGCAGCTTGTCCGTGGCCGCCCTGGCCGAGCGCGTAGGCCTGTCCAGCACTCCCTGCTGGAAGCGGCTGAAACGCCTGGAAGACGAGGGCTATGTCACCGGCCGCGTGGCCCTGGTGGACCGGCACAAGGTCGGCCTGCCGGTGACCGTGTTCGTAAGCGTGCGCACCCAACAGCACGACGAAGCCTGGCTCGCCCAGTTTGCCGCCGCCGCGGCCAGCCTGCCCGAGGTGCAGGAGCTGCACCGCATGAGCGGCGACGTGGACTATCTGTTGAAAGTGGTGACCACCGACATCGGCGGTTACGATCGCTTCTACAAAAAACTCATACAGGCCGTGCCATTGAGCGGCGTGTCCTCCGCCTTTTCCATGGAACAGATCAAATCCACGACGGCGCTGCCGCTGGATCTGGTGTCCTTCGGCGCATCCAAAGTATAGAAACGACTTGCGCTGCAGCGCAAATCTTAAAGAAAGATAAAAAGCTATGGCCATCCAATGGTTCCCCGGTCACATGCACCTGACCAAGAAAGCCATCACCGAACGCCTCAAGGAGACCGACGTGGTGATCGAGCTGCTGGACGCCCGCATGCCCGGCTCCAGCGCCAACCCGATGCTGGCCGAGCTGATCGGCAGCACTCCGACTCTCAAGATCCTGAACAAGCAGGATATTGCCGATCCGGCGCGAACCGCACTCTGGCTGGACCACTACAACGCCCTGCCCGGCACCCGCGCCATCGCGCTGGACGCCAGCGAAACCGCACCCGCCCAACGCCTGATCCCCGCCTGCCGCCTGCTGGCGCCCTTGCGCGGCGGCATGGTCAAACCGATGCGGGTGCTGATCTGCGGCGTGCCGAACGTCGGCAAGTCCACTCTGGTCAACACCTTGAAAGGCAAGCGCGCCGCAAAGACCGGCGACGAGGCCGGCATCACCAAGCTGGAGCAGCGCATCGTGCTCGCCGACGACTTCTACGCCTACGACACCCCCGGCATGCTGTGGCCGCGCATCATCGTCGAGCAAAGCGGCTACCACCTGGCAGCCTGCGGCTCGATAGGCCGGAACGCGTTTGACGAAGAAGAGGTAGCGCTGGAGCTGTTGCTGATTCTGCAGAAACACTATGCGGGACAGGTCGAAGAACGCTACAAGCTGGACCCGATTCTGGGCCTGACCGATATCGGCGTACTGACCGAGATCGCCCGCAAGCGTGGCGGCCTGCTGGGCAAGGGCAAGGTCAATCTGCAAAAAGCCGCCGAAATCGTGCTGACCGAATTCCGCTCCGCCACCCTGGGCCGGGTCACGCTGGAAACCCCCGAAGAATTCGCCAGCTGGCTGGCCGCCGGGCAGGCCGCTGATGCAGCACGGCAAGCCAAGAAGGATGCGAGGAAGAACAAGAAGCCGCAGGCACCCGAAACCGAATCGGCATGAGTCGACAGACATAAAAAAACCCCGCTGTGTTGCCACAGCGGGGTTTTTGGTTTTAATCCCAACTGGCTTACGCCAGCGTTGGATTAGAAGCGGTGTTGCATGCCGATAGCGAACAGATCGTGCTTGATGTCAGCACGGCCAGCCAGCTTGGAGGTATCAGCTTCGTAACCAGCGGTCAGGAAGGTGCGCTTGGACAAGGTGTACTTGGCACCCAGACCGAGGCCCGTACGCTTGACGTTACCAGCAGTAGCATTGTCCTTAGAACGTGCGAAGCTGGTCGACAGGGTCAAAGCCGCGCCAACTGGCACGTCCAAACCGAGTTGGTAGTCGTTTGCGTCAGCATCGGTCAAGTTACCAATGTTTTCAGCCTTGCCGTAGGTAGCCAGAGCCTTCACGACGCCGAAATCATAGGTACCACCCAGACGGGTGTACTTCTTGGCGGTCACAGCACCGGTGGACTTTTCGTTCTGGTAAGCCAGATGGGCAGCGATCGGGCCATTTGCGTAAGCAACGGCAAAGCTCGACACGGAACCAGCACCAACGGTTGCAGTCTTGTTCTCACCCAAGCTGTAGCTAACAGATGCCGTCAGGCCGCTGAAAGAAGGCGTTGCGTAGAAAATGGTGTTGCCAGGACGTGGGTTGTAGGCAATGCTACGGAACGTCGAGTTCATTGGCGACAGAGCCGAATCCCAGATAGCGTCGGAAGCGCCGCTGTAATCATCAAATGGAGTCGTGGTGAAGCCCAGACGGGTTTCACCGAAGCTGCCGGACAGGCCCACATAGGCTTGACGCGAGAATGCGGTGCTTGCAGCAGGAACAGCAGCGGTAGTAGCCGTTGCAGCAACAGCAGTTGCGCCAAAGGCAGGAGACAGACGAGCAACGCCGGTATCAATGCTGAAACCTTGTTCCAGCTTGAAGTTGGCTGTCAAACCGCCGCCCAGATCTTCAGAACCGCGCAGGCCCCAACGCGAACCATTCACCAGACCGCTGTCGATCTTGGTTTGGCGCAGGCTGGTGGTGCCGTTATCGGTCTTGGTGCTGCCGAAATAGACGTCAACAATACCGTACAGAGTCACGGTGGATTGGGCCATGGCGGCGCCGGAAGCGGCGAGTACTGCCAAGGCGATCAGGGATTTTTTCATTCAAATTCTCCAAAGATTGAAAGTTGCCGGGTACACAGCCGGGCTGCTACCGCGACGCCACTCCTTGTTTCAGAAGCTGAAGCGATTACAACAGACGTGTTCGGACAATCGCGTGACTAACGGGGGAAAAAAGTTCCCTTTGTGGGCTTTAAACAACGCAATCTTTACATCGCTTCCAGAGGCGCAAAGGGTTTTCCCTTTACAAAAAAGTCGCAGAAGCGACTTTTGCCTTTAACTTACCCGGCACCATACAAAGCACGTGAACCCGATGGTAAAAACCGCTGGTTCGCGGGAACGGTAAATGCGGCCTTGCTTGGATAACTAGGGGCTTTTGTGAACAACTTTGGAGAACATATGACAAGAATGACTTTGGTAGCGGCCGCAGTGCTGGGCTGCATGGCTACGGCAGCCATGGCGCAAGAAACTCCCACCAGCAGCGCCACGCTGTATGGACTGGCCGACGTCGGCTTCAACCATGTCTCGGGACTAAAGCAAGGATCTGTAACCCAGCTCGCCAGCGGCATCATGGAAGGTTCGCGTTGGGGCCTCAAAGGCAGTGAAGATTTGGGCGGTGGCCTGAAAGCTATCTTCACACTGGAAAACCGTTTTGAAATCGACAACGGCTCTGTCTCCAATACACCAGCCTCCGGAACGCAGTTGCCCGACCGTGCATCGGTAGCCACCCAAATGGGCCTACCCGCGCAATTGCAACCTTTGGTCACAGGCGCAGATGCTGTCATCGGTTCACGCATCGGCGTAAACAATGTGGACAAAAATCTGTTTGACCGCCAAGCCTATGCAGGCCTGATCACGCCAGTAGGCGCAATTACGGCAGGGCGCCAATACACACCAGGCTACTTGGCGTCAGCCAGCTTTGACTCGATGAAAACCGAGTCCAGTCTAGCCTTGGGCCAACTGGTGTCGGTTCCCGCCTCATTCACCATCCGTGTCAGCAATTCGTTGCAATATGCCATCAAAACGGGTGGCCTGACCGCTACCGCCATGTACGCCTTGGGCGAAGTAGCGGGCAATAGCTCCGCCAAACGTTTACTGGGTGCCATGACCACATACAAAGGCGAAGGCTTTGGCGTAGGGGTTGGCTACAACACGCAGAAAAATGAGTTGGGCCAGAAATCGCTGACCAATGCCATTTTGGGCGCCTCGGCTGATCTAGGCCCAGGCACCTTGAGCACGATGTTCGCCACCATCAAGGACGACCATCCGGCCGACCTGTCCACGATTGCGGCTGCCCTCATGGCCTCCAATTCGGCAGTTACCTTGGGCCAGGCCACTGCGGTGCAAAATGCCTTTATCAACACATTCAAACAGCATTCCAACCTGTTCCACATCGGATACCGCATGACCATGGGCCCGCACACGACGACGGTGGCCTACAACACCATGAACGACAAAACGGCAGCCAATGCCGACCGCTCGTCTTACGGCGTGGCCTACACCTACGCATTGTCCAAGCGTACCGACCTGAATGCAGTGCTGACCCGTTTCAACAACAAGAACACCTCGCAAATTGCCCCCGGCGGCAATGGTTTCCTGGGGGGCGTCACCGCCTCTGCTGGTACGGACTCGACCAACGTGGCCTTCGGCATCCGCCACCGCTTCTGAGATCACGGCCCCTGTGGCCGGCCCTGCAAAAGTCCTCCCTCGCGGAGGACTTTTTTTTGCCCGGACCCCATGCCGATGATGTGCTTTACAGTGGATGCCTGTCCCTACATGGCCCTATCCGCATGCAGCTACCCGCCCTGCCCTCTGTCGACCAAGTCTGCCGCACCGCTGACTCGGCGCTACGCACACTGTTCACCATCCCCCATGCCAGCCGCAGCTGCCCCACCGTTCCCGAAGCAACAACCGAGTTGAGCGCCGCCGAGAAAGCCCATGCCGGTGCGCTGATGCGCGTCAACCATGTGGGCGAGGTGTGCGCACAGGCGCTGTACACCGCGCAAGCGTTGGTCACCAAGAGCCCCGCCCTGCGCCGCCATTTTGAACATGCGGCGGCCGAGGAAACCGACCACCTGGCCTGGACGCGGCAACGCCTGGACGAACTGGGCGCACGGCCCAGCCTACTGAATCCGCTGTGGTACGCCGGCGCGTTTGGCCTGGGCGCCATCGCGGGTCAGCTGGGTGGCGACCGCTGGAGCCTGGGCTTTGTGGTGGAAACTGAGAACCAAGTGGCGGCCCACCTTCAAAGCCATCTGGACGGTTTGCCTGCCAACGACCATGCATCCAAGGCCATCGTGGTGCAAATGAAAGATGACGAGGAACGCCACGCCCAGCAGGCCCAGCACGCCGGGGCGCTGGACTTACCCGCCCCGGTCAAAACCCTGATGACCCTGGCCGCCAAGGTGATGACGACCGTGGCGCACCGGATTTAGGCGGCCTCGACCAAATCAAAGCTGGTGGTGATCTCGGCCGTCTTGCCCAGCATGATGGTGGCAGAGCAGTATTTGTCGTGGCTCATGGCAATCGCCCGCTCCACCGCGGTTGCCGGAATACCTTTGCCGGTCACGGTGAAGTGCATATTGATCTTGGTAAACACCTTGGGATCGACCTCGGCGCGGTCGGCAGCCAGCTTGACCGAACAGCCGCGCACATCGTGGCGGCCCCGCTTCAGGATCAGCACCACGTCATAGGCAGTGCAGCCACCGGTGCCGGCCAACAGAGTTTCCATCGGGCGTGGCGCCAGGTTCTGGCCGCCGTTTTCCGGCTTGGCGCTATCGGGCGCGCCGTCCATGGTCAAAGTGTGGCCGCTGCCGGTTTCGGCAACAAAACCCATGCCGGAGCGGGTACCCGCTGCGCCGGTCCAACTGACTGTGCATTCCATTGGTGTCTTTCAGTAACAAAACCAGATTGTCTGGTGCAGCCTGGATTTTGCCCTTGGGCGCCAACTTCTTCACGATTTTTGCAACACCTAACTTGCTGCAACGCAACATCTCTAAGGGAAAACGACTAGAATTGACCCATCGCAACAGAGTTTCTTTGTTGCACCGCTTGTCTCCTCCACCCTCTGAAAAGGTGGATTTAAGCCCCGAGTCTTACGACTCGGGGCTTTTTTTATGCTTTTTTACGTCTGCGCAAGCGGTATGGGCCGTCCCCTTATCATCGACGACCGAGGAGAACCCATGACGACCGCATCCGCCAAGCCCGCCAAAGCCCCCAAGGCACCCCAGCCGCTGACCCCCGCCGACTATCTGAAGAAGATTCTCACCGCCCGCGTCTACGACGTGGCGATTGAAACCGCGCTGGAACCCGCGCGCAATCTCGGCATCCGACTGGGCAATACCGTGCTACTCAAGCGCGAAGACACCCAGCCGGTGTTCAGCTTCAAGCTGCGCGGCGCCTACAACAAGATGGCGCACCTGACGCCGCAGCAGCTGAAGAAGGGCGTGATCTGCGCCTCGGCCGGCAACCATGCCCAGGGCGTAGCCATGAGCGCGCGCAAGCTTGGCGCGCGCGCCGTCATCGTCATGCCGACCACCACGCCCCAAGTGAAGGTGGACGCGGTAGCCGCGCTGGGCGGCGAAGTGGTGCTGTTCGGCGAAAGCTATACCGATGCCTACAACCATTCGCTGCAGCTGCAGAAAAAGCAGGGCCTGACCTTTGTCCACCCCTTCGACGACCCGGACGTGATCGCCGGCCAGGGCACGATTGCGATGGAAATCCTGCGTCAGCTGCAAGGCCTGGGCTCGCAAAAGCTGGATGCGGTGTTCGTCGCCATCGGCGGCGGCGGCCTGATCTCCGGCGTAGCCAACTACATCAAGGCGGTGCGACCCGAGATCAAGGTCATCGGCGTGCAAACCAATGACTCCGACGCCATGCTGCAGTCGGTGAACGCCAAGAAGCGCGTCACCCTGGCCGATGTCGGCCTGTTCGCCGACGGCACTGCCGTCAAGCTGGTGGGCGAAGAAACCTTCCGCGTGGCCCGGCATCTGGTGGACGAATACATCACCGTCGATACCGACGCCGTCTGCGCGGCCATCAAGGACGTGTTCGTCGACACCCGCAGCATCGTCGAACCGTCGGGCGCAATGGCAGTGGCAGCGGTCAAACAGTACGTCGCCAAGCACAAGAAAAAGGGCCAAACCTACGCAGCCATCCTGTGCGGCGCCAACATGAACTTCGACCGCCTGCGCTTCGTCGCCGAACGTGCCGAGGTGGGAGAGGAACGCGAAGCTCTGTTTGCCGTCACCATCCCCGAAGAGCGCGGCAGCTTCAAACGCTTCTGCGAAACCATAGGCCAGCTGCCCGGCGGCCCGCGCAACGTCACCGAGTTCAACTACCGCATCAGCGACGCCGCCAAGGCCCACGTGTTTGTCGGCCTGACCACCTCGGCCAAGGGCGAATCGCAAAAAATCGCCGCCAACTTCAGCAAGCACGGCTTCAAGGCGCTGGACCTGACGCACGACGACCTGGCCAAGGAGCACATCCGCTACATGGTCGGCGGCCATTCCAGCCTGGCACACGATGAGCGCCTGCTGCGCTTCATCTTCCCCGAGCGCCCCGGCGCGCTGATGAAGTTCCTGACCTTGATGCGCCCAGGCTGGAACATCAGCCTGTTCCACTACCGCAACCAGGGCGCCGACTACGGCCGCATCCTGGTGGGCGTGCAGGTGCCGAAGGCGGACGAAAAAGCCTTCAGCAAGTTCCTGGATACGCTGGACTACCCGTATGTGGAAGAAACGCTGAACCCGGCCTACCGCCTGTTCCTGCAGAGCTGATGTGGGCCTCGTTCGCCATTACTTGCTAGCCGTCCAGTTCTTCACACGCATCCCGGTCACTGGGCGGCTCGCAGCCTGGGTTGGCTACAGCCCGGCGATGCTGCGCGCCAGTGCCGCGCACCTCCCCGGCGTCGGTTGGCTGGTGGCCTTGGTGGCCTGCGCGGTGGCCGCCGCCAGCGGCACGCTGCTGCACGGCAAGGTTGGCAATGCGCTGGTGACCGCGGTGCTGTGCACCATCGCCACCGTGCTGCTGACCGGCGGCTTCCACGAAGACGGGCTGGCCGACGTGGCTGACGGCCTGGGCGGCAGCGCCGATCGCGACCGGGCGCTGGAGATCATGAAGGATTCGCGAGTCGGTGCCTACGGTGCCATGGCCCTGGTGCTGGCCCTGCTGGCCAAGGTCGCGCTGCTGGCCCTGCTCGACGCCTACAGCGGCACCGCCCTGCTGGCGGCCCTGGTCGGCGGCCACGTGTGGTCGCGCTTTTGCCCGCTGCTGCTGGTGCGCTGGCTGCCGCATGTGGGCGACGCCGCCACCTCCAAGAGCAAACCACTGGCCGAGCAGATCAGCCACGCCGCCCTGGCCATTGCATTTCTATGGTGTTTTATGCCGCTGGCACTGGTACTGTATGCACAAGGAGCTACATTTTTAATAGCGGGTATGGTCGGCAGCGGGCTGGGCCTGCTCTGGATGCGCCGGCTGTTTGTGCGGCGCCTGCAGGGCTTTACCGGCGACTGCCTGGGCGCCACCCAGCAGGTCTGTGAAATCGCTTTTTACCTGGGCGCGGCAGCGGCTTTGCGATGACTCTGTGGGCCGTGCGACATGCCCAGCCGCTGGTGGCGCCAGGCATCTGCTACGGCGCGCTGGACTTGGCGGCCGATGCGCCAGCCACCCAGGCCGCGGCGGAAAAGCTGGCAGCCATGCTGCCCACAGGCTGCCATGTGCGCAGCTCCACGCTACAAAGATGCGAGCAGCTGGCGCAGGCCCTCTCTTCGCTAAGGCCCGATTTAACACTTCATTTCGATCCCCGCCTGCGCGAGATGGATTTCGGCAGCTGGGAAGGCCAGCACTGGGACGCCATAGGCCAGATCGCGCTGGAAGCCTGGACCGCCGACTTCGCCCAGCACCGGCCAGGCGGCGGCGAATCGGTACAGGGCTTCATGCAGCGGGTCGCATCTGCCTGGGACGAAAAAAACGCACAGCCCACGCTGTGGATCACCCATGCCGGAGTGATACGCGCCTGCAGCCTGCTGGCGGTCGGCATCCGCAGCATAGCCCGCGCCGACCAGTGGCCGCAGACCGCGCCCGGCTACGGAGAATGGTTTACTTTCTAAGCGGCATTTCCAAGGCAAAAGCCGCAGGGCCGTCCATGCGCGGCGCCAGTTCGGCGCGGCGCGGCGCCACCGACTGCAGCAGCAGATCGCCATCCACCACACCGCCCACGCGGTAAGGCCGGGGCGGTTTGCCGTCTACTGCGATCAGCGCCGCACCGCCCGTGCCCTGGCCGGCAATCACGCCCACCAGTGCGAACCGGGTCGAAGGGTTCACCAGCGCCACCGTTACAGGCCCCTGCGGCGCTCCGCCCAACAAGCGGGCGACCGCGCCGGTATCGATGGGCGCACGGCTCTGGGCCAGCACCGCCGCCTGCGGGCCGCCGGGCTCGGAAGTGGACTTCAAGCCCCAGTAAGCGGCACTCGCCAAGGCCAGGGCCCAGACCACCAAGGTCACCAGCCGCGGCGCCCAGCGGGCCATGACAGAGTCGGATGCGTTGATTAACATGCATTGATTATCATCGCAGCCCATGACACACCACACCGCACTCCGCCGCCGCTTGCAACACGGCTTTACCTTGATTGAACTGATGGTGGTGCTGGTCATCATTGGCGTGCTGGCCGCACTGATCGTGCCCAATGTGCTGGACCGCGCCGACGACGCCCGCGCCACCGCTGCCAAGACCGACGTGAACAACCTGGTGCAGGCGCTGAAGCTCTACAAGCTGGACAACCAGCGCTACCCCACGGCCGAGCAAGGCCTGCAAGCCCTGGTCGCCAAGCCCAGCACCAACCCGGTGCCGCCAAACTGGAAGCCCTATGTGGAAAAGCTGCCCAACGACCCCTGGAGCCGCCCTTACCAGTACCTGAACCCCGGCGTGCAGGGCGAGATCGACGTGATGTCCTTCGGCGCCGATGGCCAGGCCGGTGGCGAAGGCAAGAATGCCGACATCGGCAGCTGGCAGTAGTCGGCCCCCCGGCTTGTCGCTGCGCGTACTTCTCCACCCCCCGAGGGGGAGGCGCGGCTCGCCTTGGGGCGGCCCGACGGCAGCCGCATTGCCCCTATCTCGCTCCCGCAGAGGATTTACCCTTTTAGAACTGCTGGTGGTGGTGGCCATCATCGCCATTGCCAGCGCCGGCGTGGGCTTCGCGATGCGCGACAGCAGCCAGACCTTGCTGGAGCGAGACGCGGCCCGGCTGGCGGCCCTGTTCGAATCGGCCCGCGCCCAGTCGCGCGCCAGCGGTGTGCCGGTGCGCTGGCGGCTGACACCCCAGGGCTTCGCGTTTGACGGTCTGCCCGTCGGCACCCTGCCCGAGCGCTGGCTGGGCAATGACACGGTGGCGCGCAACACCGCGCCCGTGCCGCTAGGCCCCGAACCGCTGATTGGTCGGCAAGAGGTAGTGCTGCAGTCCATCAGCCAGCCGGCCCAGGCGCTGCGCATCGCCACCGACGGCGCGCGGCCATTTACCGTGCAAACCGTTACGCCATGAATCCCATGAAGTCCCGCGGTTTTACCCTGATCGAGGTGCTGGTCGCCCTGGGCATCGTGTCCATCGCGCTGATCGCCGGCCTGCAGGCCACCCAGGCGCTGACCACCAATGCCACGCGCCAGACCGATGTGCTGCTGGCCCACCTGTGCGCCGAGAACGAGCTGATCAAGATGCGCCTGTCGACCCAGATGCCCGGCGTGGGCGACAGCAGCCAGAGCTGCGAACAGGCCGGCCATGTGTACGACGTGCGCCTGTCGGTGCTGCCCACACCGAACCCGAGCTTTCGGCGCGTCGATGCACAGGTGTTTGACGGCAGCTCGCCCATCCTGCGGCTGTCCACCATCGTGGGGCGGTTTTAATGAACACCCCCAGGCTACAGCGCAAGCGCTTTTCGCCAACCCCCTTGCAGGGGGCGACACCAGCAGCCCGGCAAAGCCGGTTCTGCGGTGTCTCTGGAACCAAGCGGACATCCCATGGTTTCACCCTGGTCGAGCTGCTGGTCGCGCTGATGGTGATGGCACTGCTGGCGGTGCTCAGCTGGCGGGGGCTGGACGGTATGACCCGCGCCCAGACCCAGACCCAGCAGCGCGCCGACGAGGTGCTGACCCTGCAGGCCGGCCTGTCGCAGTGGAGCGCCGACCTGGACGCGGTGCTGCAGCTGCCCAATACCACCACCATCGACTGGGACGGCCGCGGCCTGCGCCTGGTGCGGCGCAGCAGCGACCCGCAGGCCCGCGGCCCGCTGGTGGTCGCCTGGTCGCGCCGCAATGTGGACGGCACCGACCAATGGCTGCGCTGGCAGTCGGCGGAGCTGACCGACCGCCGCGCCCTGGCCCAGGCCTGGGCCACCGCCGCGCAGTGGGCGCAAAACCCGGGCGACGCCGAAAAGCGCGCCGAAGTCGCACTCACCCCACTGGCCGAATGGCGCATCTTCTATTACCGCGAAAACGCCTGGAGCAACCCGCTGTCCAGCAGCGCCGGCACCAGTGGAAGCAGCGGCAACAACGCCGACCCCAGCATCCCCGACGGCGTGCGCCTGGTGCTGACCCTGCCACCCGGCCAGGCGCTCAGCGGCGTGCTGACCCACGACTGGATCAGGCCGACAGTGGGCGGAGGCAAATCGTGAGCCAGCGTAGTTTTTTATATAAGAAATCGGCCCCTGGCGCATATTCCCCCAGCGCAAGCAGCTCTCATAATAATAGCAAACACCAGCGCGGCGCGGCCTTGCTACTGGCCATGCTGACTGTCACCCTGGTTGCCACCCTCGCCGCTACCTCGCTGTGGCAGCAGTGGCGCAGCGTGGAGATCGAGGCGGCGGAACGCCAGCGCGTGCAGTCGGCCTGGATACTCACCGGCGCGCTCGACTGGGGCCGGCTGATCCTACGCGAGGACGCGCGCTCCGGCGGCGCCGACCACCTGGCCGAGCCCTGGGCCGTGCCGCTGCAGGAGTCACGCCTGTCCACCTTTCTGGCGGCCGACCGCAACAACACCGGCGGCGCCACCAGCGAAGAGCAAGTTGACGCCTTTCTGTCCGGCCAGATCAGCGACATGCAGTCGCGCCTGAACCTGCGCAACCTGGTTGACGAGAACAAGATTTCCGAAGTCTCGCTGGCCGCCTTCAACCGGCTATTCACCCAGCTGAACCTGCCGCCGCAAGAGCTGAGCCTGCTGGCCGAGCAGCTGCAACTGGCGCTGGACACCACCAAGTACGCCAGCGCCGACGCCCGCATCCCGCTGATGCCGCGGCGCGCCGAAGACCTGGGCTGGCTGGGCTTGCAGCCCGCCACGGTGGCGGCGCTGCGGCCGTATGTGAGCGTGCTGCCGGTGCGCACCCCGGTGAACCTGAACACCGCTAGCGCCACCGTGCTGGTGGCCAGCGTGGCGAATTTGTCCATGGCCGACGCGCAAAAGCTGGTCGCGGCCCGCGCCAGTAAATACTTTCGCAGCACCGCCGATGTGAGCGCGGTGCTGAACCAGTCGGGCATCAGCTTCAGCGAAAGCGAGCACGGCGTGACCACCCGCTACTTCGAGGTGCTGGGCCGGCTGCGCATGGGGCCGAGCACGGTGCTGGAGCGCTCGCTGGTACAGCGCGACGGCATCAACGTCAGCACCCTCTGGCGCGAACGCGCAGCCGCCGATCCGGCCGGCAACCTGGCGCCTTAGTGCGTTCTGAAGTGTCATCCCGTCTACATACAATGGCCGACCATTCCCGCCCATGAGCACACTGATCGTCCTCCTTCCCCTAGAGCCCTCGGGTGCTGCCAGCGCCACGAGCCTGTTCGACTATGTGCGTACCGCCGATGGCCGCCACGTGGACAGCCATGACCGCGCGCTTGCCACCCTGCTGCCGGCCGCCGGGGGCGCCGAGCTGGTGGTCGTTGTGCCAGCCCAGGCGCTGTCCTGGCACCGGGTGGAATTGCCCAAGGGCAGCTTGCAGCGCAGCGCCTTGGGTGGCTCGGCCAGTACGCCCCGGCTGCGCGCGGTGCTCGAAGGCCTGCTGGAAGACCGGCTGCTGGAAGAACCCAGCGAGCTGCATTTCGCGCTGCAACCCGATGCCCCGGCCGACGGCCCGGTCTGGGTGGCCGCCTGCAACCGCGCCTGGCTGCGCAGCGCGCTCGCCCCGCTGGAAGCCGCCAAGCACCGGGTGGCCCGCATCGTGCCCGAATTCGCCCCCGACGCGGTGCGCCTGCAGGTCATCGGCAACCCCGAGCAGGCCCAGCTGGTCAGCACCGGCCCGCACGGCGTCAGCCTGCTGCCGCTGGGTGCCGCCACTCTGGCCATGGCGCTGGGCGCCCAGACCGAAGCCCCCGAAACCGTCGACATCGTGGCCGAGCCCGGCGTGGCCGCGCTGGCCGAACAATTGGCGCAACGCCCCGTCCGGCTGCAGCAGGCTGCCGAACGCTGGCTGGCCGCCGCCCATGGGCGCTGGGACCTGGCGCAATTTGAATTCAGCAACTCCGGCCGCAGCCGCGCCTGGAAAGGCCTGGCCGCCCAGGCCACGGTGCTGCTGCAGGCGCCGCAATGGCAGGCGGCCCGCTGGGGCTTTGCGCTGCTGCTGGTCGCCCAGCTGGTCGGCCTGAACGCCTGGGCCTGGAGCGAGGCGCGCAGCCTGGACGCCAAGCGCAGCGCCATCCGCAACACGCTGACGCAGACCTTCCCCGGCGTCAAAGTGGTGGTCGACGCGCCGGTGCAAATGGGCCGCGAACTGGCGCTGCTGCGCCAGGCCGCCGGCGCCACCTCGGCGCGCGACCTGGAAGCCATGCTCAGCGCCCTGGGCACGGCCCTGCCGCCGCAGTACAGCGCCACCGGGCTGGACTTCGTCCCCGGCGAGGCCAAGCTCAAAGGCCTGCCCAGCAACACCGAACCACCGGTATTGGACGCGCTGCGCAGCCAGGGCTACAGCCTGCGCAGCGAAGGCAATCTGCTGGTCCTGCAACCTGCCCCCGGCGCCGCACCATGAAGCTACCTCCCTCCTTGCAAGCCCAGTGGGACACATTGGCCGCGCGCGAACGCAGCAGCGTGCTGGTCGCGCTGGCCCTGGTGCTGGCCGCCCTGCTGTGGTGGATCGCCCTCGGCCCGGCGCTGCAAACCCTGCGCGGCGCCGACGCCCAGCACCGCAGCCTGGACGCCCAGCTGCAAACCATGCGCAGTCTGCAGGCCGAAGCCCAGGCGCTGCAAAGCCAGCCCAAGCTCAGTTTTGACGACGCACTGCGCGCCGTGGAAGCCTCGGTCAAGGCCGACCTGCGCGGCACAGCCCAGCTGAACACCGTGGGCGAACGCGTCACCGTCAGCCTGAAGAACACCCCGGCCGACGCCTTGGCGCGCTGGCTGGCCCAGGTGCGCATCAACGCCCGGGCCCTACCCACCGAAGCCCGGCTGGTGCGCAGCGCCACACCTGCTACCGCTGCCAACGTGGGCACGCCCGCCATCGCCAGCTGGGACGGCTCGCTGGTGCTGGTCCTGCCCAGCAACCGCTGACCCGCTGCATGGCCCGCCGCTCGCACCGCAATACAGCCGAAGCTACGCCCTGGCGCTGGGCCTGGACCGGTGCCAGCCTGGGCCTGCTGCTGGCCCTCGTGGTCTGGGCGCCGGCACGCTGGCTGGCCGCCGGCCTGGCCCAGGCCAGCCAGGGCCAGGTACAGCTAGCCGACCCGCGCGGCACGCTATGGGACGGCTCGGCGCAACTGGTGCTGGCCGGCGGCGCCGGTAGCCGCGACAGCACCGCCCTGCCCGAACGCCTGCGCTGGCGCATCCGGCCCAGCGGCCTGGGCGTATCGGCCCAGCTGCGGGCCGAATGCTGCATGGCCCAGCCGCTGCAGGTGCAGGCCGCAGCCCGCTGGGGCGGCGCCCACATCACCCTGGCCGACAGTCAGTCGCACTGGCCCGCGCCGCTGCTGGTCGGTCTGGGCGCACCCTGGAACACGCTGCAGCCCGAAGGCCAACTGACCCTGGACACCCAAGGCCTGGTGGTCGAACTGAACGCCGGCCGCCTGGTGCTAGCCGGCCAGGCCCGGCTCGAAGCCATCGACATGGCCTCGCGCCTGTCCACCCTCAAGCCCATGGGCAGCTACCGCGTGACCCTGACCGGTGGCAATCCGAATACGCTGCAGCTCGAAACCCTGGCCGGCAGCTTGCAACTTACCGGCAGCGGCCAGTGGGTTGGCAACCGGCTGCGCTTTGACGGCACTGCCACCGCGGCCCCGGACCGGGTGGACGCTTTATCGAATCTTCTCAACATCCTGGGGCGGCGCGACGGCGCGCGCGCCATCATCAAAGTAGGCTGAACCATGCACATGCCCTCACGCTTCTCGCCCGCTATTGTTTCCATAGCTGTCTGCGCACTCTGCACCTGCGCTGGGGCCCTGTTTTCTTTGAATGCCCAGGCCCAGGCCGCGGCTGCAGCGCCCAAGCGCGGTGAGCCCATTACGCTGAACTTTGCCAATGCCGAGATCGAGTCGGTAGCCCGCACCATGGCTACCATCACCGGCCGCAACGTGGTGGTGGATCCGCGGGTCAAGGGCGTGATGACACTGAGTACCGAGCGCCCGGTGACGCCGGCCGCCGCCTACAGCCAGTTCCTGGCGACGCTGCGGCTGCAGGGCTTTACCGTGGTCGAATCGAACGGCCTGGACAAGATCGTGCCCGAGGCCGACGCCAAGCTGCAGGCCGGCCCGGTATCGCTGGGCGAGAACAACGCCGCCGTCGGCAACCAGATCGTCACCCAGATCTTCAAGCTGAACTACGAGAACGCCAGCAACCTGGTGCCGGTGCTGCGCCCGCTGATCAGCCCGAACAACACCATCAACCTGAACCCTGGCAACAACTCGCTGGTGATCACCGACTACGCCGACAACCTGCGCCGCATCGGCCGCATCATCGCGGCCATGGACGTGTCGAACGCCAGCGACGTGGAAATCATCCCGCTCAAATACGCGATTGCCGCCGACATGGTGCCCCTGCTGACCAAGCTGGTCGAATCCGGCAGCAGCAGCGGTGCCGCCCCGGCGGCCGGCCAGACCGACAGCTCGTACAAAACCACCATGCTGGCCGAGCCGCGCAGCAATGCAGTGATCCTGCGCGCGGCCAACCCGGCGCGGGTGTCGCTGGTCAAGTCGCTGATCGCCAAGCTGGACCAGCCGACCATGAGCAACGGCAATGGCGACGCCGGCAACATCTATGTGGTGTACCTGAAGAACGCCGACGCCACCAAGATGGCGGTGACCCTGCGTGCCGCCATGGGCGGCGGCAGCGGCAGTACCGGCGCCAGCAGCAGCGGGAGTAGCTCCAACCCGTCCAGCAGCTCCAGCGGCTTGTCGAACACCAGCAGCTCCAGCAGCAATAGCAGTTCCACCACGGGCAGCAGTAGCACCACCAGCGGCCCCAGCCTGAACAGTGCCAGCAGCAACCAGCCGTCCACGGGCGGCCAGATCCAGGCCGACCCGTCGACCAATGCACTGATCATCACCGCGCCCGAGCCCCAGTACCGCCAGCTGCGCGCCGTCATCGACAAGCTCGACGGCCGCCGCGCCCAGGTGCTGGTGGAAAGCCTGATCGTCGAAGTCAGCAGCAACAAGGCCGCCGAGTTCGGCATCCAATGGCAGGGCGTACTCGGCAATGTCGGCCTGGGCACCAACTTCGGCAGCGGCAGCAGCAACCTGGCCACCCTGGCCACAAGCATCGCAGCGGGCAATACCAGCACCACCCTGAGCAACGGCCTGAACCTGGGCGTGGCCAGCAAGATCGGCGGCACCTATGTGCTGGGCGCGCTGGCCCGGCTGATGGACGAAACCGGCACCGGCAACGTCTTGTCCACCCCGAATCTGCTGACGGTGGACAACGAAGAGGCCAAGATCATCATCGGCCAAAACGTGCCCTTCGTCACCGGCACCTACACCACCAACAACGGCTCCAGCACCAGCTCGCCCTTCCAGACCGTGGAGCGCAAAGACGTGGGCCTGACCCTGCGCGTGCGCCCACAGATCAACGAGAACGGCACGGTCAAGATGGTGATCTACCAGGAAGTGTCCAGCGTCGACGCGGCCACCTCCAGCAACTCGAACGGCCCGACCACCAACAAGCGCTCCATCGAATCCACCGTGATGGTGGACGACGGATCCATCGTTGTGCTGGGCGGCCTGCTGCAGGACGACTACTCGGGCAGCGTAGAAAAAGTGCCCGGCCTGGGCGACGTGCCGTTTCTGGGTAACTTCTTCAAGAGCGAATCGCGCACCCGCAAGAAGACCAATCTGATGGTGTTCCTGCGGCCCATCGTGGTGCGCGACGCCAACACCAGCAGCACGCTGACCCTGGACCGCTACGACATGATGCGGGTGCAGCAGCAATCGGTGAGTCCGCAGGCGCATCCCATACTGTCTGCCGTGCCGTCGGCATCCGAGCTGCCGGCGCTGCCCATGGCTGGCGATAGAAAGGCCACCGTGCCGGCGCCGCTGACCACCTTGCCATTGACGCCGCCCGCGCTGTCTCCCGCTCCGGCCCCCGCCACGCCCTGACGATGCGCCACCCCCTGCCCTACGCCTTCGCCCGCACCCAGCAGCTGCTGCTGGAGGAAAACCAGGGCGAATACACCCTGTGGCTGCACCCGGCCACCGCACCCTCGGCCCTCAGCGAGGTGGTGCGCAAATACCCGGTGCAGCACATCGAAACCCTGGTGCTCGATGCCCTGCTGCAACGCATCAGCGCCGCCTATGCCCAGGGCGAATCCAGCGCCGCATCGGTGGTCAGCGAAGTCGAAAGCGATGCCGACCTGTCGCGCATGATGCAGGAGCTGCCGGCCGTCGAAGACTTGCTGGACATGAGCGACGACGCGCCCATCATCCGCATGCTCAACGCCCTGCTGACCCAGGCAGCCCGCGACGGCGCCAGCGACATCCACATTGAGCCCTACGAGCGCCATTCCAGCGTGCGCTTCCGCGTCGACGGCACGCTACGCGAAGTGGTGCAGCCCAACCGGGCGCTGCACGCGGCGCTGATCTCGCGGCTGAAGATCATGGCCGACCTGGATATTTCTGAAAAGCGCTTGCCGCAGGACGGCCGCATCTCCTTGCGCATCGGCACCCGCGCCGTCGACGTGCGCGTCAGCACCCTGCCCAGCGCCCATGGCGAGCGCGCCGTGCTGCGCCTGCTGGACAAGAGCGGCGCCAAGCTGACGCTGGAATCGGTGGGCATGCAGGGCGCAGTGTTGGACCAGCTGCAGCATCTGATCGCCCAGCCGCACGGCATCATCCTGGTGACCGGCCCCACCGGCTCCGGCAAGACCACCACGCTGTACGCCGCCCTGAGCCGACTCGACGCCGGCAGCAGCAACATCATGACGGTGGAAGACCCGATCGAATACGAGCTGCCCGGCGTCGGCCAGACCCAGGTGAACGCCAAGATCGACCTGACCTTTGCCAAGGCCTTGCGCGCCATCCTGCGGCAAGACCCGGACGTGATCATGATCGGCGAAATCCGAGATTTTGAGACCGCGCAGATCGCCATCCAGGCGTCGCTTACCGGCCATCTGGTGCTGGCCACGCTGCACACCAACGACGCGGCCAGCGCCGTGAACCGGCTGATTGACATGGGCGTGGAGCCGTTCCTGCTCAGTTCGACCTTGCTGGGTGTTTTAGCTCAACGGCTGGTGCGCAAGCTGTGCCCGGTCTGCCATGGCAAGAACTGCCCAGCCTGCAACCAGACCGGCTACCAAGGCCGTACCGGCATCTTCGAGCTGCTGGTTACCAACGACGCCATCCAGGCGCAGATCCATAACCGCGCGTCGGAGGCCGAAATCCGCGCCGCCGCCCGCACAGCCGGCATGCAGCTGATGCGCGAAGACGGCGAGCGCCTGGTGCATACCGGCGTGACCTCGCGCGAAGAGCTGCTGCGCGTGACCAGAGATTGAAATGACTCGCCTGCCAGCGTCTCTTTCCAATCGACTCGTCGCTTGCCTGACAATCTTTACCTTGCTCAGTGGCACCGTGAGCTATGTCCATGCGACAAATGCTGAGGTGTCAGCAATGACCAACTGCGGGAAGGCTGCGGGAAACAAAAGCGGCAATGATCGAAAAACGGTCATGATCCAATGTTTATCCGCACACAGCCCCACATCAAACGCTGAAGCTCAAAAGCCCGCACAAGATGTACCGTGCGGCAGCGGCGGGGTCATGGCCACGATTCAATGCATGACACCCATGTGGGATCAGGCTGAACGCTCAATGAGCATTGCCTACGTAGAAGTTCTTGAAAAATTGAAGGCTGAAGGGTTGCCACGTCTCGTGGAAAACTTGGAACGCTCGCAACAGGCGTGGAAAAGCTATCGCCAAGCACAATGCTTCTTTCACGCTTCAGTTCTGAATGACGAAAACTCTTGGAACACAGTTTTTCAATCAGATTGCGAGGCAGATGAGGCTCGTCGCCGTACCGATTACCTCTCAAATTTGCCACCATGATCACAGTAATTTCCATCGCATTTTCAATTACTCGGGATGCGTCTTCGCCACTGCTCATCACACAGAAATAGTGAATAAAAGGTTCTCAACGCCGAACTCTACGAAAAGTGTTGCACGCGACAAGAGACCAAATAAAGACTATATTCAGCACATGCTTACCGCCTCACACATCAAACCCATCAGCTATCTCAAGGCCAATGCCGCCCAAGTGCTGCGCGATCTGGCAGAGCAGCGCGAGCCTATGGTCATCACCCAAAATGGCGAAGCCACAGCTGTGCTGCAAGACATCGCCAGCTATGAGCAAGACCAGCAAACTCTGGCCCTGCTGAAAATACTGGCGCTGGGCAACCAGCAGATTGAGCAAGGCCGTACCGTACCGGCCGCCAAAGCCATCAGCGCTATCCGCCAACGCCTCTCGTCCAAGACCCCATGACGCAGACCTATCGGGTGGAGCTGACCGAGAACGCGCAGACGGATTTGAATGAACTGGTGGACTTCATCGCGCAACACGATGCACCGATCAAGGCCTTGCACGTTTTAGAGCAGATTGAAGGCGTCTTGACGTCCTTGCAGGCTTTCCCCGAACGCGGCGCTATCCCTAAAGAGTTGCTGGCGTTAGGTAACCGCGAATACCGCGAAACCTATTTCAAACCTTACCGCATCATCTACAAAGTGGTGCCCGCCACGGTGTTTGTTTATGTGATTGCCGACGGCAGGCGCGACCTACGCAGCCTGCTGTCCCGCCGCATGCTGCAAGCCTGAATCCCATGCCCGCCTATTCCTTCGAAGCCGTAGATTCCCAAGGCCAAACCCGCAAAGGGGTGATGGAGGCGGACACCGCCAAGGCCGCGCGCGGCCTGCTGCGCGCCCAGGCCCTGGTACCGCTGGCGGTCGAGCCGGTCAACGCCAGCGGCAGCAATGCCGCCGGCAACACCGGCCTGCGCACTAAGCTGTTTGAGGGCAAGGTCTTCAACGCCACCGGCCTGGCGATCTGGACCCGGCAGGTGGCAGGACTGGTATCCAGTGGCTTGCCGCTGGAGCGCGCGCTGACGGCCTTGACCGAAGAGGCCGAGGACGAGCGCCAGCGCAATCTGCTGGCCTCGCTGCGTGCCGAGGTGAACGCTGGCGCCACGTTCGCCAAGGCGCTGAGCCAGCATCCGCGCGAATTCTCAAGCATCTACACCGCGGTGATCGGCGCCGGCGAGCAAAGCGGCAGCCTGGGCCTGGTGCTGGAGCGCCTGGCCGACGACCTGGAAGAACGCCAGGCGTTGCAGTCCAAGCTGGTCGGCGCGGCGCTGTACCCGGCTATCGTCACCCTGGTGGCGATCGCCATCGTGCTGTTCCTGGTCGGCTACGTGGTGCCGCAGGTGGCGAACGTATTTGCCGGCAGCAAGCGCGCTCTGCCATTTCTGACCGTGGCCATGCTGGCCATCAGCGGCATGGTGCGCAACTACGGCTGGGCCATGCTGATTGCTATTATTGTGATAGCTTTCGGCGTACGTGCTGCCTACGCCAGAGCCACAATTCGTGAAAAAATTGACGCCGCCTTCCTGAAGCTGCCGCTGGTCGGCCCGCTGGCCCGCGGCTACAACGCAGCCCGCTTTGCCAGCACCCTGGCCATGCTGGCCGCCGCTGGCGTGCCCATACTGCGCGCGCTGCAGGCCGCCGCCGAAACCCTGAACAACACCGCCATGCGCGCCGATGCGCTGGATGCGCTGGTGCTGGTGCGCGAAGGCGCGCCACTGGCCTCGGCCATGGCGCAGAAGAAGCGCTTCCCCGGCCTGCTGGCCATGTTTGCCCGGCTCGGCGAGCAAACCGGCCAGTTGCCGCTGATGCTGCAGCGCGCCGCTGTGCAGCTGAGCACCGAGGTGCAGCGCCGCGCCATGGCGCTGGCAACGATTCTGGAGCCGCTGCTGATCGTGGCCATGGGCTTGGTGGTAATGTTGATCGTGCTGGCGGTCTTGCTGCCCATCATCCAACTGAATCAATTCGCAAAATAAGCATGGCCCTGACGCTCGACGACAAACTGGTGGTGGCGATCTCCTCGCGCGCCCTGTTCAACCTCGAAGAAGAAAACCGCCTGTTCGACGCCGGCGACGACAAGGCCTATATGCGGCTGCAGTTCGAGCGGCTCGACGTGCCGGCGAAACCGGGCGTGGCGTTCTCGCTGGTGCAGAAGCTGCTGGCCTTCAACGACGACGGCGTGAAGCGGGTCGAGGTGGTGATGCTGTCGCGCAACGACCCGGTCAGCGGCATGCGCATCTTCCGCTCCGGCAAGGCCAACAACTTGCAGCTGGAGCGCGGCGTGTTCACCCAGGGCCGTGCGCCCTTCGGCTATCTGCGCGCGTTGGGCGCGCATCTGTTTTTGTCGGCGAACGAGAAAGACGTGCGCGACGCGCTGGCGCTGGGCTTCCCCGCAGCCCGGGTGCTGACCGAATCCACCCAGGCCGGCAGCAACTACCCGAACGAAGTGCGCATCGCCTTCGACGGTGACGCTGTGCTGTTCAGCGACGAGGCCGAACAAATTTACCAACGTGACGGCCTGCCCGCCTTCCAGCAACACGAGATCGAGAAAGCCACCGTGCCCCTGCCCGACGGCCCGTTCAAGCCGCTGCTGGCCGCACTGCACCGGCTGCAAAAAGCCAGCACGCCGCATATGCGCATCCGCACCGCCCTGGTGACGGCCCGCAGCGCGCCCGCGCACGAGCGCGCCATCCTGACGCTGATGGACTGGCACATCGAGGTGGACGAAGCCATGTTCCTCGGCGGCCTGCCCAAGGGCGAGTTTCTGCGCGAATTCGAGCCCGATTTCTTCTTCGACGACCAAACCGGCCACGTGAACTCAGCCGCCCAGCATGTGCCGGCCGGCCATGTGAGCAGCGGCGTCTCCAACCCAGCGAACTAAATCGCGCGGCGGTGCTCCATCGCTTGGCCCCGACACCACCCCACCGAAAAACTCCATGAGCATTGCATCGCGCTTCGCCGTCCTCCAAGACCAGACCGCCAAGGTCTGGCAGCTGTCGATCCCGTACTTCAAGTCGGAAGAAAAATGGAAAGCCCGGGCCATGCTCGCCGCCATCGTGGCGCTGAACCTGCTCGGCGTCTACCTGCTGGTGCTGCTGAACGAATGGAACCAGGTGTTCTACGACGCGCTGCAGAACAAGAACCAGCCGGTGTTCTGGCAACAGCTGGGGCGCTTCACCTATATCGCCTTCGCGCTGATCATCCTGGCGGTGTACAAGTTCTATATCACCCAGCTGCTGGAAATGCGCTGGCGCGCCTGGATGACCGACCATTACCTGGGCCGCTGGCTGTCGAACCAGGCGTTCTACAAGATGGAGCTGGCCCGCTTCGCCAAGTCCGATCCCGAAGCCGGGCCGGACAACCCCGACCAGCGTATCCAGGAAGACCTGAACCAGTTCACCAGCCTGACCATCGGCCTCTGCATGGGTGTGCTGAACGCGCTGGTGACCCTGGTCAGCTTTGTAGGCATTCTGTGGAGTCTGTCGGGCGACTTCTCGTTCCACCTGGGCGGCAACGAATACTTTGTACCCGGCTTCATGGTCTGGATGGCTTTGCTGTACTGCCTGGCCGGCAGCATCATCACCTTCTACATCGGCCGGCCGCAGATCAAGCTGAACTTCCAGCAGCAGCGGGTTGAAGCCGACTTCCGCCACCACATGGTGCGGGTGCGCGAATACAGCGAATCGATTGCGCTGGACCATGGCGAAAAGGTGGAGCGCACGCACCTCGACACGCGCTTTACCGCGGTGCTGGCCAACTACCTGAAGCTGCTGAAGGCGCAGAAGAACCTGATCTGGTTCAACAGCTTCTTTGGACAGGCGGCGGTGGTGTTCCCCTTCATCGTGGCCGCGCCGCGATTTTTCAGCGGCGCCATCCAGCTTGGCACGTTGATGCAGATTTCTTCGGCTTTTGGCCGGGTGCAGGACTCACTGAGTTGGTTTGTCGACAACTACAGCAGTCTGGCGACCTGGCGTGCCACCACCGACCGCTTGACTTCATTTGAAGAACAAATTCAGGCTCTGGCGCAGGTACAGTCTGCGCAAGTAGCTATCAATACAGGAGCAACTGCACCTTTGGAAGCGCAAGACCTGCAGCTGCGCCTGCCCGACGGCACCGTGCTGCTGTCCGGCCTGAACCTGCGTGCCGCACCCGGCGACAGCGTGCTGCTCAGCGGCCCCTCGGGCAGTGGCAAATCCACACTGTTCCGGGCGTTTGCCGCGATCTGGCCGTTCTCCAGCGGCAAAGTGGCTCTGCCGGCGGATGCGATGTTCATCCCGCAGCGGCCGTATTTCCCCGATGGCACGCTGCGCAGCGCACTGGCCTACCCCACCGCTGCCAGCGGCTACAGCGACGAGGCCCTGCGCCAGGCGCTGACCGACGCGCTGTTGCCGCACCTATGCAACCAGCTGGACCAGGAGGCCGCCTGGGGCCAAAAACTGTCGGGCGGCGAACAGCAGCGGCTGGCGATTGCCCGGGTCCTGCTGAAAAAGCCGCGCTGGATTTTTGCCGACGAAGCCACCAGCGCACTCGATGCGCCGGCCGAGAATTCCATCTACCAGAAGCTGCTGGCGCAAGTACAGCAAGCGCAGGGCGCTATCATATCAATAGCACATCGACCTAATTTGGCGGCCCTGCACAACACCCGCTGGACGCTGGAACCGCAAGCCGCGGACGAGTCCGCACGCTACCAGATCAAGGAAACCCGGGACTAAGAGGAAAGCCCTTGCCAGACCTGGCAAGTGGCAGCAGACAGCGAGGGCGTGTCAGGCGCGTATCAAACGCCGTTGGTCTTCTTGACCGCCGACGGGTCTTCGTAGGTCAGTGGGCCTTCGGCCAGCTTGTCGGGATTGAGGGTTTTGTTGGCCTCCTGGGCCACGTCCACCGCATTGCCGCCGGCGCGCCACAAGGCCTGCAAGAAGTCGAGCAGCTTCTTGGAGATGGGCTCGGGCGGCGGGTTTTCGGGCTTTTTCTCGGCCGCTTTGGGTGCGGTGGTCCAGTCGGTGGAGGGCTCGTCGTCTACCGCTGTGGGCTGGTTAGGGCCCGGCTCCTTGCCGGCCGCCAGCAGTTTGGCGGCTTTGGCCGCGGTTTCGGGCGATTCGTTCTGCAAGGAATTGCCGGAATTTTTGCTTTCTTGGGTGGCGTTGACCGACTGCAAGGCGGTGGTGGTGCCGGCGGAATCGATGCGACCCACGGCTTCCACGCCGTTCGCATCGTCTTGGGGGTTCGCAACGCGCGCCTGTGCTCGGGCCCGGGCTGCCACTTCCAACTCCACAATTTCCTTCACGGCGACGGAAATATCCAGCTTGACCGAGGGCTCAGGTTTGCTCACAGCCTCGACCTTGGCTGTCGCCTCTTGGATGGCTGAAGTTTCAGCCTTGGCTGCAGCCGCACTGCCGCCGGACTGCGACCCGGCAGCGGAAAGCGGCCAGTTCACGTTGCGCTCGACAGACGGTAATTGCATGGAGTTCACCTGGTTAGCCGGCCTAAAACTCGATTTTTTAGACCACGTAACTTGGTTAACGGCAGAAATGAAGGGTTATTTAGGGCTATTTCTAAAATAGTTTAAAAAACTTTACCTTCCCGTCGAGAAGTCGGCGCGCTTTACAGAAAACGCTCCAGCAGGCGCCGGGATGCCCGGTCCAGCGCCGCCATGTCCTGCACCCGGAACTGCACGCCCGCTCCGCCGGCGATCAGCAGGCCGGTACGGTCCAGGCGGCGGATGTCTTCCTCGGTCTTCAGCACGAATTCGGTGTCGCCGCGGTCGGTTTCCACCGTCCAGACACTGGGGGTGGAAAAGGTTGAAACCGCTTTCAGGCGCCGGATTTCGGGCACAAACTCACGGATCGCCAACTCTTCCTCCAGCAAACCGCGCAGAGCGGGGGGAATGGCGCTCAGCTGGTCTATCCACACCAGCTCACGGCCTTCTGTGCCAACCAGCGACACGCCTTCATCAGGCGCAGCAATCGGAAAAGCGCGCACCGGCACCACGCCTTCGTGCCGTTCGCCACTGGCAAAAACCAGCACTAGCCGGCCAAAGGCGTCGCGCTCCAGCTGGAAATCAGGGTTGTTTTTCATCATGGGTTTCCAGCAGGGTGGGCTGAATGCTCAATAGAACGTAACAGGCTCAGGCCTTCGTCCTCGCTCTCGGTGCGGCGCAACTGCGCCTGGTAGAGCCGCCAGTAAGCGCCTTCGCGGGCCATCAGCTCTTCGTGCGGGCCAACTTCGACCACCCGGCCGCGGTCCATCACCACCAGGCGGTCGGCCTTGCGCAAGGTGGACAGACGGTGGGCGATGGCGATGGTGGTGCGGCCCTGCACCAGGTTGTCCAGCGCCTTCTGGATTTCGTTTTCGGTCTCGGTGTCCACCGAGGAGGTGGCTTCGTCCAGGATCAGGATGCGCGGGTCGATCAACAATGCCCGGGCAATCGAGATCCGCTGGCGCTCCCCGCCCGACAAGCCCTGGCCGCGCTCGCCCACCAGCGAGTCGTAGCCCTGCGGCAGCCGCAGGATGAACTCGTGCGCGTGGGCGGCACGGGCCGCGGCAACGATTTCGCGGCGCGTGGCGTCGGGCTTGCCGTAGGCGATGTTCTCGGCAATCGTGCCAAAAAACAGAAACGGCTCCTGGAGCACCAGGCCAATGTTGCGCCGGTAGTCTGCCACGGCGTAGCGGCGGATGTCGGTACCGTCGACCTGGATCGAACCATCAGTCACGTCATAGAAGCGGCAGATCAGGTTGACCAGCGTGCTCTTGCCCGAGCCGCTGTGGCCGACCAGGCCGATCATCTCGCCGGGGCGGATCACCAGGTCGAGCTCGCGGATCACCGCACGGTTGCCATAACGGAAACCGATGCGCTTCATCTCGATCTGCCCACGCATGCCGCGCTCCACCTTGCTGACAGGCACGGGCTGGGCCGGCTCGGGCACGTTGGAGACATGGTCCAGGATGTCGAAAATCCGCTTGGCGCCGGCAGCGGCCTTTTGCGTTACCGAAACAATGCGGCTCATCGAGTCCAGCCGGGTGTAGAACCGGCCGATGTAGGCCAGGAACGCGATCAGCACACCCACGGTGATCTGGCCCTTGCTGACCTGCCAGATGCCAAATGCCCAGACCACCAGCAAGCCGATGTCGGTCAGCAGCGAAACCGTGGGGGTAAACAGGCTCCAGGTCTTGTTCAACCGGTCGTTGACCACCAGATTCGCCTGGTTGGCAGCATGGAAGCGGTCGGCCTCGCGGCGCTCCTGGGCAAAAGCCTTGACCACGCGGATGCCAGGGATGGTGTCGGCAAGCACGTTGGTGACCTCGCCCCAGACCCGGTCGATCTTCTCGAAGCCGGTGCGCAAGCGGTCGCGCACGGCGTGGATCATCCAGGCGATGAAGGGCAGCGGCAGCAGAGTCACCAAAGCCAGCCAGGGGTTGATGGAAAACAGGATGGCCGAGGTCATCAGCAGCATCAGCACGTCGGTGGCGAAGTCCAGCGCATGCAGCGACAAGAAGACCGAGATGCGGTCGGTCTCCGAGCCGATCCGGGCGATCAGGTCGCCGGTGCGCTTCGCGCCGAAATAATCGAGCGACAGGCCCAGCAGGTGCTCGAAGGCCGTGGTCCGCAGGTCGGCAGCTATGCGCTCGGACACCAGCGCCAGCAGCCAGGTGCGCACCCAGCCCAGACTCCAGGCCAGTAGGGCCGAGCCCAGCAGCCCGGCCAGCAGCCATTTCACCTGCCCAACGTCGATCTGCTTGCCGCTCTGGAAAGGAATCAGCACTTCGTCCATCAGCGGAATCGTTAAATATGGCGGCACCAAAGTGGCGGCAGTCGAAGCCAACATCAGCAAGAAGCCGGTGAGCAAGCGGCCTTGGTAGGGCTTGGCAAAGCGCCACAGCCGCAGCAGCACCCAGGTGCTGGGCACGGTGTTGAGCTCGCGGGTGCAAACCGCGCATTCATCGCTGTCAGGCGGCAACGGGGCGTGGCAGGTGGGGCATTGGCCGGGTTCGTCCAGGTGGGGGTCCTGCGACAGCAAACGCTGCCCAAACAGCTTGACCAGCCGCAGCGCCTGCGGGTCGGCCACCAGGGTATAGCGCCAGCCGGCCAGCCGGGTGTGGGCATTGTGCAACTCCAGCGTGCCAACGCCGGCATGGTCGGAGTGGCGCAACACCAGATCAGCGGCCAGCGGCCAAGACTGCCAGACCCCGTCCTGGAAGGAGACCAGGCGCTGGTCGGTCAGGGCCAGCAGGCCAGGGACAAAGCGCAACTGGGCGTCCAGGTCAACGGATAGGCTGGCTTGGACGTTCTCGTGGGCTAGCAGCTGCGATTGCAGACCACTGGTAATTTCAACAGGAAGGTTTTGGTGCATTTTTTAATTCCCGCGATCTCTTGCCTGGTGCTAGCGCCTCGCCGGGGCTCAGATTCTCGCCGATAGCGCCTGGTTTCTAATTACCATATGGCATCTACGCACAATAGCCACCCGCAGCCGGGGAGCCCGGCCATTACCTACCCCAAGCACATGAGCCCCAAGGACGACATCCAACTACTGCGCATCAAATACTTGCGCGGCCCCAACATCTGGACCTACCGCCCTGCCCTGGAAGTCTGGCTCGATTTGGGAGAGCTGGAGGAATTCCCCTCCAACCTGCTGCCAGGCTTTACCGACCGGCTGGTCGCCCTGCTGCCCGCTTTGGTCGAGCACCACTGCGGCGTGGGCGAGCGCGGCGGCTTCCTGCAGCGCCTGGTCGAAGGCACCTGGGCCGGCCACATACTGGAACACGTGGTGATCGAGCTGCTGAACCTGGCGGGCATGCCTACCGGCTTTGGCCAGACCCGCAGCACCAGCCAGCGCGGCGTCTACCGTATGGTGTTCCGGGCACGCGACGAGCAAGTGGCCCGCACCGCGCTGGCCCAAGGCCACCGGCTGCTGATGGCCGCCATTAACGACCAACCTTTCGACGTGAAAACCGCCGTGGCCGCGGTCCGCACAGAAGTCGATGACTGCTACCTGGGCCCCAGCACAGCCTGCATCGTCGCGGCTGCCACCGACCGAGGCATTCCGCATATTCGCCTGAACGACGGCAATCTGGTGCAGCTCGGCCATGGCGCACGCCAGCGCCGCATCTGGACCGCAGAAACCGAATTCACCAGCGCGATTGCCGAGGGCATCGCCCACGACAAAGACTTGACCAAGACCCTGCTGCAGTCCTGCGGCGTGCCGATTCCCGAAGGCGCGGTGGTCGACAGCCCGCAAGCCGCATGGGACGCGGCCCAAGACATCGGTCTGCCGGTGGTGGTCAAGCCCTCGGACGGCAACCACGGCCGGGGCGTAGCTCTCGATCTATCCACCCAGGCCGATGTGGAAGCCGCCTATCTGGTGGCCGAGCAGCACGGCAGCGAAGTGCTGGTCGAACGCTTTGTGCGCGGCAACGAGCACCGCCTGCTGGTGGTCGGTGGCCGCGTGGTCGCCGCAGCCCGCGGCTCGGTGGCCTGGGTCACGGGCAACGGCCAGTCCACCGTGGCCGAGCTGGTCGATGCGCATATCAATACCGACCCGCGCCGTGGCACCCACGAAGACGCACCGCTGGGCCTGATCGAAATCCACAAGGACGAAGCTGTGCAGCTGGACCTGCAGCGCCAGGGGCTGACCCCCAGCTCGGTGCCCGCCGCCGGCCGGCAGGTGCTGATCCAGCGCAACGGCAATGTCGCCATAGACTGTACCGACCTGGTACACCCCGAGGTCGACCACATTGTGTCGCTGGCGGCACGCATCGTCGGGCTGGACATTGCCGGTGTGGACGTAGTGGCCGAAGACATCTCCAAACCGCTGGGCCCGCAGGGCGGCGCGATTGTCGAGGTAAATGCCGGCCCAGGCCTGCTGATGCACCTGAAGCCAGCCGAAGGCTCGCCCCGCCCGGTGGGCCGGGCCATCGTCGACCATCTGTTTGAGGAAGACGAAACCGGCCGCATCCCCATCGTCGGCGTCGCCGGCACCCAGGGCACGCACACGATTGCCCGGCTGGTCGCCTGGCTGTTGCATCTGAGCGGCATGCGCGTGGGCTTGGCCTGCCGCGACGGCCTGTTCCTGGACACCCGGCGTATCGAAACCGCCGACTGTGCGCACTGGGAACCCGCTCACCGCCTGCTGATCAACCGCGCGATGGAGGCTGCCGTGATCGAAAACGGCGCAGCCAGCATCCTGCGCGACGGCCTGGCCTACGACCGCTGCATGGTCGGTATCGTGACCGACCTGGGCGGCGCCGACGCGCTGGCCGAGTTCGACATCACCGAAGACGACCAGTTGGTCAAGGTGCTGCGCACCCAGGTCGACGTGGTGCTGTCCGAAGGCGTGGCCGTGCTGAACGCCGTGGACCCCCGCGTCGCCGCCATGGCCGAGCTCTGCGATGGCTCTGCCATTTTGTATGGAATTGACCCGCAGCTGCCCGCCACCATTGCACACCGTGCTACAGAAGGTAGAGCAGTCGTAATCCACAAAGGCTACATCATGCTGGCCACCGGCAGCGCCGAAGTGCCACTGATCGACCTCGACCTGCTGACCGCCGGATGGACCCGTCCAGCCCAGTTGGAGCCTATCCTGGCATCGATTGCCGCAGCCTGGGCGATGGATATTTCGCCCGACCTGATCGTCGCAGGCCTCAAGACATTCGAGCTGGACCTGCCCACGCCGCGCCCCACCCGTCCCGCCGTCCCACCGGCCGCACTCCGTACCGAACAAGAAGATAGAAAGACCGACTGATGGAAGTCTCACGCATCCGGGCCCTGCGCGGCCCCAACCTCTGGAGCCGCCACACCGCCATCGAGGCCGTGGTGACGTGTGCAGAGTCCGAACGTGCGATTGCGCAACTGCCGGGCTTCGAAACCACGGTGCGGGCGCTTTTCCCGGCCATCGGCCCGCTGCGTGCCAGCCCTGAACACACCTCGGTGTCGCTGGCCCATGTGCTGGAAGCTGCCACCCTGGCGCTGCAAGCCCAGGCCGGCTGCCCGGTCACATTCAGCCGTACGGCAGCCACCCAGCTGCCCGGTGTCTACCAGGTAGTGGTGGAGTACAGCGAAGAAGCCGTGGGCCGCCAGGCACTGGAACTGGCCCAGGCGCTGATCCAAGCTGCCCTGGACCACAGCGCTTTTGACAAAGACAGCGCCATCGCCCAGTTGCGCGAGACCGACGAAGACGAACGCATGGGCCCGAGCACGGGCGCCATCGTGGACGCCGCCTTGGCCCGCGGCATCCCCTACCGCCGCCTGACCAAGGGCAGCATGGTGCAGTTTGGCTGGGGTTCGCGCCAGCGCCGCATCCAGGCGGCCGAGTTCGACTCCACCAGCGCCGTGTCCGAAGCCATCGCCCAGGACAAAGACCTGACCAAGAAGCTGCTGCACGCCGCCGGTGTGCCGGTGCCGCTGGGCCGCCCGGTCGACAGCGTGGAAGAGGCCTGGCAAGTGGCCTGCGAAATCGGCCTGCCGGTGGTCGTCAAGCCGCAGGACGGCAACCAGGGCAAGGGCGTGACCGTCAACATCGTCGACCGAGCACACCTGGAGGTGGCCTATGCCGCCGCCGCCGAAATCGGCGAAGTCATGGTGGAGAAATTTCTGCCCGGTAGCGACTTCCGCCTGCTGGTGGTGGGCAACAAGCTGGTCGCTGCGGCCCGCCGTGATCCGCCCCAGGTGCTGGGCGACGGCGTGCACACCGTGCGCGAGCTGGTGGACATCGTCAACTCCGACCCCAAGCGCGGCGAAGGCCATGCGACCTCGCTGACCAAGATCCGTTTCGACGACATCGCAATTGCGCGGCTGTCGCTGCAGGACTTGCAGCCCGAGTCCATCGCCGAAAAAGGCCGCCGCATCATCCTGCGCAACAACGCCAACCTCAGCACCGGCGGCACCGCCACCGATGTCACTGACGACGTGCACCCCGCCGTCGCCGCCCAGGCGGTGGCTGCAGCGCAGATGATCGGCCTGCATATTTGTGGTGTCGACGTGGTCTGCGAAAGCATGCTCAAGCCCCTGGAAGAGCAGCACGGCGGCATCGTCGAGGTCAACGCTGCACCCGGCCTGCGCATGCACATCTCGCCCTCGTTCGGCAAAGGCCGCAATGTTGGCGAGGCCATGGTCAGCAACCTGTTTGGCCCGGGCGACGATGGCCGGATTCCGTCCGTCGCCGTAACCGGCACCAACGGCAAAACCACCACCGCCCGGCTGATCGCCCATTTATTCACCAGCAGCGGCCTGCGCGTCGGCATGACGAATACCGACGGCGTCTACGTGAATGGCCGGCAGATCGACAGCGGCGACTGCAGCGGCCCAAAAAGCGCGCGCAATGTGCTGATGCACCCCGATGTGGATGCCGCGGTGTTTGAAACCGCCCGCGGCGGCATGCTGCGCGAAGGCCTGGGCTTTGACCGCTGCCAGGTGGCTGTGGTCACCAATATCGGCGCCGGCGACCATCTGGGGCTGAACTACATCACCACGGTCGAGGATCTGGCCGTACTCAAGCGGGTGATCGTGCAGAACGTACCGTCCACCGGCTACGCAGTGCTTAACGCAGCCGACCCCATCGTCGCTGCCATGGCCTCGGTTTGCCCAGGCAACGTGATCTACTTCACCGCCGACCGGCACCACCCGGTCATGGCCACGCACCGCGCCCAGGGCCGGCGCACGGTCTACGTCGATGGCGACCACATCGTGGCCGCCGTGGGCTCGTGGCGCGAGCAGATCGCCCTGCGCGATGTGCCGCTGACCCGTGCCGGCACCATCGGCTTCCAGGTTGACAACGCCATGGCAGCCGTGGCGGCGGCCTGGGGCGTGGGCCTGAACTGGGACACCATACGCCGCGGCCTGTCGAGCTTTGCCAACGATGCCGACAATGCCCCTGGACGCTTCAACGTGATGGACTACCGCGGCGCCACGGTGATCGCCGACTACGGCCACAACCCGGATGCCATGCGCGCCCTGGTGTCGGCTGTCGAGGCGATGCCGGCCAAACGCCGCTCGGTGGTCATCAGCGGCGCTGGCGATCGGCGCGACGAAGACATCCGCGAACAAACCGTGATCCTGGGCGACGCTTTTGACGACGTGATCCTGTTCGAAGACGCCTGCCAGCGCGGCCGTGCGGACGGCGAGGTGCTGAAACTGCTGCGCGAAGGCCTAGCCAACGCCCAGCGCACCCGCAAGGTGGACGAAATCTACGGCGAATTCATCGCCATAGACCAGGCCCTGGCCCGGCTGCAGCCCGGTGATTTGTGCCTGATTCTGGTCGACCAGGTGGAAGAAGCCTTGGCGCATTTGGCACAGCGGGTGGCTGCGGCCTAGTGCAGAGGGAGCAGATGGACCGGACCCTCTGGGGCGCACGGTAAAATCGCGCCTTTTCCGCCCCCTGCTCCACCCATGTCGTCTGTCCCCGCTGGGCACGTCCGTGCTTGCTTTGACCTGAAAAGCGCAACCCTGCCGTTGATAGCCCTGGTGCTCAAAACTGCCAATCTGGCGGTTCTGGGCCAAGAGCTGGAAGCGCGCTATGGCGAGACACCCGACTTCTTCGACTACGACCCGGTAGTCATCAACCTGGTCGCGGTGGAAGAAGAAGCCCTGCCTATCGACTTCAAACAGCTGTGCATGCTGTTGCACAGCTACCGCATGCGGGCGATTGCGGTGCATGGCGGCAGTGCTGCCCAACGCGAGCTGGCCAGGGCCGTGGGTCTGGTGGAAACGCCCGACATCAGCCACGCCCAGCCCCTGGCGCCGGCCCCTGCAGCAGCACCGGCCACGCCCGAAGTACCTGCGCCCGTGGTAACACAGGGCACGGTGGTGATTGACAAGCCCTTGCGCTCCGGCCAGCAGGTGTATGCGCGCGGCGGCGATCTGGTGGTGCTGGCGGTGGTGAGCTTCGGCGCAGAAGTGCTGGCCGACGGCAACATCCATGTGTATGCGCCCTTGCGCGGCCGGGCGATTGCCGGCGCCAAAGGCAATACCGATGCACGCATCTTCAGCACCTGCCTGGAAGCCCAGCTGGTGTCGATTGCCGGCACCTACCGCACCTCTGAAATCCCCTTGCCCGCCGATGTGCTGGGCAAACCGGCCCAGGTACGGCTCATTAGCGAAAAGCTGGTGATGGAAGCCCTGTAATGGCAACAAAACGCAAACAGAATCCGGTACGGCGACCGCCATCGGTGCCTACTCAATTATCCACACCCAGAACCTTGAAAGACCCGCAACCCATGACCAAGATCATCGTGGTGACATCCGGCAAAGGTGGCGTTGGCAAAACCACCACCAGCGCCAGTTTTGCATCCGGCCTCGCACTGCGCGGCCATAAAACCGCTGTCATCGACTTCGACGTCGGCCTGCGCAACCTCGACCTGATCATGGGCTGCGAACGCCGCGTGGTGTACGACCTGATCAACGTGATCCACAACGAAGCCAACCTGAACCAGGCGCTGATCAAGGACAAGCAGTGCGACAACCTGTTCGTGCTGGCTGCCTCGCAGACCCGCGACAAAGATGCGCTGACGCAGGACGGCGTGGAGCGTGTGCTGAAAGACCTGGGCGAGATGGGCTTCGAATACATCGTGTGCGATTCGCCGGCAGGCATCGAAACTGGCGCACTGATGGCCATGCACTTCGCCGACGAGGCGCTGGTGGTCACCAATCCCGAAGTCTCATCAGTACGCGACTCGGACCGCATCCTGGGCATGCTGGGCTCCAAGACCAAGCGCGCCATCGAAGGCCTGGCACCGGTCAAGGAACACCTGGTCATCACCCGCTACAACCCCACCCGCGTGGAAGACGGCCACATGCTGTCGCTGGAAGACATCCAAGACATCCTGCGCATTCCGCTGATGGGCGTAATCCCCGAGTCGGAAACCGTGCTGCAGGCCTCGAACCAGGGCCTGCCCGCGATCCACCTGAACGAAACGGACGTGTCCGAAGCCTACAAGGACGTGGTGGCCCGCTTCCTGGGCGAAGAAAAGCCCATGCGTTTTGTCGATGCCGTGAAGCCGGGCTTTTTCAAGCGCTTGTTCGGAGGGAAGTAAGCCATGTCTTTCCTGTCTTTCCTGCTCGGGGAAAAGAAAAAAACCGCCACCGTGGCCAAGGAGCGGCTGCAGATCATTCTGGCGCACGAACGCAGCGGCCGCGGCAACAGCCGCCCCGACTACCTGCCGGCTTTGCAACGCGAGCTGGTAGCGGTGATTTCCAAATACGTGTCGATCAACCCCGACGACATCAAGGTGCACCTGGAGCGCCAGGACAACCTGGAAGTCCTCGAGGTCAAAATCGAACTACCCGAAGCCCTGCGCTAACCCGGAAGCCACGCACATGAAGTTATGGACTATTGGTTTGGCACTCGGCGCAGCCTGTCTCGTCGCCCAGGCCGAGCAAATCGGCGCGGTCGACACCGCCTTCCAATGGATAGGCCCGGACCACAAGATCGTGGTCGAAGCCTATGACGACCCGGAGGTCCAGGGCGTCACCTGCTTTGTGTCGCGGGCCAAGACCGGCGGCCTCAAAGGCGCGTTTGGCCTGGCCGAAGACAAGGCCGAGGCCTCCATTGCCTGCCGCCAGGTAGGCCCGATCAGCTTCACCAAGCCGCTGCCCTTGAACGACGAGGTGTTCAACGAGCGCCTGTCCATCCTGTTCAAGAAGCTGCGCATCGTGCGCATGGTGGACAAGAAGCGCAACGCGCTGGTCTACCTGACCTACTCCGACAAGCTGATCGACGGATCACCGCAAAACGCCGTGACCGCCGTGCCCGTGGACCGGGCCACGGCGATTCCGGTCAAGTAACAGCGCAGCCCGGGCCTCAAGCCCAGTCGCTGGAATCGCCGACGCCAAAATCCATTCCGTCGTCGCCGAAGCTGTCTGTATCGGTCGTCGCATCACTGCTGATCAGGCTGTTTTTGTCGACGCTGTCGAGTGTCGGAAGCGCTGGGTCGCTCAGACCGAAGGCCGACGCAGAACTGCCGCCACCCAAGGCATGGCTGGCGCTAGTGTCGTTGCCGCTGCTACCGCGGTGGCCCATCAGACTCTCAATGCCCTGGAACAAGAAGGCACCCGCCGCCACGCCGGCCGCGGTCGTCGCCATGCCGGTCAAAAAGCTGGGCGCCTGGAAGCGCGATGGCGCAGCGGCCAGTGGTGCGGATGCAGGCGCGGCCTGGTAGTAGGCAGGCGCAGGCGCTGCGGCCGGCGCAACATAGCTGGGCACTGCGGGTGCACGGCCCCAGGCATTGCTGTCCAGAAAACCTGCTCCACCCGCAGCACTGCCCTGGCGGGCCTGCTGCAGTTCGGTCTGCAGGCTGCTGATCTGGGCCTGCGCAGCTTGCAAAGCGCCGTCTTGCAGCAAACAGCGTTGTACCAGCAGGTAGGCCGCATCCGGCTGCCGCGCCAGCGCGTTGTCGATCAAGGTTTGGGCTTCACTGTCCTTCACGGCGGCCCGCGCCTGGCCGAGTTGCTGCAAAAAGGTGTTCAGTTGGTCGCGCTCTTGGGTGTTCATGGAAACCTCAACGGTGGTGGTCGATAGGCGTCAGATGCCACCCGCGCCGCAGAAATTCAATGCCCCACCGGGTTGCCGTGGTGAAGTGGCGGTAAAGATCCGCAAGATCGACTTCACAATTGCTACGTTTTTAATAGCTGGTAGCGCATATACCACCTGCGCTAGAGCATTATTTTTTATAAATTTTCAACCGCCACCAGCGGCACGCGCTACGGACCGTCGGCCAGCGCCCACCGCCGCGCAGCACCCAGGGCCAACCACGGGCACAGATGCGATACTTGGGGCTTACGCAGTGGGGCATTTTTGACGCAGCCATCGGCCACCGCGTTCCCCCAGAATTCGCACCACACACCACCCAGAACCAGCCGCCCCGGATGCGAACCGCCGTAGTCCCTCCTTCCATGCATCCCGCCCCAGCCCCGCAGATCAAAGGCTGGTGCCCGGGCGCACTGCGCCCGATGCTGTCGGGTGACGGCCTGGTGGTGCGGGTGCGCCCGCATGCGGGCCGGCTCACATCGGCCCAGGCCGCCGGCATTGCCGCGCTGGCCCACCAGCACGGCAACGGCATGCTGGACCTGACCAGCCGCGCCAACCTGCAGCTGCGCGGTATCGCTCCCGAGGCCCATGCGGCAGTGCTGCAAGGCTTGCAGGCACTCGGCCTGGTGGATAGCAGTGCCGACAGCGAATCCCGCCGCAATATCCTGGTCACGCCTTTCTGGCAGCCGGACGACGGCACGCAGCACATCGCCGCCGCGCTGGCCCAGGCCCTGGCCGCACCCGACGCCCCCGCCCTGCCCAGCAAATTCGGCTTTGCCGTGGACTGGGGCGCGCAGGCCGTGCTGCGCGCCAGCCCGGCCGACATCCGCATCGAACGCCGCATAGACGGCTACACCGTGCGCGCCGACGGTTATGCCACGGCTGCCAAGGTCGGCATCGAAGAAGCCGTACCCGCCGCGATGGCGCTCGCGCACTGGTTCCTGGCGCAACACGGTGGACTGAACCGCATGGCTGCACTGGCCCCATTGCATGCGCTGCCGGAGCGCTTCCAAGCCACCACCGACTTTGCGCCGTCCGCCCCCAAACCCCAGCCCGGTCCCGTCGCGGCCGGCTGGCTGGTGGGCTCCGAATTTGGCCAGCTGCAGGCCGAGACCCTGGCCACACTCTCCACATTGGGCCCGCTGCGCATGACGCCCTGGCAGATGCTGCTGGTCGTTGGCCTGCAGCATGCACCCGAGTTACCCCATCTGATCACCCAGGCCAACGATGCGCGCATGCGCGTCGTGGCCTGCACCGGCGCCCCCGGCTGCCTGCAGGCCGCCACCGCCACCCGCCCACTGGCCCGTGCACTGGCGCCGCTGGTGCCCACCGGCCGGCTGCTGCATGTTTCTGGCTGCAGCAAGGGCTGCGCCCATCCGCGCGCCGCGCTGACGCTGGTGGCTACGCCTGCGGGCTTCAACCTGATACGCCACGGCACGGCAGCCTCGGCACCCGATCTGCTGGCCTTGGCCCCTGAAACGATTGCTCCCCGCTTACTCACAATATTCCATGCGCCGTAATAGTCCAGCCCCTCAAGTTCAGTCAGAACGCACGCCCACCAGAACCACCTCAGAACTGGCTTTGCCAGGCTGCCGGTGGCGCCCCCTGCAAGGGGGTTGGGGATCAGTGCGCAGCACTGGAGCCTGGGGGTGTGCATAGTGACCATGCCCCACGTATTTGAAACCGATGGCACTGCCATCTACCGCCAGTCCTTTGCCATCATCCGGGCCGAGGCTGACCTGGCCCGGTTCACCCCGATTGAAGAGCTGGCCGTCGTCCGCATGATCCACGCCACCGGCATGGTGGGCCTGGAAGCCCATGTGCGCTTTTCCGAGGGCATGGCCGAAGTCGCCCGTAGCGCGTTGGAGGCCGGCGCACCCGTCCTGTGCGACGTACGCATGGTGAGCGAGGGCATTACCCGTACCCGCCTGCCCGCCAATAACCAGGTTATCTGCACGTTGAACGATCCGTCGGTACGCGAGCTGGCCCAGGCCATGGCGACCACCCGCAGCGCCGCGGCGCTGGAGCTGTGGCGGCCGCACCTGGCCGGCGCGGTAGTGGCCATTGGCAATGCACCGACCGCACTGTTCCATCTGCTGAACATGCTGCAAGACCCGACCTGCCCGCGCCCTGCGGCCATCATCGGCTGCCCGGTCGGCTTTGTCGGCGCAGCCGAATCCAAGGCCGCGCTGATGGCCGCGCCAACGGCGCCGTCGCTGGTGGTGCAAGGCCGGCTCGGTGGCTCGGCCATCACCGTCGCAGCAGTCAACGCCCTGGCCAGCCGGAGCGAAATCTGATGGGCACCATCCTCTGCGCCGGCCTGGGACCTGGCGACCCCGATTTGATGAGCGTGCGCGCCGACCGCGCGATCCGCACCGCCGGCCACGTGGCCTACTTCCGCAAGAAAGGCCGCCCCGGCCAGGCCCGGCGCATCGTCGACGGCATGCTGGCGCCAGGCGTGACCGAATACGCGATGGAATACCCGGTGACCACCGAGCTGCCCTTCGACAGCCCCGAGTACATCGCCTGCCTGGCCGCGTTTTACGACGACTGGGCCAACCGCCTGGCGGTGCTGGCGCAAACCGAGGACGTGCTGGTGCTGTGCGAGGGCGACCCCTTCTTTTACGGCTCGTTCATGCACCTGTTCACCCGGCTGCAAGGCCGTGCCAACGTGGAAGTGATACCCGGCATCCCAGGCATGGTGGGCTGCTGGTGGGCTACCGGCACGCCGATCACCTGGGGCGACGACGTCTTGACCGTGCTCATGGGCACCCTGCCCGAGGCCGAGCTGCTGCGCCATATGCAATCGGCCGACGCGCTGGTGATCATGAAGACCGGCCGCAACCTGCCCCGCGTGCGCAGCGCGCTGGCCGCCGCCGGCCGTCTCGACCAGGCCTGGCTGGTCGAGCGCGGCACCATGCCGGGCGAGCGCGTGGTGCCGTTATCCGAAGTGGATGGCACCGACTGCCCCTACTTCGCCATCGTGCTGGTGCACGGCCACGGTCGCCGCCCCGAGGTGATCGAATGAGCGGCTGGCTGTGCATTGCCGGCCTGGGCCCGGGCGACCCGCATCTGGTCACGCCCGAGGTCACACAGGCACTGGAGGCCGCCACCGACGTGGTCGGCTACATCCCCTACGTGGCGCGCATCGCGCCGCGCGCTGGACTCACGCTGCACCCTTCGGACAACCGGGTGGAGCTGGACCGGGCCGCCGCCGCACTGGCCATGGCCGCCGCGGGCCGCCAGGTGGTCGTTGTTTCATCTGGCGATCCGGGTGTGTTTGCGATGGCCTCGGCGGTGTTTGAAGCCCTGGAAAACCGGCCCGAGTGGCAGCAGCTGGACATCCGCGTGCTGCCCGGCATCACCGCCATGCTGGCCGCTGCCGCCCGCGCCGGTGCGCCGCTGGGCCACGACTTCTGCGCCATCAACCTCAGCGACAACCTCAAGCCCGCCAGCCTGATCGAAGCCCGCGTGCGCGCCGCGGCCGAAGCCGACTTTGCGATGGCCTTCTACAACCCGCGCTCGGCCAGCCGGCCACACACCTTTGTCCGCATTTTGGAACTGCTGCGCAGCATCTGCGGCCCGGACAGGTTGATCACCTTTGCCCGCGCGGTGTCCACGCCCGACGAGCAGATCCACACCGTCAGCCTGGCTGAAGCCACGCCCGAGATGGCCGATATGCGCAGCGTGGTACTGGTCGGCAACGCCGCCACACGCCGCGTTGGCCGCTTTGTCTACACCCCGCGGTCGGCGGTATGAGCGGCGATCCAATCCATCACCTCGGCCACGCTGGCAACCGTGGCGCGTTTGGGAATAACGGGCCGGTCGATCAAGACCACCGCCAGGCCCAGCGCCCGCGCGGCCAGCAGCTTGGCCTCGGCACCGCTGCCACCGGCGTTCTTGGCCACCACGTGGGTGATGCCATGGGCCAGCATCAGCGCACGGTCGCCTTGCTCGGTGAACGGGCCACGGGCCAGCACCACCTCGGTATGCGCCAAAGGCAAGTCCGGTACAGCATCGACCAGGCGCAGCAGATAACGGTGCTGCGGCAGACGCGCAAACGGTGCCAGCTGCTGTCGCCCGATGGCCAGAAACACATGGGCCGGCGCGGCGGGCAAGGCGGCCACAGCGGCATCAACGTCTGGCACGTTCTGCCAGGCATCGCCAGCCTGCGCCACCCAGGCCGGGCGCTCCAGGGCCAGCAGCGGAATGCGGGCCTCGCCACAGGCGACGATGGCGTGGCTGCTCATTTGTGCGGCAAACGGGTGCGTGGCATCGACTACCTGCGTGATGCGGTTTGCACGCAGCCAGGCCAGCAGCCCCATGCAGCCGCCGAAGCCGCCCACCCGCGTTGGCAACGGCTGGGCGATGGGCGCCTCGGTGCGGCCGGCATACGAAAATATGGCATCTACACCCGCCGCGGCCAGCGCACGGGCCAACTGGCTGGCTTCGGTGGTTCCACCCAGAACAAGGATGCGGGACATGGCTGAGCGCTGGCTTTCTATCATGGGTGTGGGCGAGGACGGGTTGGCAGGATTGTCGGCTACCAGCCGCGCCGCGCTGGACGCCGCCCACACCATATTCGGCGGGCCGCGCCACCTGGCCTTGGTTGACGCGGGCACCCGTGGCCAGGCCTGGCCTGTGCCCTTCGACGTGGCGCCGGTGCTGGCCTTGCGTGGCCAGCCGGTCGCGGTGCTGGCATCGGGCGACCCGTTCTGGTTTGGTGCCGGCGGTAGCCTGGCGGCGCATCTGGCCCCTAGCGAGTGGATGGCCTATCCAGCGCCCTCCACCTTCGCCCTGGCCGCTGCACGATTGGGTTGGCGACTCGAAGACGTGCAGTGCCACGGCCTGCACGCCACCGCCTTTGAAAGCACCCGCCCCACTTTGCACCGCGGCGCGCGGCTGCTCTGCCTGCTGCGCGATGGTGCGGCGGTAAGCGACTTCGCGCGCTGGCTGAACGCGCAAGGCTGTGGACCATCTGCGCTGTGGGTGCTTGAAGCGCTGGGCGGGCCGCGCGAGCGCATCCGCAGCAGCAGCGCCACAGGTTGCGATCTGGATCACATCGTGGCGCCGGTCGCAGTCGCTGTGGAGGTAGCGGGCGCACTCGGCCTGCCGCGCAGTCCTGGCCTGCTCGAAACCCACTTTGCGCATGACGGCCAGATCACCAAGGCACCGGTGCGGGCACTGACGCTGGCGGCGCTGGCGCCGCGGCCGGGCGAACATCTGTGGGACATCGGCGCCGGCTCGGGCTCGGTTTCTGTGGAATGGTGCCTGGCCGGTGGGCGTGCCACCGCCATCGAACAGCACGCAGCGCGGGTTGCCAACATCCGCACCAACATCGCCAGCTTTGGCCTGGGCAAAGCCATGCAGGTGGTGGAAGGCCTGGCACCGCAGGCACTGGCCGGCATGGCCGCACCGCAGGCAATTTTTGTCGGCGGTGGTTTTAACCTGGCGCTTTTTACGGCCCTGCAAGCGCTGGCGCCGGCCGGTTGCCGCCTGGTGGTGAACGCGGTCACGCTGGAAACCGAATCTGCCCTGGCCCAGTTGCACCAGCAGTACGGCGGCAGTCTGCTGCGCATCAATCTGGCCCATGCGGCCCCGCTGGGCACGATGCGCGGCTGGTCGCCGGTACGCCCGGTGGTGCAGTGGAGTACCACGCTGTGAAGGTGGCTGGCCTGGGCTTTCGCACCCAGGCCAGTGTGGCATCGCTGCGCAGCGCCTTGCAGGCTGCGGGCGGCAGTAGTGACGTCACTGCGCTGGCAACGGCCGAAGACAGAGCCCGCGCACCCGCGCTGCTGCAGCTGGCTGCAGAGCTCGGACTGCCAGTGATCGCCGTTCAACTGGCCGCGCTGCAAGCGCAAGCCGCTACGTCCAGCCCCCATGTGCCCGCACGCTACGGCAGCCACAGCCTGGCCGAAGCGGCGGCGCTGGCGGCGGCCGGCCCTGGCGCATGGCTGCTCGCAACCCGCACCGTGTCCGCGGACAGTCTGGCCACCGCTGCGATCGCGGAAAATACCGGGCTATGACTGTCCACTTCATTGGTGCCGGCCCCGGCGCCCCCGACCTCTTGACCCTGCGCGGCCGCGACCTGATCGCCGCCTGCCCCGTCTGCCTGTACGCAGGCTCCCTGGTACCCGAAGGTGTGCTGGCCCACTGCCCCCCCGGCGTACGGCTGGTGAACACCGCACCGATGTCGCTGGACATCATCATTGAAGAAATCAGCGCCGCCCACGCACAAGGCCAGGATGTGGCACGCCTGCATTCGGGTGACCTGTCGGTCTGGTCGGCCATGGGCGAGCAGCTGCGCCGGCTGCGCGCTGCCGGCATCCCCTACACCGTTACGCCCGGCGTGCCATCCTTTGCCGCAGCTGCGGCCACGCTGGGCGCGGAACTGACCCTGCCCGGCCTGGCGCAATCGGTGGTGCTGACCCGCACCTCGGGCCGCGCCTCGGCTATGCCCGAGGGCGAAGCGCTGGCGAATTTCGCCGCCACCGGCGCGGTGCTGGCGATCCACCTGTCTGTCCATGTGCTGACGCGTGTAGTGGCCGAGCTGCGCCCGCATTACGGCGCCGATTGCCCGGTTGCCGTGGTCTGGCGTGCCAGTTGGCCGGACGAGCGCGTGGTGCGCGGCACGCTGGCCACCATAGAGGCCGCAGTCGGCGACAGCATGGAACGCACCGCGCTGATCCTGGTCGGCCACACCCTGGGTGCCGAAGACTTCGCCACCAGCCGCCTGTATGCCGGCGACTACGACCGCCGCTACCGCCCGCTGGGCACCGCGCCGCGCTTTCCGGCGGGTACCGAGTGAGCATTGACCTCTGCCTCGTCGGCATAGGCACCGGCAACCCCGACCATGTAACCCGCCAGGGTGTGCTGGCGCTGAACGCTGCGGACCTGATTCTGGTACCACACAAAGGTGCCGGCAAAGCCGACCTGGCTGAGCTGCGCCTGCAACTGTGCGAAGCGCTGGTCACCAACCCCGCCACCCAGGTGGTGGGCTTTGACATGCCGGTGCGCGACGCCGACGACCCCGACTATCCCGCCGCCGTCAACCGCTGGCACGACGCGATTTCCGAGGTATGGCTCGCCACCATCCGCGCCCACCTACCCGCAGGTGGCCGCGTGGCCTTGCTGGTGTGGGGCGACCCCTCGCTGTACGACAGCACGCTGCGCATCGCCGAGCGCCTGGCCTTGCAACTGCCGCTAAAGGTCTCTGTGGTGCCTGGCATCACCGCATTGCAGGCCCTGACTGCTGCACACGCGATCGCACTGAACGAGGTCAACGCCCCCGTCACCATCACCACCGGCCGCCAACTGCGCGACCACGGCTGGCCTCCAAGCGCCGACACCGTGGCCGTAATGCTGGACGGAACCTGCGCGTTTCAGCACCTGGCGCCCGAAGGCATCACCATCTGGTGGGGTGCCTATCTGGGAATGCCGCAGCAGATATGCATCTCCGGGCCGCTGGCGGAGGTAAGTGAGCGGATTCAGGCGGAGAGGCAGGCGGCACGGGCGGCGCATGGGTGGATCATGGATACGTATTTGATGCGGCGGGGTTAGGCTGCTTGAATTGGTCGCTTGTGACGACGAAAGACGGCGTTGCGGCAGATGCCGAAGTCCCACATGTCAGCTATCTCAACTAGAAGCAGACATTCGGCAACCAATGCCCAAGGTCAAATTTGGGCCCACTCCGGTCTCTCGCCCTTTCCCGTAGCGGACGTGTACGCTGTCCGGGAGTCGAGCGCAACTGAGCCGAGGGCGCCCCACATTTGGCGAAGGGTGCGAGCGTCGCATGGCGTGCCCCGACAATTTGGGGCGAAGCACAGCGATAGCAGGACCCTTTGCTCTCAGATGCTTTGTCCGCCCGACACCTCAATGCGCTGCGCGGTCACCCAATGGTTGTCGGGCCGCAGCAAGCTGGCCACCATGAGCCCGATGTCATCGGGAAGCCCCACCCGGCCCAGTGCCGTGATGTTGGAGAAGGCTTCGTTGTAGCCCGGGGTGTCGCGTACGGCGCCTCCCAGAAAGTCGGTTTCGATGGCGCCTGGCGCCACCGTGTTGACACTGATGCCACGGCTTCCCAGTTCCTTCGCCATGTAGAGCGTTAGGATTTCCACCGCCCCTTTGGCGGCCGAATAAGCCGAAAAGCCGGGAAAAGACACCCGAGTCAGGCCAGAGGAAAAATTGACGATACGGCCCTTGTCGGCCAACAACGGCAGCAGGGCTTGCGTCAGGAAGAAAACGCCCTTCACATGCACATTGAACAAGCCGTCGAATTGTGCCTCTGTCGTCTCTGCCAGACTGGCCATTTCTCCGTGGCCTGCGTTGTTGATGAGGTGGTCGAAGGTCGAACGTTCCCAGCGCTCCTCCAAGGCGGTTCGGACCGCATGGACAAAACCCGGAAAGGCAGAAATCGAGGAAACGTCGAGCTGGAGAGCGATAGCTTTACGGCCCAGGCTCTCGATTTCGGCCACGACGGCTTGCGCATCGTCGGCTCCGCTGCGGTAGGTCAAGATGACGTCGCCGCCGTACCGGGCGATGCTTAGCGCGGTGTTGCGACCCAGACCACGGCTACCGCCGGTGACCAAAGAAATGCTGCTCATGTGAACTCCTCGAAAGTGCATGTTGAAGCCATGTATTTTTCGCCTGACGGCTTCAATAGAATTGCGCTTAGATCGGTAGTTCTTGCTCAAAAGTCCGGCGCAGGCACTCGGCTGCCAACGTTGGCATAGACTGCGTAGATGACCCAAAGGCTTCTTGAGATGGCTTTTCGCTTCGCCGAGTCGAATGCGGACCGCAGTGGCATTGCCCGTACTCCCATCCCCGGGGTGACAGTCGTACGCGAGACGGTTCCGGGGGCAATGCAGTTCGCCATCAACCGGCCATTGGTGGCTCTGGTCCTGCAAGGTCGAAAGCGTGTGGTGATGGGGCACCAGACGTTTGAGTTCGGTGCTGGTGAATCGCTGCTCATCACCACCGATGTGCCGACAGTCAGCGAAATCACCACTGCCAACGCAGCAGCGCCCTATGTCTCCATCGTGTTCGACCTGGACATCGCCATACTCGAAAGTTTGGTGGTGGAAATGGGCGCAGCACCTTGGGCCATCGGCCAGGCTGTGCAGGTGAACCCGACGGGCCCAGATGTCGCAGACTGCGCCCGGCGGCTGATGGCCTTGCTCGAACGTCCGGCTTCGCTCGGGATGCTACAGGCGCAGTTGTTGCGTGAACTGCATTACTGGCTGCTCACGGGCGAGCACGCTGCTGCCATCAGGGCGCTTGGGGTGGTCGACAGTCATGCCCAACGCATTGGCAGGGCGGTGGCTCTCATCCGCGAAGGCTATGCCAAAGTTCTACATGTTGAACAACTTGCGGCAGTTGCCGGAATGAGTATCTCGACGTTTCACGAGCACTTTCGCTCTATCACCTCGCTGACGCCGATTCAACTGCAGAAGCGATTCCGGCTCATTGAGGCGCGTAGGCGATTATTGTCTGAGGGGCTGATGGTAGCCCACGCGGCCCACGGCGTGGGATATGAGAGCGTTCCACAGTTCACCCGCGACTACGGCCGCTTGTTCGGCATGTCGCCCGCGCGCGAGGTCCGGACTGTCCGGTTGGACCTAACTCTGCCGAGGTGAGGCTGCGGCTGCGGCTGGGCCGAATCAACCGGCAGGCACAGGCTATCCATGTGCTCGACGTAAGCCATGCTGTAGCTTGGTTGAATTGAGAGGCTTGGGCAAAGGTCTGCTGTTGGCGGCGGATTCAATCGGTCGATGCAACACATTCGCTGTGTTCTGCAGAAGTCTGCTCCGAGCCTAAACGGGTCGCTAAGAATCGTCATCCACACGCATCACATTTCTCTACTGCTTAGAAAAATCAAGTCAAATACACCGCTAGCGCAGATCTAACGAGCACAAGCAGCTACTAAAAAAGTAGCAAATAAGAACTAAGCTCCCAGACACTCACCAACCATCGCCATACCCAATCTGGACATTTTTCTGGCAATCAATTGGTGGTATCAAAATCCGCAATCACGGTACGGCGTGCTGACCACGACGGGGCCCGGGGTATGCGCAGCCCACCATACCCTGCTAACGAACTGCGTTCACCGCATTCGCATCGGACACGCCAGCAACTTTCAGAACCGCCAGCAAGCTCGGCCGTACCCAGCGCTGGAAAGCCAGGCCGGACGCCACGCCCATCGTCACCCAGAACGAAGCCGCGACCCAGCTGGTAGCCCAGACGAACTGCGTGCCCAGTTGCTCCAGCGCCGCATGTGCTTCGGGGCCGTAACCGGCCAGGGCATCGCCTTCCAGCTCAGGCGCGCCGACCACGAACGGCAGCGCCAGCAGCGCTGCAGCGGCGATCCAGCGCCAGGCGCCACGGCCAAAGCCCAGCACCGCGCAGGCCAGGGCGGCGCTGCCCATGGACAGCAGCCACCACAGCTGGCGCGCGTGCAGGGGTGCGGCTTCCATGCCTGGCACTTCGGCGTGCAGGCCCAGGGACGGCCACAGGTTGAAGCTGATGCCACCGGCAGCAGCCACCAGGCAGGCCAGCGGCAGAGACGCCAGCTTGGCACCGCGCTTGTACAGCCAGACGCCCATCACGGCGAACACCAGCAAGGCGATGCTGAACGCATGCAGCACATTGGCCACCCAGGTCCAGCCAATGCGCTCGGCGCCGTTGGCGGGCTCCCATTCCGCGGCACCGCCGTGCTCATGTTCATGCGCGTGTTCGTGCGCGACGGCCGTGGCCTGCGCGGGTGCAGCCAGCGTATCGGCGGGCGTGGGCGCTTCGGCCTTCTGCCCTTCATACACTTCGGCGGCCAGAATCAGCGGCGCGGCCTGCAGGCTTTGCACGCCCGTTTCCACGCTGCCCACGACAACGGCAACGGCCAAGCCGGCCCATACCAATTTTTGAAAGATCATGGCGTCTCCTTCAATGGCAGGGTTTCACTGTGATGTGGCGCACGTCGTGTGCGGCGTTGTGCATCAGCGGGCTTTCGGCAAATGCCACGCCATACAGCACGACGATGCCGAGGGCGGCGCCAGCGGCGAGCTGCACGAGCAGGCTGCGCGTCGCGCTGGAAGCGCGGGGCAATTCGGTGGTGGTGGACGGGTTGGATGGCTGCATGCGATGCTCCTTTTGAAAAACCAGAGAAAAGCACCCGCGGGTCGCGGATGCATTGCGAAAAACTAGCCCGAACTGGCTGCCAGCCCCAACGGAGGCAGGCGCGCCAAGATGCCGCTGCGCAGGCGCTCGGGTCGCTCCTTGCGCAGCAGGTTACCGTCGGCGCTGTCGGCGTGCAACTGCGCGCAGGCCAGTACCTCGACGGCGGTGACCTCGTCGGCCACCAGATCACCAAAGTAGTAGGTGTACTTGCCCGCGGCCTGCAGCGCCACGGTGCAGGCCCTTGCGCAGCCGCTCATGCAGGCCAGGCCGCGCACGCGGATACGCGCCTGCTGGGTAGCATCCAGGTCCCAGGTGGCGACCTGCACGGCCTCCAGCAGCGCCTCGCCGGCAGCAGGCACGTCGCGCGACACGCCGGTGGGCCTGCAGGTGGTGCAAATGATGAGTTCGGTCACGGCGGGTTCAGAAACAAAATCGGTCATGTGTATCGGCGTGTTTGAAAATTAAATGGATGCACTGGCCAGACGGTACTCCGCGCCCCAGCGCTCGGCCCAGGCGGCACAGCGGCCTATCGCTGGCAGGCGGTCGTCAAAATCCAGCACCACCGCGTGCTCGGTACCCCGCGGCGCGACCGGCTGCTCTAGGGTGCGACCATCGCTCAGTAGCCACAACCAGGCCGGCCCTACGCTGCTGCGCCGCTGTGCCTGCGCCAGCAAGGTGTTCGCCACGTCCAATGCCCGCCGCAGCGGCGTACCACCGCCGCCGCCGCACTGGCGTACCCGTGCCGCGCCGGCGGCCCGCGCCGGGCCCGGCGGCACCACCAGCTCCACACCGCCACCACCGAAACACAGCAGGCCCACGTGGTCGCCAGCACGCGCCGCCTGCTCGATCAGGCGGGCCGCATGGCCTTTGGCCAGCGCCAAACGACCACCCTGGCGCATCGAGCCCGATGTGTCCAGCAGGATCAGATGCAGGCGCGGCACGGCCGCCACCTGCGGCTGGTAATGCAAGTGCTCGCGCTGCAACGCCTGCGGGCCTTTGGCCAACAGGGTGCGCAGCCAGGCAATCGCCGCGCTGTCGCCCAGGGATTGCACCGCCGGCTTCAGAGGTGGCGATGCGCTTGGGGAGGGTTTGCGCCACCGCACACTGCCGGCCGATGTGGGCGGCCGGCGGGTGTGGTGGCTCAGGCTTTTTTTGCGGGCCAGGCTCCTGTAGACAGCACACGGGTGGTGGACGTGGGCTGCGGCGGCAGCGCGCCCCAATCGCCCTCGGAGGTGGGCGTAGCAGCAGAGGTGGATGGATTGTTTGAGCGCGGGCCGGCGTTGTCGTTGGCGGAAGGCGCCGTGCGGTTGGCGGACGGCTCCACCGTACGCCGATGCGCCAGCGCCAATTCGGCCACAGCGTCCACGTCCTCCGTGCTCACCGCATCGCGGCCTTCCAGGGCCGCCAGCGCGCGCGCTGCGCGCAGCATCACCAGGTCGGCCCGCATGCCATCGACACCGGCGGCCAGGGCCAGCGCAGCGGCATGTTGCAGCACGGCGTCTGACCACGCCAGGCGCGGCAGCGCAGCCCGCGCTGCGGCCACCGTATCCGCCAGCCGGTGCAACTGCGCCGCGTGCGCCGCGGTCAGCGCCTGCGGGTCTTCGTCGAAAGCCAGGCGGGTGCGCAGAATCTCTTGCCGCTGCTGCGGGTCGGTGGGGTTGCCCAGCAACACCGACAGGCCAAAACGGTCCAGCAGCTGCGGCCGCAGTTCACCTTCTTCGGGGTTCATCGTGCCGACCAACGCAAACCGCGCGGCATGCTGCTGCGAGATACCGTCGCGCTCGACGGTGTTGATGCCGCTGGCGGCGACGTCCAACAGCGCATCGACCAGCGCATCGGGCAACAGATTGACCTCGTCCACGTACAGCACACCGTTGTGGGCACGCGCCACCAAGCCCGGCGCCAGGCGCAGCTGGCCGTCGCGCAATACGTCTTCAACATTCAGCGTACCCACCAACTGCTCCAGGCTGGCGGCCAGCGGCAGGGTCACAAAGGGCGCGTCCGGCAGCAGGGCGGCCAGCGCGCGCGCTGCCGTGGACTTGGCCGTGCCGCGCGGGCCGCTGACCAGCACGCCACCGATGCGCGGGTCGATCGCCACCAGCAACAGGGCGCGCTGCAGCAGTGGCTGGCCGACCAGCGCGGTAAATGGAAATGCCACACGTGTGCTCATAGCCTAAGCCCCTTCTTTCAATACGTCTTCGGATGCTTCCAGCCGCTGCTCCAGGGCCAGCAGATGGTCTTCAATGCGTGCGCGCTGATCGCCCGGTTCGGCCCACAGGCCGCGGTCCATCGCTTCCAGCAGGCGCTCGCCGATGCTGCGCAGCGCCAGCGGGTTGTGCTGCAACAGGAAATCACGGGTGGCAGCGTCGTGCACATAGGCATCGGCCACCAGCGCGTACTGGTGGTCGCCCACCACGCCTGTGGTGGCGTCAAAGGCAAACAGAAAGTCCACGGTGGCGGCGATCTCGAACGCGCCCTTGTAGCCGTGGCGCTTGATGCCGTCCAGCCACTTGGGGTTGACCGCGCGCGAGCGCACGACCCGCGCCACCTCCTCGCCCAGCGTGCGGATGCGTGGCGCACCGGGCACGCTGAAGTCGCCGTGGTACAGCGCGGCGGGCGTGCCGCTCAGGTGCTCCACTGCGGCGGCCATGCCGCCCATGAACTGGTAGTAGTCGCCGGAATCCAGGATGTCGTGCTCGCGGTTGTCCTGGTTGTGCAGCACCGCGTCCAGCCCGGCGATACGCTGCGCAAACGCCTCGGGCGCTTTGGTTCCGTGCGCGTCCTGCCCATAGGCAAAGGCACCTGCGCGCAAATAGGCCTCGGCCAGCTCGGCGCGCTCGGTCCAGTTACCGCTGTCCATCGTTGCCTGCAAGCCCGCACCGTAACCGCCGGGCCGTGGCCCGAACACGCGCCAAGTGGAGGCCCGCTCGGCGTCCGCTTCCGACTGCCCTGCGGCCTGCGCCTGCGCGGCCTCGGCCAGCACGCGCACGCGGATGGGATTCACGTCGTCCGGCTCGTCCTCCACCGCAATGGCGGCCACGGCACGCACGGCGGTGTCGAACAGATCAATCACATTGGGAAACGCATCGCGGAAGAAGCCGGAGACACGCAGCGTTACATCCACGCGCGGGCGGCCCAGCACGCTCATGGGCATGACTTCGATATCCACCACGCGGTTGCTGCCCGCCGCCCACTTGGGCCGCACGCCCAGCAGCGAAAAGGCCTGGGCAACGTCTTCGCCGCCGGTGCGCATGGTGCTGGTGCCCCACACCGACAGGCCCATGGCCGTGGGGTACGAACCATGGTCTTGCAAGTGGCGCTCGACCACCCGGTCCGCACCTTTGGCGCCCATGGCGTAGGCGGTTTGGGTGGGGATGGCACGCGTGTCCACCGAATAGAAGTTGCGCCCGGTGGGCAGCACGTCCGGCCTGCCGCGTGACGGCGCGCCGCTGGGGCCGGGAGGGATAAAGCGCCCGTCCAAGCCACGCAGCAGTTGGCCGATTTCATTAGCGCCACAGGCATCCAGACGCGGGGCGAGCGTGGTGTGCAGGCGCTCCAGCACCTGGGCGGCGTGAGGCCAAGTCTCTGGCGAAGGCGCTGCGCCGTCTTGCACCAACTGCACGGCCAACAATTCCAGCCGCTCGCGGGTGTGGCCTGCGTGGCGCCAAGGGTCGGCGCTCAGGGTTTGCAAAACCTGCGGGCGCTCACCGGTCCACGGCGTGGCCCAGTCGGGGCTGAGCGCATCAAAGTCTTGCAGCCCCAGGTCGTGTGCCAAGGCGACCGTCAGGCTGCCCTGTGCCGCCCCCGCGCCACCAGGGTAACGGGCCAAGGCCACCAGCGTATCCACCCGCTGGCGGCCAGTGGGAGACTGGCCAAAGATGTGCAGGCCGTCGCGGATTTGCGATTCCTTGATCTCGCACAGGTAGGCATCGAGGCGGCGCAACAGGGCATCACGCTCTGCATCGTCAGCGGGTTTGGTAAAGCCCAGCTCGGTGTGCAGGCCGTCGGCCAGCACCTGCTCCAGAATGCCGGCACGCAGCAGCTTGGCGCGGCGCGGGTCCAGAGACAGGGCATCAAAATACTCGTCCATGCGGCCTTCAAGCTGCTGCAAGGGCCCATAGGTCTCGGCCCGGGTCATGGCGGGCATGAGGTGGTCGATGATGACGGCCTGGGTGCGGCGCTTGGCCTGCGCGCCCTCGCCGGGGTCGTTCACGATAAACGGGTACAGGTGCGGCAGCGGGCCGAGGATGGCGTCGGGCCAGCAGGCCGCGCCCAGCGCCACGCTTTTGCCGGGCAGCCATTCCAGGTTGCCGTGCTTGCCCACGTGCACCACCGCGTCTACCGCGTAGGCGCGGCGCAGCCAGAAGTAGAAGGCCAGGTAGTTGTGCGTGGGCACCAAGTCGGCGTCGTGGTAGGTCGCGACCAGGTCCAGATCCCGCCCACGGGCAGGCTGGTTGCCCACAAACACGTTGCCGTAGCGCTGGCCCGACACCATGAAGCGGCCTGCGCGCACCAGCGGGTCCTGATCAGGCGGGCCCCACAGCGCGTTGATGGCGGCCTGGCTCTCGGGCGGCAGGGCGGCAAAGTCTTGCAGGTAGTCGGCCATCGCCAGGCTTTGGCCTGCGGGGCGGTGGTCGTTGGCATCCAGCTTGTTGGTGATGCCGCGCACCAGGTCGGCCATCAGCGCGTCGCCATGCTGCGGCACATCGCCAGTGGCATAGCCCGCGGCCTGCAGGGCTTGGAGTATGACCACGGTGGACGCGGGCGTGTCCAGCCCCACGCCGTTGGCCAGGCGCGAGTCGTCATTCGGGTAATTGGCCAGCACCAGGGCCACGCGCTTCTCACTACTCTTTTTATAGCGCAATACGCACCATCTACGAGCGAGAGATGCCACATAGGCCATGCGCTCCGGCTCCGGCTGGTAGCGCACCACGTCGATCTCGGCGCGCTCGCAGCGCCAGGCCAGACCCTTGAAGCTGATGGGCCGGGTGCCAATGCGTCCATCGACCTCGGGCAGCACGATTTGCATGGCCAGGTCACGCGGCGTGAGGCCGTGCGGGTCGTCTTGCCACTGCTCTTGCGAGCAACCGGCAGTGATCAGCTGCAGCACAGGTGCGTCGCCCGCCAGCAGCACGGGTTGGACTTCGGCGCCACTGTCGTTGCCATCGATGGAGCCCACGGCAAAGCTGGTGGCGTTGAGCACCACATCAACTTTGTGCTCTTCAGCCATGGCCCGCAGCAGCGCCATGCTGCCAGGGTTTTTCAGCGAATCCAGGGCCAAGGCCAAGGTGTTGAGGCCCTGCTCTGCCAGGGCGTCCAGCATGGCGTCAAACGCGGCGGTGTTGCCAGCTTGCAAATGGGCCTTGTAGAACACCAGCAGAGCCACGGGTGCGCCTGCGCGCCAAGGGGCCACTTGCGTGATGGGCTCGTAGCGCACGGCGGCAGGCAGCACCTGGGCAGGTGCAGGCCGCTCGCCCCGGCCAAAGGCGGCGTGCTGGATGAGCTGGAAAAAATTGTTCGCGTTGTCGCGCCCGCCCTCGCGCAGGCAGCGCCAGAGGTGGGTGCAGTCTTCCTTGGCGGCGGTGCTGCGCAGCAGGAGCTGCGCGTCTTCCACGCACTCGCCCGACACCATGACCAGCCACTGGCCGCGCGCTGCCGCCGACCCGCACACCTGGTCCACGATATAGGCCCAGTCGCTGGGGCTGCCCAGGTGCTCGATGACGATAGCCTTGGCGTGGCGCAACACATCGTCCATGTACAAGTCGGTGGACGCAGGCTGGCGCAGCCACATCAGGTTGGCCAGGCGCACGCTCGGGAAATCAGCCGGCAGCTTGCTGGCCACCTCAGCCAACAGCGACAAGGTGGTGTCCGCCACGGTGAGCACCACGATGTCGCCCGGCGTTTGCTCCACGCGCACGATGCCGTTGCCATCGTCTTCAACATGGCCGCCGGGGCGGGTGGAGAGCAAATGCATGGAGTCCCTTACGCCAGCGTGGCTTGCAACTCGGCTTGCAGGGTGGCAGCCTCAAGGTGGTCGCCAATGAACACCAGGCGGGTGGCACGTGTCTCATCGGCGCGCCAGGCGCGGTCGAAGTAGCTGTCAAAACGCTGACCCACACCCTGCACCACCAAGCGCATGGCCGCACCGGGCACGGCCACGAAGCCTTTGACGCGGTAGATCTCGTGGCGCTGCACCAACGCGGTCAGCGCCTTGAGCAGCTTGGCGCGGTCCGTCACTTCCAGCGCGATCGACACCGAGTCGAAGGCATCGTGGTCGTGGTCTTCTTCCTCGTCGTGGTGGGTTTTGCGGGCGTCTATCACGTCTTCCACCGCGCGCTCCAGGCCCAGCAGCACGTCCATGGGCACCCTGCCGTGCGATGCCCGCACCAGCTTCACACCCGCAGGTGCCTCGGCCCGGATGGTGGCTTCGACGGCTTCGAGCGCTGCAGCATCCATGCCGTCGACCTTGTGCACGATCACCAGGTCGGCGGTGGCCAACTGGTCTTCGAACAATTCGTGCAGCGGTGAATCGTGGTCCAGGTTGTCGTCGGCGCGGCGCTGGGCATCCACGGCCACAGGGTCATCGGCAAAATCGCCAGCGGCCACGGCGGGCGCATCCACCACGGTGATCACCGCGTCCACGGTGAAGGCATTGCGCAGCGCGGGCCACTGGAAGGCCTGCACCAGTGGCTTGGGCAGGGCCAGGCCCGAGGTCTCGATGACCAGGTAGTCGATCTGGTCGCGGCGGGCGGCCAGCTGCTCCATCACCGGGGCAAATTCTTCTTGCACCGTGCAGCACAGGCAGCCGTTGGCCAGCTCGAACAGCTGGCCGTTTTCGACACCGTTTTCATCGCAGCCAATGCCGCAGCCGCGCAGCAGCTCACCGTCAATGCCCAGCTCGCCAAACTCGTTGACGATGACCGCAATGCGGCGGCCCTGCGCGTTGGTCAGCAAATTACGCAGCAGCGTGGTCTTGCCGCTGCCGAGAAAGCCGGTGACGATGGTGGCGGGAATCTTGCGGGTTTGCATGGTGCAGTCTTTCAAAACAGAATTCAAAGAATAAGAAGCGCTGTCACGCCACATCGGGTTGGTGCAGCAAGGTGTACATCACAAACAGTGCGCCCAGGCTGGCGGTGATGATGCCCACCGGCAGCTCCTGCGGCGCCAGCACGGTGCGGCAGACCACATCGCTGAGCAACAGCAGCAGCGCGCCCATCAGCACCGCCAGGCCCAGCATGCCCCGGTGCAAGGCGCCAGCCAGCGCACGTGCCAGATGCGGCACCATCAGCCCCACGAAACCAATCACGCCCGACACCGCCACGAAGCAGGCGGTGGCAAACGCGCACACCACAAACACCTGGATGCGCAGGCGCTGCGGGTCGATGCCCAGGCTGTGCGCGGTGTTCTCGCCGGCCAGCATGGCATCCAGTGCGCCCAGCTTGCGCCAGCAGAAAACGGCCAGCACCAGCAAACCGGTCAAAGGCACAAACAGGTTGTCCCAGCGCGCCGAGCCCAGCCCCCCCATGGTCCAGAACAGTACCGACTGCGCAGCCCGCTGGTCGCCCAGAAAGGTGAAGTAATAGGTCAGCGCGGTGAACAAAAACGACACCGACAGGCCCGCCAGAATCATCCTCTCCGGCGTGTGGCTGCGGTAGCGGCGCAGCAGCAACAAGACCACGGCCACGGATGCCATGCCGCCGACAAACGCCGCCAGCGGCAGCGTCCAGATGCCCAGCACCTCGCCGGTCAAGGTGATGACCGCCACGGCACCTGCGGCCGAGCCGGACGACAGGCCAAACAGATACGGGTCGGACAAATCGTTGCGCGTGGCCGTCTGTAGCAAGGCGCCCACCAAGGCCAGGCCACCGCCGACCAGGATTGCCAGTAGCATGCGCGGCAGGCGCAAATCGACAATGATGCGGTCCACCATGCTGTAGCGCGCATCGTCTGCGCCGCTGAGCAGCAGAGCCAGGCTGCGGCACACTTGGGGCAGGCTCACCGCAGTCGAACCGGACACGACCGACACCATGCTGACGGCCACCAGCAACAGTGCCAGCAGCGCCACGCGCACAGACACCGGCCCGCCGGTCAGCCAGCGGAATGCGGACAGCATGGGCTTGGAGGTGCTCAACGCGCGGCTGCCTTGGCTATTTTTTCAATGGCACCGATATTCGCCGGGCCGGGGGTCAGCTCTTCGTAGCGCAGGGCTACAAAGCGCTTGTTCTTCACCGCATCGGTATGCTGCATCAGCGGGTGCTTTTGCAGGAACTGCAGCAGCTTGTCGGCGCCGCCGTCGTTCTGGTAGTCCAGCAGCACCAGGAACTCGGGGTTGCGCGCGGCTACCGCCTCCCACGACACCGTACCCCAGCTGGTTTCCACGTCGTCCATCACATTGCGGCCACCAGCGGCTTCCATCATCGCGGTAGGAATGGCGTACTTGCCGGCAGTGAAGGGCTTGTCTTCGCCCGAGTCGAACAGGAACATACGCAGCGGCTGCTTGCCTGTGGCCTTGGGCAGGCGCGCCAGGCGCTGTTTCCATCCCTCTATCTGGGCCTTGGCTTCAGCCTCTTTGCCGAAGATGCTGCCCAGCTTCAGGTAGTCGCCGTACAGCAAGTCCATGGACGCGCGCGGACGTGACTTGTCCACGTGGATGCAGCTTTCACTCAGCACCAGGGTTGGGATCTTGTACTTCTGCAGCGTGGTCGGCGTGACATCGCCGCCCACCTTCATGCCGTAGTTCCAGCCGGCGAAAAAGAAGTCGGGGTTGGTGGCCAGGATGTTTTCCAGGGTCGGCTGCTTGGGTGCAATCTCGCGGATATTGCCCAGCGCCTGTTTGAACTCGGGGCTCATCTTGTACCAGCCGCTGATGCCGCTGACACCCACCATATTCTTCTGCAGGCCCAGCGACAGCGCCATGTCGGTCATATTGATGTCGTGGACCAGCGCGGCCTTGGGCGGGGCAGCGAATGTAAGTTTTTCACCGCAGCTATCCACCGTGACCGGGAAGGTCTGGGCCTGCACACCGGCAGCCCACAGCGATGCAGCGCCCAGCAGCAGGCACAAAGAGGGGCGAATCTTCCAACGGAGGGCGGTAAATGCCATGGCGGTTTTGCTTGTCTTCAGGGGTTTCAAAATCAATGCGCACGCAGCCGGGTATGGGGCCGCGTGGCATGCGGCGACTTGTGCGCGGTTTGCGGCGATTCGAACACCGCAATCTCATGCTCGCGGTGCGGCAGCGGCAGGTAGAACACGTCCATGCCGAAATTGCCCAGCACCAGCTCTTGCGTCAGCACCTTGGCCGGCTGGTCTTCGGCCACCACCTGGCCCTGGCCCAACAGCACCACACGGTGGGCAAAACGCTGTACCAGGCTCAGCTCATGCAGGGCCGCCACCACGGTCACGCCCAGCCCGGTCAGCAGGTCCAGCATGTCGGCACGGGTGCGCAGATCGAGGTGGTTGGTGGGCTCGTCCAACAGCAAGATACGCGGCTGCTGCGCGATGGCGCGGGCGATGGCGGCGCGTTGCTGCTCGCCGCCAGACAGGCTGCGCATCAAGCGGTCCTGCAGGCCATCTAGGTGGCAGCGCTGCAGTGCGTCGCAGACCACTTGTGCGTTTTCATCGCGGCTGGCCTCGGGATACGGCGTGCGGCCCAGGGCCACGTAGTCGCGCACCCGCAGCTGGCCGTGTACCTGCTCGTGCTGGTGCACTACCGCCAGCTGGCGCGCGCGCTGCATGCCGGGCAACTGGGCCAGATCTTGGCCGCCCACCAGCACCCGGCCTTGCGTGGGCTTGAGGCGGCCCGCCATGACCTGCAGCAGGCTGGTTTTGCCCGAACCATTCGGCCCCACCAGCGCGATGTGCGCGCCAAACGGCACGGACACCGAGACCTGGCTCAGCACCGCCTTGTCCTGGCGCTGCAGCGACACGGCCTGCACTTCCAGCAGGGGGTGGGTGGGTGTATTCGGGGCAGTCATGGGTACGGCAAAAACTCAGTCTTCGATGCCGCGCTGCGCGGGCACGCCAGCCTTGAAATGGTGCTTGATCAGCGTCATCTCGGTCACCGTGTCGGCCAGCTCGACCAGCTCGGCGGGCGCGCCCCGGCCGGTCAGCACCACATGCACGTGCGGGGGGCGCTCGCGCAGGCAGGCCAGCACCGGCTCCAGTGGTATCCAGCCGTAGCGCAGCGGGTACATGATCTCGTCCAGCACCACCATAAAGTGTTCGCCGGCACGCACCGTGGCCTCGGCCTGGGCCCAGCCAAACTGGGCCAGCTCGGCCGAGTGGTCCAGGTCGCGGCTCTTCCAGCTAAAGCCGTCGCCCAGCCCGATGATGGGAATGCCCAACTGCTGAAACAAGCGGTGCTCGCCAAAGCGCGCAGTCGGCACCTTCATGAACTGGTAGACCTTGACCACCTTGCCACGGCCATGCGCACGCAGGGCCAGGCCGAAGGCGGCCGTGCTCTTGCCTTTGCCGGTGCCGGTGTGCACGATGACCAGGCCGCGCCGCTCGCCCTGGGGCTTGGGGGTGTCGCGCAGCAGCGGTGGAGTTTCAATTTCCATGGAATAGGTCCTGCAGAAGTGGGTCAGCCCGGCGCAAACAGCTGCGCCACGGCGCCGGGGTTGGACGGAAAGTACATGTGCATGAACGAGGCATGCAGCCGCCGGTGGCGGTACACAGGCTCGGCATGGCTGCGCGCGCGCTGCGGCTCAGTGGCCGCCATCGCCGGGGCCGTGCTGTCCATGCGCGCATGGTGAAAACTGTGGCCACGCAGGCGGCCTTCGGGCAGCTGCACCGCATGCATACCCAGGTTCACAAAGCGTTTTTGCAGCACGCCAGTGCCGGGCAGCAGACCCCACATTTGCATGGGCGCGCCATCGTGGCCCGCCAGACTGTCCAGCACGGCCAGCATGCCGCCACATTCGGCGACGATGGGTTTGCCTTGTGCGTGGTGGACACGCACGGCCTCGCGCATGGCCTGGTTGGACTGCAAGGTGTGCAGATGCAGCTCGGGGTAGCCGCCGGGCAGGTACAGGCTGTGCGCATCGGGCAAGGCCGTGTCAGTCAGCGGCGAGAAGAACACCAGTTCAGCCCCCAGCGCGCGCAGCAGGTCGAGGTTGGCGGCATACACGAATGAGAAGGCCGCATCGCGGGCGACGGCGATACGCACGCCGCGCAGCAAGGGCAGCAGTGGCTCCGCCGCCATCGGGGCAAACTGGACCGGGCTGGCCATGCCTTCCACGCTGGGGCCAATGGCCTGCGCAGCTTTGGCGATGCGCGCGTCCAGTTGCTCCACTTCAGACGCCTGCACCAGGCCCAGGTGGCGCTCGGGCAGGCTGTATTCGGCCGAGCGCGGCATGGCGCCAAACCAGCGCAAGCCTGCGGGCAGGCTGTCTTTGAGTATTTGCGCGTGGGTGTCGCTGCCCACACGGTTGGCCAGCACACCGGCAAACCGCAGGCCGGGCCGGTAGCTGCGCAGGCCGTGAGCAACGGCGCCGAAGGTTTCCGCCATGGAGGAGCCGTCGATCACCATCAGCACGGGCAGACCCAGGCGCTCGGCCAAGTCGGCGCTGCTGGGCGTGCCGTCGAACAGGCCCATCACCCCTTCCACCAGAATCACATCGGACTCGGCTGCTGCAGCGTGCAGCAGCGCCCGGCACTCGCCCTCGCCCACCATCCACAGATCCAGCTGGTAGACGGGGTGGCCGCTGGCGCGCTCCAGCACCATGGGGTCCAGAAAGTCGGGGCCGGTCTTGAATACGCGCACGCGCCTACCCTGGCTGCGGTGCCAGGCGGCCAGCGCGGCCGTGACCGTGGTTTTACCCTGGCCGGAAGCCGGGGCGGACACCAGCAGCGCATCGCACACTTTAGGCATCAAATTGCCCACCAGCGCATATTCCGCCTGCGCGAGCAGCTATAAATTTGGTAGTACATGGTTCAGCCCCACACGCCCGCCGCGCGACAACATGGATAGGTGTGACCCAGGGGCAAAGAGATCAGAAGGCGCAGGCGCCGACGGAGAAATGTCCGGCACACCATGGAGCCCGCTGACACCCGCCCACCGCAAGGTCACGCTATGGTTGGCAGGCCGGTATCCGGGCTCACGAGGGAAAAGGGGGACTTTTCTGCGGGGCCACCTTCCCATACATATGAATGCACAGTGGCAGATTGGGCCGCGCTTTGGCTCGCTTACCGTTGCGGGGGCAGCATCGGCATCGCACCGACTTCCCGTTTAATCCTCCAAACCCGAGGGCTAGAAGACACCTGCTAACGTGTTTCGAGTGTACCAGCCGCCCCGCAGGCTAGACCCGCAGCCCGCTTTGCACCGCCTGCTTCAGCGCCGCGCCGACCAGGTCCAAGAAGGCCGATCGCATGCGCCAGCGGTGCCAGTACAAGGCCACATCCAGGTGCTGGCCGGGCAGGATGTCGAGCAGCTCGCCAGCGGCGATGCCCTCGGCCACAAGGGCCTCCGGTGCCAGGCCCCAGCCAAGGCCGCGCTTCACCGCATGCACAAAGCCGCGCACCGAAGGGATGTAGTGGGTGGGCGACAGCTGGGCGGTGTTGGGCCGCTGGGCGACGAACAGGTCGTGCAGCCTGTCCTTGCGGTTGAAGCCCAGCATCGGCGCGCGGTGCAGCGCTTCCTCGCGATCGGCAGCCGCAAAATGGATCTGCGCAAACGCTGGCGAAGCCACGGCCACGTAGCGCATCACGCCCAGGGTTTCGGCGGTGCAGCCGTGGATGGGCTCGGCGCTGGAGCTGACCGCCCCCATCACCGTGCCCTCGCGCAACAGGATGGCCGAATGGTCCTGGTCTTCGACGCGGATGTCCAGGCATACCGGCAGGCCCGGCGGCAGCAGCTCGAATACCTGCAGAAACCAGGTTTCCAGCGAATCCACGTTCACCGCAATCGGCACCCGTTGGGTGGCGCCGCCCAGCATTTCGGGTGCGCCGACCTCGCTCAGCATCTCGGCCTCCAGCATCGCCACCTGCTCGGCATGGCGGGCCAACACCATGCCGGCGCTGGTCGCCTGGGTGGGCGTGGAGCGCTGCAGCAGCACCTGGCCCAGATGCGCCTCCAGCTGCTTGACGCGCTGGCTGATGGCCGAGGGCGTGACGTGCAGGCGCTTGGCGGCGGCCTCGAAGCTGCCCTCGCGCAGCACCGTGGCAAAAGCCGAAAGATGGGCGTTGTCTATCTTCATTGTTTAGAAATACTAAACCATCGTTAAAAAAATTAGTTTTATTTCTTTCTGCTTTGCCACTAACCTGCGGCTCACTGACCCAAAGGCGATCTGCCTGAAAAATCAGGCGTTGCACCGGTAGCCACCATCGCTTGTTTGTTCATCCACAGGACTTCCTTTGAACGATTACTACCTATCCATTCTTCACGGCGCAGGCCTGACAGTCGGAGTCTCCCTGGCCGCGCTGGTGGTCTCGGTGCTGCTGGGCCTGCTGGGCGCCGCCGCCAAGCTCTCGGGCCGGCCGGTGCTGGTGGTGCCCGCCACGCTGTACACCACCGTGATCCGCGGCATCCCCGATCTGGTCTTGATGCTGCTGGTGTTTTACGGCGGCACGATTGGTGTGAATACCCTGCTGGAAATGGCCGGCAGCGAGGCGAC
>CAUPON010000034.1:0-57974 GCA_963513025.1 uncultured Albidiferax sp.
ATCCCAGATGTAGATGCCCTCGGCCTTGGTGATCACCTTGGCGCCGCGCGCATTCAGGTCTTTGAAGTCGGTGAAGGGGTGAAGAAAGTGGGCGCTGTCCAGCGACTGGATGTGAGCGGTATCGACGGTATTTGGCATAGGCGTTTTCGGTAGATGAAGATCAAACGTGCAACAGTAAATGCTCGCGTTCCCAAGGCGAAATCACCTTCATGAATTCTTCAAACTCCAGGTCTTTGATCTCGGTGTAGACGGTGATGAATTCCTTGCCCAGTACTTCGTGCAGATCCGGCTCGTTACGCAGCAAGTCAAGCGCCTCGCCCAGGCTGCGGGGCAAGGAATACGGTGCCAGATAGGCATCCCCCTTCATCTCGGCCTTGGGCTTGATCTTGTTCTTCATGCCCAGGTAACCGCAGGCCAGTGTCATGGCCATGGCCACGTAGGGGTTGGCATCCACGCCGATGACCCGGTTTTCCACGCGCCGCGCAGCCGGCGTCGAGATGGGAGAGCGAATACCCACTGTTCGGTTATCAAAACCCCACTCGATGTTGATGGGCGCGGCTGTATTGCGCGACAAGCGGCGGTAGCTGTTGACGTAGGGCGCCACCAGGGCCATGGCTGCTGGTATGTAGCGCTGCAGTCCACCGATGTAGTGGAAGAAAGCATCCGAAGGCGTGCCATCTTCATTGCTGAAAATGTTCTTGCCCGTCGCAACACTCAAAATGCTTTGGTGCACGTGCATGGCGCTACCTGGCTCCCCTGCGATAGGTTTAGCCATAAAGGTGCAGTACATATCGTGGCGCAAGGCCACCTCACGGGCCATGCGCTTGAAGAAGAAAACCTCGTCCGCCAGACCCAGCGGATGGGCGTGAAAGAAGTTAATCTCCATCTGGCCCGCACCTGCCTCATGGATCAGCGTATCAACGTTGAGCTCCATTTTTTCGCAGTAGTCGTACATCTCTTCAAACAGCGGGTCAAACTCGTTGACCGCGTCGATGCTGTAGGATTGGCGCGAGGTTTCGGCCCGGCCACTGCGGCCAATCGGTGGGCGCAGCACGGTGTTCGGATCGGTATTGCGGGCCACCAGATAAAACTCCAGCTCTGGCGCCACCACCGGGTCCAAGCCCTCTGCTGCGTACAAGTCACAAATACGGCGCAGCACACTGCGCGGCGCAAACGGCACCAGCTTGCCATCACGGTCATAGCAGTCGTGTATCACCTGCGCCGTGGGGTCCGTGGCCCAGGGTACGATGCGCACCGTGGCTGCATCGGGCTGCAGATGCATATCCCTATCGGTGGGGTCGATCACGTCGTAGTAAGGGCCTTGCGAGGGAAATTCACCCGTCACGCCCATGGCCACAATGGCCTGTGGAATGCGCATGCCGCGGTCTTCGGTGAACTTCTCGCGCGGCAGAATCTTGCCGCGCGCCACTCCAGTCAAGTCGGGCACTAGGCACTCGACTTCGGTGACTCTGCGTTCGTTCAGCCACAACTCCAGGTCGTTGAAGCTCATTGCTTTGCGTTGGTCCATATCAATCTCCTCTTTTAGTTCGACGCGACAGCCAAGCGCGCGGTATGGCGGGCCTGACAGGCCTCACCGAATGCATTCAATATGGCGGTGTAAAACGGGTTCTCGGCAAACTTCCACTCGGGATGCCACTGCACGGCGTAGGAAAAAGTCGACGCAGCACGTACGCCAAACGCCTCCACCAGCCCATCTTCGGCCCAACCCAATGGTTCCAGACCAGGTGCCAGTTTGTGTATGCCCTGGCCGTGCAAGGAATTCACCATGGCGGTGGTTCCGCCGGCCCATTCGGTGAACGCACTGCCGGGTGCAAAACGCACGGCATGCCTGGGGGCGTACTGCAAGTCCAGTGGATCTTCATCGGGCTCGGTATGGTCCATCAACCCCTCAACTCCGTGCACCCTTTGGTGCAGCGAACCGCCTAGAGCCACATTGATTTCCTGAAAGCCTCTGCAGATGCCCAACAAAGGCACGCCTTTCTGGATACAAGCCTGGATCAAAGGCAAGGTGAGGCTGTCGCGCTCTGCATCCAACGGCAAGCTGGGGTCCAAGACGGTCTCATCGAAATGCGAAGGGTGCACATTGGACGGCGAGCCGGTCAGCATCACGCCGTCCACCCATTCCAGCAGGCTGGCAATCTGGCTGCTCTGCACCAGAGGGAAGATCACGGGCTGGGCATGGGCACCAAACTTGCAGGCAGTTGCGTACTTCTCGCCCAGCATCAAATAGGGCAGATCGGCGGAGCCACTATCGCGACCACGATGGTCCGCTGGCAACCACACAAGACAATCGGTGTGTACTTTTTGCATGGCTTATATGTGAATAAATAATTGCATATTGCTGACAATTGTGCCGGGATATTGGTTTAATAATGGATCCAGTTTGCATAGGTCAATGGTGCCACTTTGCAACCACTTTAGCCCCCGGAGCCCGCATGCTGAGCGAATTCCTCGTTGCCGAGATCAACAAAGTTGGGGCGCAAGATGCCCTGCCCCTGCACCGCCTGCTGTATGAGTCGCTGCGCCGTGCCATCCTGGGCGGCAAGATCACCGCAGGCGACCGGCTGCCTTCCAGCCGCAAGCTGTCGCAAGACCTGGATGTATCGCGCAACACTGTGGTGGCGGCCATCAACCAGCTCACCGTGGAAGGCTATCTGGTAAGCCACGTGGGCAGTGGAACCTTCGTCAGCGACAACCTGAGCAAGGTCGCGCTGGCGCGCAAGCACAACACGCGCACGGAACCCGGGCACTGCGCCCAGCTATCCAAGCGCGGCCGGGCGCTAGCCGAGACTTTTTGCGCCAGCGAACTGGAGGTGCAGCCCTTCACCCCGGGCATTGCCGACTTCAGCGCCTTTCCGGTGCAACTGTGGCAACGTCTGCAGAACAAATACTGGCGCATGACCTACCCCGACATGCTGGACTACAGCAGTTCGGGCGGCTATGCGCCGCTGCGCCGTGCCATCGCCAACCATTTGCGCATGTTCCGTAGCGTCATCCTAGACCCCAGCCAGGTGCTGATCACCAGCGGCACCCAACAGTCGCTGGAGCTGTGCGCACAGTTGCTGGCCGACCATGGCGATACCGTGTGGCTGGAAGACCCCGCCTACTGGGGCGCCGCCAAGGCCTTCATGGCCACCGGGCTGAAGCTGCACCCCATCTCCGTAGATGAAGAAGGCATTGCGCCCGACACGGCCGACAACGCCCACGCGCCGCGCCTGGTCTACGTCACGCCCTCACACCAGTACCCGACCGGCGCTGTGATGTCGCTGGCCCGGCGGCACTTACTGCTGGCCGCTGCGCGCAAGCACGACGCATGGATACTGGAAGACGACTACGACAGCGAGTTCCGTTTCACCGGCCCCCCCCTATCTTCACTGGAGGGGCTGGACCAGGACGGCCGGGTGTTCTACATGGGCAGCTTTTCCAAGGTCATGTACCCGGGCCTGAAGCTGGGCTACCTGGTGGTGCCCAAAGCTCTGATCACATCTTTCAAACAAGCCCATTACGACCTGAACCGCCCAGGCCAAATGCACCTGCAGGCGGCCTTGGCCGAATTCATTGAAATGGGTCACTTTGCCAGCACCCTGCGCCGTGCCAAGCAAAGCCACGCACAACGCCGGCAGTGCCTGCTGGAAGCCCTGGCGCCCTGCCTGGGCGAACACGCCAGCATCACCGGTGCAGAGCAGGGGCTGCACCTGTGCCTCAAACTGCCACCCCAGGTAGACGACGCTGCGCTGGCCAAGGCCCTGGGCGGCTTCGGCCTGACTGTGCGCCCGCTATCGGCCTACTGCCTGGCCCGGCGCGACATCCGGGGCTTGGTGATTGGCTACGGCTACACCATACAGGTCGACATTGCCGCCAGTGGCAAGCGCATCGCCGACATGGTGGCCAGCGTCAACGCTGCTTCCGCGCCCCGAAAAGCCAGGCGAAAAGCCCCTTGAACACGGTCCTCGCACCAACGCCTACAGCAGGTCACGCAAGCGGTGGTAAAGCATGCCCAGCACCAGAATAGGTGTGCGCAGCCAAGCCCCCCTGATTCAGGACGATCGTGGGCGAGATCAGTAAGATGACTTCACGTCCATTGAAAGCAGTTCTCTTGCCATTTCTATTGCCTGCTCTCGCGAAGGCGCAAGAAGTAGAGGGTAGCCCCAGAACTTGGCAAAAACAACCGCAAATGCCTTCAATCCAAGACGTTTAACGGAGTTGGGCTCGACCAGGACCATTGCCAGAACCAGTCTTCGCAGTTCAACCTTGTGCTTCTTCATCCAGAGCGCGGTGCGTTTCTTTTCTTCCGGCGAGTGCTCATGGTCTTCAGCAGGTGCGGTATCGGTCAAGAGTACGAAGGGCTCCCCGCGCTGCAAATTAGCCTCGAATTCGTCGAAGTCCTTCTGGTGATCATGTCCAGGTTCTTGGGCAAGATTCATCCAGACAAAGGGAAGTCAGAACTATTCATCAGCATGGCTGTTTCCTTTTCTTTTGATGTGCCGCCAGGTGGTCGTAATGGCGAACACGCCGGGTAACGTAATGAAGAAAGCCGCTGAAAAGGCAACGTGCCAACCGTCGCGCAACCCGTCGGATATCCCCCCGAGGGTATTCAGAACGACAAGCAGGCTGTCGAGGAGCAGTGCAACCCACTGAGCCTTACGGGTTCCGATCAGTGCGAGAAGCACAGTGACGATCCAACAACCATAGAACGCGGAAAACATCCACAGCACGTCGGGCTCAAACGTAATCGCCGGTGTCGTTCCGTGCGCTCTCACAAAGTCGTTGACGTAGAAGAATAACTGGAAGGTGACAAAAAGTACGGCACCAGCGGCTGTCGTCAACCAGAACAGGGCGACCGTGTTTGGGTTGTTCATGGCCAGGCCTTGGGCGGGGTGTGTTTGGGATTTAAGGGGCATGAGGGCTTTCTCTATAAATTAATGGGTATGTCTGCGAATTCCAACGGATGAAGCGTTCGCCTGCGAAAGAATCAATATCTATAGTTCAGCGTCACCATCACGTTGCGTGGCGCGCCGTAACCCACCGTGTCGAAATCGCCCTTCTGTAGCGCGTACTTCTTGTCGAAAACGTTGTTGACGTTGACGGCCACGTTGGTCTGCTTTGTGATGGCGTAACGCCCCATCAGTGATACCAGGGCATAAGAGTCCTGTTCTCCGCCCAGCGAACTGGTGCCAGTGTTGGGCGCCTGGTAGAAACGGCTTTGCCATTTAACGCCTCCGCCGAGCGTCAACTTACTCCACTCTCCGGGTAACTGGTAGGTGGTGAAAAGCTGGGCCGTGGTGCGCGGTATTTGCGAATTCAAGCGGACGCCATCGCCATCTTGCGCGGTGAAATGGGCGATACCTGCGTAGATGTTCCAGCCACGCGCCAGCTCGCCCTGCAAGTCCAGCTCGATCCCGCGCGACTTCGTTCCATCTGCGCCTCTATAGGCTTGGGCACCGCCTGGCGTATGGGTTCCTGCGACCATCTGTGCAGCGTTGTCCAGCTCGGTCTCGAACAAGGCCACCGACGCATTCAGACGCCCTTCCATATAAGCGCCTTTGAGGCCGATCTCCTTGGTTTTTCCCTTTGACGGCGTGAGCACGTTGCCCCTGCTGTCGCGATAGTCGGTTTGCGGATTGAAGATGCCCGTGTAGCTCACGTAGGCCGAATAGGTCTTGTCGATGTCGTAGACCAATCCGGCATATGGGGTGAATTCACTGCTCTTCTTGTAGTGCAACGACGAGCCACCGACGACGTCGCCGATTTCGTAGTTGCTGAAGCGGCCGCCGACGATGAGCTTCAGAGGCTCGGCCAGCGAAAACCGGGCTGCGCTATAGACACCGCTCTGCTTGATTCGGGTGCGGGTCGGTATCGCAGCCATGGCATCGAAGTTGGGGCGGGCAAAGGCTGTGCTCAGGTCATAGACATTGACCGGCGCAAAGCCTGCAAAGAACGGAGCGATATCCGCTTGGCTGGCCGTGCGGCGCGAACTCGTCGCACCCACCACCAGGTCATGTTGGCGACCCAGCAGTTCGAAGGGGCCGCTCGCCATCACGTCGAAGGTGTTTTGACGGCTGCGACCTTCGGACGCCAGTGCGACCGGAAAGGCGCCGTAGGGAAAAGCGCCCAGGCCCGTGGCGCGATCGGGGCGGCCGACCAGGCCGAGCAGCTCTGCATCGTATTCCGTGCGGTATTGGTTAGCGACGGCCCGGATGTTCCAGCCGTTGTTGAAGCGGTCCTCCATCTGGGCAAACACCGTCTTAAGGGTGTTGTCCGAATGGCTCCAGTCCTGCGCGTAGTTCTTGGAGCGTGAATACTCCGCCTGCGTGCCGTCGCTGAACCATAGAGGCAAACCACCCCAGGTGGAGCCCTTCGGCGTGATGTCCTGGTAGTCATAGCCCAGGCTCACCGTCGTGTCTGGTGTCAGATCCGCCTCGATGATGCCGTAGAACGACTTCCTCTGCGGCTTGTACCGTCGGCTACGGGCGTCACTGGGTAGGCAGCACGTCTTCATCTCGGAGAAAGTCGTGCAGCGTTTGATGAGGCAAGAAGGCCTGATCGTGCCAGCTCCGAAGCGGCGTCGGTACGGCTCCTACCTGGGGGAAATCAGCCCTGCGCCAGAGAACGTCATCAACCGCGATTTCCAGGCAGCGGCTCCGAATGAAAAGTGGCTCACCGACATCACGGAGTTCCAAATCCCAGCGGGAAAGGTGTACCTATCGCCCATGATCGACTGCTTCGATGGGCTGGTGATCAGTTGGACCATCGGCACGCGGCCTGATGCCGTCCTGGTGAACACCATGCTGGATGCCGCCATTGAGACCGTGTCCAACAGCCTTGACCTGCCTATCGTGCACTCTGATCGCGGGGCCCACTATCGCTGGCCAGGGTGGCTCACCCGGATGCGCGATGCAAAAATGATTCGCTCAATGTCGCGCAAAGGGTGCTCACCAGATAACGCAGCCTGCGAGGGCTTCTTCGGGCGACTCAAAACGGAGCTGTTCTACCCTCGGAACTGGCAGGCGACAACCATCGAGCAATTCATCCAGGTCGTTGACGCCTACATCCGCTGGTATAACGAAAAGCGCATCAAGATCTCCCTTGGCTCGCTCAGTCCCATCGAATACCGAGCGAGCCTAGGATTGACAACATAAACCAGTCCAAGAATTCCGCCGCACCCCCAACTGGTCAATTCAAGTTCAGCAGCAACATCTTTGGCTATTGCTCCGGCGGTGATAGTTCCCAGGCAGTGCCTTGGCGTTGAATTAGACCTCGCCGCGCTAGAGAATCCACATACTTACGATGCCCCGATTCGCTCTTGCGGGTAAATAGCGGGATCAATCGCACAAGTAAGTTGGGCGCCAGCATAGCGAGGCGCGCGGTCCACGATTCGCTGGGCCGGACGAAAAGCTCCAGGCACGGCTTATCTAGCGCCCGCAGCACCACCTTTGCCACTTCTTCTGGTATTTGCGGTGGATCCATGAACTGCATCTTGTTGCCATTCTCAATGGCCTCTCGCATCAGCATAGGCGTTTCAGTCGCCGACGGATTGACGATGGTCAGTTTGACTCCTAGGCGTGGCCCATCCAGAGCCAGGCACAGCATCGCACCACGGAGGCCAAACTTCGTGGAGGAGTACACAGCGGTTTCCGGCATGGGGAAGAGCCCCCCCAGAGAAACAATGGATATCACCCGTCCATCGGTGGCTTGGCAAAGTTGCGGCAGCAAGTTATGGGTCAGCACAAGAGGCACCATCAGGTTCACGTTCAGCTCATGCTGGATGGATGCGATAGAGCGCGCCTCAAAAGGCTGCGTGCTGGCGATGCCAACGTTATTGACGAGCAGATCGAGCCGGCCTATTTCATCTTTTACTCGGGCGATCAGGCGCCGCACGGCCTGCGCATCGGTCAGGTCTGCCACATGCGTCATCGCCATTGGCCCTAAGGCATTCGCCGCTCTGGCAAGGCTGGCTTCGTTGATATCAACCAGCAGGCACTTGATTCCCTGGTCGATCAACCCCGCTGCAATGGCGCGTCCCAGGCCACCTGCGCCACCGGTAATGAGGGCGACCCAGCCGGTGTAATTGTGTTTCTTAGCCATGAGCGGGGGCATCCTGGGCCATGCCAGTATGAACTGGGCGGGGGCGTTGCGTGCGGAGGGAGTGGAAGGTACTATCCGTTAGTTCTGCCCATCCCATCCTAGAGCGCACATTTTTCAGATAGTTTCTGAACGCGTGGGCATCCACGTAGCCATTGCTGCGATTTGATTCGACAAACCGAATGCCACCGCTCAGGTCGGGTTGGTCGGTCTGGATGAGGTGGGCGAAGCGGGCTGCACTGGCAGGGTTAGTTTTGCTGGCGTGGAGGTACGACGCCAGTGTGAAAGCCTGGGTGTCGAAGAGTTTGAATGCGCTTGAGTTGTTGTCTTGGAACCCCATGCCGAAGAGGTTGCTGTGCTGGCGGCTGAACATGGCCAGGTACAGCTGAGGACGGCCGTCCTTCCATTCGAAATATTTCTCCGCATATCGGCAACCCCAGCGATATCCGGTGGCGCATAGCAAAAGATCTATCTCCTCGCGGGAGCCGTCCTTGAACACCACCGAGTTGCCTTCCAATCGCGCAATGTCTGGCTTGACCGTAATGTTTCCATGCTGCAGGTGATGCAGAAGCTGCGAATTCATGAGCGGGTGGGTTTCGAAAAGCTTGTGGTCAGGCTTGGGTAGGCCCCAACGGGTGAGATTACCGTTGAGGAAGCGCAGCAGCATGGTCATGATCGGGCGCCCTAGCCATAAGGGCAGATGCGGCCCGCTATCGCCGAATTCATCCGCTGGCATGCCGAAGACGTGCTTGGGAATGAAGTAGTAGCCACGCCGCAGGCTGATGTATGCCTTGTCCGCATGCGTTGCAGCATCACAAGCGATATCAGCCCCAGAGTTGCCAGCCCCTAAAACCAGAACACGCTTGCCATGGAACTCCTTGCCCGACATGTAGCTCACGGAATGGCGAATTTCGCCGGTGAACTGGCCTGCCAATGCTGGCATGTTCGGATTCCAATTCGTGCCATTGGCACATATCAGCGCGCCGTAGCGCCCACGGGTTCCATCATCGAACTCAACCAGCCAGCGACCGTCGGGCTCCTTTTCAACCTGTACAACGGAGCAGTTGAAGCGAATGTTCTCTCGCAATCCATAGGCTTCCACGAAGCTGCGCAGGTACGAAAGGATCTGCCTGTGCGAGGGGTAATCCGGAAAATCCTTGGGCATCGGAAAGTCGATGAATCCAGAAAGGTCGCGGGATGAAATGAAATGGGCCGATTCGTACATCGGAGTACCTGGGTTGCGAATGTCCCACAGACCACCGATGTCGACGTGTCGCTCGAACTGGTCGTAGGGAAGGCCATAAGACTTCAAGGCTCTGGCAGCGCTCAGACCGCCTGGCCCCGCGCCGATGATGCAGGCAGCGTCGCCGCGATCGACGATGCTGGATTTGAATGTTGATTGCATGGAAATGCCGCGATGCGGTAGAGAGTCAAAGGATGGGCTGAAATTTATTTGGTCGGGGTAACAAAGGTGGGGACAATTTCGGACAAAAAGGGGGCAAGATCAGCCAATGGCGGTCTGGATATAAGCGCATCGTTGTGTCGTGTCACAAGGAACGGTTACCGCAAGCGGATGACATGCTCTTTCTGATGAGGAATACTCGGAAGGCTTTTCGCCCGTGTATTCCCTGCTTCATCCTGTATCGAGATGCCATCATTTACCGATGCCAACGTAGTCCCGAACGTCGCTCGAGCTCTTCTGGGGCTGCTCATCGAACGCGGTCAGTCAGCTGAGCGGGTTTGCCGCGGCCTGGGCTTTTCGCCACGTGACTTGGTGGACATCAACGTACGGCTGTCCTATCGTCAGACTCGGCTGCTCATAACACGCTCACAGCGTGCATTGCGCGATCCCGCGTTGGGCCTTTCGGCAGGGGCGCGACAGTCCCCGTTGGCGTGGGGCATCGCCGGCTTGGCCATGCTGGTCAGCGAAACCTTGGGTGACGCCATTACCTATGGACTCAAGCACCAAGGCGAATCGGGAGCGCTACTCGAACACTATGCGACGACGCAGCGAGGCGAAATGGTCGTGGAGGTAAAACCTAAAGTCTTTGACCTCGAAATTGAGCCCTTTCTTGTGGAGGAAGCGTTTTCTAGCGCGGTGGCTGTGGTGCGCTGTCTCGTGGGACAGGGCTACAAACCAGATCGCATTGAGCTGGCTTACCCGCGTCCCGCTCATGCCGATGCCTACAGCCGCTTCTTCTTGTGTCCGGTGCACTTTTCGACCAATGCCAACCGGATGTTCAGCAATTCGGTTTGGCTCAAGACCCGGCTTCCGGGCTATGACGAGACCACTTGTAGTCCGCTACGCGCAGAGCTGAATGGCTTGCTGAAGCCGCCCACGAGCCGCAATGACTTGTTGGAGTCGCTTTCTAGCAGCTTGCGCTTGGGCGTTGATGAGCGGCCAGCACTGCATGCCGTGGCACAGCAACTCAACATGAGTGAGCGTACCCTGCGGCGGCGGCTCGTTGAAATGAAAGTGTCCTATCGCCAACTTCTTGATGACGTCAGACATGAGCGTGCACGGGACATGCTATCCAGCACATCCCTGACTGTGCGGGAGGTTGCACAGGCGGTGGGATTCGCTGATGCGCGCAGCTTTCGGCGTGCCTTCAAACGCTGGACAGGTGCATTGCCGGGGGAGAGCCGCTGAAACTATTAATGCCCCAGGCCGAAAAACCATTTCTGACCGGTGTTGGGCCATATATGTGGCGATCTCACTCCTTCAAATGGGCCAGATGCCGGGTCCGTTGTCATGGCGGAAGTCAGCGATGGTTTTAAGTCGGGCGCAAGCCGGCCGCTGAGCCACATCAGTTCCACATTACGCTGGGCTTCGTGCCCCAGGCGGCGGCTTGATTGAATTGGGTTCAGGTAGCCGTAGATGTACAGCGTGAGCATGCCGGGGTGGTACGAGGGGGTGACCCATGACGGCCGGTTTAGTGCCGGCAAACCCAAGAGACGCCAGGTCCAATTCTTCGACGAAGGCGTCCACGATACGCACCGGGTTGTCCTCGCCCTCATAGTTGTCCAAGCACTCGGGCAGCAAGGTGACCTGCCGTCGGGCTTGCCCTTCGATAGATCGCTTCATGGGCTACGTCGCTGAAAGCGGGTTGCTGTATTTCATTTTTGAAGCTGCCAAGGGTGAAGCGTCTTCACATAGCCTTGGGCACAACCCGTCTGAGGCAGCGCATTGGAGTCCGAGACAGTGCATTGATGCCTGATACGTGCCCTCAGGAGAATCGTTTTCAGACTGTGCGCGCACCTTGTGTACGTGCCGCAGCAAGGCAGTCCTGCAGCGCTTTGATGAGCCGCTCGGACACCAGCTTCACGACCGGTCCGGGCGGCTTGGTGGCATCCACGGCCACGCTGATCTCCTGGGGTTCGGCCCCCCGGTCCCGGATGGGGATAAAGACCAGCTGTCCGGTCGCCAGCTCCGCGGCCACGTCCAGCTCGGACGTGAACACCACATGGTTGCCGCCCAGCGCCAGCTGCTTGACCAGCTGCAGCGAGTTGGTCTCGGTATAGCGGCGCGGTTCCTTGAACAGCCAGCTGTACTGCGCCTCGAGATAGCGCCGTATCGTCAGCGCCTTGCTCTGCAGCGCCACCGGGTGGGCCATGGCCTCCTGGAAACTCACCGTCTCGCGCTGCGCCAGCGGGTGGCCGGGTGCCACCACGCAGCCCAGCGGCAGCGCGCTCTTCCAGAGCACCAGCAGTTCCCGGCGCGGTTTCAGGTTGAAGATTGCTGCCAGGTCGGCCTGGCCGGTCAGCAGGGCCGCCTCGGCATCGTCAGGGGTGGCCAGCGCGATGGACAGGCTGACCAGCGGATGCTGCGCACCCAGATCCCGCACCAGGGCGGGCATGACGCTGGTGGCATGGCTGTCCATGGCCACCAGCGACACATGGCCCTGGTGCACGCCCTGCAGGCGCCGGATCTCGGCGACCACCCCGCGCTCGTCCTGCAGCCAGTGGCGCGCCAGCGTGATGAGTGCGTCGCCCGAGGCCGTCAACCGCATGCCGCGCGGCAGCCGCTCGAACAAGGGCACGCCGAGTTCTTCCTCCAGCTGCAGGATCTGTCGGTTGATGGCCGAAGCCGCCACGTGGAGTTCGCGCGCGGCCTTCTGGATGGAGCCCGAGCGCGCAACCTGGTCGGCGTAGCGCAGTCCGGCGGGAACGAGCGAGTGGCGCATGGATGCTTAGAAATATGTCCAGAAGAGACCATGCTAATTTTACGCATGCAGCACTGCAAAAATGGTGATGGACGGCAATGCATTGCCTCCGTACGATCCGTTTCCATGACAACACGATCCAGCCTGGAACACCTCAACACCTGCGCGCCCGCGCTCTTTTGTGCTGCCCTGTCCGACGTCTGGGAGCATGCGCCATGGGTGGCACAAGGTGTCGTCGACCAGCGCCCTTTTGCGACCGTCGAAGCGCTGCACGCGGCGATGCTCGGGGTGGTGGCCGCTCTGGACGAGCCCGCACGCGTCGCCTTCTATGCCGGACACCCGGAGCTGGCCGGTGAAGACACCCGCCGGGGCACGATGACCGATGCATCGATTGCAGAGCAGGGCACGCTTGCGCTGGCGCGGCTGGAACCCCACGAGGCAGAACACTGGAACGCGCTCAACCGGGCCTACCGTACACGCTTCGGCTTCCCGTTCATCCTGTGCATCCGCCGCCACACGCGGGAGTCGGCCCTCCAGGCCTTCGAGCAGCGCCTGGCGCATGACCGCGCCACTGAACTGGCCACCACGCTCGGCGAAATCGCTGCGATCACCCGCCTGCGCCTGGACCGCTTGGTGGCCGCTATGGGCGATGTTTCCCACGCGGCCAGCCACGGCGAATCCATTCCTTTTTGATCTACCCACCGGAGTTATCCATGCACACTCGACGCAGAATTTCCCTCCTGGCGTGCGCGCTGGGCCTGCTGGCCGCGGCCATGCCCGCCAGCGCCCAGGGCAGCTATCCCGACCACCCGGTGAAACTGCTGGTGGCGCTGCCTGCCGGCGGCGGGGTGGACATCATTGCGCGCCTGATCGGCCAGAAGCTGGCCGCTGTCACCGGCCAGCCCTGCGGGGTGGACAACCGGGCCGGAGCCTCAGGCCGTATCGGCCTGCCCGTGGTGGCCAAGGCCACGCCAGACGGCTACACGCTGATGGCTTCACCCGCCTCGTTCCTGACCACCAACAAAAGCATCTTCAAAGAGCTGCCTTACGACCCGCAGGCCGATTTCGCCCCCATCACCAAGCTGGCCAACCAGTCCATGGTGCTGGTGGTCAATGACAAACAGAAGTTCCCCAGCGCTGGGGCGCTTCTCGCCGCAGCCAAGGCCAAGCCCGGTGGTCTGAACTACGCCAGCTCGGGCGACGGCAGCCCGCAACACCTGGCCGCGCTGATGTTCGAAACGCGGGCGCAGGTGCGCATGACCCACATACCTTACAAGGGCGGCGCACTGGCCATCACCGACCTGCTGGGTGGTAACGTGGACCTGCTGTTCGCGCCCCTACCCGAGGCGCTGCCCTACCTCAAGACCGGCAAGCTCACCGCGCTGGCGCTGATGAGCGACAAGCGCTCGGCGCTGATTGCCGACGTGCCCACGATGCGCGAAGCAGGCATGCCGAACATGGTCATGCAGACCTGGATAGGCCTACTCGCTCCAGCGGGCACGCCCCGCCCCCTCGTGGACCAGCTGAATCGCCAGGTGCACGCCATCCTGCAGAGCGAAGACGTGAAGAAACAACTCTATGAGATAGGCATGGACCAGGCACCCACCACACCCGAGCAATTCCAGCAAACCATCGCACAGGAGATCGCGCTGCATGCCGAACTGGTGAAGGCTTCGGGGCTTGTGCCGCAATAGGGGCTGCAGAGAATTGGCAGTGCCGCGGAGCCCAGGGAGGCCAGGCGGCCCCTGCCGCCCGAAGGGCCAGCAGGGATAGGCTGTATGCCAGCGGACGCAGGTGAGCATCACTTCGAGCGGGTAGTGCATGCGCTCGATCACCTTGCGCAGCTCTCCCATCATGCTTCGTTCCATGGCCATGACGAACCAGAAAGCAGCCGTTGGCCAGTACCCGCTTTCGATGGCTGTTCCTACCGATGGCCGCTTCAGGCTGAGTGCTGCCGGACGGGATCCCACGTACTACGCAGACGGATCTTCGCCATCCGCATGCTGCGCGCTGCTTCCCAGAATAGCTACGAGGCGCCATTGACTTTTGGCAGCGGGTCAAACTCGTATCGGCAGTAGCAATCTAATCAATCGAAGGTCTTCCAGCGGGGGGGCTGTAATTCAGTTTGCTGTTATCCAACAATTCAAACGTCGGCGATCCAGTTGCCGTGAAAGCCGAGCGGTACGTGGTGGTCCAGCTTTATGCGTGCAACAGGTTCTCCATCGAAGTCTTGGGCTTCGTGTATGACCATCTCGCTGGCGTTGCGTATCGGATCCCACCATACCGCCATGATCCAGCCTTCGTCCTCAGCAACCGCTCCGGGTTTGGGGACGAAGATGGGTTCGCCGGGGATCATGTCGTAGCCCGACGAGAGATGCTGGAAGCTGCTGTGGCCTGTTTGGTAGTCGTGTTTGATCAGACAGTTGAAGCCTCGCGTTTGCGGTCCGGGTGCATGGATGCCTGCCATGTAGCCATAGCGCTGGGGTGTACCCATGATGGCTTCATTGGGGCGGACAAACTCTGCCGCGAAGTCCCCGATACGGCTGGTGCTGAGTCGGCCTGTGGATAAATTGATGGTGATGCGGTGCAGCTCGGGACCCGAGACCGGAGAGGGTTCGTTGACCAGCGCAAACGGATAGAAGTTCTCGATCTTCCCCTTGAAGCCCGGGATTACGGTGCGTGTCACGGAGGCGTCGACGATGATCTTGTCTGCTTCCTCGTACGCGTTGAGGTAGTGGCCTAGCGTGAACGATACATCTGTCTCGAACCAGCGGCTCTGGCCAGTTTGGCGGTTGACCAGCAGCACACGGGTGCCGGCTTCGTGGTCGAAGCTCAGTGCGCTGTGCCCCATTGGAATCAGGTCGGGCGCAAAGGGGCGCGTGCGTATCGGCCCGAAGACAAATACGTAATAGTGCTGCGTGAAGATGAAGTCATGGATCCAGGGCGCAAACGGCAGCGGTGTGCGGTGGCGCGACTGCACGCGTCCCTGGACATCGGTGGCGAAGCAGTCGAGCGTGCAGCTTTCGTTGTTATGCGCATAGAACAGCATCTCTCCGGTACGCTGGTCGGTGTGTGGATGCGCAGTGAGCATGCTGTCAAACTGTCCCCCGAAATCGAATTTGCCACGCGTCTCCAGGGTATGCGGATCCAGCTCCCAGTAGAACGAGTCGATCTCATGCATGGTCAGGACTATGCCTGCGAGCGAAATGACGTTGATACCCGCCACCGACTTGATCAGGGGCGCACCTTTGGGCAATGGCGGCTGTGGCACGCCCGTGTGGCCGCTGATGCCGTTGTATAGCGCACGTCCCGCTGCACGTTCGACTTTCAGACCATCGGTTTCCACGAGGCGGTTGCAGTAGCTTGCACGACCATCTTTGAGCCGGAAGGCATGCACCATGCCGTCGCCGTCGAACCAGTGAAAGTGGTCCGGGTCTGCCGGACGGAAATGCTGGTTAGAGCCGGTACGGTATAACGCGCCGTTTAGTTCGGGGGGGATTTTGCCATCTACATGCAAATCGGATACGACATATTCGTTGAGCAGCGGCTCGAAAGGTCCTTGGAGGAATGGGTTCTGGGTAGACCACATAGTTGGCTTTGTTAGTTGTAATGTTTTTCAAAATGGATAGTGACGGGGCGCAGTCTGAAGCGAAACCCAGCGCATATCAGTGAACGCGTCGATACCCGACTGTCCGCCGAAGTGGCCAATACCGCTGTTTTTGACGCCGCCAAAATGCATCTGGGGTTCGTCATGTACGGTGGGGCCATTGACGTGGCAGATACCCGATTCGATGCGCTGGGCGACTCGCAGTGCGCGGGCCGTGTCTCGGCTGAAAACCGCAGCCGACAGGCCGTAGTCGTTGTCATTGGCGCTGCGGACTGCCTCATCTTCGCCATTGACGCGTACGATGCCCTTGACAGGCCCGAACGACTCTTCGCTGTAAATGTGCATGTCGGGTGTCACATGGTCCAGCAAGGTCGGCTCCATCATGGTGCTTGAAGCCTTGCCACCGCAGAGCAGCTCTGCGCCTTTGGCGAGCGCGTCTTCGATCAGCGCGTTGCAGCGATGCACGGTGGCCATGTCGATAACCGATGCGATAGGTGAACCGTCGGTGTCGGGACGAAGTTGCCGTGCTTTTGTGGCGAGTTTTTCGACAAAGTCGTCGGCTACTGCCTTGTCAACGATGATGCGCTCGGTAGACATGCAGATCTGCCCCGAGTGCATGAATGCGCCAAACACGGCGGCGTCTACAGCCTGATCGATGTCCGCATCGTTCAGCACTATGAAGGGAGCCTTTCCACCGAGCTCGAGCAAGGCTGGTTTGAGGTGCTGGGCGCACAGCAGGGCAATGATCTTGCCGACCTTGGTGGAGCCCGTGAAGTTGACGCGTCGCACTGCCTTGTGTGCCACCATAGCGGCGACCACGGCACCAGCATCCTCCGGTGCATGCGTGATGAAGTTCACCACGCCTGGCGGTAAGCCAGCGCGCTCGAACGCGTCGATGATGTGCCGGTGCGTGGCGGGGCACAGTTCTGAGCCCTTCAGGATGACAGTGTTGCCGCAGGCCAGCGGAACAGCGATGGCCCGCATGCCAAGGATGCCGGGAGCATTCCAGGGGGCGATGCCCAGCACCACACCAGCGGGCTGGCGTAATGCCATCGACATGTTGCCGGGTACGTCGGATGGGATCACAAGACCTGAAATCTGGGTTGTGATAGCGGCTGCTTCCCGCAGAATGCCTACGGCAGTCACCAGGTTGAAGCCGGCCCACAAGCGGCTGGCGCCCGTTTCATCGATCATCGATTGGATGAACGTGGGCGCTGCGGCCTGCAACTCGTCTGCAGCTTTGTTTAGTAGCGCCCGGCGTTCGCCTGGCCCGGTGGCTGACCAGGCGGGAAATGCACCGCCGGCGGCTTCGACGGCCAGCAGGGCGTCTTGCGGTGAAGCGGCGGCAGCCGTGGAGGCCAGCTGGTTGGTGACGGGATTGCGTCGCTCAAAAGTGCGGTGTTCCTGGGCGCCCAGGTTTTGGCTGTGGATATGCAATTGGATGGTCTTCATTAAAGTTTCCCAAGGGTGGATGCGCTCGGGGCGCGGACTGCGTTGGACAGGTAAAAGTGGTTCGGACGCGTGGCTTAGCCCTGTACGGCCGTGTGCTCCGAAGTGGTGGCGTGCCGCGGGCTACGAAGCAGCATAGTCAGCACCAAGCCGATGGCGATGCAGCCCAGGGTGAAGGGCAGGATCGCGGTGATGCCAATCGCTTTGGCCAATCCACCGGCCAGCGCGGGCGCGATGGCTCCTCCCACTATTTCGCCTGCGCCAACAATAAAACCGGTCGCAGTCGAAACATGTTGCGCAGGCACGTTGTCGGCCGTTACCGAGTGCACCATGGCAATGACCCCGGAAATGAAGAAGGCCGCCAAGAACATCAGCATTGAGAGGCGAAAAGGCTCGGCACCCGTGTGGATCAATAGCCAAGTCGGCACCATGGCCAGCGCGAGGCAGGTCACCATCATTTTCTTTCGGCCCCAATGGTCAGACAGCGCTGGAAATACCAGCATACCGGCTGCTCCACCGATGCCCAGCATGGACATAGCCAGCCCCATCTGGTGGAATTCCAGGTGCAGATGATCGGACAGATAGCTGGGCATCAAAGAGCCAAACACCACTATGGGTGCCAGCCAAAAGCAGAACCCAGCGCTGCACAAGGCGACGTTGGGATAGGCGAGCACCTCGCGCAGCGGGGGCTGGATGGTCGGCGTGCGGGCAGCCGCAGGTTCGCGCTTACCAGGCTCGACCAGCCTGCTGTAGATGAGCCACGCGCAAAAGAGTCCTGGCAATGCTGCTACAACGAACACCCAGCGCCAAGAAGGAAGAACCTGTAGAAGAGCGATTGCCAGTACGGGCGCAGCGGCGCTGCCAACCAGCGGTGCCATCAGTTGTTGAAGGCCGGTATTGCGTCCCACGTGCTGCGCAGGACTTGCATCCACGACAGTGGCAATACTCACCGGCACGAAGGCACCCTCGAACACGCCCATTACCGACCGGATCAGCAGCAGGCTGCCCAAGCTCGCGGCCAAGCCCGTGGCGCCGCACAGCACTGAAAATGCAAGTACCGCCGTCACCAGGATGCCGCGCCTGCCGAGCCGGTCTGACAACCTGCCGAACACCATGGACGAAAGCCCCCAGGTCAGGGCAACGGCTGCGGAAATGAAGCCGATGTCCTGGTAGTCGAGGCCGAGTTCCTTGGCCATGACCGGAAACAGCGGGTACATGATGAAGCGGTCGAGGTTGACCAGCGCGAAGCCGAAGGCCATGAGCGCCAGGGTTTGCCACTCGTGCGGAAATGGTGCGGCCGAATTGCTCGGCCGCGTGTTGAACGGGGTGCTGTGTTGCATGGTTGTCTCTTGGGCCAGGTTCTAGAAGGCGATGACAGTACGCACCTGTAGGTTCAACGATGAGGCCGAGCGGTTGCGCACCATGCTCTCGGTATACGCGTTGACCCACAAGGCTTTTTCCGGGCTAATGCGCCACATCAGGCCGGGTCCTATGCCCAGTACGCGTTCTTTTGAGTCGGCTATCCGTGTGCCATTGGCCCGGTTGTCGGATAGCTGTTGAAAGTAATACCCATTGATGCCAACACTGACGTCAGGAGTGACGGCATAGGACGTGGCGAAATTGGCCCAGGTTGCGTCGCCGGTTTGGGTCGTGGTGACGGGTTGCCCGTTGAAGGGTCGAGGGGAACTGGACGCAGGCTTGTCGTTCTTGAAGTTGTACAGGTAGTGCAAGCGCCAGCTCATTTCCCATCGTGGTGCAGGGAAAAAAGTTGCTGCCCAATAGGGGTTGAATGACGCGTAGCCGGAACCCTGGTTGATATCCAGGTTCTGCTTGTAACGACCGGTAGGCAGTATGACCGCAGCCGTGAAGCGTTGTGCGAACACGGGCGCGCCGCCAGCATTGATGACGGGCTCGGACTGCAGTGATGCTTCAAGTGTCATGTCCGCAACGCCATTGCCGCCGTCCTTGAGCGACGGACCCGGGCCAAAGCTGCTGTCCAGTGCGACGACCGGCACCACCACCATAAAGCCCGGCCGCCAACCGGAAATCGATGTCGGCATGGCATAGGAAAGCTGGTTGACGATGACCGTGCTGTCGATCTTCGGGTCCGAAAACACTGGGCTGGCGTTGCCTTGTGAGTCCGCGATCTTGTTGGCGCTTGAGTGCCGGACGGTGGATTGCCAAACCCAGCCAGGGTTCCCCGAAAAGCCGTCATAGAAGCTGGTAATGCCCAAGTTCAGGCCGCCCGGCTGGCTAATTGCGGGTGCTTGCGCAAGCGCATGTCCTGCCATCAAGGGCAGGATCACGATGCCGGCAAAGCGGGAGAGGTCGCGCGGTGTGCAGGGGATATTCATTTTGTGTTGTCTCCATCGGCTACCTGCACCAGCCAAATTGTGGTGAGGTAGAGGGTATGGAGCGTAGGGGCAAGCGCGTAACGAGACTTGCCTTCAAATGCCACACTTGACTGGGTGTGCCATGGCGTACTAGACGCTAACCCTATCCCACGTGCTGGTTATCGAGCGCGGTAGGCTTTGGGAGAGGCTCCAAAGCTACTTTTAAACACTCTGCTGAAGTGGGAGGAACTGGAGAAGCCCCAGGACATGGCGATATCCGTAATCGACCGTGCGTGATTGCCGGGGTCTTTCAGGGCACTCGCACATTGTGTAACGCGCCGGTGCCAGATGTAGTCCGTCACAGATCCGACGGGGTCATCCGCAAATGCGCGGTGCAGACTTCTGACGGAACAAGCGCAACCTTGGGCAATCATTTCAAGCGAAAGATTAGGTTCCGCCAAGTTGGTTTCAATGAAGTCTTTGAGCCTGTTGCGGTGGGTATCTTGGGGGGTATTTTTTTCTGGGACTACCGTCTGTTCCTGCATGGCGTGCCATGCAAGATCAGAGATGGCATCGACCAAGGTCTTGGCGGCATAAGTGGGCAGTCGGTCAAACTGACGAAAAGCCTCTGCGAGCATAGTTTGAACAAGCCGTGAACTTCCGCTGTGTATGTCGCAGCGGCGAGCACTTGCACGCGCAATGAGATCCACCAGTGATGGATCTGACGGTCTGGGTGGCGTAAAGATTATTTGGTCGCACCCCGATGGGTTGTGAAGCGCGAAGGGTTTAGCGGTATCAAGCAGACACCAGTCGCCGGGCTCCAGTGTTCCATTGCGACTGTTTTGTTCAAAAAAAGAACTGCCTTTTTGCTGCATGACGAGCATCAACGGACTTCGCAAGTCTTCCGTTTTTTGGCTGTACGGCCGAATGAATCGGTGGGGAGTCGCAATCAGCCGGCAAAGACTGGCGCCGCCCAGCACGCCGCACTCAAGGCTTCCCGAGAAGGGCCCAGTCCCCGTCGGGTCCCATTGGCCGGGATCACATTCACGGGCCGATTCTGGCATTTGGCCCAGATGCTTACTTACCAGGTGATGCCATAACGGTAGGCGTTCTGAGGGACTGATCTTGTCAACCGAGATGTGGGCGCGACTTGTCATGTCTGTGTCCTTCAAGACGTACCGATAATAGGATGGGGCGGACCCATAGCTTGTTATTTGTCTCAATATGTGAGATTTTCTAGGAAATAACCTGCAATATCGTATGTGTGCAGCGTACTTGCTACCAAAAAGTAGAGTGGTTGATCGCAAGCCTGCTCGCACGCACATCCAGCTAGCCCCGTTGTGCTTGTCGGCTCCAGCCTCTCGACACGCCTGAGCGGGCCCCGAAATATCGCCTCCAATACGCTCTGAGTCCGCCAATACGACGGAGTCCTCCGTTGGGAGATGGTCTAGAGAATCTCACATGTTGAGACTTTGTGTTGACGGCTGGAGGGGTGCCGAGGACAGTAGCGGCATCGCTTCACAAGACCATTAGACGCTATGGAACACCCTACTGAACTACAGGCTGCCTTGCACACCATCAGCTTGCGCTCGCCCGACCCGTTGGCAATGGCCCGCTTTTACAGCTGTACCTATGGCATGTCCCTCGACGAGGTGGGGGGCAGCTATGTATGTCGTGGCCCAGGCCGGCAAGTACAGATCACCAGTGGACCCGCCAACCAGTTGTGCTTCGCGCAGTTCCGGTTGCACACCGCCTCCGCTTGGCAGGATTTTCGTGAGAGGACCCAGGGGCTGGAAACCCACGCCTTGCCAGAGAATTGTTCCGGATCGGCAGTCGGATTACGCGACCCAGATGGCAATTTGATTGTTTTTTCTGCGCCCGAAGTGGCGGCCACGCCAGGCGTTGAGGGTGGACTGCCGCCGGCCATGCTGCAGCATTTCGCGCTACGCACCCCGCACATCCTACCCATGTTGACTTTCTATACGGAGCAGGTCGGTCTGGTGTTGTCGGATGCTGTACGCGATTCCGAAGGGCAGCTTCGCGCCTGCTTTCTGCGTAGCGACAACTTGCACCATGCATTGGCCTTGTTTTTCGCGCCAATCTCCTGCTTCGACCACCAATCCTTCGAAGCACCTGACTGGGCCAGCATGAAGATATGGGGTGACCATATGGCCAGCCTGCGTGAACCCATCGTGTGGGGCATTGGTCGCCACGGTCCCGGCAACGATGTGTTCTTCATGGTGCGCGATCCGGACGGCAATCTGGCGGAGATTTCGTCGGAGATTGAGCACTGCGAACCCGGACGTGCGGCCGGTGAGTGGGTCCACGAGGAACGTACGCTCAATCTGTGGGGCAAGGCAATTATGCGCAGCTGATGTCGATGTAAATGCACCATGGCAAGCACTAATCGCATGCTGCGCATCCTGGGCCTTTTCAGCTTGGAGCGTCGCGTTATTACCCCTGAGTGGCTGATTGAAGAGCTGGGTGTGTCACGCGCCAGCGTCTACCGCGACCTCGGCCAACTTGCCCAAGCTGGAATGCTCGAGCGTGTAGCCGAACGGGGCTATGTGTTGGGTCCGATGGTGGTTGAGTTGGACCGGCAGATACGTCTTGCGGACCCCCTGCTCGAGGCGGCGCAAGAACTACCAACCAAGCTTGCTGAGGACACCGGTGGCGCCATTTTGCTGTGCCGCTTTCATGGCAGCAAGGTGATGTGCATCCACCAGGTCAATGGTCACAACCCCGCTCTTTCGGTAAGTTACGAAAGAGGCCGTGCCATGCCACTTTACCGGGGGGCGACGTCCAAAATCATTTTGGCCCATCTGCCGCCAACCCAGCTAAAGCAGCTTTGGGGTAGCGAGCGCCATACCTTGGTGGCGGCAGGTCTTCCTGATGACTACGCGCAGTTGACCAAGGTATTGGCGTTACTCCGCCAGTCTGGCTACTGCATCACCGAAGGCGAGGTAGACCCCGAGGCCGTGGGCTTCGCGGTGGCGTTGCGCGACGGTGAACACCTGATTGGCAGCCTGAGTGTGGTGATGCCCGCCGCAACGTTGACTGCCGCATTGCGCAAGTCCACGCTGAGCCGATTGCAAAGTGCCGCTGGTCGCATCGAAGGCCGGCTACAGGACCAGCGCGACAAGGCCCGCGCCCAACCGCGCATCCCAACGCGTACCCATAACAAAACGGAGACTCCATGAACGCAGCATTACCCCAGTCTGCACTGCCACCAGCGATGGCGGACGAGACACATTTTCCGGTAGTCATTGTTGGCGCCGGCCCGACCGGTCTCATCTTGGCCAACCTGCTAGGCCAGCAAGGAGTCAAGACGCTGGTGATCGAGCGCAACACCAGCACGGTAGGGGAGCCCCGCGCCGTCACGATAGACGACGAAAGCCTGCGCACCGTACAGGCCTGCGGCCTTATTGCCGAGGTGCTGCCGCATGTGGTGCAAGGTTATGGCGTGCACTACTACTCGTGGCGCAGCAAAGAGTTTGCACGCATCGAACCACAAACCAATGAGTATGGATTTTCCAAACGGAACGCGTTTCGCCAGCAGGTTCTGGTTGGGCAGTTGCACGAAGGCCTGCAGCGGTTTTCTCACACCGCCGTCTGGTTCGGCCATACGCTCGAGCAGTTTCGGGATGAAGGCGAAAACGGCGAGGCTGTGCACTTGCAACTGATCCACCAAGGCGAGACGAAACATATCACCTGCCAGTGGCTAGTGGCTTGCGACGGCGGTCGCAGCAGCGTGCGCGAGCAACTGGGTATTGCGCTTACCGGAAGCACCTATGACGAAAAATGGCTGATTGTCGATCTGCTGGAGCGTGATTCCGCGTTTCGCCATACCCGAACTTACTGCGACCCAGCGCGGCCAGCGATCCGTCTGCCTGGGCCGCATGGCACTCTACGGTACGAGTTCATGCTGCATCCAGGTGAAGACCCTGACGAAGTGTTGTCTGAAAAAAACGTGCGCAGCTGGATCCACGCGCGCAATCCGGGCGATGCCAAACTGGTTATTACGCGCAAGGTGGTCTACGCTTTCCACGCCAGAGTGGCCGAGCGCTGGCAATCGGGCCGTGTCTTCCTGGCGGGCGATGCTGCCCATCTCACACCGCCGTTTGCTGGTCAGGGCATGAACAGCGGTGTGCGCGACGCGGCCAACCTCGCTTGGAAGCTGGCTGCAGTCGTGCGCGGCGAAATGTCGCCCAGTCTGCTCGGGACCTATGTGCAAGAGCGCAAGCCGCATGCCTGGTCCTTGATCGAGATGGCGGTACGGATTGGCAGCTTCATGCAGCCTAAGTCGGTTTTTGCGGCAATCGTTACGCAAGGCGCGCTCAGGCTGTGCAGCCTTTATCGCCCAGCACGCGACTACGTGTTGCAGCTTAAATTCAAGCCTAAGCCCCGGTTTCGCCAAGGCTTTTTCCTGCCAGGCGAAAGTGCCGATGCCTTGGTGCGTGCAGGCCAGTTGCTGCCTCAGCCGCTGGTCGAACTGCCCGGCGGAGCCCGTGTACCGCTTGACGACATGCTCGGCCATGGCTTCGTCTGGCTAGGCTTGCATGGTGCACCGAATCCGCCCGACCTGGGTCTGTCCTGTCACCACGTGCGGGTAGTGGCAGAGCAAGACGATTTTTTGACCACAGACTCTTCAGCGGGCAGCGTGCTGCGCGATGTGGATGGCACGATCGAAAAAGTTCTTCGCAGCGCGGGCGCTAACGCTATGCTGCTGCGCCCTGATCGCTATGTGCTCGCCTACCTTGGCTGTGCAGGCGCACCAAATGCCCCTCGGTTGCAGCAACTGATTGCACAGTTCGCGCAGCACCGAAAAGCCTCAGTTTTCTAGCCGTTAGACCTTGAACCCAAGCGGCAACAAGACCGCGCCTACCTACGTTCCACCCTCCAGGAGACAACCATGGCCTCTTTCGTTACTACATCCCTGAGCACCGTCGTGCTCGCCGTCCTGACCTCCGTAGTTCAGCCCGCACAAGCGCAGGCTTTTCCCACTAAACCTGTACGCATCGTTACGCCCTTTCCGGCCGGCAGCGGCCCGGAGGTGGCCTTGCGCCTGGTCGGCGATCGGCTGAGCCGGCGCTGGGGTCAGCCGGTAATCATCGACAACCGTCCTGGCGCCAGCGGCTTCATTGCCGTCGAAGCCGTGAAGCGTGCCGCTCCCGATGGGCATGAGCTGCTGCAAATGGACAACGCGCAGATGGCCGCCCAGCCCTTCTTGTTTAAAAAGCTGCCCTACGAGTTGCTGCGCGACTTCGAGCCAGTAACCCCCATTTTGCGCAACTACTTCTTCGTCAATGTGCCTACCGGTAGCCGGTACAAAACCATGGCCGATCTTCTCGCCAGCGCAAAAGCGGCACCCAACCAGGTGAACTACGGCTCCTGGTTCGTTGGCAGCCCCGGCCACATCGGCGCAGCCATGCTGGAGGCCGCCACAGGTACCAGCATGACCCATGTGCCCTACAAGGAGATGTCGCAACTGTATGTTGCTGTTGGCAACCAGGAGGTGGACTGGGCGTTCGGCAGTGCTGCCAGTGCAGGGAGCATGCAGCGTGCCGGCAAGACCCGCTACCTGGCTGTGGCGGCGTCGCAGCGCGTTGCGGAGTTTCCCGATGTGCCCACGGTTGCAGAATCGGGCGGCCCTGCGGGCTTCGAACTCAGCGCCTGGACTGCCTTGCTTGCACCCAAGGGCACGCCGAAGGCGGTCGTGGAAAGAATCCAGCAGGACGTGGCCGCAGTGTTGGCCGAGCCTGAGGTGAAAGCCAAATACGCCACCATGTTTTACGAACCCTACACGCTCAGTTCCGCGCAGTTCTTGCAGCAGTTACGCAGCGATACCCAGCGCTACGGCGACACCATCAAGCGGCTCAATATTTCGCTGGATTAACCATCCGACCCCTTTACCTCTACAGAAAGTCCACCATGAAATTGATCAGTTATCTCCACCAAGGCAAACCCGGCTGGGGCATTGCAACCGACGCTGGCGTCGTGCCGCTGCATAGCGATGCGTATCCGACGCTGCTCAGCGCGCTACAAGCCGGCAATCTGGAAGCCATCGCCGCCCAGGCCACTGCACCAGCGCTGCCGCTGGGAGCGATCCAGTTCCTTCCCTTGATTCCGACGCCCGGGAAAATCTTCTGTGTTGGTCACAACTACGAAGAACACCGCATCGAAACCGCGCGCGACAAGACCCAGCATCCGCTGTTGTTCATGCGTGTGGCCGAGTCGCAGACCGCGCATTTGCAGCCCATTCTTCTGCCACCTGAATCGACCCAGCTCGATTACGAGGGCGAAATTGCCGTGGTGATCGGCAAAGCCGGTCGGCGCATCCGCGAAGAGGACGCCTGGGAGTATGTGGCTGGTTACAGCGCCTACAACGACGGCTCGATCCGCGACTGGCAGCGCCACACCATGCAATTCACCGCTGGCAAGAACTTTAGTGGCACGGGCGCGTTTGGTCCCTGGCTGGTGACCCGTGGGGAGATCGCCGACGGTGCCGAACTCACGTTGGAAACGCGGCTCAACGGCGTCGTCATGCAGCACACCACCACCGCGTCGATGATCTTTCCCATCCCTGTGCTGATTAACTACATCTCGTCGTTTACAACGTTGCAGCCCGGCGACGTGATCGTGACCGGCACACCCGGGGGCGTTGGCGCCAAGCGCAATCCGCCGGTGTGGATGAAGCCGGGGGACAAGGTCGAAATCGAAGTAAGCCTGATCGGCGTGCTCACCAACAGCATCGCCGCGGAAGCTGCCTGAGCGATGCATGCATGCACGGAGGCCGGTTTGGCTGCCGCCGAAGAGTTCCGGCGTCTCGCCATGCTGGTCGCCGACACTTCGCGCCTGGCGTCCATGCTGTCGGAGTCGCTGGTTTATGTGCACTCGAGCGGAGTGCGTGACAGCCGTGACAGCTACCTCGATAAGCTGACCAGCGGCGCGTTGCGCTACGAAACCCTGGAATTCACAGAGCCGCACTACAGATTGCTGGGGTCGGTAGGAATGGTCCACGCCGGAATGCGAGCCACGGTTCTGCGCAACGGTGGGCGGCATGCAGTTACCAGCAGCACGCTTGCGGTGTGGCAATACGCCGATAGGGGGTGGCAACTACTGGCGCTACAGGCCTCGCCTCCACCCTCGAAATAATGTGGAGCTGGCTGAATGGAAGCCGTCGAAGGCCCACTGAGTCCATACAGATGGCTTGCGGAGTAACTGGGGCACCCTCCAAAAGAGCCTGGCCTATTCCCACCTATTCTGCAGTGGTCGGCGCATCCTCGACACGTCTAACGACGCCGGCACGTTGAGCTGGGTGGTGAGCACTGTTGCCGTTCGCGTAGGTTCCTTGCCTTAGTTTAGGAGTACGAAAGTCGTAATGCATAACGTCGGTCCCGCAGCCTCAGCAAGCAAGTCTTGTTCACAACCTCCATACACAGAATAGTTGGATTAGCCCACGGGTACCATGTTTTCGTCTTCCCCTACCTGACGGGGGCCGTCTTCATCGCTGCCCATCGAAACCAAAATGCCGACGCCGGTGCGCAGAGCTTCCCCGTAGGTTGGTACGCTCTCTCTGGCTGCATACAGCTCATTCCAGACGGTGTTGTCGCCGGTTGATTCCATTAGCGTCCAGTAGAACGCTCCCCGCTTGGGTTCATCTACGCTAATGGCGATGCGTCGTAAATGGTTGGAGGCCATGTGCTTTCTCCGTGGTGGTGGTAACCCATCGAATCATGGCCGCCTCGCTCAGGAGTCGTTGTAGGACCAAGGCGCATATGTTGACGGACGAAAGTTAGCGGATGCCCTAGGCTCACCCGTCCGCAGGCTCCAGACCCACTTCGGCTGAATGCCAGCCTCTATGACGACCCTGCCCCATTTTGCGAGGGCAGCCTTTATCAGTGCGGCGTATTCCTGCGGTGTTCTGTCCCGGATTTCAATGCCGGCAGCTTCCAGCTTGGCCTGCACATCTTGCAGTTTCAAGGCTGCGTGGATTTCGGTATTCAGTTTGTTGGGAATGGCCATTGGCGTGCCGGCTGGCGCCAGGAAGGCATTCCGACACCGGATGGCATATTCGACGTGTTTATGTCTTTTGACATCTCCATCTTTTCGTCTGCAAGTACTCTTGGTGCATGGACATTACGAAATTTATGACGGTAATCGAAGACCTTGCCGCCAATGGTGGCGCGATATCTCCGGAGGCAGCGCTGATTGAGCTTGGGGACTACATTGAACATCTGGACCCCGCTCACGAGGACTATGACAAAAGCGTGGTGCTGCTGATGCGCATAGCCGCCAGCATGTGGAAGCAGCAACGCCTGTCGCACTAGCCATTGAGGCTGCTCGCTGCAGCCCAGACGTGAAAAAGCCCGCTCCAAGCGGGCTTTTGTATGTGGCCGTGGGCTCTTACGCGACCCACGTTTACGGACACTCTCGTGCAGGAGCTCTTTGTTGTTTTTCTCGTCGCGAAAAGCTCTACTCGACGTGCCGCCGTGAGATTCGGCTTTGCCTGGCCAGGCTCCCAGCAGAGCGCTTCGGCTTGCTGGGGGCTAAATTATAGCGGAGTTGCCGGTGGCAACCGCGCTACAGACTGCTTGCATGCGACCCGACAGTGGGCATGCGTTGGGTTTTGCTGGAGCGCTACTATCCGCCTATGACACTCATCCTGCTTCCCGGTTTGCTGTGCGATGCCAGCGTATGGCAAGACATGCTTCCTGCTCTGCAACTCCGCTGGCCTTGCGTTGTACCTGACTACGGAGCGTTGGACAGCATCGAGGCCATGGCACAACATGTACTGCAGACTGCACCGCCTGGGGCCCTGGCGCTGGTGGGGCACTCCATGGGTGGGCGCGTGGCCTTGGAGATCTTGCGCCAACAGCCCGAGCGCATACAGCGCCTGGCTTTGATGGATACCGGCTTCGAAGCCCTGGCTCCCGGCTCTGCCGGGGAAAAGGAGCGCGCAGGCCGTATGGCTTTGCTGCAGACAGCGCGCCAGGGTGGCATGCGTGCCATGGGGCAGGATTGGGCGCGCGGCATGGTGCATCCGTCCCGCTTGCACAGCCCGTTGTTTGACCGGATTCTGGACATGATCGAGCGCTCCACGCCCGAGATATTCGAAGCACAGATTCATGCTCTATTGAACCGCCCGGACGCAACCGCGCATTTGGGCCAGATACGTTGCCCCACGCTGCTGTTGTGTGGTCGTGAGGATGCCTGGAGTCCCTTGGCGCGGCATGCGCAGATGCGCAGCCTGCTGGGAGCTGCACCAGTTGAGCTCGTGGTGATTGAACACGCGGGCCATATGAGCCCCATGGAGCAACCCGAAGCCGTGTGCCAGGCGGTGCAGCGTTGGCTGGATGGGAGCCCTGCATAAGCAGCGGGTGTGGTCAGCCGCATCGCGCGGGTATGCGTCTGAGACGCAGGCTGGGCCTGCAGGATCGACACATTTTCACCAAAGAAGAATGACTGGGTATCGGAGCGCTGCCGCAGGTCTACGGTGGTGCCGGCCAATACCGCTACCCCCGTATCCAGCACGGTGGAGTTTTGCTCGGCCACCAGGATGCTCAGGCCCTCGTCTTGGTTCAGGCGTTTCAGTTGCAGGAAGATGCGCAGGCCGAGCGCAAGCTGGGCGAACACAGCTGGGCCCGGCAATTCCGAGAGCTGGAAAACGTGATCCACCACGCGCTGCCGATCTGCCAGCAAGGTGTTTTGGGTGCGGACGATCTCCATCTATCGTCGATGCAGATCTAGCGTCGCCCGGCAGACAGCGACGCGCCCCAGGGTACGCCCCAAAAGGCGCTGGGCATCAGCCGCAACATCCTGCGCGCACGCCTGATCAAAAGCCGGGAGATTTCCGGGACGAAGTAGCCAGCTGGCGCTGCACATACTTGAGCAGGCCGTCGCAGGCGTCCTCCACCAGGTCCAGTACGTCCTCAAAACCGCGGTCACCACCGTAGTAGGGGTCTGGCACCACGGGGCTGTCGTGGCGCTCACAGAACTCGGTCAAGCGCCGGATCTTGGCGTGGTGGCGGGATGGGCTTTCGCTTTGTGCCAAGGCCAGGTTGTCCCAGTCCATCACCAGGATCAGGTCGTGCGCTTCAAAGTCCGCGTCCAGTATCTGGCGCGCCCGCAGGCGCGACAGGTCGTAGCCGCGCCGGGATGCATGTGCTTGCGAACGCGTGTCCGGCGGGCTGTTCGGATGGTAGTTATGGGTGCCCGCAGAATCCACCTGGATCTGCTGGCCCAGGCCGAGCGCGGCTACCTTGTGCTGGAACACGCCATGGGCGGTCGGGCTGCGGCAGATGTTGCCCATGCAGACAAACAAAACAGAGAAGGTTTTCATCGTCCAATAGTGTGAGAGGTGCGGAAGTGGTAGTGCGGATCACGCTGAAACCCACGGTATCAGAAGTCGCTCACAAAGGTATGTGTGCGGGGTTTATTGCTGTATATTAATACAGTATTTTGTCAATATCCGCATGCAAGGAACCCGTATGGAAGCCCTGATCGAAACCCTGTACACCGTCACGCTCACCGACTATCTCGAGCTGCCTGCCAAGGAGCGCATCGCTGCGGAAGCCCGCTACTGCAAGGCGCTGGAGCGGCGGATCGGCCCGCCAGAGGATGTGGTGCATGCGCTCAAGGCGGTAGAGCGGCTGGCAGACGATGGCGATGTGTCGGAGCTCACCGACGAAGCCCGTCGGCTGGTAAGCCAGTGGCATCTGGCCTGCAACACGGCGCGGACGGCAGGCCTGCAAGGTCTGGGTGATCTGCCCGAGGCCTGGTTCGATGTGCGCGTTTCGTGAGCATGCTCTAGGCTATAAGGCGGCGGTTGCCCAACAATCTTTTCAAACTTTGAGAGGCTACGGCTGTTTGGATGGCGCGCATTGCTGGCATCGACATACCAAGTTGTGAACCGCATGTTGAACATCGCCCTTATGTCCTTTACCGCTGTGCTTGCCGTCGCCGGCGCGTCCGCTTTGGCGCCGTCCTGGTTGGGGCGCAATCTCAGCCTTTGGGAAGGCTTGCTGTGCGGCGTTTTTGCGTGGTTCATTGCCGGCCTGGTGCTGCACTACCGGAAGCGCCAAGAGCGCAAGCGGCTGATTGGCATGCGCGACTCTGCTTTGTGGTGACCCCGCAGTTGTTTGTTTTTGCTATCTAAATAGTAGCTGCTTGCGCTTATTGAATATGCGCCAGAGGCCAATTTTTTCGTTATTTTTGTTGGCGTTGGCGCAACCCCATCGGGGCCGTGTGCGCAAGCCTCACTCCACCTTGACGCCGCCTTTTTCGATCACCGTGCGCCAGCGCGAGAGTTCGCTGACGATCAGGTCGGCAAATACCTTGGGAGGGCTGGGCATGGCCTCAGCGCCTTCGCTGGCCAAGCGGTTGCCGATTTCCGGCGAGGCCAGCGCCTGGTTGATCTGCTGGTTCAGCTTGGCGATGATTTCGGGCGGGGTTCCGGAGGGCGCCACCACCCCGTACCACTGGTCGGCTTCAAAGCCTGGGTAGCCGCTGGCGGCGACCGTCGGCAAGTCGGGCACCGCCTTGACGCGGTTCGGTGACGATACCGCCAGCGCCCTCAGCTGCCCGGCCTTGACCTGGCCCATCACCGCCGGCACGCCGGTGAACATCAGCTGGATCTGCCCGGCCACCAGGTCGGTCACCGCGGGGGCGGTCCCTTTGTAAGGCACGTGCTGCATCTGGGTGCCAGTTTGCAGCTTGAAGTATTCGGTGGCGATGTGCGCCGCACTGCCGTTGCCGCCCGATCCATAGTTGATCTTCCCCGGGTTGGCCTTGGCATAGGCGACCAGTTCCTGCAACGTCTTCACCGGTAGCGAGGGGTGTACGACCAGCACGTTGGGCACCCGTGCGACCCAGGCCACTGCGGCAAAGCTTTTGATCGGGTCGTAGGGCAGGCGCGGATACAGCGACGGCGTTACCGCTAGCGTTCCGATGTGGCCCATCAGCAGGGTGTAGCCATCGGCCGGCGCTTTGGCGACCTTGTCCGCGCCTATGCTGCCCCCGGCGCCCGGTACGTTGTCGATGACCACCGACTGGCCCCAGGCCTGGGTCAGCTGCTGGCCGATGGTGCGGCCCAGAATGTCGGTTGAGCCGCCAGGGGTGAAGGGCACCACCATGCGTATCAGCTTGTTGGGAAAACTGCTCGCAGCCGATTGCGCTGCAGCGGACAGCGGCAATGCGGAGGCCAGCAGCGCCAAATTGAAATGGCGGCGGGACGCTGAGGTATTGGGGTTTTTCATATGCTTGTCTCCTTGGATTTTTTAATGGGAAAGTAGGGCGCTTGCGGGTATCAGGCCTTGCCCGCGTGGGCGATCAGCCGGTCTGCATAGGCTTGCCAAGGGGCTTTGTCGGCGATGCCGTCGAATACACCTTCGCGTGCCAGTCCGGCCACCCAATCCTGCTTCTCGGCGATGGCACTGGCCATCACGGGAGCGAAGCCGCCTTCTTCTACCGTAAGCGCCGATTCGCGCATTTCCTCGGCACGGCGTTTGCCATGCTGCACCACCCGGCTGAAGAAGTAGGCGCCTTGTGCGTCCCAATCGATCTGGGGAAAGGTTTCTTTCAGAGTGGGCAGGACATGGTCTTCGACGCCATAGCGGCGGGCGTTGGTATAGCTTTCCACCACCAGTGCTTCCAGGCCTTTGATCATGATGCTGCGGCTCATTTTGATCGCCGAGGCGATGCCGAGCTTTTCCGACACCGCCTTCGCATCCATGCCCCATGCCGTCAGCTGGGGGGCCAGCGTGGCGGCATGTTCACCGCCCAGCAGCATTGGCACGCGGATGCCATAGGGCGGTACCGAGGTCATCACGCCGGCTTCTACGTACTGCGCGCCGGCTGCTTCCAGCGCTTGGGCCGCCCGCAGCTTGGTACCGGGCGAGGCGGAATTCAGGTCCAGAAACACCGTGCCCGGACGCACATGCCGTGCGGCTTCTTCCGCGACCGCCCAGGTGTTCGATGCCGTCACTGCCGACACCAGAAAGTTGCTGATCGCGCACAGGTCCGCCATGTCCGTTGCGACTTGTATGCCGTGCGTCTGCGCGGCTGTGCGTGCCTGCGCGCCAGAGGTACCGGCGAACTTCAGATCCCAAGCGTGGACCGATGCCACTCCGGGTTTGGCGCGCAAGCCGCGGCCAAAAATGCCGCCCACCTCGCCGTAGCCGATGATGCCTAGAACCGTGTCCATGCCTGTCTCCTTGTTGTTGGGATCAAAGTTGCGTTTTATCAATGCCCATCCCAGCGGAATGGCGATGTTGCTGTCCCAGTGGCTTGATGGCATTGTGTGAAGCCTTGCCTTATCCACGGTTGCTTTATCGCAGCGGGACCGTTCGAATCGGTTGATGATGAAGCTCGAAAAGCATGGCACGATGGAATTTTTGTGAAGCCGTGATCCATGCTGTCCTTGCACAAGCTCCGCACCCTTGGCACCGTCGTGCGTCTAGGGGGCATTCGACCCGCCGCTGAACCTTTGTTGCGTGCTGCGTCCGCTGTTAGCCGGTCGGTGGGGTTGCTTGAGGCTGCGCTGGGCACTGCGCTGTTTGAGCGCAAGGGGCGAGGCATGCTTTTGACCCCGATGGGGGAACTGGCCCACAAGCGCTTTCTGCGTATCGAGCAGGAGCTGGGGGCGGTGCTGGACGAGGCCGCAGTAGGCAGAGAACCTCTGACGGCAGCCGCGCTGGATGCTCTCTATGACGAGAAACGCCTGCTGGCGGTTTCCCTGCTGGCCGAAGTCCACCACATGCCGACAGTAGGGCGGCACCTGGGCGTTTCACAGCCAGCCGTCAGCGCAGCGGTGGCGCGGCTGGAGCGTGCGCTCGGGCACAAGCTCTTTCTGCGCACAGCGCGCGGCCTGATGCCGACCGATGTGGGGGCCCGATGGGTACGCCGCTTCGACCGGGTGCTCGCCGAACTACGTTATCTGGAAGACGATGTGGCGGCGGCCAAGGGCACTATGGAAGGTGTTATTACTGTCGGAACATTGCCGCTGGTCCGCACCCATGTGTTGCCATGTGCCATCAGCAGCTTGTTGGCGAAGCACCCCCGTTTGCAGGTGCAGTCTCTTGAAAGCCCCTATGAGCAGCTGTGCGCCGGACTGCTGAGCGGCAAGGTCGACTTCATTCTGGGGGCTCTGCGTCCTTTGGCCGACAAGGCGTTGACCAGCGAGCCCTTGTTTGCGGACCGCCTGGGTCTGATGGCTTCTGCCAATCATCCGTTGAATCGGCGCCACCGCATCCGGTTCCAGGATCTGCGGGAGTTCCCCTGGGTACTCTCGCGTTCCGGCACGCCCTTGCGCGAGTCGCTGGCCACATTCTTTGCGGCGCATGGCGAAGCAGCACCTCTCCCTGCGGTGGAAACCGGTGACCTGGCGATGGTGCGGGGCTTGCTGCTGCAGGGGCCGATGCTGACGGTCCTGTCCACCCACCAGTTGCGCTACGAAGTGGACGCTGGCCAGCTGTGCGTGCTGCGCTTTCCGATGGAGGGCTTGCAGCGCCACATCGGTGCTACCACGCGGGCTGGTGCCCATTTGTCCGTGGCAGCATTGGCTTTGTTGGCAGCGATACGGGAGTGCTCTCCTGATGAATGAGCCAAGCTTGCCGAGGCTGAACCGCAGCCTGCGGTGACGCCCTGCGGATAGGTGCTGTCAGTGGTGCATGCTTTTGGAGAACAGATTCACCACCAGAACGCCGGCGACGATCAGGCCCAGGCCCAGCATGGCTGGAAGGTCCAAGCGCTGGCCGTAGTAGATCCAGCTCACGCTCGAAATCAGCACGATGCCCACACCCGACCAGATGGCGTAGGCAATCCCGATGGGTAGGGTCTTAAGTGTCAGCGACAGCACGTAAAAGGATGCGGCATACGCCACCACCGTCACCAGGCTGGGTGCCAGGCGTGTAAATCCATCGGACGCCTTGAGGGCCGTGGTTCCCGATACTTCTGCCAGGATCGCGATGCCCAGGAGTAGATAGCTTGTAGTCAGATTCATTTCAGTGCCTCGTCACATAAACGCAGAAGTACAAGAAGAATGCTGGCCTTGCGTGCCTCGTCCAGGTCGTAGGCGCCCAGCATCTGGGCGAACCAGAAGCCGTCGGCAGCCAAGCGGCAGACCAGCAGAAGATTGGCTACCTCCGGGGCCGATCCATCCTGGCTCAGTGCACGCCGCATCATGGCGTTCCAGCGCTCGCGGCACTCGGGCAAGCTCAACGCGAGCAGGGCGATGGCCCGTTGCGTTTCCACCTGATTGCAATCACCACCGCTGTCAAAGCAGGTGCGCACGTAAGCCCGGGCATGCCGGCCTGGTGTGTTTTCCTCGATGCTGAGCGCTTGTTCGTAGCGTTCTTCAAATTCTTCAAACAGCTGGTCGCACAGCGCAGTCAGTAATGCCTGCTTGCTGCGAAAGTGGTGCTGGAGCCCACCCTTGGTGACGCCCGCACGCTTGGAAACGGCGTCCAGGGTCAGCGCTTGCGAGCCTTCAAGCACCAGCAGTTCCCGCATGACGGCCAGCAATTGGCTGCGGACCAGTTCGGGCTGTTTTTGTCGTTGGTGGGCTAATGTCATAAAGAAACCATCTGGATGGAATGTTTATTGTATCTGCAAGCAAACTTTCGTGCTTTGTTTCAATTTCCGAAGCGACAGCTCTTCAGAATTTACCGTTTTTGCCGATAACTGCTGTATGCAAGTTTCCTCAATAACTTCGACGGGCGGACTGGGTTCCAAGGCTGGCGGCGACATTGCTGCGCTGCAAAAACAGTTGCGTCAGCTCACGGACCAGCTGAAGAACGTGGCTTCGCTGGACATGGAGCCCAAAGCCAAAGAGGAAAGGGTGAAGTTGATCCAGATTCAGATCCAGATGGTTCAGCAGCAAATAGTCGCCATCCAGCGGCAAAGCCAGCAAGAACAGTTGAGCAAACAGCTTGCGGCCCAAGCTGCCAAGCAAGTCAAGTCCAGCGATGCAAGCTCGGCACGCACACCGGGCCTGGGTGGGTCTGTAGACGTCTACGTTTAAGCGCTTGGCGCGTGCAGTGCTGCAGGTACAGGATCTGAGCCCACCGCCGCCTGTATCCATCGATTAACCGCTGGGCCGGTCATGCTCGGGCACACCCTTGGGGACACCTACCCAGGCAATGCAGAATTTACGCGCGACTTCGCTGCATGGCGTGCAAGAATAAGTCACAACACCAGCCCATTCGCAAACTATGGGGCGACGCCATGCAGCTATCGAATTGTTTTCGACGCAACCGTTGGAAGAAGGCCGGTCTTCGTTTGTGCTGTTGACTGTGTCGTATTTGAGTGGTTGCTTCGATGGCTGTTGGCCCACACACGCTCCCGTATCGCCAACCCTATAGATTTGGCAGGCAAGCGTGTCGGGGCCGTGGCCCGTACCTTTAGCCAGTATTTTCTGGAACTTTATCTGCTGACCATCGGCCTGAATCCGCAAAACCTGACGTAGTGAATATGCAGCCGGAGGACATGTCCAGTTCCTCGGCAAACCAGATCAAGGTGGTGGCGCGCCGCAGTGCCAGCGTATCGGCGTATCGGCGCCCGCCAGCCTGGCAGGAAAGCGTGTCGGCTCGGTGGTGAGTACTTCGGCTGAGTATTTTCTGGACAGCTGGTTGCTGTTTCATAACCTGAGCGCTCGTAACCAAACCATTGTTCCCTTGGCTCCCGACACGATGGTGCGGGTGCTCCAGCAGGGCGACATTGACGCTGCCGCCAGCTGGGAGCCGGTGGCCACCAACGCCTTGGCGGTCTTGGGCGCCGATGGTCTGCTGCTGCCCATCCCGCGCGCTGAAAGCATTATTGCGGAGCAGCCCCTGAAGGCGCAGCAGGTGCTGATGGCACGGCTGGGCGTAAACCAGGCGCTGGCCGAAGCCCATTTGCGCGAGCACGATTTCAGGGTACGCATGGACCAGTCGCTGAGCAACACCATGGACAGCCAGGCGCGCTGGGCCGTCCGTGAAGGCCATGTACCCGCCAGATCCAAACCCGAAGACCTGATGTCGGTGGCCGAGCCCGCATTGCTGCGCAAGCTCGCACTGAATGCGGTGACCATCGTTCGATAGGCCATCCGGGTTGATTTCCAGTTCTATTAATTTGCTATTGAATTTGTAGCTGGCTGCGCTGGTTAAATATGCGCTGGGCACCGATTTCTTATAAATTCTTGCCGTCTTAGCGCTTGCTGGCCCGCTTGCCGGGCTGCAACAACTCGCGCATGGCCTGCAGCGGCAGTTCGCGGCTGCGGCCGCGGCGCAGCACCAGGGAGAACTGCGACTGGTAACCAAACTCGGCGGGCAGCAGCACCTTCAGTCGGCCCTGTTCGACCCAGGACTGGGCGTAGTGCTCGGGCAGGTAGCCGATGTAGCCGCCCGACAGGATCAGTATCAGCTGGGCTTCCATGCTCTCCACCGTGGCCACGCTGCGCTTGAAGCCGTGCCGGCCCAGCTCGGTCTGGCTCCAGTAGCTGCGGCTTACCACGTTGAGCTCGGACACCACCGCAGGCAGCAAGTGCTTCTGGGCAAAGCAGGGGTGCCGGTCGCTGCAGTACAACCACTGCTGCTCGCGGTATAGCGGGTGGTAGACCAGGCCATTGGCCTTGGCGGGGAAGAAGCCCACGGCGATATCGAGCTCGTTGTCCAGCAGGCCCTTCTGCAGCTCGTAGGGGCTGCGGATCAGCAGGCTCAGGTGCATGGCCGGGTACTTGCTGGAAAACACCCCGATCGCCTGGGCCAGCGGCAGTGAGGCATCGGTCACCGTGGTGTCGAGCACGCCCATCTTTAGCGTGCCGCCGAGTTCGCCCTTCAGCGACTGGGTGTAGCGCTCAAAGCCGTCCAGCTCGCCCAGCACGCGCAGGGTTTCCGAGAGCAGCAGCTCGCCCTTGGCCGTCAGCGCAAAGCCGCCGCGGCCGCGCCGGCAAAGCGAGAAGCCCACATCGCTCTCCAGCTGGGCCATATAGGTGCTGATGGCCGAGGTGGTGAGGTTCAGTTCCTGCTGGGCGCGGGCAAAGCCCTGGTGGCGGGCTACAGCCGCAAAAATCCGCAGCAGCTTGAGGTCGGCGCCTTGTGGCATGGGAAAACCCTGTGCTTAGTTATGAAGTTCAAGAACTGATTATTTGTTTACTGCTATTTTTCCATAACCCAGACTGGCTAAAGATCGGCCCATCGCAGCCCGTAGGCGTGCTGCCAGATGAAAAGGCTGATGCATGGTGTCCAAAGTTCTGTACCAACCCCAAAGCGGCAACGAGATGCCGCGGTTTGCCGGCCGCTCCACCATGATGCGGCTGCCCGCCATGGAAACCGCCGAGGGTTTAGATGCGGCCTTCATCGGCGTGCCGCTGGACATCGGCACCTCGCTGCGCGCCGGCACCCGCTTCGGACCGCGCCAGATCCGCGCCGAGTCCGTGATGATCCGGCCGTACAACATGGCCACCGGCGCCGCCCCGTTTGATTCGCTGGCCGTGGCCGATATTGGCGACGTGGCCATCAATACCTACAACCTGCTGGAATCGGTGCGCATCATCGAAGACAGCTACACCCAACTGCTGCAGTACCCGGTAGTGCCTATGACCCTGGGCGGCGACCACACCATCACCCTGCCGATCCTGCGGGCAATCGCGCGCAAGCATGGCCTGGTGGCCCTGGTGCATGTGGACGCCCATACCGACACCAACGAAGACATGTTCGGAGAAAAGATTGCCCATGGGACCACCTTTCGGCGCGCCGTGGAAGAGGGCTTGCTGGACTGCAGCCGCGTGGTGCAGATCGGCCAGCGCGCCCAAGGCTATGCGAGTGGCGACTTCCAGTGGGGCGTGGACCAGGGCTTTCGCCTAGTGCAGGCCGAGCAATGCTGGTACCAGTCGTTGGCGCCGCTGATGGCCGAGGTGCGGGCCCAGATTGGCGATAAGCCGGTGTACCTGACGTTTGACATCGACGGCATCGACCCCGCCTGGGCGCCCGGCACGGGTACACCCGAAGTTGGTGGGCTGACCGCCATCCAGGCACTGGAGATCGTGCGCGGCTGCCGCGGCCTGAACATCGTTGGCTGCGACTTGGTTGAGGTCTCGCCACCGTACGACGTCAGCGGCAATACCTCGCAGCTGGCAGCGAACTTGCTTTACGAAATGCTGTGTGTGCTGCCCGGTGTGGCATACCGCTAACCGTTTTTTTTTGTCCATGGAACTCAAGATATTCCGCTCTACCTGGGGCGCCCAAGGCGATATGGCTGCCACCGTGGCCCAGCTGCGCGAAGCCGGCTGCGCGGGCCTGGAAGCCCGCCTGCCCATGGATGCGCCCGCACGGCGCGTGCTGCGCGACAGCCTGCAGGCCGAAGCGCTGGACTACATCGCCACCGTGTTCAGCGGCGCCGACGTGATTCCGCGCCAGCAGGATGGTCCCGAAGTGCATTTGCAGCACCTGGCACGGGCCTTTGATGCGGCCATCGAGCTAAACCCACGGTTTGTCAATCTGCTGGCTGGCAACGACCGCTGGCCGTTGGCGGCGCAGGTGGATTTTCTGGGTCGCGCGCAGGTGCTGGCTGATGCGGCGGGTGTGGCCTGCACTTTTGAAACCCACCGCGCCAGCTCGCTGTACAGCCCCTGGGTCACGATGGACATCGTTCGCCAGCTGCCGCAGCTGCAATACACCATCGACATCAGCCACTGGGTGGTGGTGTGCGAGCGCCTGCTGGATGACCCGCTGGACGACCTGACGCCGTTCCTGGAACGGGTGCACCACATCCAGGCCCGCGTGGCCTATGCCCAGGGGCCACAGGTGCCCGACCCCGCCGCGCCCGAATACGCCGCCGAGCTGGCCTTCCACCAGCGCATCTGGGAATCGGTGTGGGCGCTGCATCTGCGCAAGGGCTACGCCACCACCACGCTGACCCCCGAGTTCGGCCCCGACGGCTATATGCATCTGCTGCCCTACACCCGCAGCCCGGTGGCCGACCTGTGGTCAGTCAACCGCTGGATGGCGCTGGAAGAGCGGCGGCATTTCCAGCGCTGGTCGCAACACCCCATTTCCCAACCCCACACCACGGCAGGACTCTGAGCATGCAACCCGGACCACGTAATTTCACGGCCTTGCCCGTGATCAATATCAGCGGCCTCTACAGCGACAGCCTGGCCCAACGTCAGACGGTGGCCGATGCCTTGGGCCAGGCGGCGCGCGACGTGGGCTTCTTCTACATCGTCGGCCATGGCATCGATCCCAAGCTGGTGGCCGGCCTGCGCGACGCCAGTCGCACGCTGTTCGCCCAGCAGATGGAATGGAAGATGCGCTACTACATCGGCGAATCCTGGGGCCACAAAGGTTATGTGCCCGAAGGCGAAGAGGTGTATTCCAAAGGCCGGCCCGACCATAAAGAGGCCTTCGACATCGGCTTTGAAGCACCCGCCGACCACCCGCTGGTGCTGGCCGGCACGCCGCTGATCGGCAACAACAAATGGCCGGATCTGCCAGGCTTTAAGGCCGCGGTGGCCAGCTATTACGCCGCGGTGTTCGCCCTCGGCCGCCAGCTGTTCCGCGGCTTTGCCCTGTCGCTGGGCCAGCCCGAAGACGCGTTCGAGGCGCTGGTGACCTGCCCGCCGTCCAAGCTGCGCCTGATCCACTACCCCGTGGACACCGAGGCGGTGGATGCGCCCGGCATTGGCGCGCATACCGATTACGAGTGTTTCACCCTGCTGCTGGCCGACCAACCCGGTCTGGAAGTGATGAACGACCAGGGCGTCTGGGTTGACGCACCGCCGTATGCCGAAGCCGGTGAAGAGGCATTTGTGATCAACATCGGCGACATGCTGGAGGTGATGACGGCCGGCGCCTTCCCCGCCACCTCGCACCGCGTGCGCAAGGTGCAGCACGAGCGCTATTCCTTCCCGCTGTTCTTTGCCTGCGACTACCACACGCGCATCCGCCCGCTGCCGCAGTTTTCCCGTGAAGCCACCACCACCAATACCGCTACCAGCCACAGCGAGTTGTCGATCGGCGACCACATGTATTCGCAAGCCCAGCAGACCTACACCTACCTCAAGCGCAAGGTGGAGGCCGGCGAAATCGCTTTGCCCGACGGCGCCTTGAAGCCGAACAGCTTCGGCCACCTGAAGTCCCAGGCCACGGCCTGAACCCCCGTTTCTTTTTCCTTTTTCGTTTCCCTCGTTTGTCCACCCACCCCAGGAGTTAAGCACCATGATGAAAACCATCCGCACCGCATCCCTCAACCGCAGCCTGCTGGCTGTAGCACTGGCGGCCTTGCTGCCGGTGGCTGCATTCGCCCAAACCATGGTGCCCGGCCAGATCAAGGTCGGCATGGAGATCACCTACCCACCGTTCGAATCCTGGCAGGGCGACAAGGTCGTGGGCTTCGACCCCGATGTCGCCGAGATGCTGGGCCGTGTGATCAAAGCCAAACCGGCTTTTGTGGACACCAAGTTCCCCAGCCTGATCCTGGGCCTGGGTAGCGGTCAGTTTGATACCGTGATCTCCGGCATGTACATCACCCCCGAGCGCACTGCCCAGGCTGACGCCATTGCCTATGCGCGTACCGGCGCCTCCATCATGGTTGCCAAAGACGGTGGCGTGTCGCCCAAGACCGAGCAGGACCTGTGCGGCATGAAAGTTGGTTTGCAAGCGGGTACCAGCTGGGTCAAGGCCCTGGCAAAGCTGTCTACCGATTACTGCGTCCCGAACGGCAAGCCTGCCGTGGCGGTGAGCGAGTTCCCTACCGCCCCCGAGGCATCGCAAGCCCTGTTGTCCAAGAACATCCAGGCCCAGCTGGAAATTGCCGGTGCCGCCAAGATGCTGGCCGAGCGCAGCAAGGGCCGCATTGTGATCAGTTCACCTGCATTGGTGTACCCACAGACTTTGGGTATCTACGTGAAGAAGGGCAACACCGCCTTGTACCAGGCAATAGAGAAGGCTCTGGCCGCCGCGCAAGCGAACGGAGAATACACCGCCCTGATCGCCAAGTACGAGCTTGAGCCGGTGGCCGCCAAGTAATTAGTCCCGCCACCAGGAGCATCCGCATGGATTTAGATTGGTCGTATTTCTGGTCCTTGTTTTCCATGGGGATTTTCTGGCGGGCCTGCGTGACCGTGGTGCAGCTGGGCTCGCTGGCCTGGGGGCTGGGCTTGGTCCTGGGCTTCTTCCTGGCGTGTGCGCGCATCTCCACCACCCGCTGGATCAGCGCGCTGGCGGGGGCTTATATCTGGCTGTTCCGCAGCGTACCGCTGCTGGTGCTGGTGGTGTTTGTGTTCAACCTGCCGCAGATATTTCCGGCGAGCCGCAGCGTGATCGGCGAGCCGTTTTTTGCCGGCTTGTTCGCCATGGTGCTGACCGAGGCCGCCTACATGGCCGAAATCCACCGCGGCGGCCTGCTGTCGGTGGCGCGCGGCCAGCGCGAGGCGGGCAGGGCGCTGGCCTTTGGCCGCTTTGGCGCCATGCGCCTGATCGTGGTGCCGCAGGCGTTTCGCATCGCGCTGCCCACGCTGATTAACGAGTTCGTCACCATCATCAAGCTGACCTCGCTGGTGTCGGTAATCTCTCTGCCCGAGTTGCTGATGACCGGGCTGCGCCTGTATTCGCAGAATTTTCTAGTGATGGAAACTTTGCTGGGCGTGGCGGTGTACTACGTGATGCTGGTGACCATATTCAGCACGCTGCTGGGCTGGCTGGAAAAGCGCCTGGACCTGCAATTGCGTCGCCCGACCACATTGGACGATGCCGCCTGCGCCGCCCTGCGCAACAGCCTGGGTGGCCCGGCTGCGATACGCCCGGTAGTGGCGACGCCCGGCCAACCCGCCGCGCTGGAGCTGCACAACATCCACAAAGCCTATGGCGCCCACCAGGTGCTCAAAGGCGCGAATCTGAAGGTCGGCGCGGGTGAGGTGATCTCCATCATCGGCCCTTCGGGCTCGGGCAAGACCTCGCTGATCCGCACCATCAACGCGCTGGAGAAGATCGACCAGGGCGAAGTCATTTTGTTTGGTGAAAGCTATATCCATGCCAACGAGTCGCTGGACAGCAGCCGGGTCCGCAACGGCGTGCGCCGCATCGGCATGGCCTTCCAGAGCTTCAACCTGTTCCCGCACTTGAGCGTGCTGGACAACGTGCTGCTGGCGCCGCGCTACCACGGCCAGACGGCCGATGCCAAGCTGCGCCAGACCCATGCCCAGCAGCTGCTCGACAAGGTCGGCCTGCTGGCGCACCAACACAAGTATCCGCACCAACTGTCCGGCGGCCAGCAGCAGCGTGTGGCGATTGCCCGCGCGCTGGCCATGGCGCCCGATGTGATGCTGTTCGACGAACCGACTTCAGCACTCGATCCCGAGTTGGTCGGCGAAGTGCTGAAGGTAATCCAGGATTTGGCGCAAGAGGGCATGACCATGGTGATCGTGACCCACGAAATGGACTTTGCATTGGCGATTTCCGACCGCGTGCTGTTCATGGAAAACGGCCTAATCCAGTTGGACGCCGCGCCGCTGCAGATACAACAACCCAATACACCCGATGCCACCACCCAACGGGTGCGCCGCTTCATGGGGCTGGAATCTTGATATGACTATCACCGCTGACGAAGCCACCTTGCGCCGCGACCTGGCGGCCGCCTATCGCTTGGCCGCGCTGTTCGGATGGGACGACACGCTGTACACCCACTTCTCGGTGCGGCTGCCACGCGCGGCCGGTGCGGCACCGGAAGACGACCGCTTTCTGATCAACCCCTTCGGCCTGCTGTTCGAGGAGGTCCGCGCCAGCGACCTGTTGGTGGTGGACATGCGCGGGCGCGTGGTGTCGGGCAGTGCCGACTACAACGTGGCCGGCTTCACCATCCACAGCGCGGTGCACATGGCACGCGACGACGCGCATTGCGTGCTGCACACCCATACCCTGGCGGGCATGGCGGTGGCGGCCTGCGAGGGCGGGCTGCTGCAGCTGAACCAGATCAGCACCGAGTTCTACCAGCGCGTCGGCGTGCATGCCTACGAGGGCGTGGCGTTTGACCTGGGCGAGCGCGAGCGCATCCAGCAGTCGCTGGGCGCGAACATTGCCTTGCTGCTGCGCCACCACGGCCTGCTGTCGGTAGGCGCCAGCGTGGCCGACGCCTTTTGCATCATGTTTTATCTGAACCGTGCCTGCGAGATCCAGATGGCGGCCAGCCAGATGGCCGCCACTGCCGGCCCGGTCAGCGCGATCCCCACGCACTTGAGCCAGCATGCTTGCGAGCAGCTGCAAAGCGTGGAGCACGAACGCCAGATACTCTGGCAGGCCTGGCTGCGCCGCCTGGACCGCATCGACCCCTCTTACCGCGATTGATCTCTTTTCTTCATGTCAACTCTGCTGCTCTGTAGTGCCACCGATGACCTGAGCGACCTGCACACGCTCTTCCGCGACGAGGCCGCGCGCCGCATGCCGGGCCTGCAGGTACGCCTGTGGCCCGACATGCCCGACCCCGCCGATGTAGAGGCCGTGGCCGGCTGGTACCCGCCGGCCGGGCTGATGCAGACCTTGCCGAACCTGCGCCTGGCTTCGTCCATCGCTGCTGGTGTCGACCATGTGCTGGGCCCGGCCCAGCCGCGGCCCGAGGTGCCGGTCTGCCGCATCGTCGATCCTGGCCTGGCTGCTGGCATGGCCGAATACGTGCTGTGGGCCGTGCTGTACTACCACCGCGCGCTGGACCAGGCGCATCAGCAGCAGGTACAGCGCGTCTGGAAGATGCCGGTTCAAAAATCCGCCCCGCAAACCCATGTTGGCTTGATGGGCCTGGGCGCGCTGGGCAGCCATATAGCCCGCGTGCTGCGGGACCAGGGCTTCGCCGTCAGCGGCTGGTCGCGCTCCGCGCACGCCATCGACTGCATTACCACCTACGCGGGGCCGGAGGCGCTCGATGACTTTCTGCGCGCGCCCGACGTGCTGGTCTGCCTGCTGCCGCTGACTGATGCGACCCGCGGCATATTGAACCGCCCGCTATTCGCCCACATGAAGCCAGGCGCGGCCCTGGTGCACTGCGGCCGGGGGGAACATCTGGTGGTCGATGACCTGCTGCAGGCGCTGGACCAAGGCCATCTGCGCGGCGCGGTGCTGGATGTGTTTGCCCAGGAACCCTTGCCGGCCGCCAGCCCGCTGTGGGCGCACCCGCGCGTGGTGGTCACGCCGCACATGGCTTCGGGCGCGCAGCCCGCGGTCATCGTCGGTCAGATTCTGGACAACCTGCAGCGCGTGCGCAGCGGCCAGCCGGTGTTGAACACCGTGGACCGCAACGCCGGTTATTGAACTAGCCGTAGAGCCAGGCCACAAAGGCCATCACGGCCGATACCGTCACCAGGGCCAGCAGAGTGGATACCGCCACGCTGGCGGTGATCAGCTCCTGCTTCACCTGGTAGCGCTGGGCGAACAGGAACACATTTGCGCCCATGGGCAAGGAGGCGGCCACCACCATCACGGTCAGCGGCAGGCCGCCCAAGCCGAGCAGCCAGCCGATGGCGACCACCAGCAGCGGGTGCAGCAGGTTCTTCGCCAGGGCCAGGCCCATCGCGCTGCGCAGGTGCGGGCCAATCCGGTTCTGCGCCAGGGTCACGCCCACCATCACCAGGGCCAGCGGGCCAAAGGCCTGGCCCAGCAGCATCAGTGGGGTGTCGATCACCGCCGGGATGGTCCAGCCGGTCTGCGCAAACAGCAGGCCCGCCAGGATGGGAATCGGCACCGGGTGGACCACCGCGTTGCGCACCGCCTGCCAGACCAGCACGGCCATGTGGTGCTGCGGGCCGCCGCTCTGCGCATCCTCGCGCGCGACTGCCAGCTCCACGGCCACGGTGGCCGTGGTCAGCATCACCAACGCGTGCAGGGACACCAGGGTCAGCAGCGTCACCATGCCTTCGGGTCCGTAGGCCAGGCCTACCAGCGGGATGCCGATCATCACCAGGTTGCTATAGGTATTGGCCATGCCCAGCACTGCCGCCGTGCGGTTGAAGCCGCGCACCAGCAGCGTGCCGGCAAAGATCAGACCGGCGGCCAGGAAGTAGGCGACCACCGGTTGCAGGTTCAGCTCTTCCACATGCACCTGGCTCATGGCCCGGAACAGCAGGGCCGGCGACAGCAGCAGGAACACCAGGTTCGACAGGTCTTTGACCGAGCCCGCGCCAATCCACTGGCGGTGGCCGGCCAGCCAGCCCAGGCTGATCAGCAGCACCACGGGCAGCAGGGAAGAAAGGATGAGGTGGTTCACAAGCGGGTCAGCGGGGTTGGGTGTGGCCGCAGTGTAAACACCGCGTTGGCTGCGGGCTTGCGTGATTTGCTACTAAAAAAGTAGCCGCTTGTGCAGGAGGGGTATGCGCCAGAGTCATTATTTCCTTGAATTTTTTTGGAGCACGGCGGTACTTCTAGTCTGGCACTTGGCCGATTTCCGCATATGCACATGCGGATTTATTATTTGTAAATGGCATGCTAAATGCGTCATGATTCATTATTTGGATAATACGAGCGATGGAATTCCGACAACTTGAGGCCTTTGCCGCGGTCATGTCCACCGGCAGCATCACCGCTGCGGCCCAGCTGTTGGCACGTTCCCAGCCGGCGGTGACGCGCTTGGTGCAAGAACTCGAGGCCGAGATCGGCTATGCACTGTTTTCGCGCAACGGCCCGCGCGTCACGCCCAGCGAGCAAGGCTTTTTGCTGTACGAGGACGTGGAGCGCGCCCTGGGCGGCCTGCGCCAGATCCACCAGCGCGCCGCGGAAATCGCCCGCGGCGATGCCCAGCCCTTGCTGCTAGCCGCCACCTCGGCCCTGTCGGTGGGCCTGTTGCCACAGGCGCTGAAGCGCGTTGAAATGCAGACCGGCGCGGCGCCTATTCAGCTGCGCACCGCCTCGCCCGAGCAGGTGGTGCATGCGGTGCTGACCGGTGCGGTGCAGCTGGGCGCCAGCAGCCTGCCGCTGGAGCACCGTGGCCTGAACGTGCACTGGATCGCCCAATTGCCCTGCGTGGCCGTGCTGGCGCAGGACGACCCGTTGGCCGCCCATGCCACTGTGCCGCTGGCGGCGCTGGCGCAGCGCCGCATCATCACCATGAGCAACCCGTTCCGCCTGCGGCACCGGCTGGACGCCGTGCTGGCACGTGCCGGCCGGCCGCCCCAGCAGCGGGCCGCGCTGATCGAAACCAATTCCTCGATGAACGCCCAGGCCCTGGTGCGCGCCGGGCTGGGCGTCGCCGTGCTGGAGCCGCTGACAGCCCACGGCGCGCCATTGGATGGTGTGGTGGTGCGGCCTATCGACGTGGACATTCCGTTTTTCTTTGGCGTGATCACGCCCCAGTCCCGGCCGCTGACCGCCGCCGTGCAGGCCGTGATCGACGCGCTGCTGGCCGTGGCCTCCGCGCTGCCCGGCTTTGTGCAGCACGACGCCTCCAACCACGCGGCCCTGCTGCAAGCCATTTACGGCGACGAGGCCGGAGCGCAAAAAGTTTCCCGAAAGGTGTCCCGATGAATTCCCGCTCTCCCGACCTGGCCGCAGCCACCGGCCTGCCCGCGCTGGAAGCCCGCCTGCGCCAGGACCTGCAGTGGCTGGGTCTGCCTGCGCGCCGCTGGGTGCCCCCGCGCAGCCGCGACAGCGCGCCAGTGCTGGACGTGGCCATCGTCGGCGGCGGCATGGCCGGCCTGGCGCTGGCGGCTTCGCTCAGCCACCTGGGCGTGCAGGCACGGATCTTCGACCGCGCGCCTGCGGGCTTTGAAGGCCCGTGGGCTACCACGGCGCGTATGGAAACCCTGCGCTCGCCCAAGGAGCTGACCGGCCCGGCGCTGGGCCTGCCGGCACTGACCTTCCGCGCCTGGTTCGAAGCCCAGTTCGGCCTGGCCGCCTGGGACGCGCTGGACAAGATTCCGCGTCTGCAGTGGGCCGAATACCTGCGTTGGTACCGTCAGGTGCTGGCTCTGGATGTGCGCAACCAGCAGCAGGTGCTGGCCGTGCGTCCGCGTGCCGACGGCCTGGTGCAGCTGGACCTGGCCGATGGCACACGCGGCGGCGCTACTTACCAGGTGCTGGCCCGCCATGCGGTGCTGGCCACCGGCCGCGACGGACTGGGCGGCCCCTGGGTACCCGACTGGGCGCAAGCGCTGCCACGCGCCGCATGGGGCCATTCGGCCGAGAACTGGGATGCCGCGGCCTTGGCAGGTAAGCGCGTCGCCGTGGTCGGCGGCGGTGCCTCGGCCATGGACAGCGCGGCCACCGCGCTGGAAGCCGGTGCGGCCCGTGTTGACTTACTGGTACGCCGCGCCGAGCTGCCGCGCATCAACAAGGGCAAGGGTGCGGGCAGCCCGGGCATGGCCCACGGCTTCCAGGTGCTGCCGGACGACTGGAAATGGCGCATCCGCCACTACATCAATGTGCAGCAGGTGCCGCCGCCGCAGGGCAGCACGCTGCGCGTGTCGCGCCACGCGAATGCCCACTTCCACCTGGGCGCGGCGGTGCAGTCGGCTGCGCTGCGGCCCGATGGCGCGCTGCGCCTGGAGACCTCCAAGGGACCTATTGCCGCCGACTTTGTGATTTTCTGCACCGGCTTCCGCAGCCACTGGGACTTGCGGCCCGAGTTCGCGGCTTTCGCGCCCCAGGTGCGCCTGTGGCAGGACCGCTACCAGCCCGCAGCCGGCCAGGCCGATGGCGAGCTGGCCGAATCGCCTGACCTGGGGCCGCTGTTCGAGTTCCAGGAAAAGACCCCCGGCGCCTGCCCGGGCCTGGAGCACGTGCACTGCTTCTGCTACCCATCGGCGCTGTCGCACGGCGCTGTGTCGGGCGACATTCCGCAGATCAGTGACGGCGCCAAGCGCCTGGCCCAAGGCCTGGCGGGCAAGCTGTTCAGCGACGACGTGGCCCTGCATTTCACCGCAATGGAGAACTACGCCGAGCCCGAGCTGGTGGGCGACGAGTGGGTGCCGGCCGAGTTTCCCGCTTATGAGGAGCCGGTATGACCGGCTGGCTGTTGCGCCGCATCGGCCAGGCCGCGCTGGTGGTGCTGGTGATGACGCTTATCGTCTTCGTGGGCTTGCATGCCATCGGCAACCCGGTGGACATCCTGATCGGCGACGACCTGAACCAGCAGGAGCGCCTGGCCGCCATCGCCCGCCTGGGCCTGGACCAGCCGCTTTGGCAGCAATACATTGCCTTTGCCAAGGGCGCGCTCAGCGGCAACCTGGGCAAGAGCTTTGTCTACCAGGAAGACGCGGTGCGCCTGATCCTGCAGCGCTTGCCGGCGACGCTGGAACTGGCGGTGTCGGCACTGTTGCTGGCCGTGCTGTTGGGTGTGCCCATGGGCTTGTTCGCCGGCATGAAGCCCGACCATGTGCTGTCCAAGACCTTGATGGCGACCAGCATCGTTGGTTTCTCGCTGCCGGCCTTCTGGGTGGCGCTGATGCTGATCATGCTGTTCAGCGTGCAGCTGGGCTGGCTGCCCGCCAGCGGCCGCGGTGAGACGCGTATGTTCCTGGGCATCGCCTGGTCCTGGCTGACGCTGGACGGCCTGCAACACCTGGTGCTGCCAGCATTCAACCTGGCGCTGTTCAAGATATCGCTGGTGCTGCGCCTGACCCGCGCCGGCGTGCGCGAGGTGCTGCCGCAGGACTTCGTGAAGTTCGCTCGCGCCAAAGGCCTGTCGCCATTGCGGGTGATGCTGGCCCATGTGCTGCGCAACACCTTGATCCCGCTGGTCACGGTGCTGGGCCTGGAGCTGGGATCGACCATCGCCTACGCGGTGGTGACCGAGACCATCTTTGCCTGGCCGGGTGCCGGCAAGCTGATTCTGGACAGTATCAACTCGCTGGACCGCCCGGTGGTCGTGGCTTACCTGATGGTGGTGGTTGTGCTGTTCGTTTGTATCAACCTGGTGGTGGACTTGCTCTACCGCCTGCTCGACCCGCGTGCGCGGCTGGAAGGTGCTAAATGAAGCCGGCGCGTAATTTTGACGAGCGCTCCATCTGGTGGCGCGTGGCAGCCGACTTTGCGCAATCGCGCATCGCCCTGGGTGGCCTGGCGGTGTTGGCCCTGGTGCTGCTGGCCGCCATCTGCGCGCCCTGGATCACGCCTCAGAACCCGTATGACTTGATGCAGCTGGACGTGATGGACGCGCGCCTGCATCCAGGCTCGGTCAATGGGCTGGGCAGCTTTACCTACTGGCTGGGCACCGACGGCCAGGGCCGCGATCTGTACTCGGCCATCGTTTACGGCCTGCGCATCAGCTTGCTGGTGGGCATAGGCTCGGCGCTGATCGCCGGGATCGTGGGCACGCTGGTGGGCTTGTTGGCGGCCTATGCGGGCGGCAAGGTCGATGCGCTGCTAATGCGCCTGGTCGATCTGCTGCTGTCCTTCCCGACCATCCTCATGGCCTTGATGATCCTGGCCTATGTGGGCAAGGGCGTGGGCAATGTCATCCTGACCCTGGTCATGCTGGAGTGGGCCTACTACGCCCGCACCGCCCGCGGCCAGGCATTGGTCGAAGGCCGGCGCGACTACGTGGAAGCTGCGCGGGGCCAGGGCATTCCGGCCTGGCGCATCGCCATAGGCCATGTGCTGCCGAATTGCATGCCGCCGCTGATGGTCATCGGCGCGCTGCAGGTGGCGCGCGCCATCACGCTGGAGGCCACGCTGTCCTTTCTGGGGCTGGGCGTGCCGATCACCGAGCCCTCGCTGGGCCTGTTGATTTCCAACGGCTACCAGTACCTACTGTCGAACGAATACTGGATCAGCTTCTTCCCGGGCCTGGCGTTGCTGGCCACCATCGTCGCGATCAATCTGGTCGGCGATCAGCTGCGCGACGTACTGAACCCGAGGCTCCAAAAATGACGACTTCTGCCAATACATTCGCCGAAGTCCCGCTGCTGGAAGTGCGTGGCCTGCGCACCCAGTTCAACACCCGTGCCGGCGTGCTGCCGGTGGTCGATGGTGTGTCGTTCACTCTGGGCCGCGGCAAGGTGCTGGGCCTGGTCGGCGAATCTGGTTCGGGAAAATCTGTCACCGGCTTTTCCATCATGGGCCTGGTCGATGCGCCGGGCAAGGTGGTCGGCGGCGAGGTGCTTTTCAAGGGCCAGGACCTGACGCAGATGAAGCCGTCGGACCTGCGCCAGCTGCAGGGCGACCGCATCGCCATGATCTTCCAGGACCCTATGGCCACACTGAACCCGGTGCTGCGCGTGGACACGCAAATGGTCGAGGCGGTGCGCGCCCACCGCAAGGTTTCGCACGCCCAGGCCTGGGACCATGCGCGCGACACCCTGGGCCTGATGGGTATTGCCAGCCCGGAGGATAGGCTGCGCGCCTATCCGCACCAGCTGTCGGGCGGCATGCGCCAGCGCGTGGCGATCGCGATTGCCATGCTGCACGGGCCGGACCTGATCATTGCCGACGAGCCCACGACTGCGCTGGACGTGACCATCCAGGCGCAAATCCTTTCCGAGGTGCAAAAGCTGGTACGCGAGCGTGGTACCTCACTGGTCTGGATCAGCCACGACCTGTCCGTCGTGGCCGGCTTGGCCGACGAGATCGCGGTGATGTATGCCGGGCGCATCGTCGAGCACGGCTCGGTCGATGACGTGCTGGACCACCCTCAGCACCCCTACACCCAGGGCCTGATCGGTAGCCTTCCCAGCGCGAACCGGCGCGGCGCGCGGCTCAAGCAGATTCCCGGCATGGCGCCTAGCCTGCTGGACATGCCCACAGGCTGCGCATTTGCACCACGCTGCACCCGCGCATCCAGCGCCTGTGTTGTGCCGCCAGGTTTGACCCAGCCGCGCGCACAGCAGCCTGGCCACCAGGTGCGCTGCTTCCACCCCGGGGCCGTGGCCCCCGCCAAGGAGTTTGCATGAGTGCCGTGTCTGTGGAAGCGACCCCTTTGGTCGAGTTGCGCGGTGTGGCCAAGCGCTTCGGCGCTACCCCGCGGCCCGGCCCGGTGGGCCGCGCTTTGCGCGCGCTGGGCGTTACCCAGCCGCCGGTGGTCACGCATGCGCTGGACGGCGTGGACCTGGCGGTACGGCCCGGCGAAGTGGTCGGTCTGGTGGGCGAATCGGGTTGCGGCAAGTCGACTCTGGGTCGCATCGCCGCCGATCTGCTGGCACCGACCGAGGGCGAGGTGCTCGTCGGCGGCACGCCTCTGGCGCAGCAGACTCCGGCCCAACGCCTAGCCGCGCGGCTGCGCGTGCAGATGGTGTTCCAGGACCCGTTCGCCAGCTTGAACCCGCGCTTGCGCATCTCGCGCATCGTGGGCGAGGCGGCGTTGCTGCATGGCCTGACCGATGCCGCCGGCTTTGATGACTATGTGTGTGCCCAGCTGCAACGCGCGGGGCTGGACCCGGCTTTGCGGCACCGCTACCCTCACCAGTTCAGCGGCGGCCAGCGCCAGCGCATTGGCATTGCGCGGGCCTTGTCGGTGCAGCCCGGTCTGCTGGTCTGCGATGAAGCCGTGGCTGCGCTCGACGTGTCCATCCAGGCGCAGATCCTGAACCTATTCATGGACCTGCGCGATCAGTTGGGCCTGACTTATCTGTTCATCAGCCACGACCTGGGCGTGGTCGAGCACGTGTGCGACCGGGTGGTGGTGATGTACCTGGGCCGCGTGGTCGAGAGTGCGCCGGTCGAAGAGCTGTTCGCCCATGCCCACCATCCCTACACCCGCGCGCTGCTGGCCGAGATTCCGCGGATCGACGCACGCCGTACCCGCTTCAGCGCGCTGCGCGGCGAGATTCCGAGTCCGATTGCGCCGCCCCCGGGCTGCCATTTCCACCCACGCTGCCCGCAGGCTATGGATCGCTGCCGCACCGAGGTACCGCGCCTGCGCGGCATCGCCATAAACCACCAAAGCGCCTGCCATCTCGACGACGGCGCGGTCTGAACTTTCACCTATTTTTCACCCGAAGGATTGCCATGCACCCCCTGAAGCTATCTCCCTTGTTCGCCGCCACCTTGCTGGCGGTGGGCGTGTCCGCCTCGGCCCAGACCCTGTCCATCGGCTTTGCCGACCCGGTGTCCTCGGCCGACCCCGAGCTGAACAACCATGCGGGTGACCGTTCGCTGGCCCTGCATTTCTGGGACTCCATCATCAACTCGCGTGACGGCGGCAAGCTGGAGCCCGCGCTGGCCAGCAGCTGGAAGTCGCTCGACGAGCGCACCTGGGAATTCAAGCTGCGCACCGACATCAAGTGGCAAGACGGATCGGCCTTCGATGCGGACGACATCCTGTTCTCGTTCCAGCGCGCGCGCAATGTGCCGGGCAGCGTGGCCTCGTACGTGGGCGCTTTGCGCACAGTGGAATCGGTCACGGCCAAGGACGCCAGCACCGTCATCATCAAGACCAATACGCCCAACCCCACCTTGCCGCTGGAGATCGCCTCGGTCTATATCGTCAGCAAGCACATTGGTGAAAAGTCCAAGACCGAGGACTACAACGCAGGCCGTGCCATGGTTGGCACCGGGCCGTACAAGTTCATCTCCTATGTGCCCGGCGACCGCGCGGTGTTCGAGCGCAGCAGCAGCTACTACGGCCCCAAGGCTGCGTGGGAGAAGGTCAACTACCGCTACATCAACAACGGCTCGGCGCGCACCGCCGCGTTGCTGGCCGGCGATGTGGACGTGATCGACAAGGTGGCTGTGTCCGACGTGGAACGCCTGAAGAAGACCCCATCGGTCAGCGTCTACACCTACCCCGGCCTGCGCGTGCTGTTGCTGCAACCCAGCTTCCGCCCAGGCCCCAACGAATTCATCACCGACAACGCCGGCAAGCCGCTGGAAAAGAACCCGCTGCAGGACCTGCGCGTGCGCCAGGCCTTGTCGCTGGCCATCAACCGCAAGGCCATCGTCGACCGCATCCTGCAAGGTACGGTGACGGAGGCCAACCAGTGGATGCCCAAGGGCACCTTCGGCTACAACGCCGAGGTCAAAGACATTGCCTACAACCCCGAGCAGGCGAAGAAACTGCTGGCCGATGCGGGCTTCCCGCAGGGCTTTCAGATCACCATCCACGTGCCCGGCGACCGCTATCCGCAAGCGCCGGAAACTGCCCAGGCCGTGGCCCAGTTCTGGACCCGTATCGGTGTGAAGACACAGCTGCAGGTCGTGCCCTGGTCGGTGTATTCCGGCCGCGCCAACAAGAACGAATTCGCCGTCACCGCGCTGGCCTGGGGCAATGGCACGGGCGAGGCGGCATATGGCTTGCTCAATGTGTTTTCCAGCGCCGACCCCAAGCGCGGCCGCGGCGCCTCCAACTGGGGCCACTACAGCAATGAGTCGGTGGACAAGGCGCTGGACGCCGCCACGGTCGAATTCGACGCCAAGCGCCGCGAAGCCATGCTGCGCCATTCGGTGAAGCTGGTGACCGACGACGTGGGCGCCATCCCGCTGTTCCACTACCAGAACATCTGGGCCGCCAAGAAGGGCCTGAAAGTGGTGCCGCTGCTGAGCGACCGCACCACCGCCATGCAGGTCAGCAAGCAATAGGCCATGGCTGCGCTGTCGATAAGTCCGGCGGATGCGCTGATCGATGTGCCGAGGCGCATCGCAGTGCAAGGCCTGGCGGCAGACGAGGACATTCTTGTCTCCAGCCGTACGCTGCGCGGTCCAGGTGTTGCCTGGATTGCCGAGGCCCGTTTTCGTGCCGCTGCGGATGGCACGGTGGACCTGGAACGCGATGCGCCCTTGTCGGGCAGCTATGCCGGTGTCTCGGCGATGGGCTTGGTTTGGTCGCAGGCACCTGAAACGGCCGGTGCTTCGCGCGAGTTATTCGCGGCAGAGCCGGGTGCCGCGTTGGAGACGTCTATCCGCGTGCAGCGCAGCGACGGTAGCGAGTTGCAAGGCCATTTCGTCCAGCGCCTGGCCGGCGAGGGCGTGACCCGGCGCGAGATCCGCGAGGAAGGCCTGGTCGGCACGCTGTACCTGCCGCCTGGCGCCGGGCCGTACCCGGCGGTGCTGGTGCTGAACGGCTCGGGCGGCGGCATCAATGAGCCGCGCGCTGCGCTGTATGCGTCGCACGGTTATGCGGCGCTGGCCCTGGCCTACTTCAAGGCACCGGGCCTGCCAGACTACATCTCGAATACTCCGCTGGAGTACTTTGAGAAAGCCCTGTACTGGATGCGCCGCCGGCTGCAGCCCGCGCAGGGCTTTGTGGCGCTCAGCGGCCAGTCCCGCGGCGGCGAGCTGGTGCTGCTGCTGGGCTCGCTGTTTCCTGAATCGGTGTCGGCCGTCATCGGCTATGTGCCGGGCGCCGTGGTGCACAGCGCGCAGAACGCCTGCGATCCGGCTACCGGACGCGATGGCCCGGCCTGGATTTACCGCGGTCGGCCACTGCCACACCTGTGGGAAAACAACCGCACAGCCACCTGGGCGCCCTGGGACGAAGGCCCGCAACCACGCCGCCATGCGAACGCGCTGCTGACCGCGCTGCAAGACCCGGATGCTGTGGAGCGTGCCCGCATCCGCGTGGAGAACATCCGCGGCCCGGTACTGCTGCTGTCGGCCAGCGACGACGGCTCCTGGCCGTCCAGCCGCTACAGCCGCATGGTGGTGGAGCGGTTAGAACAGCACCAGCATCCGCATGCGGTGGAGCATCTGGACTTCGCCGATGCCGGCCATTCCATCGTCTTCCCCTACGTGCCCACCACCCAGCTGGTCTATGCGCACCCGGTGTCGGGCCGCAGCAGTACCAGCGGTGGTGCGCCGGCGCCGAACGCCCTTGCAGATGAGCAGTCCTGGTCCGGCGTGCTACGGTTTTTGAAGCATGCTGCGCAGACGCAATCTGCGCCAGAGGCTGAAAACGCTTGAAGAATTGAATTCCCCTGATTGGAGACACTGATGACTTTGACCCCAAGTACCGCCGACGTGGTGGATAGCGTTGCCGCCTTGTCCAATGCCAGCGCGACCTACGCCGTACGCCACCAGCGCGACAAGGTGGTGACCGCCACCCAGGGCAGCTACGACGGCCTGTTCGATCCCGAGCTGAGCGGCCCGACCCTGGCCGAACGCCTGCTGGCCGCGTGCAGCATCGCCCGCCTGGCCGGCAGCGCGGTGCTGCAGGCGCACTACCTAGAACGTCTGGCAGCTTTGCCCGCCTTGACGCCCGCGCAGCAAGCTGCCATCGACGGTGACGCGCCCAGCAGCGACCCGCGGCTGCAGGCCATTCTGGCGTTCACCCGCACACTGACCGAGCGCCCGGTGGACGGCGACCAGGCGGCCTTGCTGCAGCTGCCGGCTGCCGGCTTGGATACCCCCGAAGTGATTGCTCTGGCCCAGCTGGTGGCCTTTGTGGCCTACCAGCTGCGCGTGGTGGCTGGCCTGCAGGCGCTGGCGGCCTTAGGCGACGATGGCGGTGCCGCGCCGGTTGAAGCAGCGGATGCGCCTTTCGTCCATCCGGCAAACCTGCCCAAGCCGGGCGAGGTCTTGCGCGTCAACGGCTACACCAGCGAAACCCTGGGCTGGAAAGCCTGGCTGCCGGTCGTCGATCTGGAACAGGCCACGCCGGCCCAGCTGGCGGTGCTGGAGGCCAGCCACCCCAAGGCCAAGACCAGCGACTACTACCGCGTGCTGGTGCACCAGCCGCGCATTCTGGAAGAGCGCTCCACGGTGTTCAACGCCATCATGTACGCGCCGGGCGGGCTGTCGCGGGCCGAGCGCGAGCTGGCCAGCGCCGTGGTGTCGCGCATCAACGGATGTGTCTACTGCGCCTCGGTGCATGCCCAGCGCTTTGAGCAACTGGCCAAACGCAACGACGTGATTTTCCAAGTGTTCACCGAGCCGCAGGGCGCCGGCACGAATGCCCGCGAGCGCGCCATCGTCCAGGCTTCCATCGACTTGACGCTAATGCCCGCGCAGTTCGGTGCGGCCCAACTTCAGGCGGTGCGTGCTGCTGGTTTGTCGAATCTGGAAATCTTGGATTTGGTGCACGCCATCGCCATCTTCGCTTGGGCGAACCGGCTGATGCTGAACCTGGGCGAGGCGGTGTTCCCGGTGTAACGGTGCTTAGGCCGCGTAACCCAGCACGGCGAAGAAGTGGAAGGCCGTGCCGGCCGTCACAAAGCCGTGCCACACCGTGTGGGCGTAGCGCACCTTGTTGTCCAGCATGAAGAACACCACGCCCAAGGTGTAGGCCAGGCCGCCGGCGACCAACAGCGCCACGCCGGCCGAGGGCACGCGCTGCACCAGGGGCACGGCGGCGATCAGCACCAGCCAGCCCATGGCAAGGTACAGGCCGGTGGATAGCCAGGGATGCGACAGGCGGTTAAAGGCCTTGAGCAAAATGCCCATGGCCGCCATCGACCAGACCAGGCCAAACAGCGTCCAGCCCCAAGGCCCTTTCAGGGCGCCGAGTGCGAACGGCGTGTAGCTGCCGGCGATGAATAAGTAGATGGCGCCGTGGTCCAGCTTCATGAAGACCTGTTTGCCGCGGCCCGCGGGCAGGGCGTGGTACAGCGTGGAGGTCAGGTATAGCAGCACCATGGTGAAGGCAAACACGGCGGCGCCAACCAGGCTGGCAACCGACAGCTCGCGGGCCGACAGAATCAGAAACGGGGTTCCGACAATCGCGGCCAGCAGGGCCACGCCGTGGCTCACGCTGTTGGCGATTTCCTCGCCAAGGGTTTGGGGGCGCTCAGTCATGCGCGAATTTTCGCACCCACAGGTTACAGAAATGTAAAACTGCGTCCATGGCCCTACGGCGCCCCCTGGCAGCGCTGGGGTGATTCAAAAAAAACAGGCCGCTAGCGCTTATTCCTCCTGCGCAAGCTGCTATTTAAAGTGTAGCGTTATGCTGCAGCTGCCGTAGCGCTTGCATCGCATCCCGGGCCTGGTCTACCGGCACAAAGATGTGGTCGTGGCAGGCACCGGCGACCACGTTGCAGCTGATGCCTGCATCTCCCAGCGCCCTGGCAAACGCAGCAGTCAGGCCCACGGCCTGCAGGTCGGAATGCACGGTCAACGTGATCCAGGCGCAGCGGAACAGCGGCGTCAGCTGCAGCTTCAGCGCTCGGGCCTCGGGCAGCACGATGGACAGGCCTTCGGGCTCGCGCACCGTGGCGACCACATCGCCGAGGGTGATGGCGCTGCCCGGGTCCACGCTGCAGAACGCATAGCTGCCGGCGTTCAGCGTGGGCTCCATGCGGGCCAGCAGTGTCGGCAAATCGCTGATCGGTGAGGTGACGGCGCTCACTTCAGGCTACCCGACAAGAACTGCTGCAGCCGCACGCTCTTGGGCTGGGCCAGCACCTCGCGCGGCACGCCTTGCTCCTCGATGCAGCCCTTGTGCAGAAACACCAGGTGGTTGGCCACCTCGCGGGCAAAGCCCATCTCGTGGGTGACGACC
>CAUPON010000035.1:0-56963 GCA_963513025.1 uncultured Albidiferax sp.
GAAGATCTTGGACTTGTCTTTCAGGGTGATGCTGGCTACGCGCTTGCGGATATCGGCGATTTTTTGCACGCCTTCGTCCATGCTGACCTGGGTGCGGAACACGCCTGCATGCAGCTGCATGGTGGTGCGAATGTCAGCGGCCACTTCCTGGCAGTAGCTGCCTTCGGTAGAACCTTGCAACTGGTTCAGGCGTTCCAAAGTACGGTCGGCTGCGTCGGCGGGCAGGGGCTTGTGCTCTTTGTTCCTCTGGTTGAACTCAACGATGTGCCGGCCTGCGGCCTTGCCAAACACCAGCAAATCCAGCAGCGAGTTGGTGCCCAGGCGGTTGGCACCGTGCACGCTCACGCAGGCGCATTCGCCCACCGCGTACAGCCCGTTGACCACAGAGTTGTTGACTTCGCCCTTTTGCTCGATCACCTGGCCATGGATATTGGTCGGCACGCCACCCATCTGGTAGTGGATAGTGGGTACCACGGGAATCGGCTCTTTGGTGATGTCGACGTTGGCGAAGTTCACTCCAATCTCGTACACCGAAGGCAGGCGCTTGTGGATGGTCTCAGCACCCAGGTGGTCCAGCTTCAACAAGATGTAGTCCTTGTTGGGGCCGCAGCCACGGCCTTCCTTGATTTCTTGGTCCATGCAGCGCGAAATGAAGTCGCGTGGAGCCAGGTCCTTCAAGGTGGGCGCATAGCGCTCCATGAAGCGCTCGCCATTGCTGTTCAACAGAATCGCGCCTTCGCCACGGCAGCCTTCGGTCAGCAGCACGCCGGCGCCGGCCACGCCGGTGGGGTGGAACTGCCAAAACTCCATGTCTTGCAGGGCGATACCGGCACGCGCCGCCATGCCCAGGCCGTCTCCGGTGTTGATGAAGGCGTTGGTGGATGCATCAAAGATACGGCCTGCGCCGCCGGTGGCCAGCAGCACGGTCTTGGCTTGCAGGATGTGCAGGTCGCCGGTTTCCATTTCCAGTGCGGTCACGCCGACCACATCGCCGGCTTCGTCACGGATCAGGTCCAGCGCCATCCATTCGACGAAGAAATTGGTCTTGGCCTTGACGTTTTGCTGGTACAGCGTGTGCAGCATGGCGTGACCAGTACGGTCGGCCGCCGCGCAGGCGCGTTGCACGGGCTTTTCACCGTAGTTTGCGGTGTGGCCGCCGAACGGGCGCTGGTAAATCGTGCCATCGGGGTTGCGGTCGAACGGCATGCCGAAGTGTTCGAGCTCATAGACCACCTTGGGAGCTTCGCGGCACATGAATTCGATGGCGTCCTGGTCGCCCAGCCAGTCGGAACCCTTGATGGTGTCGTAGAAGTGGTAGTGCCAGTTATCTTCGCTCATGTTGCCCAGCGAGGCGCTGACGCCGCCCTGGGCGGCCACGGTGTGGCTGCGGGTGGGGAAGACTTTGGACAGCGAGGCCACGTTCAGGCCGGCCTTGGACAATTCGAGGGCTGCGCGCATGCCCGAGCCACCGGCTCCGACGATCACGACATCAAATTTACGCTTGGAAATGTGGGCTTTGGTATAGGTCATTTTGTTGTTTCTAGTGTCAAACGTAGATCACAGGCGCCACAGCACTTGGATCGCCCAGCCGGCACAGCCGACCAGCCACACCAGTGTGAAGATTTGCAGCAGCAAACGCAGCCAGACCATCGAGGTCACGTAGTCCATCCAGACGTCGCGCATGCCGACCCACACGTGGTACAGCAGGGCGACGATCACGGTGAAGGTGACGATCTTCATCCATTGCGCAGCGAAGATGCCGGCCCAGATGTCATAGCCAATCGGGCCTTTGGCCAGCAGCAGCTGGGCCAGCACGACCACGGTGAACAAGGCCATGATGCCTGCTGTAACGCGCTGCGCCAGCCAGTCGCGCAAGCCGTAATGGGCGCCGGTGACGACGCGTTTGGATCCGTAATTAACCGACATGGTTCAAATGCTCCGGGATAAATTAGTACAGGCCGAACAGCTTGGCTGCCAGCACCAGGCTCAGACCGATGCTGAGTGCGAGGGTGAACTTGGCACTGGAGGCGCCGAACTCCTTGGTCACAGCGTCGTGGTTGGTGTCCATCCACAAATGGCGCAGACCGGCGATGAAGTGGTGCAGATAAGCCCAGATCAGTGCCAGAGCCACCAGTTTGAAGAGGAAACCGGGCACAAAGCCCGCACCGATGTTGAACACCGCTTTGAATTTGGCAAACGAAATTTCACTGGAGACCGAGGTGTCGAACATCCAGATGATGAAGGGCATCAGCAGAAACATGATGACGCCGCTGGCGCGGTGCAGGATGGACACCCAGGCAGCGGGTGCCATCCGGTAGGTGGTCAGGTCTTTGATGGCATGGATGTTGCGAAACTCGGGCCGTTTGGTGTGGGGGGTGGAGGCTAGCTCTGACATAGATGCGCTTTCGTGGTTGTTACTGCGTTGTAATTCTTCGTACGGCTGCAGCCCAAAATTCTATTGCAATGCAGCAATCGGGGTGAAGCCACAGCAAAATAGGCTTCAACTTAGTTCATTGTGGTAGTGGTGGCTGTGGGTGTTGTATAAGCCGCGCCGTAATTCCATGGGAACATCGTTGTAGGTGTAAGCAATGCGCTCCACGCTGAGCAGCGGGGCGCTTGGGCCGATCTTAAGCAGGCTGGCCTGGCTGGCATCGGGATGCACGGCACGTATCTTTTCTTCGGCCCGCACCATGTGCACGCCAAATTCGGTTTCAAACAGCGCATACATCGCGCCCTGGTAGTCGGACAGCCGCTCGGCTGTCAGCCCCTTGAATGGGCCGCCCGGCAGCCAAAGGTCTTCCAGAATTGTGGGCACGAAGACGCCGTTGGTCTTGAAGGACAGCACGCGGCGTACCTGCAGCACCGCGTCGCCGGTGCGCAAGGCCAGGGCCCTGGCGATATCGGCGCTGGCGCGCAGGCGTTTGCAGTCGATGATGTCGCGCTGTGCAGGGCCTTCGCTGGTGGTATTGCCCTGGTCGGGCATTAGCTTCAGGAAGCGGTAAGGCATGTGCTGCGCCGCATGCGTGGCGACAAACGTGCCCTTGCCTTGGCGGCGCACCAGTAGGTTGTCGGCCGCCAGCTCGTCGATGGCCTTGCGGACCGTTCCCTGGCTGACCCGGTAGCGGGCTGCGAGGTCCATTTCGCTGGGGATGGCCTCGCTCGGCTTCCACTCGCCCGACTGCAGGCTTTGCAGGATCAGCCCCTTGATCTGCTGGTACAGGGGACTGAAGGCTGGCGTCAGCGCCGATGCAGATGCGGCGGAGCTGGTAGCAGGCTCAGCACCTGTCAGCGGGGTATCTGCAGAGGATGGGACGATGTGGGCCATGGTCAGGCGGGGTAGGCAGGGGGTTGGCTACGGTAACTTAATGTGACCCGAATCATATCTTATATAAGACATAAGACAAATTGACGCTTACGGGTTTTCGAGAGTAAACTCCTAGGCTGTTTTCTGCTGCCCGGCGACTGGCTAGGGCGCACTTACATCCCCTTTTCAACACTTCCTGGAGTTTTCCCCATGAGCAAAAAGCCCGTTCGCGTAGCCGTTACCGGTGCCGCAGGTCAAATTGGTTACGCCATCCTGTTCCGTATCGCTTCTGGCGAAATGCTGGGCAAAGACCAGCCCGTGGTGTTGAGTCTGCTGGAAGTGCCCGTGGAAAAGGCCCAGCAAGCGCTGCTGGGCGTGATCATGGAATTGCAAGACTGCGCCTTCCCCCTGCTGGTGGGTATCGAAGCGCACAGCGACCCCCTGGCTGCGTTCAAGGACGTGGACTACGCATTGCTGATCGGTTCGCGCCCCCGCGGCCCCGGCATGGAACGCGCCGAACTGCTGGCCGTGAACGCCGAAATCTTCACTGCCCAAGGCAAGGCCCTGAACGCTGTGGCCAGCCGCAATGTGAAGGTGCTGGTGGTCGGCAACCCCGCCAACACCAATGCCTACATCGCCATGAAGAGCGCGCCTGACCTGCCACGTAAGAACTTCACCGCCATGCTGCGCCTGGACCACAACCGTGCGCTGAGCCAAATCGCTGCCAAGACCGGCAAGGCCGTGGCCGACATTGAAAAGCTGACTGTTTGGGGCAACCACTCGCCCACTATGTACGCCGACTACCGTTTCGCCACCATCAACGGCGAAAGCGTCAAGACCATGATCAACGACGAAGTTTGGAACAAGGACACCTTCCTGCCCACCGTGGGCAAGCGCGGCGCGGCCATCATCGCCGCCCGTGGCGTGTCTTCCGCTGCTTCGGCAGCGAACGCCGCTATCGACCACATGCGCGACTGGGCTTTGGGCACCAACGGCAAGTGGGTCACCATGGGCATCCCATCGGACGGCCAGTACGGCATCCCCAAGGACACCATGTTCGGCTTCGCCGTGACCTGCGAAGGTGGTGAATACAAGCTTGTCGAAGGCCTGGAAGTTGACACGTTCTCGCAAGAGCGCATCAACATCACGCTGAAAGAGCTGCAAGACGAGCAAGCCGGCGTCGCCCACCTGCTGTAAGCCATGCAGCATCCACGCGAAATTCTGCTGGGTGCCCAGGCTGCGGAGGCCTTCCTCCCGGTCTGCGACCATTACAGCGGCGTAGAAGCGCGGATGCGCAAAAGCCTGCAGCTGCAGGCCGAAATGACCGAAGAGTTCGGGGCCTGCGTGTTCGACGTAACCCTGGACTGCGAAGACGGTGCGCCTGTCGGCGGCGAGGCTGAACACGCCGCGATGGTGGTGGCCTTGGCAATGGCCGCCGCGCCCGAAGCACGGGTCGCGGTGCGCGTGCATCCCGTCGACCACCCGGCTTTCGAGCAGGACATTGCAGTCATTGCCGGCCAGGCCGGTCATCGCCTGACCCACATCATGGTGCCGAAGATCGAGTCGGTGCGCGATATTCTTCAGGTCGAAAAAGCCCTGCAGCGCGCGTCCGCCCTGCATCTGCCGCTACATGTTTTGATAGAGTCGCCCGCGGCCGTACACCGGGCCTTCGAGATCGCTGCGCAACCGCGGGTGCAATCCCTGAGCTTTGGCCTGATGGACTTTGTGTCCAGCCATGGCGGTGCTATTCCGGCCGATGCCATGGGTGTGGCTGGCCAGTTCAGCCACCCGCTGGTGCTGCGCGCCAAGCTGGAGATCGCTTCCGCCTGCCACGCGCATGGCAAGGTGCCGTCGCACTGCGTGGTCACTGAGTTCAATGATACCCAGGCCTTGCAGGCTGCCGCCGAGCGCGCCGCCCGGACGCTGGGTTTCACCCGCATGTGGAGCATCCACCCGGGGCAGATCCGGCCGATTCTTGCGGCGTTTTCCCCCGCCGAATCCGAGGTGGAGGCTGCCGCCCAGATCATCGCTGCCGCGATACGCGCCGATTGGGCGCCGATTGCTTTCGCAGGGCAACTGCACGACCGTGCGAGCTACCGTTATTTTTGGCAGCTGCTGGAGCGTGCCCACCAAACCGGGCGCGCACTACCGCCTGAGATGGTGGTGTATTTCCAAGCTGCAGCAGCTGTACCTCTACCAACTACAGAGACACTATGAAACTGATTTTGACCGCCGCCGTCTGCGCACTGGCTTCTGGCCTGGTAATGGCGCAGGACGCGCCCAAGAAACCTCCTGCCAAGGCGGCTGCCACCAAAGCAGCGCCCAAGCCCACCAGCAGCCGCATCCAGCTCAAGAGCGCCGCCAAGAACGTGGCCGCAGGGATTGAGGCCGCCGAAGATGCTTTGACCCCGGCCGAAATGGCGATTGCCGAGCGCGTGCAGGTCGGTACCGTGCCCTGTGAACTCGGTGCCTCGGTCACCCTGGTGGCCGATGCCAAATACCCCGGCTACTTCAACGTGCAGGTGAAAAATCTCAAATACCGCATGTTCCCAGTGACCACCAGCACCGGCGCCATCCGCCTGGAAGACAGAAAGGCCGGCGCTGTCTGGCTGCAGCTGGGCAATAAATCCATGCTGATGAACCAGAAATTAGGCCAGCGCCTGGCCGACGAATGCCAGAGCCCCGAGCAGGTCGCGGTGGCCGAAATGCTGAAGACCAAGCCAGCCCAGAGCATGTTCGACGCACCTGCCAAGCTGCCGGCAGATCCGGTGCCGGTGCCGGCTGCGACGACCACCCCATAAAACGAATCAACCCGCTGCCCCCACGATTTTTGAACCAGGAGAAAACCATGTTGCAAGCCTATGCCGCCCATGTATCCGAACGCGCTGCGCTCGGCATCCCGCCCTTGCCACTTTCTGCCAAGCAGACTGGCGAGCTGATCGAGCTGCTGAAGAACCCGCCTGCAGGCGAAGAAGCCAATTTGCTCAATCTGATCACCCACCGCATTCCGGCCGGTGTGGACGATGCCGCCAAGGTCAAGGCCAGCTACCTGGCTGCCGTGGCCCATGGCACGGAGAAATGCCCACTGATCTCGCGTGAAAAAGCGACCGAACTGCTGGGCACCATGCTGGGCGGCTACAACATCAGCCCCATGATCGACCTGCTGGACGACTCCGCCGCCACTGTGGCCGAAGCGGCCGCCAATGGTTTGAAGAAAACCCTGCTGATGTTCGACCAGTTCCATGATGTGCAGGAAAAGGCCGAAAAGGGCAATACCTACGCCAAGGCTGTGCTGCAAAGCTGGGCCGATGCCGAGTGGTTCACCAGCCGCCCCGAAGTGCCCAAGAGCATCACCGTCAGCATCTTCAAGGTGGCCGGCGAAATCAACACCGATGACCTGTCGCCCGCACCCGACGCATGGAGCCGCCCTGACATTCCATTGCATGCTTTGGCCATGCACAAAAATGCCCGCCCCGGCATCACCCCCGAAGAAGACGGCAAGCGCGGCCCGGTGAAGTTCCTGGAAGACCTGCGCGCCAAGGGCAACCTGGTGGCCTATGTGGGCGACGTGGTCGGCACCGGCTCCAGCCGCAAGTCCGCCACCAACTCGGTGCTGTGGTTCACCGGTGAAGACATCCCATTTGTGCCGAACAAGCGTTTCGGTGGCGTGTGCCTGGGCTCCAAGATCGCCCCAATTTTCTACAACACCATGGAAGACTCTGGCGCGCTGCCGATCGAGTTGGACGTGAGCCAAATGGCCATGGGTGACGTGGTCGAGCTGCTGCCCTACGAAGGCAAAGCGCTGAAAGACGGCAAGGTGATTGCCGAGTTCACGCTGAAGAGCGAAGTGCTGTTCGACGAAGTGCGTGCCGGTGGCCGTATTCCGCTGATCATCGGCCGTGGCCTGACTGCCAAGGCGCGCGAAGCCCTGGGTCTGCCAGTCAGCACCTTGTTCCGCTTGCCGCAAAACCCTGTCGACACCAAGAAGGGTTTCACCCTGGCGCAAAAGATGGTCGGTCGCGCATGCGGTTTGCCCGCTGGCCAAGGCGTGCGTCCTGGCACCTACTGCGAACCCAAGATGACTTCGGTCGGCTCGCAAGACACCACCGGCCCCATGACCCGCGACGAGCTGAAAGACCTGGCTTGCCTGGGCTTCAGTGCCGATTTGGTGATGCAATCTTTCTGCCACACGGCCGCTTACCCCAAGCCCGTGGACGTGAAGATGCACCACGAACTGCCTGACTTCATGAGCACCCGCGGCGGTGTTCCTCTGCGTCCCGGAGACGGCATCATCCACAGCTGGTTGAACCGCATGCTGCTGCCCGACACCGTCGGCACCGGCGGTGACAGCCACACCCGTTTCCCCATCGGCATCAGCTTCCCCGCCGGCTCCGGCTTGGTAGCGTTTGGCGCCGCTACCGGCGTGATGCCTCTGGACATGCCCGAGAGCGTGTTGGTGCGTTTCAAAGGCGAAATGCAGCCCGGCATCACCCTGCGTGATCTGGTGAACGCAATTCCCCTGTACGCCATCAAAGCCGGTCTGCTGACCGTGGCCAAGCAAGGCAAGAAAAACATCTTCTCCGGTCGCATTCTGGAAATTGAAGGCCTGCCGAACCTGAAAGTCGAGCAAGCGTTTGAGTTGAGCGATGCCTCGGCCGAGCGTTCCGCCGGCGGCTGCACCGTGCACCTGAACAAAGAGCCGATCATCGAGTACATCAACAGCAACATCACCATGTTGAAGTGGATGATTGCCACCGGTTACTCCGACGTACGCACCATCAACCGCCGCATCAAGGCGATGGAAGCTTGGCTGGCCAACCCCGAGTTGATGCACGGCGATGCCGATGCCGAGTACGCCGCAGTCATCGAAATCGATCTGGCTGACATCCACGAGCCTATCGTGGCTTGCCCGAATGATCCGGATGACGTGAAGACCTTGGCCGAAGTCGAAGGCAACCCGATTGACGAAGTGTTTATCGGTTCCTGCATGACCAATATCGGCCACTTCCGCGCGGCCTCCAAGCTGCTGGAAAACAAGCGCGACATTCCCGTCAAGCTGTGGATGGCACCGCCCACCAAGATGGATGCCAAGCAGTTGTCCGAAGAAGGCCATTACGGCGTGCTCGGCTCGGCCGGCGCCCGCATGGAAATGCCAGGTTGCAGCCTCTGCATGGGCAACCAGGCGCAAGTGAAAGAGGGCGCAACCGTGTTCTCCACCTCGACCCGCAACTTCCCGAACCGTCTGGGCAAGAACAGCAATGTCTACCTGGGTTCGGCAGAGTTGGCTGCCATCTGCTCCAAGCTGGGCCGCATCCCCACCAAGGCCGAGTACATGGCCGACATGGGCGTTCTGACCAAAGACAGCGCCAAGATCTACCAGTACCTGAACTTTGACCAAGTGAAGGACTACACGGATCTGGCCGACACGGTGAAAGACACCGCCGCCGCTTAAACGGTTGTGTGGGGGAGGGCCGGCAACGGTTCTCCCGCTGATTGCACGCAAGGGCCTGCAGCTATATAAATAATAGCTGTAGGCCCTTGTTGTATATGCGCCAGAGGCCTATTTGGCTATATAAGTTCGGACAGGCGTCGCGCCTGGGGTGGCAAGGCCACCACGTCGTTGATGTTCACCGGCAAATTGGACTGCATGGACTGCACGCCGGCGATGCCCACGGCGATGGAAGCGGCCCCCTGTTCGTGGCCGGCGGTGCGGCCCCAGGCGTCGGGCGCTTGCGGTGGGCCGTAGAAATGGGCGTTCAGGATTTCATCCGCACCGCCATGGGCCGCGCGGATCTCCGGCATCGGCACCACATAGCTGCTCTGGAAGTGCGGGAACACGCGTATCCATTCGCCCTCGGCTTCGGCGCCGGGTTTCTCTTCGATCTTCCAGTTCTTCGGGCTGACGGCGCGGTTCATGTGGGTGCCAATGAACTCGTGGTATTCGATGCGGCCGCGGTCGCCGTTGAAGGTCACACGCATGCCTTCGCGCGGGCTGTAGCAAACTAAAGAGTAGGTCAGCACCTGGCCGGTGCGGTAGCGCACGTTCAGCGACATCTGGTCGGGGATGGTGATGTCGTCGCGGAACACGTTCTGGTCGCGCAGATAGCCCGAGTCGGCCTCGCCCGCCAGGTACAGGCCGCGAAAGGATTCGCTCTCGTTCAGGTCCAGGTAGAACGGATCGTCTTTGGCCTCGGGCACGCCGGTGTAGCGGGCGTAGCGGGTCAGCTTTTCGTCGCCGCGGGCGATGGCATTTTGCTTGCCGTAGAACACCAGATCGCCATAGGCAAACACCTGCTGCGGAATCGCGTCCAGCCACCAATTCACCAGGTCGAAGTGGTGGGTGCTTTTGTGCACCAACAGGCTGCCGGAATTTTCTATCTGCGCATGCCAGCGGCGGAAGTAATCGGCGCCGTGGTTGGTGTCCAACAGGTATTCCAGGTTTACCGAGTGGATCTTGCCGACCACACCGCTGGCAATCAGCTCCTTCACCTTGGTGCGGAACGGCGCCCAGCGGTAGTTGAAGGCCACGCGCACCCGGCGTCCGCTGGCTTTGACCGCCTCCAGAATCGCCTGGCATTTGGCGGCATCGGTGGTCATGGGCTTTTCGGTGATCACATCGCAACCGGCCAGCAGCGCGCGCACGATGTAGTCGTGGTGGGCCGAGTCCTGGGTGCAGACGAAGACCTCGTCGGGCTTTTGCTCGCGCAGCATGGCATCGAAGCGGTCGGCGGTATAGGTGGGCACCGCGTGGTAGCCGATTTCGCCGGCCAGCAGCTGGTTGTAATAGGCCATGCGGGCAGTGCTGAGGTCGCAGATGGCGACCAGCTCGTTCTGCTCGGCATAGGCCGTGACCAGCGGTTCGATGAAGCTCAGAGCGCGTCCGCCGGTGCCGACAAACGCGTGGCGTTTTTTGACCATGGTGCAAAAGGGGTGTACTGCCGCAACGTGGCTGCAGCGGGTGGATAAACCTTTGCGGTGGACCGGTGTGCTGGCGCACCCAAGGGCGAAAGATTGCACTTAAATCATAGCTGTATTTAACTGATTAGTGAATAGAATCCAAGTAAACGACGTTCCTAGCCGCTGCGCAGCGGGCGGATATCCACCCCACCTTACCCTTGGTTGGACCCTATGGCAGACACTCCCATAACCACGGTAGAGCCCCGTTCCCGCGATGCCGATCGCTCGCAGTTGGCCATTCTGGCGGCGGCCCGCGACGAGTTTTCTCGCTATGGATTTGCCGGTGCGCGGGTCGACCGCATTGCCGAAAACGCCCAGCTCAACAAGCGCCTGATCTATTACTACTTCACCAGCAAGGACGAGCTGTTTCTGGCTGTACTGGAGCGCACCTATGCCGATATCCGTGATGCCGAGCGCCAACTGCACTTGGCCGATCTGGAGCCCGCCAAAGCCATCAGGCGCTTGACTGAATTCACCTGGGAATACTACATCGCCCACCCGGAGTTCATCACTTTGCTGAACAGCGAGAACCTGCACCAGGCGCGCCACTTGACCGATTCCTCTCGCATCCGCGAACTGAACTCTCCCTTGGTGCAGGACCTGGGCAACATCCTGGAACGTGGCCGCGCCGACGGGGTATTCCGCGGCGGGATTGACCCGGTGCAGCTCTATATCTCGATTGCCAGCCTGTCGTACTTTTACCTGTCCAACCATTACACCTTGTCGGCCATCTTTGGTCGCGACCTGATGGCCACCAAGGCGCACAGTGAACGGCTGTCCCACATCTGCGATGTGGTCCTAGGGTATGTCCTGAGAGATTGACGGATACAGCCCATTTACAGGGTACATGTGCGATTTCATAATTCACCATTGAGTTAACTATTCGCGCATTCCCTGTTTTATAGGAGCTAGCGGTTATGGCACTTTTCACCCGTCGTCAATTTGGAGTCACTGCTGCTGCGGCAACGGCTGCACTCGGTTTGAATCCCTTGTTGGCCCAGGCGCAAGCCACCCGCCTGCGCTGCTTCTGGTGGGGCAATCCGGACCGCGACAAGCGCACCAAATTGTTGTTGGATACCTATAGCAAGAAGAGCGGCACCCAGATTGCTGCTGAATCCCTGGGTTGGGGCGATTACTGGACCAAGCTGGGTACGCAAACCGCTGGCGGCAATGCGCCCGACCTCATCCAGATGGACTACCGCTATTTGTTCGAGTACGCGCGCCGTGAAACCCTGCTGCCGCTGGATAAGCTGCTCCCCCTGGCCGATTTCAGCCCGCAGGAAAAAGACGGCGGCAAGGTGGACGGCAAGCTGTATGGCGTGAACCTGGGCTCCAACTCCAAGGCCATGGTCTACGACACCGCCATGCTGGAGAAGGTTGGCGTCAAGTCCATAGACATCGACTGGACCTGGGATGACTTCACCAAGATCACCACCGAGATTTCCAAGATCAACCCCGGCAAATACTGGGGCGCCAGCGACAACAGTCGCTGGGAGCAGGGCTTCGAGCAATGGCTGAACCAGCGCGGCAAGATGCTCTACACCGCCGAGGGCAAAGCCGCGTTCACCCGCGACGACGTGGCGGCCTGGTTCGACCTGTGGGACAAGCTGCGCAAGGCCGGCGCGATTCCACCTGCCGATGTGGGTGCCACCAATAACGGCAAGGTCGAGGAATACGAGCTGACCCGTGGCTTGGCGGCCATGAGCTTCGTCAACTCCAACCAGGTGGTGGCCTTCCAGGGCATCAACAAGAACAAGCTGGCCATCAGCGTGTTTCCGCGCTCCAAGACTGGCTCGTCCGGCCACTACATCAAGCCTTCGCAGATGATGAGCGTGTCTGCCCGCTGCAAGGCGCCAGAAGAAGCGGCCAAGGTCATCAACTTCATGGTCAATGACCCTGAGGGTGTGAAGATTCTGGGCATCGAGCGCGGCGTGCCGTGCTCTGCTGCCGCACGCGCTGCACTGGCGCCCGATCTGGACGCCCTTGGCAAGATGCAGCTCGACTATGTGGCCGCCGTCACCAAGGTCGCCGTGCCTCTGCCGCCGCCGCCACCCAAAGGCGCAGGTGAAGTGGAGAACCTGCTGCGCCGGGTTGCCGATGCCGTGGCCTTCGGTCGCACCAGCATCAAGGACGGTGCGCAGCAGTTCCACACCGAAGTCGAAGGCATCCTCGCCAGGGCCTGACGGCCACGGCATGCGGCCTGACGGGCCGCTCCACTTCCGCTTTTTGCTGTCTAGCCTGGAAGGCAAACTACGTGTCAACCGTTGATGAAAAAACCTCCCGTGCGCGGCGAGGGCAGTCGCGTGCGGCCTGGCGCAGGGACTTGGTGGGCTATGCCTTCCTGATGCCCTGGCTGATCGGCTTCGTCTGCTTCTCGCTTGGGCCGGTGCTGGCGTCGCTGTATCTGTCGTTCACCAAGTTCGATCTGCTGCGTCCGGCCCAGTGGATAGGCGCGGACAACTACGTGCGCATGTTTACGGCGGACGCCCGGTTCTGGCAGTCGCTCAAGGTCACCTTCAGCTACATGTTGATGGAGGTGCCGCTGAAGCTGGCTTTCGCGCTGCTGGTGGCGGTGGTGCTAGACAAGGCGATACGCGGCGGCGCTTTGTACAGGGCGTTGTTCTACATTCCGTCGCTGCTGGGGGGCTCGGTGGCGATTGCCGTGCTGTGGCGGCAGCTGTTCGAAGGCAATGGCACGCTGAACCAGATTCTGCTGTGGCTCTTCAACTACAAGGGTCCGAGCTGGATCGCCAACCCGGACACGGCCATCTACACCCTGGTGCTGTTGGCGGTATGGCAGTTTGGCTCGCCGATGATCATCTTCCTGGCCGGCCTGCGGCAGATTCCGCAAGACCTGTACGAAGCCGCCTCCATGGACGGCGCCGGCACCTGGCGCAAGTTCCGCAAGATCACCTTGCCGCTGCTGGCCCCAGTGATCTTCTTCAACATGGTGCTGCAGATCATCGAAGGCTTCAAGGCCTTCACCCCGGCCTATGTGGTGTCGGGCGGCACCGGGGGCCCTATTGATTCCACGCTGTTTTACACGCTGTACCTGTACCAGGAAGCCTTCTCTTACTTCCGCATGGGCTATGCCTCGGCGTTGGCCTGGGTGCTGCTGCTGATCATCGGCGCCTTCACCGGCATCAGTTTCCTTACCTCCAAATACTGGGTCTACTATGAAGACGATCCGCGCTAAGCAGGGCAGGGGCCCGGGAATCATGCGTCTGCTGGCCGGCGGCCTGGTCCGCCACGCCGTGCTGATTGGCGCGACCTTTCTGATGCTGTATCCGCTGCTGTGGATGGTGGCCTCGTCGTTCAAGCCCGAGTCCATCATCTTCACCGACCTGTCGATCTGGCCGCACGCGTTTGACTTCGGCAACTACATACAGGGCTGGACGGCATTGCAGGAGAGCTTCACCGTGTTCTTCAAAAACTCGGTACTGGTAGCGGTGTTGGTGGTCATAGGCAACACCATCTCCTGCTCGATCACCGCCTACGCGTTTGCGCGGCTGGAGTTTCGCGGCCGGCGCATCTGGTTTGTGGTGATGCTGGGCACGCTGATGTTGCCCTACCACGTGACCCTGATCCCACAGTACGTGCTGTTCCTGAAGCTGGGCTGGATCGATACCTTTCTGCCGTTGATCGTGCCCAAGTTCCTGGCGGCCGATGCGTTCTTCATCTTCCTGATGGTGCAGTTCTTCCGCGGCATTCCGCGTGAGCTGGACGAGGCCGCGGTGCTGGATGGCTGTGGCCCCTGGCGCATCTACTGGAAGATCATCATGCCGCTGTCCATGCCGGTATTGGCCACCACCGCCATTTTTTCCTTCCTATGGACCTGGAACGATTTTCTGGGCCCGCTGGTGTACCTCAACGAGGCCAGCAACTACACCGTGCCGCTGGCGCTGCGCTCGTTTGTCGACTCCACCGGCCAATCGGCCTGGGGCCAGCTGTTCGCCATGTCGGTACTCGCCATCCTGCCGATCTTCCTGTTTTTTCTCTGCTTTCAGCGCCTGATTATTGAAGGCGTTGCCCAATCTGGAATGAAACGATGACATCTCCTACGATCCGCTTTGCCGCCATCGGCCTGAACCACAGCCACATCTACGGCCAGACCCGCGCCGTGCTCGACGCAGGGGGCGAGCTGGTGAGCTTCCACGCCGTCGAAGACGACCTGGCCGCCGATTACGCCAAAGCCTTCCCGCAGGCCTGCCGCGTTAAAGACCAGCGCGAAATCCTGGAAGACGCCAGCATCCAGCTGGTGGTCAGCGCCACCATCCCCGATGTGCGTGCCGCCACAGCCATCGCCGTAATGCGCCATGGCAAGGATGTGATGGTCGACAAACCCGGCGTCATCACCCTGGACGAACTGGCTGCGGTGCGGAAGGTGCAGACCGAGACCGGGCGGATTTTCTCGGTGTGTTTTTCCGAGCGTTTCGAGAACCGCGCTACCGAGAAGGCGAGCCAACTGGTGGCCGCTGGTGCCATTGGCAGGGTGGTGCAAACCATGGGCATGGGGCCGCATGCGCTGCGCAATAACCCGCGCCCTGACTGGTTCTTCGAGCGCAATCGCTACGGCGGCATCCTGTGCGACATCGCAGCCCACCAGTGCGACCAGTTCCTGCACTTCACCGGCTCGACGCGGGCCGAAGTGGTGGCCTCGCACATCGGCAATTTCGGCAATCCGGAGACGCCTGAGCTGGAGGACTTCGGCGAGGTTCTGCTGCGTGGCAATGGCGGGACCGGCTTCATTCGCGTCGACTGGTTCACGCCCAAGGGTCTGGGGGTCTGGGGCGACGGCCGCCTGACCATTTTGGGCACCGAGGGCTATATCGAGCTGCGCAAATACGTGGACATTGCCGGCCGCCCGGGTGGCGACCACTTATTCCTGGTCGATGGCAAGGGCACGCAGCACATGGACTGCAAAGCCGAAGTTCTGCCCTACGGCCCACGCCTGATCCAGGACATCCTGAACCGTACCGAGACCGCCATGTCGCAAGCGCATTGCTTCCTGGCGACCGAACTGGCATTGAAAGCCGAAGCCTTGGCCACCCGTGTAGGAGGAGTTGCGTGATGGTGCAGAAATTACAGAAATTGCGGGTTGCCGTGGTTGGCCTGGGCGTGGGCAAGGGCCATCTACAAGCCTATGCCGCGATCCCCGAGCTGTACGACATTGCCGCGGTGTGCGACCTGGACGCCGCCAAGGCCAGCGCCGCCGCCACCGAGTTCGGCGTGCCTTGGCATACCACCCAGTTCAGTGAGCTGCTGGAAAGCGGCAAGGTGGATATCGTCGACATCTGCACGCCGCCCTATACCCACCGCGCGCTGATCGAGCAGGCGCTGGCCGCCGGCCTGCATGTGGTCTGCGAGAAGCCGTTGGTTGGCTCGCTGGCCGAGGCCGATGCGATAGCGGCCGCGCAAAAGGCCGCCAAAGGCAGGCTGTTTCCCATCTTCCAGTACCGCTTTGGCCACGGCCTGCAAAAGCTCAAGCATCTGCAGTCCAAGGGCTTTGCGCATACGCCGTTTCTGACCACCATCGAGACATCGTGGCGCCGCGATGCCGACTACTACGAGGTGCAGTGGCGCGGCAAATGGGCGACAGAGATGGGCGGCTGCTGTCTGACCCAGGCCCTGCACGCGCACGACATGCTGTCGTATGTGAACGGCCCGGTAAAAACCGTGTTCGCCCACCTGGCAACCCGCGTGAACCCGATCGAGGTGGAAGACTGCGCCGCCATTTCCATAGGTATGGAAAACGGCTCGGTGGCCACGCTGTCGGTCACCCTGGGCGCTGCCGAAGAGCTATCGCGCCTGCGCTTCATGTTCTCCGACCTGACGGTGGAAAGCCGCAGCACCGAGCCCTACCGGCCGGGCAAGGACCCCTGGCATTTCCAGGGTAAGACACCCGAGATACAGGCCGCCATCAGCGCTGCCCTGGCAGACTTTGTGCCGGCGCTGGAATCCTTCGAGGGAGAGTTTGCGCTCATCCACGCCACCGTGACAGGTGGTGCCCCGACCCCCGTGACCCTGCACGACGCTCGCCAGTCGCTGGAGCTGATCACGGCGATCTACCATTCTGCTGAAACCGGTACGCAGGTGAGTCTGCCCATCCCGCAGGGCCACGCAAAGTACAACAGCTGGGCACCTACCGGCGGCAGCTTCAACAAGGCGGCACACCATGGCTGAGCTGTCACTGCGCGGGATCAAGAAACGCTATGGCAACGTGGAGATCATCCACGGGGTGGACCTGGACATCCGCGACGGCGAGTTCGTGGTCTTCGTCGGCCCCTCGGGCTGCGGCAAGTCCACCTTGCTGCGCATGATCGCCGGGCTGGAAGAAATCTCCGATGGTGAGTTCTGCATAGACGGTGACCGCGTCAACGAGGTGCCTGCAGCTCAGCGCAAGATCGCCATGGTGTTCCAGTCGTATGCGCTGTACCCGCACATGAGCGTCTACGACAACCTGGCTTTTGGCCTGCAGACCGCGGGCGAGAAAAAGGATGTGATCGACCGCCGCGTGCAGCACGCCGCCAAGATGCTGAAGATCGACAGCTATCTGCAGCGCAAGCCCAAGGCCTTGTCCGGCGGCCAGCGCCAGCGGGTAGCCATAGGCCGGGCCATCGTGCGCGAGCCCAAGCTGTTTTTGTTTGACGAACCGCTGTCGAACCTAGACGCCGAGCTGCGCGTGCAGATGCGCGTCGAGCTGTCCAAACTGCACGCCGACCTGGGCACGACCATGATCTACGTCACCCACGACCAGGTCGAAGCCATGACCATGGCCGACCGCATCGTGGTGCTGCAGGATGGCCGCATCGAGCAGGCCGGCTCGCCTCTGGAGCTGTACAACCACCCGGCGAACCGCTTTGTGGCCGGCTTTATCGGCAGCCCGAAGATGAACTTTCTGGACGGCGTGGTGGCCGGCCGCAGCGCCACGGGTGTCGACGTGCGCCTGCTCGGTGGCGAGATCGTGCACCTGCCGGTACTGGCCAACGGCATGGCCGATGGCGCGCCGGTCTGCGTCGGCATCCGCCCAGAGCATGCGGAGCTGGCCGAACATGGCCTGCCTATGCACGTCAGCCTGACGGAGCAGCTGGGCGGCAACACCGTGCTCTACGGCAGCCTGGGCGCCCAGCAGCCGCTGGTGGTGCAGGTGGTAGGGCAGAGCCAGTTCAAGCGCGGCGACACCGTGCATGTAGCCCTGCCGCCCGCCAGCTGCCACGGCTTTGCCGAGAACGGTTTGACCCTGGCCCGCCAGTGATAGCCTAACTTTTATGACCTTGGGGTCAGAGCACCCCGAGTCAGACAAGTTGTTTCAAGTCAACAAGGAGACAGCATGCAAGTTCTGCGTTGTGCTGCCGTGGCCACCCTCGCGTGGCTGGCGGCTTTCACCCAGCCACCGGCCCACGGCCAGACCAGCGACTATCCGAACAGGCCCATCCGCGTGGTCGTGCCGTTCCCCGCGGGCAGCACCACCGACATCATTGCCCGGGCCATTGCCGACAAGATGGGCGCCAGCCTGGGCCAGACCCTGGTGATCGACAACCGGGGCGGCGCCAGCGGCACCATTGGCCAAGCCTTGGTGGCGGCGGCAGCGCCCGATGGCTACACCATCATGGTCCACTCGTCTTCGCACACCGTCAGCCCGTCGACCTTCGCCAAGCTGCCGTTCGATACTTTGAGTGACTTCGCCGGCATCACCCCGATTTCCAGCACGCCGAATGTGCTGGTGATTGCGCCATCCAAAAACATCAAGACGCTGCCGGCCCTGCTGGCCGCTGCCAAGGCCCAGCCAGGCAAGCTGAACTACGCGTCGGCGGGGCAGGGCAGCGCCACCCACCTGAACGCCGAGAAGTTCAAGATGGCCGCGGCCATCGATGCCACCAACATCCCGTTCAAGGGCTCGGCCGAAGCGGTGACTGAGATCCTGGCCGGCCGCGTCGACTATTACTTCAGCCCCATCGCCCCGGTGATCGGCCAGATCCGCGAAGGCCAGCTGCTGGCGCTGGCCGTGGGCTCGCCACGCCGTGCCAGTGCATTGCCCGATGTGCCGACCACGGCCGAGGCTGGCGTACCCGGCTCCGAGTTCAACTTCTGGATCGGCATGATGGCCCCGGCCAAAACCCCGCGCGACATCGTGCGCCGCCTGCATGATGAAGTCGCCAAAGCCCTGGCCACGCCGGAGGTCAAGGTCCGTTTTGCCAGCCTGGGTGCCGACGCCTGGACCCTGCAGCCCGAGCAATTCGATACCTACATCCGTGACGAGGTGGCCAGTAATGCCCGCCTGGTCAAGGCCGCGGGCCTGGCGCCCTGAGGACCCGGGCATGCACGCTTCCTCCACGGCCATGCCGGTCCGGCTGCGCTCCATCACGCTGTGCCAGCGCCATGTGACGCTGCGCCTGCCATTCCGCTTCGGCGCCGCCACCGTCACCCAATGCCCGCAGGCTTTTGTGCGCCTGGAGCTGGATGTGAATGGCCGCACCTGGGAGGGCATGGCGGCCGAGCTGATGGTGCCCAAGTGGTTCGACAAGTCGCCCGGCCTGACCCACGAACAGAACTTCGAGCAGTTGCGCGAAGCCTTGCGCACGGCGCGGGCTGCGTATCTGGAGGCCGGTGCGGTATTGACGCCGTTCGCGCTGTCGCAGACCCAGGGCGAGGCGGCGATAGGCGTGGCCGTGGCCCGCGGCCTGCCGCGGCTGGCCGCGCAGTTTGGCCCTGCCTTGCTGGACAAGGCGGTGGCCGATGCCGTACTGCGTGCCGCCGAGCGCGACTGGGTGCGCGGCGTTGCAGCCGGCGTGCTGGGCGACCCCTGGTCGGCCCAGCTGCCGCTGCAGGCACCGGGCCATGTCTGGCTGCGCCACACCGTGGGCCTGGCGGACCGCATCCTGGCCAGCGACGCGGGTGCCAGCCCCGGAGACGGCCTGCCCGAGACCCTGGAGGACGCGATTGCCAGCTACGGTCTGCGCTACTTCAAGATCAAGCTCAGCGGCCAGCTGGAGTCCGACCTGGAGCGCCTGCAGCGGATTGCCGGCCTGCTGCAACGCACGGCAGGCGACTACCGCGCTACGCTGGACGGTAATGAGACCTTTGCCAGTGCCGAGGCCTTGGGGGCGTTCTGGCGCGCCTTGCAGGCCCAGGCGCCTCTGCAAGATCTGCTGGCGCGCACTCTGCTGCTGGAGCAGCCCTTGCCGCGCCACCTGGCCTTGGTCGAGCCGATTGCCGGGCTGGGCATCAACGTGCAGGTGATTCTGGACGAGTCCGACGACCAGGCCGGCGTGCTGGCCCAGGGCATTGCGCTCGGCTACCGGGGCATTTCCAGCAAGGCCTGCAAAGGTATTTACCGCTCGCTGCACAGCGCCTGGCGCGTGGCCCAGGAGCCGCAGCGCCTGCTGCTGTCGGGCGAGGACCTGACCTGCCAGGCCGGGCTGGCCGTGCAGCAGGACACGCTGCTGGCGGCAAGCCTGGGCGTCACCCATATTGAGCGCAACGGCCACCATTACGTGGACGGCTTCGGCACGGCACCAGCGGCCGAATCCGAAGCCTTTGCCCAGGCCCACGCGGGCTTCTACCACGCGCCGCAGGGCCGGCCCCGGCTGCGCGTGCACAGCGGCCAGCTGCAACTGGCCACCTTGTATGTGCCCGGCTTTGCCACGGCGGCAGCCCCGCTGTGGGACAGCCTGGACCCCATCCATTAACCCACCCACTTGAAGTACCAGCCATGACGACACACACCCTCGGTCTCATCATGCACGGCGTCACCGGACGCATGGGCATGAACCAGCATCTGATCCGCTCCATTGTCGCCATCCGCAAGCAGGGCGGGGTGACGCTGTCCAACGGCGACAAGGTCATGCCCGACCCCATCCTGATCGGCCGCAACGCCGAGAAGATGCAGGCCCTGGCGCAAGCCCATGGCATCGCCCGCTGGGGCACGGATCTGGATGCGGCCTTGGCGAACCCGGCCGATACCGTGTTCTTCGACGCCGGCACCACCCAGATGCGCCCAACCCTGCTGGCCAAGGCGATCCGCGCGGGCAAGCATGTGTATTGCGAGAAGCCGATTGCCACCAACCTGAACGAGGCGGTGGAGATCGCCCGCCTGGCCGAGGCCTCCGGCCTGAAGCACGGCGCGGTGCAAGACAAGCTCTTTCTGCCCGGCCTGCGCAAGCTGGACATGCTGCGCCGCGCCGGCTTCTTTGGCCGCATGCTATCGGTGCGCCTGGAGTTCGGCTACTGGGTGTTTGAGGGCGATCTGCAGCCCATCCAGCGCCCGAGCTGGAACTACCGTGCCGAAGATGGCGGCGGCATGATCCTGGACATGATGTGCCACTGGCGCTACGTGCTGGACAACCTGTTCGGCGAGGTCAAATCCGTGTCGTGCATAGGCACCACGCACATCCCCGAGCGCTGGGACGAGGCCGGCAAGCCCTATAAGGCCACGGCCGACGACGCCGCCTACGCCACGGCCGAGCTCATTGGCCACAACGGCGAGCCGGTGATCGCCCAGCTCAATATGTCGTGGGCCACGCGGGTGCGCCGCGACGACCTGGTGACCTTCCATGTCGATGGCACGCACGGCTCGGCTGTCGCCGGCCTGACCGCCTGCCGCGCGCAAAGCCGTGTGACCACGCCGCGCCCTGTGTGGAACCCGGACCAGAAGCAGACCATGGACTTTTTCGACCAGTGGCAGGAGGTGCCGGACTCGCAGGTCTTTGATAACGGCTTCAAGATCCAGTGGGAGCACTTCATCCGCCACGTGGTGGAAAACGAGCCCTACCGCTGGACCCTGCCCGAAGGCGCCAAGGGCGTGCAACTGGTCGAAGTGGCCCTGCAGTCCTGGAAGGAAAGGCGCTGGGTGGATGTGCCTGCACTACACATTTGATAGCTGCTGGCGCAGGTACTACCTGCGCTAGAGCCCGATTTTCTTTAAAAGTGGTGAGATGACCATGGCCCATACCCTTTTGTTGCCTACCGCCGGGGCTCTGCAGTCCTATACCTTGCGCGGCGCGGCGCCGCTGGTATCGACTGCCCGCCGCGTGCCGTTCAACCGCATCGCCTATTCCGCCGCCCACGTGGTGGCCGACCCGCGTGCTGCCATCGACCCCTGGCTGCAGTGCGCGGTGGACTGGGACGCGACCATCGCCTACCGCCAGCGCCTGTGGTCCTTGGGCCTGGGCGTGGCCGAGGCCATGGATACGGCGCAGCGCGGCATGGGCCTGGACTGGCCGACCTCGCTGGAGCTGATCCGCCGCTCGCTCGACGCCGCCAAGGACGTGCCCGGCGCGTTGGTCGCCTCCGGCTGCGGCACCGACCATCTGGTGCTGGAGGATGTGCGCAGCGTCGACCAGGTGATCGCCGCCTACGAAGAACAGATGGCGGCCATCGAAAAACTCGGCGGCAAGCTGATAGTCATGGCCAGCCGCGCACTGGCCCGCGTGGCCCAAAGCCCGGCCGACTACGAGCGCGTCTACGACCGCATCCTGCGCCAGGCCCGGCAGCCGGTGGTGCTGCACTGGCTGGGCGATATGTTTGACCCGGCGCTCAAGGGTTATTGGGGTTCACTCGATGTGGATGTGGCCATGGATACGGCCCTGGCCGTGATCGCCGCGCACCCGGACAAGGTGGATGGCATCAAGATTTCACTGCTCGACAAGGACAAGGAAATCGCCATGCGGCGGCGTCTGCCCGCTACCGGAGGGGCTGATGGGAACGGAGTGCGCATGTACACCGGCGACGATTTCAACTACGCCGAGCTGATCGCCGGTGACGGCATTGGCAGCGAAGCCACGCATGGCCAGAGCGACGCGCTGCTGGGCATCTTCGACGCGATTGCGCCCGCCGCCAGCGCCGCTCTCAGCGCCCTGGCCCAGGGTGACAGCGCGCAGTTCCACGCCATCCTCGGCCCGACGGTGCCGCTGTCGCGCCATATCTTTGCCGCGCCCACGCGTTACTACAAGACCGGCGTGGTCTTCATGGCCTGGCTGAACGGGCACCAGAGCCACTTCACCATGGTCGGTGGCCAGCAGAGCACACGCTCGCTGGCGCATTTCGCCGAGTTGTTCCGCCTGGCCGATGCCGCCAACTTGCTGGAGCAGCCGGACCTTGCGGTTCACCGCATGCGCACGCTGCTGGCGCTGCATGGAGTGGAATAAAACCATGCGTGATTTTTCTGAAGACCACCGCTTGCTGTCCCTCAACACCGCCACCGTGCGCAAGCAGTGGTCATTGGACCGCATCATCGAAGAATGCGCGCGCCGTGACATCCGCGCCATCAGCCCCTGGCGCGACCAGGTGGCTGCTGTCGGGCTGGACAAGGTGGCGCGGCAGCTGCGCGACACCGGCATCGTGCTCTCGGGCTATTGCCGCGGCGGCTTCTTTCCGGCCGCCGACGAAGCCGGCCACCAGGCTGCGCTCCTGGACAACCGCAAGGCCATCGACGAGGCCAAGACCCTGGGTGCGCCTTGCGTGGTGCTGGTGGTTGGCAGCCTGCCCGGCGCGCTGACCGGCAAGCCAGCCTATACCGACATCGCCCGCGCCCGCACGGAAGTGTTTGACGGCATCGCCGCCGCGCTGGAATACGCACGCCAGGTCGGCATGCCCTTGGCCATTGAGCCGCTGCACCCCATGCAAGCGGCAGAGCGTGCCTGCGTCAATACGCTGGAGCATGCGCTGGATATCTGCGACGCGCTGGACCCGCAGCAAACTGGTGCACTCGGCGTGGCCCTGGACATCTACCATGTGTGGTGGGACCCCAAGCTGCAGCAGCAGATTGCCCGCGCCGGTGCTGCACGGCTGCTGGCCTACCACGTGTGCGATTGGCTGTTGCCCACGCGCGACCTGTTGAACGACCGCGGCATGATGGGCGATGGCGTGGTCGAACTGAAGAAGATCCGCGGCTGGATGGAGGAGGCCGGCTACCTAGGCTATAGCGAGGTCGAGATTTTCTCGGAGCTCGACTGGTGGCAACGGCCGGGCGAGGAGGTGCTGGATACCTGCGTCAGCCGCCACCGCAGCGCTGTGTAGGCGAATATCCCGTTCACATTTGGTAGCCATTTTTCTGGCGTATAACCGAGGGGCGCTGTCAACAGGCAGCTGATTCTTACGTTGTTGTACTACTGAAAAACGAATGGACACCATGGCCTACACATCAAACTCTCTCCGCACCTCCGTCATCGCCTGCACTGTTGCCGCACTGGCTCTCGGTGGTTGCGCCAATATGAGCGAAACGCAAAAGGGCACGGCCACCGGCGCAGGCATTGGCGCGCTGGCGGGCGTATTGATTGGCGACAGCACGAAAGGCACCGCCATCGGTGCGGGCATTGGCGCGCTGGGCGGCTACGTCTGGTCCAAACATATGCAAGACAAAAAGGCGGCGATGGAGCGGGCCACGGTAGGCACCGGCGTGGCGGTGACGCAAACTGCGGACAACCAGCTCAAGCTGAACATCCCCAGCGATATTTCCTTTGATACCGGCCGTGCCGATATCAAGCCAAACCTGCGCCCTATCCTCGACCAGTTTGCCAGCGGCCTGCAGAACCAGCCGAATACCGAGGTGCGCATCATTGGCCACACCGATAACACCGGCTCCGACGCCATCAACAACCCGCTGTCCCTGCGCCGTGCCGAGAGCGCGCGTGACTATCTGAGCGCACGCGGTGTGGATTCGCGCCGCGTGGTCGTGGCCGGCCGAGGTGAGTACGAGCCCATCGCCGACAACAGCAGCGATGCCGGCCGTGCCCGCAACCGCCGCGTCGAGATCTACCTCGCCGAACGCGCTCAGCAGTAAATCTCTCCCATTAAAAAGGCCCGTGGAACCATCGGTTCCACGGGCCTTTTTACGTCTGCGGTCTTAGTCCGACTTGGTCACCAAGTCGAAGTGCTCCACCACCGGTGGGCTGGCAAAGAACGGTCCGACGATGGCGCGCCATTCGGCGAATGCCGGGCTTTCGCGGAAGCCGACGTTATGGGCTTCTACCGAGGTCCAGAAGATCTGCAGCACATAGCGCTCGGGGCTCTCGATGCCCTTGTTGACCTTGTAGCCCTTGCAGTCAGCGTTCTTGCTGATGACGGTTTGCAGGCCACGTGTGATGGCTTCATCAAATGCGGCCTGTTCGCCGGGGCGGATACGGATATCGGCAATTTCTAAAATCATGTTTGTCACTCTGTAAATTTACAAGACTTCGCTTGCGAAGTCGGCCAGGCGCGAACGTTCGCCGCGCGCCAGCATGATGTGTCCGCTGTGCGGCCAGCCCTTGAACTTGTCCACCGCGAACGTCAGGCCGGATGAGCCCTCGGTCAGGTAGGGCGTGTCGATCTGCTGCAGGTTGCCCATGCAGACGATCTTGGTGCCGGGGCCTGCGCGGGTGATCAGCGTTTTCATCTGCTTGGGTGTCAGATTTTGCGCCTCGTCGATGATCACGTACTTGTTCAAGAAGGTGCGGCCGCGCATGAAGTTCATGCTCTTGATCTTGATGCGCGAACGGATCAGCTCGTTGGTCGCCGAGCGGCCCCATTCGCCTGCGCTGGTCTCGGTTTTGGCCAGCACTTCCAGGTTGTCGTCCAGAGCGCCCATCCAGGGGCCCATTTTTTCTTCCTCGGTGCCGGGCAGGAAGCCGATGTCTTCACCGACGCTGACTGTGGCCCGCGTCATGATGATCTCGGTGTAGCGGCGTTCGTCCAGCACCTGGGTCAGGCCGGCGGCCAAGGCCATCAAGGTCTTGCCGGTGCCGGCGTTGCCGGTAAGGGTGACGAAGTCGACTTCCGGGTCGAGCAGCAGGTTCATCGCGAAGTTCTGCTCGCGGTTGCGCGTGGTGACACCCCATACGGCGTGTTTGAGGTGGTTGTAGTCCTTCAGCGTCTTCAGCACCGCGGTCTTGGCGCGGATTTCGGTCACCCGCGCATACAGGCTGGGCTCGCCTGGGGCTTCGAAGTAGACGAACTGGTTGACCATCATTTCGGGCACGATGGGGCCGGAGATGCGGTAGAAGGTGTACAGGCCTTGCTGCCAGCTCTCTACGGTCTTGCCGTGCTTGGTCCAGAAGTCGGGCGGCAGCGCCAGTGCGCCGGAGTACAGGAACTCGCCGTCTTCTAGCGCCTTATCGTTCTGGTAGTCCTCGGCGGCCAGACCCAGGGCCCGGGCCTTGACCCGCATATTGATGTCCTTGGACACCAGCACGACTTCGCGGCCGGGGTGCAGCGGGCGCAGCGCCTCGACCACGCCGAGAATCTGGTTGTCGGCCTTGCCTTGGGGCAGGCTGGTGGGCAGGGTGTAGTCCAGCGTCTGGGTCTGGAAGAACAGCTTGCCGCCGGCTTCCGGGTGGCCGGTGGCGTCGAGCTTCAGGCCGATGCCGATGTCGGCACCATTGCTGCCGGCCAGCGCGTCCAGCGAGCGGCTGGTCTGGCGCGCATTGCGGGCGACTTCGGTCATGCCCTTCTTGTTGCTGTCCAGCTCTTCGAGCACGATCATCGGAAGGAAGATGTCGTGCTCTTCGAAGCGGAACAGGCACATCGGGTCGTGCATCAGCACATTGGTGTCCAGCACGAACAGCTTGGCCGGACCAGTGTTCTTGGGGGCTTTGCGCTTGGCAGCGGGCTCTTGCAGCAGGGCCACGCCGCGGTTGCGGGCGGGCGTTTCGGAGGGCTTGTCGCTGGCGGGGGTGGATTTGGGCGATTCCAGCGGCGGCTGCGTGGGTTTCTCGCGGCGCAGGTCTACCGGGGCGTCGGGGAGATTGCGGGCCTGTGGCTTCTCTTGCAGCGCAGCCACGTTGGCGGACGCTTTAGGTGCCCGGCTGGTCCCCGTTTTTTTGACGGGCTTGGCGACCACGTCATAGGCTTCGCGGGCCAAGGTGGCAGCGCGCTTGGTGGGGGCGGGAGGCAATGGCATAGGTCGTGGGCTCGCTAAAAAAGGAAATCAAAAAGCGAAAAAGCCGCCAGGAGGCCGGGCGGCTTTTGAGGGGGGAGCGCAGTCATGTTTACCAACAGCATGGGTTCATTATGCATGAGCCCTGTGGCGGTGACTGGGCAGCGGTTAAACCGCTTTTTTGAGGTCTTTGACGGCTTGCAGCACGTCGTCCACATGGCCGGGCACCTTCAGGCCGCGCCATTCGTTCTTTAGCACGCCGTCGGCGCCGATCAGGAAGGTGCTGCGTTCGATGCCCTTGACCTTCTTGCCGTACATGATCTTGTTCTTGACCACGCCAAACATGTGGCACATTTTTTCTTCGGTATCGGCGATCAATTCAAACGGCAATTCGAGTTTGGTTTTGAATTCATCGTGCGACTTCATGTTGTCGCGGGACACGCCGAAGACCGTAGCGCCGGCTTTGACGAATTCCTTGTGCTTGTCGCGAAACTGCATGGCTTCGGTGGTGCAACCAGGGGTATTGTCTTTCGGGTAAAAGTACAAAATCACCACTTTGCCGAGGTGGGTGGTGTTGGAGACCTTGACGCCACCTGTGGCGTTGGCTTCAAATTCGGGGATAAGTTTATTGACAACGATCGCCATAGTGCTTGGGGTCTCTTGTGACTGGGGTGTGGTCGTCGAAAGTAGGAAGCGGCTTGGTCGAGGCGATGCGCGCACAGTAACCAATTACTGTCCAACCCACTGTGGCTGGACCACTGGCTGCTTCTAACTGCAACCCTCGATTTTACTCTGAAAACCCAGGGGCTCAGCCTGCGGGCTCCAGCAGCAGTGCGGCCACCACGTGGCGGCCCTCCTGGGCGAGGATGTTGTAGGTGCGGCAGGCGGCTTGGGTATCCATGGTTTCCACGCCTACGCGCTGCGCCATCATGGGCTTGAGCCATACCGGCTGCGGGAAGCGTATGCGCTGGCCGCAGCCAAAAATCACCAGTTCGGGCGCCAGTGTCGCCAGCTGGGCGAAATGCTCGGCGGTCAGGTCTTCGAAGCGGTTGCAGTTCCAGTCCAGCCGCTCGCCGCGCGAACCCACGACCACGCTGCGGACTACTTTTTCTGTATTGATCCCGACCCAGCCCGGCCCGTAGCCGGTGATGGATTGGACGTCGAATTTATCGGGTTGCAGTTTCATGGAGTGGTGTGCCCGGGTGGATGTGGCCAGGCCCTGGAAGGGGGCGGCAAATGTGGTCCAATTATAGGTTTCCATCCTTGCGTGCCGCCCGGGAGCAGGCGGTCTGCGTATTTGCCCATTTAGCGCCCACTAGGCCACCATGAAGACCATCCAAAAATCCAGCAAACTGGCCAATGTGCTGTACGACATTCGCGGGCCGATCATGGACGCAGCACGCCAGATGGAGGACGAAGGCCAAAAGATCATCAAGCTCAATATTGGCAATCTGGCGGTTTTTGGCTTCGACGCGCCAGAAGAAATCCAGCAGGACATGATCCGCAACCTGCCCAATTCGGCAGGTTATTCGGACAGCAAGGGCATTTTTGGCGCGCGAAAGGCGGTGATGCACTACACCCAGCAGCAAGGCATTGCGGGCGTGACGCTGGATGACATTTACCTAGGCAACGGCGCCAGTGAACTCATCACCATGGCGACCAACACCTTGCTGGACAACGGTGACGAGCTGCTGTTGCCCATGCCCGACTATCCGCTGTGGACGGCGGCGACCAGCTTGTCTGGCGGCACGCCGGTGCACTATCTGTGCGACGAGGCCAACAACTGGATGCCCAATCTGGACGACATCCGCGCCAAGATCACGCAGCGCACCAAGGGCATCGTGGTCATCAACCCGAACAACCCCACGGGCGTGGTGTACACCGATGCGCTGCTGCTGGAGATCGTCGCCATTGCCCGCGAGCATGGACTGGTGATCCTGGCCGACGAGGTCTACGACAAGGTGCTGTACGACGGCGTCAAGCACACGGCGTTGGGCAGCTTGTCTACCGATGTGTTCACGCTGACCTTCAATTCGCTGTCCAAAAGCTACCGCTCTTGTGGCTACCGCGCGGGCTGGATGGTGGTGTCGGGCAACAAAAAGGTGGCCGCCGATTACATCGAGGGCCTGAACATGCTCTCGAACATGAAGCTGTGTTCCAACGTGCCCGGCCAGTGGGCCATTCAGACCGCTTTGGGCGGCTACCAGAGCATCAACGACCTGGTCTGTGAAGGTGGCCGCCTGCGCCGCCAGCGCGACCTGGCGTACGAGTTGATCACCGCCATTCCGGGCGTGACCTGCGTCAAGCCACAAGCTGCGCTGTACATGTTTCCCCGGCTGGACCCGGCGGTCTATCCGATCGCCGATGACCGCCAATTCTTCCTGGAACTGCTGCGCGAAACCCGCGTCATGTTGGTGCAGGGCACCGGTTTCAATTGGCAGCAACCGGACCACTTCCGCATCGTCTTCTTGCCCCACGAAGACGACCTGCGCGAAGCGATTGGCCGTGTTGCTAAATTTCTTGAAAGCTATCGTAAACGTAGCGCCTAGCGCACGTACTACCTGCGCTATCGGCACTTTTTACTTAAATATTTGTTATGAAACCCATCCAAGTAGGCATCCTCGGCATCGGCACTGTCGGCAGCGGCGTGTTCAACGTTTTGCAGCGCAACCAGGAAGAAATCACGCGCCGCGCCGGCCGTGGCATTGAGGTCACCATGGTGTCGCGCCGCAACGTGGCCGAGGCCCAAGCCCTGGTCGGCGACAAGGCCCAGGTGGTGGCAGATGCGCGCGCCATCATCGCCAACCCCAACATCGACATCGTGGTCGAACTGATCGGCGGCTACACCCTGGCCAAGGAGCTGGTGCTCGAAGCCATTGCCGCCGGCAAGCATGTGGTTACCGCGAACAAGGCCCTGCTGGCCGTGCACGGCACCGAGATCTTCGCCGCTGCCCACGCCAAGGGCGTGATGGTGGCGTTTGAAGCGGCCGTGGCCGGTGGCATCCCCATCATTAAAGCGCTGCGCGAAGGCCTGACCGCCAACAGCATCCAGTGGGTGGCCGGCATCATCAACGGCACCACCAACTTCATCCTCAGCGAAATGCGCGACAAAGGCCTGGACTTTGCTGTGGTGCTCAAAGAAGCCCAGCGCCTGGGCTATGCCGAGGCCGACCCCACCTTCGACATCGAAGGCGTAGACGCCGCGCACAAGCTGACGCTGATGTCAGCCATCGCCTTCGGCATCCCGGTGCAGTTCGACAAGGCCTATGTCGAAGGCATCACCCAGCTCGGTTCGCAAGACATCAAGTACGCCGAGCAGCTCGGTTACCGCATCAAGCTGCTGGGCATCACCAAGCGCACGCCGCAGGGCGTGGAGCTGCGCGTGCACCCCAGCCTGGTGCCGGCCAAGCGCTTGATCGCCAATGTAGAAGGCGCGATGAACGCCGTAGTGGTGCAGGGCGATGCCGTCGGCACCACGCTGTACTACGGCAAGGGCGCGGGCAGCGAGCCCACCGCCAGCGCGGTGATCGCCGACCTGGTGGACATCACCCGACTGCACACCGCCGACCCCGCCCACCGCGTGCCCTACCTGGCTTTCCAGCACCACTCGATGAGCGATCTGCCGGTGCTGCCCATGGGCGACGTGGTCACCAGCTACTACCTGCGCCTGCGCGTGGCCGACCAGGCCGGCGTGCTGGCCACTGTCACCGGCCTGCTGGCCGCAGCCGACATCAGTATTGACGCCGTGCTGCAGCGCGAGGCCGATGAAATCGGCGGCGAAGGCGCCACCCAAACCGACGTGATCATCCTGACCCACGACTGCACCGAGTCGCGCATGAACGCTGCCCTGGCGCAGATGCAGGCATTGCCCACCGTCTTGGCACCGATCACCCGCATCCGCAAGGAAGAACTGGCCTAAGCTTTGGTTGCCGACTTGTCAAAATCGGACGTATATGAAAACTCCTCAAGTAGCTGAGCGTACGAAATTCATCCAGGCGGTGCAAAACACCGAGCCATTGGATATTGCGCAGGCTTTGGATAAAGGTCGATACGTTGCGCATTTGCAAGGTCCGCGCGATGCCTTGGGCCGGCTGAAAGCCGAAATTTCGCACAGAGAAGGTGACGGCGTCTATTTGTTCACGGGCCAGATTGGTAGTGGCAAAAGTACAGAGTTGTTGCGTCTGAAGTCCGAGCTTAGTGGGCCTATGTGCAAGGTCTTCTATTGCGATCTGGAGGACTGGCTGAATCTCAATGCTCCCATAGATCTTTCAGGCATGCTGCTCGCACTGGTGGCATCGTGGGTAGACACGGTGGGTAGCCTCCTCGGCAAGCGCACTCCCGTGGAGCGGTTGACGGACTTTCTGACCCGCACCAATATTTCGCTCACAGGTATCAATCTGGGAGCTGGAATGGGCGAAGCCAAAGCGCAATTGCAGCTGGCATTGAAAACGGATGAGGCATTTCGGGCCCGTCTGGAGAGCGCCATCAAGGACAACGTAGGCAGTTTTGTGCGCCAGGCGCATGGTTTTGTCAGTGAGCTAGTGGCCGATATTTGCCCTCAGCATGAAAAGTGTGTGCTGATTGCTGATTCGCTGGAGAAGATTCGCGGCTATGGTGACGATGCCGATAAGGTGTACGAGACTGTGCAGCGCCTGTTTTTGAGCGAGGGCACGGCTTTGCGGCTACCGGGCGTGCATGTGGTGTACTCGGTATCCCCGTTCTTGCTGGCGCAAAACCCGCAGTTGCCCAGCATTCTTGGTCAGGGTGTCGTGGTGAATATGCCTTCGGTGCATGTGTTTCAAAAGCGCAGCAATACGCTGGACACCGAGGGTGTCAAGCAAATGACAGATCTGGTTGCCCGGCGCTATGCTGGTTGGCAGAACTTCATTCCCCCTGATCTTTTGGCCGAGCTGATTCGGGACTGCGGCGGTGATCTGCGTGACTACCTGCGTGCCATCAAGGTGGTGCTGCTGGAGCAAGAAGCCGACCCCGACAGCACCCGCGAGGCCTTGCTGGACGTCGTGCGTAGCCAGATCAGCCCGCCCCGGCTGGTGCCCAGTGCGCACATCGCCTGGATGGCGCGTCTTGAGCGCAGCCACGACCCGGAGCTGGACGACAAGGTGGACAACGTGGTGTTCCAGCGCTACTTGGCGACCAAGCACATCTTGGCCTACCTGAACGGCGATGCCTGGTACGCCATCCACCCGCTGCTGCGAGCCTGGGTCATGGCGCGGCCAGAGGCGCAATTGCCGGTGGCTCCCACTTAGACTGGGTGGCATAGCGCATGCAAGCCGGTTCAGCACATTTCCAGCTGTTGCGCCGTTTGCGGCAGCAACTGCGCCACCGAAGTGGCGTGGGGCTGGTTTATCTCTTCAGCGACTACCCCTTGGCCAACCAATGGCTGGAGACAGAGTTGGATGCCCATTTGCGGGCCCGCGCCCTGTGCCTGCAGGTATTGACTCCGGCCAGTGCAGACGAGCCCATCGCAAGCCTGTTGCAGCCCGTGCTGGCAGCCCAGGCCGCTGTGCACATGCCTTGCTGGCTGGCGTTGGGTGCGCCTGACGCCGCGTGGGATGCGTACCGAGACAAGGTTTTGGCCCGCTTGAATGAAAACCGGGCTGTGCTGGGGCGCAACCAGAGTTTTGTCTTTGTGGTGTTGCCCACGCAGTACGAAGGCCGCGCGGCAGAGATTGCGCCGGATTTGTGGTCGGTGCGCAGTGCCAGCTATGTGGTGTCTCCCTGGTTGCCAGAGGCTGCGCAAGTGCGTGTGACTATGCCTTCGTTGGCTGCATCGTCAAAGGTATCGGGTGATGGTGTGGATTCTCCCCTTGAGCAACGTTGGCGCCACCAGTGGGAAGTATGGAACCAGGACCGCCAGCGTTCACTGTCGCCCGCTCTGGCTTGGCAATTGGTAGAGCAGCTATTGGCGCAGTACCAGCCAGACCGCGCCAAGCTGTTTGCACAGCAGGCATTGGAGATTAGCCGGAAACAAATCGAGTTGGCTCCAGATGCGCCGCAAAGCCTGCGTGAGTTGAGTGTGTCTTTGGATAACGCGGGCGATGTGGCGCGGGACCTGGGGCAGCTGGAAGAAGCCCGCAGCGCCTACGAAGAAAGCCTGGACATTTGTCGCCGGCTGCTGGTATTGACTGGCGATGCACCGCAAAGCCTGCACTACCTGGGCGTGTCTTTGGATAAAGTGGGCAATATGGCCCGGGACCTGGGGCAGCTGGAAGAGGCACGCAGTGCCTGCGCGGAAAGCCTGGGCATTCGCCGCCGGCTGCTGGTGCTGACCGGAGATGCCCCGGAAAGCCTGCGCGATCTGGGTGTGTCTTTGGATAAAGTGGGTAATGTGGCGCGGGACCTGGGGCAGCTGGAAGAGGCACGCAGTGCCTACGAAGAAAGCCTGGACATCCGCCGCCGGCTGCTCGTGCTGACCGGAGATGCGCCGGAAAGCCTGCGCGACCTGGCTGTGTCTTTGACCAGCACGGGTGATGTTGCGCGGGACCTTGGACAGTTGGAAGAGGCTCGTAGTGCCTACTTGGAAAGTCTGGATATCTGTCGGCGGCTGCTGGAGCTGGCCGCAGATGCACCCCAAAGCTGGCGCGACCTGAGCGTGTCTTTGGATAACGTGGGCAATTTGGCGCGGGACCTGGGGCAGTTGGAGGCGGCGCGAAGTGCCTACGAGGAAAGCCTGGACATCCGCCGCCGGCTGCTCGTGCTGACTGGAGATGCGCCGCAAAGCCTGCGTGACCTGAGTGTGTCTTTGGATAAAGTGGGCAATGTGGCGCGGGACATGGGGCGGCTAAAAGAGGCACGCAGTGCGTACCTGGAAAGTCTGGCCATCTGCCGCCGGCTGCTGGTGCCGACCGGCGATGCGCCGCGAAGCCTGCGAGACCTGAGTGTGTCTTTAGATAATGTGGGCGATGTGGCGCGGGACCTGGGGCAGCTGGAAGAGGCACGCAGTGCCTACCTGGAAAGCCTGGCCATCTGTCGCAGGCTGCTGGTGCTGACTGCTGATGCCCCGCAAAGCCTGCGCGACCTGAGTGTGTCTTTGAATAATGTGGGTGATGTGGCGCGTGACCTTGGGCAGCTGGAAGAGGCACGCCGTGCCTACGTGGAAAGCCTGGCCATCTGTCGCCGGCTGGTCGTGCTGACCGGCGACGTACCGCAAAGCCTGCGAGACCTGAGTGTGTCTTTGGATAAAGTGGGCGACGTGGAGCGGGATTTGGGGCAGCTGGAAGAGGCACGCAGTGCCTACGTGGAAAGCCTGGACATTCGCCGCCGGCTGCTGGTGCTGACCGGAGATGCGCCGCAAAGCCTGCGCGACCTGGGTGTGTCTTTGGCTAATGCGGGCAATGTGGCGAGGTATCTTGGAAAAATCGAACAAGCCCAACGCGCATATGCGGAAGCCTTGGCGCTGGTGCAGCGCTTGCGCAAAGTGCTGGCCAGTGACCCTACATTGGCTTCTGCAGAAGAAAGCCTGCGCAGCAAGCTACAGGCGCTGGATGGCGCGCCCTGAGGCTTGCGCCGTTCAATTTCAGCGACAATTCATTACTCCATTTTTCCCGGCCCGACGCTTCTAGCGCGGCTGTATACCCTCGCTTTGGCGATCGACACCGAGCCCCACTCCATGCACTACCTCTCGACCCGTGGCGACGCCACACCGCGCAAGTTCTGTGAAATCCTGCTCGAAGGCCTGGCGCCTGATGGCGGTCTGTACCTGCCGGTGCAGTACCCGCAGGTGGATGACGCTACGCTGACGCGCTGGCGCAAGGTCTACCACGAGCAAGGCTATGCCGAGCTGGCGTTTGAGATTTTGTCGCTGTACATCGACGACATTCCGGCCGACGACCTGCGCGCGCTGTGCCGCAAGACCTATACCGCCCAGGTGTTCGGCACCGGCGAGATCGTGCCCCTGCGCCATGTGGAAAACGGCGTGTTCCTGGAAGCCCTGTCCAACGGCCCGACGCTGGCCTTCAAGGACATGGCCATGCAATTGCTGGGCAATCTGTTCGAGTACGAGCTGGCACGGCGCGGTGAAGAGCTGAACATTTTCGGCGCCACCAGTGGCGACACCGGCAGCGCGGCCGAATACGCCATGCGCGGCAAGAAGGGCGTGCGCGTTTTCATGACTTCGCCGGCCGGCCGCATGAGCCCGTTCCAGCAGGCACAGATGTTCAGCCTGCAGGACGAAAACATCATCAACATCGCCATCGAAGGCGTTTTTGACGACTGCCAGGACATCGTGAAAGCTGTGTCCAACGACCTGGACTTCAAGCGCAAGTACAAGATCGGCACCGTCAACAGCATCAACTGGGCGCGCTTGCTGGCCCAGGTGGTGTACTACTTCGCCGGCTACATCCAGGCCACCGAGACCAACGACCAGAAGGTCAGCTTCACCGTGCCCTCGGGCAACTTTGGCAACGTCTGCGCAGGCCATGTGGCGCGCATGATGGGCCTGCCGGTGGCGCAATTGGTGGTGGCCACCAACGAAAACGATGTGCTGGACGAGTTCTTCCGCACCGGCGTCTACCGCGTGCGCGGCAGTGCCGATACGCATGAGACCTCCAGCCCCTCGATGGACATCTCCAAGGCCTCCAATTTCGAGCGCTTTGTGTTCGACTTGGTGGGCCGCGACGGCGCGCGCACCAAAGACTTGTTCACCACCCAGCTGTCCACCAGGGGCTATTTCGACCTGAGCGCCGATCCGGCCTTCAAGGACGCGGCTGCGCGCTACGGCTTTGCCAGCGGCAAGAGCACGCACGCTGACCGCCTGGCCACCATCCGCGACACCGACGCCCGCCACGGCATGGTGATCGACACGCACACCGCTGACGGCTTGAAGGTAGCGCTGGAGCATCTGCAGCCTGGTACACCGATGATCGTGCTGGAGACGGCTTTGCCGATCAAGTTCGCCGCCACCATCGTCGAAGCCCTGGGCCGCGAACCCGAGCGCCCCGTGCAGTTCGAAGGCATCGAAGCATTGCCCAAGCGCGTGCTGAACCTGCCCGCTGATGTGGCGCTGGTGAAGGCGCTGATCGAGAAGACTTGTAGCTAAATAGGCCTCTGGCGCAGGTTCTACCTGCGCTGGCAGCTATTAAAAACATAGTATGGTGCGTGCATGGGCATGAAAGCCGTCGTCTTCGCGGGTTTTTCCGGGTCGGGCAAAACCACCCTGGTGGAGCAGCTGATTCCCCGCCTCAAGCAGCAGGGCCTGCGGGTGTCCGTGGCCAAGCATGCACACCACAAATTCGACATCGACCACCCCGGTAAGGACAGCTGGCGGCACCGCCAGGCCGGTGCCTTCGAGGTGGTGGTGGCGTCCGACCGGCGCCTGGCGCTGGTGCGCGAATTCGAACAAGCGGAAGAACTGTCGGTGCATGCGCTGATCGCCGAGCTCAGCCCCAGCGTGGACTGGGTGCTGGTTGAAGGCTTCAAGTCCAGCAGCCTGCCCAAGATCGAAGTCTGGCGCGCCGCCGCACAGCAGCCGGTGCAGTACCCGGCCGACCCGCACATCGTGGCCATTGCCACCGACGTGGCCGCCGACGCATTGCCCGCGCCCAGCCCATACCCCGTGCTGGACCTGAACAGCCCAGACGCTGTAGTCGCCTGGCTGCTGCAGCACGCCCACCTGTTTGTCTACAAGGCCCCGACATGACCCGACCCCGCGCCCCCTTGATGCCGCTGGACGACGCCCTGGCCCAGTTGCTGGCGCACGCGCAGCCCCTGGCCGAGGTGGAGCAGGTGTCCACCTTCGATGCCGACAGCCGCGTACTCGCGCAAGACCTAGTGTCTGCGCTGCAAGTGCCCGCACATGACAACAGCGCCATGGACGGCTACGCCCTGCGCTGTGCGGACCTGGCGGGCGCGGCAAGCTTGCCAGTGTCCCAACGCGTAGCCGCTGGCAGCCCGGCGCTGGCCCTGCAGGCTGGTACGGCGGCGCGCATCTTTACCGGCGCGCCCATCCCGTTTGGTGCCGACGCAGTGGTGATGCAGGAGGACTGTGAAGTCCTGCCCGACCAAAGCATCCGCGTGCTGCGCCCGCCCCAGCCCGGCCAGTGGCTGCGCCGCGCCGGTGAAGACGTGGCCAAGGGCGCCGTGGTGCTATCGAAAGGTGAGCGCCTTACGCCCGCATCTACTGCGCTGGCGGCCAGTATTGGCATGGACCAGTTGCCGGTGGCACGGCGCCCACGGGTGGCCTTGTTTTCGACCGGTGACGAGCTTGTGATGCCTGGCGAGGTGGCCCCGCAGGACATGCGCCCCGGCGCCATCTACAACTCCAACCGTTTCTTTCTGCGCGCCTTGCTGCAGCGCCTGGGCTGCGTGGTGACTGACTACGGCATCGTGCCCGACCAGCGCGCCGCCACCGAACACGCGCTGCGCGATGCCAGCCAGGCACACGACCTGATCTTGACCAGCGGCGGCGTCTCGGTGGGCGAGGAAGACCATGTCAAACCCGCCGTGCAGGCCCTGGGCCAGCTCAACCTGTGGCAGATCGCCATCAAGCCCGGCAAACCGTTTGCGTATGGCCGGGTGGGCGGTGCCCACTTCATCGGTCTGCCGGGCAACCCGGTGTCCAGCTACATCACCTTTCTGGTTCTGGTGCGCCCCTTTCTGCTGCGGCTGCAAGGCGCCACCCAGCTGGTGCCGCAGGCCATGGCGCTGCCCGCGCATTTCAACTGGCCCCGCGCCGACCAGCGCCGCGAGTTTTTGCGCGTGCGGCGCAACGCGGCCGGCGGCCTGGACCTGTTCGCCAACCAAAGCTCCGGCGTACTGACCTCCGCCGCCTGGGGCGACGGCGTGGTGGACAACCCGGCCGGCCAGACCATTGCCCACGGCGACATGGTGCGTTTTATTTCATTGGCGGAGTTGCAGGTATGAAGCTCACTGTGAAGTATTTCGCCTCGATCCGCGAAGCCCTCGGCACCGGCCAGGAGGCGGTGGAAACCAGCGCCGCCTCGGTGAAGGACCTGCGCACTGAGCTGGTGGCGCGCGGCGGCGCCTATGCGGTGAGCCTGGCGCCTGGGCGGGCTGTGCGCGCGGCGCTAAACCAGGTGATGGTGGATGGACAGGCTGTGCTGGTGGACGGGGCGGAGGTGGCGTTTTTCCCACCGGTGACTGGGGGCTAGTTAGGCAGAGACGCACCTGTGTGGGCTGCGCGGCTGTTGCTTGCGCAGGCCGCGTGTTTGAGTTGCAGGCTCAGCCTGCAATCGGAGTGCACAGTTCAACGAGCACACGATTTGGACAGCGTACATACGAAACCGTTTGCCCCCAGGGTTTGACCGGTGGTGCGGCCAACGCGGTGGCGCCGGTGTTCACTGCTTGCGCAGGGGCTGATGGCACGTTTTCTGTGACCAAGGCTATTTCAAAGCCTAGGGGTTGCAATGATGTGTCTGCGTGCACATGGCGGCCCGGAAAGTTCATGTCTCCGAGTGTATGCGCGGCGAAGGACAGTGTGGTTTCGCCTGTATCCAGTTCGCTGTAAGTGCCGCTCTCGTGGAGGAACTTTCGCTTCAGTCCAAAGGCCCGTTCGAAGAATGCCAACGAGGCTGAGACATTCGGCACGTAGATGATGGCGTAGCCAAGTTTCATGGAGCCCCTCTACATGTGTTGGGACTAGCCTAGCCAGGCGTTATGCCTTCTTCACAAACTCCGACTTCAATTGCATGGCGCCCACGCCGTCGATCTTGCAGTCAATGTCGTGGTCGCCTTCGATGATGCGGATGCTTTTGACCTTGGTGCCCACTTTGATGAGGATGGAGGAGCCTTTGACTTTCAGGTCTTTGACCAGGGTGACGGCATCGCCATCGGCTAGCACGTTGCCATGGGCGTCGCGGACGATGCGTTCTTTTTCAGCGCTACTTTCTGCTGCCTTCTGCGGCCACTCGTGGGCGCATTCCGGGCACATATACAGAATGCCGTCTTCGTAGGTCAAGGCGGAACCGCATTGGGGGCAGGGGGGTAGATGGCTCATAGTGTCTGGGGCTTGAGTAGATGGTTGATTTTGGGCTCAAGCAGTTGCTCGGGCTGGCCTGAGGTAAGTGAACACTTCAAACCAAATTGGCTGCTGGCGCTCAAGAAATATGCGCTAGAAGCCATGTATTTGATAGCAATTGTGCATCCCGGCCCGGGATGCAGGGCCAACGCCCGTCGGCTAGTTCAGATCCGCCAGCTTCGAGCTGCGCAGCCGGTTCGGTGCCAGCGCGCCGGCCGAATCCAGGATCGGGTAGGCGATCGAACAGATGTGCGAGTTGATGCGCTTCAATTCGCTGATCAGGTCGATGTGCAGCGAGCTGGTTTCTATGCTGGACAAGGTGTTGTCGGTCAAGCGCACTAGGTGCGAGCGCGAGTAGGCGTGCTCCAGGTCGCGGAAGCGGGCTTTTTCTTCCAGCAACTTCTTGGCGTCGTGCACATTGCCGTTCAAAAACACGCTCATCGACAGGCGCAGGTTGTCCACCAGCCGGGCGTGCAGCTCGCTGATTTCTTGCATGCCGGCCTCGGAGAAATTGCGGCCCGGCTTGATCTTCTTGTCTTCCACGTCGATCAGCACGCGCTCGATGATGTCGCCGATCTGCTCCATGTTGATGGTGAAGCTGATGATGTCGGTCCAGCGCCGGCTTTCTTCTTCCGACAGGGCTTCGCGCGAGATCTTGGTCAGGTAGTACTTGATGGCCGAGTACAGGCGGTCCACAGTGTCGTCCAGCTTGCGCAGTTCTTCGGCCAGCTTCAGGTCGCTGTCCTTGATGACGGTCATGATGCCGAGCATCATGGTTTCCACCACGTCGGCCTGGTGCAGGGCTTCGCGGGCCGCACAGGAGATGGCCAGTGACGGCGTGGACAGGGCCGAGGGGTCCAGGTGGTGGGGCCGGGTCTGGGCGGCGGCGGCCTGGGTGGGCTTGGGCAGCAGCATTTCTATGGCCTTGGCGACCAGCTGGGTCAGACCGATGAAGGCTACGCTCATGGCCACGTTGAATGCCAGATGGAACAGCACCACGCCGTGGGTGGCGTCGGGCAGCGAGGGCTGCACATGGCGCAGCCACAGTCCGATAAAGGGCGCGACCAGCACTACGCCCATCAGCTTGAACACCAGGTTGCCTACAGTGACCTGGCGCACCTCAATGGCCGACTTGGCCGTGGTCAGCACCGCCAGCGCGCCGCTGCCCAGATTGGCGCCCAGCACCAGGCCCAGCGCCACGTCTAGCTGGATCACGTGTGATGCGGCCAGCGCGGCAATCAGCAACACCACCGCCAGGCTGGAATAGGCCAGTATGGCCAGCAGCATGCCTAGGAAGATCTCCAGCAGCACGTCGCTGCTCACGGCGCCGAGCAAGGCCTTGACCGCAGGTGAGGCTAGCAGCGGCTCGGTGGCATCTACCACCAGGCGCAGCGCCAGCAGCATCAGGCCCAGGCCTATCAGCACGCGGCCTATGCGTCCGGCCGTGCCGTCCTTGGTGGACAGGAACAGCACCACGCCGATAAAGATGAACAGCGGCGACAGCCAGGACAGGTCAAACGAGAACAGCACCGACATCAGGCTGGTACCGATGTCGGCGCCGCGCATGATGGCCAGCGCCGCCGGCAGGGTGATCAGGCCTTGGCCGACGAAGGACGAGGTCATCAGCGAGGTGGCGGTGCTGGACTGCACCAAGGCGGTAACGCCTATGCCCGACAAGGCCGCAGTGAAGCGGTTGCCCATGCTGCTGGCCAGGATCTGGCGCAGATTGGCTCCAAACACGCGCAATACGCCGGTACGAACGAGATGGGTGCCCCACACGAGCAGCGCGATGGCTGCCAATAAATTAAGTAAATGCTTCATAGGGTAGCCACTGACTATACGCTGACCCCGACCTGCAATTTCTATGCACGCGTCCCCGATTGGCCAGCATTCGCCATGGCAGCCCAAAGCTGTGGCGGGTACCTACATCACCCGCCCAAACCACCACACGGACAAACCGGCGGCCAGCAGCGCCAGCGTGGCGCCGACGAGGGCCAACAGCGCCGAGATTTCGGTTTCTTTTTTCTCCACCGTGAGGCGTGAGCTCAGGGTTTCGTAAACCTTCTTCAGGTCGGCTGCGGTGGCCGCATGGAAGTACTCGGCATTGGTGCGCAAGGCCACGGCCTTGAGGGTTTCTTCGTCCAGCCGCACCCGCATCGACCAGCCTTCGAAGCCTATTGTTTCGCCTTGTAGCGTGCCCACACCCACGGTATAGACCCGCACGCCGCGGTCGGCCGCCCATTTCGCGGCTTCCAGCGGGTCGACGCCGGTGGTGCGCTGGCCGTCGGTCAGCATGATGATGGCGGCCGAGTTGTAGGAGCCGGGTGCGACCGGGGTAAAGGTCTTGGCCGGATCCTGTTTGGTGACCTCGTCCATCGAGCGCGGCCGCATGGCCTGGCGCCCGCCCAGGGCAGCGATGTCGATCCCGGCGTCGGGGAACAGCGTGGCCAGCGACAGCATGATGCCGTTGCCGATGGCCGTGCCGCGCTGCAGCTGAAAGCTGTCTATGGCTTTGACCAGATCCTCGCGGCTCTGGGTCGGCAGCTGGGCCAGCTGCGCGCTGCCGGCAAAAGCCACGATGCCCACCCGCACATTGCGCGGCAGCTCGGTCAGAAAGGCCTTGGCGGCGTTTTGCGCGGCGGTGATGCGGTCGGGCTGCACATCGGTGGCGCGCATGCTGCCCGATACGTCCATGGCCAGCATGATGGTCTGGTCTTGCGAGGGCAGGGTGATCACCGCTAGCGGCCGTGCGGCGGCCAGCAGCAAGGCCACCAGCGCGAGCAGGAACAAAGCCGGCGGAATGTGCCGGCGCAGCCGGTAGCCCGGGCCCATGGCCTCGCGTACCAAAGCCATGCTGGAATAGCTGAGCGCTGTCTTCTTACGGCGACGCAGCAGCCACAGGTAGAGCAGCACCAGCAGAGGCACGGCCAGCAGCAGCCAGAGCAGGGTGGGCCAGAGAAAAACCATGGTGGCGTGTCCTCATGCAGCCTGCGCGGCCGTCGGGTGGTTGGGAGGGATGAACGCGGGGCGCACGCGGTGCTGGCGCAGGTCCATGAAGCGCAGCAGCGCGTCGACCAGGTCGTCGTCGTTGCACAGCTCCAGCGTGTCGGCGCCAGCCTGGGTCAACCCCGCGCGCAGCACGGCCTCGCGCTCGGCGGCCAGGCGCGCAAATCGGTGTCTGAAGCCTTTGTCGTTGGTGTCCACCTGCAGCTGCTCGCCGGTTTCGGGGTCGAACAGGGTGACCAGGCCGACGTCGGGCAGGTTCAGCTCCAGCGGGTCGAGCAAGCGCACGGCCACCACGTCGTGCCGGCGCGCCAGCTGCGCCAGGGGCTTTTCCCAACCAGGGGTGCTGATGAAATCGGACACCACCAGCACGGTAGAGCGGCGGCGGATGTTGCCGATGGCAGCTTGCAGAAGCAATTGCAGCTGGGTGGCGCCGGCTTGCTGGGCTGGCGCGGGCTGCAGCAGACGGTGCACCAGGTGCAGCACATGGGCGCGGCTGCTGCGCGGCGGCAGCACTGCATCCACCACCCGCTCCGGGCCGCCGGTACCGTACAGCATGGCGCCGACCCGGTTGCCATGGCGGGTTAGCAGGCGCGCCAGCACGGCCACGAAGCCGGTGAGGATGTCGCGCTTGGCATTGCCCGGCGGGCCGAAGTTGATGGAGGGGCTGAGGTCGAGCAGGAACCAGGCCGACATTTCGCGGTCTTCTGTGAACACCCGCACATGCGGGGTGTCCAGGCGGGCGGTGACGTTCCAGTCGATATGCCGCACATCGTCGTGCGGCTGGTATTCGCGCAGATCGGCCAGGTCCAGGCCGCTGCCGCGCATCAGGGTGCGGTAGTCGCCTTGCAGCAGGCCGTCGAGCTTGCGCACCACGTTCCACTCCAGCTGGCGCAGCAGGCGGTCGGCCTGGCCAGGCAGGGTAGGCAGCGGGCGGGCTGTGCCCTTGGCTGCAGCAGGATTAGGCTGCGCGTTGCTCATGCTGCAGGGGGCGCGCGGGCGCCGGTATTTTGGCCATGATTTTGACGATTAGCGCATCGGCGTCCAGGCCTTCGGACAGCGCTTCATACGACAGCGCCAGCCGGTGCCGCAGCACATCTGCCGCCAGGTCGCTCATGTCTTCGGGCAGCACGTAGTTGCGGCCGCGCAGCATGGCCAGAGCCTGCGCGCCCTGCGCCAGATTGATGGTGGCGCGCGGGCTGGCGCCGCAGCTGATGTAGTGGGCAATCTCTTGCAGGCCATGGCGGGCTGGCGCACGCGTGGCGGCAACCAGCTTGACCGCGTACTGCAGCATAGCCGGGTCGACATACACCGTGCGGCACTCGGCCTGCAGCGCGGCCAGCTGGGCGGTGGTGGCTACCGGCAGCACCTGCACCAGCAGATCCAGCGCACGTTGGGCGATCACGAATTCTTCTTCCTCGCTGGGGTAGCCGAGCAATACCTTCATCATGAACCGGTCAACCTGAGCCTCTGGCAGCGCGTAGGTGCCCTCTGTCTCGATCGGGTTCTGCGTGGCCATCACCAGAAAGGGCTCGGGCACCTTGTGGGTAACGCCTGCAATCGTTACCTGGCGCTCCTGCATCACCTCCAGCAGTGCGCTCTGCACCTTGGCGGGCGCGCGGTTGATTTCGTCAGCCAGCAGCAGGTGGGCAAACACCGGGCCCAGGCTGGTGCTGAACTCGCCGGTCTTCTGGTTGTACATGCGCGTGCCCACCAGGTCGGCGGGCACCAGGTCGGGGGTGAACTGGATGCGCTTGAAGCTGCCCTGGATGCTGCTGGCCAGGGTCTTGATGGTCAGCGTCTTGGCCAGACCCGGTACGCCTTCGACCAGCAGATGGCCTTGCGCCAGGATGGCCACCATCACCCGCTCCAAAAAGCGGTCCTGCCCTACGACGACGCGCTTGACCTCGAACAGCACCTGCTCCATCAGAGTCGCGGTGGGGATGACGGGGCTAGACAGGGGTTCCATATGGCTCCTCGCAAAAATAGGCGAACTCAGAAGGGTGACATGCCGACCGCGGAGGCCGCGTTCTCTATGGGTACGGCAAAGCCGATACCGATAAAGGTGCGGGCCGGTGTGGGGTTCAGGATGGCGGTGACGATGCCCACCACCTCGCCGTCCATGGTGACCAGGGGGCCGCCCGAATTGCCCGAGTTGGCCGCGGCATCGAACTGGACCAGGTTGCTCATTTGTTGCTTGCCTTCGGGCGAGGTGAATTCGCGCTTCAGGCCCGACACCACGCCGGCCGAGGCTGACGGCCCGATGCCGAACGGGAATCCAATAGCCACCACCTGGTCGCCCGGGCGCAGGTCTTGCGTGGAACGCAGAGCCGCTGCCTGCAGGTCGTCGGGCACCTTGTGGGCTTGCAGTACGGCGAGGTCGTTCTCTGGCTGCATGCCGGTGATGCTGGCCGTGGTCTCCAGCCCGTCGTGGAAGGTGATGGTGATGCGCTCCGCGCCCTGCACCACGTGCAGATTGGTCAGGATGATGCCCTTGTCGACGATCACTACCCCGGTGCCTACGCTGCGGCCTACTTCCTTTCCGCCGGTTTTGCTGCTGGAATAGCCCACCACGCGGACTACCGAAGGCGCGACGGTCTCCACCGCGCGGGCGGCGGCGGACGGCAGGGTGTTGGTTTCCAGAGTGCGTAGCACGGCGGCGTCGATGTCGTCCTGGGTGATCTTGCGAGCCGCCGGGCGCTGCAGCAGCCACAGGCTGGTCAGCAGCAGGGCGGTGAGCACCACGATGGCGGTCCAGAGCGCGCGCAGGCTGTGTTTAGAAATAGCGGGAGGGGGTGTGGATGCAGATGCTGGTGTGGTCGACGCAGCAGGCAGGGGCAAAGCTGCATCCGCTGCTGGCACCGCCGCCGGCTGGGGGCGGGCGTGGCGAGAACTGCTGTAGAGAGCGGGCCGGGGCATCCTGTCACCTTTGCTCGTACACGCCAGGGTTTGGCGCAGAGTTTTTACGGTAGCACGGTTTGCCGCTTTATGCATCTCCAAGGTTTCGCCATGTATCCTGCGGTGGCCCGAGCCGCCTCAGACGCTGCTGCGCGTAGCGGCGTGGCGCGCCGCCACATAGGCAAATACCACGCCCGGCCCCAGGGTAATGCCGGGCGCGGTGTACACCCCGCCCATGATGCTGTGCATGTCGTTGCCCACGGCGTACAGGCCGGGGATGGGGGTGTTGTCCTCGCCCAGTACCTGCGCGTCGGCATTGGTGGCGAAGCCGGTCGCGGCGCCGATATCGCCCGGATACAGTCGCACCGCGTAGTACGGCGCTTGGCGCAGCCGGCCGAGGTTAGGGTTCTTGCCGCCGGCGGCGGGGTCGCCCATGTTCTGGGAATAGGCGGTGCTGCCGCGATGGAAGTCCGGGTCGATGCCAGTCTCGGCATAGGCGTTGATATGCGCCACGCTGGTCTGCAGGCCCGGGCTGTCGATGCCGAGCTGCTGCGCTAGCGCCTCCAGAGTCTCGCCTTGCACCAGGTAGCCATCGGCAAGAAATGGCTCCAGGCCCTTGCCGCCGGGGCGCACCATGCCTATGCCGTATTTGCGCAATGCCACGGCGTCGCACACCAAGTAGGCCGGCAGATTGACGGGCTGCTGCATGGCCAGGCCGAACAGGTGGTACGAGGTGCTTTCGTCGACGAAGCGCTGGCCTGCCTGGTTCACCGCCAGCATGCCGGGCTTGGCACGGTCCATCATGAAATGCGGGAACACCGCGGTACTGCCGTCCTGGCGTTGGCGCTTGGATACCGGCGCCCAGAAGGCGGGGCTCAGGCCGTTTTGCCCATAGTGCGCGCCGATGTTCTGCGCCAGGCCATGGGCTTCGCCGGTATGGCCGGGCGCGGCCGGGCACCAGTCCGCCGGGACACCGGGCAGCAGATTCTGGCGAAGCTGCGGATGGCGGTTGAAGCCGCCGCTGGCCAGCACCAAGCCCTTGGCCACACCAACGCTGCGGTGCTGGCCGTCCTGCAGCAGCGTCACCGCACGGATACCGGTCGCATCGCGCTGGATGCGCCTGACCGAGGTGTTCATCGCCAGTGTCACATTCGGATGTTGCGACAGCGAATGCAGCAGCCGCCCGACCAGCGCATTGCCCATCACCAACCGCGTGCCGCGCGGGTAGCGCAGTCGGTCGCTCGCATGGCGCGCCAGTAGCTTGACTGCATGCCGGAACGAGCGAAACGACTTACCCAGCGCCAGCAGGTGGTTGATGTCGCTGCGGTCCACCATCATGCCGCCGAGCACGGTGAACTCGGGGATGGGCGGGCGGATCAACGTGAACAGATCGCCCAGCAGGCGGCCATCAAACGGCAGCGGCTCCAGCGCGCGGCCGTTCAGGGTAGAGCCGTCCAGCTCGGATATGTAATCCGGGTGCTTGGGGTAGGCGCGGTAATGCACATCGCTGCGGCTTTCCAACAGTTCCACCGCCTGCGCGCCGTTATCCAGAAAGGCTTGGCGCAATGCCGCCGGGCTGCGCTGGCCGATGGCGTTGTCGAGATAGCGTTTGGCATCTGCCAGCGTGTCCTGCGGGTTGACACTTGCAGCATGCCGGGTGCCTGGAATCCAGGTCGTGCCGCCCGACCAGGCCGTCGTGCCGCCCACATATTCGGTACGTTCCACCAGCAGCACCTTCTGCCCGGCAATGGCCGCAAACAAAGCCGCCGCCATGCCTGCGCCGCCGGCCCCCACGACCACCAGATCGAAGGCGGAGGATTCGGGCAACGCCGCCAGGGATGGCAGAAGCTGCATGCTATTGCTCCAAGAGGAAGTCGACCATCAGGTCGCGCACGCGGCCAAACATGTGGGCGCCGGTCATGGTCTGGCAGCCCTGGGCCCGGGCAGCGGCAATCAGCGGCGTGATTGCCGGTGCGGTGATCACACAGCCGACGAACATGCTGGCCAGCAGCTTGTCGGCGTCCACCGGAACCGGGTCGCTGGCCTGCATGCCCACCGGGCTGGCGTTGAGCACGATATCAAAGCCCGTGGGGTCGGACGAGCCGTGCGTAACCGGGCATTTGCCCAGGCTGGCCAGGCGGTCTACCAGGGTGCTGCGGCGGGCCGCGTCAGGATCGAAGATGGCCAGGCTGCTCACGCCTGCCACCACCAAAGCATGGGCAATGGCCGAGCCGGCGCCACCGGCACCGACCAGCAGGGCTTTCTTGCCAGCGGGCTGGCAGCCGTTGTCCTGCATGGCAGACACAAAGCCCAGGCCATCGAACATATCGCCGTGCCAGCTGCCGTCGGGGTTGCGGCGCATGGTGTTGACGGTGTGCAGAAAGGCGGCGCGCTCCGAGGTGGTGGCGCACAGCTCAAAGCTGGCAAATTTGTGCGGCACGGTGACGATGACGCCGTCCACGTTCTGCGCCAGCGACACGCCATCCAGCCAGGCGGCCAACTGGGCCGGTGCCACATGGGCCGGCATCACATAGGCGTTGTGGCCCCGGTCGTGGAATGCCTGGCTGACGCCGGCGGGTGATTTCACCTGCGCGATCGGGTCGCCCACGATGAAATGCACGCGGGTGGCACCGCTCAAAGGTTCTGACATGCTGAAGTTCTCCGTTGTTCTGGTCGATGCCGCGATCATAAATAAAAGTGGAATACTATTCAACTATTGAATTAAGTTCTGATTTTGATAAGATCAAGCCCTATTGAACAGACGGAGCACGCTGCATGAATGGCGTTTTAGAAAGAACCCTGGGCATCCTGGAGCTGCTGTCCCAGCACGGCGGCGGGCTGGAACTGGCCGCCATTGCAGACCAGCTCGACATCCCCCGCAGCGCGGTACACCGCCTGCTGGCAGACCTGGTGCGCTGCGGCTATGTGCGGCAAACACGCGACCACGGCGACTACCTGCTGACCACCAAGCTGGTGTCCATGGGCCTGAGCTTTTTGAGCCACACCGGCATCGTCGACATCGCCCAGCCGCTGCTGGACCGCCTGGCTGAAATCTCCGGCGAGCTGGTGCGCCTGGCCGTGGTGGACGGCAACCGCCTGACCTGGGTGGCCCGCGCCCAAGGCGCCCGCCAGGGCCTGCGCTACGACCCCGACATGGGCAGCGATGCACGCATCTCCTGCTCGTCCTCCGGCCTGGCCTGGCTGTCCACCATGGACGACGATGCCGCACTGGCCCTGGTAGCCCAGCAGGGAGTCGGCCCGGTAGAAGAATTCGGCCCGAACGCACCCAAGACCCTGCAAGAAGTCATGGCCCAGGTACAAGCCACACGCGAACGCGGCTACAGCCTCACGCTCGAAACCTACACCCCCGGCCTGAACGCCATGGCCGCGCCCGTGCGACTGAACGGCCAACCCGCCTTGGGCACCATCAGCATCGCCGGCCCGTCGGCCCGCTTCACGCCAGAGCGCATGCAGGCCCTGGGCGCCGACTTGGTGTCACTGGCGGCCCAACTGGCCGCCGCCAGCGGAGCATCGCCCTTCTTCAACCAGCCGCGTGCCAATGCCACGGCTGGTCTCAAAAAGATTTACGCAGCCTGATCCATGGCCGCTACTGAAACCTGCGATCTTTTGGTGATCGGCTCCGGCGCTGGCGGTTTGTCCGCCGCCGTCACCGCCGCCCATCTGGGCTTGAAGGTTTTGGTGGTGGAAAAGGAGGCCCAATACGGCGGCACCACCGCCTGGTCGGGCGGCTGGATGTGGATTCCGCGCAACCCGCTGGCAACCGAGGCTGGCATCGTTGAGGACATCGCCCAACCCACGGCGTATCTGCAGCAGGAGCTGGGCGCGCAGTTCGACGCGGCGCGGGTCCAGGCCTTGTTGCAGCAAGGGCCGCGCATGGTGGAGTTCTTCCGCAGCCAAACCGCCCTGCAGTTCATCGACGGCAACGGCGTGCCCGACTTCCACGGGCGCAACCCGTTTGCGGCCAAGGGCGGACGGTCGATCTGCGCCGCGCCGTTTGACGGCCGCCGCCTGGGAACGCACATCCAGCAGCTAAAGCCGCCGCTAGCCGAGACCACGCTGTGGGGCATGGGTATTGCATCCGGTGCCGAGGTGCGGCATTTCTTCAACGCCATGCGCCAGCCCGCCTCGTTCTGGTTTGTGAGCAAAAGGGTGCTGCGCCACTGTGCCGACCTGCTGCGCTACCGGCGCGGCATGCGCCTGGTGAACGGCAATGCGCTGGTGGCGGGCCTAGCCACATCGGCCTTTGCCAAGGGCGTGGAGATTCGCACCAGCAGCCCGGCGCAACGCCTGCTGGTCGAAAACGGCCGGGTGCTCGGCGCGGTGGTCAACGGCACGGAAATCCGCGCGCGCTGCGGCGTGGTGCTGGCCTGCGGCGGCTTTCCGCATGACGCGGAGCGCAAGCAAGAGCTGCTGGGCCACGAACATTGGTCCGCCGCATCGCGAGGCAACACCGGCGACGGTCTGCGCCTGGGTGAGTCGGCCGGCGGCCAGGTCGCGCGTGACGCGGTGCAGGCCGCGGCGCTGGCGCCGGTGTCGCTGGTGCCGCAGGCAGACGGCAGCTTCGCCCATTTTCCGCACCTGGTTGAACGCGCTAAGCCGGGCCTGATCGCGGTAACGGCGAATGGCCGACGTTTCACCAACGAAGCGGATTCGTATTACGACTTTGTGCGCGGCATGCTGGCTGCAACGCCCAGCGGTGAACCTGTGCAAGCCTGGCTGGTCTGCGATCATGCTTTCATCCGCCACTACGGGCTGGGCGCGGTCAAACCCGCCCCCATGCCCATGGGCGCCATGCTGCGCAACGGCTACCTGCAACGCGGCAACACCTTGGCTGATCTGGCCCAGGCCTGTGGCATAGCTGCTGCGAACTTGCAAGTCACGGTGCAGCGCTACAACCAGCAGGCGCAGGAAGGCCGTGACGCCGACTTCGCCAAGGGCGAAACACCCTACAACCGCGTGCAGGGCGATGCCAGCGCCGGCCTGCCCAACCCCTGCATGGCGCCACTGGCGCAAGGCCCGTTCTACGCCGTGCGGGTTGTGCCCGGCAGCCTGGGCACCTTCGCCGGCCTGCACAGCAATGCCAGCGCCCAGGTGCTGGATGCACGAGGCGACCCAATCCCCGGCCTTTACGCCGGCGGCAACGACATGCACAGTGTGATGGGCGGCACCTATCCCAGCGGCGGCATCACGCTGGGGCCGGCGATGACTTTCGGTTTTATCGCCGCGCACCACGCCGCGGCTGCAGATTTATAAAAAATAGGCCTCTAGCGCAAATTCCACCTGCGCAAGCAGCTCTTTATTTAATAGCAACCAAGGATTTCCATGTACTACGAATTCGCCACCATGACCCTGCCCTTCGGCACCGCCGGGCAGGCCGCCACCAACGTGCAGGCCTACGCCACCACGCCCGAAGCGGGTGGCGAATTGCTGGGCTGCTGGCTTACCGACATCGGCCAGCTGAACCAGATGATCGTGCTGCGCGGCTTTGCCGACCTGGGCGCGCTGGGAGCCGAGCGCGAGCGCACACAAAAGAGCGCCGACCCGTTCGGCTGCGGCAGCATCTTCCAAAGCCTGGAGCAGCACAGCTACCAGGGCTTTCCGTGGATGAAGCCGGTGCGGCCGTCTGCAGAGTCCGGCATCACCGGCCCGGTGTACGAGATCCGCACCTACGGCATCAAGACCGGCGGCGTGCAGGCCACGATTGATCTGTGGGAACAGTACGTGCCACCGCGCGAAGCGCTGTCGCCCTGCGTCGTGGCCATGGTCGCGCTGGACGGCCCGCTGCGCTTCACCAACATCTGGTCCTACCCCACGCTGGACGCGCGCAGCAAGGCCCGCGCCGACGCGGTGGCCCAAGGCATCTGGCCGCCCAAGGGTGGCCCGGCACACCTGACGACCAACATGTTCTCCACCATCGCGATGCCCACGGCGGTATCGCCGCTGAAGTAAACCGGGGAGGCTGAGCATGCGCACCTATTCTCTGGCCTACCTCACCGCCTCTGGCCTCACGCCGCCGCAGATGCTGGCCGCCGCCGCGCAGCTGGGCTACCGCCATGTCGGCATGCGACTACAGCCAAACATGCCGGGCGCGCCGCACCAGGTGCTGCTGGGCGATGTCGCCATGCTGCGCGAAACCCTGGCGGTGCAGCGCGATACCGGCGTGGGTGTGTTCGATATTGAAATCATCCGCATCGGTGCCGACTTCGACCCTCAGGCACACCGCCCGCTGCTGGAAGCCGGCGCGGCGCTGCAGGCCAAGGCGGTGCTGGTGGCTGGCGACGACCTGGACCTGCCACGCCTGGCCGACAGCTATGCCCGACTCTGCGCCTTCATGCAACCTTTTGGCATGACGGCCGACCTGGAATTCATGCCCTGGACCGCCGTGCCCGACGCCCAGGCCGCTCTGCGCACCGTGCGTGCCGCCGGCAGCCCGGTGAATGCCGGCATCCTGGTTGACGCGCTGCACTTTGCCCGCTCCAGCACCACATTGGACGACCTGCGCGCCCTGCCGCGTGAACTGCTGCACTACGCGCAGATCTGCGACGCGTCACCGGGCAAGGATTTCACGGTCGAGCAGATGGTCCACACCGCGCGCTGCGAGCGCTTGCTGCCCGGCGAGGGCGGCATTGAAGTCGCCGGCATCTTCGGCGCGCTGCCGGGCGATCTGCCGGTCAGCGTGGAAATCCCGCACCAGCTGCGCGCCGCGGCGCTGGGCGATGTGGAATGGGCCCAGCAGGCGCTGGCGGCTACGCGACGGGTGCTGGGCTAGGCATTCGCCATCTCCCAACGCAAACAGCGCCTGCTATCTCTACGATAGCAGGCGCTGCAGATTCCATCTGCGCTGGGTGGCCTATGGTCGCTGCTCCAAGCTTACTCGTTGGTATCGCTGGAGAAGGTGCGCACTGCGCTGTAGGCGTTGTGCACGCCAGGCACCGTGCTGGCCACGTAGCGGGCCTTGGCTTCTTCCTGTGGGCCCTGGGCCCAGCCGTGCAGGGTCACGGAGCCGTTGTGCGAGGTCACGCTCAGGTCCTTGGCGTCGGCACCTAGTTTGCTGCTCAAGGCGGCCTGGACTTGGCCAGCCAGATCGGCGTCGCTGGTTGCGGCGTGGGCGGGCAGGAAGGCGCCGGCGGTCAGGGCCAGCAGAGCGGAAGCGGCGATGCGGTTGAAAGTGCGGTTCATGGTGAGGTTCCTTGGGGTTGTTACACCAACGTTGGTGCGATGGGGTGATCTTCCCAAGCGGCCGCCAATCGCGTGTTGCGCAATCCCAAGCGCAGATTTCAATTGCAATCCTCGGTGAAATCCTCGGTCATCTGCCGACCTCTGCTCCGCGCGGGCCGCTGAAAGTTTCGTCCCCGGCGGGTGGCGAGAACTTGGCGGTTCAGGTCGCACTGCGGCGCATGGCCACCGCCTGCTTGACCTGCGGGATTAGCAGGGTTTCCAGGCCGCTGATGCCATGTGCTTGGGCAATCAGTTGCTCGTCCACGATCAGCGCAAAGTAGGGTGTGCCGTGGCAACGGATCTGCGGCGCCTGGCCTTGCGGGCCGGGCCGGGCCAGCGGCGCCAGTTCGGGAGGCAATACGTTGGCCACCGTGGGCGCTGCGCGGTAGGAGCCGAGGCTGGCCTGGAGGTAGGTGATCTGCGGGAATTCCGGCAGCTGCACCGCCATCATGTTCTTGCGCCCAAAGTACTCGGCTTGGTAGCCGGAGCAGGACGGACAGTCGGAGGCGCCCACATACAGCAGCAAGATGCGGGAGTCGCCGCGGATGGTCGCCGTCAGCTTCTTGCTGGCCTTGCCGGCTTGGCGCAGCTCGGCCAGCTCGCTACTGGGCAGCTTGGTCAGGCGCGCGGGGCGCTGCTTGCCCTTGTTGTTCACAAATTGCCCGAGCAGGGCGGCGCCATCGGCATCCAGCACCGCGGTGATCAGCGAGTCGCCGGGCGTCAGAAACTGGATGTGGATGCGGTCGCCCTCTATGCGCGCCTGCCACTGGCGCACCGGCTTAGCCGTGCCATCCAGGTAGCCATAGGCGGTGGTGGCTACTTCCAGTTGGTCGCCTTTGCGCTGCACGCCCGCCAGGCTGAGGAAGCGGTCGCGCGGGTCGCCTTCCATCGATACCAGCCAGGCGCCTTCGATCAGCCAGGCCGGGTCTACCGGCGCGGCCGCCATCGCCGGGCCGCCCACGGTCCAGGCCAGGGGCAGGCTGCCGAGGTAGGCCAGAGTCGTGCGGCGGTGCAGGCTGAACATAAGCGGCTCCCAAAGCAGCCCATGATTCTGCGGCGCCAGGCAAGCGACGTCAAACCCCGGAACGCTTGCGTCAGCCCAGGTGGGTGTGCCGCTCGGGCCGCTCCTCGGTTTCCATGGCCGCCAGGCCTTGCAGGATGCCGCAGGCGTCCACCGCCTGTTCGCTGGAGCAGCGCTGGCGCAGGCTGCCCAGTTGCTCCTTCAGGTGCACTAGTTCGCGGATGCGTTCGTCCACATGGGCGATGTGCTGGTCGAACACCGCGTTGATGGCGCCACAGCCTTCGGCTGGCTGGTCGGCCAGGCGCAGCAGGGTGTGGATTTCTTCCTGGCTCATGTCCAGCGCGCGGCAGTTGCGGATGAAGCGCAGACGTTCCAGATGCTCGGGCCCGTAGACGCGGAAGTTGCCCGCCGTGCGTGCCGGGGCGGGCAGCAGGCCTTCTTTCTCGTAGTAGCGCACCGTCTCCACTGTGCATTGCGCGACCTGGGCCAATTCACCGATCTTCATAAGGGTACTCCAGAAAGCGGTTGACTCTATAGTAGCTTCAGGTTGTGTAATCGTTGCAAGTTCTCTGAAAGCCCCTATGTCCACCCCTGCCAAGCACGACCACGCCCATGAAAACCATGGCCATGACCACTCGGAACACGAGCACAGCCATGGCCACGGTGGCGGCGCTTGCTGTGCGCCCAGCGCGGTGCCGTTAGCCATGCCCGCTGCGCCAGTCTCCAGCGCCCAGGGCATGCAAACCCCGATCCGCATCCTGCAGATGGACTGCCCGACCGAAGAAGCCCTGCTGCGCAAGAAGCTCACCGGCATGGACGGTGTGGCGGGCATGGATTTCAACCTGATGCAGCGCGTACTGACGGTGACGCACGAACCCAGCGCCATCGAACCCATCCTGCAGGCGGTGCGCGCCCTCGGCTTTACGCCTGAGATCGCCAACAGCGCCGCGGCCCAGGCCGCGCCCACGTCCGAGCCGGCCAAACCCTGGTGGCCATTGGCCCTGGCCGGTGCGGCGGCCGTGGCCTCCGAGGTCGCGCACTGGGCCGGGCTGCCGGGCTGGGTGGCGGCCGTGCTGGCGCTGGTGGCGGTGCTGGCCTGCGGTACCACCACCTATAAAAAGGGCTGGATCGCGGTGCGCAACGGCAACCTCAACATCAATGCGCTGATGAGCATTGCCGTCACCGGTGCGCTCATCCTCGGACAGTGGCCCGAAGCCGCGATGGTGATGGTGCTGTTCACCGTGGCCGAGCTGATCGAGGCCAAGTCGCTGGACCGCGCCCGCAACGCCATCCAGGGTCTGCTGCAGCTGGCGCCCGAGCGCGCTACCGTCCAGCAGGCCGATGGCAGCTGGAGCGATGTGGTGGCCAAGAGTGTGGCATTGGGCGCGCGGGTGCGCATCAAGCCCGGCGAGCGCATCGCGCTGGACGGCCAGATCGTCAGCGGCCGCTCCACCATCGACCAGGCCCCCATCACCGGCGAAAGCCTGCCGGTGGAGAAAGCCGAAGGCGACACGGTGTTTGCCGGCACCATCAATGCATCGGGTTCGTTCGAGTACCTGGTGACGGCTACTGCGGGGGACAGCACGCTAGCGCGCATCATCCATGCGGTGGAAGAGGCGCAAGGCGAGCGCGCACCGACGCAGCGCTTTGTGGACAAGTTTGCCCAGGTCTATACCCCGGTGGTGTTTGCGGTTGCCGTGGCAGTTGCCATCCTGCCGCCGCTGCTGTTGGGCGGCGACTGGTTCACCTGGGTCTACAAGGCCTTGGTGTTGCTGGTGATTGCCTGCCCTTGTGCGCTGGTGATCTCTACCCCCGTCACCATCGTCAGCGGCTTGGCGGCGGCCGCCCGCATGGGCATCTTGGTCAAGGGCGGTGTGTACCTGGAAGAGGGCCGCAAGCTTGCCTGGCTGGCGCTGGACAAGACCGGCACCATCACCCACGGCAAGCCTGCGCAGACCGATTTTGCGGTGCTGAATGGCGGGGTGGATGTCGAAGTACGCAGCCTTGCAGCCAGCCTGGCCAGCCGCTCGGATCACCCGGTATCCCGCGCCGTGGCCGAAGCCGCCCAACGGGATGCCGTTGCCTTGCGCACGGTGGAGGCTTTCGAGGCGCTGCCCGGACGCGGCACCAAGGGGCTGATTGACGGGAATCTGTACTACCTGGGCAACCACCGCCTGGTCCATGAGCTGGGCCTGTGCTCCGACGCTCTGGAAGCGCAGTTGTCGGCGTTGGAAAAGCAGGGCAAAACCGTCATCCTGCTGGCCCGGGCCGACGCCGACAACGGCGCTGAAAAAGGCGCTGAAAAGGGCGTTATAGGCCTGTTCGCGGTGGCCGATACCGTCAAGGACAGCAGCCGCCAGGCGATTGCAGAACTCCATGCCCTCGGCATCAAGACCATCATGCTCACCGGCGACAACGTCCACACGGCCAAGGCCATTGCCGAGCAGGTCGGCATCGACGAAGCCCGTGGCGATCTGCTGCCCGAAGACAAGCTGAAGGCCATTGAAAGCAAATTGGGCAAGGACGGCGCGGTGGGCATGGTGGGTGACGGCATCAACGACGCGCCGGCTCTGGCGCGCGCCGACATTGGCTTTGCCATGGGCGCGGCCGGTACGGGCACGGCCATCGAAACCGCCGACGTGGCCCTGATGGACGACGACCTGCGCAAGCTGCCGCGCTTCATACGTCTGTCGCGCCATACCCACGCCCTGCTGGTGCAAAACATCGTGCTGGCCCTGGGTATCAAGGCGGTGTTTCTGGTTTTGACTCTTACCGGCCAGGGAACGATGTGGATGGCGGTGTTTGCCGATGTGGGGGCTAGTTTGCTGGTGGTGGGAAATGGCTTACGGCTATTGCGAAAGTAACAAAGTCATGTATGGAAAAAAAGTGAAGGTAGGGATGCAAGCGCTGCGCATGCCGCAGGCCTCTTTGGTGCTCGCGCGCTGGCGTTGGCTGGGTTTGGCCTGCATGTTGGCGACTGCCGACCAGGCGATCAAGTGGGCGGTGACCCAGACGATGCAGTTGTACGACAGCATTCCCGTGGTGCCTGGGTTCAACTGGGTTTACGTGTTGAATCCTGGCGCGGCATTCTCATTTCTGGCCGATGCGGGCGGTTGGCAGCGCTACTTTTTTACCGCTATCGCCTGCCTTGTCAGCATCGTGCTGGGCGTGTTGCTGTGGCGTGGTGTGGCATCCAGGCTTGAATCGTTTGCCTATGCCTTGCTCATGGCAGGTGCATTGGGCAATGGCATCGACCGGGTGCGCATCGGCGCCGTGGTGGACTATCTGGACGTGTACTGGCGCAACTGGCATTGGCCCGCCTTCAACCTGGCAGATATTTGCGTCAGCATGGCTGCGCTGGTATTGCTGCTGGTTGCGTGGCGTCAAAAAACACCCACGGGCTCCAGCCCTGCAGAGCAGCATGTCCGTTAACAGCATTCCGACCACCAGCCCCCGCCAGTGGCACATTTTGTTTGCCTGCTGGCTGCTGGCCTTGGTCTCTACCGCAGGCAGCCTGTTTCTCAGCGAAGTGATGGACTACGTGCCCTGCGTACTCTGCTGGTACCAGCGCATTCCCATGTATGCCCTGGTGGTCGTGCTGGGCGTGGGGCTGGTCACCCAGGACGCCGGTGTGGTGAAGTACGCGAAGCCGTTGGCGCTTATCGGCCTGGCGCTGGCGATGTACCACTGCTTGCTGTACCTGGGCTTCATTCCCAAGAGCATCCAGCCCTGCGGCAAAGGGGTCTCGTGTTCCGATGTCAAGCTGGAGCTGTGGGGTTTTTTGACCATTCCGCTTATGTCCTTGCTGGCATTTCTGGCGGTTGTATGGGGTTTGTTTTTAAGTGAAAAGAAGAAAGTTGTATGAAGAAGAATAGTGTTCTTATCAGTGCTGTGGTGGTCGTGCTGGCCATGTTTGTTTTTGGCATGTACGCATACCAAAATAAGAAGGGCCAGGAGCGCACCGATGCTGCCGCAAGAAATGCCGCTTCACTGGTGCAGTTCTATTCCCCAAGCACGGGGGCCAGCGACGCCAAGGTCACGATTGTCGAGTTTCTAGACCCATCTTGCGAAGCCTGCCGGGCCTTTTACCCCGTCGTCAAATCCATCATGGCAGAGAACAAGGACAAGGTGCGTTTGGTGCTGCGTTATGCACCGTTTCATCAAGACTCTGACGTCGTAGTGAAGATTCTGGAGGCCGCCAAAGTGCAAGGCTTGTATTGGCAAGCCTTGGAGGCGGTTTTCCAATCACAGCCCGCTTGGGCAGAACACGGCAATCCCCAGGTACAGCGCATATGGGAGTACTTGCAACCCATCGGGCTGGACGTTGAGAAGGCCAAACGCGATATGGAGAACCCCGCCATAGTTGCTATCTTGAAGCAGGACATGGCGGACGTCATGGCGCTAAAGGTAGAGAAAACACCGACCTTTTATGTCAACGGCCACCCTTTGCTGAATATCGGTGAAGAAGGGCTGCGGGCGTTAGTGCAGCAAGAAGTGAGGGTCAGTTACCCGTAGCACAACCCAAATGCAAGTGCCACTGCGGGTTTTTTAGAGGCAGATTCAAGTACGAAGTGCAACGTTTTCCAAACGGGTTGGGCCAAGATTGCATAGGATGCACTGTTGTGACCGGCCAGTCCCAAACGTTGCACCATGACCTATACGCACTTGACCCAAGAAGAACGATACCAAATCC
>CAUPON010000036.1:0-56719 GCA_963513025.1 uncultured Albidiferax sp.
CAGGTCAACGACGCGGTGCATTTGCTCAATCACAGGCCTCGTAAGTGCTTGGGCTACCGAACTCCCCATGAGGTGTTTTACAACCTACCGGTTCGGCCTCTTACACTGCATTCCGTTGCACTTTGTACTTGAATCCGCGTTATAAATTTCTGCCATGAGCACACCGCAGGCCCTGCAAGGCGTCAAAGTCATAGAGATGGGCCAGCTGATCGCCGGACCGTTTGCCGCCAAGACCCTCGGCGACTTTGGCGCCGATGTCATCAAGATCGAACCCCCCGGTAGTGGCGACCCGCTGCGCAACTGGCGCATGGTGCAAAACGGCACCTCGGTCTGGTGGCAGGTGCAGTCGCGCAACAAGCGCTCGATCGCGCTGAACCTGCGCAGCTCTGAGGGCCAGGACATTGCCCGCAAACTGATCGCCGAAGCCGATGTATTGGTGGAGAACTTCCGCCCTGGCACACTGGAAGCCTGGGGCCTGGGTTGGGATGCATTGCATGCGCTAAACCCTGGCCTGGTGATGCTACGCATCAGCGGCTACGGCCAGACCGGTCCGTACCGCGATAGACCTGGCTTTGGCGTGGTGGGCGAGGCCATGGGCGGGCTGCGCCATCTGACCGGCGAACCGGGCCGGGTGCCGGTGCGCGTAGGCGTATCCATCGGCGACACGCTGGCGGCGCTGCATGGCTGCATCGGCGTGCTGGCCGCCCTGCACCACCGCAAAGCCAACGGCGGCCTGGGCCAGGTGGTCGACGTAGCGCTGCACGAGGCGGTGTTCAATGTGATGGAAAGCCTGATCCCCGAGTACAGCGCGTTTGGCGCAGTGCGCGAACCCGCCGGCAGCGCCCTGCCCGGCATCACGCCGAGCAATGCCTATAACTGCACCGATGGCTGCGTGCTGGTGGCCGGCAATGGCGACAGCATCTTCAAGAGGCTTATGCTGGCAATAGACCGGCCCGACCTGGCCCACGCGCCGGACCTGGCGGTGAACGCCGGGCGCAACCAGCGCGCCGCCGAGCTGGACGCCGCCATCGGCAGCTGGACTGCCTGCCATACGGTCGACGAAGTCATCACCACACTGCTGGCTGCCGATGTGCCAGTAGGCCGGGTCTACACCGCCAAGGACATTGCCGAAGACCCGCACTACCGCGCGCGCGACATGCTGCTGCAGCAGACCACGCGCGACGGCGACACGCTGGAAGTGCCGGGCATCGTGCCCAAGCTATCGGCCACGCCGGGCGCGGTCCGCAGCGCGGCGCCCCACCTGGGTGGAGACACCGACGAAGTGCTGCGCGGCATGGGCTTGACCGATGTGCAGATCGCCACGCTGCGCGCGCAGGGCGTGGTGGCCTGAGCCACAGCGCCACGTCACAAGCAGAAAACGCAGGCGCAAAAAAACGGAGGCTGAATGGCTTCAGCCTCCGTTCTTCAACTACGAACCGGGTTTATTTGGCGGCGGAGGCAGCGGGAGCTGCTGGCGTAGCGGGGGTCGCTGTAGTGGCGGCAGTCTTGTCTACCTTCTTGGCGGCGGGCTTTTTGGCCACATGCTTTTTCACCGGTGTCTTGGCGTGCGATGCAGCATCTGCGGGTGCAGCGGCCGCAGGCGCGGCAGCGTCTTTGGTGGCAGCAGGTGCCTGGGCAAACGAAGCTGCGGCAAGGGTAGAAATCAGGGCAGCGGCGAAAAGAGACTTGATCGTGGTCATGGCAAATAATCCTTATTGGCAACAGTCGCAGTGGGCTCCGACTTCGTCGAGCAAGTCCGATAAATATTCAGACCTGTACCCACAACGCCGGCTGGAATTGCGCGTTGACTATCTATACATTTCTTTATACAGAAGCAGCCCAACAGGCCCACAGCGCTCAATGGACCTGCGCAGCGAGCTATTAAAAAAATAGCAAACCGTGCCACTGTATATCCCGACTAGGCAGCAGCACAGATCCTTCATTGCCAACCAAATCTGCGCGCATAAAAACGCTTCATTCCGGTGGTCAGCACGCCGTAGCCCAGCAATATGCCCAGCAGCCAGCCAAAGTACGGCAGCGGCAAGGCCTGCAGTTTGAAGTAGTCCGCCAGTCGCCCCATCGGCAGGAAAATGCCCACGCCGATGATCAGCAGCGACATCACCAGCACCAGCGTGGAGGCACGGCTTTCCACAAAAGGGATTTTGGGTGTGCGCAGCATGTGCACCACCAGGGTCTGGGTCAGCAGGCCCACCACAAACCAGCCCGACTGGAACAGGCGTTGCTGGTCCAGGCTGTTGGCGCCAAACCCCCACCACATCAGCGCAAAGGTGCTGATATCAAAGATGGAACTGATGGGGCCAAAGTACAGCATGAAGCGGCCAATATCGGCGGGGTTCCAGCGCAGCGGCCTGGCCACCAGATCGGGGTCCACGTTGTCGAACGGCATGCCGGTCTGCGAGATGTCGTACAGCAAGTTCTGCAATAGCAACTGCAAGGGCAGCATGGGCAGAAAGGGCAAGAAGGCGCTGGCCACCAGCACCGAGAACACGTTGCCGAAGTTGGAGCTGGCAGTCACGCGAATGTACTTCAGCATGCTGCTGAAAGTGCTGCGGCCAATGACAACGCCCTCGTCCAGCACCAGCAGGCTTTTCTCCAGCAGGATGATGTCGGAGGCCTCCTTGGCGATGTCGACCGCCGAGTCGACCGAGATGCCGATGTCGGCAGCACGCAGCGCGGGCGCGTCCTTGATGCCATCGCCCATGAAGCCCATCACATGACCCAGGCTGCGCACAGTGCGCTCCTTGTGCAGCGGCGTGAGTTTGGCAGAGACCTGGTGCTGCTGCACCGCCTGTGCCATGGCGGCGCAGGAACCGACTGAACCACTGGGTCAGATGCGTATGCAAGGCGTTCTTCCAGTGGTGTGTGGAATAGGTAGCTCTGGGCCACTGTACGTGTGCCAGCCCCGTCAGGCCTTGATCTGAAACAAGTTATGGTTAGCGCGTCAACACTATCGTTTCCATAGCATCTTGCGCAATCCAGACTTCCGAAAATGCTGTTTCAAGCCGTCAACCCATAGCTGCGTGATGCACTTGACCAGGCTCAGGCAGCCTTCATTACCCCCAACACAGCAGGCCGCAGTCCAGCCTGGATAAAAGCCTCAAATTCCAGCACCGGCAACGCGCGGCTGAACAGATAGCCCTGGCAGACGTGGCAGCCGTATGCGGCCAGAAAGTCTTTTTGGGCCTGGGTCTCCACGCCCTCGGCGATCACGTCCAGGCCCAGGTTGTGGGCCAGCCCGACGACGGTGCGCACGATGGCCGCATCGCTGGGGTCGACCAGCACATCGCGCACAAACGACTGGTCGATCTTCAGCTCGTCCAGCGGCAGCCGCTTGAGGTAGGACAGCGATGAATAGCCGGTACCGAAGTCGTCCAACGCAAAGCGGATACCGTGCGCGCCCAGGGCCGCCATCTTCTCCACCATGTCATCCAGGTTATCGGCCAGCATGCTCTCGGTCAGCTCCAGCTTGAGTCGCCGCGGGTTGGCGCCACTGCTGTGCAGCAGAGCCAGCACGCCGCTGGCGAAATCAGGGTCGCGGAACTGCCGGGCGCTGACGTTCACCGCCAGCACCAGCCGGCCCAGCACCGGGTCCTGGGACCAGGCCACCAGCTGGGCGCAAGCGGTCTGCAGCACCCAACGGCCCAGCGGCAGGATGTGGCCGGTTTCCTCGGCCAGCGGAATGAAGTGCACTGGCGGCACCATGCCGCGCGTGGGGTGCGGCCAGCGCAGCAGGGCCTCGGCCCCTGTGACCCGGCCTTGCCCATCCACTTGTGGCTGGTAATGCAGAAAAAACTGGCCGAGCGCCAGGCCTTGGCGCAGGTCGGCTTCCAGCGCGGCGCGCGCGTTCACCACGGCCTGCATCGCCGGGTCAAAGAAGCGCAGGCCGTCGCGCCCCTCGGCCTTGGCCTGGTACATGGCCATGTCGGCCTGCTTGAGCAGCTCTTCGGCCGGCGTGCCCTGCCCGCTGTACATCGCTATGCCCACGCTGGCCGTGCTGTTGTAGTCCAGGTTGCCCAGCAGGTAGGGCTGATGCAGTTGGGCCACGATCTTCTCGCTGACGGATTTCACATGCGCGGCCGCATGGGCCGCTGAGGCGTCCAGGTCTTCCAGCACCACCAGAAATTCGTCGCCTCCCAGGCGGGCCACGGTGTCCCGGTCGCGCACGCAGGTCTGCAGCCGCTGCGCCACCTGCTGCAGCAGCAGATCACCTTTTTCGTGACCTTGGGTGTCGTTCAAGGTTTTGAAGTAGTCCAGGTCGATGAACAGCAGCGCCCCGGTACGGTTGTTGCGGTCGCTGGCGGCCAGCGCGCGCTGCAACCGGTCCATCAGCAGGCGCCGGTTCGGCAGATGGGTCAGCGGGTCGAAGAAAGCCAGCTGGCGGATCTGCTCTTCAGCGGCCTTGCGCTGGGTAATGTCCACCAGGGTGGCGATGTAATGGCTGACCGCACCCGCCTCGTCATGCACCGCGTTGATGGTGACCCACTGCGGAAACTCCTCGCCATTCTTGCGCCGGCTCCATATCTCGCCCGCCCATTGGCCCTGGCTGCGCAAGGCCTGCTGCAGCAGCTGGAAGCTGGTGGCGCTGTCGGGCCCGGCCTGCAGCAGCGCCAGCGTTTGCCCCACGGCCTCGGTATCAGCATCGGTATAGCCCATGCTCTGGGTGAATGCCCGATTGGCGCGCAGTATGACCTGCTGCGGGTCGGTCACCAGCATTCCTTCGCGGGATTCGAAGGCGGTGGCGGCGATGCGCAGCTCAGCCTCGGCGCGCACCCGGGCCGACAGATCGATGTCGATACAGAACATCTCTGCCGGTCGGCCGCGCGCCTGCACATAGGCATGACTAGAGAACACCGGCACCCGGCTGCCATCCTTGTGCAGCAGCAGCAGCTCGCCGGCCGGAATCGCCTGGCGGGTGCGGAACATCTGCTCCATCGCCTCACGCACGCCTTCGCGCATTTCCTGCGGGATGATCAAGTCGCGCAGATTACGGCCCAGGGCCTCCTCGGCGCTGAAGCCGTAGAGCTGCTCGGAGGCCTTGTTCCAATAGCGGGTGGTGCCATCGGGCGCATAGGCCTGGACCGAGACCGCCGGAATGTCCTGCAGCAGGGTACGAAAGCGCGCCTCGGACTCGCGCAGCGCCAGATCGATGGCGTCGCGCCTCTGGCCCTCTTGCAGCACGCTGCCGAGCAGCAAGGTGGCCGGCGTAAAGATCAACAGCAGGGACAAAGCCATGGGCGTCCATTGGGCGGCAGGAATTGGCTCGGGCAGCAAGACCAGGCTGGCCAGGTTGATCCACTGCAGCAGCATGCCGAAAACCAGCAGCGGCAGCGCGCCCAGGGTGGCCCAGCCCCGCGCCACTGCGGCTCGGTAGAGCAGACCCAGCGTGGTGCAGGCCACAACCATTACCAAGCCCGCCAGCATGTCGGCCTGGCCCAGCCACAGGCTGTAGCCGCCGGCCATCAGCGCCGCAATACCGGCCACCAGCAGACCGCCGAACAGGCCTGCGACGCCCAGCACCACCGAACGCCCGTCCAAGGCCACGCCGGGCATGTCGTTTAACGGGGACATCATGCCCAGAATGCAGACGCCGCCGAACAGCAAACCGCTGGCCCACTGGCCGGCCCGCCGGTGTTCAGTCCACAAGCGCAGATGCAGGCATTGCAATACGCCCAGCACGAGCATCCAAGCCACGTCCTGGGCCAGGTGAAGCACCATGGCGGACCCTCCCCGTGCGCCCTCTGGCAGCGGCCGTGCGGCCGGACTACAGAGGTCAAGCTAAGGCGCAGCACGGGTTGGCCAGCGCGGCTGGCTCAGCGTGTCGGGCGCCTTTGTTACAACTTGGGATGACTTTAGTACGCTTTGCGCACGCCTGGCAAGAAAATTTTCGCGCCGCAGACCGGGCGTGAAATCATCAAAAACAATAGCACCTCGCGCTTATTAAACAAGCGCGAGGTGCCTATTTCATTCCAAACCCAGCTCCTGGATCTTGCGGGTGATGGTGTTGCGGCCTATGCCTAGCTTCTGCGCGGCCTCGATGCGCCGGCCACGGGTGTTATGCAAGGCCGTCAGAATCAGCTTGGACTCGAAACGGCGCGACAAGATGTCCCACACGTCGTGCCGGTCGTGGGCCAGCAACTCCAACGCCTCCGCTTCCAAGCCCAGCTCCCAGCCGCTGGCTGCCACCGACGCCAGGCCTGCCACCGGAGCATCCAGGCTGGGGACCTTCAGCATCGGTTCGTCTTCGGTGTCCAGTGTGGCCTCGGTCAGCGGCAGCGTTACGCCGACGATGCGCGTCGCCGTGGTATGGCCCAGGCTGGCCGGCGGCACGGCCGCGCCCACGATCTCGGGCGGCAAGTCCTTGGGCTCGATCACCTGGGCCGGTGCCATCACGGTCAGCCAGTGGCACAGGTTTTCCAGCTGGCGCACGTTGCCGGGGAAGGAGAACAGCGCAATCTGGGCCAGCGCAGCATCGGAGATGCGCTTGGGCTCCACACCCAACTGCTTGGCGCTTTGCTGCAGGAAATGCCGGGTCAGCATGGGCACGTCTTCGACGCGCTCGCGCAGCGCGGGCAGGCGCAGGCGGATCACGTTCAGGCGGTGGAACAAATCCTCGCGGAACACGCCGTCGCGCACGCGCTGCTCCAGGTCTTGGTGGGTAGCGGCAATCACCCGCACCTGGGCCTTGACGGCGTTATGCCCGCCGACGCGGTAAAAATGGCCGTCGCTCAGGACCCGCAGCAAGCGGGTCTGCAGGTCGAACGGCATGTCGCCAATTTCATCCAGGAACAGCGTGCCGCCATCGGCCTGCTCGAAGCGGCCGCGGCGCATGGTTTGCGCGCCGGTGAAGGCGCCGCGCTCGTGGCCGAACAGTTCGCTTTCCAGCAAGTCCTTAGGAATCGCCGCGGTGTTGATGGCCACGAACGGCCCATTGGCGCGCGGTGAATGCTTGTGCAGCGCGCGGGCCACCAGTTCCTTGCCGGAGCCGGATTCGCCGGTGATCATCACCGTCACATTGCTCTGGCTGAGCCGGCCGATGGCGCGGAACACATCCTGCATGGCCGGGGCCTGGCCCAGCATCTCGGGCGCGGCGGCCATGCGCTCTTCAGCGACTTCTTCGCGCTGGCTTTCTTCGACTGCGCGGCGGATCAGCTCGACCGCCTTGGGCAGGTCAAACGGCTTGGGCAGGTATTCGAACGCGCCACCTTGGAAGGCCGACACCGCGCTGTCGAGGTCGGAGAAAGCAGTCATGATGATCACCGGCAGGCCGGGATGCAGCTCCTTGACCTTCTCCAGCAGATCGAGGCCGGAGCCGCCGGGCATACGGATGTCGCTGACCAGGATTTGCGGGCCGTCTTCGTCGGTGGCCTGTTCGAGTGCCAGCAGCACGTCACGCGGGTTGGTGAAGCTGCGGGTCGGTAGGTCTTCCCTGAGCAGCGCTTTTTCCAGCACAAAGCGGATGGATTGGTCGTCGTCTACTATCCAGATCGGCTTCATGTCGGGGGTCACCTCGGGTCAGGCTGCCTTGGCATTTTCAAGGCAGCGGTATCAATAATTTAAAGTCCGTGCGGCCCGGAACACTGTCACATTCGATCAAGCCATGGTGTTGCTGGACAAAGGTTTGCGCCACTGTCAGCCCCAGCCCGGACCCGCCTTCCCTGCCCGACACTAGCGGGTAAAAAATACGGTCCTTGATCGACTCGGGAACACCCGGGCCGTTGTCGATGACATGCAATTCCAATGCCAATCGGTAGCGCTGCTTACCAAAGGTAACTTGGCGCGCAATCCGGGACAGAAAAGTGATCTGCGCATCGCCATCGGCAATCCGTTCGCTGAGGGCCTGGGTGGCGTTGTGGGCCACGTTCAGCACCGCCTGGATCAACTGTTCACGGTCGCCGCGGAACTCGGGAATGGACACGTCGTATTCGCGTTCGATCTTCAGTCCGCGCGGAAACTCGGCCAGGATCAGGGAGCGCACGCGCTCGCAAATCTCGTGGATGTTCACGTCACCCACCACGTGCGGGCGGCGGTGCGGCGCCAGCAGCCGATCCACCAGGCTTTGCAGGCGATCGGCCTCGTGGATGATGACCTGGGTGTATTCGATGAGTTCGCGCGACTCTATTTCCATCTCCAGCAACTGGGCTGCGCCACGGATGCCGCCCAGCGGGTTCTTGATCTCATGGGCCAGGTTGCGGATCAGCTCCTTGTTGGCCTGGGCCTGGTCGATCAGGCGTTCCTCGCGGTCCTGCTTGGCCTGTTGCTCCTGCGGCAGCAGCTCGATGATGACCTCGCCCTGCCGTTCGGTCTGGGCCAGGATCACATGCACCGGCACCGGGTCGTGGTTCAGGCGTTTGAGCCAGGCGTCGTAGCGCAAGGCCGCAAACTCATTGCTGCCCGCACCTTCTAGCGCGTTCTGCAAAATCAGCGGCTCGGTGAAGCAATCTGGAAAGTGCGAGCCTTCGATGGTGCGGCGCGAAGTGCCCAAGGCATCTTCCAACGCTGCATTGGCAAACAGTACCGCGCCATCGCTGCGCAGCACCGCCACCAGGGTGGCCAGCAAGTCAAACGCCTGGAAGCGCGCGATATAAGGGTTGGGAGGGTTGTGCGGCATAGTCGATGCGGAACCTGTACGGCGTAGGAATCAAGGGGTGGCCCGCGCCGGGGGCAAGCGGGCCAGTTCGCGTTTGAGGCCGGCGATGTCGCCGTCGTTGCGGGCGATGCTGGCCTTCAGCTCGGCCACGCGGTCCAGGTACTTTTGGTAGTTGCGGGCTTCGCCGCCCTGCTTTTCGGGCTCGCCGCCGTTGTATTCCTTGAGTAGCTCGGCTTGCCGGGTTTCGGCTTTCTTCAGCTCCGATTCCAGGATCATGCGGGCATCCGAGTCGCGCGCGCGCTGCTCTACGCCGTCACTGCGCGGAGCCGTGCCACTGCCCGTGGGCGCACGTACCGGCGCCGGGCTGGCACCAGCAGCGCGCGGCGCCTGGATCACGCTGACATTGCCGCCCTCCACCAGCTTGCAGCCGCGGGCCTTGGCTACCTTGGCATCTTTGACGGCGTTCGTGTACTCGTTACCGCAGCGGTACACCGCAGCGTCCTGCGCAAAAACAGACGCCGCCACAATTCCCAAAATAAGACCAGAAATATATTTCATGCGTATCGGATAGGCCCTACGGGGCTTGAACAAATGGAATGAACGCAACGGTACTCCGTTTCCACAACATCTCATGGCCATAACGCAAAAAGGACGGCTTGCGCCGTCCTTGTGAGAGCTCTGGTACAGCAGTAAGTGCAGTCCCAGAACTGTATCCGCTATTAAAGCGAATAGTACATGTCAAATTCCACCGGATGGGTAGCCATGCGCAGACGCGTGACTTCCTGCATCTTCAGGTCGATGTACGCATCGATGTAAGCATCGGTGAACACGCCGCCCTTCGTCAGGAACGCACGGTCTTGGTCCAGGCATTCGAGCGCTTGGTCCAGGCTGTGGCAAACCGTTGGGATCAGCTTGTCTTCTTCGGGTGGCAGATGGTACAGATCCTTGGTGGCGGCTTCGCCAGGATGGATCTTGTTTTCCACGCCGTCCAGACCAGCCATCAGCAGAGCCGAGAAGCCCAGGTATGGATTCATCAGTGGATCGGGGAAACGTGCTTCCACGCGGCGGCCCTTGGGGTTTGCCACGAAAGGAATACGGATCGAAGCCGAGCGGTTCTTGGCCGAGTAAGCCAATTTCACAGGCGCTTCATAACCAGGAACCAGGCGCTTGTAGCTGTTGGTACCGGGGTTGGTGATCGCGTTCAGTGCACGGGCGTGCTTGATGATGCCGCCGATGTAGAACAGTGCGTATTCCGACAGACCTGCATAGCCGTCGCCAGCAAACAGGTTCTTGCCGTCTTTCCATACGGACTGGTGCACGTGCATGCCGGATCCGTTGTCGCCAACGATGGGCTTGGGCATGAAGGTGGCGGTCTTGCCGTATGCATGGGCCACGTTCTGGATCACGTATTTTTGCAGTTGCACCCAGTCGGCGCGCTGGATCAGCGTGCTGAACTTGGTACCCAGTTCCATTTGGCCGGCGTTGGCCACCTCGTGGTGGTGCACTTCGACGGGAATGCCCAGCGACTCCAGAACCAGGCACATTTCCGAACGCATGTCCTGGAAGCTGTCGACTGGAGGCACAGGGAAGTAGCCGCCCTTGACTGCAGGACGGTGGCCGGTGTTGCCGTGTTCGTATTCCTTGCCGGTGTTCCAAGCCGCTTCTTCCGAATCGATCTTGGAGTAGCAGCCCGACATGTCGTTTTGCCAACGCACGCTGTCGAATACGAAGAATTCTGGTTCTGGTCCGAAGTAGGCGGTGTCGCCCAGGCCGGAGGCCTTCATGTAGGCTTCGGCGCGCTTGGCCAGCGAACGGGGATCGCGTTCGTATGGCTTGCCGTCAGCTGGATCGACCACGTCGCAGGTCAAAATCATCGTCGTTTCTTCGAAGAACGGGTCGATGTTGGCAGTATTGGCATCGGGCATCAATTGCATGTCCGAAGCTTCAATACCCTTCCAGCCAGCGATTGAAGAGCCGTCGAACGCGTGGCCCGATGTGAACTTGTCTTCGTCGAAGTGCGAGACCGGCACGGTGACGTGCTGCTCCTTGCCGCGGGTATCGGTGAAACGGAAGTCAACAAACTTGACTTCGCTTTCTTTCACCATCTTCATCACGTCTGCGACGGTCTTTGCCATCAAGAATCTCCTGGTAGGGTTGGTTGCGTTGGACTGAAATTAATCAACTTTATGGGGAATGCAGTTTCTGTGCCATCCGGTGGCACGCCCGGCAACTGCCTCCACCCGACTATTTTGCCTTGGCTGGCAGCAGTATTCTGCGCCAAGTATCCATCAGACCAGCCACAGCATGCACCAAACTTGAGCGCCACGAAATTGCACCAACTTGGTTCATTTATGTGCGCACCAATTCGGGACCCAACTGCGCGCCGAAACCCTGTAGGCCTTCTAGCAGCGCCGGGTAGGCATGGTCTATCTGCGCGGGCGTACCTTTGACGCCCAGCTCGATATGCCGGCCAAACTCCGGGTGGTCGACGCTGGGCAGGCTGAACACCTTGACGCCGTCAAAGCGCTGCTCCAGCGCAAGCATCAGCGGGGTCAGCGCAGCCTCCATGGAGCCAAACACGATGATCGACTTCTCGACCCAGGCCGCGCGCTGAAACCACTGCGCATAGTGCTGGTCCAGCACCCACTCAACCATGGGCCAGGCCATGACCGGGAAGCCGGGCACGAAATGCACATGCTGGACGCTGAAGCCGGGGATCTTGTTATAGGGATTGGGAATGATGCGCGCGCCCTGCGGAAACACGCCCATGTTCAGCCGGTGGATGTTGTCCGGGTGGTTCGGCTCATACACCGTGCCCTGGTCGCGCGCCGTATCCTGCATGCGTTCGCGGATCAGCGCCTCGGCCTGCGGGTGCAGCGCCAGCGGCAGGCCGAGCGCACGCGCCGCGCATTGGCGGGTATGGTCGTCGGGGGTGGCGCCTATGCCGCCAGTGGAAAACACCACGTCGCCCGAGGCAAACGCCCGCTGCAAGGTGGCAGTAATGCGCGCCGGGTCGTCGCCCACGTAGTCTGCATAGCCCAGTTGTAGGCCGCGGGCAGACAGCAATTCGATGACCTTGGGCAAATGCTTGTCGGCCCGCTTGCCGGACAGGATTTCGTCACCAACGATGACCAGCCCAAAGGTGGGCGCGCTGTCAAGGCGCGGGGAGGATGGAGTTTCCAGAGTCATAGGAAGGCTTTACGTGGATAGGTTCCAGAAGGGTCACGGGCTCGGCAGGGGTACTGGGCGGCGTGGGCGCCAATGGCAATTCAGCCCGCAAGGCTTCCAGCGCGGCCAGCACATAGTGGGCAAACCACAGCGACGAGAAAGCAAACACCAGGGTGTAGATCCAGATGGCCAGCGGCACCAGGATCACAAACGCCGCGGCAAACAAAGCCCCCGAGGCCCAGACCAGGCTGGGCGCAGCGCCCAGATAGCCGGTCAGGATGCCGATGCCCAGCAGCGACAAGCGGTGCCGGCGGAAGATCTCGCGCCGCTCGTCCTTGCTGGCATGCAACGCCAGCGCGTCGTACGACATCACGCGGTAGGTCAGCCAACCCCAGATCAGCGGCGGCAGCACCAGGATCAGCGGCGGCACCAGCCACAGCGGGATCGACACGATGATGGCCACCAGCGCCAGCAGGATCGAACCCAGCGACCAGAACAAGCCGCCCAGGAAGGTGCCGCCCTTTTTCTTTTCTAGTTGGGGAAAGCGCCGCTCAGCGACCAGGGCCACCAGCGCCGGCGTCATCATCAAGGCCACGGCCAACAGCGACAGCACCACCAGAAAGGGCGTGACCGCAAAAATCACCAGCAAGGGTGCAAGCGCCACCTTGAGCTGGCCGACACCCGCGGTTTCCAGCCAGGTCCACAGCCGAGACACCCACTCCGACGCGTCCAACATCGTGCGCACGGAGTCCAGCGCCGGTTCCCAATAAAAGTAACCCAGGCCCAGCGACAAGGCCACCAGCAGCACCAGGGGCAGAAACGACAGCGCGATCACGCGCGGGTGCATGCAGTACGCCGCAGCACGCCAAAAAGAGTTCAGAAGCAGTTTCATGGGCAGGAGGATACCCGCATCATGTCAACGCAAGCTTCCCCACAGCCGGCGCACGCCCAGCCACTGCTGGCGCCAGAAACCCCGGCCGTAGTCACGCCCCCCCTCTTCCGCCAGCTGGTCACGGATGCCTGTAGGGTCGTAGCGCAGCTCGAAGTTGGCGGTGCCAAACAGCATGTCCCACCAGGGCAGCAAGATGCCAAAGTTGTGCCCTCCCAGGGTGTTCTTACCCGCCGACTCATGGCCCAGGCCGATGCTGTGGTGCAGCCGGTGGAAGCGCGGGCTGACCCACAGGCGCTCGCCCACCTTGCCAAACCATACCCGCAGATTCGCATGCTGCAGGCTCTCACTCAACTGGGTAAAGGCCACGATGGCGATGAACTGGCCGGGCGCCACGCCGATGAGCTGCGCGGCCAACACCACGATCACATCGCCCAGCACATCGTCGATCAAATGGTTGCGGTTATCGCTCCACAGCGTCATCTGACGCTGCGAATGGTGTAGCGCATGCAGACTCCACCACCAGTTGAAACGGTGCTGGCCGCGGTGCACCCAGTAGCCCAGGAAGTCGAACACCACCAGGTACAGCGCAAAGCTGAGCACCGGCTGGTCGGTCACGCCCGGCCAGAGCGCGTCCAGGTGCCAGGTGCCCATGCCGGCCACCCGAAGCGCACCAAACATCTCGTCCATTAGCGGATCGAGCGTAAAGAACAGCGCCAGCCGGAACAGGCCCAGCCGGTGAATCAAGGTGTACAGCACATCGGTGCGAATGGCAGCGCGGTCATGCACCGGTTCGGCCGGGCGCCAACGCTGCAACGGGCCTAACACCGCCACCAGCACCACGAGCTGCAGCATGCCGACCAGCAGCCAGCCGGTAGCGGTATAGGCGTCTTCCACCCAGCCGCCAAAGCCCAGGCCAAACACCAGGGGCTGGATGAGCGCCTCAAACAGCCATTGCTGCGCATCGGAAAACAGATTGGTCAGAAAGTCGATCATGGGCCATTATTTGCTGTGGGCAGATATCCAGGCGGTGTAGTCGGGATGCTCACGCAGGGTGCGGAAGCAAAAGCCGCGCTCTTTCAGGCCCACGATCAGCGGCTCCAGCACCGCCGGCGCCCACGGGTCTTTGCGCGACCAGATGCCCAGGTGGGCCAGCAGGATGTCGCCGCTGCGGATGGTCTTGAGCGCCTGGGCCAGCAGCGCCGGGTTGCTGGCGCGCTCGCTGGACAGCTCATCGCCCAGAAAGCCGGCCGGCGCCCAGCCTACATGCGCATAACCGCAGGATTGCGCAGCCGCCAGCAGCGCCGGCGAAGTCTTGCCGCCCGGCGCCCGGAACAGCGGCAGCGGCACCTGGCCGGTCATGGCCTGCAGGTGCTGGCTGGCGCGGCGGATTTCCTCGCAGTACTGCGCAGCGGTCCAGGTGAAGGTCTTGTCGGCATCCGGCCCGGCCGAGGGCTTGACGTGGAACTGCGGTGGCTTGCCGGGCTGACTTGGTACGTCGCCCTTCCAGTACACATGGTCATAGGTATGCGAGGCGAAGGCGTGGCCCTCGGCGGCGCGGGCCTTCCACCAGGGAGCCCAGTGCTCGCCCAGGCTGCCGTCGCCCTCCTGGGTGCGCTCCTGGGCGCCAAAGAATGTCACCTTGACCTGCTGCCGGTTCAACACTTCGGCGATCAGCGGGGCCACGCCCATGTGGCCGGTGTCGAAGGTCAGGTACAGCGGTTTTTCACAAGGTTTTGGGGCTGTAGCGCTGATAGAACCTGCGCTAGCAGCTATTAATACCGTAGCAAAAACGTATTTAACGCGGTGCGTGGTCCAGTGTCCAAACGCCATGGGGAGACCTTCCAACATTGATTTGCCGCACCACTTTCTTGGACTCCAGGTCGATCACGGTCAGCTTGCGGGCCCAGCGGGAGGTGACCATCAGCAGCTTGCCGTCGGCCGACACGTCCATGCAATCCGGGCCGCCCGGCGCCGGGTAGGTGGCTACAGACTCCAGGGTTTGCAGGTCGATCTTGCTGATGGTGTTGGCCACGCGGTTGCTCACGAACACATGGCGCTTGTCGCCCGCCGCGCGGAAGGCGTGCGAGCCCTTGCCGGTGGCGATAACCTTGGTACGCACCGGCGTTTTGCCCGACACGTCGTACACCTCCACGCCTTCCCCGCCGGTCAGGCCGACCAGCAGGGTCTTGTCGTCCGCCGTGCCGTAAACGTCGGCCGGCATGGCGCCAGTGGGGGTGCGCCATTTGATGGTCTGGGTGGCCAAGTCGATCGCCACCAGCTCGTCGCTGTCCTGCATGGTGGAGTAAATCGTCGCGCTCTTGCTGTCGATCCACAGATGGCTGGGCGTCTTGCCGGTAGCCACGCGCTTGGCCAGCACAATGTCCTTGCCGTCCCAGCGGTAAATGTCGATGTGGTTCAGCCGGTTGGCGGCGGTGACAAACCACTTCATGTTTGGCGAAAAGCGCAGCTGGTACGGGTCCAGAATGTCGCGCACCACGCGCTGCACTTCGGCGGTTTTGGGGTCGATGAAGGTCAGCGTATCGGCCAGCGCGTTGGCGATGATCAACGACTTCTCGTCCGGCGTCAGATACATGTGGTGCGGCTCTTTGCCGGTGGGGATGCGCTTGGTTTCGGCCCAGCTGCCGGGGTCGATCACGCTGACGCTGGCGTCCAGCGAGTTCAGCACAAAAATCGGGGGGGACTGGGCCAGGGCCGCCGACGGAGCAGCCACAGCAAACGCAAGGGCCAGAACGGGGGCCAAGAAGGCAAAACTACGGACAAACAACTTCACGGCGCACCAGAGGTAGAAGGCTTGCGTCAGCGTTCAGCGTGGGGCTGAAAACTCTGTCTGGAAAAAGGCGCAAGCCGGAGTGACTGACAGCCCTCAAGTGTAGCCGCCGCAGCGCCCCACTCTGGCGGCAATGCCAAATGCTGAGTCCAATCCACCAGCGCCTCAAATTGATGCGCAGCATGCACCAATCGATTAAAAAAGTGCAATTTACTGCATGCACTGCAACACCAACAATCGCAGCCGTGGTGTATACCACGCCTTTTTGCACCGTTTTGCGCCGTTTGGCCCCTAGGAGACACGTATGTTGAAAAAAATGATTTCCGGTTTGCTGCTGCTGGGCAGCGCCAGCCTCGCCCTCGCCGCCAGCGACAAGCCCCTGACCATCGTAGTACCCACCGCCGCCGGTGGCGGCAACGACGCCATGGCCCGCACCATCGGCCAAAAGCTCGGCACCATCCTGAACCAGACCGTCATCGTGGACAACAAAGCCGGTGCCAACGGCGCCATCGCCGCCGAGCTGGTGGCCCGCGCCGCGCCCGATGGCAACACCATCATGTTCGGCTACGTGGCCACCCATGCGATGAATCCGGCGTTGCAAAAGCTGCGCTACGACCCGGTGACCAGCTTCGAGCCGATTGGCCGGGTTGGCTATTCGCCCACCCTGATGGTGATCAACCCCGCGGTCAAGGCCAAGGACGTGAAAGAACTGGTCGCCATGCTGAAGGCCACGCCGGACAAGTTCAGCATCGCCTCGGCCGGCAATGGCACGGCACCCCACTTCGCTGCCGAGCTGTTCAAGCTGGCTACCCAGTCGAATCCGCTGCACGTGCCCTACAAGGGCTCGGCCCCTGCCATCACCGACACCATTGGCGGCCAGACGCAGATCATGTTCCCCAGCCTGTTCACTGCCCTGCCCTATGTCCAGTCGGACAAGCTCAAAGCCCTGGCCGTCGCTGGCGCCAAGCGCTCTCCGGCGTTGCCGAATGTGCCAACTCTGAAGGAACTGGGCATAGACGGCGTGGAAGTCGACCAGTGGTACGCGTTCTTCGCCCCAGCCAAGACGCCCAAGGACGTGATCGTCAAGCTGAACGCCGCGCTCAACCAGGTGCTGGCCGACAAGGAAACCATTGCCCGCATCGAAGGCCACGGCGCCGATGTCGAATCCAGCACGCCCGAGCAACTGGGCGAACTGGTCAAGTCGGACTTGGCCCGCTGGAAGCGCGTGGTCCAGCAAGCCAAATTGCAAGCAGACTGAAGACCGTTCCAATGATCAACCGCAACATTCCCTGCGTGCTGATGCGCTCTGGCACCTCGCGTGGGCCGTTCTTCCTGCGCGAATGGCTGCCTGAGGGCACCGAGGCGCGCGACCAGGCTCTGATCGGCAAGATCGGCGCGTCCGACCAGCGGCTGCTGGACGGCCTGGGCGGCGGCAGCACGCTGAACAGCAAGGTGGCTATCGTCTCGCGCTCGCAACGGCCGGGTTGCGATGTGGACTATCTGTTCGCCCAGGTCGGCGTAGGCCACCAGTCGGTCGACACCCGGCCCAACTGCGGCAATATGCTGGCCGGCGTAGTGCCGTTCGCCATCGAACAAGGCCTGATCGCCGCCCAGGACGGCCACACCACGGCCCGGGTCTACAACGTCAACACGGGGGCATGCATCGACGTCACCGTCTGCACCCCGGGCGGCGTCGTCACCTACGAGGGCGATGCGCGCATCGACGGCGTGGCCGGCACGGCCGCGCCGATTCTGCTGAACTTTCTGGACGCCTGGGGCGCAGTCACCGGCCACTTATTCCCCACCGGAAATCGCATCGACACCATCGACGGCATTGAAGTCACCTGCATCGACGCCGCCATGCCCTTGATGATCCTGCGCGCCGCCGACCTGGGCCTGACCGGCCGCGAGCGTCCGGCCCAGCTGGACGCCAATACCGCGCTGCTGGAGCGCATCGAAGCCATGCGCCGGGTGATGGGCGCGCGCATGGGCCTGGGCGATGTGTCGGACAGCGTGGTGCCCAAGCCGGTGATCGTCAGCCCCGGCGATGATGCGAACAGCATCACCTCGCGCTACTTCACACCGCGCCGCTGCCATGCTTCGCACGCCGTCACCGGCGCGATTGGCGTGGCTACCGCCTTCGCCCTGCCCGGCACCGTGGCCAGCGGCGCCAGCACGCTCGCCGGCAAGCGCCCGCTGGTGGTGCTCCACCCCGCCGGGCAGATCGATATCGAAGTGGAAGTCGTCGGCGTTGGCGAAGCCGCCCAGGTCGAACGCGCAGCCCTGGTGCGCACCGCACGCAAGATTCTGCAAGGGCAGCTGCAGCTACCCAGCTATGTGTTCCCGCCAGAAGAACAGCGGCCCGCGCCAGCCGCTGCGGCCCCGGCCGCCGCCAAATCCATACGCATCATCGTGCCGACCAGCGCTGGCGGCGGCAACGACACCATGGCCCGGGCGCTGGCCCGCAAGCTGTCGCCGCTGCTGGGCCAGAACGTACAAATCGACAACCGCGCGGGCGCCAACGGCAGTGTGGCCTGCGAGTACGTGGCCTCGGCAGCCCCCAACGGCCAAACCCTGCTGTTCGGCTACATCGCCACCCACGGCATCTACCCGGCGCTGGAGAGCCTGCGCTACAGCCCGCTGAAGGACTTCTGCCCGGTCGGCCTGATCGGCTACTCGCCCACCCTGCTGGTGGTGAACCCGGAGCTGGACATCACCGACGTGCGCGACCTGGTCCGCAAGGCGCGCGACACCCCATTCAGCTATGCATCGGCCGGCACCGGCACCGCGCCGCACTTTGCCGCCGAACTGTTCAACCTGAACGCCGGAACCACCCTGCAGGGCCGCAACTATCCGGGCGCGGCGCCGGCAATTGCCGACACGGTGGCCGGCCACACCCAGCTGATGTTCCCCAGCCTGTTCACCGCCCAGCCGTATTTGCAAAGCGGCAAGCTGCGCGCCCTGGCCGTAGCCGGGTCGGAGCGCCTGCCCAATATGCAGGGCGTGCCAACCCTGGCCGAACAAGGCGTGCCGGGGGTGGATGTGACCCAGTGGTATGCCTTGTTTGCCCCGGCCCATACGCCGCCTGAAGTGGTGGCCGACTTGAACCAGGCCCTGAACACCGTGCTGCGCGACCCCGAGCTGGTGGCCCGCATGGCCGCAGACGGCGCCCGGGTGCAGACCAGCACGCCGGCCCAGCTGCAGCAGATGGTGGGCGACGAGATCGCCAAATGGAGCCGGGTCGCGCAGCGGGCCCAGATGCAGGTCGGCGGCGTGCTGGAAGAAGCCTGATTTAGGCATAAAATCCGCCTCTAGCGCAGTATCCACCAGCGCAAGCAGCTATTCTTTTTGAAGAAAATCGAAAGGCTTGGGGCTGGTCAACGCATCGCGCAGATGCTGGTGGAAGGCCGCCGCCGCAGGCCGCAGGCTGGCGCCGTGCCGGGTCAGCAGGCCCAGCTTGCGCACGATGGGCGGGTCGCGCAAAGCCACGCCGACCAGGCTTGCGTGCTGGCGCGGCAAGGCCATGCGCGGCACAGCGGCCAGGCCCAGGCCGGCATCCACCATGCCCAGCAGCGTGGCGATGTGGCTGACCTCGAAAGCAAAGCTGGGGTTCACCCCGGCCTTGGCCAGCGCGTCGTCCTGCAACTGGCGGTTGCCGCTGCTGCGGGCCACCGAAATCAGGCGCTCGGCACCCAGCTCGGCCCAGCGTATGGCTTTGCGTTCGGCCAGCGGGTGGCTGCGCGGCATGGCCAGCACAAACGGGTCGTCGTGGATGGACTCGAAGGCCACCTCGGGCACCTGGGTGCTCATGAAGCCGATGCCGAAGTCGGACTCGCCCGAGATCACGCTAGACAAAGTCTGGTTCACGCTCTCGTCCACCACCCGGATGCGGATCGCTGGATACTGCTGCAAAAAGCTGCGCAGCGCCACCGGCAGAAAGTACAGCGCCGCCGACGGCACGCAGGCCACCGTGACCCGCCCGCCCCGGCTGGGCGCCAGGTCGGTGATGCCCAGCAGGGCCGATTCCAGGTCGTCCAGCGCCGAGCGCGCGCGCTCCAGAAACACCCGGCCCAGGCTGGTCAGCTCGACCTCGCGGGTGGTGCGGTTGAACAGCCGGTGGCCGAGGATGGTCTCCAGCTTGTCGATGCGCCGGCTCAGGGCCGGGGGCGACAAATGGATCTGGTCGGCCGCCGCGCGAAAGCTGCCGCGCTCGGCCACGGCCACAAAAGCCTGCAGCTGCTGCAAATCGAAATTGATGCGTGACATGCAGCAATCATATTAAAAGTTGCACTTGGCGAACAGGGTGAGCCTGGGCACCATCACGGCATTCAACCCAAGGATGCCGAAATGGAGACAAGCAACACCCATCTGAGCGACTGGATAGGCCGCAGCGAGACGGTGACCGACATCGCTACCGCCACACCTTTTGCGGCCTTGTCCGCCACGCTGGACTGGCCCGCCGAGCGTCCGGCCGCCGGCACGCCGCTGCCCAGCCTGTGGCACTGGCTGTACTTCCTGCCGCTGCACCGCCAGTCGGACATTGGCCCTGACGGCCATGCCAAGCGCGGCGGCTTCATGCCCCCGGTGCCGCTGCCGCGCCGCATGTGGGCGGGCAGCGACTTCGTGTTCCACAGCCCGCTGCGGGTGGGCGACACGCTGGAGCGCACTTCCACCATTGCCGAGGTGCAGGAAAAGACCGGGCGGACCGGCAGCCTGATCTTCGTCAAGGTACGCCATGAGCTGCGCTGCAACGGCAGCCGCGAAGTGGCGCTGACCGAGCACCACAACATCGTCTACCGCGCCGCGCCCTCGCCCGGCGATGTGGCCCCACCGCCCGTACTAGCCCCCACTAGCGCAGCCTGGAGCCGGGCCATCGTGCCCGACGACGTACTGCTGTTCCGCTACTCCGCCCTGACCTTCAACGGCCACCGCATCCACTACGACCGCCAGTACGTCACCACGGTCGAGGGCTACCCTGGCTTGGTGGTGCACGGCCCGCTGATCGCCACCCTGCTGATGGACCTGCTGCGCCGCCAGATGCCGGATGCCCGGGTGCTGCAGTTCGCCTTCAAGGCGGTGCGGCCGACCTTCGACATCCACCCGTTCTCGGTCCACGGCCAGCCGTCGGCCGACGGCAAGACCATCCGTCTGTGGGGGCGTGACCACGAGGGTTACCTGACCATGGATGCCACCGCGACCCTGGAGTAAGCACAGCATGCAACCCCTGAAAGGCATTACCGTCGTCACCCTGGAGCACGCAATTGCCGCGCCCTTTGCCACCCGGCAACTGGCCGATCTGGGTGCCCGCGTGATCAAGATCGAGCGCCCCGGCGTGGGCGACTTTGCGCGCGGCTACGACGAACGGGTGCGCGGCCTGGCCTCGCACTTCGTCTGGACCAACCGTTCCAAGGAGAGCCTCACACTCGATGTGAAAGACCCCGAAGCGCAAAAAATCCTGTTGCGCCTGATCACCGAAGAAGCCGACGTGGTGGTGCAAAACCTAGCGCCCGGTGCGGCGGCGCGGCTCGGCCTGTCGTTTGATGCCCTTAGCAAAGTGCGGCCCAACATCATCGTCTGCGACATATCCGGTTACGGCGGCAACGGCCCCTACCGCGACAAGAAGGCCTACGACCTGCTGATCCAGAGCGAGGCCGGCTTTGTGTCGGTGACCGGCACGCCAGACACGCCGTCCAAGGCTGGGCCGTCGATAGCCGACATCTCGGCCGGCATGTACGCCTATACCAACATCCTGGCCGCGCTGATGCAGCGCCAGCAGACCGGCCAGGGCCAGCATATCGACGTGTCCATGCTGGAATCGCTGACCGAATGGATGGGCTACCCGCTGTACTACGCGTTCGAGGGCGCCGCGCCGCCACCACGCTCTGGCGCCAGCCACGCCACCATCTATCCCTACGGCCCGTTCCCCGCCGGCGACGGCAAGACCGTGATGCTGGGCCTGCAAAACGAGCGCGAATGGAAGGGCTTTTGCGAGCAGGTGCTGCTGCAGCCGGCGCTGGCCTCGGACGAGCGCTTCACCAGCAATTCCAAACGCAGCGCTGCCCGCGCCGAGCTATCAGAACTGATAGTGCAGGCCTTTTCCACCCTGACCGCCGCGCAAGTAGTCGAGCGGCTGGAACAGGCCAGCATCGCCAACGCCCAGGTGAACAGCATGGCCGAAGTCTGGGCACATCCACAGCTGCAGGCCCGCAATCGCTGGACCGAGGTGGACACGCCCCAGGGCCGCGTGCCCGCCCTGCTGCCGCCTGGCTCCTGGCAGACAGCCGCGCCGCGCATGGATGCAGTGCCCGCGCTGGGCCAGCACACGGCGGCGATTCTGGCCGCCCAGGGCTACAGCGCCGAGCAGATCGCCGCGCTGCGCAGCGCCGGCACGGTATAGGCCATGGCCCAGACCTATCTGTTCGTGCCCGGCAACCGGCCGGAGCGCTTTGCCAAAGCGCTGGCCAGCGGCGCCGACTGCGTGATCGTCGACCTGGAAGACGCGGTGCTGCCGGCAGACAAGCCGCTGGCCCGCCGCGCGTTTGCCGAATGGCATGCCACGGCAGACCCATCGCGGGTGCTGCTGCGCATCAACGATGCCCACAGCGCGTTTTACGGCGACGACATCGCCCTGCTGCAGGCCTGCACCCTGCCCTGCGTGATGCTGGCCAAGGCCGAGTCGGCCGCGCAGATCGCCGACTTGAAAACCGTGCACAGCGGCACGGTGCTGGCGCTGATCGAAACTGCGCGTGGCCTGCTGGCCGCCCAAGCGATTACCGCCAGCCCCGGCGTGGCCCGGCTGGCATTCGGCAGCATCGACTACGCACTCGACCTGGACCTGCCGGCCGACAGCCCGGCGCTGGACATGGCGGCGGTGCAGATTGCGCTGGCCAGCCGCGCCGCTGAGCTGCCACCCCCGGTGGCCGGCGTCACCACCGCGCTGGGCGCCGCCGCGGTGGCGGCCGACACGGCCCAGGCCCGGCGCCTCGGCTTCGGCGCCAAGCTGTGCATCCACCCCAGCCAGATCGCCGCCGTGCGCAGCGCCCTGGCGCCCAGCGCCGTCGAACTGGCCTGGGCAGTCCGGGTGCAGGCGGCCTACAGCGCCAACCCCAGCGGCGCGCTGCAACTGGACGGAAAGATGGTCGACCGCCCGGTACTTCTCAAAGCCCAGCGCCTGCTGGGCAACGCATCCCCCACTTCTTAAGGAGAGACATCCATGGCATCCATCATCGACTCGCGCATCTTTGGCGACATCTTCAGCGACGCAAAAATGCGCGCCGTCTGGTCCGATGAGAACCGCACCGCCAAGTACCTGGACATCGAACGCGCGCTGGCCAAGGTGCAGGGCCAGCTGGGCATCATCCCGCAGGAGGCGGCGGATGAGATCGTCAAGCACTGCAACATCGAGATGATCGACTGGGCCCAGCTGAAGGCCAAGACCGAGCAGATCGGCTACCCCATCATCGCCGTGGTCAACCAGATCAACGCCAACTGCCGCGACAAGCTGGGCGAGTACTGCCACTGGGGCGCCACCACCCAGGACATTACCGACACCGCCACCGTGCTGCAGATGCGCGAAGGCCTGGCGCTGGTAGAGGCGGATCTGAAAGCCATTTCCAACTCATTAGCCGACCTGTCACGCAAATACCGCGACACCCCCATCATCGGCCGCAGCAACCTGCAGCAGGCGATACCCATCACCTTCGGCTTCAAGATGGCCAGCATCCTGGCTGGCATCGAGCGCCACCGCGAGCGGCTGGAGCAGCTCAAGCCCAGGGTCTTCATGGGTGAATTTGGCGGCGCCGCCGGTACCCTGGCGTCGATCGAAAAGGGCGCGATGGAAACCCAGGCCGGACTGATGAAAGAACTAGGCCTGGCCTGCCCGCCCATCGCCTGGCATACGGTGCGCGACACCATCGCCGAAGTGGGCGCCTTCCTGGCCCTGGTGGGCGGCTCGCTGGGCAAGATCGCCATGGACGTGAAGCTGATGATGCAAACCGAGGTGGGCGAGGTGTTCGAGCCCTACGCGCCGGGCCGCGGCTCGTCCAGCACCATGCCGCAAAAGCGCAACCCCATCTCCTGCCTGTACATCCATGCCAACATCTCGGTGGCGCGCCAGCACGCCGCCGCGCTGATGGACGCGATGGTGGCCGACCACGAGCGCTCCACCGGCCCGTGGGAAATCGAATGGGTGTCGCTGCCCGAGATCTTCTGCCTAATGTCGGGCGCGCTGAAGCAAACCAAGTTCGTGCTGGCCGGGCTGGAGGTGGACACGGTACAGATGCGCCGCAACATCGACATGACCCACGGACTGGTGATGTCCGAGGCGGTCATGATGGCCCTGGGCCCGTTCATCGGCCGCGAGTACGCCCACGACCTGGTCTACGAGCTGTGCCGCGACGCCCTGAAGCAGCAGCGCCCGCTGGTGGAGATCCTGGCCGAACACCCCGAAATCAACGCCCATGTGAGCCGGGCCCAACTGGACGCCTTTTGCGACCCGGCCAACTACCTGGGCCAGGCCGGTGTGATGGTCGATCAGGTGCTGGCCTTGCGGCGCACCTAACTCAGGCTAGTTGCACGGACGACAACTTGGCCAGATCCTCAGCGCTCAGCCAGCGCCACTGACCGGGCAGCAGATCGGCGGGCAGAGCAAAACCGCCTTGCTGCGAGCGGTGCAGGCCCTCAACCCGGTTGCTCACCGCGGCCAGCATGCGCTTGACCTGGTGGTACTTGCCCTCGGTGAGCGTCAGGCGCAGGTGGTGGCTGCTGACGGCCTCGCAGGCGGCGGCGCGCACCGGCTTGGGGTCGTCGTCCAGCACCACGCCGGCCAGCAGGCGGCTGACCTGGGTTTCGTCCAGCGGATGCTTGGTGGTTACCTCATAGACCTTGGGTACATGCTTCTTGGGCGAGGTCATGCGGTGGATGAACTGGCCGTCGTCACTCAGCAGCAGCAGGCCGGTGGTGTCCTGGTCGAGCCGCCCCACGGCCTGCACGCCTTGCAAAGCGCCCTTTTGTGGCCGCAGCCGCAGCGGCGAGGGCAACAAGGTGTAGATACTGGGATAGGTGGACGGCTTTTGCGAGCATTCGGTGCCCGCCGGCTTGTTCAGCAGCACATAGGCCTGGCGCTGGTAGGGCCAGTCCACGCCCTGGACCCGAAAGCGCAAGCCTTCCGCTTCAAAATCCATAGCTGACTCCGTACATAGGACGGGCGCCAGAGCCGTATTTTCTGTGTAAACCTCAACCAGGCCTTGTTGGACCAGGCCCGCGCATACACGGCGCGTGCCAAAGCCTTGCGAATAAAGAATGTCTTGGAGCTGCATAGCCCGAGTATCGCAAACGCCGCGCCCCACCCCCGGCGCCCGGCGGGCGCCAAACATCCACAAGATGGCGCATAAACCGTGAACAACCACACGCACATGTAAGGCTATTGCGGCTAAAAATAAGGCTTCACCGGAGCTTTACATGCGCGAACTGTTCACCACCCTGTTTGTCTTTGCCGCAGCCTTCATGCTGTGGCGCACGATGCGACCGCAGCAACGCCACGACGTTTACCAGGTTGCCACCCCTTCCCGCCTGCCCGCCATCGACGCCACCGATGCCGACCTCTACAAGTGGCCTTCGCTTGGCTTGTTCCACTTTCCGGTGGCGGACAGCAGCCGCTACCAGCAGGCTCTGAAGCAGGTGGCCGACGGCACCCCCATTGGCCTGAACGGCACCCGCGTGGTGGTGCAGCTGCATACCGGCGTCAACAACCCCGACAGCTGGAAGCCGGTGGAAGTGCGCGCCCACGGCAAGCGCGTCGGCTTCCTGTCGCAAGGCGATGCCAGCCGCTTCCAGCGCCGCCTGGCCTACGAAGGCCGGGCCGGCCAAACCACCTGCTGCGACGCCCTAATCACCTTGGTCAATGACAGCTACGACATCCGCTTGGACCTGAAAGAGTTTCGTCACTAAGGGCAGGATAAGGGCACGAAGCCCATCCCTACCCGGCTGGGGCGTTTAAGAATCGCCTAAGCCAGCATCCTGATAGTTGGGGCATCTCCACTGCCCAACCCAAGGATGCTTCCATGAACCTACGCTCCCTCCACAACACCAAACTCGTGCTGGCCCTGGTCGCTGCCGGAGCCATCGGCGGCATGGGTGGATCGCTGGTGCACAACCTGGGCGAGGTCCACGCCGCCGCGCCGGTAGCCACCCTGTCCAGCCCGGCTGCCGCGCCCATGGGCCTGCCCGATTTCTCACAAATCACCGCCCAGTACGGCCCCGCCGTCGTCAACATCAGCGTGACCGGCTCGGCCAAAGAATCCGACGACAGCGAAACCGCCCAGCGCGCACCGCGCGACGACCCGTTTGGCAACGACCCGTTCTTTGAATTCTTCCGCCGCTTCCAACAGGGCCAGGGCGGCGCCCAGGCGCAGAAGGAAGCGCCCACGCGCAGCCAGGGCTCGGGCTTCATCGTCAGCCCCGACGGCATCATCATGACCAATGCCCATGTGGTGAAGGGCGCCAAGGAAGTGGTGGTCAAGCTCACCGACCGCCGCGAATTCGTGGCCAAGGTGCTGGGCGCCGACCCCAAGACCGACGTGGCGGTGCTAAAAATCGACGCCAAGAACCTGCCCGTGGCAACCATTGGCAAGACCAGCGACCTGCGGGTCGGCGAATGGGTGCTGGCCATAGGCTCGCCGTTCGGCTTTGAAAACACGGTGACTGCCGGTGTGGTCAGCGCCAAGGGCCGCTCGCTGCCCGACGACAGCGCCGTGCCCTTCATCCAGACCGATGCGGCGGTGAACCCTGGCAACTCGGGCGGCCCGCTGTTCAACACCCGCGGCGAGGTGATAGGCATCAACTCGCAGATATACAGCCGCACCGGTGGCTACCAGGGCGTGTCTTTCGCCATTCCCATGGACCTGGCCGGCAAGATCAAGGACCAGATCGTGGCCCACGGCAAGGTCGAGCATGCGCGCCTGGGCGTGGCGGTACAAGAGGTCAACCAGGCCCTGGCCGAGTCCTTCAAGCTCGACAAGCCCGAAGGTGCTCTGGTCTCCAGCGTCGAAAAAGAAGGCCCTGCCGCCAAGGCCGGGCTGGAGCCGGGCGACGTGATCCGCAAGGTCGACGGCCAGACCATCGTGTCCTCCGGCGACCTGCCGGCCGCCATCAGCCTGGCCCGGCCCGGCGAAAAAGTGCGGCTGGACGTATGGCGCAAGGGCTCGGCCCTACAGCTCGAAGCCAAGCTGGGCAATGCCAATGACAAACCGGTGCAGGTCGCCAGCAGCAAGGAAGCTGCCTCCCAGGGCCGGCTGGGCCTGGCTCTGCGCCCCTTGCAGCCCGAGGAGCTGCGCTCGGCCGGTGTGGACAACGGTCTGCTGATCGAGTCCGCCGCCGGGGCCGCCGCCAATGCCGGCGTGGAAGACGGCGACGTGCTGCTGGCCATCAACGGCACCCCGGTCAAGAGCGTGGAGCAGGTGCGCGCGGCGGTAGCCAAGTCCGATAAATCGATCGCCCTGCTGATCCTGCGCGGCGGCGACACGATTTTTGTGCCGGTGCGCATGGGCTAAGCGCCGGCACAGCGGATGGCGGCCAACCATCCGCTGTGCCGATCGGTGTAGGCCCTGTCCGACAGCGGCTGGTGGGCTTTTCCGCTGGCCATGTGGCTCTAGACCGCCGATGATGCGAGCTCCATCGACTCGATCCCTTATGGCATGTCCAACCCACCCTCTTCTTACTGGGCCTTGCTGAAGCAGGTTGCGCAGTCCTGGCTCGATGACTACGCGCTCAGCATGGGTGCGGCCCTTGCCTACTACACCACCTTCTCGCTGGCGCCTTTGCTGCTGATTGCCATCTCGGTGGCGGGGCTGGTGTTTGGCGAAGACGCAGCCCGCGGCGAAATCGTGGCCCAGTTGCGCGCGCTGATGGGCGAGCAAGGTGCCAGCGCGGTACAAGGCCTGCTCATCAGCGTCGACAAACCCACCGAAGGCACGCTGGCCACGCTGCTCGGTGTGCTGCTGCTATTCATAGGGGCCACCAGCGTACTGGGGGAACTGCAGAACGCACTGAACCGCATCTGGCGCGCACCGGTCCGCAGCCAAAACGGCGGCTGGATGTCGCTGGTGCGGGCCCGGCTGCTGTCGTTTGGCATGATTCTGGCCATGGGCTTTCTGCTCATCGTGTCCTTGCTGGTCAGCGCGGTGCTGGCCACCACTGGGCGCTGGCTGGAGCCGATCTTTGGCGAATGGGTGGTGGTGGCCGCCACCATCAACGCCGTCGGCGGCTTTCTGCTGGTGGCCACCATGTTCGCCCTGATCTACAAAGTGATGCCGCAGGCGCGGGTGGAATGGAAGGACGTGTGGATTGGTGCCATCTTCACCGCCCTGCTGTTCACCCTGGGAAAATCGCTGATCGGCCTGTACGTGGGCCGCAGCGGCGTGGCCTCGGCCTTTGGCGCGGCCGGCTCGCTGGTGGTGATCCTGGTGTGGGTCTATTACTCAGCGCAGATCTTCCTGGTCGGCGCCGAATTCACCTGGTGCTACGCAAATGCGTTCGGCTCCCGCCGACGTGCCCCAAACCCACGGCCCGCCACGGTAGATCCGTGAAAAATTGCCGTTTTTATCAAATTAACCCAATAAATCAACATTAAAAATATCATTTTTATTACAATTGCGTCATTTCCAATCCACCAAAGGACCTCTTGTGACGCAACGCATAACCCGACTGATCGCCCCACTTCTTACCGCATGGGGTCTGAGTGTGGCAATGCCCGCAGCAGCCTTGCCCCCAACCAGTGGCAAGCCGGTATTGACGATCTCTGGCAAAGTTGCCGACAAAAATACCGATACCGCCGCCGTGTTTGACATGGCCATGCTGGAGAAACTGCCACAGCAAAGCTTCACCACCCAAACCCCCTGGGACAAACAGCCCATGACCTTCACCGGCCCGCTGCTGCGCGACGTGCTGGCAGCCGCCAAGGCCAGTGGTACCACCATCAAGGCGCTGGCCTTGAACGACTACCAAACGGCGATCCCCATGACCGATACCCAGCAGTTCGACGTGATCCTGGCCCACAAACTCAATGGCCAAGCGATTCCGGTACAAACCAAAGGGCCGCTATTCATCGTGTACCCGTTCGACTCCAAACCGGAGCTCAAGTCCACGGTCTACTATGAGCGCTCTGCTTGGCAGCTCAAGTCACTGCGAATCGAATAAGCGCCACACATGCAGGGGCGTTTGAAACAGGGGAGCAGCCTGCTCTGGCTGGCACTGGTCACCATCATCCTGGCACTGGCCATGGCGGTCATGCTGCTACTGCAGTTGACGCAGAGGCAGGCCATTCAGAGAAGCAGCCATCTGGGCAATGACTCGATCACGGCCATGGCATTTCAGTTCGAACGCGAATTCCTGCGCTTCCGCCAGACCCTGGACAGCAGGGTCAAAGGCCGTACTCCGCCAGACGCAGACGAGTTCATGCTGCGCAAGGACATTCTGGTCAGCCGGCTCGGCCTGCTACGTAACAACTCCAGCGTGACACTACTGCAGCAACGCCCCGAATACACCACTGCCGTTCCCCGGATGGAACACCTGGTGTCCCGCGTAGAGTCATTGGCAGACAACCCGACAACACCGGTCGAGACATGGAGTCAGCTGCTGGAAGAATTCAACGATGCCGGGCCCGATGTACAGGCGCTCAGCATGGCCGCCAATAGCCAGCTGGCCCGCCTGATGGAACAGCAAGAAGTCACCATGCTGCGCCAGAACGACATGATCGTCTGGCTCACCCTGGCCCAGCTAATTTTGTTGCTCGCAGCCTCTGGGGCACTCGCTGTAAGACAACGCCGGCAAGAGCAAGAGCGCAAGGCCCTCCGCAAGCTCACCGACGAGCTGCGCGAAGCCAACATCCAGGCCGAAAGCGCGAACCGAGGTAAAAGCCAATTTCTGGCCAATATGAGCCACGAACTGCGCACCCCTTTCAACGGCATGCTGGGTATGTTAGGCCTGCTGGACAGAACCCCGTTGAACGCAGAGCAAGCCGACTACGTATCCACGGTGCGCGGCTCGGCAAGCCACCTGCTCACCCTGCTGAACGACATACTGGATGTGTCGGCGCTGGACGTCGGCAAGATGGCCGTGCATCCCACGGCGATCCAGCTCCCCGAATTGCTGCACGACGTCGAAGCATTGATGCGGCCACTGGCGTTGGAGAAACAGCTAGGTTTTGTGCTGCGGCTGAACTCCGAGCTGCCGCAATGGGTGCATGCTGACGGCACCCGCATCAAGCAAATCCTGCTCAACCTGGCTTCGAATTCCATCAAATTCAGCGCCAGCGGCCAGATTGTGCTGGAGGTGGAGGCCACACCAGGGCCTACCAGCATCGTGAGGATGCGCGTTACCGACCAGGGCATAGGCATGGATGCGGCCACCCTGGAACGCTTGTTCCAGCGCTTCGCCCAAGGCGACAGCAGCATCTCGCGCCGCTTCGGCGGCACCGGCCTGGGCCTGGAGATATCGCGTAGCCTGGCTCAGCTAATGGGTGGCGACATCACCGCAGAAAGTGAAGCCGGTCGAGGCAGCCAGTTCACCGTCACGCTCCCCCTCACCTGCGTACCCGCTCCATTGCCCGAGACTTCCGCCCTCGCGCCATTGGTCGCAGCAGTCAACCCAGGCCATGGCGCACAACAGGGCCTGGATATCCTGGTCGCCGAAGACCACCCGGTCAACCGCAAATACATGGCGGCACTGCTGACACGCCTGGGCCACCGGGTGCGGTTTGCGGAAGACGGCGCACAAGCCGTGGCAGAAATACGCCGCAGCGTGCCCGACCTGGTGTTCATGGACATCCACATGCCCGTCATGGATGGCCTGCAGGCCACACAAACCCTGCGCGCCGGTAGCGGCCCGGCAGCCACGGTGCCTATCGTCGCCCTGACCGCTGACGCCTTTGTGGAATCGCGCGAACGCACATTGGCCGCAGGCATGGATGAATTTCTGTCCAAACCGGTACGCTCAGAACAGATAGAAAAGTTGCTGATACAACGCTTTGGCGCGCGTGGAACGCCTCCTGCACTGCCACCGTTGACCACCACGAGTGGGCCTGCCACCAGTCCGACTTACAAACCTGTCACCCCGCGGCGGCGCTTCCGCTCTGGGGAGATGGAACAGCATTTCGACATGGTGATGGTGGGCGAAGTCTGCGTAGGCATCTCGCTGGCCCGCTTCCGCTCGCTACTGGCGGACTACCTGCAAGATGAATCACAGAGCCTTAAAGCCCTTCTTACCGCGCTGGATGCAGGCCAAATCACCCAGCTCGAAGCCACAGCACATGCACAAAAAGGTGCGGCCGCCAGCCTGGGCCTGCACGCCTTGGCAGCAGCAGCTATGGGTATCGAGAAAAACGGCGCCTCGTACACACACGCGGAATGCGCTGAGGCCGCCCAGCTACTGCGCGAACTCAGCCGGACCGCACACGCCTTGGCGCACCGGATGGGATTGACAGACCAGGAGCCTCCATCCGCATAACCCGCCTGCGCCAGCAAATACCGCATCGCACGTCCAGGCTCATGCTGCCGTAGGATAGGGGCACGGCATTTTTCAAAGGACACGCTCCATGGCACACCCTGCAACAGCTTCCCTCCTTCGTTTTGGGCGCTACCTGGCAGTGATGGCGCTAGCCCTACTCGCGATATCGGCGCTGGCAGCACCCGTAAGCGCCACCGACGAGAAAAATGTGCGCGGTGTGGTGCAAGCCCAGTTGGCCGCCTTTGCCGCAGACGATGCCGACAAAGCCTTCTCCTACGCCGCCCCGAATATCCGTAAATCCGTGGCCTCGGCAGCCCACTTCATGGCCATGGTGCGTGGCAACTATGCGGTGGTCTACCGGCCGGCCTCGGTGGCCTTCATGAAACCCGAACGCGACGGCCATGAAATCGTCCAGCCGGTGCAGATGTCGGACGCCGAAGGCGCAACCTGGGTGGCCATCTACACCCTGGAGCGGCAAAAGAACAAGCTGTGGCGCATCACCGGCTGCTTTGTGCAGAGCACCAACGGACGCATGGTCTGAAGCCGCCGCACAGCCCTTACTATTCTTTTGATAGCTGCTTGCGCAAGCTGTATTAGCGCCAGCGGCCTATTTTCTTTATAAACCCTGCAGGCCAATGGCTTGCGGCCACGGCTAGGCTCACGCGATCAACGCGCCGTGCTCGGCCAGCAGCGGGCGCAGCACCGAACGGTGGCAGTTCGCCTCATGCTCGCAGTAGCAGCCCACCGAGAAATTGCTACTGTGGGACAGCAGCGCCAGTAGTTCCAGCACATGCCGGGCATCAGGTTCGGCCATCTCGGCCCGATACTTCTTGGCGAAAGCAGCCCATCGTGCGGGCGTGCTGGCCTCCTAATTCTTGGCGTATCTGAGCTTCTCGTTCACGATTCTGCTGTACTTTATCGAAGCACTGTCAGTCACTTGTCTTGAAGAGATTACGAACTTCTCGGCCTGTACGGTCGTCTGAATACTGTGGATCACGACGAGCTTGGACAAGAACTCCTGATCAAACTCTTCGTTATCGGCGTGAACAATCAGCAATCGCTTAGGGGATAACGCAATGGATAAAAGATATATCGGCCGTTGGAACATGGTGCCGCCGTTCACTATAAGCGGGCAATCACTGGTAAGGAAGTGGTCGGGTCCCTCTGGGATCTCAAATGTGCTCCAGACCATCTTGGCCAGATAGTCCACGAACTGTTCATCGACGATGTATCTTGGTAGCGCCGACAGAACCTCATTGCGTGCGAACGAATCTAAATCCAATGATTTCAATGCCTGACGCCCACTGGCGGAGCGGAACCGCCTTTCAAATTGCTCAATTAGGCCGGCGGTCATTACAGAACGAAAGAGTTCTTCGATTCGTTCTGGTCTACGCTCGATGAGGGAGTTGAAAAAGACAGCAGCTATTCTCCGTTCGTCGGAGGTAAGCTCCCCTATGCTCGAGTTCGCAGCCTTCAGCAGCACTGGTGCTGCCGCAGCATCTATTGGTCCAAAAAATCCGGTTTCGATTTCATCAGCTAGGCTGATCGGACCAATCGGCAGACCAAATGGCCGCAAAGAATAGAGGTCACGAACATAGGCCACTGATTTTGCGGGTCGGTGGGACAGCGATAGAGCTCCTCTCGCATTTCGATAGTAGAGCCAGAAACCATTCTGACCAGGTTCATACCACGCTCGCAGATAGAACTCAGGCACGAAGTGGTGCCGATGTGCTACTTGGGGCTCAGTGGGCACTTGAACGGCCCCAATGAAGGGTACTTATCTGCCGCACAGCGAGGCAAGGGACGATGGCATTGTTCATACGCAGCAAATAAACCTCGTTGGACTGAACCGACGCCCGGAATGCCCGTTGAAAGAAGAGAGACAAATACGTTGAGGGTTATTCAAACCTATCCCTACGATTCATTCAAATTATCGCCCAGTACAAGCCTAGATATACTGGATGAATGCACAGCTTTAAGCATTCCAAATCTGGTTGGCTGTGCACGCAAACCACCGTGTAGTCCGCAATGAGCACCAGCCCCACCCGCCGCATCGCCCACCTCGACATGGACGCGTTCTACGCGTCTGTCGAGCTGCTGCGCTATCCGCAGCTCAAGGGCTTGCCGGTGGTGATTGGCGGGGGGCGGCGCAAGGAGGACGAGGCGCTGCGGCTGGCGCATGGGGGGGAGCTGGCGAATATTCCAGTCACCGCCTTCCCGCTGCTGAAAGACTACGCGGGCCGCGGCGTGATCACCACCGCCACCTATGCGGCGCGGCAGTTTGGCGTGGGCTCGGCCATGGGGCTGATGAAGGCCGCCAAGCTGTGCCCGCAGGCGATCCTGCTGCCGGTGGACTTTGAGGAAATCCGCCGCTATTCACGCCAGTTCAAGGCCATTGCCCGAGACATCGTGCCGCAGATGGAGGACCGCGGGGTGGACGAGATCTACCTCGACTTCACCGACGTGCCCGGCGGCCAGCGCGAGGGCGGGCGGGTGCTGGCGCGGCTGATCCAGAAGGCGGTGCTGGACGCCACCGGCCTGACCTGCTCGGTCGGCGTGGCACCCAACAAGCTGGTGGCCAAGATGGCCAGCGAGTTCAACAAGCCCAATGGCATCTCCATCGTCCACGAGGGCGATGTGCCGGCCATGGTATGGCCCCTGCCCTGCCGCAAGATCAATGGCATCGGCCCCAAGGCTAGCGAGAAGCTGACCGGCCTGGGCATACACACCATAGGCGAGCTGGCCGCGGCCGACCCGCAGTGGCTGATTGCGCACTTCGGCAAGGCCTATGGCGCCTGGATGTATGAAGCCGCGCACGGTCGCGACGATCGCCAGGTGGTCACCGAGAGCGAGCCCGTGTCCATGAGCCGCGAAACCACCTTTGACCGCGACCTGCACGCGGTGCACGACCGGGCCGAGCTGGGCGCGGTGTTCACCCGCCTGTGCGAACAGGTGGCGGCCGATCTGCAGCGCAAGGGCTATGTGGGCAAGACGATCGGCGTGAAGCTGCGCTATGACGACTTCAAAATAGCCACCCGCGACACCAGCCTGGCCCAGCCCACGGCCGACGCCACGCGCATCCGCCAGGCCGCCGGCCAGAGCCTGAAGCGCGCGCCGCTGGACAAGCGCCTGCGCCTGCTCGGGGTGCGCGTGGGGGCGCTCAGCAAGCTGGGCGAAAGTTTAGATAAAAATACGACTCCAGCGCAATCTACACCTGCGCAAGCAGCTACATTTTTGGAAGCAAAAACCGGCTGGTTGTTTTAGGCTGGTTTGTTCAGGCCGGAATACGCAGCTCACGGCGCAGCACCTTGCCCACCGTGGACTTGGGCAGCGCGTCGATAAACACCACGCTGCGCGGGCGCTTGTAGCCAGTCAGCTGCTCGGCGCACAACGCCTGCAACTCCACCAGCAGCGCGGCCTCGTCCAGGCTGGCGTCCTTCTTCACCACAAACAGCTTCACCGCCTCGCCGCTGGCCGCATCGGGCACGCCCACGGCCGCGCATTCCAGCACCTGCGGGTGGCCGGACAGCACGGCCTCGATCTCGTTCGGGTAGACGTTGAAGCCGCTGACCAGGATCACGTCTTTCTTGCGGTCGACGATGCGGATGCTGCCCTGCGCGTCCATCACGCCGATGTCGCCGGATCGGAAGAAGCCGTCGGCCGTCATCGCCGCGGCGGTTTCCTCCGGGCGGCGCCAGTAGCCGGCCATCACCTGCGGGCCGTGGATGGCGATCTCGCCGGGCTGGCCCGCCGGCACAGCCTGCCCGGCGTCGTCGACGATGCGGATGTCTACCCCCGGCATCGGCAAGCCGATGTGGCCGGTGAAGGTATCGGCATCGGTGCGGTTGCAGACCACGGCGCAGGCGGTTTCCGACAGGCCGTAGCCCTCGGTGATCGGGCAGCCGGTCACAGCCAGCCACTTGCTGGCTACGGCCGCCTGCACCGCGCTGCCGCCGCCGTTGGACAGGCAGAGTTCGCTGAAGTCCAGTTGTGCAAAGTCGGGGTGGTGCAGCAGCGCGTTGAACAAGGTGTTGACCGCCGGAAACATGTGCAGCTTGTAGGGCTTGAGGAGCGCAATCATGGCCGTCTGGTCGCGCGGGTTCGGAACCAGGATGTTGCGCGCCCCGGCCCGCATACCCAGCAGGCTGCAGACCACGAAGGAGAACACGTGGTACAGCGGCAGCGCGCAGACGATGGTGAACTGCGTGCTGCGCGGCTTGCGCTGCAGGCCCGGCTGCATCCACACCTCGGACGCCAGCAGGTTGGCCACCAGGGTGCTGTGCAGCAGGGTCGCGCCCTTGCTGACGCCGGTGGTGCCGCCGGTGTACTGCAGCACGGCCGGGTCGCTGGGCGCAATCTGCGGTGGGCTGAACGGCAGGCCGTGGCCTTGGCGAATCGCGTCGGTAAAGCGCAGGCGCTCGCCGCCTGATGCGAGTGCGGCGGGTGCGGCCAGCAACGCAGGCAAGGCCGACCCGGCGGGCAGACCCAGCAAGTCGGCACCCGCCACCACTACTACGCTGGCGACCTCGGTGTGCGACACGATGGCGTCCAACGTGGGCAAGAAGGCGTCCAGCACCAAGATGGCTTTGGCGCCCGAGTCCTGCAGCTGGTGCTGCAGCTCGCGCGGGGTGTATAGCGGGTTGATGTTGACCGCCACCAGGCCCGCGCGCAGCACCGCCGCCATGGCCACCGGAAAGCTCAGCAGGTTCGGCAGCATGATGGCCACGCAGTCGCCCTGCTGCAGCGGCTGGGCCTGCAGCCAGGCGGCCAGCGCCCTTGATAAGGCATCGACATCGCCGTAACGCAGCGCGTGGCCCATGAACACATAGGCTTCGTCGTCGCGGAACCAGGCAAAGCTGTGCTCCAGCAAGGCCACCACCGACGGTGTGGCCGATGTGTCGATGGCGGCGGGTACGCCGGCGGGGTAATGGGCAAGCCAGGGACGCGGCATGGAATTCTCCTAGGACGGTGCTGCAAAGAGCCGGGTATGGTGCGGCCCCGTGGCACACAAGCGATTTTTCAGGTATTTTCGGCGTATCCAAATGTAGCTTTTTGTTGCATTCTCTGGCACCAATCTCCCTTTACTTTCGGAGTCTTTATGCGCTTTCTTGCCACTGCACTGGCCACCGCCACGCTAGCCCTGTGCAGCCCCTGGGCCCTGGCCGATACCGGCAAACTGCTGCTGACCGGTGGCGTGAGCAGCATCGACGGCGCCGCCGGCGGCGGGCTCACGCCCTGGGCCGTGATCGGCAGCAACGCCACGGCCCGCGAAATCGGCGCCAGCGCCGCCGCCACCCGCGTCAGCACGCAGGACTACGGCCTGAGCGTGGTGGGCGCGGCGGTCGGCGTGTTTGAGCGGCTAGAGCTGTCGGCCGCCAAGCAGGACTTCAATGCCGGGCCGACCGCGGCCCTGGCGGCCTTCGGCGTCACACCGGGCCAGCACATCAAGATGGATATCTTCGGCGCCAAGCTGCGCGTGGCCGGCGACGCCGTGCTGGACAGCGACAACTGGATGCCGCAAATCGCCGTCGGCCTGGAGCACAAACGGGTGCACGCTGGCAGCATGGGTCCGGTGCTCACCGCCCTGGGCGCCAAGGACCGTGGCACCGATGTGTATATCAACGCAACCAAACTGTTTCTGGCCCAGAGCCTGCTGGTCAACAGCACGCTGCGCTACACCAAAGCCAACCAGACCGGCCTGCTGGGCTTTGGCGGCGCTTTGGGCGAAGACCATTACCAGCTGCGGCCCGAGCTGTCGGTCGCCTACATGCTGCGCAAGGACCTGGCCATCGGCGCCGAGGTGCGCTTCAAGCCGAACAACCTGGAGCCGGTGGGCAATGCCGTGTTCGGCGCCAATTCAGGCGCCCTGCGCGAAGACAGCTGGAAAGACCTGTTCGTCGCCTGGGCCCCCAGCAAAAACTTCTCACTGACCTTGGCCTATGTGGACCTGGGCCGCATCGCGCCGGGCCTGGTGTCGGGCCGCAAGCAAACCGGCGGCTATGTGTCGGCCCAAATCGCGTTCTGAGGACCCGCCCCATGAAAACCTTTGCCATCTGGATATCCGCCCTGCTGCTGTGCGCCAGCGCCGCCCACGCGCAGACCGCTCCGCTCTACCAGGCACTCGGCGAAAAGCCCGGCATCACCGCGCTGATGGGCGACTTCGTCGACCGCCTGAAAGCCAATGCGCGCATCGGCAAGATGTTCGACGAGATCAAGCCCGCCTACCTGAAGGAGCAGCTGACCGACCAGATCTGCGAGCTCAGCGGCGGCCCGTGCAAGTACGAGGGCGAGGAGATGAAGAAGTCGCACGAGAAGCTGGGCATCGACAAAGCCCAGTTCAACCTGCTGGTCGAAATCCTGCAGGCCACGATGGACGCGCGGGCAATCCCCTTCAGCACCCAAAACCAGCTGCTGGCCAAGCTGGCGCCCATGCACCGCGAGATCATTTCGGTGCACTAGTGCTACGGTCTTAAACCCCAGCGGCCACCACGGTAACCTCCACGAGCAAGTCCGGCGAGGCCAGGCTGGCCTGCACCGTGGTCCGCGCAGGAGCCGCGCCGCTGGGCACCCATGACTCCCATACGTTATTCATGGCGGCAAAGTCGGCAATATTCTTCAGATAAATGGTGGCCGACAGCAGGCGACTGCGGTCGCTGCCCACTTCGGCCAGCAAGGCATCTACACGGGCCAGCACCTCGCTGGTCTGGCCTGCGATATCAGCGATAGCCGTGCCGTTGGAAGTCTGGCCACACAGGTAGACCAGACCTCCATACTGCACGATCTTGCTCATGCGGGCGTTGGTGTGTTGGCGTTGGATGCTTGTCGTCATGGCGTGGTTTCCGGTTGATCCTGGGGAAATAAAGAAGTCAAAGACGCCAGAGGCACGGGCTTGAGTGGGCCGCGGATACGGTAGGCGCCGACCTCGGCCACCGGCTTGTCGAGCGCGCTGGCCAGAATCTGCGTCACCACCAGGCCGCACATGCGGCCCTGACACGGGCCCATGCCGCAGCGGCTGAAGAACTTGGTCTGGTTCGGTCCCTGGCAGCCCAGGCGTGCCATTTCGCGGATACGGCCTGCCGACACCTCTTCGCAGCGGCATACGATGGTCTCGTCGGGCGGCGTGTTGATCCATGCCGGCGGCCGGTACAGCGTGTCCAGAAAAGGGCGGATGCGCAGTTGCTTTCGCAGGGCTTTGCGCGCGGACGCTGCGCGAGTGTCACGCTCCGCATCCGTAAGGCGTTGCATGGCATGCGCCGCCCCCAACGCCGCCAGCGTACCACTGGCCTCTGCCGCCAGGGCTCCGCCAATCGACGCACCGTCGCCTGCAATGCGCAGGCCGGGCAGCGACGTCTGGCCCCAGGCGTCCACGCGCGGCTGCCAGCACAGTTGTGTGTCGTCCCAGTCATGGGCAACTCGCAACATGCGGGTCAGTTGGGTGTTCGGCACCACCCCGTGGTGCAACAGCACCACCGAGGCTTCCAGCCGCTGCATTCGCCCACCTGCAGAGAAGCGCAGCGCCTGCGCACGGTCCTCGCCCTCCACCGCAAGCTCACTGGCGCCGGTGAACCAGGGCACCCCCGCAGCACGCAAGCGGCGCAGCATGCGCAGGCCCTTGAGCAGATAGCCGGGCGCACCCAGCGCGGCCCACAGGTGGAATAGCGCTGCACCTCGGTTGGCCGCAGGCGAGGTCTCGACGACACCCGCAATAGTTGCCCCAGCTTCCAGCAGTTGGCAGGCCACCAGCAACAGCAAAGGCCCGGCACCGGCCAGCACGATCGGACCGGAAGGCACCGAGCCCGCGCTCTTCAGCGCAATCTGCGCGGCACCGGCATTCATCACCCCGGGCAGGGTCCAGCCGGGAATGGGCGACGGCCGCTCCATGGCGCCGGTAGCCGCAATCAGCTGCGGCGCACGCACCTGGCAAGATACGCCTTGCTGCAGCGTCGTCACATTGAGATCGCGGTCCACATCCCACACCATCGCGCCATAACGCAACTCCACACCCGAACGCGCCAGACGCTCGGCCAACGAGCGGCCATAGGTATAGTCCGGCCCCAATAACGCAGCTACCTTGGCGTCGACGCCCAGCACGTTGCGGTAGATCTGCCCGCCCGCACGGTGCTGCTCGTCGAGCAGCACCGTCTTCAAGCCCAGGGACGCAGCCGTCAACGCCGCTGACATGCCGGCTGGACCGGCTCCTATCACCACTAGGTCATGCGTCATACCGTCTCCTGTGCGCGGCGCGCACCTGTGGGGAGCTGTACCTGCATGCCCTCACGCACTTCGACCATGCAGGACTGCACGTTTTGCTGTCCGTCGACTTCGACCAGACAATCAAAACACACACCCATCAGGCACAAGGGCGCACGTGGCTGGCCGGACACCGCCGTCTGGCGGAATGGCACCACGTCGGCATTCAGCAGGGCCATGGCCAAGGTATCGCCCTGACGGGCCTGGACGGTGCGGCCCTGAATCTGCAGCGTCACCACGGGCCTGGCCGTGGTGGGTTCGATCACTCTAAACATGGAAACGCTCCGCTTTGAATCCGTTGATGGCAACAGGCTCGGGGGCACCCCGAATCCAGTCCGCAAGGACGCCCGCGTGCTGCGGCGCCAGAGTCACGCCGCTATGGCAGGTGACCACGAAGGCCCCGGGGTGGGTAATCGAGGCCTGGTAGATAGGGAACCCGTCCGGGCTCATGACACGCAGTGCGCCCCAGGTGCGCATGATGTTGACGCTTTTGAGCAGTGGGAAGCAGCGGGTGGCGCGGTCGGCGATGCGCGCCAGTTGCGCCAGCGTGGTTCCGTCATCAAAGCCTACGTCTTCCTTCGAGTCGCCAATCTGCACCACGCCTTCGCCGGTCTGGCGCACATGCAGCGACGGGTGCCGCAAAAATGGCTGCACCCGTTCCGTCACCAGGATCTGCCCGCGGTTCGGGCTGACCGGCGCTTCCAGGCCTACCAGGGGCGCCAGCGCACGATTGCCCAGCCCGGCGGCCAGCACCAGTTTGGCGGCCACGTGTTCGGTCGCCCCCGTGCGGACACGAAACTCGCCGTGGCGGTGCACGATCTGGTCCACCTGCACACCCGCCACCAGCGCACCGCCATGATGCTCAAAGCCCTGCACCAGCGCACGCAGCAGGCGCAAGGGGCTCACATGGCCGTCCAGCGGGCAATACGTGGCACCTACCACTTCCGGACCGACGAAGGGCGACAACTCCAGCAGTTGGGTCGGGTCGAGTATCTCGAACGGATAGTCCTCGCCAAGGTCCTCGCGAATGCTTTGCAGGCCCGCCACCTTGGCGGCCATCTCGCCGCCATCCACATGCATGACGAGCCCGCCGACCTGCGACAGCTCCAGGTCCACACCGGTGCGCTCGGCAAGCTCCTGCGCAAAGGCTGGCCATTGCCGCGCCGCGGCCATGCTCCAGCGCGCGTAGTCAGCATTGCCCTGGCCCTTGCCCTGCACCCACACCAGGCCAAAGTTGCCGCGCGCGGCGCGCAGGGCATCGTCCTGCCCGTCCAGCAGCCGTACGCGCTCGCCGGCGCGCGCCAGACCATAAGCCACCGACATGCCGACCATGCCGCCACCAATCACCAGGGTATCCAACTCGCGAGCGGCCGTCATGGCTTGCCTCCCAATACACGGTCGAGGCCGTAAAAGCGATCCAGCACCAGCATCAACACCAGGGTGAGCACAATCAACACGGTAGAGACGGAAGCCAGCAGCGGATCGATGGTGTTGGCAATGTGGTTGTACATCTTGACCGGCAGTGTCTCGGTGCTGGCCGAGGCGACGAAGATCGACATCGTCAGCTCGTCGAAGCTGTTGATGAAGGCAATCAGCCAGCCCCCTGCCACACCGGGGAAGATCAACGGAAATTCGACGCGCCGAAACACTGTCCAGGCCGACGCACCCAGGGACTGCGCGGCCTGAGCAACGCTGCGGTCGAAGCCTGTGGCCGCGGCCACCACCAGGCGCAGCACATAGGGAAAGACCACCACTGTGTGCGCCGCCGTCAGGCCCCAAAGCGTGCTGGAGCCGCCAATCTGCGTCAGGAAACGCAGCAGTGCGATACCCAGGACCACGTGCGGCACCATCAACGGCGACAGCAGCAGTCCGAGCAGCGCATCGCGGCCCGCAAAGCGATTCCATGCGATGGCCATGCCCGCGGGCACGGCCAGCAGTGTGGCCAGGCTCGCGGCGGCCGCCGCCAAGCCCAGGCTGCGCCAAAAGGCAGCGATGAAATCGGGAGCATCCAGAATCGCCGCATACCAACGCCAGGAGGCGCCGTCGAACGGCATGGACACATAACCCTTGTCGGTGAACGACACCAGCACCACCATGGCCAGGGGCGCGAGCATGAAGATCGCAAAAAGCCAGTGGAACACCAGCAATGGAATCGGTTTGCGGCTCATAGAAAGACCTGCTTGAACTTGCGTTCTACCAAGCGGTTCACACCCAGCGAAACAGCCAATACCAGGGCCACCAGCAGCACCGCCAGCGCGGCACCCAGGGGCCAGTTGAGATTGCCCAGGAACTCGTCGTAGATGGTGGTGGGTACCACCTTCAACCGCCGCCCGCCGATGATGGCCGGAGTAGCAAAGGCGCTGGCCGTCAAGGCAAAAACAATCAGTCCTCCCGACAACACGCCCGGCACCACTTGCGGCAGCACGATGCGCCACAGCACGGTTGGCAGACTGGCACCGAGCGATTCCGCAGCCTGCTCGGCCGAGGGGTCGAGCTTTTGCAGCGAGGTCCATACCGCCAGCACCATGAAGGGCACGAGCACGTGCACCATGGCGATCACCACTCCGGTGAAGGTGAACATCAGCTTCACCGGCTCGCTGACCAGGCCGGCGGCGAGCAGGAACTTGTTGATGACCCCTTCATTGCCCAGCAACACGGCCCAGCCCAATGTGCGCACCACCACCGAGATCAACAACGGCCCCAGCACAATCAGCATCGACACCGCGCGCCAGTTGGCACCAAGCCGGCTCAACACATAAGCCTCGGGCACACCGATCAGGATGCAGATGCCGGTAACCAGCAACGCCATGGCGAAAGTACGCGCAAAGATGGCGTGGAAATAGCTATCGCTGACAATGTCCGCGTAGTTGGCCAGCGTAAGCGCATCGCCGACACTGCCCCCTTCCAAAAAGGGAAACAGGCTGAGCGACAAGGTCAGCACCAGCGGCAGCGCCACGAAGCCCAGCATAACCAGCACACTGGGGCCGGTGAGCCAATACGGCAGCAGATTGCGCTCCGCGTTCATGCGCCCGCTCCCCGAGATACCGTGCGTGCATGTTCTGCCGACCAAGCCAGGCCTACGGCATCACCCTCGGCCGCCTGGGGCAGGCCGATGTTGGCATGCGTGAGCTGTACGGTGCCCAACGGCGTCTCCACCTGGTATAGCCAATGGTTGCCCAGGAAAACACGGGCGCTCACTGTGCCGCTGAGTATGTGTTCCTTGGCGGAGAACTCAACCTTCTCCGGCCGCACAATGTAGTCCACCTCACCCTGCAGCCCCGTGCTGCGGGCCGGCAAGCGCTGCCCCCCGACCTCCACCTCGCCACCCACCATGCGGCCTTCGAAGACGTTGGCCTTGCCGAGAAAAGTCGAGGCGAAACGGCCATTGGGCTGCTCGTACATGTCGAATGGGCGGCCGATCTGCTCAATGCGCCCTTGGTTCATCAGCACCACCCGGTCGGCCAGCGTCATGGCCTCGGCCTGGTCGTGCGTCACCATGATGGTGGTGATGCCCACACGGTGCTGCAGCGCGCGAAGCTCGATCTGCATCTCCTCGCGCAGCTTGGCGTCGAGCGCGCCCATGGGCTCGTCGAGCAACAGCACCGGCGGCTGGATCACCAGAGCGCGGGCCATTGCCACGCGCTGGCGCTGGCCACCCGAAAGCTCGCGCGGGAATCGCGCGGTCAAGGCCCCAAGGTGCACCAGATCCAGCGCCTCGCCCACGCGCCGGCGGCGCTCGCGGTCGGCAATGCCGCGCATCTCCAGGCCGAAGGCCACGTTGTCGCCCACACTCATGTGCGGAAACAAGGCGTAGCTTTGGAACACGATGCCCAGGCCGCGCTGGTTCGGCTTCATGTCCGTGATATCACGGCCATCGAGCAGAATGCGGCCAGCACTCGGCACGGTGAAGCCGGCCACCATCTGCAGGGTGGTGGTCTTGCCGCAGCCCGAAGGCCCCAGCAGACACACAAACTCCCCCTTGGCGACGGAAAGACTGCAGTCGTGGACTGCCGTGGCGTCGCCGTAGCGCTTGGAGAGGTTTTGGAGTTCAAGGAAGCTCATCGTGGTTCTCGGCAAGAGTCGGGAAAATGCTTCAGCGCTCTACGGCGCGGTTCCAGCGGTTGGTCCAGTCAGCGCGCTTGACGTTGATCACGTCGTAGTTGGGCGAGACCAGCGCATTTACCTTCTCGGGACCAAACACCACCTTCTTCGCCAGCTCCGGCGCGAGCTTAGTGCTCTTGTTGACGGGACCAAAACCCACCGCCTCGGCCAGCAGGGCCTGTGATTCAGCTGACACCACATGCTGCAGAAACTGCTGTCCGAGCTTGGGCTGGGGCGCACCATCCACCACGCAGCCGGCCACCATCAACGCCACCGCCCCCTCCTTGGGATAGACGAACTCCACCGGTGCGCCCTGGTCCACAACCGCCTGCACCCGGCCATTGCCCCAGACCACCAGGGCGGCCTCACCGGTTTGCAGCATCTCGGCCATCTTGCCGGGCGACGGCTCCCAGGCGAGCACATTTGGCGCCACTTGCTTGACCATCACATCAAAGCCGGGATGGATCTTGTCTTCGCTGCCGCCGTGGAGCTTGGACATCATCACCAGGGTCAATAGTCCGTAGCCATTGGTGATTGGCGGGATCACCACCTTCTGCTTGTACTTCGGGTCGGTCAGATCTTTCCATGAAGTAGGCGCCTTCCAGCCGTTCTTGGCGAACACTTCCTTGTTGTAGGCGAGGCCGGTGGCGATGAAGCCAATGCCAACCGACTTGTCGCCCACCATGCGGGCGTTCGGATAGACCTCGCTCATGGTTCCGGTGTCCTCCATCTTGGTACACAGGCCCTGCCCCACCGCCTGGTACATCGGGCCGTCGTCAATCAGCGCTACCGATATTTCCTGCTTGCCCTTTTGCGCTTTCAGCTTGGCCAGGATGTCGGTGGAATTTCCCGGCACGTAGACCACCTTGGCCCCGGTCTTGGCCTCGAAGGCCGGAATGATCTTTTCCTTGAACAGTTTCTCATTCGATCCCCCGGCCCCGCCAACAAAATCGTCTCGGCTGCGTGGGCGCACAGGGCACCGGTCAGGGCGATGCCAAAGATGGCACGAAAGTAGTTGCGCATGGAAACCTCCAATTGGTTCAAACAAGGATGAGCGTGGAAAAACGCTTATTCATGTGCCGGCAGTAGCATGAATGTGTGAAGTCTATGCAGGGCTTCCCGCCTTGAATAGGTACACTTTGGGTACTGCTTATGCCAAAATGGTATGTATGAAGCCGATGCTGAATTTGCGCCAGATCGAAGCGTTCCGGTCGGTGATGCTGACCGGCAGCGTGGTTGCCGCAGCGCGCTTGATGAGCGTGACCCAGCCAGGCGTGAGCCGCACCATCAGCCTGATGGAATTGCGCGTGGGCTATACCTTGTTCGAGCGCCGGGGGCGGCGCTTGGTGCCCACGGCGGAAGCGGAGGCGCTGTACCGAGAGATCGAGCGGCTCTACGGCAGCATCGAACGCATCTCGCAGGTCGCGCACGACATCCGCTTCCAGCGCGCAGGTGCGTTGCGTGTAGCCACCCTGCCCGCCCTGGCACAGTGGCTGGTGCCGCGCGCCATTGCCCGATTCGCTTCGACCCGTCCGAACGTCACCGTATTTGTGCAAAGCCTGCCCTCGCGCCAGATCGCCGAGCTGGTGTCCACCCGGCAGTTCGATGTGGGAGTGGTCGAACTGCCGCTGTCACGTCCAACGATCGACATCGAGCCCCTGGACCCAGTGCCATCAATGGCGGTGATGCCAGCCAACCATCGCCTGGCGGCCAAGACGGAAATCTCACTGAAGGACTTGGACGGCGAGCGCATGGTGATGCTGTCGCAGCACAGCTATGTGCGCTACCAGATCGATGAAGCCTTCTCCAATCTGGGCGTGGCACCCAATGTGACGCTGGAAACACCCAGTTCCTCCATCGCCTGCGCGTTGGTGGCTGCCGGCGTGGGCATCACCCTGGTCTCGCGCTGGACCGCCGAGCCGTTTTCCGGGCCGAACTTGGCGGTACGTCCGGTGAAGGAGGCAATAGCCTCACGCTACGCTCTAATATTTCCGCAGGTCGGTACGCGCCTGTCACTGGCAGATGCTTTTGCCACAGAGCTGCGCGAGGAGATACGGCTATCCGATTCCGGCGAACATCCAGTGTGAGTACCGCGAAGAAGAGTTCACGACGAAAACACTCCACAATTCTTAGCGACTTGTGGCCTGGAAATTGACCCAAGATACCTTTCTGGCACATGCTGCCGCTACCCCAATGTCCACATTTTGATAACAACTTCCAGTTGCCCAAACCAACTCCGGCGTCGCATTTCATCCTCCAATTGAAGGATGTAGAAAGCCGGTACGCCTCCTAAATTGAACCCCAGCCGCGGAGCACGTCGCCCCGCCCAGGAGGTTCCCATGGCCACAGCATCCACCCCCACCAGCGCCCTGCGCTACTGCGCCCAGCCGCTGCAACGGCCGCGCGAGTTTGCCGCCGACGTGTCGGCCAACCGCACGCGCGCCATCATCACCTTCAGCAAGAAGTGGGTGAACGGCACCCAGCTGACGTACTACTGCTTCAAGCCCGGCGACGCGGTGCCGGCCGCCTGGCAGGGATCGCCGGCCGATATTGCCGAGGTCGATGCGGCGTTCCAGAAATGGTTTGCGCTGAACATCGGCATCAGCTTCAAAGCCGTGGCGCGGCCCGAGGACGCGCAGGTGCGCATAGGCTTCGACCCCGAGGACGGCTCCTGGTCGTACGTGGGCCGCGACGTGGCCTCGGTGCGCGACCCGGCCGAGCGCACCATGAACTTCGGCTGGCCGCTGAACACCGTCTACGGCCGCGACACCGCGCTGCATGAAATCGGCCACACCCTGGGCCTGGAGCACGAGCACCAGAACCCGTTTGCCGGCATCGTCTGGAACGAGCCCGCGGTGCGCAGCTACTTCCGCGGCGCGCCCAACTTCTGGAACGACGACGCGATCAACCACAACATCCTGAACAAGATCGCCACCAGCTCGGTCAAGGGCACGAAGTGGGACCCGGACTCGGTGATGGAATACCAGTTCAGCGAAGGCCTGATCCAGGAACCTGCGCCTTACCGCGCAGGCCTCAAGCCGGCGGGCGGCTTGTCCATCTTCGACCAGACCTGGATGCGCGAGTCCTACCCCGGCGTTGCCGTGGAGCAGATTCCGCTGCTGCAGGTAGCGGAGTCGCAAAGGCTCAACCTGGGGGCGGGCAAAACCAAGGTGTTCGCCTTCCAGCCGCCGCGCACCCGCACCTACCGCATCGGCACCTTTGGCGACTCGGACACGGTGCTGGTGTTGTTCGAGGTCACGCCCGGCGGCAATGTGCAGATTGCCGGCGACGACGACAGCGGCGTGGACCGCAACGCGCTGATCCGGCAGCGCCTGAGCGCCGGGCGCAAGTACCAGATCGGCATCCGGCTGTACTACGCGGACTCGACGGCCGAGACTTCGCTGATGGTCTGGTAGCCGTAGCTCAGAACACCCGCTGCCACACCCAGTAGCTGGCCAGCAGCAACAGCGCGCGCGAACCGCCGCGCACCACGATGCGGTCGTACCAGGGCTGGCGCACCACCAGCTGCGACAGCAGCACCCAGCCGGCCACGGCGGTCAATTGGCCGGCTTCCACACCCAGGTTGAAGCCCGCCAGCGCCCAGGGCAGCAGGCCGGCGGGTGCCGCAGCTTCGATCAGCAGGCCGGCGAAGCCGTAGCCGTGGACCAGGCCGAAGGCCAGCGCCAGGCGCTCGGGGCGCAATACCGGCACCGGGTACAGGTTGAGCAGCGCGGTCACGCCGATGGACGCGGCAATCACCGGCTCCACCCAGACCGGCGAGGCCTCGGTCACGCCCAGGGTAGCCAGCACCAGGGTGATCGAATGGCCAATAGTGAAGGCGGTGATAGTGCGCAGCAGCGCCCACCAGGGGTTCGCCTGGCCGGCTACGCCGCGGGCCAGCCGCAGCTGCAGCGGCAGCACCAGGGCCAGCAGAAAGGCCATGTGGTCGTAGCCCTCCAGCAAATGGTGCATACCCAGGGCCAAGTAATCGAACACGGTTGCCAGGATGCCGCGCGGCGTGGCGGCGCTGGCCTGGCGCAGTGGCAAAGGCGCGGTCTGCTGCGGCGAGGTGGTGGCCAGCAGGTCGTGGCCGTCCAGCTGGCCGGTGACGATGAGCCTGTGGTTTGCGTCCTCAGCCTTGAACAGGCTGTAGCGCCAGCCGAGTGCTGCGCCAGGTTCACAGTTAGCTGGGCTGGTGGCGCGCAGATAGGCACCATCGCTGCGCCGCTCCAGACCGTCGTAGCGCCATTGCAGCGCGCAGCCCGGGGCTGGCGCTTCCAGGCCCGTATGGGTCTGCAGCAGGGCCAGCACCGCGGGGGTGGCGGCCTGCACCTCGGCCCAGGTGAGCTGGCCGTCGGCATTCGCGTCGATGGGCAGCAGCAGGTCCAGGTCCTTCAGGGCCACCGACAGCTGCAGGTTCAGCGCTCCCTCGGTTTGGCGCACATCCAGATAGGCATCGCTGCCCTTGTGGGCCCAGGCGGGGTTGCCGAGCAGCGCGGCGCAGAGGATGGCAAGCAGGTATTTCATGGCTGGGAACTCCTGGCGTCGACCAGGCCGGTGGCCTGCATCTCGGTCTGCAGCTGCTGCAGGGCACTGCTGTCCTTGGCCTGGCGGGCGCTTTGCAGGGCCACCCACCAGTCGATGGGCTCGCGCTGCAGGCCCAGGTTGCGCCGGGCGATGGCCAGCGCGGCGGGGGCGTCGTCGTCCAGCCACAGGGCGACCAGGGCTTGCTCGCGGCCATGCAGGCTGAGGTCGTCGCCGCGCCGGGCCAGCTCGCCGTTCCATTCGCGCAAGGTGCTGCGCAGCGGCTTCCAGCCCGGGTTGTCGAGGCGGCGCATGGCGGCCGCCTGGCGCAGCAGCACAGCGTCGGTCTGCGGCAGCGGCTGCAGCATGGCCAGCGCGTCGGCGGCCTTGCCTGTGCGCAGCAGCAGGTCGGCCAGGGCGATGCTGGTGTACAGGTCTGGCTCTTGCTGCAGGCTGCTCTGGTAGGCCGCCAGGGCGGCGGCGTCATGGCCGGCGCGCTCCTCGCTCTCGGCCAGCAGCGAATCAAGCCAGCTGCGCTGCCCCGCGTCCTGGGTTTGCGCGCGCAGCGCTACCAGGCCTTTGCGGGCCGCGCCGGTCTGGCCTTGCAGCGACTGGGTTTCCAGCTGGCAGGCCTGGGCGTAGAAGTTCTGCCCGGCGCGGGCCACGGCCTCGCAGGCCCGCAAGGCCTGGGGGTACTGGCCCGACAGTCGCTCCAGCGCGGCCAGGTTCAGCCAGCCCTGGGCATGGCCAGGGTCACGCTGCAAGGCGGTCTGCAGCACGCTGCGCGCGGCCTGGAACTCGTGCCGGCCCTGTTGCACGGTGGCCTGCAGCACGGCCAGCGCCACCGGCGCCTCGGCCTGGCCCCACCAGGGCGCCAGCGCGGCCTGGGCTCGCCCCCAGTAGCGGGTGTCGCCGGTCTGGCGGGCGGTGGCAATAAAGGCGCGGGCCTGGGCCGCTGCTGCTGCCGGGTCCGGCATGGCCATGGCCGTCTGCGCCAGCCGCACGCGGGTGATGGCCGGCAGGCGCTCGATGACTTCGTCGCCGCGGCCCGGCCGCAGCTCGGTCACCGCCTGGGCCGCGCCGCACAGCAGCAGGCCGGCCAGGCATAGGAATGGGGTGATACGCATGGTGGGTACCGGTTGGAGTCGCGCTATATAAATAGGAGCTACTCGCGCTTACGGAATAAGCGCCAGAGCCATTTATTTCTTAAATTCTTGCAAACCCGTCCAGGCTGCAAAGCGCAGCCTGGATGGTGTAAGCGTCAAATGTCCGCAGGCTCATCCGACTCGCTGGTCGCAAGCACGGCATTGCCGATCAGCACCGGGTCGCGGCTGTCGCTGGTGTCGGCGATCTGCGCCTGGGCGAAGGCAATCACGTCACCGACCCGCGCCTCCACGCCGACCGGCAGCTCGGTGCCCGGCACGTACTGCGTGACGGAACCGCCATCGCCCCCACCGCCGCAGGCCACCAGCAAGCCCATCGCCACGGCGGCCGGCGCCATCCATTGTTTGAAGTGCAACATGGCGGCTCCTTAGTAGCTGGCCGAACCGGAGTTCGGGGTGTTCAGGTAGGGGAAGCGCGTGAGGAAAGGCACAGTCGCCTGGTCCACCGCGTCGTGGATGTTGGCCGAGCTGGCGCCCAGCGGCACGCTGGAGGTTTTGCAGGCCGAGGTCAGGCTAGGCACGCCGGGCACGCTGTTCAGGCCCAGGCTGTTGTTGTCGCCGTTGATCACGCACAGCCCGCCGAGCACGGCGACCAGGGCGATGTCGACCACGTCATCCTTGGGCCGGCGGCCGTTCGGAAAGCCGGCCAGGTCCACCGCCTGCGACAGATTGGCGGTGCCGCCGACGCGCAGCACTTCGCCGGCCACGCCGAGGCGGTTTTGCGACGCAAACGGCACGGGCGCGATCGCCGTGTTCAGGCGCAGCACCTCGGACGGCGTAGGCGTGGTGGGCTTGTTGACGCCGGTGATGCCGGTAAGGAACACGGTGGCCAGGTCGGTGCGCGGCAGGTTGGTAGGTGCCACGGCGGTAGCGCTACCGGCCAGCACCACACCCAGCAGCGCGGGCAAGGTGGGGTTGGTCACGTAGGTCAGGAACTGGGTGTCGTCCTGCGGCTTGGAGGCGTTGAACTTGTCTTTGTCGGGCAGGCCGATGACCAGTTCGTTGACCAGCGGGTTGCCCAGGCGAGAGACCTGGACCCAGGCGCCGCCAGCCCTTTCGCTGGTCTGGTGGCCGGAGCCGGGTTTGCCGTTCAGCAGCCGCGCCTGGCGCATGCTGGCCGTGGTCCAGCCGCCGATCACCGGGTCGGTGCCAGCGGTCAGGCAGTCCTTGTGCACTTCGAGCGAGATGGTGGTCACGTTGGCCTTCTGGATCACATGCTGGCCGCCGTTGCCGGCCGCGTCCTTGTTGGCCGGGTCGAGCAGGAAGGACGCAGGCGCGTTGACCAGGTCGAACACCGTGCCCAGGTTCACCGCAAAGCCTTCCTGGCGCTGGCCGACGAAGACCTTGCCCATGTCCTTGCCGACCGGGCAGCCGGGGATCTTGATGCTGTGGATGTGCTTTTGCGCGTAGGTCTCGTAGGCGTTGGCATCGCCCAGGGTCTTGCTGCCGATGTAGTCCACCGGCTTCTCGAAAGTCTTGCTGCCGTCGGCCTTGGTGACGGACGCGCCGCTGCCTTTGCGGCGGTCACCACGCACCAGGTTCACGGTGTAGGTTTCGTTCAGATTGAGGTTGGCGTCGTTGACGTTCGCCACGGCGCCAGCCTGGATCAGCGGAATCGCCACGTTGGAGCCGCCGATGGGCAAGGCCACGTTGTTCAGCTTGTTGTTGAAGCGGAACTGGAAGGTCAGGTCTTCCTTGGCGTCGCCGTTGTTGTCCAGGTGGATCTCATACAGCGCGTTCGGGTCGAGCGAGAAGTAGTTGGGGCCGCCGTAGGGCGACTGCAGTGGCTGGTAGTTGGCGATCAGGGTCACGTAGTCGGAACGCCCGCCCGTGCCGTTGCCGGCCACGCCTTCGTAGCTGCGGAACATGTAGAAGTCGGTGCCGTCGACCTTCGGACTGGTGGTGATGAACGGCGCCTCCCGGTGGCTGGAGGCGAATGCTGCGCCGCCTATGGCTAAAAGCAGACAGGCTGCGGTAACTGGGCCGGTTTTGAATTGCATGGTGAGCTCCTGTGGGTCATGTCCATTGGTGCCAATTGGCGAGACAGATACGCAGGCGGCTTTACCGCGGATTCACATTTCTTCAAGCAGACGTCGATTAATTTGGATTTGCTATGACTTATGTAGCTGCTCGCACAAGCGCTACTTGCGCCAGGGGCATATTTAAGTGAAAACCCTTAAACCGGCTGCGGACCGGCTCCGTGGGACCGCCTCCGCAGCACTTGGCGGATTACTTGATCTGCATCAAGCAAGCCGCAAACAGAGGGCGCGCAAGCTTGATGCAGGCTGCCCACTGCGGCCTAATCGAGACTGTTACTGGATGTAGTTCTAGCCACTACAAAATTATGCGAACCAATCTACCTGTCACCCAGCAAGAATACGACTACCCGTCCAACGAGATGCTGGTGTCCACCACCAACACCCAGGGCGTCATCACCCACTGCAACAGCGCTTTCGTCCACGTCAGCGGCTATACCTATGATGAGCTGATCGGCCAGCCGCACAACCTGATCCGGCACCCCGATATGCCGCCCGAAGCCTACAAGGACATGTGGCAAACCATTGGCCGCGGCCGGCCCTGGACCGGCATGGTGAAGAACCGGCGCAAGGACGGCAGCTACTACTGGGTGCAGGCCCACGTCACCCCCATCATGGAGGGCGGCAAGCCGCGCGGCTATATGTCGGTGCGCACCAAGCCTACGCGGCAGCAGGTGCAGGACGCCGAGCAACTGTATGGGCGGATCCGCAGCGAGCGCGAATCCGGCCGCCACAGCTTTGCGTTGCAGGCGGGCGCGGTGCGTCTATTGGGCTGGCGCGGTGCGCTGGCCAGCCTGAGCCACATCGGCTTTACCCAGCGCTACATGGTGGTGCTGGCCGGCATGATTGCCCTGGGCCTGCTGCCGCTGCTGCTGGGCGTGCGGGGCACAAGCGGAATGCTGCTGCAGGTCGGCCTGCAGCTGGCCGGAGCCACGGTGATGGTGTGGTGGTTCAAGCGCCATGTGTCGGACGTGATTGCCGAGGCCGAACGCTTTGCCAGCGACCTGTCGGGCTGCAACCTGAACAGCCGAATCAGCCTGGACCACCCGGCGCCGCTGGGCACCCTGATCCGCTGCCTGTGGCAGATCCAGATCAATCTGCGCGCCGTGATTGGCGATGTGCGCACCGAAATCAACGGCTTCACCCAGACCGCCGCCGAGATCGCCGCCGGCAGCCTGGACCTGGCGTCCCGCACCGAGTCGCAGGCCAGCAGCCTGCAGCAAACCGCCGCCAGTATGGAAGAGTTGTCCAGCACCGTGCAGCAGACCGCCGACACCGCCCAGCAGGTCGCCCAGCAAGGCGAAATCAGCAGCAGCGTGGCCACCCGTGGCGGCCAGGCCGTGCACCAGGTGGGTGTGGCGATGGAGAACATCAACGCCTCGTCGAAGAAGGTGCAAGAGATCATCGGTGTGATCGAAAGCATTGCTTTCCAGACCAATATCCTGGCCCTGAACGCAGCCGTGGAAGCGGCCCGTGCCGGCGAGCAGGGCCGCGGCTTTGCGGTAGTGGCCACCGAGGTGCGGGCCCTGGCCCAGCGCAGCGCCACCGCGGCCCGCGAGATCCGTACCCTGATCGCACAATCGGCCGAGCAGATCGCCGCTGGCACCCACCAGATGGACGACGCCGGCCGCACCATCGACGAGGTAGTGACCTCAGTGAAGCAAGTCGGCGCGCTGATCCGCCAGATCACCCACGCCACCAAAGAGCAGTCGCTGGGCATCTCCCAGGTGAACGAAGCCGTGACGCATCTGGATACGGTGACCCAGCAGAACGCCGCTCTGGTCGAGCAGTCGGCCGCCTCGGCCGAAGGCCTGAGTGACAGCAGCGTAAGCCTGGCGCGCGCGGTGCAGATCTTCCACCTGCCCTGAGATGTATGCGGACCTCCAGGCCAGCTGGGGCAGTGTGCCGTCCGCCGCCAACATGCCAGCATCGGTGCTCGATTCGCTGTACAGCCAGATCGCCATCATCGACCGCAGCGGCCAAATCCACTATGTGAACCAGGCCTGGCGCGACTTTGGCCACCACGGCCTGCCGCCCCAGCACCCCTGGATAGGCAGCAACTACCTGGACCTGTGCCACATCTACGCCAGCCAGCATCCGTCCGGCCAGGTGCTGGCCCAGATCCACGCGGTGCTGGACGGCCACAGCGAAGCCTTCGACTGCGAATACCCCTGCCACAGCGCGCAAGAAAAGCGCTGGTTCATGCTGCGCATATCGCTGCTGCGCGGCCACCCCGGGCACTTCGTGGTGTCGCACCAGAACACCACCCGGCGCAAGCAGCAGCTACTGGACGGCCAGGAGGCGCTGCAGGCCACGGCCCGGCATAGCCAGGCGATTCTGGACAACATGGTGGACGGTGTGCTCACCATCGATGCACGCGGCCACATGGAGTCGTTCAACAAGGCCGCCAGCGCATTGTTTGGCTACAGCATCGACGAAGTGCTGGGCCGCAACGTGTCGATGCTGATGCCTGAGCCGCACCGTAGCCACCACGACGGTTACTTGCAGAACTTCCAGCGCGCCGGCGAGACCCGCGTCATCGGGACCCCGCGCGAGCTGGAAGGCCTGCGCAAAAACGGCCAGCTATTTCCCATGAGCCTGTCGGTGTCGCAAATCGAGCGTGCGGGCGAGCCGACCTTCATCGGCATCGTGCGCGACATCACCCAGCGCCACCAGCGCGACGAAGAAATCCGCCGCCTGGCCTTTTACGACCCGCTGACCGGCCTGCCCAACCGCCGCTTGCTGATGGACCGGCTCAAGCAGGCCATGGCCAGCACCGCCCGCAGCCGCCAGCACAGCGCAGTGATGTTTCTCGACCTGGACCATTTCAAGCAACTCAACGACACCCTGGGCCATGACGTGGGCGACCTGCTGCTGCAGGAGGTCGCCGCGCGGCTGAACGCATGCATGCGCGAGGTCGACTGCGTGGCCCGGCTGGGCGGCGACGAGTTCGTGGTGCTGCTGGAGGCGCTGAGCCACCAGGCCCACGAGGCCGCCACCCAGGCCGAGGCGATTGCCAACAAGATCCTCTACGCGCTGGGCCAGCCCTATACCCTGCGCGGCCAGGTGCATGACAGCACGCCCAGCATAGGCATCGTGGTGTTCGCCCAAGACCACGCCAGCCTGGACGAGCTGCTGAAGAAAGCCGATGTGGCGATGTACCAGGCCAAGTCAGCCGGCCGCAACACCGCCTGCTTCTTCGACCCCGCCATGCAGGCCGCAGCGCTGGCCCACGCCGAGCTGGAAAAAGACCTGCGCCAGGGCCTGGAACAGCACGAGTTCGTGCTGCACTACCAGGTGCAGATGGACGGCCAGGGTGCGGCGGTGGGCGCCGAGGCCCTGGTGCGCTGGCACAGCCCGCAGCGCGGCGAGGTTTCGCCCGCCCAGTTCATCCCACTGGCCGAGGAAAGCGGCATGATCCTGCCGCTGGGCCAGTGGGTGCTGGAAACCGCTTGCGCCCAGCTGCAGACCTGGGCCGGCCGGCCTGCCACTGCGGGCTGGACCATGGCCGTCAACGTCAGCGCCAGCCAGTTCGCCCAGGCCGACTTTGTGGCCAATGTGGCGGCCGCCCTGCAGCACACCGGTGCCAACCCGCACCTGCTGAAACTGGAGCTGACCGAGAGCATGCTGGTCAACGATGTGGAAGACGTGATCCTGAAGATGAACCAGCTGAAGGCCCAGGGCGTGTGCTTTTCGCTGGACGACTTCGGCACCGGCTACTCGTCGCTGTCGCATCTCAAGCGCCTGCCACTCGACCAGCTGAAGATCGACCAAAGCTTTGTCCGCGATATCCTGACCGACCCCAGCGACGCGGTCATCGCCCGCACCATCGTGGCCCTAGGCCACAGCCTGGGGCTGGCGGTGATCGCCGAGGGCGTGGAAACTGCGGACCAGCACGACTTCCTGGCCGACCTGGGCTGCGACGCATTCCAGGGCTACCACTTTGGCCGGCCTGGGCCAGCGGGCGCGTTGCAGAAATTTATATAAAACAGGCCTCCAGCGCACATTCCACCTACACCAGAAGCTCCTATTTAAATAGCAAACTGCCGCAAATACTTCAGGTTACACCCCGGTGTAGACGCTGCCCGCCATCGGTTCTAGCATCGCTGCTGTGGATGCATTTCACGCCCCACAGGAGACTTTATGCAAGTCCAACCCTATCTGTTCTTCAATGCCCGCTGCGAAGAGGCCCTGGCTTTCTATACCGAGGCGCTGGGTGCCGAAGTCACCATGCAGATGCGCTATGCCGAGAGCCCCGAGCCCTGCCCCGAGGGCTTCCAGCACAAGATCATGCACGCCAGCATGCGCGTGGGCGAGGCGGTGGTGATGGCTTCGGATGGCAACAGCACCGAGCCGGCCAGGTGCAAATACCCCTGGGCAAGACCTTTTACGCCTCTAGCTTCGGCATGGTGGCGGACAAGTTCGGCGTATCCTGGATGGCCATGGTGATGCCCTAAAGCAGACAATCCGTGGTCTACACAGGCAGCTGCCACTGCGGCAATATCCGCTTCACTGTCGAGGGCGAAATCAAGAGTGCGATGGAATGCAATTGCTCCATCTGCGTGCGCAAGGGCTCGCTGATGTGCTTCATACCGCGCGAGCAGTTGCAGCTGCAGACCCCCGAGGAAAACCTGGCCACCTACCTGTTCAACAAGCATGTGATCCGGCACCACTTCTGCGCCACCTGCGGCATCCATCCCTATGGCGAAGGTACCGACCCCAAAGGCAATCGCATGGCCGCCGTCAACCTCCGCTGTCTGGAGGGGCTGGACTTGGCAACCATCCCGGTGCAACACTACGACGGCCGCGCTGCCTAAACCAGCGTACTGGCACGGGGTGCGGATGTTGGGCGGCAGCGTGGCCGGGCGGCTGGTGCGTTGTAACTGGAACGCCAGGTGTCCGCTCCGCAGAGCGATTGCTGTCTGTCACTAATCAAGCCCGAACGGGTACTATCGGCCAGTTACAGCCCAGAGCGCAATCCTGAAGAACGTTTGAATGCGGACCTCAAACAAGCCATGGACAAAAGGGTTCCTGTACGCACCAAAGTCAAGTTGAGGGACGCCGCAAATGAACACATGTTCATGCTGGAAAAGTCACCCCAGCGCGTCCAGAGTTTCTTCCAAGACCCCAGAGTCAAGTATGCGGCGGCTTAAAACTTCTTGGGGCCGGATCAATAATTTCGCCTGCTTAGGCTGTCTTGAGCCGCTATCCTCTGGCCGAAGTCAGTTTGATAGGATGTTCAAGGGGTGCCCTTGTGCAAAGAATGCTGATCGCACCCAAGGCAAGACTCCACTTCCCGAGCTAAGAGCTAATCATGCGGAAACTGGATCTTAAGGACGTCTATGAAAGCACGTAGGCCTGACGGTATCAGACGACTTCCCGGGTAGTAGAGGAAGAGTCCTGGAATAGAAGGGCACCATTCCTCGAGCAAAGTCAGCAATGTTCCGTCATCCAATCTTGAACTCACTGACCGCTCAGGCACAAATGCGATACCCAATCCCGACATTGCGGCGTCTATCATCAATTCGATGTGATCTAGCGTTAGTATGTGCTGGTCAAGTTTTTTCGGACACCGCGATAGGTTGTTTGATTGCCGATTGCTGCTCGAAAGCATTGGGTGGCAAGTTGCCCAGTTTGGAGTGCAGCCGTACGCTGTTGTAGAAGCCAACGATGTAGTCGGCGATGTCG
>CAUPON010000037.1:0-53597 GCA_963513025.1 uncultured Albidiferax sp.
GCTGGTCTTCAGGGCCGCCACATCCACCGTCTCAATCGCCGCAACCTGGCTGGTGCTCAGGGCTGCTACGCCTGCCGTAGTCAGCGCAGACACCTGGGCGGTCGTCAGCGCCACAACCTGGTTCGTCGTCAGGGCCGCTACCTGGCTGGTGCTCAGGGTCGCCATACCGGCCGTGCTCACTGCCTGAACCTGGTTGGTCGTCAGCGCTGCCACTCCGGCAGTTGTCAGAGCCGCGATCTGGCTGGTCTTGAGTGCTGCGACATCTACTGTCTCAATGGAGGCAACCTGGTTGGTCGTCAGGGCAGCTACGCCAGCAGTCGTCAACGAACTGACCTGGCCTGTAGTCAAAGCCAAGACTTGATTTGTGGTCAAAGCAGACACCTGGCCCGTGCCCAGTGCTGCAATGCCAGCCGTGGTCACGGCTTGAATTTGGCTGGTGGTTAAAGCAGCCACACCGGCCGTCGTCAATGCAGCAACCTGGTTGGTTTTAAGAGCCGCAATATCCGCAGTTTCGATGGCGGCCACTTGATTCGTACTTAGAGCAGCCACCGAGCCAGTGCTCAGCGATGCGACCTGACCCGTGGTCAACGCCACGACCTGGTTGGTCGTCAAGGCTGTCACTTGACCCGTACTCAAAGCCGCGATACCGGCGGTGCTTACCGCCTGGACTTGATTCGTCGTCAGAGCGGCCACACTGGCGGTGGTAAGAGAGGCAACCTGGCTGGTCTTCAACGCCGCTACATCGGCAGTCTCTATGGCCGCGACTTGGGTAGTCGTCAACGCTGCCACACTGTTCGTTGTCAGGGTACTAACCTGCGAAGTGGTCAAAGCGACGATTTGCGCCGTCGTCAGTGCAACGACTTGCGCCGTCGTCAGTGCCAACACCTGTGTGCTGGTCAGCGTGGCGATATCTCTGGTTTCAATTGCTGCGGCCTGCGAAGTGCTCAGTGCAGCAACACCGGCCGTACTCAGTGCAGGCACCTGCGCAGTCGTCAATGCCACGACCTGGTTGGTGGTCAGTGCGGACACTTGCCCAGTGCTCAAAGCGGCAATGCCAGCCGTGCTGACTGCCTGGATCTGGTTCGTCGTGAGCGCTGCAATGCTGGCCGTACCCAAAGCTGCGACCTGGCTGGTCTTCAGCGCGGCTACATCGACGGTCTCTATAGCCGCCACTTGATTGGTGCTGAGAGCGGACACACTGGCAGTGGTCAACGAAGCAACCTGGCCGGTCGTCAAGGCCACAACTTGATTCGTTGTCAGCGCCGTTACTTGACCGGTACTTAGAGCCGCAATACCGGCGGTACTCACTGCCTGGACCTGGCTGGTCGTCAAAGCTGCGACGCTGGCGGTCGTCAAAGCTGCAACCTGGCTAGTCTTCAATGCGGCCACATCTGCCGTTTCAATAGCAGCTACCTGGGTCGTCGTCAATGCAGCGACACCCGCTGTAGTCAACGAAGAAACCTGTGCCGTCGTCAACGCTACGACCTGGTTGGTTGTCAGCGCGGCTACGCTTGCCGTAGTCAGAGCCGCAACTTGGCTTGTCTTCAATGCGACCACATCTGCCGTTTCGATAGCGGCCACCTGAGTAGTCGTCAATGCAGCGACACCCGCTGTAGTCAGCGAAGAAACCTGGCCTGTCGTCAATGCTACGACCTGGTTGGTCGTCAGCGCAGCTACGCTTGCCGTGGTCAACGATGCGACCTGGTTGGTCGTCAAGGCCGCGATATCTACTGTCTCGATCGCTGCCACCTGGCTGGTGCTCAGAGCAGCTACGCCAGCTGTCGTCAGCGATGCCACCTGGCCCGTCGTCAGGGCCACGACCTGGTTGGTCGTCAACGCGGCCACTTGCGAGGTGCGCAAGGCGGCCACACCGGCCGTGCTGACCGCCTGGACCTGGTTAGTCGTCAGCGCGGCCACACCTGCGGTCGTCAAGGCCGCAACTTGGCTGGTCTTGAGCGAGGCAATGTCAATCGTCTCAATCGCCGCCACCTGGCTGGTGCTCAACGCGGCTACGCCGCTAGTCGTCAAAGATGAAACCTGGCCCGTCGTCAATGCAACAACCTGATTGGTTGTCAATGCCGTCACTTGGTTGGTGCTCAAAGCCGCAATGCCGGCGGTGTTGACTGCCTGGACCTGGTTGGTCGTCAAAGCTGCCACACCTGCGGTTGTCAAGGCTGCAATCTGGTTGGTCTTCAGGGCAGCAATATCTGCCGTTTCAATCGCAGCCACTTGGCTGGTCGTCAAGGCAGCCACACCACTTGTAGACAGTGATGCGACCTGACCGGTTGTCAGCGCTACTACTTGATTGGTGGTCAGCGCGGCCACCTGCGCGGTTTGCAATGCTGCAACACCTGCGGTGCTGACCGCCTGGATCTGGCTGGTGGTCAACGCGGCCACGCCTGCCGTAGTCAATGCCGCTATCTGCGCAGTTTTTAGAACAGCGACGTCAACTGTTTCTATGGCCGCTATCTGTGTAGTGGTCAAAGCAGCCATTTCGGCTGTCGTCAAGGCGGCAATTTGCGCAGTTTTCAGGGCAACGATGTGGTCGGTCGTGAGAGCCACCACCTGTGCAGTGGTCAACGCCGCGATATCGCTGGTCGACAAAGATTGGATTTGGAACGTCGTTAGGACTGCAATTTGCGCAGTTGTTAGCCCAGTAACAATACTCATTTTTTAGCCCTTCGACACCAAGATGTCATCACAGTATTTTTGAAGAGCGGCTTCCAAGAAAGAAACCGCTCCATCGACCAAACAGATATGCCGGAAATTTTTGACACACCAACCAAAAACCAGCTACGCTTCAACGCACATCTCTGTCTTCGGCAGCTTTTTTACTAACTTAAACTCTTTGTTAAGAAAAAGTAAATTTAAACTGAAGAATGTACTAAACGTAAGATTATGTAATGACATGCCACACCTTTCAGTGCGGTAAGTCATGCGCAATGAACTCTTTTGCACGGCGTTGCGCCTCCAATAGCTGTGGAGCGCCAAGCTGGGATTCGGAACGCTTCTGATTCGCAAGCGCAGCAGTGTCGCCAGCGGCGGCTGCGATCACAAACCATTTGTGGGCTTCGATGGAATCCAGTGCAACGCCATCGCCGGTTGCATACAAAATTCCCAGCCTGGATTGGGCATTGAGAACGCCCTGCAATGCTGCCCGGCGAAACCAGTGGAAAGCGCGCAAGGGGTTTTTCTCTACCCCCTCGCCTTTTCCGTACATCAACGCCAGGTTGTACTGGGCTTCGGGATCCTGCTGATCGGCCGCCTTGCTCCACCACAGAACGGCCAGCTCGGGTTTCTTAGACAGTGAAAACAATAGCCCCAGTGAGGACTGGGCGGCCACAAATTCCTGGTCGGCGGCTTTTTGGCACCAGACAAAAGCTTGGCGGAGATTCCGTTTCAAGCCATCACCACCGCCGGCATACATGGAACCCAGGTTCCATTGCGCCTTGGCGTCACCCTGGTCTGCAGCCTTTTGGTACCAGGAGAGGGCCAGTTGGAAGTCTTTTTCGACCCCCTTGCCCTTGAGGTACATGCCGCCCAAGTCGCATTGGGCCTGGGCGTGCCCTTGCATCGCAGACCGCTGGCACCACAGAAATGCCTGGACCAAGTCTTGTTCTACACCTTTGCCAGCGGCGTATTGCTCCCCCAGCAGAAACTGCGCCTCCGCGTCGCCTTGCTCGGCGACCTTCTTGAAACATGCCGCAGCAACATGCTCCAGCCCGCTGCTAAAAAAGCTGCCCAATGTCATCAAGGCAGGCGCGTTACCCGCCTCACCCGCCTTGAAGTACCAAGCCAAACCGGCCATGAAGTCCTGCTCCACGCTCTGGCCCGAACAGTATCTGCGGCCTAAGGCAAACTGGGCTTCCACGTCACCGTGCTCTGCGGCCTTGTGGTACCAAGATACGGCCAGTGCGTCCTCGGTCGCCTCGTACCGCTTGGCCAGAGCCAACTGCGCTCGGACATCATCCTGCTGGGCCGCGGCCAGGTACCAAGTGTCTGCCTGACCAACATCCTGTGCTACCCCCAGCCCCAGGTCATACATCAGGCCCATGTGGTATTGAACATTCGCATCACCTTGCTCGGCCACTGCGGCCCAATCCGCGTCGGTCTGCCTCCGTTCGATACCGCCGGGTTTGGGACGCGTACGGCCGCGTGCCTTGGAGCGCCCCATGCCGCTGGCGTCCAGATATTCCAACGCAACCTGCGCAACCGGTGAGCACTGCTGCGCAGCCCTCCGGTACCAGAACAGCGCGGAATCGATGTTCAGCACCCCGCTGTGCGGGTCGGCAAGCAAATCTGCCAACGCGCATTGCGCAGATGCGAGGCCCTGCTCCGCCGCTAATCCGTACCAGTACGCCGCCTGCTTGTTGTCTGCAGGGACACTCTTGCCCCCGGCAAAAATGGCTCCCAGGGCAAACTGCGCTTCCGCCACCCCCAGCTCCGCGGCCTTGGCCATACAGCCACGCGACAAGTCCTGCGACTCTGCCGCATACAGCTTGCCCAGCCGGTACAAAGATTTGGCATGTCCTTGCTCACCGGCCTTCTGAAACCAGTAAGCCGCCTTGGAATGGTCTTGCTCGATCCCCACACCGCTTACGAAGCGCGTTGCCAACAGATACTGGGCAGCCGCGTAGCCGCGCTCCGACGACTGGTGGATCCAGTGGATGGCCTGCTCGAAGTCCTGCTCGACACCGATGCCATTGGCATACATCAGGCCCACCTCGTACTGTGCGTCCCGCAGCCCAAGCCGCGCCGACTTCAAGGTGTTGATAAAGGTGCGCTTCTCGTACGCAGGGCTTTTCAGCGCCATACCACCCCACCAGTGGCAGCCACCATGTTGCAACCTCTCATGCCGCCGAACCTCCGCCCAGCGCTTTATAGAGTTGCGCGGCAGATTCCAGCTGCTGCCTGCGCACCTGTGCGGTAGCCTGCTGCGCCGCCACGATATCTCGCTGCGCATCCAGCACCTCCAGGTAGCCAACCATCCCGGCCTTGAAGCGGGCCTCGGCAATCTGCAAGCGCTTGGCCTGGGCGTTCACATTCGCCGTAGAAGAACGCAGCTGCCGAGACAACGAGGCGCGTGCCGACAGCAGATCGGCCACCTCGCGAAACGCCTGCTGTATGGTCTTTTCATACTCCGCCACGGCAATCACCTGGCGCGCCTGGGCAATGTCCAGCCCAGCGGCCAAGCGCCCGCCGTCAAAAATCGGCAGCGACAACAAGGGCTGGAAAACCCATGCACCGCCGCCGCTGAACAGGCCAAACAAACCCTGGCTCGCCAGGCCCAGGCTCGCCGTAAGCGTGACCTTGGGCAAAAACGCCGCACGGGCTGCACCGATATTGGCGTGCGCCGCCAGCAAACGCTGCTCGGCCGACATCACATCCGGGCGCAGCAACAAGACCTCGGCAGGCAAACCAGCGGCCAGCTCCGTATCCAGGCCTTGCTCCTGGATCGTTCGGCCACCGGTCGACAGCTCGGACACCTTACCGACCAGCAAATTCAAGCGGTTCTCGGCCATCGTATGCTGGTGCTCGATTTCCGCCAGCATCGACCGCGTGGACTCCACCATGCCCTCGGCCTGCTGGAACACGTAATCGTCCATGCCACCCACGTCCTTGCCTTTGGCGATCAAGGCCAGGGACTGCTCACGCAAATCCAGGGTCCGGCGCGTCAGATCCGTTAGCTCCCGCGTGTGCAAAAGCATGAAATACGATGTCGCCACATCGGAAATCAAAGACAGCTGCACCGCGCGCTGCGCCTCTTCGGTGGCCAAATAGCTTCGGCGAGCGGCCTCCGACAGGCCGGCAAGGCGGCCCCAGAAATCCAGCTCGTATGACACCGACGACAGCGACACATCGAACCGCTGGCTGGAGGACTTGACGCCGTCGCCAACGAAATCGGTCGCCGTATGGGTGGTATTGCTGGACCCTAGAAAATTCAGCAGCGGCAGCTGGTCTGCCCGCACCACGCTGTACTGCGCCCGCGCCTCTACCACCCGGGCCGCGGCAATGCGCAAATCCCGGTTGTTTTCCAGAGTGGCTTCAATCAAGGCCTGAAGCTGCGGGTCGGAAAAGAACGCGTGCCAATGGATCTGGGCCGCGGCCTGCTGGCTCTCAGCCCCGGTCTTGCCCGGCCAGGCGTTGGGCACGGGCAGCGACGGGCGCTGGAACTCCGATGTCTGCGCGCATGCCGACAAAAGCAACGCAGCAAACAAAATGGTGGCCCTGGACATGGTGGGGTGGCGCTTTGGACTCGAATTTGGGTAGCCAATTATTGAGGCAGTCGCCCGCCTGCGTGGGCTGGAAGTGGGCGCCAAAACCAGTGCATTTATTAAGGTACGATGGTTTTCAATCCGTACTTTTTGGGTCGCCTGTGAAAACAATGGAACAGACATTCGCGTCCGCAGTATTGCGTGCATGGCGGCAAGAACTTGAATTTCCAGAGCTGATCGACTGCACTTCGCAACTTGAAGCCCAACAGCTGGGCCCCCTGGCCATCGTGCTGTACCAAACCTGGCTGACCCGCACCGACTCTCCCTACGCCCACGCCGTCAACTTCAATCTGGGCGTATCCCTCTCCAACCAGAACGACCTACCCGGAGCGCAAGCCGCCTACCTGCGCGCCATCGCCATCGCCCCAGCGTTTATCCAGCCACGGCTGAACCTGGGCATGCTCTACGAACGCATGGGGCAAATCGACAAGGCCCTGCTGGAATGGCGCTGGGTCGAACAGAATATTTCGCCCGCGGCGCCGGAGAGTCGGCCCCTGGTCTTGATGGCACTGAACCACCTGGGCCGCGTGCTGGACACGCGCAAGCAGTTCCAGGACGCGCTGCAGTTCCTGGGACGCAGCCTGGCAATCGACCCGCACCAGCCCGATGTGGTGCACCACTGGGTGCACCTGCGCCAGAAACAATGCGTGTGGCCCATCTATGCCCCGCTCGATGGCATCAGCGTGGAGACCATGCTGGAATGCACCTCCGCCCTGGCCATGCTGAGCGTGACCGACGACCCGGCGGTGCAACTGGCCGCAGCCCGCCGCTTTGTGCACAAGAAAGTCATCTCCGACGTACCCCGACTGGCGCCGGCGCAGGGCTACCAGCACCGCAAGCTGCGCATTGCCTACGCCTCGTCGGATTTCTGCATGCACCCGGTGTCGCTGCTCACCGCCCAACTGTTCGAGTTGCACGACCGTTCACAATTTGAGGTCTACGGCTTTTGCTGGAGCCCGGAAGACGGCTCGGCGATGCGCCAGCGGGTAATTGCCGCGATGGACCATTTCTTCCGCATCGACAAGATGAGCGACGAAGCCGCAGCCCAGCTGATACGCGACCAAGAGATCGACATCCTGGTAGACCTGCAAGGCCAGACCTCGGGCGCGAGGGCCAATATGCTGGCCTACCACCCTGCCCCGGTGCAGATCACCTATCTGGGCCTGCCCGCCACCACCGGTCTGCCGTCTATCGACTATGTGATCGCCGACCGCTTCCTGATCCCCGAGGAAATTGCGCCGCTGTACTCGGAAAAGCCGCTCTACATGCCGGACATCTACCAGGTCAGCGACCGGCAACGCGGCGTAGCCGCCACGCCCAGCCGCGCCAGCTGCGGCCTGCCGGCCGAGGGCTTTGTCTTTTGTTCGCTGAACAACAACTACAAATACACGCCCGAAGTGTTTGATACTTGGATGCGCATCCTGCAGCGCACGCCGGGCAGCCTGCTATGGCTGCTGTCGGACAACCCCTGGGCCGAGCAGAACCTTGTGCGCGAAGCCCGCGCCCGGGGCGTGGACCCGGCGCGGCTGTTCTTCGCCCCCCGGGTCTCGCCGGAAAACTACCTGGGGCGGTTTCCGGTGGCCGATCTGTTCCTCGACACCTTTCCGTTCAACGCCGGCACCACGGCCAACGACGCGTTGTGGATGGGGTTGCCAGTGCTGACCTACTGCGGCCGCTCGTTTGCCTCGCGCATGGCGGGCGCCCTGCTTACGGCCGCCCAGTTGCCCGAGCTCATAACCTACAACCTGCAGGACTACGAGGAAAAAGCCGTGGCTCTGGCGACCGACCCGCAAGCCTGCAGCCGGCTGCGTGCGCATCTACAAGAAGTGCACGAACACGGCGTGCTGTTCGACACGCCCTTGTTCGTGCGCAACCTGGAGGCCAACTTCCAGCGCCTGTGCGCGCCGCAGGCCCCACAACCATGAAGGTTTAGCGCAGGCGGTTCAAAAGTCCGGCGGTCGAGCCGTCCAGCCCGGTCACATCGCCCGACTGCAGGCGCGGCTCGATGTCCTTGGCCAGCACCTTGCCCAGCTCGACGCCCCATTGGTCGAAGCTGTTGATGCCCCACAGCGCGCCGCTGACGAACACGCGGTGCTCCTGCAGCGCAATCAGCGCGCCAAAGCTGGCCGGGGTCAGGTCGTCCAGCAGCAAGAAGGTGCTGGGCCGGTTGCCCGGGAAGTTACGGTGCCCGCCGGCATCTGCCTTGCCGACCATCAGCGCCTGGGCTTGCGCAACCACATTCGCCAGCAAGGTGTTGTGGTGGCCGGCCAGGCTGTGGCGGGCTTTCTTGACGGCAATAAATTCGACCGGCACCACGTCCGTGCCCTGGTGCAGCATCTGGAAGTACGCATGCTGGCCATTGGTGCCGGCCTCGCCCCACAGCACCGGGCAGGTATCGAATGGCAATGCCTGGCCTTGCATATCCACCTGCTTGCCATTGCTCTCCATCTCCAGCTGCTGCAGATAAGCCGGCAAGCGGCGCAGCGCGCTGTGGTACGGCGCGATGCTGCGGCTGGTGAAGCCATGGAAGTTGCGGTACCAGACATCCAGCAGGCCCAGCCGGATCGGCAGGTTCTGCTCCAGCGGTACGCTGCGGAAGTGTTCGTCCATGGCCTCGGCTCCGGCCAGAAAGTCGCGGAAGTTAGCCGCGCCAATCGCAATTGCCACCGGCAAGCCGATGGCCGACCACATGGAATAGCGGCCGCCCACCCAGTCCCAGAAGCCGAAGGTGGTGCTGATGCCAAAGTCCTTGGCCGCCGCCACATTGGTCGTCAGCGCCGCAAAGTGTCGGGCCGTGTCAGTACCGCCCTGCGCCTCGAACCAGGCCTTGGCCGAGCGGGCGTTGGTCATGGTTTCGGTGGTGGTGAAGGTCTTGGAAGCAATCAGAAATAGCGTGCTGCCCACCTGCAGCCGCGGCAGCAGTGCCGCCAGTTCGTGGCCGTCGACGTTGGACACGAAATGCATGCGCTTGCTGGGCGTGGCAAACGCATCCAGCGCCAGCGTGGCCATCAGCGGGCCCAGGTCGGAGCCGCCGATGCCGATGTTCACCACGTCGGTGATGCCGCTGTCGGCGCGGATGGTTTCGGCAAACGCCAGCATCGCATCCAGGGTGGCGTGTACTTCGGCTAGTTCATTTTTGATAGCTGCTGGCGCAGGTGCTGCCTGCGTGGGAGCACTTTTTCTTAATAAAAAGTGCATGACCGCGCGGTCTTCGGTGGTGTTGATTTTGGCGCCAGAAAACATTGCGTCGCGGTGCACTTCCACCCCCGTCTGGCGCGCCAGGTCGAACAGCAGGCTCTGGGTGGCCGCGTCGATCCGGTTCTTAGACATATCAGCAAACACATAGGGCGCGTCCTGGCTGAAGGCGGCAAACCGGCCGGGGTCAGCAGCAAAAGCCTGGCGCAAATCCAGCGCCGCACCGGTGGCAGCGTACTGGGCCTGGAGCTGTGCCCAGGCGGGCACGTTGTCACAACGGGGGCGGTGGAATGCGTCCATTTTTTTGTTCCTTTTGGGTTTTATAAGTGGGTAACCCCAAACAACAGTCAGAACGCACCGCCCTCAGGGATACCACGGAACCGGCTTTGCCGGGCCGTCGGTATCGCCCCCTGCAAGGGGGTTGGCGTAGCGCAGCTTAGCCTGGGGGTGAGTGAAATTAAGCGGCCAGCAATTTATCGAGCTTGATGGCATCGGCCACGAAGCCGCGTATGCCCTCGGCCAGCTTTTCGGTGGCCATCGCGTCCTGGTTCAGGGCGAAGCGGAAAGCCGCCTCGTCCAGTTGGACTTCTTCCAGGTCCATGGCCTGGGCGGCTTTGGCGTCCAGCGTGCGGCTCAGCGGCGCATTAGACTCGGCCAGCAGGGCCAGCAGGTCGGGGCTGATGGTCAGCAGGTCGCAGCCGGCCAAGGCGGTGATCTGGCCCACGTTGCGGAAGCTCGCGCCCATGACTTCGGTGGCAATACCGAAGCGCTTGTAGTAGTTGTAGATCTGCGTCACGGAAATCACGCCGGGGTCGTTGGCACCGGCCATATCGGCTTCGACCCAGGCTGCGCCGGCGGTCTTCTTGTACCAGTCGTAAATGCGGCCAACGAAGGGCGAAATCAGCTGCACCTTGGCCTGGCCGCAGGCCACGGCCTGGGCAAAGCTGAACAGCAGGGTAAGGTTGGTGCGGATGCCGGCTTTCTCCAGCTGGGCCGCGGCCTGGATGCCTTCCCAGGTGGATGCGACCTTGATCAGGATGCGCTCTTTGGCAATGCCCTCAGCAGCGTACATCTCGATCAGGCGCTTGCCGCGGGCCACGGTGGCGGCGGTGTCGAAGCTCAGGCGCGCATCGACTTCGGTGGACACACGGCCCGGCACGATAGACAGGATTTCGCAGCCAAAACGCACGATCAGCCGGTCGGTGATCTCGTCCAGCGGGCGGCCGCGGTACTTGGCTACGGCCTCGGCCAGCAGCGGCTGGTAGTCGGCTTTCTGCACAGCCTTGAGGATCAGCGACGGGTTGGTGGTGGCATCGGTGGGTAGGAACACGCCGAGCTGCTTGAAGTCGCCGGTATCGGCCACCACGGTGGTGAATTGCTTGAGGGAGTCGAGTTGGGACATAAAAGTGTGTTGCCGTTAAAGGTGAAGTGCCAGCGCACCGACCAGGCATGCGCGTTGATGGCCAATGCCTGCATATAACAGTCGAATGGTACAAACAAAACCGTGCCCGGCGCCCACCAGGGACATCTTTTAGGTTACGAAACCTTACCTACGAGGTCGGCAAGACTAGGCCCAGACGGAGTAACAAGGTTACCAACCCAGCTAAGACCTCAGTTTATCTGCTACGCAATCGGGAAAATACCAAGCTGCAACACAAGGAAAAGTATTTTTCAGCACCGCATTTGCAGAAACATGAAACTAAGTTACATTGCGGAAATAATTTTGGATGCAACCCCATGAGCTTTGACCTAGTCCTTTTTGGCGGCACCGGCGACCTTGCCTGGCGCAAACTGATGCCCGCCCTGTTCCAGTCCTTCCGCCACGGCACCCTGCCCGAAGGCGGCCGCATCATCGGCGTAGGCCGCGATGACCTGAGCCACGACCAGTACCGCGAACTCATCAAGTCGCGCTTTGACAGCGTCGAAGGCGCCAAGCGCCCGAACGCCGAAGAGTTCGCGCGCTTCGCCGCCCTGCTGGAATTCCAGCGCATGGACCTATCTCAGCCCGGCGACTACGCCACCCTGGCCGCCACGCTCACAGAGCGCAACGCCGACTCGGTAGTGATGTACGTAGCCACCGCGCCTGGCCTGTTCACCACCGTCTGCGAGCAACTGGCGGCCGCCGGCCTGAACACCGACAAAACCCGCATCGTGCTGGAAAAGCCGCTGGGCCACGACTTGGCTTCGAACCGCGCGATCAACGAAACCGTGCGCCGCTGCTTCAAGGAAAACCAGGTTTTCCGCATCGACCACTACCTAGGCAAGCCTTCGGTACAAAACCTGTTTGCGCTGCGCTTTGGCAACGCCTTGTTCGAGCCGCTGTGGAAGCGCGAGCACATCGCCAACATCCAGATCACCATTGCCGAAGACCTGGGCGTGGAAAAGCGCGGAGCCTTCTACGAAAACACCGGCGCACTGCGCGACATGGTGCAGAACCACGCGCTGCAATTGCTCTGCGCCATCGGCATGGAGCCGCCGATCAACTCGCATGCCGATGCCATCCGCGATGAAAAGCTCAAGGTCTTGCGTTCGCTCAAGCCCTGGACGGCCGAGACCCTGTCGCAGCACGTGATCCGCGGCCAGTACAGCGCCGGCAAGTCGGGCAGCTCGAAAGTGCCCGGCTACCGCGAAGAGCTGGGCGTCAGCCCCGACAGCCAAACCGAAACCTTTGTCGCACTGCGCACCGAAATCGCCAACTGGCGCTGGGCCGGCGTGCCGTTCTACATCCGCACGGGCAAGCGCCTGGCCGGACGCGACGCGCACATCGTGGTGAACTTTCACCAGACGCCGCACCCGATCTTCAACGCGCCGGTCGGCGCCGCGAACCGCCTGGTCATCAACCTGCAACCCAAAGACGGCCTGGAACTGCACCTGCTGGCGCAAGCCCAGGGCAACCGCAGCCGCTCGGCTAGTCAGTCGCTGGCGCCGGTACAGCTGGACCTGGACTTCGACAAACGCTTCGGCTCCGAGCGCGTGGGTGCCTACGAGCGCCTGCTGCTCGACGTGCTCGACGGCCGCCTGAACCTGTTCGTGCGCAGCGACGAGCAAGAAGAAGCTTGGCGCTGGGTCGAACCCATCATCGAACACTGGAAGAACGACGCCGCCGGCCCGCGCCCCTACGTGGCTGGTACCTGGGGCCCCAGCGCCTCCAGCGCAATGATTGCAAGAGATGGCTACTGCTGGAGCGAAGAGTCATGATCGGATGCCCCCTCCAGAAACACCGCAGAACTGGCTTTGCCAGGCTGCTGGTGTTGCCCCCTGCAAGGGGGTTGGCGGAAAGCGCTCTGCGCTGTAGCCTGGGGGTGAACCGTGCTTGATCGCATCAAAGCTTCCCTTTCGTCGCTAGCCCCGGCCGAGCAGCGCGTGGGCAAGCTGGTGCTGGCCGACCCGCGCGCCTTTGCCAACCTGCCTGTCAGCGAGCTGTCCGACCGGGCCCACGTCAGCAAGCCCACCGTGGTGCGCTTCTGCCGCAGCATGGGCTATGACGGTCTGAGCGATTTCAAGCTGAAGCTGGCCGGCAGCGTCAGCGAGGGCGTGCCCTTCATCCACCGAAGCGTGGACGTGGACGACAAGACCAGCGACGTGATGGTCAAGGTGATCGACAACACCGTCGCCGCCTTCCTCAAATACCGCAACGAAGCCAGCACCAGCGCGCTGGAAAAAGCCGCCGAAACCCTGGCCGCCACCTACAAGACCGGCAAGCGCATCGAGTTCTACGGCGCCGGCAATTCCGGCATCGTGGCGCAGGACGCGCAGCACAAATTCTTCCGCCTGGGTGTGCACGCCATTGCCTACAGCGACGGCCACATGCAGGTGATGAGCGCATCCATGCTGGACCCGGGCGACTGCGTGGTGATCATCTCCAACTCGGGCCGCACCCGCGACCTGATGGACGCCTGCGACATCGCGCGCAAGAACGGCGCGACCACCATCGTCATCACCACCAGCGGCTCGCCCCTGGCCTCCGCCGGCCACATCCACCTGGCCGCCAACCACCCCGAAGGCTACGAGCGCTACAGCCCCATGGTGTCGCGCCTGCTGCATTTGATGGTCATCGACATCCTAGCCACCTGCGTGGCACTGCGCATCGGCGGCGAGCACCTGACCCCCAAGCTGCAGGAAATCAAGAACAACCTGCGCAACAAGCGCTACACCTGATTTTTACGCACAAAAACAGGGCCTAGCGCAATACCTACCTGCGCTAGAAGCTATTGATTCAATAGCAAACTCGATTCAATCTGCACCCGGGGTAAGCAACCCAAGCCTTCCAGCGTCGCCTCCACCGCCGCTTCCAGCGGGGTATTGGGCTCGCGCCCCAGCACAGCCACCAGCTTGGCGTTGTCCAAGCGCACCGGCTGCTGCCACAGGTAGCGCATTTCCTGCATTTCGCGCAGCGTTTCCACGAAGGGGGTGGCCAGCCGCATCAACCACCAAGGCAAAGCCGCCACACGCGGCGCGGCCCCCGTGCGCCGGGCCACCACGCGGCAAATAGCCTCGGCCATCTGGCTGCCATCGGCATCCCAGTGGCCTCCAAAGTGGAAGCTGGCAAACGCGTCCAAGGTTTCCCGCCGCGCCAGCAGAGCGACCATGGTGCGGGCCACATCCGGCAGATACGCCCATTGGTGGCCAACGCCCTGCCGCCCAGGGTTGCTGACGCTGCGCACCGCCAGACCCGGCTTGACCAGGCCCTGCGCAAACCAGTTGTTGCCAGCTTGCGGGCCGAAGAAGTCGCCGGCCCGCACGATCAGCACCCGAGCGCCCTGCTGGCTGGCGGCCTGCAAGCGCTGCTCCATCGCCACGCGGATCGCGCCCTTGCGTGTCACCGGCTGCTGGGGCGAGGCCTCGGTCAACAGGGGGAACGCGTCCGGCCCGTAGTTGTAGACCGTGCCGGGCAGCACGATGGTGGCGCCCTGGGCCGTGGCGGCGGCAATGGTGTTGTCCAGCATGGGCAGCACCAGTTCGGCCCAGCGGCGGTAGCCGGGTGGGTTCACCGCATGCACGATAACGCTGCAGCCCTGGGCCGCAGCCAACACATCCGCCCGTTGCATGGCATCGCCGCGCAGCCAGTGGATGCCATCCTTCAGTTCGCCAGCCGCTGGCACGCTGCGCTGCATGGCGCGTACCGTCCAGCCGGCGTCGCGCAGCTGGCGGGCCATTTCGCCGCCAATGCCGCCGGTTGCGCCGAGGACCAAAACCGTCTGCTTGTTTTCCATGAGATGCTCCAAAAAAGTAGGGATGGGGCGATTCTGGAAGCTGTGGCATTCAAATGGAATTGCCTAACATGCACCATCGGCTATACATTTATGCATGGCAACCGATATTGGCTGGGAACTCTACCGCTCGTTTTTAGGCGTCTTGCAGGAAGGCTCGCTGTCCGGCGCCGCCCGTACACTGGGCGTGGCCCAGCCCACAGTGGGCCGGCACATCGCCGCGCTGGAAAAGGCATTGAAGCTGCCCTTGTTCACCCGCTCGCAGGCCGGCCTACTGCCCACCGAAGCCGCGCTGGCATTGCGCAGCGACGCCGAAGCCATGGCTAGCACGGCGGCCGCCCTGCAGCGCACCGCCGCCAGCCAGGGCGAAGGCGTGCGCGGCACAGTACGGGTCACGGCCAGCGAAATCATTGGCGTGGAGGTGCTGCCGCCCATCTTGACCCGCCTGCGCACGCAGCACCCCGGGTTGAAGATCGAGCTGCTGCTGAGCAACCGCGTGCAGGACTTGCTGCACCGCGAGGCCGACATCGCCGTGCGCATGCTGCGGCCCCAGCAAGAGCTGCTGGTGGCGCGCCGCATCGGCGAGGTCGAGCTGGGCCTGCACGCCCACCAGAGCTACCTGCAGCAGTACGGCACGCCGCACACCCTGGCCGACCTGGCGCAACATGCGCTGATCGGCTTCGACACCGAAACACCGTTTATCCGCAGCGTTGGCAAGTCTTTGCAAGGCGTTTTCAACCGTGACAACTTCGCGCTGCGCAGCGACAGCGACCTCGCGCACTGGGCGTTAATACAGGCGGGTGCGGGCATCGGCGTCTGCCAGGTAGATCTGGCAAGGCGCAAGCGCGACCTGGTGCGGCTGCTGCCCGAGCAGGTCGCCCTGCCGCTGGAAACCTGGATCACCATGCACGAGAACCTGCGCCACAGCCCGCGCTGCCGCGCCACCTTCGATGCGCTGGTGGAAGGACTGCAACAGCACATCGCGTAGAGTGGATGCATCCCCTTTTTGAATGGAGCCCCCATGAACCAAGAGCTGTTTGACCAAGGCCTGAAAACCCGCCGCGAGGTGCTGGGTGCCGAGTACGTGGACGCAGCCATCCAGAACGCCGACGACTTCAACCGCGACATGCAGGAGCTGGTCACCCAGTACGCCTGGGGCGACATCTGGAACCGCCCGGGCCTGGACCGCAAGACCCGCAGCCTGCTGAACCTGGCCATGCTGACCGCGCTGAACCGCCCGCACGAACTCAAGCTGCACCTGCGCGGCGCGCTGACCAATGGCGTCAGCAAGGACGAAATCAAGGAAGTATTTCTGCAAACCGCCGTCTACTGCGGCGCACCAGCCGCCATCGACAGCTTCCGCACCGCCAAGGAAGTGTTCAAGGAACTGGGCGTTTAAGGCCCCACGGCCTATCCGTAAAAATAACCCCCAGCGCAGGTACCACCTGCGCAAGCAGCTACTCTTTTAATAGCTTACCCGGCGTGCACCACCACCAGCCAGGCGGTGGCCTCGCCCTTGCCCAGGTTGCGGATGGCATGCGGCCGATCCACCGCATAGCGGGCAGTTTCGCCAGACTTCAGGCGCTGGCGCTCGTCCCCCGACACCACCTCCACTGCCCCCGTCAGCACGGTGAGATGCTCGCGCGTGCCGGCCTCGTGCGCATGCGACTCCAGCGCGCCCCCTGCTTGTAAAGACAGCGCATACCACTCAAACTGGCCTGCCAGCTCGATAGGACCCAGGATGCGCAGCTCGCACGCCCCATCCGGATTGCGCAGCGACGGCGTGGCATGCGCCGGCACTACGGTGATGGCCGGCTCGGCCGGGGGCGGCGCTGCCCCCAGCAAGTCGCCCAGCGGCACGCCCAGCGCGTTCGCCAGGCGCCAGACCACGGCCACCGTGGGGTTGGCCTGGGCGCGCTCGATTTGCGACAGCATGGACTTGGATACCCCGGCCTTGCGCGACAAGGCATCCAGCGACAAGGCCCGCGCCTGGCGCAGCGCGGCCAGGGTCTCGCCCACGCGGGGCGGCTCGGCACTGGCCGCAACGGCTGGCGCCGGGTTGGTTTTGGAAGAACGTTGCACCATGGTTTTGGAAGAAAGCTTATCCACTATATTGATTTTTCGTTCGATATACAGCACAATTTCAATTTACTGCACACACCATTGTGCTCCACCCCCAGTCGCCCCCGTGCCCCACCTACCCGGAAGGAACGCCATGAGCACCAGCACCGCCCCGTTTTATGCCCACCTGCAGCAAGAGCTGGACGGCATCCGCGCTGCCGGCCTGTACAAGTCCGAGCGGGTCATCGCCAGCGCCCAGGGCGCGCGTGTGAAAACCCTGGCGGCCGATGGCTCTACGCGCGAGGTGCTGAACCTGTGTGCCAACAACTACCTGGGTCTGTCCAGCCACCCGGCAGTGGTGGCAGCGGCGGCAGAGGCGCTGCAAAACCGGGGCTACGGCCTGAGCTCGGTACGCTTCATCTGCGGCACGCAAGACCTGCACAAGGCGCTAGAGGCCCGGCTTTCGAAGTTCCTTGGCACCGAGGACACCATCTTGTACGCAGCGGCATTTGACGCCAACGGCGGACTGTTCGAACCCCTGCTGGGCGAGCAGGACGCCATCATCAGCGACACACTGAACCACGCATCCATCATCGACGGCATCCGCCTGTGCAAGGCCAAACGTTACCGCTACGCGCACAACGACATGGCCGACCTGGAGCTGCAGCTACAGCAAGCCCGCGCCGACGGCGCACGGCATGTACTGGTGTTCACCGACGGCGTTTTCTCCATGGACGGCACCATCGCCCAGCTGGATGTGATGCGCCAGTTGTGCGACCAGTACGGCGCGCTGCTGGGCATAGACGAATGCCATGCCAGCGGCTTCATCGGCGCGACCGGGCGGGGCACGCATGAGTACCGAGGCGTGTTCGGTAAAGTGGACATCATCACCGGCACCCTGGGCAAGGCACTGGGTGGCGCGTCCGGCGGGTTTACCAGTGCACGGCGCGAGGTCATCGAGCTGCTGCGCCAACGTTCGCGGCCCTATTTATTCTCCAACACCGTGGCGCCCAGCATCGTCGGGGCCTCGATTGCGGTGCTGTCTTTACTCGAGGCGTCCACCGAATTGCGCGACACCCTGGCCGACAATACCGCTTACTTCCGCAGCGCAATCGCCCAGGCCGGGTTCGACATCAAGCCGGGCGAACACCCCATCGTGCCCATCATGGTCTACGACGCCGTGGTGGCGCAGCAGCTGGCAGCGCGCCTGCTGGAGCTGGGCGTGTACGTGGTGGGCTTCTTCTTCCCGGTGGTCCCCAAGGGACAGGCACGCATCCGCGTGCAGCTCAGCGCGGCCCAGACCCGGGCCGACCTGGAGCGGGCGGTGGAAGCCTTTCGCCAGGCAGGCAAGGAACTTGGATTAATTCCCTAAGAAAGCATTGCATGGACATCCGGATACTCATCGTCGGCGCCAACGGACAAATCGGTACCGAACTCGCCCAAGCCCTGGTGCAGCGCCACGGCAAAGAGGCTGTCGTAACCAGCGATCTGGCACCGCTGGGCCGCCTGCCCAGCGTGCACCACGAGACCCTGGACGCTACCGAAAACAGCGCCCTGACCGAGGTAGTGGAGCGCAACCACATCACGCAGGTCTACCTGCTGGCCGCTGCCTTGTCGGCACGCGGCGAACAGCACCCGCAATGGGCCTGGGACCTGAACATGAAAAGCCTGCTGAACGTGCTGGAGCTGGCTCGCACCCACAAGCTGCACAAGGTCTTCTGGCCCAGCTCCATCGCCGCCTTCGGCCCCAACACTCCGCGCGACCAGACACCGCAGCACACGGTGATGGACCCGAGCACGGTGTACGGCATCTCCAAGCTGGCCGGCGAAGGCTGGTGCAACTGGTACCACCGCAACCACGGTGTGGACGTGCGCAGCCTGCGCTACCCCGGCCTGATCAGCTGGAAAACCGCACCCGGCGGCGGCACCACCGACTACGCAGTGGAGATCTTCCACGCCGCCTTGAAGCTGGGCCGCTACACCAGCTTCCTGGCCGCCGACACCGCCCTGCCCATGATGTACATGCCCGACGCCATCCGCGCCACGCTGGAACTGATGGAAGCACCGGCGGAAAAAATACGCGAACGCGGCTCCTACAACCTGGGCGGCATAAGCTTCACCCCGAAGCAGATCGCCGAGGCGATTGCCCGCTACGTTCCCGGCTTCAGCCTGGACTGCGTACCCGACTTCCGCCAGGCGATAGCCGACAGCTGGCCCCGCTCCATCGACGACCAAGCCGCGCGCAGCGACTGGGGTTGGAAGGCGGAATACGATCTGGATGCGATGGTGCAGGACATGCTGAAGAACCTGGGTCCATCGAAGTAGCGGACCCTACCGACCCCAGGGCCAGCGCAGCGAGGCCCGTTCCAGAGATACCGTGGAACCGGCTCCGCCGGGCCACTGGTATCGCCCCCTGCAAGGGGGTTGGCGGCCACACGCAGTGGGCAAGCCTGGGGGTGTGCTTACTCCCTGCCGTAGTCGTCTTGCAATCTAACGATGTCGTCTTCGCCCAAGTAGCTGCCGTACTGCACTTCCATGATCTCCACCGGGCCTGTGGTCTTGTTTGCCAGGCGGTGCACTTCGCCGATGGCAATGTCCACATGCTGGCCAGGTTGCAGCTCGACCACCTTGTCGCCCACCGTCACGATGGCAGTGCCCACCACCACCACCCAGTGCTCGGCGCGCTGGTGGTGCTTTTGCAGGCTCAACTGCTGACCGGGGTGCACACCGATGCGCTTGACCTTGTGGCCCGGCGCCTCGTGCATGTTTTCATACCAACCCCAGGGGCGTTCGGTGCGTTCGATGGAGACGGTGCGGGTACTGGTGTTCATGGTGTGCAGGTTCCTGAAAAAGAGGGGCTATGCCCTGTAAATGATAACCCGCAGGCCAAGAGTTCTCGTAGCCGACGTCGCAAAAGTTTGAAACAAAAAAAGCCTTCTAGCGCTTACTCCATATACGCTTAAAGCTTCTATTTTTATAGCAAAATTAGCCACGGGTTAACCCGTGGATTACAGATGTCATAGAGCACGTTCGTGCTGTCATACCGATGCACCCGGGCAGCGCGAACATCAGTCCATCGCGCCACATGGGCGCACCCCACAAGGAGCTCTTTATGACACCCCGCATTTCCCGTATCGCCGCCGGCGCCCTGCTCGCCCTTGCCGCCGGCCCTTTCCTGATGTCCTCCAGTGTGGCGGCCACGGACACAGCAAGCATCGTGGCCAGCGCGGCCCCCACCAGCAGCGCGCCGTCTAACGACAGGGCGCTGGCTGCGGCTGTGGCCGACGCACTGGGCAAGTCGCTGGGCGACAGCACGGTGAAAAACGTAAAAGTACTGGCCGACGACGGCGCCATCACCCTCAGCGGCTGGATTAATTCCCCGATCCAGGAGGCGCAGGCGCGCAAGATCGCCAGCAATGTGCCCGGAGCCACCAAGGTCCACAGCCGTCTGCGCATGTGGTCGACCAGCACCTCCGATTAAGCCAGCGGCCGGCCGATGCGCTCAGTACAGGGTCTCGACCTCACTGGCCAGCAGATAGCCGGCGCCGCGCTCGGTAAGAATCAGCGCAGGGTTGGCCGAATCCACCTCGACCTTCAGCCGCAGACGGCGGATCTGCACGTCGATGGTGCGGTCGTAGACCTCGGCCTCGTGCAGCCGCGACATCGACAGCAGTTGGTCGCGCGACAGCACCCGGCGCGGCGCCCGGCACATCGCGCCCAGCAGGCTGAACTCGCCGTTCGACAGCTCTACCGATTCGCCGGTCGGCGACACCAGGCGGCGGGTGCGCAGGTTCAGCTCCCAGCCCGAGAAGCGGAACGCGCGCCGGCTGTTGTCGCGCTCGGGCAGCGTGGCCTGCACCTGGTAGCGGCGCAGCACGGCGCGCACCCGGGCCAGCAGCTCGCGCGGGCTGAACGGCTTGGTCACATAGTCGTCGGCGCCCAGCTCCAGGCCCATCACGCGGTCGGCCTCTTCGTTGCGGCCGGTCAGGAAGATGATGGGCACGGCAGCCCGCTCGCGCAGGGTGCGCGCCAGCTGCATGCCGTCTTCGCCGGGCAGCTTCAGGTCCAGCAGCACCAGATCGATGGCCTCACGGTCTACTAGCTCGAACAGCTCGCGGCCCGAGCCACCGGCGCTGACCCGCAGGTCGTTATTGCCCAGGTATTCAACCACCAGCTCACGGATACTGGGGTCGTCGTCGATCACTAGAATGTGCGGGGCGGTAGTAGTGTTCATGGATTCATGTTCTAGCTAAGTCGCAAAGTATCGGCGATAGCCAACGGCACACGCAACAGGGGAAGTATGCAAGGCATTTTGCGCAAGCGCTGGGCTACCGTGCCGCGGCTGTGGGCGGTGGGTGTGGGCCTTGGTCTGTCCCTGGTGGTGACCGCCGTGGTGGCGCTCTGGCACCTGCGCGGCGAAACCATAGACAGCCAGGCACGCGAGCTCAGCCTACTGTCGCTGGCGCTGACCGACGAGATCCACCGCGAACTGCGCGGCATGAACGCCGGCCTGCACGCCATGCAGGTCGAATTGGAAGAAGGTAGCTTGCCTACGACCGGCACCGCCGCCGAGCGCGCGCTGCGCACCCGCACCGAACTGATGTCCATGGTCGATTCGCTGTCGCTGGTGGACCGCAACAACCGGCTGCTGGCCGCATCCGTCCCCAGCGCCTTGCCGGACCCGGCCTCGTTTTCCCCCGGGCTCAACCAGTTGGATGAAGACGCGGTGGCCGTCAGCCGCCCGTTCGCCGACCCACGCAGCCACACCATGCTGGTGACCATGGCCGTGCCCTTCACCCGGCCGCTGGATGGCTCGGGTGGCTGGATCTTTGCCACCATGCCAGCCGAAGCCTTGCTGGGCGCGTTCTCGGTCGCCTCGCCGGCGGCAGACGCACGCATGGCCGTATTCCGGCGCGATGGCGTGCTGCTGGTCGGTGGCGTGGTCAACAAGGCCCGCTGGGACGAAGCCACCATTGCCAAGCGCCTGGCTACCCAGCGCAGCACCGAGCTGCGCCAATTGCCCGACGGCACAGAACGCCTGGTGGCCTTGCACAGCCTGGAGCGCTACGGCTTGGAAGTGGTGCTGACCCGTGACCTCGACGTGATGCTGGTGTCCTGGCGCGAAGCCGCCCAGCTGACCGCCGTCGGCCTGGTGTTGCTGCTGCTGGTACTGGCCGCCTCGGTACACCTGGTGCATGGCGCCAACCAGCGCCGGGCCACCGCCCAGGCGGCGCTGCAAACCCAGCTGTCGCGCGCCAATAAGCTGGAATCGCTGGGCGAGTTGGCAGGCGGCGTGGCGCATGATTTCAACAACGTGCTGGCGGCCATCGTCGGCTTTGGCGAAATGGCGCAGGACGCCGCAGCCCCCGGCAGTGCCCAGGCCCGGCACCTCGACAAGGTGCTGCAGGCGGCCCTGCGCGGCAAGGCGTTGGTGGAACGCATTTTGTCCTTTGGCCGGGGCGGCGGCTGCGCCTCCACGGTGTTCGAACTGGAGCCCATCGTGGCCGAGGTGCTAACCCTGCTGGCTGCCACCCTACGCCCCGGCGTGGTGCTGGAGCGCGGGCTGGAAGCCCATGGCGGCATGCTGCGCGGCGACCCGACCCAGGCCTTCGAGGCGGTAATGAACCTGTGTACCAATGCCATGCAGGCCATGCCCCAGGGCGGCATGGTCGGCGTGCAGCTGGTGCGCCAGCAGGTGCCGGCACTGCGGGTGCTGTCGCACACCCAGTTGCTGCCCGGCCCCTACCTGGTGCTGAGCGTCAGCGACCGCGGCACCGGCATCACGCCCGAGGTGATGGAGCGGCTGTTCGAACCCTTCTTCACCACCCGCGGTGCGCATGCAGGTACCGGCCTGGGCCTGGCCGTAGTGCACGGCGTGGTGGCGGAATTTGGTGGCGCCATCGACGTGCAGAGCAAGCCCGGCCAAGGCGCACGCTTCACCCTGTACTTCCCGGAGTGCACCGACGCGCCGGATGCGGCCAAGGCCGCCGCCGCGCTAGCCTCTGCCGGCAGAGGCCAGACCCTGCTGGTGGTCGACGACGAGCCCACCCTGGTGGCCTTGGCCGAAGAAATGTTCACCAACATGGGCTACCAGCCAGTTGGCTACACCGACCCGGTCGCCGCGCTGCAAGCCTTGCGCGAAGAACCCCAGCGCTTTGCCGCAGTGGTGACCGACGAGGTCATGCCCGGCATGACCGGCATCCAGCTGACCGAGGCGATCCGCCAACTGGCACCCACGCTGCCTATCTTGATGGTCAGCGGCTACGGCGGCGCCTCGCTGGCCCAGCGGGCGGCCAGCGCCGGAGTCTCCAAGCTGCTCACCAAGCCCATGCAGCGCGCCGACCTGGCGCGGGCGCTGGCACTGCTGCTGCCTTCGTAATATTACAAATGCAACATAAGCTAGACGTCGCAGACATACTGTTGTGGCCCCGCAGGGTGCAGAATTGTTCTCGGCAGCGCGTGTACCCGCAGCTGCCCAGGAACAATAAAAACCACCACCGCCTTGGGCGGGTAGCCATAACCAGGACGACAGCCATGCAACCTAACCGCCATGCTTTAGCAGCCGCATCCCCAGAACCGGGTGAACCCGTATCGGACGACCGCATCGCCCAACTGGTGGGCCAGGTGTACGCGGCCGGCCCGGCGGCCGAACAAAGCCGCCTGCTCGAGCATTTGCTGCGCCCTCTGGGCGTGCTGTCGCTGGTCGCCGTGGCCAACGGCATCTTTGCGCAGTTCCGCCTGCGTAGCGGCTGGCAGGATTTGCAGGTGCGCATGGAAGACGCGCAAAGCGTCAGCCCCAGCGATGTGGTCGCCCTGGTCCACCATGTGCAACAGGTGCAGGTGGAGGCCGTCGATGGCCTGGTGAAGATTCTCAGCACCTCGCCGGTGATGGCCGGCTCGGCGGCGACTGCGCTGTTGGTGACGGTGCTGGTCAAACGCGCACGCAACCGCCGCGCCAATGACAGCAGCGACTCGATTGCAGCCTAAACCGAACCGCATACAGGCCGATCCGCCCATGTCCCAGACGCTCAACACGCCCAATGCTTTGCCAAACCCCATCGCGCAAGATGTGCCTGCCGCCGAAGCCCGCTTGCTGATCCATGCCACGGCCAACCCTGCGGGTGCGGGCAGCGGCAAGTACCTGACCCATACCCTGCAATGGCTGCGCGGCCTGTACCCCGCGGGCGAAGCGCAGCGCCCCGGGCCCAACGCCGTACTGCGGCTGGAGATCGACGACCTGCAAGGCCGCCGGGTTTTCAGCCAGGACGCGGCCGGGCCACTGGTAGAGCTGACCCTGCCCGAAGGCACCTACAACGTCACGGCCATACACGGCCATGTCTGCCGCGGCTACACCCTGACCCTGGAGCCAGGCAAGTCGTTTGACCTATACCTGTGCCCCTCGTTGAAGTCAGCCTGCCGCTGATCTTCACGGCAGGTATTCAAGCAAAATGCGGCTCTGGCGCTTACTCCACAAGCGCCATAAGCTATTATTTTAATAGCAACCCAACTCAACCCAAGGGCATGAACTGCTCGGCCAGGCTGGCGTGCATCGCCGCGCCCAGTGGCAAGATGGCGTCGTTGAAGTCGTAGCGGCTGTTGTGCAGTGCGCAGCTGCCCGGGCCGTTCTCGGTGCCCTGCCCTATGCGCAGATAGGCGCCGGGCTTGACCTGCAGCATGAACGAGAAATCTTCCGAGCCCATGCTCGGGTCCAGGTCGCGAACCACCTGCGATGCGCCGACGATGGACTCGGCCACCCGCATGGTGAACAAGGCCTCGGTGCTGGAGTTGATGGTCGGCGGGTACAGGCGCTCGTACTTCACCGAAGCCGTGGCGCCAAAGCCCAGGGCCACCGCACTGCACAGCTCGGTGATGCGGCGCTCGATCAGATCCTGCACCGAAGGGTTGAAGGTACGCACCGTGCCGACCAGCGTGGCCTTGCTGGGCACCACGCTCATGGCGCCCAGGTCGCCGGTCTGCACCGCGCAGATGCTGACCACGCCGCTGTCGATTGCGCGGATGTTGCGCGACACCACGCTCTGCAGCGCCGTGATGGTGTGGGCCGCAACGAGCACCGGGTCGATGTTCTGGTAGGGGTGCGCACCATGGCCGCCGCGCCCGGTGATCTCGATGGTCACACGGTCGGAAGCGGCCATCATGGCGCCCGAGTTCAGCGCAATCGTTCCCGGCCGCATGTGTGGCCAGTTGTGCATGGCGAACACTGCCTGCACCGGGAAGCGATCGAACAGGCCGTCGTCGATCATGGCCTTGGCGCCCGCGTAGCCTTCTTCGCCGGGTTGGAAGATCAGCGCCACCGTGCCGTCGAAGTTGCGGGTCTCGGCCAGGTAACGCGCCGCGCCGACCAGCATCGCCGTATGGCCGTCATGGCCACAGCCGTGCATCAGGCCGCCCTTGGCCGACTTCCAGGCAAAGTCGTTCATCTCGGTCATGGGCAGTGCATCCATGTCGGCGCGCAGGCCAACCATCTTGCCGCTGTGGTTGCTGCGCCCGCGGATGATGCCCACCACCCCGGTTTTGCCGATGTTGGTGTGCACCTCGTCCACGCCGCAGAGTTCCAGCGCCTGCGCCACCCGCGCGGCGGTGTAGACCTCTTCGTAGCCCAGCTCGGGGTGGGCATGCAGGTCGCGGCGCAAGGCCGTCAATTCGGGGTGGAACTTGGCGATGTGCGCAAACGCGCGGCCGTTGGCCTGTAGAGTTGGAGCATTCATGGCACCACTGTACTTGCTCTGCAAAGACCTGGGTACCGGACAGGATGCCGTCTACCAGGTTCTAAAACCCGCGCAAATCATCCACCACTTGGACCAACGGACCGCGCAGAATCAAGCCCAGGGTCTGGGTCATCACCGCCACGTCGTTGTCGAATCCGCCATGGCTGGCCTTGATCTGGCGGTCGGGCAGCGCGGTAAGCGCCGTGTCCTGGTCCAGCACCTGCAGGCGCCCTGTGTCCAGGCCGGCCTTGGCCACGGCGCGGCGCCAGTCCTTCAGCGCATCGCCGGTACTGGAGCTGCCGTCCCAGCCGTCGTAGCGTTCGTTATAGACATTGGCCATGCCCAGAATCGGCGTGCGCAAATCCACCTCCAACGCGTTCGACACAAAGTACAGCAGCGACTTGCGGTAGATGGCTGCCACGTTGTCGTTGCGCTCCACCCGGTCGGACAGCACCTGCAGGTGCAGGCGGGCCATTACCTCTGGGTCCATAGCGTAGTGCTTGTTGGCAAAGGCCACGGTGCAGGCGGGCGCATACAGGTGGATGGAGGTGAGAGCAGCAGTCGGCACACCGCGCCGCGCCAGTGCAGTGAGCATATGGCCGAGGATGATGGAGCCCGCCGAGTGGCCGACCAGGTGGATCTCCAGCTTGTTGCCCCAGGTGGCCATGAGCTTTTCCAGCGCCTTGATCAGCAGCTCGCCGCCGCGCCCGGAGTTGAAGGCCAGCTCGGCGTTTTCCTTCATCTCGCTCCAGATCGGCCGGGCCAGCGGCCGGCCTATGGTTTTCTCGATCGCCAGGTCGGTCTTGTCGGCGATCCATTCGGCCACCCCGCCGGCCAGCGCCGGCTGCTTGTGGAAGGCGTCGCTGATGATGCCGCGCAGCGACTCCATCAGGCCGGTCTTCCAGACCAGGAACAGCGGATAGCAGTCGTTGCCCTCGAAGTGCCGGCCCATGGCCCGGGCGCGCTGGATCGCATCGTTCTCGCTGTTCAGGCCGCCGTGGGCGTAGATCACCAGGCGCTTGACGGCACCGCTGGCCGGGCTGCGGAACCACTGGTCGGGCAGGTCGCAGACCTGGTGGCCCAGGGTGCGGCTGAGCTCGTCTTCGGTCAGGTAGCGCTTAACCCTGCCATCGTTGCCCAGCACCACGCTGTGCTGGTAGGCCTGGTCCTCGCTCCACCACAGCCCGGTGTTGGCGCCGCCCGCCACCGCCTGGGCCTGCGAGGCCACCACGCTGACGCGGCCTACCACCACGCCGGGCACGCCCATGGCCACCACCCAGGCGTCCATGCCGTTGGCCAGCCAGTCGGCATAGCTGAGGACGGCAAAGCCGCCCACGCCAAATTCGTTGCCCCAGGAATTCTGCAGCACAAAGCCCTGGGTGTTGAAGCCCACCAGAGCGAATGCATGGCCATCGGTTTCCGACGGCCGGCCGTCGAACGGGATCAGCGGGATCTGGGCATGGCCGGCCGGCGCCTTCTTCTGCCGCGGCAGCTGGTGCCAGCCATCGTGGGTGAAGGCCGACACATAGACCGCACCCACCGCCTGGATCGCCGCCTGCAAGTCGGTGATGCACTTCAAGTCGATCCGGTAGTACACGCCCAGCGTATGGTTGGTGGCCTTTTTGGCGTAGCCATAACGCGGCTGGGGCTGGCTGTAGGGCCAGTCCTCGTCCAGGCAGACACCATGGTTGAACCAGCCCTTGAGCGCGCCCCTGCAGCTGGAGCCGCTATAGTTTTCGCCGTCGTACTCGTCGTAGCGGCGGGCAAAGTTGTACAGCATGCGCGGGCTGACCGATGCCATCTTGGCCGGCCCGCCGGCCTTGTACCAGCGCAGGTAGTTGACCACGCAGGCCAGGCCAAAGCCGGTGCACGCACCTTCAGTGCCCTGGTCCAGGATCAGCCCGGCCTGGGTATAGGCGGGCAAGAACTTCTGGATGTCGGCGTCCGACGGAAACGCATCGGCCAGGCCCAGCGGCGGCGGCTGGTAGTGCCGGTCGTTCAGGTCGGTCGGATCTTTGCGCACCGTCAGCTGGCGTTCTACCGGTGCGGATTTTGCGGCGGCTTTCTTGGCCGCAGCTTTGCCCGTTGCTTCGCCCTTTTTAGCCTTGCCTTTGGTCGCGCCTACCCGCGGAGCCACCGCCTCGGCCGGCCACACGCTGTCGGCCAGGCGGAACACATCGCGGAAGCGGTCAAGCCCGTGCGATCCGCCGTTCACCAGCTTGCGTGCCGCCGCATAGCCGCCGCTGGCCAGGGCCTCGCGCATGGCGTCCTTGCGGTCGGCCAGGAAAGTGGCCAGCAGCAGGGCCGCCACCTCGGGCGCGTTCGCCAGGTCGGCATTGCCTGCGAGGTCGATCTCCAGCAGCTTGCCGTAGGTTTCGTAGTTGAAGCGGCCGGTCAGCTGCACAAAGCCGCGGCCCTTGAAGCGCGCACCGTCACCAGGTTTGGTATTGCCCAGGCTCTTGCGGCCGTCGTACAGGCCGAACGGCGCGCCACCCGGGGCGGTATTGAACTGCGACTGGAATTCGGAGATCGGCAAAAAGCCTTCGGTCTCGGCACGGATGCTGCCCAAGGCGGCGCAAACCATAGGCCGGTCGGTCAGGCCCAGGACGCCCAGCGCGGCCGCCACGTAGGGCAGATAGCGCGCAATATTCGCCGGCTTGGTGGCGGGGAACAGCTTGCGCACCGTGTCCACGCTCAGCAGCACCTCCATGGCCGGCTCGGCACGCAGGCCTAGCAACTGCTGGCAATACGGCCCGACCACCCCATCGGCCACCAGGCCCACGCCCGACTGCCAGCGCCGGGCCGCAGCCTCTACATCGGCATCCAGCTGGTCCCCCTGGGCCAGGTTCGGAAAGGCCTGTGCATCGGCCCCCAGTTTCGCCACCAGCGCTTTGCGCAGCCGCTGAACCTCTGGGCCTTGCGAGCCCCGAACCAGAAGAATGCCCATGGTGTGCTCCTCGTGATTTTTTCCCGACGAGCATGGATTGTGGACAATTCAAGCCAAAAGTACATCATTCATTTGAGGTATGCGCTTTTTTTCATCCTTTTAGTTGGCGCGCAATCGGTTGATATCCAGTTCGGTCACCGCGCCCGCCTGGTTGCCCCAGGCGCTGCGGATATGCGTGAGCACCGCGGCGATATCGCTGTCGTTCAGCACCAGCACATAGGGCGGCATGCCGAAGGGCCGCGGGTTGCCGGCCGTGGCCGGCGCGTAGCCGCCGTTGAGCACGGTCTGCACCAAGTTCGCGGTGTTGGCCATGGTGACCGCGCGGTTGCCGGCCAGCGCCGGATACGCACTGGCCACGCCCTGGCCCTGGGCGCCGTGGCATTGCACGCAATGCTTTTCATACAGCTGGGCACCGCGCTCAGCCACCCGGGCCGGCGTCGGAGGCAGGTCGCGCGCCGGCACTTTGGCTTCGGACTGGGGCAAGGCCTGCAGATAGGTGGCGGCGGCGGCCAGGTCCGCCGGCGACCAATGCTGGGTGCTCTGGCGTACCACCTCGGCCATCGGGCCCAGCACCGTCGCCCCCGGTGCCACGCCGGTTTGCAGCAGGCGCACCACGTCGGCCCGCGGCCAGCCGGCGACTCCGGCTTCGTGCGGCGAGGTCAAAGCGGGCGCGTACCAGTTCTGCATCGGGATCAGGCCGCCCGCCAGGTCCAGCTGGTCGTCGCTGGCGCCCAGCGCGTTGCGCGCGGTATGGCAAGCGCCGCAATGGCCGAGGCCGCGCACCAGGTAGGCGCCACGGTTCCATTCGGCCGACTGCTGCGGCTCGGGCTGCAGCACACCGGGCTGGAAGTACAGCGCGCGCCATACCGCCAACGCCGGCTGGGTGCTGAAAGGCCAGCGCAGTGCATGCGGCGTGGCGGCCTGGGCCGTGGCCGGCAGGCTGTGCAGATAGGCGTACAGCGCATCCGAATCGGCGCGCGTGACCGCGGTGTAGCTGATGTAAGGAAAAGCCGGGTACAGCAGGCGCCCGTCTTTGGAACGGCCATTGTGCAGCGCGCGCCAAAATTCGGCCGGCGACCAACTGCCGATGCCGGTCTGCGCATCGGGCGTGAGGTTGCTGCTGTAGACCGTGCCAAACGGTGTATCGATGCCGCGCCCGCCCGCATACGGCGTGCCGCCGCGGGTGGTGTGGCAGGCCGCGCAGTTGCCGACGCGGGCCAAGTAGGCGCCGCGCGCCAGCAGCTCGGGGGTGGCGGCAACGGCAGGCGCGGGCGCAGACAGATCGGCCTCATCGCGCAGGTTCAGATGCCAGACCAGGGCCGCTAAACCTAACGCGGCCAGCAAGGCGAAGGCGATCTTCTTCATGGCGCACTACCGCAAGCGATGGCCTGGGCTCCGGGCAGCAGGGCCGGCAACGCCGTGGCCGGGTGCGGGTTGGCGGGCAGTGGCTGGGCCGCCAGCCAGGCGGTAGCGGCGGACACGTCCTCGGGGCTCAGCTGGCGCGCCACGGTGGCCATGCAGTCGGGCGCATGGGCGCGGCGTTGGCCGGTGCGCCAGGCGCCGAGCTGGGCGTTCAGGTAGTCGCGCGGCAGGCCCAGCAAGCCAGGGATATTCGGCGCCACACCGGTCAGCGCCGCGCCATGGCATTGGGCGCAAGCCGGGATCTGCCGTGCCGCATCGCCCTGGGTCACCAGCTGCTGGCCGCGGCGCAGCACCTGGGCGGGTGCGCTGCTCGGCTGGGGCGCGGGATACGGCAGGTCCAGCTGCGCAAAGTACTGGGCGATCTCCAGCAGATAGGCGTCGCTCAGCGGATCGACCATCTGCGTCATCAGCCCGTAGTGGCGCCGGTTGTCGCGGAAGTTCAGCAGCTGGTGGTACAGGTAGCCGGCCGGCTTGCCGGCGATGCGCGGGTAGTAGCCGTCGCTGGCGGCCCGGCCCTCCTTGCCATGGCAGGCGGTGCAGGCCAGGGTGCGCTGGGCGATGCTGTCTTCAAACACGGGCGGCGCGGCCTGGCTGGCAGCGGCGGCCAACAGGAGCGGCAGGACAAGAGAGCGCAGAGTAGTTTTCACGATAGCCAAATCATGCCGGACTCGGACCCTTCTGGTAAGCAGCAGTTGGCATTTAAAAAACCATACCAGATGCCAAAAATGCAAAAATCTACAGCTCAGTTGGAAAATGCATGAAACGTTACGAACAACTGGCCGAGCTGCTGGCGGCCGACATCCGCTCGGGCCAGCGCGCGCCCGGCAGCCGGCTGCCCTCCATCCGCACGCTGACGGCGCAGCACGGCATCAGCCCGTCCACCGCCTTCCAGGCTTATTACCGGTTGGAAGAAAAAGGTCTGGTGCGGGCGCGCCAGCGCTCGGGCTACTACGTGACCGGCGCCGTGGCGCTGCCGCCCATGGCGACAGTCCGCGCTGCGCCCGCCCCGGCGCGGGTGGCGGCCAAGGTGGACATCAGCGAGCTGGTGTTTGCCGTGCTGGGTGCAGCCCAGCAACGCAACATCGCACCGTTGGGCTCAGCTTTTCCATCACCCGAGCTGTTCCCGCTGCCGCGCCTGGCCAAATCGCTGGCCGCCAGCGCGCGCCGCGCCCAGCCCTGGGAATCGGTGCAGCACCTGCCCCAGGGCAGCGCCAGCCTGCGCCAGCAGATTGCGCTGCGCTACCTGGGCATGGGCATGGCCCAGCCGGCCGAAGAGCTGGTCGTGACCAGCGGCGCACTGGAAGCGCTGAACCTCTGCCTGAGCGCCGTGGCCCAGCCCGGCGACCTGATCGCGGTGGAATCACCGGGCTTTTACGCCAGCCTGCAGGCGCTGGAGCGGCTGAAGATGCGGGCACTGGAAATCCCGGTGCACCCCCAGCACGGCCTGGACCTGGACGCGCTGGAGCAGGCTTTGAAACGCCACCCGGTGAAAGCCTGCTGGTTCATGACCAGCTTCCAGAACCCCACCGGCGCCAGCCTGTCCGTAGCGAACAAGGAACGCCTGGTGGCGCTGCTGGCCAGCCGCCAGATCCCGCTGATCGAAGACGATGTGTATGGCGAGCTGTACTTCGGCAGCCAAGCGCCGCTGCCCGCCAAGGCCTTTGACCGCCAGGGCCTGGTGATGCACTGCAGCTCGTTCAGCAAAACCCTGGCGCCCGGCTACCGGGTGGGCTGGGTGGCCCCCGGCCGCTTCGGCCCGGCCATAGCCCGCCTGAAACTCATGACCACCCTCAGCGCCAGCCAGCCGGCCCAGGCCGCATTGGCCGACTACCTGCAGCACGGCGGCTACGACAAGCATCTGCGCCGGCTGCGCCACACCCTGGAATCGCAGCAAGCCCATTTGGTGGCCGCGCTGGCCCGCCACTTCCCGGCCGGCATCAAGGTGGTGCAACCCAGCGGCGGCTATTTCTTGTGGGTGGAATGTGCGCCGGGCTTCGACACCCTGGCACTGCACCAGCAGGCACTGGCCCAGGGCATCAGCATTGCGCCGGGGCCGATGTTCTCGGCCCGCCAGGGCTGGCGGCACAGCATCCGGCTGAACTACGGGCATCCGTGGACGGCGAAGCTGGAAGCCGCCATGGCCACGCTGGGCCAGTTGGCCAAGGATTTATATAAAAAAGGCCTGTAGCGCATATTCTGATTGCGCGAGAAGCTCTCAAAAATATAGCAAATCGAGTGCAACAAAAGCTGTGTGCGCTGGCGCACAGTCCACCGCCGCGGCACAGTGCATATTCGTCTCTGTGTTACCCAAGGACTCCCGCATGCCATTCCATCGTTTCCCCCAATATGGCAGCCTGCTGGCCGCCAGCCTATGGGCCGCCAGCGCCCTGGCCGCCGACCCCGCAGCATCGGCTGCGGCCCAAGCCCAGTACCAGCGCGAGATGGCGGTGTGCAACAACGGCAGCTCGAACCAGAACGCCGCCACCTGCAGGATCGAGGCTGAACGCGCGCTGGCCGAAGCCCGCCGTGGCGGCCTGACAGCCGCCCCCGGTCAGTACGACAAGAATGCCATGCAGCGCTGCGACGCCTTCCAGGGCGCGGACCGCATCGCCTGCGAAGCCCGCATGCGCGCCCCCACCAGCGTGGAAGGCAGCGCGCAAAGCGGCGGCGTTCTGCGCGAGAGCGTGACCGTGGTGCCGGTACCCGCAGCGCCCGCCACACCTGCATCCCAGCCATAAAAAAACCCGCCGAAGCGGGTTTTTGTAGCAGCCCAGGAGCAATCAGCCCATGTGCAGACCGCCGTTGACCGAGAAGTCGGCGCCGGTAGCATAGCCACCTTCTTCCGACGCCAGCCAGGCGATGATGGAGGCGATTTCGCTGGGCTTGCCCAGGCGCTTGACCGGCACGGTGGCGACGATCTTGGCCAGCACGTCTTCACGGATGGCGTTGACCATGTCGGTGCCGATATAGCCGGGGCTGACGGTGTTGACCGTCACGCCCTTGGTGGCCAGCTCTTGCGCCAGGGCCATGGAGAAACCGTGCATGCCGGCCTTGGCAGCCGAGTAGTTGGTTTGGCCAGCCTGGCCTTTTTCGCCGTTCACGCTACTGATGTTGATGATGCGACCCCAGCCCTTTTCCACCATGTCGGCCACCACTTGCTTGGTGACATTGAACATGCTGTTCAGGTTGGTTTCGATCACCGAATCCCAGTCTTCGCGCGACATCTTCAGGAACATGCGGTCCTTGGTGATGCCGGCGTTGTTGACTAGCACGTCGATGGTGCCGTGTTCGGCCTTGGTCTTGGTGAAGGCCTCGACGGTGGATTCCCACGCGCCGACATTGCCCACCGAAGCGTAGAAGGTGAAGCCCAGGGCCGCTTGCTCAGCGATCCACTTGGCGTGGTCGCGGGTCGGACCGCAGCCGGCGATGACCTTGAAGCCATCCTGGTGCAGCCGCTGGCAGATGGCGGTCCCGATGCCACCCATGCCGCCGGTCACGTACGCTACTTTTTGTCCCATGTTTATCTCCTGTTTGTTTTAAAAAATACGATGCTTAACGCTCAATGGTCAGAGCAACTCCCATGCCACCGCCGATGCACAGCGAGGCAATGCCCTTCTTGGCATCGCGGCGGGCCATTTCATGCAGCAGGGTCACCAGGATGCGGCAGCCGGACGCGCCAATCGGATGGCCGATGGCGATGGCGCCACCGTTGACGTTGACCTTGCTGGTGTCCCAGCCCATTTCGTTGTTCACCGCGCAGGCTTGGGCGGCAAAGGCTTCGTTGATTTCCAGCAGGTCCAGGTCCTGGGCCTTCCAGCCCGCGCGGGCCAGGGCTTTGGTCGACGCGGGCACCGGGCCCATGCCCATATAGGCGGGGTCCAGGCCGCTGGTGGCAAAGCTGGCGATGCGGCCCAGCGGGGTCAGGCCCAGGGCGGCGGCTTTCTTGGCCGTCATCACCATCACGGCGGCAGCGCCGTCGTTCAGGCCGGAGGCATTGCCAGCGGTCACGCCACCGGCCTTGTCGAAGGCGGGGCGCAGGCCGGCCAGGGCTTCGGCGCTGGTCTTCTTGTTGATGAACTCATCGGCCGAGAAGACGATGGGGTCGCCCTTGCGCTGGGGAATGCTCAATGCGGCGATTTCGGCGACGAACTTGCCGGCTTCCTGCGCGGCAGCGGCCTTTTGCTGGCTGGCCAGGGCCAGTGCGTCCTGGGCTTCGCGGCTAATGCCGTATTTCTTGGCCACGTTTTCGGCGGTGATGCCCATGTGGTACTGGTTGTACACGTCCCACAGACCGTCGACGATCATGGTGTCGGTCATCTTCCAGTCGCCCATGCGCTGGCCGTCGCGGCTGCCCATCAGCACATGGGGCGAGGCGCTCATGTTTTCCTGGCCGCCAGCGATCACGATCTCGCTGTCGCCATAGGCCACGGCCTGTGCCGCCAGCATCACGGACTTGAGGCCGGAGCCGCAGACTGCGTTGATGGTCAGGCCGGGCGTGCCTTGCTGCAGGCCGCTTTTCAGCACCGCCTGGCGGGCCGGATTCTGGCCGGCACCGGCAGCCAGCACCTGGCCCATGATGACTTCACCGATCTGCTCGGCGCTCAGGCCGCTGCGCGACAGCACCTCTTTGATGACGTGGGCTCCCAGTTCGGTGGCCGGGATTTTGGCCAGGCTGCCGCCGAATTTGCCGACGGCGGTACGGGCTGCTGCAACGATGACGATGTCTTCCATTTTCTTGCTCCTTGGTGTTGGGTTTATTAGAACTCTTTGCGGTGCTCAGGCCCGTCTGCGATGCAGTGTAGGGCCTGAAAACACAGGTTTTGTTACTCAATATTACTTACGAAGCCCGCGCCTTGACGTAGCGACCGGGTGCGGGTTCGATGGCTTTGTACTTGCCATGGCCGTAGCTGGTGGGTGCCGCCACCTGCTTGCCGCTATGGCCTTTGAGCCAGGTCGACCAGTCGGTCCACCAGCTGCCCGGGTGTTCGGTGGCACTGGCGATCCAGTCGTCCACCGCGGCCGGGAACTTGGCGCTGTCGCTGATCCAGTGGCTGCGCTTCTTCTTGGCCGGGGGGTTGATCACGCCGGCGATGTGGCCGGACGCCCCCATCACGAAGCGCTTCTTGCCAGGCAGATGCTGGGTGGACGCATACGCGCCGCCAATCGGCACGATGTGGTCTTCGCGTGAACCGTAGATGTAGGCCGGCATGTCCAGGTCGCGCAAGTCCACCTTCTCGCCGCAGACCACGGCCTTGCCGGGCTCGATGAGCTTGTTTTCCAGGTAGGTATTGCGCAGGTACCAGCAATAGAACGGGCCGGGCAGATTGGTGGAATCGCTGTTCCAGTACAGCAGGTCGAACGGCGGCGGGGTCTCGCCCTTCAGGTAGTTGCCCACCACGTAGTTCCACACCAGGTCGTTGGGCCGCAGAAAGCTGAAGGTACTGGACAGGTCGCCGCCCGGCAGTAGCCCGCCCTTGCCCAGCTGCTGCTCGCGGTACTTGACCATGGCCTCGTCGACAAAGATGTCGATGATGCCGGTATCGGCAAAGTCCAGCAGTGTGGTCAGCAGGGTCAGGCTGGCGACCGGTTTCTGGCCGCGCGCCGCCAGCACCGCCACCGCCGTGCTGAGGATGGTGCCACCCACACAGAACCCCAGGGCGTTAATGGTCTTGGCGCCCGTGATGTCTTGGGTTACCGCTATGGCTTTAATAGCAGCGTCTTCGATGTAGTTGTCCCAGGTCTTGCTGCCCAGCGAGGCATCGGGGTTGCGCCAGCTGACCACGAAGGTGCGGTGGCCCTGCTCTACCGCGTAGCGGATCAGCGAGTTCTCGGGCTGCAGGTCGAGGATGTAGTACTTGTTGATACAGGGCGGCACCAGCAGGAACGGGCGCTCGTAGACCTTGGCGGTCAGCGGCTTGTATTCGATCAGCTGGAACAGCTCGTTCTCGAACACCACCGCGCCCTCGGTGGTCGCCACATTGCGGCCCACCTCGAACAGGCTTTCGTCGGTCATCGACACATGGCCTTGCTGCATGTCATGCATCAGGTTCTTCAGGCCCTTGGCAATGCTCTCGCCCTGGGTCTCCAGCGCGCGCTTTTGCGCCTCGGCGTTCATCGCCAGGAAGTTGCTGGGCGCTGACGCGGCCATCCACTGCTCGATGGCGAAGCGGATGCGCGAGCGGGTCTTGTCATCGGCCTCTACCGCGTCGGCCAGGCCCATCAGGGTGCGGCTGGTCAGCAGGTAGGCGGCGGCGGTATAGGTGGTGAGCGGGTTCTCGGACCAGGCCTCGGCGGAGAAGCGCCGGTCCTTGCGGATGGAGGCTGCATCTACGCTCTGGTTCCACAGCGCGGCGGATTCCTGCAGGTACTGCTGCTGCAATTCCTGCAGCTTGGCGGGAGAAAAAGAGATTTTTGGCAGCGCCGCCGGACCGGCAGCGCTGCATAGATCCAGTCCCTGGATAGGCTTGACGGCCTCGGCCCAAGCCCGGGTCCAGCCGTCTCCCAGGGTTTGCTGGAATTGCTGGGCGGCTTGCGCCCAGTCTGGTTCAGAATGCATAGTGGCTCCTCACAAAGCTTGTTATCCAAGATAACAATACGGCTAAAAATCGCCCCCTACAGAGCACTATTTGATGTACATCGTTCCGATTGGCTGGATTTACGTGGCCCTCATGATGGCTGTCGCGGAAGCGACTAATAGTAACGGCACCGTGCTGGGTGGCGTTATGACGTTTGTACTCTATGGACTGGGTCCTGTGACACTGGTGGTTTACCTGATGGGCGCGCCCGCCCGGCGCCGCGCCATCAAGCGGCGCGAGGCCGCCGAGCACGCTGCGCAGCTTGCAGCCCAGCTAGCGGCCCAGCCAGATGCAGGCAGCCATGCGGCCGCAGACCCCGTCGCGCCGGTACGAAAAGAACCGTGACGGGTTGCTGACGGTGCACCACTCCGCACTGCCGTCGTTGCCATAAATGCCGCTCACACCCAGCGCCTGCAGCCGCAAACGCGCCAGGCCAGGCAGATCGGCCAGCCATTTGCCCGGGCCGTGCGGCACGAACAAGGCCGCGGCCTGCGGATGCTGGGCCAGAAAGGCCGCCGGCACCTCGGGCCCGACCTCAAACTGCTGCGGACCGATGCACGGGCCCAGCCAAGCTATTATTTCTGTAGCTACTGATGCAGACTCCGCCTGCGCCAGGGCCACTATTTCCTTATAAGTAGTCTCCAGCACGCCCTGCCCGTCCGCGCCCAGCAGGCCGCGCCAGCCCGCATGGCTGGCAGCCACTACGCGACCGCGCCGGTCGGTGAACAGTACCGGCAGGCAGTCGGCCACCATAGCGGTGCAGGCCAGCCCCGGCTGGGTGCTGACGCTAGCATCGGCCACCAGGGTCTCGGCAATCGGCGCCTGCAACCGCGCAACCACCCGGCCATGCACCTGCTGCAAAAAAACCGGCTGGGCCGCCAGCGCCTGGGCCAACACCTGGCGGTTGCGCTGTACATGGTCCGGCACATCGCCCACATGGTCGCCCAGGTTCATGGCGTCATACGGTGCCACCGAATGGCCACCAGCCCGGGTGGTGAACACCGCTCGCACATGGGAGGGCGCTGGCCAATCGGGTAGCAACCAGTCAGTGGGCGTATGCACAGTCAAAACGGCGAGGTAGCCGCGGCGCCGACTGCCAGCGTATCGACGGCGAACTGGCCGCGCTCGAACACCAGGCCCTTGCCGGTGCGGCTGCCGTACTGTTCGACCTGGCCGATCAGGATGTCGTGGTCGCCGGCGGTCACGGCCTGCTGCAAAGTGCAGTCAAACCAGGCCAGGGCATGGACCAGCTGCAGACGCCCGCTCTTGCGCCGCGAGAACTTGGCCGACGCAAAGCGCTCGGCCTGGGTACCGCGGGCAAAAGCCTGGGCCAGTTCCTTGTGTTCGCTGCCCAGCACGCTGACGGTATAGCCGCCGCCGTGCACAAAGGCCTCATGGCTGGTGGCGTTGTGCCGGATGTTCCACAGCACCAGAGCCGGGTCCAGCGATACGGCGTTGAACGAGCTGCAGGTCATGCCGTAGTCCTGCCCATTCCAGTGGGTGGTGACCAGGGTCACACCGGTGGCAAAGCAGCCGAAGGCGTCGCGCAAATCACGGCTCATGGCACCTCCACCCCGGCGGCCAGGGTGGCCAGCCCGAACCAGGTTTCGCGGTCGATCTGCACCTTGAAGGCGTCGCCCAGAGCCTGGATGCGCCCTAGGTCGTTGGTGCCAACCACCGGAACGATGCGCGCCGGGTGGGCGAGCAGCCAGGCCACGGCCACCGCGTCCAGGCCCACGCCGTACTGGCTGGCCAGTGCTTGCAGCACCGGGCGCACGCGCTGGGCGGCTGCGCCATCGCCAAACAGCGCGCCGCCGGCCAATGGCGACCAGGCCATGGGCGGCAACTGCTTGCGCTGCAGATAGGCCAGCTGGCCATCGGTGAACGGCTGCTGCGCCAGCAGGCTGAGTTCGATCTGGTTGGTGGCCAGCGAGGTCTGCATAGCCGACTGCAGCAGCTCGCAGTCCCAGGGCTGGAAGTTGGACACGCCGACCGCGCGCACTTTGCCGGACTGCACCAGTTGGTCCAGACAGGCGCCGGTCTCAGCAGCGTCCATGAACGGGTCGGGGCGGTGCAGCAACAGCAGGTCGATCACCTCGACGCCGAGCTTCTGCAGCGAGGCATCGACCGAGGCGCGGATGTGTGCGGCCGAGGTGTCGTAGTGCTTGACCCGGCGCTCGGGGTACTTGGAAGAGGCCAGCATGATGCCGCACTTGGTGACGGTCTGCAGGCGGGCGGCCAGCGCCGGCTCGGCCTTCAGCGCTTCTCCAAACAAGGCCTCGCAGGCGTAATTGCCGTAGATGTCGGCATGGTCGAAGGTGGTGATGCCCTGGTCCAGGCAGGCGTGGATTTTGCGCAAGGTGGCCGGCACCGAGGTGTCGGCACTCTCGGCCAGGCGCCAGACGCCATAGACAAGGCGGCTGATGTGGAGGCCCGAGGTCCCCAGGGAAATACGTGGCGTGGATGGCGGCATGGACAACGGGCTCCGAGCCCAAGGCTGTGTTCGGGGTGGATGGGGTACGGACAGAAGACTACCGCGCTAGTTTACTGAGAACCAGCCCTCCGCGCCGTTGGGGCGATACGTATGCGGCGCCAGGCTCTCCGCAACCGCATCTTTATCGAAAATTTACACGCCGCCCGCGCATCGATTCACCAAATTTACACCGATCGTCGCCAGAATGGCCGCCTTGCCCAAACGCGGATCGCCCCGCTGGGGCCCTGTTCAACTGTCAGCCCACTGCGTCCCATCGATGAAAAGCACCGCGCCCCAATTGAAGGTAGATACGCAGCGGCAAGGTTTCAGTTGGATCGATGGCCTGGTGCTGCTGAGCCTGTTCGGCCTGCTTTGGAGCGTGATGCACTTCGGCCGCGGCATGCTGGTGGCCTTTGAGCCCGCCACGGTGCCAGAGCTGGACTTCTCCACCAGCCAGATCCCCTATTACGCAGGCCGCACCCTGCTGCGGATGTGGATTGCCTTTGGCTTTTCGCTGTTTTTTGCCATCTCGCTGGGCTATCTGGCGGCCAAGAACAAGGCGGCGCGGGCGGTGATACTGCCGGCGCTGGACATCTTGCAGTCGGTGCCGGTGCTGGGCTTTTTGTCGGCCACCGTGGTGGGCTTCATGGCACTGTTTCCCGGCAGTCTGCTGGGGGTGGAATGCGCGGCCATCTTCGCCATCTTTACCGGCCAGGTATGGAACATGGCCTTTGGTTTCTACCACTCAATGGTCACCGTGCCCACCGATATGCACGAGGCCGCGTCCACCTATGGCCTGAGCCGCTGGCAGCGCTTTCGCACGGTGGAGTTGCCGGCCTCGGCACACAGCCTGATCTGGAACTCGATGATGTCTTTTGGTGGCGGCTGGTTCTTTGTGGCCCAGAGCGAAGCCATCAGCGTGATGAACCAGGACATCAAGCTGCCCGGGCTGGGCTCGTACATGGCGATGGCGATGGAGAGGGGCGACAACCAGGCGGCCCTGTGGGCGGTGGCCGCCATGCTGTTCTTGATACTGGCCAGCGACCAGCTGGTATGGCGCCCGCTGCTAGTCTGGGCCGACAAGTTCAAGATCGAACTCACCGAGTCCGGCCTGGCGCCCACCTCCTGGGTCTACCAGCTGCTGCGCGGCAGCTATGTGTTCACCTGGCTGAACCTGCGCGTCTGGCAACCCTTGGCCGACGCCCTGGACGCACGCCTGCGGCGCCAGCCGCCCGCACGCAAACGCAGGCAGCCCGAGGCCGTGGGCTGGCCGCTGCGGATGGTGGGCATTGTGCTGGCCGTCTGGCTGGGTTACGAAGCCATCCTCGGTGCGCTGGCCGCGATTGCGGCATTGCACGGGGCGCTGACAGTCGGCAGCTTTGCGCACATCGTCTGGCTGGGCTTTCTGACCCTGCTGCGGGTGCTGGCCATGACGGTGCTGGCCACCCTGGTCTGGACGCCGGTGGGCGTATGGATCGGCTTCCACCCCCGGGTAGCGCGCTATGCCCAGCCGTTGGCGCAAATCGGCGCGTCGTTCCCGGTGAACATGACCTTCCCCATCGTGGTCGGGCTGTTTGTCGCCACCCACACCCCCATGAACTGGGGCAGCATCCTGCTGATCGCCATGGGCACGCAGTGGTACATCCTTTTCAACGTGATTGCCGGGGCCATGGCGATCCCGAACGAAATGAAGGAAGTGGCCCGCATCTACGGCGTGCGCCGCTGGAAGCTGTGGCGCACGCTGATCCTGCCTGCCATCTTTCCGTTCTGGGTCACTGGCGCCTGCACCGCCGCCGGTGGGGCCTGGAACGCCAGCATCGTCGCCGAGCTGGCCACCTGGGGCAGCACCACCCTCAAGGCCGATGGCCTGGGTGCCTTTATTGCCGAAGTCACCAAAAGCGGTGACACCCCGCTCATCATCGCCAGCATCGGCGTGATGTCGCTCTTCGTCGTGGCCATGAACAAGCTGGTGTGGCGCCGGTTGTATGGCTTTGCAGAACGCCGCTTCAGACTCGATTGATCTATCCCATGCATACCCCAAACACCCCCGCCCGCACCAAGCCACCGATTGCCGAGCTGCGCGGCGTCACCAAGTCCTTCACCACCGCGGGCGGGCACGAACTCAAGGTGCTGGACCAGATCGACGTGGCCGTGCACGAGGGCGAGCTGCTGGCGCTGCTGGGCCAGTCGGGTTCTGGCAAGTCGACCATCCTGCGCTGCCTGACCGGACTGATCGAGCCCACGTCCGGGCGGGTGCTGCACAAAGGCGAAAGCCTACACGGCATCAACGATGAAGCCTCGGTGGTGTTCCAGACCTTTGCGCTCTACCCCTGGCTGACGGTGGAGCAGAACGTGGCTGTGGGCCTGATGGCGCACGACATCGGCCGCGCGGAGCGCGACGCCGCCGTCAACCGCGCCATCGAACTGATCGGCCTAGGCAACTACCACGCGGCTTATCCGCGCGAGCTCTCAGGCGGCATGCGCCAGCGCGTGGGCATTGCCCGGGCCCTGGTATCGCAGCCGCGGCTGCTGTGCCTGGACGAAGCCTTCAGCGCGCTCGACGTGCTGACCGCCGAAAACCTGCGGCAGGAACTGATCAGCCTGTGGCGCACGTCCGGCATGGGGCTGAGCTCCATCTTCATGGTCACGCACAACATCGAGGAGGCGGTGGAGATGGCGACCCGCATCGTCGTGCTGTTCCCGCGCCCGGGCCGGCTGGGCCTGGTGCTGGATAACCCGCTGCCGTATCCGCGCGACACCAAGAGCCCGGAGTTCCAACGCCTGGTGAGCCTAATCCACGAATGCATCACCACCACCACGCTGCCAGACATTCCGGCCGAGGTGCCGGTGGCGGGCCAGCCGATTTCGCGCGCGCGCAGCCGCATGGAATCGATACCGCTGGTGCCGGTGGGCCAGATCCTGGGCCTGCTGAGCATCCTGAACGACTCGCCCGAGCTGTCAAACATCTACGATATATCCGACGAGATCGGCAAGGAGTTTGGCGAAACGATTGCACTGGTCAAGGCTGCAGAAATCCTGGAGCTGATCGACACGCCGAAAGACCAGGTGGTGTTCACCGAACTGGGCCGGCGCTTTGTGGCCGCCGAGTCCGCTGGCCGCCGCGCCATTTTTGCCGAGCAGGTGTTCAAGCTGCGGCTGTTCCACATCATCCTCGCCCTGCTGCACGAGTACGAGGAAGTAGAAGCCGACCGCGTGATCAAGGACATCGCCAGCGCCCTGCCCTACGACAACCCCGAGCGCATCTTCCACACCATGATCGCCTGGGGCCGCTACGCGGGTTTGATGGATTTCAATGCCAAAACCCACAGGGTTTTCGTTCCCAAAAGTGAAGCCGAAGAAGAGAGTTTGTAAGGCAGTTCTTCCAGCCTCATTTGCTACAACTTAAATAGCATCTTGCGCATATAACATATGCGCGCGCGGCCTCTTTCATGCTGAAACGTCAATGCACTAGACAAGGCGCGCCCCGCCACGGGCCAGGCCAAGCTTTCACCTAGCTATCACCAACTGTCGGCGTTTTCTCTGTGGCTGCCCCCCGTACGGGCCGGCATGATGCAGGCATGAATATTCTGTTGGTGGAAGACGATCTGAACCTGGTGGATGCGCTCAGCCGCATGCTGGTGGCGCGCGGGTTCCAGGTGGTTTGCTGTGCCGATGGCATCGAGGCCTTGGTGATGCTGCGGCAGCGCCAGTTTGATGCAGCCCTGCTGGACTTGACCCTGCCCGGCCTGGACGGCCTGGAGGTGCTGCAGCGCCTGCGCGACGAAGGTTCGCGCTTGCCAGTGCTGGTGATGACCGCCCGCACAGCGGTGGAAGACCGGGTGCTGGGCCTGAACTCGGGCGCTGACGACTACCTGAGCAAGCCCTTCGACGTGGAAGAGCTGGTGGCCCGGCTCAAGGCCCTGGTGCGCCGAAGCCTGGGCGTGGAAGATTTCCGCTGCGGTGCGCTGCGCCTGGACCTGGACAAGGGCCGGGTGTTCCGCGGCGCGCTGCCGCTGGAGATGCCAGGACGCGAGCTGGCCCTGCTCAAGGCCTTGATGCTGCACCCCAGCCAGGCCGTGGCCAAGGAAGATCTGCACCAGACCGTGTTTGGCGACGAGGGCCAAGCCGGCTCGGATGCGATCGAGGTACTGGTGCACCGCCTGCGCAAGCGCATCCAGGGTTCAGGCGCCAGCCTGGTCACCTTGCGCGGCGTGGGCTACTACCTGATGGACGACGCACTGGCCGACAAGCAGGACGCGCCATGAGCGCTGGTGCACCCCGATCCTGGCGGCGCCTGGCCGCCGTCCGGCCCTGGAAGGTCGGCCGCTCCATCCGCTGGTTTGTCTTTGCCTGGGCTGTCGGCTTGCTGCTGGTATTGGATGCTGTCAACAGCCTGTGGCCGCTGGGCCTGTCCACCGGGGAATGGTGGGCGTTGAAAACAGGGCTGTTTGCCAGCGCGCTGTGGTGGGTGCTGCGCCAGGCCTTCCAGCCGGTACTGCTGCTGGGCCAAGACCTGGCCGACCGCAAGCCCGATGACCTGCGCCCGGTGCCGAACCCGCAGCCCGTCGAGCTGGCGCTGCTGACCACTGCGGTGAATGGCCTGATGCATCAGCAACAGGCGTCGCTGGACCAGCAGAAGAAATTTCTGGCCGATGCCTCGCACCAGCTGCGCACGCCGTTTGCCGTGCTGCGCACCCAGCTGCAGGGCGTGATGTCAGGGCAGTTGGAAACCCGCGACACCTTGCCCAGGATGTTGGCCACCGTGGACAGGTCCAGCGCATTGGTACGCCAGCTGCTGGCCATGGCCAAGGTGGAGCAACTGGTGCGCCGCGCCCACTGGACCGAAGTCGACCTGATGGCCGTGGCCCGCGATGTGGTGCTGGAATTTGCCCCGCTGCTGGCCCGCAAGAAGCTGGACTTCGCGCTGCAGGCCATTCCGGTGCGCCTGCTCACCGACCCCTGGCTGCTGGGAGAGATGGTGCGCAACCTGCTGTCGAATGCCATCCACCACACCCCCAAGGGCGGTGCGCTGGGCCTGGTGATACGGGTGCTGCCCAGCGGCACCGAGCTGCTGGTATGGGACAACGGTGGCGGCATGGATGAAGCCGTGCAGTCGCGACTGTTCGAGCCCTTCCAGTCCTCGTCTGGCGCCACGGGCGTGGGCTTGGGGCTGTCGATCTGCCGCCAGATCGCGGTGTCCATGGATGCCACGGTGGACTTGTTCAACCGCGTGCAGCAGGACCGCATCGTCGGCGTGGACGCGGTGGTTCGCTGGCCGCAGGAGCTGTCGCATGGCTAGCGCGGTGCAGTTCGAGGCGGTGCACAAGGTGTTTCCCAACGGCGTGCGGGCCTTGAACAATGTGCAGCTGCGCGTTCCGCCAGGGCAGCTGACGACCCTGCTCGGTCCGTCCGGCTGCGGCAAAACCACCTTGCTGCGCATGGTGGCAGGGCTGGAACAGCCGACCACCGGCCGCATCCAGATTTGCGGCGTGGACGTGACCGACATGGACGCCACGCAGCGCCCGATCAGCATGGTGTTCCAGAGCTATGCCTTGTTCCCGCACCTGAACGTGCTGGACAACGTGGGCTACGGGCTGCGCATGCAGAACCTGCCCGCACAAGAGTGCGACCATCATGCGATGGTGGCGCTCACGGCGGTGGGTCTGCAAGCCAGCGCCACCAGCAACACGGCCATGCTGTCCGGCGGCCAGCAACAACGCGTAGCACTGGCCAGAGCCCTGGCCTTGCGGCCCCAGGTGCTGTTGCTGGACGAACCACTGTCGAACCTGGATGCAGGCCTGCGCCGCCACATCCGCGAGGACATCCGCGCGCTGCAACAAAGCCTGGGGCTGACCGTGGTCTACGTCACGCACGACCACAACGAGGCCATGGCGGTGAGCGACAACGTGGTGGTGATGCGCGACGGCCAGATCATGCAGATAGGCACGCCGCAACAGGTATATGCGACGCCGCACTGCGAGTTCGTGGCGGCTTTCATGGGCGACGCCGTGATGTTCGATGCCGAAGCCGATGCGGCCGGCACGGTGCATCTGGGCCCGTTGCGCGTGGGCGCAGGGATGACGCGGCGCCAAGGCAAGGTACGCCTGGTTGTGCGGCCACACGCCTGGCGGCTGGAGCCGGCCAGCGGCACCGGCCTGCCCGGCACAGTGCTGTCACGCGCCTTTCTGGGCCGCAATACCGAATACCAGGTGCTGACCGCACTGGGCACGCTGCTGGTGCTGGTGCAGTGCGAGGTACAGCCGCGCCAGGTGAACTCCCCTGTCAGCGTACAGCTGGACGACCAGGGGATCAGCGTGGTCATGCCCTCGGGCCAGGATGCCAGCAACGACCCGTGACGCCAGACCCTTGGCGTTCGCAGCTTCTACAGATTCCCCATTTTTCAAACGGACCCATGCGTCCATATTCCAGGAGATTAAAGTGAAAAAGAACCGCTTCCTCATTGCCCCCTTGTTGCTTGCCTTGGGCATGCCTGCCTTCGCGCAGGACGGCGGCGAAGTCAACGTGATTTGCTCCGCCCAGGCGGACTGGTGTAATTTGATCCAGATCACCTTTGCCAAAACCCGCGGTATCAAGGTCAACATGACCCTCAAGGGATCGGGCGAGGCTTTGGCGCAAATCACCGCCGAACGCGCCAACCCCAAGACCGACCTCTGGTTTGGCGGTACAGGCGATCCGCACCTGCTGGCAGCCGAACAGAACCTGACCCTGGAATACAAATCCGCCACGCTGCCCCAGTTGCATGTCTGGGCGCAAAAGCAGGCCGAACAGGCAGGCTATAAGACGGTGGGTGTGTATTCCGGCCCGCTGGGCTTTGGCTACAACACCGAGTTGCTGGCCAAGAAGAAGCTGCCTATCCCCAAGGTTTGGGCCGATCTGCTGAAGCCTGAGTACAAGGGCGAAATCCAGGTTTCCGACCCGCGCGCCAGCGGCACGGCCTACACCATGATTGCCACACTGGTACAGCTCATGGGCGAAGACAAGGCATTTGAATACCTGGCGGCGCTGCACAAGAACGTCAGCACCTACCCGCGCTCTGGCGTTGGCCCGATCAAGGCGGTAGCGCGTGGCGAGGCTGCCGTGTCGATCAGCTTTGTCCACGATGCGCCGGGCGAAAAGGCCCAGGGCTTCCCGGTAGACGCGGTCACACCTGCAGATGGCACTGGCGCTGAGATCGGCTCCATGTCCTTGATCAAGGGCGCGCGCAATCTGGACAACGCCAAGAAGCTCTACGAGTGGGCCTTGACACCCGGCGCACAGCAGTTCGGGGTCACCGCCAAACAGTTCCAGCTGCCGTCCAACAAGAGCACGCCGTTGGACCCGCGCATCCCCGACTTCAAAAAAATCAAGCTGATCGACTACGACTACGCCAAGTACGGCCAGGCAGCCGTGCGGCGCCAACTGATCCTGAATTGGGAACGCAAGGTCTTCAACCAGGCCAAGTAAGCCCGTATCGGCGAGCCCCGCGCGGGGGCCGCCGATACCGCCCGGCAGCGCTGCCCCTCTATTTCTACAGATCGTTCCTCTATGCCAGTCCAATTTACAGAACGAACCCAGCGTGCGATTTACGCCTGGGTCCTCATAGGCTTTGCCGCCTACCTAGTCTTGCCGTGGTACTTCCTGCAAAGCGGCTCGCTGCTTTCTGCCATGTCCAAGCTGTTTTCCGAGCAGGTATCGGCCAATGGCGTAACGCAAGCCGCCGTGCATGGCCGCGCCTGGCTCTGGACAGGCATGGCCGGCCTGCTGATCGCGGGGCTGGGCGCCTTACTGCCCGCCGGCAGGCGCCAGGGCGGCGTGCTGGTTGCCGGCGCGCTGGTTGGCTTGCTGGGAATCGGGGTCAGCGGCTTCACCATCGGCGCCACCGGCTGGTCGTATGAATGGCTGAATGCCGCGCTGGGTGCCTTGCCCCAAGGGCAGTTTGGCATCGGCTGGGGTGGCTTCGTGGTACTGGTCTGCCTGGTGATGCTGCTGGGCTCGGGCATTGCGCGGCTCGGCTATTTCCGTGGCGACGTTTTTGTGGCGGCCACGGTGGTGGGTTGCGCGGCACTGCTGTGCCTGTTCGTGGTGTTTCCGGTGGCCAAATCCCTGGCGGCGGCTTTCTATACCGAAGACGGCAACTTTGCCATCGCTGCTGTGTGGAACCGCATCGGCACCGAACGGGTATGGGGTCTGGGCTGCCTGCGGTCCGGTGTGCATTGCGGTGTCGCCTGGAATACCTTGTACCTGGCCTTGCTGACAGCGGCCGGCACCACGGTGCTGGGCACCATGATTGCACTGATATCCGAACGCGGCTCGGACAAGCGCATCCAGAAGCCACTGAGTGCGCTGGCCATGCTGCCCATCATCACGCCGCCCTTTGTGGTCGGCCTGGGGCTGATACTGCTGTTTGGCCGGGCGGGCATCGTCAACCAGTTGCTGGAGTCGTGGTTTGGCATCGTCCCCTCGCGCTGGTTCTATGGCGTGTTCGGCGTGTGGTTGGCCCAGCTGTTCGCCTTTACCCCGATCGCCTACATGATCATGCGCGGCGTGGTGCAAGGCATCAGCCCTTCGCTGGAAGAAGCCGCGCAGACCCTGCGGGCCAGCCGCATGAAGACCTTTACCACCGTGACCCTGCCGCTGCTGGCGCCGGGCCTGGCCAATGCCTTCCTGGTGGGCTTCATTGAGAGCATTGCCGACTTCGGCAACCCCATCCTGCTGGGTGGCGACTATGCGGTGCTGTCCACCGACATCTTCTTTGCCATCGTCGGCGCCTCGCTGGACCAGGGCATGGCGGCCGCACTGGCGCTGGTGCTGACGGTCTTCGCGCTGACCGTGTTCTTCGTCCAGCGGCGCATTCTGGGCAGCACCAGCTTCACCACGGTATCGGGCAAAGGCGATGCGGGTGTGCCCATGAAGTTGCCCACCCTGGTGCGCCGCTTTTGCACCTGGGTGGCCGGCCCCTGGCTGGCCTTTACAGTGGTGGTCTACCTGTTCGCCTTCGCGGGCGGCTTCGTCAAGATCTGGGGCCGCGACTACAGCCTGACCCTGATGCATTTCAAGACCGCGTTCGACGTGCAGATGGGCGAACACGGCCTGGTCTGGGCGGGTACGGCCTGGAGTTCGCTGTTCACCACCATCACGCTGGCCGCCATTGCCGCACCCATCTGCGCCAGCATCGGCCTGCTGATCGCCTGGCTGATGGCCCGCACCGAGTTCCGGGGTAAGGGCTTGTTTGAGTTCTCCGCGCTGCTGACCTTTGCGATCCCCGGCACGGTGCTGGGCGTCAGCTACATCCTGGCTTTCAACGTGCCGCCGGTCGAGCTCACCGGCACGGGCCTGGTGATCGTGCTGTGCTTTGTGTTCCGCAACCTGCCGGTGGGGGTGCGGGCGGGCACCGCGTCGTTCAAGCAGCTCGACAAATCGCTGGACGAAGCTTCGGTGATGCTGCGCGCCAGCAGCATGACCACCCTGCGCAGAGTCGTGCTGCCGCTGCTGAAGCCGGCCCTGGTGGCGGCGCTGGTGTACAGCTTTGTGCGCTCCATGACCACCGTGTCGGCGGTCATCTTCCTGGTCACGGCCGAGTACGAACTGGCCACCACCTACATCATTGGCCGCGTCGGTAACGGCGACTATGGGGTCGCGCTGGCGTACTGCACGGTGCTGATTCTGCTGATGTCCATGGTCACGGCCTTGATCCAGTTTTTCGTCGGCGAACGCAAGCTGGGCCGCCGCCGCGTGGGCGCCAACAAATAACCCACGGCGTCCCTCGCCCACTACACACATACACCAAGGAAACACGACATGACACAAGCAGGTATTGAATTCAAGAACGTAGGCAAACGTTATGGCGGCGAGCGCTCGCCGCTGGTCGTCAAAGGCATCAGCTTCACGGTACCCAAGGGCAGCTTGACCACGATTCTGGGCCCTTCCGGCTGCGGCAAAACGACTACGCTGCGCATGATTGCCGGCCTGGAAACACCGAGCTCGGGCCAGATCCTGATCGACGGCCGTGACGTCACCCACCTGGGCCCGGCCGAGCGCAACGTCAGCATGGTGTTCCAAAGCTATGCGCTGTTTCCGCACATGAGCGTGCTGGAGAACGTGGGCTACGGCCTGAGCGTCAGCGGCGTCAAGGCGGCGGAGACCCTGGAGCGCGCACACGCGGCCATGTCTGCCGTGGGCCTGAATGGCTACGACGAGCGCCTGCCCAGCGAGCTATCTGGTGGACAGCAGCAACGGGTGGCCGTGGCCCGGGCCTTGGTACTCGAGCCCTCGGTGCTGCTGTTTGACGAGCCTTTATCGAACCTGGACGCCCGGCTGCGCCGCTCCATGCGCGAAGAAATCCGCGGGCTGCAACAGCGCCTGGGCCTGACCGTAGCCTATGTGACGCACGACCAGAGCGAAGCCCTGGCGGTCAGTGACCAGATCATCGTGATGGACCAGGGCCTAGTCGCGCAGGCGGGTACGCCTTCGGACCTGTACGAGCGCCCTTGCAGCGAATTTGTGGCGGGCTTCATGGGCGAGGCGATGTTGTTTCCAGGCCAGGCATTGGCCGACGGCAGCATACAAGTGGGCACACTGCGTCTGAAAGCCCTGCACCCGGTCCAGCCAGGTCCCATCAAGGCCGCCATCCGGCCCGAAGCCTGGACGGTAGGCCTGCCTAGCGACGGCGGACTGGCGGGCGTGATCGCCAAGAAAGCCTATCTGGGCAGCATCTACGAGCTGACGGTGGATACCGGCCTGGGACCGATCTTCGTGGTGTCGTCGGACGTCGCCACCGATTGGAAACTGGGCGATGCCGTCTCCTTGAACCTACCCAGCCGCGGTATTTCGGTCGTGCCGGCTTGACGTTCACCATGTCTTTACGCAGAAAGGATTGAATAGCAGCAGGTAGTCATCGCAGCCCGCAAAGCCGCGGCGCGAAAGCGACTAAAGTAGCTGTCTTTATTGCACACCACCTACACCCGCCCCTTGAGCACCTCCGCCATGCAGCAAGTCCACCACGTCGTCATTTGTGAAGGCTGCGACGCCGTGTACCACAAGACGGTTCTGGGCCGGGGCCAGGTGGCGCGCTGCCCACGCTGCGGCACCGAGCTGGAGCGCTACACCGGGAACGCGCAGCAGCGCATCCTGCCGATGGTGGTGGCGGGCTTGCTGATGTTTGCGGTGGCCAATCTGTTCCCCATCGTCGCCATCTCGCTCGGCGGCCAGTACAGCGAAGTCACCCTGGCCGGCGCCGTGCAGGCGCTGAGCCAGGAGGGCATGGCCGAAGTCGCGCTGCTGGTGCTGGCCACCACCCTGCTGTTTCCACTGATGCAGCTGCTGATCCTGCTCTACCTGCTGGTGCCGCTGCCGCGCCAGCGCCGCCCGCTGGGTTTTGCCTGGCTGGTGCGGATGCTGCAGTCGCTGCTGCCCTGGGGCATGGTCGAGGTGTTCCTGCTGGGCGTGTTGGTGGCCATCATCAAGCTCACCAGCTCGGCCGAGGTGATCATCGGCCCGGCGCTGGGCGCATTTGTGGCGCTGACCGTACTATTGACTGTGATCCTGTCGTTCCAGCCGCGCAACTTCTGGCACATGGCGTTTGCCGAGTCCACGGAATGACCGAAACGGCCACCGCGACCTCCCTGGGCCTGGTCGGCTGCCACCACTGCGGTGCGGCCTGGCAAGGCGCGAGCGACGGCCAGGCCTGCGGCGTCTGCGGCACGCCGCTGCACCGGCGCAAAACCGACAGCCTGAACCGCACCTGGGCGCTGCTGGCGGCAGCCTACCTGATGTACCTGCCGGCGAATCTGCTGCCGGTGATGATCACCAGCAACCTGCTCAATACCAAGGTGGACACCATTCTCAGCGGTGTCATCTACTTCTGGGTCACCGGTGCCTGGGGCCTGGCGGTCATCGTATTCGTGGCCAGCTTTCTGGTGCCGCTGTTCAAGCTGGGCGCGCTGACCACCCTGGTCTGGATGGCCCAGCGGCGCAGCCCGCGCTTGCGCGAAGACCGGGCCCGGCTGTACCGCATGGTCGAGCTGATCGGCCGGTGGTCCATGCTCGACGTGTTCGTGGTGTCCTTGTTGGCCGGCCTGGTGCGTATCCAGGGCTTTGCCGAAATCACCGCCGGCGTGGGCATTGCCGCTTTCGGCGCAGTCGTGGTGTTGACCATGCTGGCCTCTCTGAGTTTCGACCCGCGCCTGACCTGGGACGACGCCCCAGCACCGGCGCCGGCCCTCCCACTACCACCTGTGCACAATCCACCGCATGAGCCAAGACCCCTTGCCTAATCCACCCGCAGCATCCGACCTGCCCACGCCCAGCATCGAAAAGAAGCGCAGCTGGCTGCCCTCGCTGATCTGGATCGTCCCCATCGTCGCGGCACTGGTCGGCATCACCCTGGTGGTCAAGACCGTGCTCGGCCGCGGCCCGACCATCGATATCAGCTTCAGCACTGCCGAAGGCCTGGTGGCCGGCAAAACCAAGGTCAAGTACAAAGAGGTGGAGATCGGCTCGGTCACCTCCATCACCCTGGCCGAGGACCGTTCCCACATCGTGGCCACGGTGCAGCTGCAAAAAGAAGCCAAGAGCTTTATCGCCGACGACACCCGCTTCTGGGTGATCCGCCCGCGCCTGGAGGCCGCTGGCGTGAGCGGGCTCGGCACCCTGCTGTCGGGCGCATATATCCGGGCCGATGCCGGCGTGTCCGAGGACACCACCCACAAATTCGTAGGCCTGGAGGCCCCGCCCATCGTCACCCGCGACACCTCGGGCCGGCAGTTCGTGCTGCACGCCAGCAATATCGGCTCGCTCGACGTCGGCTCGCCGCTGTACTTTCGACGCATCAAGGCCGGCCAGGTGGCGGCCTATGCGCTCGACCCCGACGGCAAGGGCGTGACGTTGCGGGTCTTCGTCAACACGCCATACGAAAAGTTTGTCGGCGCCAACACCCGGTTCTGGCATGCGAGCGGCGTCGACGTAGAGGCCAGCGCCAGCGGCTTCAAGGTGCGCACCCAGTCGCTGGCCACCATGGTGATGGGCGGCATCGCCATGCAGGCACCCGACGATGCCCCCGGCGCCGAAGCGGCCGAGAACGCCAGCTTCAAGCTCGCAGAAGACGAAACCACCGCGCTGAAGGCACCAGATGGCCCGTCGCAAACCCTGCTGCTGAACTTCAACCAGTCGCTGCGCGGCCTGGCCCCGGGTGCAGCGGTGGACTTCCGCGGTGTGGTGATTGGCGAGGTCAAATCCATCGGTGTGGAATTCGACCGCGTGGAACGGCGCTTCAATATGCCGGTACTGATCGAGGTGTACCCGGCCCGCCTGGGCCGAAACTTCGACAGTGAACAGGCCGACCCAGTGGCCACCCAGCAGCGGCGGCTGCAGCAGTTGATCAACCGCGGCCTGCGGGCCCAGCTGCGCACTGGCAACCTGCTCAGCGGCCAGCTGTACGTGGCGCTGGACTTCTTCCCGAAAGCGCCACCGATCGAGCTTAAAAAGACCAGCGACCCGGTCGAGCTGCCCACCGTTCCCAACGGACTGGACGAATTGCAAACCCAGGTCTCCGAGATCCTGGGCAAGATCAACAAGGTGCCGTTCGAGCAGCTGAGCGCCGACCTGCGCAAGACCCTGGCCACGCTGGACACCACGCTGACCAGCGCCGAGCAGCTGGTGAAGAAGCTGAACAACGATGTCGCACCCGAAATGACGGCCGCCATGCGCGACGTGCGCAAGACCATCAACACCGCCAACGAGACGCTGAGCACCGCCGGCCGCACCCTGTCCGAAGACGCGCCGCTGCAACAAGACCTGCGCCAGACACTGCGCGAGGTGAACCGCGCCGCCGCGTCCATCAAGGTGCTGACCGACTACCTGGAGCGCCACCCCGAATCGCTGCTGCGTGGCAAACCCGAGGAAAAGAAATGAGCCTGTTCCACCCTACCCTGGCCCTGCTGGCTGTCGTCTCTTTGGCTACCCTGGCCGGCTGCGGCACCACGCCCGCAGTGCGCTACTACAGCCTGAGCACGGCCACCGCCGCTACGGCACCTACAGCTAAGCCGCTGCTGATCGAGGTGCCGCCGCTGGCTCTGCCCGAGCGCCTGGTGCGGCCGCAGCTGGTGGTGCACAACGCCGCGAACCAGGTGGATGTGCTGGAGCTGCACCGCTGGACCGCCCCCTTCGATTCCGAGCTGCGCGACGCGCTGGCTAGCAGCATTGCTGCCCGGCTGGGCGCCGTAGATGTGTCGGGCGGGGGGCGCCTGGCCGGACAGCCGGTGTACCGCGTGGCGGTGCAACTGCGCCAATGGGAGGCAGTAGACAACAGCCGTGTGGAAGCCAGCTTCAGCTGGACCATCCGCCGCTCCGACGAAGCCCGCAACCTCGCCTGCCAGTGGAGCCAGTCCGTGCCCGTGGGTGCCGGCATCGCCGCGCTGGCCCAGGGCGCCCAGCAGCTCACGGCCCAGGCCGCGCAGCGCATGGCCGCCAGCGTCAGCGCTCTGGATGCCGACGCCGCCGCCCAGTGCCCGGCCTGATTGCTATTATTTAAATAGCTGCTTGCGCAGGTTTAATATGCGCCAGCGGCCTTTTTCTTAGGCAGATTCAAGTACGAAGTGCAACGTTTTCCAAACGGGTTGGGCCAAGATTGCATAGGATGCACTGTTGTGACCGGCCAGTCCCAAACGTTGCACCATGACCTATACGCACTTGACCCAAGAAGAACGATACCAAATCC
>CAUPON010000038.1:0-44989 GCA_963513025.1 uncultured Albidiferax sp.
AATCCAGCCGTTCTATCCGTACGGCAGTCTGGGCAGGGGATCTTCTGCAGCCCGGCTAAAATCACGGATTCTTTTACAACCCTCAGAGGGAACTATGAGCGATATCGAAGCACGCGTTAAAAAAATCATTGCCGAACAACTTGGCGTGGAAGAAACCCAAGTCACCAGCGAAAAGTCTTTTGTGGCCGATCTGGGTGCCGACTCGCTGGACACCGTGGAACTGGTGATGGCCCTGGAAGATGAGTTTGGCATCGAGATTCCAGACGAAGATGCCGAGAAGATCACCACCGTGCAAAACGCGATTGACTACGCTACCAGCCACCAAAAGGCGTAAAACTCCGGCGCGTGGTGTCTGGGTCTCCGTACCCGGCTGGAACAAGGCGTTGCCATACGCCTGCCGCGCCGTTTTTTCACGCTGCCAGCGTCGCTATTGTGTGTACCCACAGGGCCGCAATAGGACTGCAGCATCTGCAGCATCTGTGCTGCTAACCACACAAATTTAATTATGTCCCGTCGTCGTGTTGTCGTCACAGGTTTAGGGTGCGTCAGCCCCGTGGGTAACACGGTGGCCGATGCCTGGTCTGCTTTGCTGGCCGGTCAGTCGGGCATTGACCTGATCAAATCGTTTGATGCCAGTCCTTTCTCCTGCAAGTTCGCGGGCGAGGTCAAGGGCTTTGACATTAATGCGCTGATTCCCGAAAAAGAAGCGCGCCACATGGACCGCTTCATCCACCTGGGACTGGCGGCCGCTATCGAAGCGGTCGCTGACGCGGGACTGGCGACGGGCGATGCGCTGAGCGAAGAAGACGCCGTGCGCATAGGCTGCAATATCGGTTCGGGTATCGGTGGTTTGCCGATGATCGAGCAAACCCATGCAGAATACGCCAGCCGCGGCGCACGCCGAATTTCGCCGTTTTTCGTGCCGGCCTCGATCATCAACATGATATCGGGCCATGTGTCGATCAAATTCGGTTTCAAAGGGCCGAACATTGCGGTGGCAACCGCTTGCACCACCGGCTTGCACGCCATTGGGGTGTCGGCCCGGATGATCGAATACGGCGATTGCGACGTGATGGTCGCCGGTGGCGCAGAGTCCACCATGTCGCCTTTGGGTCTGGGCGGCTTTGCCGCAGCCCGTGCTCTGAGCACCCGCAATGACGATCCACGCACCGCTTCGCGCCCCTGGGACAAAGACCGTGACGGTTTTGTGCTCGGCGAAGGTGCTGGCGTGCTGGTCATTGAAGAATACGAACACGCCAAAGCCCGTGGCGCCAAGATTTACGCCGAAATCGTCGGCTTTGGAATGAGCGGGGATGGTTTCCATATGACGGCACCGAACGTCGATGGCCCCCGCCGTTCGATGCAGATGGCGCTGAAGAATGCTGGTGTGAATCCTGACCAGGTGGATTACCTGAACGCCCACGGCACCTCCACGCCTTTGGGTGACGCGAACGAAACCAATGCGATCAAGCTCGCATTTGGCGACCACGCCAAGAACCTGGTGGTCAACTCCACCAAATCCATGACCGGCCATTTGCTGGGCGGCGCCGGTGGAATTGAAAGCGTGTTCACCGTGTTGGCCCTGCACAAGCAGAAAAGTCCGCCCACGATCAATATCTTCAACCAAGACCCCGAATGCGATCTGGATTACTGCGCTAATACCGCGCGGGACATGCAGATTGACGTGGCCGTGAAGAACAACTTCGGCTTTGGCGGTACCAACGGTACGCTGGTGTTCAAGCGGATTTAATCCGTATCCAGGCTACACATATCGTCTTTCTGAGCTTTTTTCAGCCATGCACAGCGCCCCGCCGGTGAGTTATCCGGTGGGGCGTTCCCGTTTTCTGGCCCGAGTACAGCTTGGCCTATGGCTGCTGGGCTCGGCGGCGGTGGCAGCTTGGTGCGTCCATGTCGATAAGCTGGGATGGCGCCAGGCGCTGGCCTTGGCCAGCCTGGTGTGTACCGGGGCTTTTGCCTGGCTGGGCTGGCGGCGGATGCCGGTCGGCGGGCTGCACTGGGATGGCCAGCAGTGGTTCTGGACCGGTGCCGGCGAGCCTTTGGCCGTCACTTTGCAGCTCCACTTGGACTGGCAGCGGCATATGCTGCTCAGTTGCCAGTCACCGGGTGCGGCGCGGCGCTGGTGCTGGGTCGAGCAAGCTAGCCAACCGCAGCGCTGGCGTGACCTGCGGCGTGCGGTATATTCGCCCGCCAGAGCACATGCGACGCCCGATAGTGTGCTTTTGTCTGAACCATGACCTCACTTCCCCCCCCTGTTCTCACCACGCCGGCCACGGCGACCGATAGCGATCTGATGCTGGTCGAGCGCACGGTTGCGGGGGACCAGCGCGCCTACGGGCTGCTGGTGGTCAAGTACCAGCGCCGCATCCAGCGCCTGATCGGCCGCATGGTGCGGGATGTGGACCTGGTGGAAGACATTGCCCAGGAAACCTTTATCCGCGCCTACCGTGCTTTGCCCAAGTTCCGCGGCGACGCCCAGTTCTATACCTGGCTGTACCGGATTGCGATCAACACCGCCAAGAAGACCTTGATGGATTTCAAGCGCGATCCCACGGTATCTGAAGCCGCGATGCGACCTTCGGATGACGAAGATGAAACTTACTTCCGGAAAAACGAACCAACCAGCTCGGAAACCCCGGACACCGTGCTGGCAGCCAAACAGATTTCGACCGCAGTGAACGAAGCCATGGAGGCGTTGCCCGAAGATTTGCGCCAGGCGGTGACTTTGCGCGAGATTGAAGGCATGAGCTACGAAGACATTGCAGAAATGATGCAGTGCCCGATCGGCACTGTGCGGTCGCGCATTTTTCGGGCCCGGGAGGCGATTTCAGCGCGGGTAAAGCCCTTGCTGGAGAGCCAGTCCGGCAAGCGCTGGTGAGCCAGGCAATAGATTGAAGACGTGGTAACAGGATACAAGGTGACGCACATGGCAACGGAACATGCTTTCGACCCGCAAGACACTCTCTCGGCATTGGCCGACGGGCAGCTGCGCGGGGATGCTTTTGCCCAGGCGGTAGAACAGGTGGCGAACCAGGTCGAGGCGCAGGCAACTTGGCACGCGTACCACGTGGTGGGCGATGTGCTGCGCTCGAATGAATTTGCCGAATGTGCGGGGGATATGGATTTCCTCGCCCGTTTCCAGAGTCGCTTGGCGCAAGAGCCTGCGCTGGTACCTGTGGTGAATGCTGCGAATTTAATAGCTATCAAGGCATATGCTAGTAGCGCGGAAGCCGTATTTGATGCTGAGAATGAGTCGGTGGATGTGGCGGCCAACGAACCGCGTTTCGCCTGGAAGCTGGTCGCTGGGTTGGCCTCTTTGGTGGCAGTCGTCGCCGTCAGCTGGAATGTGCTGGGCGGTCTGGGTGCCACGCCGCCCGCGGCCCAACTGGCCCAGGCGGTCACCGAGCCCGTGGCCCAGGTGCAGCAGACCGTGGCTCTGGCCGGCGGCGAGCCCCAGGTGATGCTGCGCGATGCGCGCCTGGACGCCTTGATGGCCGCGCACAAGCAGGTGGGTGGAACGTCAGCCTTGCAGATGCCTGCGGGCTTCTTGCGCAACGCCACCTTTGAAAGCCCAGCCCCTTGAGGGCAAAAGGCCAGGAAAGCATGCGATATGCACGTTAGAACCTATCCTGCCCTGCTGGCTGTGCTTTGCGCGGCCATGCTGCTGCCGTTGGCGCAGGCCCAGCAAGCGGTGCGCGCGCAGCCGGTTGCGTCGTCCAGCGAGCCTGTAGTGGCCGAGCGCACGGTGAGCGAATGGTTGATGCGCATGCACGAGGCATCGCGCAAGCGCACCTATGTGGGCACGTTTGTGGTGTCGTCGGGTACCGGCAGCTTGTCCAGTGCACGCATCTGGCATGCCTGTGACGGCGCCCAGCAGATGGAACGGGTCGAGTCCCTGACCGGCGCGCCGCGCTCGATCTTTCGCCGCAATGACCAAGTGATCACTTTTTTACCGGACAGCAAGGTCGCTGTGACAGAAACGCGCGAATCTTTGGGACTGTTTCCTAATCTTTTGCAGACTGGCGATTCGGCGATCCCGATGTTTTACGGCGCCAAGCAGGTCGGCAGTGATCGGGTAGCCGGGTTTGATGCCGATGTCGTGGTGCTGCGACCCAAAGACAGTTTGCGCTATGGCTACCGGATCTGGAGCGAGAAGAAGTCCGGCCTAGTGGTCAAGTTGCAAACCTTGGATGCGGATGGCCGGGTGCTTGAACAGGCCGCCTTCTCCGAGCTGCAGCTGGATGCCCCGGTGAAGATGGAGAAACTTGGCCAGATGATGGCCAATACCGCAGGATACCGGGTGGAAACCTCGGCCATGGTGAAAACCACGGCCTTGTCCGAAGGCTGGGTGCTGAAAAACGGTGTGCCCGGCTTCCAGCCCATGAGCTGCTTCCGGCGCTCGGTAGGTACTGGAACGGCTGCGGATGGCACGGTGCAATGGGTTTTCTCGGATGGACTGGCGTCGGTTTCGCTGTTCGTCGAGGCGTTCGAGTCGCAGCGCCATCTTCAGGAGGGCAGTACGGCGATGGGCGCAACCCAGTCGCTGACCCGCCGTATCGGCGACTGGTGGTTGACTGCCGTAGGCGAAGTTCCGCAGGCCACCCTCAAAGCATTTGCCCATGGGCTTGAGCGCAAGAAATAAGCGCAGACCCGACTATTTCTCTGTTTTTCTCTCTTGGTTTTTGAAGAAAGCTCGACGATGTTTCAACTCAGCTTGAAAAATATGCGTTCCTATGCCGTGGCCTGCTCCATGGCAGTCGTTTCTGTTGGGATGCTAGTGCCCGTTGCTCCGGTATGGGCGCAAACCCGCACCTTGCCCGACTTCACCGATCTGGTCGAACAGGTAGGCCCATCGGTGGTGAATATCCGCACACTGGAAAAGGTCTCCAGCCAGGCGGCTGCCGGCAACGGCATTGACGAAGACATGCTGGAGTTCTTCAAGCGTTTTGGCGTGCCTGTGCCCAATGTGCCGCGCCAGTCCCCGCGCCAGCCCAAGCCGCAACAGCAGCCCGAAGAAGAAACCCCGCGCGGCGTGGGATCGGGCTTCATCCTGAGCTCCGACGGCCTGATCATGACCAATGCCCATGTGGTGGAGGGCGCCGACGAAGTTATCGTGACCCTGACCGACAAGCGCGAGTTCAAGGCCAAGATCATGGGTTATGACAAGCGCAGCGATGTGGCCGTCGTCAAGATCGACGCCACCGGCCTGCCCGCGGTAAAGGTGGGTGATGTGGGCCGTCTCAAGGTGGGTGAATGGGTGATGGCGATTGGCTCGCCATTCGGGCTGGATAACACCGTCACGGCAGGCATCGTCAGCGCCAAGCAACGCGATACGGGTGACTATTTGTCCTTCATCCAGACCGATGTGGCCATCAATCCCGGCAACTCGGGTGGTCCGTTGATCAATATGCGTGGTGAAGTGGTGGGTATCAACAGCCAGATCTACTCCCGCTCGGGAGGCTTCATGGGCATCTCGTTTGCCATCCCCATCGACGAAGCGACCCGCGTGAGCGAACAGCTGCGTGTGTCCGGCCGGGTATCGCGCGGCCGTATCGGCGTGCAGATTGAATCGGTGTCGAAGGAAGTCGCTGAGTCGGTGGGCTTGGGCAAGGCCCAGGGCGCATTCGTGCGCGGCGTGGAAACCGGTTCACCCGCTGAAAAAGCCGGTGTCGAGGCTGGCGACATCATCACCAAATTCGACGGCAAGGCGATCGAGAAGTCATCGGACCTGCCGCGCCTGGTAGGTAATACCAAGCCAGGAACGAAAAGCAGCCTGACTGTGTTCCGCCGCGGTGCTTCCAAAGACCTGAACGTGCTGATCGCCGAGATTGAAGACGATAAACCAGTCAAGAAGGCCTCCTCCAAAGAAGACAAACCCAAGGCTTCGTCTGCAGGTCAATTGCTGGGCTTGGCGGTGAGTGAGTTGAGCGATGCGCAGAAGAAAGAGTTGAAGATCAAGGGCGGCGTCAAAGTGGACAGCGCGACCGAAGGCGCTGCCCGTGCGGGAGTGAAAGAGGGCGATGTGATCGTGGCGATTGCCAATACCGAAGTCAATAACGTCAAGGAGTTTGAGGCCGCCGTTGCCAAGATGGACAAATCCAAGCCGGTGAACCTGTTGTTCCGCCGGGGCGAATGGGCGCAGTATGCGTTGATCCGGCCTGCCAAATAAGCGCGCGCACCGCCTAAAAGCCCCCCCTTCCAAGTCGGGTTTGGGGCTTTTAGCGGAGCACAAACCCCCAAAAATCGGTGTCAAAAAAATTTCTTGCAGCTTCAAAACGCGGCTTCAATGTTTGTGATTACTAACTTCAAAATCGGCTAGTAACGATTTTGGATAGAATCCATCGCGCGCTCTATAGGTTTTGGACATATCAAAAATGCTGGAAACCACAATGCGGGACGAAGCCGTGCGGTGCACAGGCGGTCCACAAGTTGTCCAGAAACCTATCCACCGATGCTGTTAATAAGTTGTGCATAAGATTCCTGTTGTGGCCTTGCAACGCCTGACCTGTGCCCGTGTGCGGGCTTTGCTAAGCCGCCTTTTTGCCTACAATGAAGTTCCAGCTATCGCAGTTGCCAAAGATTGTTGGTTCAGGGCGCGTTCGTTATCGACGCGCCCTTTTTTCGTTTCTGCGTCTTTTTAATTCAACCACTTAAAGCTTCCCGTTGATGAATCACATCAGAAATTTCTCCATCATTGCGCATATTGACCATGGAAAATCCACGCTGGCAGACCGCTTGATTCAGCGCTGCGGCGGCCTGGCCGAACGCGAAATGGAGGCCCAGGTGCTCGACTCGATGGACATCGAAAAAGAGCGTGGGATAACTATCAAGGCACAGACGGCAGCGCTGCATTACAAGGCCAAGGATGGCCAGATCTACAACCTGAATCTGATCGACACACCCGGCCATGTGGACTTCTCGTACGAAGTGAGTCGCTCGCTGTCTGCGTGTGAAGGTGCTCTGCTGGTGGTCGATGCCAGCCAGGGTGTGGAAGCACAAACCGTGGCCAATTGCTATACCGCGCTCGACCTCGGCGTGGAGGTGATGCCCGTGCTGAACAAGATCGATTTGCCCAATGCAGACCCCGACAACGCCCGTGCTGAAATCGAGGACGTGATCGGTATCGATGCGACCGATGCCATCCCTTGCTCGGCGAAGACGGGGTTGGGGATTGATGAGATTCTGGAGGCCATCGTGGCCAAGGTGCCGGCGCCCAAGGGCAACCCGAATGCACCCTTGCGCGCCATGATCATCGATAGCTGGTTTGACTCTTACGTCGGCGTGGTGATGTTGGTCCGGGTGGTAGATGGCCGTTTGGGCAAGGGCGAGCGCATAAAGATGATGGCCTCGGGTGCGGTCTACAACGCCGACAACCTGGGCGTGTTCACGCCGGCCACGGAAGTGCGCCAATCGCTGGAGGCCGGCGAGGTTGGCTTCATCATTGCGGGTATCAAGGAGCTGCAAGCGGCCAAGGTGGGCGATACTGTCACCCTGGAGAAAAAGCTGCCCAACAATGCCGGCCCGGCCGCCGAGGCCTTGCCAGGTTTCAAGGAAATCCAGCCCCAGGTGTTTGCCGGTCTGTATCCGACCGAGGCCAGCGAGTACGACTCGCTGCGCGATGCTCTGGAAAAGCTCAAGCTCAACGACGCATCGTTGCACTACGAGCCCGAGGTATCGCAGGCGTTGGGATTCGGTTTCCGTTGCGGCTTTTTGGGTCTGCTGCACATGGAGATCGTGCAGGAGCGCCTGGAGCGTGAGTTTGACCAGGACCTGATCACCACCGCGCCCAGCGTCGTCTACCAGGTGGCGCGCTCGGACGGCACCGTCACCATGGTGGAAAACCCCTCCAAGATGCCGGACTCCAGTCGCATGGAGGAGATTCGTGAGCCTATCGTGACCGTGCACTTGTATATGCCGCAAGAGTATGTAGGCGTGGTGATGACGCTGGCGAACCAGAAGCGTGGCGTGCAGATGAACATGGCCTACAAGGGCCGCCAGGTTGTGCTGACCTACGAGATGCCGCTGGCCGAGATCGTCCTCGATTTCTTTGACAAGCTCAAATCGGTGAGCCGCGGCTATGCCTCGATGGACTACGAATTCAAAGAGTACCGCGCGGCCGATGTGGTCAAGGTCGATATTCTGCTCAACAGCGAGAAGGTCGATGCGCTGTCCATCATCGTCCACCGCAGCCAGTCGCAGTACCGAGGCCGGGCTGTGGTGGCCAAAATGCGCGAGATCATTTCGCGCCAGCAGTTCGACGTGGCGATCCAGGCGGCCATCGGATCCGGCATTATTGCGCGTGAGACAATCAAAGCGCTGCGCAAGAACGTGATCGCCAAGTGTTACGGCGGCGATATTTCGCGCAAAAAGAAACTTCTCGAAAAACAAAAGGCCGGTAAAAAACGCATGAAGCAAATCGGCTCCGTCGAAGTGCCGCAAGAGGCGTTTTTGGCTATTCTCCAGGTGGAAGATTGATGCAAGTTTTGACGGCGATGATTTTGGCGGCTTTTGTAGGTTACGGAGGCGCCTGGTACATGGGATTGCTGGAAGGGAATTTTGCCCTGCTGCTGTTTTTGGCAACCCTGGTCACCGGCCTGTATTGGTTGGCCGAGAAGTTCTATTTCCTGCCGCGCCGCAAACAGGCAGCGGTGGACCTTGAAAAAGCCTCCGAGTTGCGCCTGGCAGAACTCAAGAAGATGGGCATTACCCAGGTCGACCAGGTGGTTCCCGATGCGCAGGCGCGCTTGCTGATGCAGCCTTGGTGGCTGGACTGGACGGCCGGCCTGTTCCCGGTGATCGTGGCGGTGTTTTTGCTGCGTTCCTTCTTGTTTGAGCCGTTCAAGATTCCGTCCGGTTCGATGATTCCCACGCTGCTGGTGGGCGACCTGATCCTGGTGAACAAATTCCACTACGGTGTGCGCCTGCCGGTGCTCAACACCAAGATCACCGATGGCACGCCGCCCCAGCGCGGCGACGTCATGGTGTTCCGTTACCCCCCGAAGCCCAGCCTGGACTACATAAAGCGGGTGGTTGGCATACCGGGTGACGAGGTGGCATACATCAACAAGCGTCTCACCGTTAACGGCAAGGTGATCGACACCACGGCCTTGCCCGACTTCTTTGACGAAGACCAGATGCGCTACTTCAAGCAGTTTGAAGAAAAGCTCGGCGACAAACCGCATCGTCTGCTGAATGACGACGACCGTCCAGCCTTCGTGCAGGGTGCCGACGATTTTGCGTTCCGCAAAAACTGCCAGTACAGCGTTGAAGGCGTGGTCTGCAAAGTGCCTGAAGGGCAGTACTTCATGATGGGCGACAACCGCGACAATTCGCTCGATTCGCGCTACTGGGGCTTTGTGCCGGACAAGAACATCGTGGGCAAGGCCTTCTTTGTCTGGATGAATTTCGGCAGCCTCAAGCGCATTGGCGGATTCAACTAGCCTGACACAGTCGGCAAGGACACAGCATGAAACACTCTCTCAAATCCAAACAACGCGGCCTGTCCTTCATTGGATTGGTGCTGACCTCGGCGCTGATCGTCTCGGTGTTCATCGTGGGCGCCAAGCTGGTGCCGACAGTGATCGAACACCAGGCGATTCTGAAAGCGCTGAACAAAGCCCAGGCCGGCAACACCGTGCCTGAAGTGCGCTCCATTTTCGACAAGGCCGCCACCATTGACGATATTTCGTCGGTGTCCGGCAAAGACCTGGAAGTGACCAAGAACGGCGATAAAGTCGTGGTCAAGGTGGCTTACAACAAAGAAATCGAACTGGTCGGCCCTGCGTACTTGCTGATCAAGTACACCGGATCCAGCAAATAGCGTGAACGATGGCCTGTTAGCACTGCAGCAACGACTGCAGCATGTTTTTTCCGATAGCAAACTGCTGGTGCGTGCCACCACCCACCGCAGCTTTTCGGCCGACCACAACGAGCGGCTGGAGTTCCTGGGGGATTCGGTCCTGAACCTGTCCGTCGCGGGCATGCTCTACACCAGGCTGAAGGATCTGCCCGAGGGCGACCTGTCCCGCGTCCGCGCGAATATGGTCAAGCAGGACACCTTGCACCAGCTCGCCGTCGGGCTGGATCTGCCCAGTGTGCTGCGTCTGGGGGAGGGCGAGGCCCGTTCCGGCGGGCAAAAGCGGCCCTCCATCCTGGCCGATGCCCTGGAAGCCGTGATTGGCGCGGTCTACCTGGATGCCGGCTATGGGGCCGCAGAAGCCCTGGTCCAGCGCCTGTTCAAGGCGGTGGAAATCAACCCGCAGATGCAGGCCATCGGCAAAGACCCGAAAACAGAGTTGCAGGAGTGGCTGCAGGGTCGCAAAATGAAAGTACCCGCCTACCGCGTGGTCAGCACTCTGGGGGCTGCCCATCGGCAGACCTTCGATGTCGAATGTGAAATTGTTGAGCTCGGCCAAACCGAGCGCGGCATTGGCGGCTCGCGCCGCGCTGGCGAACAGGCGGCGGCCGCTGCCATGCTGGTAAAACTGAATCTCAAGCCGTCGCCGTGAAAGCTCTCCCATGACTGCAACTACCCCGAATATCCCCCCCGTGACTGAACTGTCGGATGTGCCAGACGATCAGACTTCCCTGGAAGGCATGCTGGCCGGGCTGAAAAAACTGGCCCCCGGTGGTGATTCCACCGGCCAGCGCTGCGGCTTGGTCGCCATCGTCGGCAAGCCTAACGTAGGCAAGTCCACGCTGCTGAATGCCGTGGTGGGCCAGAAGATCAGCATCACCTCGCGCAAGGCCCAGACCACGCGGCACCGCATTACCGGCATCCGCACGCGCGACAACACCCAGTTCGTGTTCGTTGATACCCCCGGCTTCCAGACCCACCACAACAACGCGCTGAACCGCTCGTTGAACAAGACCGTGCTTGGCGCGGTCGGCGATGTGGACTTGATCCTGTTCGTGGTCGAAGCTGGCAGCTTCACGCTGGCCGATGCCAAGGTGCTGTCCTTGCTCAAGCAAGACATCCCGGTGCTGCTGATCGCCAACAAGCTGGACAACGTGCACCGCCGCGCCGAGATCGCGCCCTGGCTGCAAACCATGCAAGAGCGCCACAAGTTCGCCGAATTCGTGCCCATGTCGGCGAAGAACGCCAAGGACGTGGAGCGCTTGTTCGCCATTTGCGCCAAGTACCTGCCCGAACAAGGCTGGTGGTACGCCGAGGACGAGCTGACCGACCGCAGCGAGAGGTTCCATGCAGCGGAAACTGTGCGCGAAAAGTTGTTCCGCCTGACCGGTGACGAACTGCCATACACATCGACCGTCATCATCGACAAGTTCGAGGAAGAACCTCCCGCCCGCAAAGGCCAGAAGCGCTTGCTGAAGATCGCCGCCACCATCGTGGTCGAGCGCGATGGTCACAAAGCCATGGTGATCGGCGACAAGGGCGAGCGCATCAAACGCATCGGTATGGAAACCCGCGTCGAACTGGAAAAGCTGATGGACGCCAAGGTTTTCATCGAAGTCTGGGTCAAGGTCCGCTCTGGCTGGGCCGATGATGAGGCGCGCGTCCGCAGTTTTGGCTACGAGTGATTCGTGGCGTCAAAACGCTTCCATGACGAGCCTGCTTACGTACTGCATCGCTACGACTGGAGCGAGTCCAGCCTGATTCTGGAGGTTTTCACCCGCCACCACGGCCGCATGGCGATTGTGGCCAAGGGGGTGAAGAAGCCGACTTCCAATTTCCGCCCCATCCTGTTGCCACTGCAGCCCCTGCGCCTGTCGTTTGGCGGCGATGCTGAGATCCGCAACCTCAAGGCGGCCGAATGGGTCGGCGGCCATGTGATGCCGACCGGCGACGCGCTGCTGTCGGGCTACTACCTGAACGAATTGTTGATGCGCCTGCTGGCGCGCGATGACCCACATACGGCTTTGTTCGACGCCTACGGTGTTGCGGTGCAGGTGCTGGCGTCTGAGCATGGCGAAGCGCTGCAACCGGCGCTGCGGGCGTTTGAGCTGTTGTTGCTGCGTGAGATTGGCCTGCTGCCCTTGCTGGACGTGCAGACCATGACCTTCGAGCCGCTCCAGCCCGAGGGTCGCTACAGCCTGGTCGCCGAAGGCGGCCTGCGCCAGAGCCAGGCGGACGACCGGGCCAGCCTGAGCGGCGCGCAGTGGCTGTCGCTGCAGCAATCGCTGCAGCCCGGCGCACCGTTCACGGCCACTTTGCGCGCCTGCGCCGAGGTATTGAACGGGCTGAAGCCCCAGTTGCGCGCGGTGCTGCACTACCATTGCGGCATGGCAACGCTGCATACGCGGCAATTGATGATGGACCTGCAAGCCCTATGAGTAACTCTTCTGCGCACACCGCGCTTTCCGTTAACGTCAACAAGGTTGCCTTGGTGCGCAACACCCGGCACCTGGGCATCCCCAGCGTAGCCCGTGCCGCCACGCTGTGCCTGCAGGCCGGAGCCCAGGGCATTACAGTGCACCCGCGGCCCGATGCGCGGCATATTCGCCCCGACGATGTGACAGAGCTGTCGGCACTGCTCAAGGCCTGGCCGGACCGTGAATTCAACATCGAAGGCAATCCATTCCAGAACCTGATGGACTTTGTGCGCCAGTACCGTCCCCAGCAATGCACTTTTGTGCCGGATGGCGAAGACCAGTTCACCAGCGACCACGGCTGGAACCTGGCACAAGACGGAGAACGCCTGCGCCCCCTGATCGCCGAGGCCCAGAGCCTGGGCGTGCGCGTCAGTCTGTTCATGGACCCGGTGCCCGAGTCCATGGCGCTGGCCAAGGCCGTAGGCGCGGACCGGGTCGAGCTTTACACCGAGACTTTTGCTAGCGCTTTCGGCCAGGTCAACTTTCAAGAGGTTTTTGGGCAGTTCGTGCAGACAGGGCGGGCGGCAGCAGCTATCAATTTGGGAGTCAATGCCGGCCACGACCTGAACCGCGACAACCTCACCACCTTCCTGCGCGGCTGCCCCATGGTGCAAGAGGTGTCGATCGGCCACGCGCTGGTAGCCGACGCGCTGGAGCTGGGCTACGCCGCCACGGTGCAAGACTATCTGCGCTGCATCGACGCAGCCTTTACCACCGGAGCCTAGGCGTGATCTACGGAATCGGCACCGACATTTGCGACGTGCGCCGCATCCGTGCCAGCCTGGAGCGCCACGGCGACCGCTTCGCCGAGAAAGTGCTGTGCGAAGGCGAGCTGCGCACCTGGCGCGAACGCAGCGGCCGTTGGCCCGAGCGCGGCATCCGCTACCTGGCGACACGCTTCAGTGCCAAGGAGGCCTTCAGTAAAGCCATCGGCATGGGCATGCGCATGCCGATGACCTGGCGCCTGTGCGAGATCGACAAGATGGCCAGCGGCCAGCCCTTCATCGTGCTGCACGGCGAGCTGAAAACCTGGTTCGAAGCCCGGCAACTGACGGCGCATGTCACCGTTACCGACGAGACCGACTATGCCGCCAGCTTTGTTGTGGTCGAGGAGCCAGCGCCACCTACCATGCCGACGCACTAGTTTGCTATATTGTTTGTAGCTGCTGGCGTAGGGAAAACATGCGCTACAGCCCTTATTTTTATATATTGAAGCCATGCACCAACACGCTCCCCTGATCATCGACATCGCCGGCACCAGTCTCACCAAGGCGGACCGCCGGCGCATCAAGCACCCGCTGACCGGCGGCATCATCCTGTTCGCCCGCAACTGGCAGGACCGCGACCAGCTGACGGCGTTGTGCCGCGATATCAAGAAGATCCGCAAGGACGTGCTGGTCTGCGTGGACCATGAAGGCGGACGGGTGCAGCGCTTCAAGACCGATGGCTTCACCCACCTACCGCCCATGGGCGTGCTGGGCGAGCTGTGGATGCGCGATGCGCTGCAGGCCACCAACGCCGCCACCGCCTGCGGCTATGTGCTGGCCTCCGAGCTCCGCGCCTGTGGTGTGGACTTCAGCTTCACCCCGGTGCTGGACCTGGATTTTGGCGAGAGCAGCGTGATTGGCAACCGCGCCTTTCACCGTGACGCCCGCGTCACCAGCATGCTGGCCAAGAGCCTGATGCACGGCCTGCTGCGCGCTGGCATGGCCAACTGCGGCAAGCACTTCCCTGGCCATGGCTTTGTTACCGCCGATTCACACACCCACATCCCGGTGGACACGCGCAGCCTGAAAGCTATCCTGGCCGACGATGCCGCGCCCTACGGCTGGCTCAACACCAGCCTGAGCAGCGTGATGCCCGCGCACGTGATCTACCCCAAGGTGGACCTGCGCCCGGCCGGCTTCTCGGCCAAGTGGCTACAGGAGATTCTGCGTGGCACGCTGGACTTCCAGGGCGCGATCTTCAGCGACGACCTGAGCATGGCCGGGGCGCGCCAGATCGACGGCCGTGATGTCAGCTATACCGACGCCAGCATCGCCGCGCTACAGGCCGGCTGCGACCTGGTGCTACTGTGCAACCAGAGCCTGGGCGACGGCCAGGAAGTGGATGCCCTGCTGGCCGGCATGACCGAAGCCCAGCTCAAGGGCCGCTGGCAACCCGACGAAGCCAGCGAAGCCCGCCGCCAGGCCTTGCTGCCTACCAGCCCGGCACCCGACTGGGAGCACCTGATGACCCAGCCGGCCTACATGCAGGCTTTGTGGCTGGTTCCTTGAAAAATGCTTCGTGCTATGTATTCAGTAGCGTTTAGTGCAGGCTATATAGGCGCTAGCGATATAAAAAGCATGTAAGCCATGCAAGCCCCCCTCCCGAAGCACTGCAGCCTGGGGGGACTTACTTGAACACCACCACATGGTCCACCTCTGCGCGGATGCCGATCCATTCGCCTAGCGCGTGGTCGTGGTGGCTGGGCACATGGGCCAGCACGGTTTCACCGGTCGCCAGCTGCAAGGTGTACAAAAACGTGCTTCCCCTGAATGCCTTGCGCACCACTTGCGCCTGTACGCTGGCTGCATCGTCGTGCACGATGTCGTCGGCCCGCAGCAGAACCTCTACCGTGCCCAGCGGTAAATCCGCCAGCAGGGCAGGGCGGATGTCGTGCAGGGGGCCCAGCGGGGTCAGCACCTGCTTGTGGCTGCCTGTGGCGTTGGTGTGCAGGCTGACCTGGGCCGGGGCGAACACGCCATGGCCAATGAAGTCGGCCACAAACCGGGTGGCGGGCCGGTGGTACAAGGTGTAGGCATCTGCCCACTGGTGCAATTGCCCGTCGCGCATGACGCCAATGTGGTCGCCGATGGCAAAGGCTTCCAGCTGGTCGTGGGTGACCAGCAAGGCCGTGGCCCCCGCCGCTTTGAGAATGCCCCGCACCTCGTGCGCCAGGCGCTCGCGCAGTTCTACGTCCAGGTTGGAAAAAGGCTCATCCAGCAGCAGCAACTGGGGCCGGGGCGCCAACGCCCGCGCCAGGGCCACCCGCTGCTGCTGGCCGCCAGACAGTGCATGCGGCATGTGGCGGCGCAGGCCCTCCAGCCCTACCAGCGCCAGCACTTCGGCCACTCGCGCCCGCCGTTCGGGCGTGGGCCAGTGGGTGATGCCAAAGGCGACGTTGCGCCCCACGTCCAGGTGGGGAAACAGTGCGTAGTCCTGGAACACCATGCCCATGCGCCGCTGTTCGGGCGGGACGGCCTGGCCAGGCGAGCTGATGGTGTGGTCGCCAAGGGCAATGCGGCCCGCGCTGATCGGCTCCAGGCCAGCCACGGCCCGCAGCAGCGTGGTTTTGCCGCAGCCAGACGGGCCAATCAAGACCCCGATGTTTCCTGCTGGGAGGCCCAGGGAAATGTTGTCCACAGCGGGATGGGTGCGGCCAGGGTAGGTTACGCCTAGGTGTTGCAGGTCGAGGAACATGCTCGGATTCTAGATATTTACAATTCTCATTTGCACTGGAGTGGCCTATCGCCCCAGGCAATACCAAACGCCTGATATCCATGACATTTTTTCATCGCTTCGTCCAACTCCCTTTGCTGCTACTGGCCGGACTGGTGTTGCTGCCGGTGCTTGCTGTGTGGGCGGCGTTGCTGCAATGGAATGCTGCCAGCGCCCAGATACTGCAGCAGATGCAGGCCACGGTGTTGCCCGAGTATGCGTGGACGTCGGTGCTGCTGTGCGTCTGCGTGGGGCTGGGTGTGGCTGCGGTGGGGTCGGCCACGGCATGTGTGGTGAGCCTGTTTGATTTTCCGGGCCGCCGCACGCTGGAATGGGCACTGCTGTTGCCCCTGGCCATGCCGGCCTATGTGGTGGCTTACGCCTATACCGATTTCTTGCAGTACAGCGGGCCGGCCCAGGAGGCACTGCGCGGCCTGACCGGATTGCCGGGGCGGATGCTGCCCGAGGTGCGCAGCCTGGGGGGCGCGGTACTGGTGTTTGTGGTCACGCTGTATCCCTATGTATACCTGCTGGTGCGGGCGGCATTGGCCGAACGGGCGGCTCATTTGATGGAGGCGGCCCGCATGCTGGGCGCACCTCTGCGCCGCCGTGTGCAAAGCGTGGCCCTGCCGCTGGCGCGCCCGGCGGTGGCGGCGGGCGTGGCTTTAGCGTTGATGGAGACCTTGGCCGATTTTGGTGTGTCCAGCTACTTTGGCATACAGACCTTTACCGCGGGCATCTATAAGGCCTGGCTGTCGATGGACAACCCGGTGGCAGCGGCACAGCTGGCCTGCGTACTGTTGACCGTGGTGGCGGTACTGTTGGTATTGGAGCGCCGGGCCCAACAGCGTATGCGGTTCTCGGCGGTTAAGGGTAGCCGGGCAGGCAGTGCCGAGGCGCGGCGCGTGCCGCTGGTGGGGTGGGCGCGGGCGCAGGCCTTGGCGCTGTGTAGCCTGCCGGTGTTGCTGGGCTTTGTGCTGCCGGTGCTGTTCATGCTGCGCCCGCTACACCAGGGCTGGCAGTCGGAGGATGCGCCCCTGCCCTGGGCAAGGTTTGGCCAGTGGGCCTGGAACAGCCTGCAATTGGGGGGGCTGGCGGCTGTGTTGGCCGTGGCGTTGGCGCTGCTGCTAGCGTTTGCGGCACGCCCGGCCTCCGGGCGCTTGGCGCGGGGCGTATTGCAGGTGGCCAGCCTGGGCTATGCGATTCCAGGGGCTGTGGTGGTGGTAGGGCTGCTGCTGCCTGTGGGCTGGCTGCAGTCGGTGCAGCCCACCTGGGGTGTGGGCTATGTGCTGACATCCACCGTGCTGGGGGTGGTGTGGGCCTATCTGGTGCGCTTTTGCGCGGTGGCTTTGCAGAGCGTGCAAAGCGGCTACAGCCGCATTCCTCCGAGCTATGACGAGTCTGCCCGGATGCTGAATGTGACGGGTTGGGCGCTGCTATGGCGGGTGCACTGGCCTTTGTTGCGCCGCTCCACCGGGGTGGCAGGTTTGCTGGTGTTTGTGGATGTGATGAAGGAGCTGCCCGCCACGCTGGTGCTGCGCCCTTTCAATCATGACACGCTGGCTGTCATGGCCTACCAGCTGGCCCGGGATGAGCGCCTGGGCGAGGCCGCTTTGCCTTCCCTGGCCATGGTCGCGGTAGGGCTGATTCCGGTGTTGCTGCTGAGCCGCTCACTGAACCGGTGAATTCCCGCCGCAAGAAAAACCCGCCGGAGAACCTGCGGGTTTGAAGCAGTATCTGGGTTTACTTATAGCCCACGCGGTCCAGCATTTGCTGCACTTTTACCTGGTTCATGCCGACCACGCTGATCGGAATCGTCTCGCTCTTGAAGCTGCCTCCGGTCATGGTTTGCAGGGCCGGGTTGTTGACCTTCACGCCTTTGGCGGTAGGCCATTCGTTGTTGCCGTTGGCAAAGTAGTTTTGTGCTTCGGCACTGGCCAGGTACTCTAAAAACTTCACGGCGTTGGCCGGGTTTTTGCTGTTCTTGGCCATGCCGCCACCCGCGATGTTGACGTGTGTGCCCCAGCTGTTCTGGTTGGGGAACAGCACGCCCACTTTGTCCATCACCGCTTTGTCCTCGGCCTTGTCAGAGCGCATCAGACGGGCCACGTAGTAACTGTTGGTGATGGCCACACCGCATTCGCCCGAGGCCACGGCCTTGATCTGGTCGGTGTCGCCACCTTTTGCGGGCCGCGCCATATTGGCGACCATGCCCTTCAGCCAGGCTTCCGCCGCAGCGGGACCTACGTGTTCTGTCACCGCACCAAACAACGACAGGTTGTACGGGTGCGAGCCCGAGCGGGTGCAGAGCAGACCCTTGTTCTTGGGGGCACCCAGCTCTTCGTAGGTGTCTACATCGTCGCGCTTGACACGGGTCTTATCAAACACCACCAAACGGGCGCGGGTGCTGTAGCCAAACCAGGAAGTGCCCTCGGGGCTGGCTTTTCCCCGGTACTGCGCGGGAATGGCAGCGTCCAGCAGCTTGGACTGCACAGGCGCAAACAGTCCATCGACCTCGGCTTTCCACAGGCGTGCGGCGTCCACCAGCAAGACTACGTCAGCAGGAGAGGCTGCACCTTCGGCCTTCAGGCGTTGCAGGATGCCTGCGTCGTCTGCGTCCACTCGGTTGATCTGGATGCCGGTGGCCTTGGTGAAGCCGCTGTACAACTGGTCGTCGCCTGGGTAGTGGCGGGCCGAATAGATATTGACAGTCTGCTCCTGGGCCAGACTGCTATGGATGGGAGCCAGTGCGGCGCAGGCCAGGGTCAGGGTGGATACGGCTAAACGGGGCAAGGTCATGGAGACGGTTTCCAAAAATAGGAGCCCCACGGGGAGAGTGGGGCGATCAGAGCAGAAGTGCTGCAGAATGATAACTATTCTTGTTGTGAACCGACCCAATAACCCTACGCCAACTACGTCCCGGTGGTCCCGAGAGCGCCGCTTTCCAGGAAGACTGCAGCCCGAGGCTTACTCTCTGCGCAGCGCCGGGAACAGGATCACATCGCGGATGCTGGCGCTGTCGGTCAGCAGCATCATCAGCCGGTCGATGCCGATGCCGCAGCCGCCGGTGGGGGGCATGCCGTATTCCAGGGCGCGCACAAAGTCTGCGTCGTAGTGCATGGCCTCGTCGTCGCCGCTGTCCTTGGCGGACACCTGGGCCTGGAAGCGGGCGGCCTGGTCTTCGGCGTCGTTCAGCTCGCTGAAGCCGTTGCCGAATTCGCGGCCGGTGATGTACAGCTCGAAGCGCTCGGTCACCTCGGGGCGGTCGTCGTTGGCACGGGCCAGTGGCGAGATCTCGGTTGGGTGTTCCATGATGAAGGTGGGCTGCCAGAGCTTTTCTTCCACGGTTTCTTCAAAGTACAGCACCTGCAGGCTGGCCAGGCTGCGGCCGGCGAGCTTGTTCTTGGCCTCGGTCAGGCCGAGTTTCTTCACGGCATTGGTCAGCCAGCCGGCGTCGAACACGTTGTCGCCGGCTTCGGTGTATTTCTGGATGGCTTCGACGATGGTCAGCCGCTCGAATGGCTGGCTCAGGTCGACCGGCTTGCCGGCGTACGTCAGCTGCAGCGAACCGGTGGCGCGCTGGGCGGCATCGCGGATCAGCTTTTCGGTGTAGTCCATTAGGTCCTGGTAGTTCCAGTAGGCCGCGTAGAACTCCATCATGGTGAACTCGGGGTTGTGGCGCACCGAGATGCCTTCGTTGCGGTAGCTGCGGTTGATTTCAAACACCCGGTCGAAACCGCCGACGATCAGGCGCTTCAGGTACAGTTCGGGCGCGATGCGCAGGAACATCTCCTGGTCCAGCGCGTTGTGGTGCGTCTTGAACGGCTTGGCGTTGGCGCCGCCCGGGATCGGGTGCAGCATCGGCGTTTCGACTTCCAGGAAGTCGTGGCCCACCATGAATTCGCGCAGCGCGCTGACGGCCTTGCTGCGCGCCAGGAAGCGCTTGCGCGCCTCCACATCGGTCATCAGATCGACGTAGCGCTGGCGGTACTTGGTTTCCTGGTCGGCCATGCCGTGGAACTTGTCGGGCATGGGGCGCAGGCTCTTGGTCAGCAGGCGCACGCTGGTGGCGTGGATCGACAGCTCGCCGGTCTTGGTTTTGAACACCGTGCCTTCGGCAGCCACGATGTCGCCCAGGTCCCAGTGCTTGAAGCTGGCGTACAGCTCCGCGCCCACGTCTTCGCCCTTGACGTAGATCTGGATGCGGCCGCCCGTGTCGCCCAACGATGCGTCCTGCAGTGTGCAGAAGCTGGCCTTGCCCATCACGCGCTTGAGCATCATGCGGCCGGCGACCTTGGCGGTCACGCCCAGTGCGGCGAGCTCTTCGGTGGACTGGCTGTTGAAGCGCTCAAACAGGCTGGCCGCGTTGTCGGTCGGCTTGAAGTCGTTGGGGAACGCAACCCCTTTGCCCTCGACCTGTTGCTGGCGAATGGCTTTGAGCTTTTCGCGGCGTTCCAGAATCAGCTGGTTTTCGTCTTGGGCTACGGCAGGGGTGGTGTTTTCAGACATGGGAGGCGTTTGGAATGGAAAAGGGCGGGTTGCGCCGAACCCATGATTCTAAAACGCCGGCCGGCTTTAATGGGTGATGCCGTCGCGGCGTACCACCTTGAAGAATGTCTTGGCCAGGATTTGCAGATCCAGCCAGAAAGACCGGTGCTGCAGGTAGTAGGCATCGAGCTCCACCTTGGCCGGAATCGGCAGCTCGTCACGGCCATGGATCTGCGCCCAGCCGGTCAGACCCGGCACCAGGGTGTGCACGCCCTGGGCGGTGCGCAGGGCCACCAGATCGTGCTGGTTGAACAGGGCCGGCCGCGGCCCGACGAAGCCCATGTCGCCTTTCAGAATGCTCCACAGTTGGGGTAGCTCGTCCAGGCTGCTTTTGCGCAGAAAGCTACCGATTGGGGTCAGGTAGCTGTCGGGGTTTGCTAGCAAATGTGTAGCTACTGCCGGAGTCCCTATAAGCATAGAGCGGAACTTTGGCATGGAGAAGATGCTGTTGTTCTTGCCAACGCGGTTGGACCAGTAAAGTACCGGGCCGGGGGAGGTGAGGCGTACCGCCAGGGCTACCAGCAGCAAAGGAAGCGCCAGTACCAGCAAGGCCAGTAATGCCAGGAACAGATCGAAAGCTCGCTTCATTTGCGGTATCCGGCCACAGCGCGGCGCAGGCCCTCATCAACGCTGACAGGCGGCGCCCAGCCCAGCAGGGTGCGGGCCTTGGCAATATCGAGCTGCAGGTTGCCGCACAGGCGCTGGGCTGCACCCTGCTGCCCGAGCATGGCGGCGCCAGCCATGAGCATCCAGGCAGGTACGGGCAACAAGCGTGCTGGGCGCTCCATGGCGAGGGCAATGCGTTGCACCAGTTCTTTGGTGGACAGATCTTCGCCGTCGCTGGCCATGAAGATCTGGTTGGCGGCAGCGGGGTGGGTCAGGGCGGTGGTGATGAGGTCTACCAGGTTGTCCACCGATACCAGGCTGCGCTGGTTGTCCATTGCGCCCAGGGGCAAAGGAATTCCACGGGCAACAGCCGCTGCCAATGCCGCGAAATTGGCCTGAACACCCGGACCATAGACCAGGGGGGGGCGGAGGATGGTGAGCTCCAAGCCGGTGGTTTGTGCGATTTTCAGCAAGCCTTGTTCGGTTTCCAGTTTGCTGATGCCATAAGGCCCCTGGGGAGCCAAGGGGCTGCTTTCGCTGAACGCCTGCCCGGCAGCGGTGGCCTCGCCGTTCACTTTGGCCGAGCTCATATAGACCAGGCGCTTGACGCCGGCCTGCACGGCCATCTGCGCCAAGCGCGTGCTGCCTGCTACGTTGACTTGCCTGAACGCCAGCAAGGGGTCGGCTGCTGGCTCATTCAGAACGTGTACACGGGCCGCCAGATGGACCACGGTATCGATGCCGGCCAAGGCCGCATGCCAGTCGGTATCTGCGCTGAGATCGGCGACCAGCACCGTCTTTATGTCTGCATGGATGCGGTCGGACGCTGGCCGGCGCACTGCTGCACGCGGCATGAACTGCGGTAAAGTTTGCAGATGGGCCAGCAAGGCGCGGCCTATCAGTCCGGTAGCTCCTGTAACCAGTACTTTCACGGGCGAACGTACTCCCACAGTTTGAATGGATATTTAGACAAAATCTTGAACCAGTTGGTGGCGATGCCGTTGTCTCGGCAGGCGCGCATGACTTCACGGTTGAGCAGCAGGGTGCTTCGCCAGCCCTGGGTGCTGATACCGCCGGTCTGCATGTGCACTAAAACTTCGGGCAGATAGGCATAGCGTAACGTTTTGTTTTGAAAAGCCCGTGCTACCCATTCAAAATCGCCTGCAATGCGGTAGCCCATTTGGAATGGGCCGGCACTTTCGAAGACGCTGCGTCGCACAAACAGGGCGGGGTGGGCAGGCATCCAGCCCCAACTGATGCGGCTAGGGCGGAAGCGGTCCGAGCGGTAGCGCCGGATGGGCTGGTCCGGCTTAGCAGAGTGGAAGAAGGCCACATCGCCAAAAACCATGTCCAGCTGTGTATCAACAAAAATTTGATGCACCTTGGCCAGCACACCGGGATGGGTGTAGTGGTCATCGGCATTGAGAAAGCCCACGATATCGCCAGTGGCGGCAGCGATACCTTTGTTCATTGCGTCGTAGATGCCGTGGTCGGGTTCAGACACCAGCTTTTGTACATGCTGACCATGGAGATGCACTTGGGCCACCGTGCCATCTTGCGAGCCGCCATCGATCACGATGTGCTCAATCTCGGCATGGTGCTGGCTAGCCACGGAGTGCAAGGTGCGGGCGATGGTAGTGGCGCTGTTGTAGGCGACTGTAATAACGCTGATTTTCATGAAGTCACCCAGGCGCTCAACGGGCCAGGGTGGCGCGGTAGATGGCCACAGTCTGTTCCGCGCATTGCCGCCACGAATACTGCTTGCGCCGAGCCCGGCCGCGCAGGACCAGTTCAGCGGAAACTGCGCTTGTCGCAAGCACGTTCTCCAGTGCGATGCGTAGCGATTCCAGGCTGCTGGGGTCGAAGTAGACCGCAGCATCACCCACCACCTCCGGAATGGAACTGGTGTTACTGCAGGCCACCGGGCAATCCATTGACATGGCCTCCAAGGGGGGGATCCCAAAACCTTCGTATAGAGACGGATAGACGAAAAGGGCGGCATGGCGGTAACACGATGCCAGCACAGCATCCGATCCGCCCAACTGCCGGATACGCTCTGGGGCCGCGCTGCTGGCAATCAGTGCATGTTCTGCGGGCGTAAAGGCCCCTCCACCAAAGCTCAACAAGGCAAAGTTCTGGTGCAGCCACGGGGAACTGCTGTAGGCCTGCAACAGACCGGCAAAATTTTTATAGCCCGCACGGTGTCCTACAAAAAGGATGTAGGGGATGTCGGCACCTAATGCACGGGTCCTGAACGCTGCCGCAGGCTCATCGGAGAGCAAGCTGCCGAGGGCATCAAAACCGAGATGGGTGACGGATACCTTCTCAGGGGACACCATGTCATAGTGCTCCAGCAGGTCTTTTCGGGTATTTTCGGAGATGCAGATGATGCTGTCTGCGGCCTTGACAGCGCGTTTTTTCCAGCGGGCAATCGGATCGCGGCTTGAGTACTGCTGCGGGTATTTCTCGTGGATCATGTCGTAGACCGTGAGGATGTTTTTGGCCGGCCCGGGAAGATGGCAGAAGGGGTAGAAGTAGGTTCTGTGCAAAATGTCCGAGGGATTGCACTTTTGCCACACCGCTGTCCTGAGCAGGCTGGCCGCCCGAAATTTCAGCGTTGGGCCGCGGGTATTCGGCGCATGCTTCCCACGCACCAGAGACTTAGGCAAAGCATCCAGGTATTCGTTGCAGTGGTACGGGGCACTTATGTGTGGTTGTACATTGGCCAGCGTGTCCATTTCCCTCGCCAAGCTCGCAAAGTAGCGCGAAATGCCGCCCACGGCTTGCGAGCAGAAGATTTGGGAGTCGAAATTTACGCGCATGGAGAGAAATTAGTTGGTGTAGTCGAATTCAAAAACCTCTGGAAGCTCGAGATAGAAGCGGGATCACGGATGCAATTATGAGGCTGGGTATATTTGCTTGAGCGTAGTCGATCTTTGTAATTCACCGAGCAGACTTTACTGTGGAGTAAGCGTGCGCACCTCTGACGACGGTGTAGACTTAAAAAATGAAAATTACGGTTGTCATCCCCACCATTGAAGGACGATCTACTTATTTGGAAGCATGTTTGCGAACATGCATTTCTCAAGATGAAGATTTTGAAGTTCTTGTTTCTGATAATCCCGGTGGTACAGCCCGTGATGTCGTAGAGTCATTTAATGACAGTCGAATCCGTTATGTTACCCCTCCTCGGTATTTGGCAATGTCTGCGCATTGGGATTTTGTATTGAGTCAAGTAACCGGTGATTTTTTGACGTTCATTGGAGATGACGATGGTTTGATGCCCGAATGTATCAAAAGAGTAAAGAACATTATTTCTCAAGTTGGCGATATACCTATTCACCATGCGCTCGCAAATTACTGTTGGCCTGATTTTTCTAATGAGAGCAAGCGCAATATCGTAGCATTTATACATGCGACAGGTTGGGGGAGTGAAATTGTGCAGTCAGGCACGTTTTTAAAGAAAATTGCCAAAGGCCGCGCTCGTTATGTGGATGGCCCTATGGTTTACCATAATTTTATTCCAACTACCTTGCTGCGTCGGCTTGTTGTCGATGGCGTCTTTTTCCGCCGTTCTAGCCCCGATCTCTATTCATCCATCGCAATTGCAGCGAATACGCCCCATTTTTTCTCCACAAAAGAATTGCTCACACTATCTGGGCAGGGGGCCAAGGCAAACGGTGCCGCTGTCCAGTTGGGCAAAGGTAGTGGTTTTTTGGCGGAGGCAAAGGCTTTTTATGCACCAAGATATGAGGGTATTTCGATACAAATGGCATTGCTGGATGCACTGGTAGAAGTCGCAGAACATTTCAACCAACCCGACTTGTTGTCCAAAATTGACTACGCGGCACATTTTTCGGGAGCGATCAGAGAGGCTCGTTTGATTGCACCCGGATTACGCGCCCAAGAAATTAAGTTTGCGCTTAATGCGGCCCATCGCCATGGGGTGTTGCTTAGTACGGGTGCAGACCTAGTTGGAAGTATCGTGTATAAAATATTTCATCCATCGGCCACTATATCGACGGAAGTTGCATACCAAAGTAATCAAATATTACAGATGCCTTTTGGTACGAAAAATATTTTTGATGCCACTCAAAATGTCTTTAAAATTTTGAGAAATTTTAAAGAAAATTAATTTAACTATACTTGTGATAAATTATATTTAATTTTTCACGTATTCCTCTGGAAAACAGGCTACCAAATATAAGTGCCAATAATGCGCTTCCAATCAACCAGCACCATTCGCCTACTCTGCCGAGTGCAGTGGGGTGGACGGTATGGCTTATGAAAATAACTACGAATATTGGTATTCCGGGTATTGCAATGTCTTGCCAGTACCAACGCCATTTTTCTTGAGGTAATAGGCGTTGGTGCATAAAGTGTACACCTAAGAAAATATATCCAGTATTTAAAGCGACCCATACCCATGCGGCGCCAATTGCGCCGTAGTGGGGGGTTATCCATATAATCAAGGGCACTAAAATGGCAACGGCCACCATATTCATGCGTGCGGCAAATCCAGTCCATCCATGGGCCAATTGCAGTATGTATGGCATGCCCATCAGTCCGTTTAGCATGGTTCCTATAGCCAATGGGGCCAGAATCGGCGCGACTTGGGTTGCCAGCGAAGAATTTCCGGTCCACGCGGTGATTAAGTCTTGGCCAAAAAAAATGAGTAGCAAGGCCAATGGCATGGTGACGACACTCATTAATTGAGCGCCCAAGTGATAAGAGCGTGCTAAGTGCACAGTATTTTTTTGGGTTATCAGTTCGGTGAAACGAGGGTAAAGCGCTTGGGTTACAGGTCCCCCAGCCAAGTTGAGTGCGCTGGATACCAAAGTTGCCAATGTGTAGTAGCCAAATGCTTCAAGGCTCAGTATCCGGGAGAGTAATAGCTTATCTGATTGCGTCAGTACGAGTGCCAATGCCGTAGTAGCCAGCATGCCTCCTGTAAATCGCTGGACTTTTTTCAGGGCATGGATTGAAAATCCGATTTTCTTTTCAGTTGTTGGTAACGGGTGATACAAAATATGCCGGTATGCCATGACGGCGATTGCCGATATACATGCGTGCCAAATAAAAAAGGCCGTGATGCTTGGTTGTACCCATAAGACGATGCAAGCCGCACCGGCCCAACGTCCAGTAGCAACGCCGGCACCGACCATATTCAACACAATCTGTTGCTGCAAGCCTGCTATCCCCCCTCTGTAAAGACCCTCCATGACCCGCAGTGCAACGATAAGCCCCATCGTGCTGATGGCTGTTTGAATTTCGGGAATTGGAAGATGTTGAGCCCGTACCCAATAGCCCGCTATTCCTTGGGCACCCAAAAAAATAGCGCTGCCGAAAAATAAAGCGGCTCCTGCCCCTACGATTTCAACGCTACGCAAAAATATTTGTATTTCGCGCTCCGTGTACTGGCCCGCGGTATAGCGTGCCATTTCTCTATTCAGAGTTTGGGAAATACCCATATCCAGCAGCACTAAACCCGCTTGAAGAAGCGTATAGAGGCCAACAATGCCATAGGCTTCCATACCCAATTGCTGGATGTACACCGGTACAAAGGCCAGCCCCATGAGCGCCGTCCAAGCTTGGCCCAGGTAGTTGGCAACAATATTTTTTTTCAGCGACATGCCGATGGTGCTATGTCAATCGGTTTGCAGGGCAGCCGCCGCAGGGGCGTAGCCGTGCACCAGCGTGCTCAGCACGTCCTGCATGGTCTCCCAGTCACCATGCGTGGCGGCCGTTTCCAGTCGGCATAGCTTCGGCTTTAGAAGCTGCCATCCCACAAAGGCCTCACGCGCCTTCATGATCCGTGGATGCGCGGTAGGTTCTGGGTTATCGCCGATCAGCAACTCTTCATACAGTTTCTCGCCCGGACGCAAGCCGGTAATGCATATTTCAATATCGCCATCGGTGCGCATAGCATCGCGTAGCGTCAAACCCGACAGGGCCAGCATGCGGTGGGCCAAGTCCAGGATCCTCACAGGTTGTCCCATTTCCAACACAAACACGTCACCTCCATGGGCCATTGCCCCTGCCTGCAACACCAGCTGTGCGGCTTCGGGAATGGTCATAAAGTAACGGGTCACCTCGGGATGGGTTACCGTGAGCGGTCCACCGTGGGCTAGTTGCTTGCGAAACAAGGGCACGACGCTGCCGCTGGAGCCCAGGACGTTGCCAAACCGCACCATGGCGAAGATGGTGTTGTTGGGGCTGCTGGTGTTCTCATCCCACTGCACAACCGGGCTGGCGGCCAGGGCTTGCAAGATCAGCTCCGCGATCCGCTTGCTGGCGCCCATGACATTGGTCGGGCGCACCGCCTTGTCGGTGGAGACCAAGACAAAATGGCCAACCCCATTCTCCATGGCGGCGCGGGCCATATTCAGGGTGCCGAATACATTGTTCAGAATGCCTTCGGCCGGGTTGCTTTCTACCAGCGGTACATGCTTGTAAGCCGCGGCATGGTAGACCGTGGCGGGCCTGTATTGGCTGCAAATGCCGGAAACGCGGGCATGGCTTGCAACGCTGCCAAGCAACGGCACCAGTTCTACGGCCAGTCCCAGTGCCGAGCAAAGAGTTTGCAGCTCGGCATGGACGGTGTAAAGCCCGAATTCATTGTGGTCCAGTAGCAGCAAACGTGTAGGGCGCTCCAACACAATCTGTCGGCACAGCTCGCTCCCAATGCTGCCGCCGGCTCCGGTGACGAGCACGGTTTTACCGGTCAGATTCCGGGCCAGCAATGCGGGGTTGGGGGGAATGGGTTCCCGGCCTAAAAGATCTTCAATGTCCAGCTCACGGATGTCTTGTACCGTCACCCGTCCGCTGGCCAGGTCGGACATGCTGGGCAGGGTGCGCACATGGACTGGTAGAGTTTGCAGTGTCTGGAGGATTTCGTTGCGGCGCTCCCGGCTCACACTGGGAATGGCCAATAGGATGTCGGTAATGTTTTCCTGGTGGACCAGGTTGGGAATTTGCGACGGTCCATACACGCGCACGCCATTGATGCTGCGGCCGGCTTTGGCTGGGTCGTCGTCTACAAAACCCAATACCGAATAGGTACGCGTACTTCCCAGTGCGGCGGCCATCTGTGCACCCGCTTCGCCCGCACCGTAAATCAGCAACCGCGCGTCGTTATGGCGCGCATCGTTACCCAGGCCGGCCAGCCAGAAGCGGGCGATGGAGCGGCTGGTGCCGACCAGCAGCAAGAAAATCAGGGGCTGCAAAATGCCTACGCTGCGGGGTATCACCTCCCATCGCATCCATTGCATCCACAGCAAGGTGCCCAAAAGCCACAGAGTGTAGATGCCCACGGCCTTGGCCGTTGCCGTCAGTGCCGCCATGCCGGTGTAGCGAAAAATGGCGCGGTACAGCCCAAAGCGAATAAAGATGGGCACTGACAAGACCGGCCCCAGTGCGTACACCACCCATTGGATGCCTTCGGGCCAATGCAACCTGTCGAGGCGCAAAGTGAACGCCAGCCACATGGCCATCAGCGCCAGGATGACGTCGAGCGAGACCACGACCAGGCGCTTGGTGGAGCGAGACCAGTCCAGTATGGCCTGGTGGTTCAATAAGAAAACTGGCATTACTCGGGGCGTTGGTCGGCGGGATGGGCTTTGACCAATACATCTGCCACCAGCTCCAAACGTACCAGCGGGCTTTCCAGTGCCATCAGGTTGTGCTTTAAAGACAAGGGCAAGGGCAGTACCTCGCACCAGCGGTTCGCCACCCAGCCGCAATCATCCAGTTGCAGTGGGGGCAAGATGGGGAATCTATTCTCAGCCAAATGCTGTTCTCGCAATGTCTGGATCAATTGGCCAAGTGCGGCCGAGGTACGCTTCAGATCTTCAGGCACTGGCGTCGGCGCATCCGCATCCAGCAGTTCCACATCGCCCATCCATAAGCCATTAGCGAGCTGGTGGCTGCTGCTCAAGCGAAAGCGTTCCGTGCCTACGCAGTCGACCATCATCAAGCCAGGTTGCGGCGCTTCGAGATGACTGATGCGGGCCAGCGTACCGACAGGATGGAAACTGTCCGCAGGCACGCCAGGGCGACGGACTTCGGAGCCCTGCACCAGCGAGACCACGCCGAACGGTGTGCCTGCTTTGCGGCATTGCTCAATCATGTGGAGATAGCGCACCTCAAAAATGCGCAGAGGCAGCACACCACCCGGAAACAGCACGGTTTCCAAGGGGAACAGCGGGAGCTGGGATAAGACGCGGGGGGTGGACAAGGCGGTATCTGTACAAGCAAGGACAGGCGCTATCATCCCATGACCCGAATAGGCGCTTTGCATGCTGTACCAAATCATCTCGTTTTTATTGGAAGTCGCCACTGGGCTGGTCGGAGGCGCGTGCCTCTTGCGCCTGTATATGCAATACCAGCGCATTCCATTTCGTAATCCGGTGGGCGGCTTGGTTTTTGCCTTGACCGACTGGTTGATATTGCCATTACGGCGGATTTTGCCGGCGGTAGGGCGTTGGGATGTGGCCAGTCTGGTAGCACCATTCTTGTTGAAGTTGCTGCAATTCTTGCTGTTGTGGTTGTTGGCGGGCGGGACTGCAGGATGGCTGGCGATTCCCGTTCTGGCGCTGTTTGGTGTGGTGTCTCTAACCATTTCCGGCTTGACGGGCATGTTGCTGATTTACAGCGTGCTGTCGTGGATGCAAACCCGTTCACCGCTGTCGGACGTCCTGGAGCGCTTGTGCGCACCATTGCTGTTGCCTGTACGGCGCATCGTGCCACCCATAGGTGGTCTTGATTTGTCTGCCCTGGTGTTATTGGTGCTGCTGCAGGTGGTCGCTATCGTTATCGGATACGCCCTACCTGCAGTGCTTGCACAGCTTTAAACCACGGCATCCACCGGCTGCTTCAGCAGCATGGCCAGCGTGTGTGCGATGGTCTTGCGCAAATCCTTGCGGTTGCAGATCAGGTCGATCGCTCCCTTTTGCTGCAGGAACTCGGCACGCTGAAAGCCTTCCGGTAGGGTGACCCGTACGGTGGACTCGATCACCCGCGGTCCGGCAAAGCCGATCAGTGCCTTGGGCTCGGCAATTACCACGTCGCCCACAAACGCAAAGCCGGCACTCACGCCGCCCATGGTGGGATCGGTCAGCACGCTGATATACGGCAGGCCTTTTTTTGCTAAGCGGGTCAGGGACGCATTAGTCTTGGCCATTTGCATCAGGCTCAGCAGACCTTCCTGCATGCGGGCACCACCGGTCGCGGTAAAGCAGATAAAGGGTACTTTTTGTTCGATGGCGGCGTGTACGGCACGCACAAAGCGTTCGCCCACCACGCTGCCCATGCTGCCGCCCATGAATTCAAACTCGAAGCACGCCACCACCACGTTGATGCCGTGGACTGCACCGCCCATCACCACCAGCGCATCAGTTTCGCCAGTGTTTTCCATGGCTTCTTTGATGCGCTCGGGGTATTTGCGGCTGTCCTTGAATTTGAGCGGGTCTACGGGAACCACTTCCTGGCCCAGTTCGTAGCGGCCTTCGGCATCCAGAAATACATTCAACCGGGCGCGTGCCCCAATGCGGTGGTGGTGGCCACAGCTGGGGCAAACGTTCTGGTTTTGTTCCAAATCGGTTTTGTACAGAACCGTTTCACAGCTTGGGCATTTGATCCACAGTCCTTCGGGCACGCTGCGCCGGTCGGCCGGGTCGGAGCGCTGGATTTTGGTGGGGAGCAATTTTTCAAGCCAAGACATGTTGGGTTCCTCTGTACGGTGGGCGCGCCATGGCCATCCATGGGCGCGCCGGGGATTATGCGTCTAGCGCTGCGCGGATGTCCCGCAAAAAATGGGTAGCGGTAGCCACCACCTGGTGGTGCGGTTGGTCCTCGATCAGTTGGATGATCTTGCTGCCGATCACCACCGCATCGGCCACTTGGCCGATGGCGCGGGCGGTTGCGGCATCGCGGATCCCAAAGCCCACGCCGACCGGGATGTGCACATGCTCGCGAATCCGCGGCAACATGGCCTCGACAGCTCCGGTATCCAGCGTGCCAGCACCTGTAACGCCCTTGAGCGACACGTAATACACATAGCCGCTGGCCACGCTGGCCACCTGCTGCATGCGCTTCTCGGTGGAGGTGGGGGCCAGCAAGAAGATCAGGTCCATGTTGTGGGCCTTGAGCTTGGCGGCAAAGTCCACGCATTCTTCCGGCGGGTAGTCCACCACCAGCACGCCATCTACCCCGGCTTGGGAGGCGTGGCTAATAAATGCATCCTGGCCATGTGCCTGGTCGTAGCGTTCCACTGGATTGGCGTAGCCCATCAGCACCACTGGCGTACGTTTGTCCTCAGTGCGAAATTGCCGCACCATCTCGAGCACATCCACCATGCCGATACCGAAGGACAAGGCCTTGTCGCCAGCCTTCTGGATCACCGGGCCGTCGGCCATGGGGTCACTGAAGGGGATGCCGAGTTCGATCACATCGGCACCGGCCGCCACCATGCCGTGCATCAGCGCGGGAGTGATGTCGGCAAACGGGAAGCCCGCTGTAACGTAGGGGATCAGCGCTTTGCGCCCATCTTTCTTGAGCTGGGCAAAGGTGTCGGTAATGCGGCTCATACGGCCTCCTTCAGCGTGGCGCCAGCACCTTTGACGGTCAGGCCGCGCATCGAAGGTCGGTCGTAGAAATCGGAGCCCGACAGGTCGGCTACCGTGCCAATGTCCTTGTCGCCTCGGCCGGACAGATTCACCAGAATCGACTGGTCTGGTCGCATCGTCTTAGCCAATTTCATCGCGTAGGCGAAGGCATGGCTGGACTCCAGCGCCGGAATGATGCCTTCGGTGCGGCACAGGTAATGGAAGGCTTCCAGCGCTTCCGCGTCGGTAATGCCCACGTATTCGGCGCGGCCAATGTCTTTCAGGAACGCATGCTCTGGGCCGACGCCGGGGTAGTCCAGTCCGGCGCTGATGCTATGGGTTTCGGTAACTTGCCCATTTGCGTCTTGCAACAGGTAAGTGCGATTGCCATGCAGTACGCCGGGGCTGCCTTTTTGCAACGATGCCGAGTGTTTGCCCGATTCCAAGCCTTCACCCGCGGCTTCCACGCCAATCAGGCGAGTTGCTGCATGGTCGATGTAGGGATAGAAGATCCCCATGGCGTTGCTGCCGCCACCCACGCAGGCGACGACGGCATCGGGCTGCTCGCCAGTGCAACCGGCCGCGGCCAGCATTTCAGGCATCTGCACCAGGCATTCGTTGCCGATGACGCTTTGGAAATCGCGCACCATCATCGGATACGGGTGTGGGCCGGCTACCGTGCCGATGATGTAGAAGGTGTTGTCCACATTGGCGACCCAGTCGCGCATGGCTTCGTTCAGCGCATCTTTCAGGGTTTTGCTGCCGCTTTCCACCGGGACGACGGTGGCGCCCAGCAGCTTCATGCGGTAGACGTTGGGGCTTTGGCGCTTCACGTCTTCACTTCCCATGTAGACCACGCATTCCAGGCCGTAGCGGGCGCAGATGGTGGCCGTGGCCACGCCGTGCTGTCCCGCACCCGTCTCGGCAATGATGCGCGGCTTGCCCATGCGCTTGGCTAGCATGGCCTGGCCGATGGTGTTGTTAACCTTGTGGGCGCCGGTGTGGTTCAAGTCTTCACGCTTCAAGAAGATCTGCGCGCCGCCCATCTCCCGGCTGGTGCGGGCCGCGTGGTAGACCGGTGAGGGGCGGCCCACGAAGTGCGCCAGTTCCGAGGCGAACTCGGCCAGAAAGGCCGGGTCGTGCTGGTATTTGGCGTAAGCGTCTTTCAGTTCTTCGATGGCGTGGGTCAGCGTTTCAGAAACGAAGCTGCCGCCGTAAATGCCGAAATGGCCTGAAGCATCAGGTTGTTGGTAAGTGGACATGGTGTGACTTTGCAAGTTGGGCGTCTGCCGCGCGCACAGCGGCGACAAACTGGTGGATTTTTTCGGCGTCCTTGATTCCCTTGGAAATCTCGACGCCGGAACTCACATCAACGGACAGCGACAGAGCGCGTGGCCGGACCTGCAAAATACCATCGGTCACGTTTGCAGGCGTGAGTCCACCACTTAAGACGAGGTGAGAGTTGACGCTTGGAGGAAGACGTGACCAATTGAATGTTTTTCCGCCGCCGCCGTATCCATCGACGTGGGCGTCGAGCAGTATGGCTTGGGCTTTTGCGTAATCGGACGCGAATTTTACCAAGTCGAAGCTGCCACTGTCACCCAGGGGGATACGCGCCGCGCGCAGGAACGGGCGTCGGCCCTGTGCGCTGGCTTCCCAGCACTGCTCTGGTGTTTCTTCACCATGAAATTGGACTGCGGCGCATGGTATATCTGCGCAAGAAGCTATCACATCTGTAGCGAGCGCATTCGCGAACAACAACACAGGGGTGACGAAGGGCGGCAGGCGCTTCGCCAGTTCCGCCGCGCGCTGCGGTGTCACATAGCGGGGGCTGGGTGGATACAGCACAAAACCGACAGCGTCGGCACCGGCGGCCACGACGGCATCCACGTCTTGTTCACGGGTCAGGCCGCAGATTTTGATGCGCGTGCGCGTTTGGAAGTTCGTCATGGCAACCAATCATAGGCCGGAGTCCGGTCTGGCAGACCCCAATGCGCCGGATACACCGGCCCCATGAAGTACAAACCGTCGGGCGAGAAGGTCGGGGCTGCGGCGTTGCGGTCGCGCGCGGCCAGCACTTCGAGTATCCATTCGGGGGGCTGGAAGCCCTGGCCTATCACCACCAGGCAGCCCATCAGGTTGCGGATCATGTGGTGCAAAAACGCATTCGCTTCAAATTCAAAGCGCCAGTACACACCGCGCCGCGAAATCTCCAGCCGGGTCATGGTTTTGATCGGCGACAGGGCCTGGCAGCGGGCGGCCCGGAAGGACGAGAAATCATGCTCGCCCAGCAGATGGGCCGCGGCTTGCTGCATGGCGACCAGATCCAGCGGGCGGTACACCCAGCCCACGCGGCCCCCTTCGACGCTGGGGCGCACCGGCGATTCCAGCAGGGCATAGACATAGCGCCTGGCCACGGCACTGGCCCGGCAATGGAAACTGGCGGGCACTTCCTGGGCCCATTGCACGGCGATATCGCGGGGTAAGAATGCATTCACGCCGCGCACCCAGGACGCAATCGTGCGCTGCAGCGGTGTGTCGAAGTGCACTACCTGCATCAGGCCGTGCACACCGGCATCGGTACGGCCGGCGCACAGGGTGGAGACTTTTTGCTGGCTGAACGCCGCCAAAGCTGCTTCCAGCTTGTCCTGCACCGTGTTGCGAGACAGCTGGCTCTGCCATCCTTCGTACGGTTGTCCGTTGTAGCTAACGCCTAGGGCCAGACGCACAGCATGCTCCTACGGCAGGTATGGAGTACGCCCCTTGCTCCGGGACGCTCCGCGGCCAGAGCAAGAAAGGGCCGCACATCAAGACAGGCTGGACAGGAATTTCTGGGCTTTGGCGCGCAGGGCGCCGGTAGCTTCTTCCAGGACTTCTTCGGCCAAGGCCCGTGCACCGTCTTCATCGCCGATGGAGTTGAACTCCTCCGCCAGCGACAGCTTGGTGGCCAAAGGATCGCCTTCGTCGATCTCTTCCACCGGGGCTGCCGCAGCTTCGGCTGGGGGCACCTCGTCCAGGTCGAGCGACAAAGAGCCCAGGTCGAATTCGATAGGACCCGTGTCATTGGCGGGCAACGCTGGCGCGGCAGGCGTTGCCGGGGCTGCAGCGGGCGCTGCCAGCGGGCCGGCGGCCGTGCTGAGATCCAGGTCGAAGTCCAGTCCGTCAAAGTCCATTTCGGCACCGGAACCGGGCAGGTCCAGGGCGGCCGGTACCGTCAGCGAGGCGACGGTGTCGGCAGTGGGTTGAATGGGCTGAATCGGTGCATCCTGCGCGGTGGGCGCTGCATCTGCAGGCAGTTCGCTGTTCAGGAAATCGAGGTCCAGATCCAGGTCCAGGTTATGGGCCGGGAGTTCAGAGTCTGGATCGGCTTGCTGGGTGGTATTACCGGCTTCCAGGTCTTCCATCCAGGCCGGGCTGGCTACCGCAGCAGCGGCCAAGCCTTGTGCACTGGATTGGAACAAGCGGTTGTCGGGGTCCAGATCGCGGCCCATGGCGGCGATCCGCTCCCATTCCGGGCCTTGGCCGTCGGTCAGTTCGTGGGCCACAGCGGCAAGACCACCAAAGTTGGCGACATCGCGGCGCTTGGCGTAGATTTCCAGCAGCTTGGCATGGATGGCTACGCGATCCGGGTTGGTGCGCAAGGCTTCTTTGAGGATTTCTTCTGCCTGCAAATCCCGGCCATAGGCGAGGTAGACGTCGGCTTCGGCGATCGGGTCCACGTCGCTGCCGGCATCCAGCTGGCTGGGCGAATACGACATAGAGGACGCGGGGGCGTCGTCTGCATTGGTGTCGATGCGCTGGCCACCGCTGGCGCCAAAGAACGAGTCCGCCTGCATGCGGCTTTCCAGGAAGGAGCTGTCTGCGGCGGCCGATTCCTTGCGTTTGCGCGCGCTGTACAGGCCGAAGCCACCCAGCAGCGCCAACAGGGCGGCGCCACCCAGTACCAACTGGTTCTCGCGCAGCATTTCCATCCAGTCGGTGGAATCATCGACAGGCGGTGGAGGAGGGGGCGGGACTGCGCTGGCCGGTGCCGAAGCTATCGGGGCGGCGGGAACGGCAGAGGCTGCAGGCTCGGCCATGGCCGGTGCGGATGCTGCGGCGGATGCAACGGGTGCGGGTTCGCTGGCGGCGGCCGGTGGTGGCGCAACCGCTACAGGAACCGTGGGCGCTGCCACGGGAGCGCTGGCCGCACTGGCGGCAACCGCTGCGGAGGACGCGCCCAGCTTGTTCAGCTCGTTGATGTTCTTGGACAGTTCGGCCACCCGGGTGGCGGCTTCCTGGTCGGCTTTTTCGCGGGCAATCTTGTCTTCGGCAGCTTTGTTCTTGAGGGCGCCTTTGGACAAGGTCAGCTTGTCGGGCGTGGCTGCAGAAGGCTTTTTCTCGTCGATCTCGGCTTGCACCTTGCCGCTGGCCTTGCGGTCTGCACCGGCGGTTTGCACCGACGGGACGCTGCCGGCCAACTTGCCGCGGAAAGCGTTGAAGTCGCGGCTTTGGGCGTTGATGATCTGTGTCGCCTCCACCGGAGGCGTGGCGCCAGCCTGGGTGCTGTCGGGCAGGTCCAGCACCGCACCGGTGCGCATGCGATTCACGTTGCCGTTGATAAAGGCATTCGGGTTGGCACGCAGCAACGCGACCAGCATCTGGTCGAGCGAGATATTGGCGGGCTTGGCTGCAGCAGCGATCTTGCTCGCGGTGTCGCCAGGCTTGACTGTGACCTGTCCGTTGCTGGCGGCGGGCTTGGCTGCTGGAGCCGGTGCCGGGGCGGCAGCGGCCCGCGGTGCGGGCGGTGTGCGTGGCGCCGGAGCCTCGGCTGCCGCAGGCGCTGCGGGTCGGGCAGCGGGGGCTGGCGCCGGCAGGGGTACTTGCGGGGCTGTGGTGACGGCTGCCGGCGGTTGGCGCATGCTGGGCGGGTCTAGCAGAATGGTGTAGTCGCGAACGATGCGGCCGGACGACCAGTTGACCTGAAGAATCAAGTCGAGAAACGGATCGCTGACGGCCCGGTTGGTATTGATGCGCAGCAGCGAGCGGCCATCGGGGCGGCGCTGCAGCACGATGCGCAGGTCGGCCAGGGCCGAGTTGTATTCCAGGCCTGCAGCGCGGAAGGCTTCTGCTGGCGCAACCTCGGGTTTGAGGCTGCTGGCTTCTTCGGGCGTGATGTCGGGGAGCTCGATCTCGGCCCGCAAGGGCTCGCCCAGGCCAGACAGCACGGTCATGCGTCCCAGCGAAAGCGCCATGGCTTGGCTACTGGCCAGGCCAAGAAGTGTCGCAGTTACCGCTGCAGTCACGGCAGATGTCTTCCAGCCACGCAACGCTGTCATGCAACGAAGAGGGCTTGGGGCGCGGTCAACCGGCAAATTCTTGTTCATCATTCGGGCATGCACTACGACACTAAGATAGGAAAAAGTACCATAGCATCAATGTCTTAGGCTGACAAGCTGATGTAGGCTTTCACGGTTGAGCACCGCATTTCGACGGTGTTGCAATGGGTTACATGTTACCAAACGACAACAACCTGCCAATGGCGGCAGGTTGTAAATCAAAGTATCAGAGCTTACGCGTCCAGCAAAATGCGCAGCATGCGGCGCAGCGGTTCGGCGGCGCCCCACAGAAGTTGGTCGCCGATAGTGAATGCGCCCAGGTACTCGGGGCCCATCGCCAGCTTGCGCAGGCGGCCGACCGGGATACCCATGGTGCCGGTTACGGACACCGGCGTCAGGTCTTTCACCGTGGCTTCGCGGGTATTCGGCACCACGCGCACCCATTCGTTGTCCTGGGCAATCATGGCTTCGATGTCGGCCAATGGCACGTCCTTCTTCAGCTTGAAGGTCAGCGCCTGGCTGTGGCAGCGCATCGCACCAACCCGCACGCAGAAGCCGTCGACCGGCGTGATGGCTGTGCCGAAGCCCGGGCCTTGGCCGAGGATCTTGTTGGTTTCGGCGCCGCCCTTCCACTCTTCCTTGCTGGAGCCGTCGCCCAGGTCCTTGTCGATCCAGGGGATTAGCGAGCCACCCAGCGGTGCGCCGAAGTTGGCGATCTCGGCGGCAGACAGGTTCTGCTGCTTGGACAGCACCTTGCGGTCGATTTCCAGGATGGCCGACTTGGGGTCGTCTAGCAGGGCGCGGACTTCGGCGTTCAGCGTGCCGAACTGCGTCAGCAGCTCGCGCATATGCTGGGCGCCACCGCCGGAGGCAGCCTGGTAGGTCATGCTGGTCATCCATTCGACCAGGCCGGCCTTGTACAGTGCGCCCACGCCCATCAGCATGCAGCTGACGGTGCAGTTGCCGCCGATCCAGTTCTTGCCGCCTTTGCTCAGCGCGTTCTTGATTACTGGCAGATTCACCGGGTCCAGCACGATGATGGCGTCGTCGTTCATGCGCAGGGTCGAAGCCGCGTCGATCCAGTGGCCGTTCCAGCCGGCAGCGCGCAGCTTGGGGTAGACCTCGGAGGTGTAGTCGCCGCCCTGGGCGGTCAGGATGATGTCGCAGCGCTTCAGCGCGTCGATGTTGTACGCGTCTTGCAGCGCGGTTTCATTCTTGGCCTGAGCGGGGGCTTTGCCACCGGCGTTGGACGTGGAGAAGAACATCGGCTCGATCAGGCCGAAATCGCCCTCGGCCTGCATGCGGTCCATCAGCACCGAGCCGACCATGCCGCGCCAACCCACCAAACCTACGAGATTACCTACCTTCATCACATTGCCCTTTCAGAAAAATTGATTTCTCTTCTCCCGGCTCGTCGGGCCGGGAGGGGCGTGACGAACCGGGCTAAGTCTTAGCCTTTAATGGTCGTCTTGGTAATGGCAGCCACGACGGCATCGCCCATTTGCTGGGTGCCGACCTTGGTCGTGCCTGCCGAGTAGATGTCCGGTGTTCTCAGGCCTGCAGCCAGCACGGATTGCACCGCAGACTCGATACGGTCGGCAGCGTCGGCTTGTTGGAGGGAGAAACGTAACATCATGGCGGCGGACAGTATTGTAGCCAATGGATTGGCGACACCCTTGCCGGCGATATCCGGCGCGCTGCCGTGGCTGGGCTCGTACAGGCCCTGGTTCTGCGCATTCAGGCTGGCGGATGGCAGCATGCCGATGGAACCGGTGAGCATCGAAGCCTCGTCGGACAGGATGTCGCCGAACATATTGCCGGTGACGATCACGTCGAAGCTCTTGGGTGCCTTGACCAACTGCATGGCGGCGTTGTCGACCAGCATGTGGTCCAGCGCCACGTCGGGGTACTGGGTACCGATCTCGACCATCACGTCTTTCCACAGCTGCGAGGTTTCCAGCACATTGTTTTTGTCCACGCTGGTGACGCGCTTGTTGCGCTTGCGGGCGGCCTGGAAGGCGACGTGGGCGATGCGTTCGATCTCCGGGCGGCTGTAGCGCATGGTGTCGAAGGCTTCTTCCGCACCGGGGAAGTGTCCGTCCACTGCGACACGGCGGCCGCGTGGCTGGCCGAAGTAGATGTCGCCAGTGAGTTCGCGGATGATCAGGATGTCCAGGCCGGAGACCAGCTCGGGCTTGAGGCTGGAAGCGCTGACCAGCTGCTCGTAGCAGATGGCCGGGCGGAAGTTGGCGAACAGGCCCAGGTTCTTGCGCAGGCCCAGAATGGCTTGCTCGGGGCGGAACTGGCGTTCCAGCTTGTCGTACTTCCAGTCGCCGACGGCGCCGAACAGCACGGCGTCGGCGTCTTTGGCCAGCTTCAGCGTGGCTTCGGGCAGCGGGTGGCCGTGCGCGTCGTAGGCGGTGCCGCCGACCAGGGCCGATTCCATTTCGAACGGCAGGTCCAGCACCTCCAGCACCTTGATGGCCTCGGCGACGATTTCGGTGCCGATGCCATCACCGGGAAGGACTGCAATTTTCATGGAAGTCATAAAGAAATTTATAAGAAATAGGCCGCTAGCGCAGGTTCTATATGCGCTAGCAGCTATTGAATTGATAGCCCGGTGGTATTACGTACCAGCGACCAAGGTATGGGCCAGCCAGGGTTTGGTGGCCAGGCGTTCGGCCTCGAAGGCCTTGATCTTGTCGGACTGGCGCAATGTCAGGCCGATGTCGTCGAAGCCGTTCAACAGGCAGTACTTGCGGAAGGCCTGCACGTCGAAGGGCAGCTCTTCGCCCTGCGGCTTGACGACGACCTGGCGTTCCAGGTCTACCGTCAGCTGGTAGCCGGGGAAGGCCAGGCAGGCGTCGAACAGTTCAGCGACCTGGTGCTCGGGCAGCACGATGGGCAGCAGGCCGTTCTTGAAGCTGTTGTTGAAGAAGATGTCGGCGTAGCTGGGCGCGATGATGGCGCGAAAACCGTATTGGTCGAGCGCCCAGGGCGCGTGTTCGCGCGATGAGCCGCAGCCGAAGTTTTTGCGCGCCAAAAGTATGGACGCACCCTGGTAGCGTGGCTGGTTCAGCACGAAATCGGGGTTGAGCTTGCGGCTGGCGGGGTCCTGGCCGGGGAAGCCGGCATCCAGATAGCGCCATTCGTCAAACAGGTTTTGTCCAAAGCCGGTCTTGCGGATCGACTTGAGAAACTGCTTGGGAATGATGGCATCGGTGTCGACGTTTTCCCTGTCCATGGGGGCCACCAGGCCCTGCAATACGGTGAATTTCTGCATTATTTTGACGCCGCGCCTTCGAGTTTTTCACCGGCTTTTTGCACGTCCTGGCCCACGCCGCGAACGGTGTTGCAACCAGCCAGGGTGAGGGCAAAAGCGATAGCGATCAGGGACACGATTTTTTGCATGGTTTCTTCCTAATTAAAAAGCCTGGATTCAGGCGAATTGACGAACATCGACGAAGTGGCCGTGTACGGCGGCCGCCGCTGCCATGGCCGGGCTGACCAGGTGTGTGCGACCTCCCGCACCCTGGCGGCCTTCAAAGTTGCGGTTGCTGGTGGACGCGCAGCGCTCACCAGGCTCTAGTTTGTCAGAATTCATGGCCAGGCACATGGAGCAGCCTGGTTCGCGCCACTCGAAGCCGGCGGCGATGAAAATCTTGTCTAGGCCTTCGCGCTCGGCCTGTTCTTTCACCAGGCCGGAGCCTGGCACCACCATCGCCAGCTTGATGTTCTTGGCGACTTTTTGGCCCAGGCTCTTGACCACGGCCGCGGCTTCGCGCATGTCTTCGATGCGGCTGTTGGTGCAGGAGCCGATGAAGACCTTGTCGACGAAGATGTCGTTCAGCGCCTTGCCGGGCTCCAGGTTCATATAGGTCAGCGCGCGTTCGATGGCACCGCGCTTGTTGCTGTCTTTTTCCTTCTCGGGATCTGGCACGCGGCCGTCGATGCCCAGCACCATCTCGGGCGAGGTGCCCCAGGTGACCTGCGGAATGATCTGGCTGGCGTCCAGCTCGACCACGGCGTCAAAGTGCGCGCCCGGGTCGCTGTGCAGGGTGCGCCAGTAGGCGGCAGCGGCATCGAATTCGACGCCGGTGGGGGCCAGCAAACGGCCCTTGACGTAATTGACTGTCTTCTCATCCACCGCGACCAGACCGGCGCGGGCGCCGGCTTCGATGGCCATGTTGCAGACCGTCATGCGGCCTTCCATGCTCAGCGCACGGATGGCAGAGCCGGCGAACTCGATGGTGTAGCCGGTGCCACCTGCGGTGCCTATCTTGCCGATGATGGCCAGCACGATGTCTTTGCCACCGCAGCCCTTGGGCAGCGTGCCTTCGACGCGCACCAGCATGTTCTTGGCCTTCTTGGCCAGCAGGGTTTGCGTAGCCATCACGTGCTCGACTTCGCTGGTGCCGATACCGTGCGCCAGTGCGCCAAACGCGCCGTGGGTGGAGGTGTGCGAGTCGCCGCAGACCACCGTCATGCCGGGCAGGGTGGCGCCGTTTTCCGGGCCGATGACGTGCACGATGCCCTGGCGTTTCGACATGAACGGGAAGTAGGCCGCAGCGCCGGATTCGGCGATATTGGCGTCCAGTGTGGTGATCTGCTCTTTGCTGATCGGGTCGGTGATGCCGTCGTAGCCCAGCTCCCAGCCGGTGGTGGGCGTGTTGTGGTCAGCGGTGGCGACGATAGAGCTGATGCGCCAGACCTTGCGGCCTGCCTGGCGCAGGCCTTCAAAGGCCTGCGGGCTCGTTACTTCATGGACCAGGTGGCGGTCGATGTAGAGGATGGTCGTGCCATCGTCTTCGGTGTGGACGACGTGTTCGTCCCAGATCTTGTCGTACAGAGTGCGTGCCATGGGTGCTTCTTTCGTGGAATTCAATTTTATGCTTCTGGGCGGGGGCTGAGGTGGTCCAGCAGCAGGCGTGCGGTGACGGGCAGGGTAGAAAAATCGCGCGCCACCAGCTCGATCTGGCGCGTGGCCCAGGGGTCTTTCAGGGACACGGCGACCAGTTGGCCGGTGCCGTGCATCAGCTCGAACGCGCGCTGCGGCATCACGCCTATGCCCAAGCCGTTGGCGATCATGCGGCACATGGCGTCGAGGCCGGCAACGTGGATACGCAGTTTGATGCTGCGGCCCTGTTCGGCGGCGGCGCGGTGCATCGCCAGGTAGATCGAGCTGGTGGCCTGCAGGCCCACATGGTCGAAATCCAAGGTTTCTTCAAAATCTATAGCGGCTTGCGCAGACAGCATATGCGCTGCGGGCACTATCAATACCAAATTGTCTTGCCGGTAGGGCCGGGTCTGCAGCGCGCCCACGCCGTCGGCGGTGTTGCAGATGCCCAGGTCGGCCGCGCCCTCCTGCACTGCGCGGATGACTTCGGAGCTCAGGTGCTCTTCCAGGTCGATCTTCACCTGCGCATGCTCGCGGATGAAGGCGCCCAGGTCTTCGGGCAGGAACTGCACCACGGCCGAGATGCTGGCGTGGATACGCACATGGCCGCGCACGCCGAACGCGTATTCGCTGAGCTCGCCCTGCATCTTCTCCAGGCTGTAGAGCATGGAACGCGCATGGTGAAGCAGGCTCTCGCCGGCCGGGGTCAGGTCGACGCCGCGGGTGTGGCGCACCAGCAGCGGGGTGGCCAGGGTCGCCTCCAGGTCGCTGAGGCGCTTGCTGACGGCCGATGCGGCGATGAATTCCCGCTCCGCCGCCCGGCCTATGCTGCCGAGTTCGCACACCGCTACAAACAGCTGTAGCGAGGTGAGGTCCATGCGGCGGGCAAAGTTGCGTTCGGTGGGTTGCATCGTGGTTGCGGCATCGCCTAGGGCGATGGCTGGCTATTTTCGTGCTTTTGAATTGGCTTTGTCTTCTGCATTGGCGATGGCTGTCATCGCGTGCCCGTGGCAGATAATTTATATATTTTGGAGCTTTGGCGCAGGAATCGCCTGCGCTGGTAGCTATATAAAATGTAGCAATCTGGGCGGGCATGAAAAAACCCGCCTGCATTGCTGCGAGGCGGGTTTTTAAGGGGCTGCGTGGATTAGCGCGAAGCGATGGGCTTGACGTCGCGTGCCACCGAGCCGGTGAACAGCTGGCGTGGGCGGCCGATCTTGTACTCGGGGTCGCCGATCATTTCATTCAGCTGGGCAATCCAGCCGGAGGTGCGGGCCAGGGCGAACACGGCGGTGAACAGCGGCGTGGGGATGCCGATGGCGCGCTGCACGATGCCGGAGTAGAAGTCCACGTTCGGGTAGAGCTTGCGCGAGACGAAGTAGTCGTCTTCCAAGGCAATCTTTTCCAGGGCCATGGCCAGCTTGAACAGCGGGTCGTTTTCCAGGCCCAGCTCGGCCAGCACTTCCTTGCAGGTCTCTTGCATCAGCTTGGCGCGCGGGTCGTAGTTCTTGTACACGCGGTGGCCAAAGCCCATCAGCTTGACGCCGGAGTTCTTGTCCTTGACCTTTTCCATGAACTCGCCGACTTTGGCCACACCGCCCATACGCTGGATGTCTTCCAGCATGTTCAGGCAGGCTTCGTTGGCTCCGCCGTGGGCAGGGCCCCAGAGGCAGGCCACGCCCGCAGCAATCGCCGCGAACGGGTTGGTGCCGGACGAGCCGCACAGGCGCACAGTAGAGGTGGATGCGTTTTGCTCGTGGTCGGCGTGCAGCGTGAAGATGCGGTCCAGGGCACGTTCCAGCACCGGGCTGACCACATATTCTTCGCACGGCGTGGCGAACATCATGTGCAAGAAGTTGCCTGCATAGCTCAGGTTGTTCTTCGGGTACATGTAGGGCTGGCCGATGGTGTACTTGTAGGCCATGGCCACCAGCGTCGGCATCTTGGCAATCAGGCGGATCGCGGAAATCTCGCGGTGCGCTGGGTTGGTGATGTCGGTGCTGTCGTGGTAGAAGGCCGACAGCGCGCCGACCAGGCCGGTCATGATGGCCATCGGGTGCGCATCACGGCGGAAGCCGCGCAGGAAGAACTGCATCTGCTCGTTGACCATCGTGTGGTTGGTCACGAGCTTGGTGAAGTCGGCTTTTTGGGTGGGGTTGGGCAGCTCACCGTACAGCAGCAGGTGGCAGGTTTCCATGAAGTCGCAGTTGGTGGCCAACTGCTCGATGGGGTAGCCGCGGTACAGCAGTTCGCCCTTGTCGCCGTCGATGTAGGTGATGGCCGACTGACAGGACGCGGTGGACAGGAAGCCCGGGTCATAGGTGAACATGCCGGTCTGGGCATAGAGCTTGCGGATATCCACGACATCCGGCCCCACGTTGCCCTGGTACACCGGTAGATCCACACTGGGGCTGCCGTTACTGAACGACAGGGTGGCTTTGTTATCTGCTAACTTCATTTCATTGCCCTTTCAGCGGTTTCTCAACATACTCAAAACTTCATGCACCTCGCTGCGGTCCAGCGCGGGCTCCACCTGCGCAAGCGGCTTGCGGGCCAGGTGCAGGTCTAGCAAATCGTTGTCACTCAATTCCATTAGATCGCTTAATGCTTGCCCCTGGCTGACGGTCAGGGTGGCGGCGAACTTCTGGAAGAAGGCTTCGATGTAGATATCGTTCTCCAGCAGACCACGGCGGCAGCGCCAGCGCAGTTTGCTTAGAGCCCGTTCACCGAGCAGATCCGAGCCCGCGGGGGCTGCGGTTTCGGTGGAGTCGGTCGGTAGTTGCACCCAGAATCCTTAGATGGCGCGCCGAACCATCAGCTCTTTGATCTTGCCGATGGCCTTGGTGGGGTTCAGGCCCTTGGGGCAGACGTCCACGCAGTTCATGATGGTGTGGCAGCGGAACAGGCGGTACGGATCTTCCAGGTTGTCCAGGCGGGCCGCAGTGCTGTCATCGCGGCTATCGGCGATAAAGCGGTAGGCTTGCAGCAGGCCGGCGGGGCCGACGAACTTGTCCGGGTTCCACCAGAAGCTGGGGCAGCTGGTGGAGCAGCTTGCGCACAAGATGCACTCGTACAGGCCGTTCAGCTCTTCGCGTTCTTCTGGGCTTTGCAGGCGCTCGCGCTCGGGCGCCAGGCTTTCGTTCACCAGGTAGGGCTTGATCGAGTTGTACTGCTTGAAGAAGTCG
>CAUPON010000039.1:0-43189 GCA_963513025.1 uncultured Albidiferax sp.
ACAGGTGATTTTTGGCTACGCGCGGCGCGGGGTAAACCCGTCGATCTATGCTGCGGCCGCTATTTTGATCACGGTCGTCAGCGTCGGCATCATTGCCTACAGCATCATCATGGCACGCCAGCAGGTACGACGTGCGCGTGAGATGCAAGCGGCTGCGGCTGCATAAAAAGGAAAGGAAGGAGACAGCATGTTCAATATTTCGGACCTCAAGCTGGATGGCCGCGCCCTCATCAACGGCCAGCGCGTGCAGGGTAGCGCCGTGTTTACCAAAACCTCGCCGGTCGATGGCCGCGTGCTGGCCGAAGTCACCCGAGGCGGCGAGGCCGAGATTGACATGGCCGTGCAAGCCGCTCGCGCCGCGTTTGAAGACGCGCGCTGGCGTGGCCTGCCCCCCGCACAGCGCAAGCGGATCATGGTGAAGTTTGCCGACCAGTTGCTGGCGCACGCCGATGAGCTGGCGCTGACCGAAACCCTGGACATGGGCAAGCCCGTGCGCTACGCCCGCGCCGTGGACGTCAACAGCGCCGCCAACTGCATCCGCTGGTACGGCGAAGCGGTGGACAAGATCTACGACGAAATTGCCCCCACCGGCCACCAGTCGCTGGCCCTGATCACCCGCGAACCGGTCGGCGTGGTGGGGGTCATCGTGCCCTGGAATTACCCGATGATCATGGCCGCGTGGAAGATCGCCCCGGCCCTGGCCGCAGGCAATTCCATCGTTTTGAAACCTAGCGAAAAGTCGCCGCTTACCGCGCTGCGCCTGGCCGAGCTGGCACTGGAGGCGGGTATTCCGCCCGGCGTGTTCAACGTCGTGCCCGGCTTCGGCCAGGAGGCCGGCGAGCCGTTGGCGCTGCACATGGACGTGGACTGCATTGCCTTCACCGGCTCCACCAAGGTCGGCAAGCGCATCCACGTGATGGCCGGTCTGAGCAACCTCAAGCGCGCCTGGACCGAGCTTGGCGGCAAGTCGCCGAACATCGTGTTCGCCGACTGCCCGGACCTGGACCGCGCGGTGGAGGCGGCTGTGGGCAGCGTGTTCTTCAACCAGGGCGAGAGCTGCAACGCCCCGTCGCGTCTGCTGGTCGAGGCATCCATCAAAGACAAGTTTCTAGAAAAAGCCCTTGCCCTGGTGCCGCGCTACGCCCCGGCCAATCCACTCGATCCGGCCACCATCATGGGCGCGCTGGTCGACAAGACGCAGATGGACACGGTGCTGGGCTACATCGCCGCCGGCCAGAGCGAAGGTGCAAAATTGATAGCGGGTGGCGCCCAGGTAATGGGCGATACCGGCGGTTTTTATGTAGAACCGACGATCTTCGACGGCGTGACCAACCGTATGCGCATCGCCCAGGAAGAGATCTTCGGCCCGGTGCTGTCGGTGCTGTCGTTCACCGACGCTGCCGAGGCAGTCCGCATGGCCAACGACAGCATCTACGGCCTGCAGGCCGCGGTGTGGACCAGCGACATCAACAAGGCCCACGGCGTGGCCCGCGCCCTGAAGGCCGGCACGGTGCACGTCAACCAGTACGACGAAGACGACATCACCGTGCCCTTTGGCGGCGTCAAGCAAAGCGGCGTGGGCCGCGACAAGTCGCTGCATGCCTTCGACAAATACACCGAGCTGAAGACCACCTGGATCCGCATCGACAGCCCGCTCTGAAGCCGTTGGCCGCAGGGCGGTGGTGCCGCCATGTACGATAATGCATTGATAATTATTCTCAATTGCATCAGGTGAGCCACGCCATGTCGACGCCAACCTGCCCATGGATTTCAATCCATGTCTACAGGGCTTGGCTGGACTGTGTTCGACCGCTATTACCGCGAACTGCTGAATTTTCTTGTGCGCCAAGTTGCGGACCGGGCCACGGCGGCTGACCTGACGCAGGAGAGCTACGCCAGGGTCTATGCGGCCCAGGCGTCGGGTTCATCCATCCAGGAGCCTCGTGCCTTGCTTTACCGCACAGCCCGCAACCTGGTGATCGACCACCAGCGCCACGGTGCGGTGCGTGCGGGCGTCGAGATGGCGCCGAATGACGCCCAGCCGGTGGACTCTCCCGGCCCTCGCGATTGGGAGCCCGAAACCGCACTGTCGTCGCGCCAGGGGGTATCGGCGATGGTCGCCGCCATCGACAAGCTGCCGCCACGCTGCCGCGAGGCCTTCATGCTGAATCGTTTTGACGGCCTGAGCTACGCCCAGGTGGCAGCGCAGATGGGTATTTCCGTCAAAATGGTCGAGCAGCATATCAAGCTCGCGCTCGATACCTGTGAACGCTGCCGGCATGCTTCTGCAGGGAACGCCACCAGCGAAACCACGCCACGTACCAAGCTGCACCGGTCAAAACATCTATAAAAAACAGTAATCTCCGACTCCTCGACCTAGGGTATCTGGCAGCTCGCGCGTCTACCCATATGAGATTCCCCGAACGCCATGCGCCCACCTTTTGCCCCCACCTTTGACGCTGCTGCGCATGCGCGTGATGCCGCGCTCGATTGGTTCGTGCGGCGGCGTGGTGCGGCTTTCACCGCGGCAGAGGAACACGATTTTCAGGCCTGGATGGCAAGCGACGCGATCCACCGTGAAGCGTTCGTCTGCTGGCAAGACGAATGGCAGGCTTTGGACGGCATTCCATTGGAGATGAGGCATTTGCTGCAGCGCAACCTGGCATTTGACCAAGCTATGGATGCTGCGAGTGCCAGCGGCCCGCGGCCAAGTGCGGCCTGTGTCCGGCCGATCCGTCGCCGGGCTTTTCTCCCCGCTTTGGCCGGGCTCGCTGCGGTTGTGGGCAGCAGCAGTCTGGTGCTGTGGAATCAAACCCAAGCCCAGCCGCTGTATACCCGTGCGTTCAGCACCCAGCGCGGCCAGCAGGCCGAGCTGCCGCTGCCGGATGGCAGCCGCGTTCGTCTCGATACCGCGACACGGCTGGAAGTCGCCTATTACCGACAACACCGAGAGGTAAAGCTGCTGGAAGGGCAGGCGGTGTTTGGGGTGCAGGCCGACGCCGAGCGGCCGTTTCAGGTGTTGGCCGGCCGCACACGCGTCACCGTGGTCGGTACGCGCTTTTCCGTGCGCCATACGCCGGGCATTCAGGGCGACGAAGGCGTGCACGTGGCCGTCGAAGAAGGCCGGGTGCGGGTCGAGCCTAGGGAGGTGGCTAAGGCCAAGGCCGGTGCCAGCGCGGTGTTTTTGTCGCCCGGCCAGCGTACCTACAGCGACGCTGCTGGCAGTTCAGGCGTCGTGCTGCCCGTGTCAGTTGCGGGCATTGCACCTTGGCGGGAAGGGCGCATCAGCTTCGACAGCCAGCGCCTGGACCGGGCGGTGGCGGAATTCGCCCGCTATCGCGACCCGCAACTGCTAATTCACGACGAGGGCGTGGCCGCGCTGCGCATCACAGGGGTTTTTGACCCCATGGACCCGGCAACCTTTAGACGCGTGCTGCCGCAATCCTTGCCGGTGCGGCTGAAAGATGCTGCAGGTGCGATGGAGGTGGTCCGTATGGACCGCATAGATCTGCCCAAGCTCTAAGAACGTGTTCAAGGTCTTTTTGAGGCCGCGTTGGGGAGCAATCGGGATGAGTTGGTTGTCAGCGCCTGCAGCATGGGCTCTGTGCCCATGCAAAGGTGATGGCGGGCAAATCGCCCGATTTCTCCCCAACCCGAGGGGCAGCTGCCTTTTCGGGCAGTCTGGGGCGTTGCGACTCTTGCACATAGCCGAGCTATGTGCGGCGAGCCGCGCCTACCAGCCCCTCCCGAAAAGGCCGCTGCGCGGCCCCAAAAAGACCTTGTACTCGTTCTAAAAGCTGCAGTTATTTTTGAAGCTGGACCTGGGGTATCCGCAGGCCAGTCCGTCTTCACCAGCAAGAACTATTTTTTTGTTGTTGAAGGACGTTTCCATGCTTCGCTCCCCTTTGAACCCGGCACCGCTGGCGCTCTCCATTGCTATGGCATTTGCTTCCGTACCGGGCCATGCCCAAACCAGCCAGGCCGTATTGGATGGCACTCCCTTGTCCATCCGCATCGAGGCCAAACCACTGGGCCAGGCGCTCAATGATTGGGCCCTGCAAACCCGTATGCAAATCATCGTCCAGCCCGCACTCGTTGCGGGCAAACAGGCGCCTGCCGTGGCGGGTAGCCTGAGCGCCAAACAAGCGCTGGACCGTCTGCTGGCCGACAGCGGCCTGGTGGCGGTGTCTGAGGGCAATGCCGTGGTGGTCAAGGCGGCCGCGGCCAAACCAGAAGCCACGCTATCCGCGGTCACCGTCACGGCCACGGCCGGCGTGGAAACCGCCTTCAGTCCGGTGGTGGGCTATGTGGCCAAACGCAGCAGCACCGCCACTAAGACCGACACGGCGCTGTCTGAGACTCCGCAATCCATCACTGTAGTCACGCGCGACCAGATGGTGGACCAGGGTGCGAACACGTTGCAAGAGGCGCTGCTGTATGCCGCAGGCGTGCGCGCAGACCTCTACGGACTCGACTCGCGCAGCGATGACGCCCACATCCGTGGCAGCACCGCCGATGCCTATATCGACGGCCTGCGCCAGACCAACGATTACTACACCTCCACCGCGCGGCCCGACCCGTACACCATGGAGCGCATCGAAGTGCTGCGCGGCCCGGCGGCCATGTTGTATGGCCAAGGCAGCACAGCTGGGGTGCTTAACCTGGTCAGCAAGCGGCCGCAGGCAGAATTCCAGGGCGAGGTGGGTGTGCAGCTGGGTAAGTACGGCCGCAAGCAGCTGCAGGCCGACATCACCGGCCCACTGACAGCCGATGGCGAATGGCTCTACCGCCTGGTGGCCGTGGCGCGCCGGGCCGATACGCAGGTGGACTACGTGGGGGACGACCGCACGCTGCTGGCGCCCAGTCTGACCTGGAAGCCGAACGCCGTCACCTCGCTCACCTTGCAAGGCCTGTCGCAGCACGACCGCACCGGATCGACCTCGCAGTTTTTGCCCTGGGCCGGCATGCTCACTGCCAACCCGAATGGGCAGATTCCGACCAGCCGCTTCATCGGCGAGCCGGGCGACCACTACGATACCGATCGCAATACCCTGGGCTACCTGTTCGAGCACCAGTTCAACGACCAGTGGAAGGTACGGCAGAACTTTCGCTATGCGGAGAACAAGGTGGACTACCTGACCCATTACGCCAACTCCTTCAGCATACCTGGTGGCTGGTCTGAAGACCCGGTTAACCAGCGCGTCATCGGGCGCTACGGCGACCATACGCAAACCAAGGTGCACATCGCCACCATCGACCAGCACCTGGAAGGCCATGTACAGACCGGTGCGGTACAGCACACCTTGCTGACCGGGCTGGACCTGACCCGCTACCGCAACGACAAGCGCTCGGGCAGCACTTACGACACTATCGATGCTTATGCTCCGGTCTATGGACTCGCCTCGCCCATCGTGCTGGGCGACAGCGTGCACTCCAGCCAGCGCCAGGCTGGCCTGTATCTGCAGGACCAGATGAAGATCGCACAAGACTGGATCGTGGTGGCCGGCCTGCGCCATGACCGCGTAACCAATAGCGTGCAAGGCACGGTGGATGAGCGCAGCCAGGCCACCACCAAGCGCCTGGGGCTGATGTACCTGCTGCCCAATGGCTGGTCGCCGTACCTGAGCTACAGCGAATCGTTCACGCCGGTGGCCGGCGTGAATTACTACGGAGCACGCTTCAAGCCTCTGCGCGGCGAGCAGATCGAGGCCGGGGTGAAGTACATGCCGGCCAACAGCAGCACGCAGTTCACGGCATCGGTCTATAAGTTGAAGGAGAAGAATCAGTCTACCGTCGACCCGACCAACGCGTCCAACTCCATCCAGGTCGGCAGTACCCAGAACAAGGGCCTGGAACTGGAGTGGAAGGCCGCCGTCACCCGCGATGTCGACGCCATAGCCAGCTATACCTACACCGATGTGGATAAGCAGCTGACCCAGACTTCGCGCAACCAGGCCAAGGCCTGGGGCAAGTACCGCTTTACGCTCGCCGGCATCGAAGGGCTGGCGGTGGGCGCAGGCGTTCGCTACCTGAGCGCCTTCCGCGACGGCGCTGCGCCCACCACGCCGGCCATTACGCTGGTAGACGCGATGCTGTCTTGGGACCAACAGCACTGGCGTTATGCCTTGAATGTGAACAACCTGACCGATAAGGTCTACAACACCATCTGCATGTCGCGTGGCGATTGCTGGTACGGCGCGCGCCGCACCGCGGTGCTCAGCGCTACCTACCGCTTCTAAGCGGTGCGGGGTAGGTAAAGAAAGAAAACATGCGACGAGGCGTTTTGCTGGTGTTGTGAATGATAATAATTGTCATTTGTGTTTAAACCAGGAAAGCGCCTCTGACATGTTGTACCGCCGAAGCCTCGCCGTATCCTTCTCCACCTTTGCCATCGGCATGGCTTGCGTGGCCGCCCAGGCCGCACCTACCAGCATCCAGGATGTGCTGGGTCGCACAGTCGAAGTCGAGGCGCCTGCCAAGCGGGTGTTGCTTGGCTTTTACTTTGAAGACTACATGGCCGTAGGCGGCGAGAAAGCCTTTGACAAGGTGGTCGGTATTTCGCGTGAAGCCTGGGCCGGCTGGCGTGCTGCCAACTGGGCTTTGCATGTGGCGCACCGCCCGTCGCTGAAGGATATTCCCGATGTGGGCGAGGTTGAGGCCCAGACGTTTTCGGTCGAAAAAGCGCTGGCCCTCAAGCCCGACGTGGTGGTGTTGGCCGACTGGCAGTACAAGGGCATGGGCTCCGACATCAAGCGTCTGGAAGCCGCCAAGATTCCCGTGGTGGTGGTGGACTACAACGCCCAGACACTCGAACGCCACCTGGCCAGTACCAAGGTGCTGGGCCAGCTGACGGGCGAAACCGCACGCGCCGAGCGCATCAATGCCGAATACAAGGATGCCATCGACCAGGTGCAGTCACGCATTGCCCAAGCCAAGCTGCCCAAGCCGCGTGTGTATATCGAGTTTGGCAATAAGGGGCCTACTGAATACAGCTTTACCTACGGCAAAAACATGTGGGGAGCCATGGCTGCTGTAGCCGGCGGTGACAATATTGCTGCTCCCTTCGTTGAATGGTGGGGCCCTATGAACCCCGAGCAGGTATTGGCCTCCAGGCCCGAAGTGGTAATGATCGCCGGTACCGAATCCACCAAAAATCCGGCCGCCATGCTGATGGGCCAGGGCGTGGACAAGGCGCAGGCCGCGCAGCGCCTGGCGGGCTTTACCAGCCGCAATGGCTGGGCTGAAATGCCCGCAGTCAAAACTAACCGCGTGTACGGGATCTACCAAGGAGCCTCACGTACTATTTCTGATTACGTGCTGGTCCAGTACATGGCCAAGGTGCTGTATCCCACGCTGTTCAAAGACCTGAACCCCGAAACCAACTACCTCGACTTCTACAAGCGCTACCTGCCGGTCACCCCAGCGGGCACCTTCATGGTCAGCCAGGGGGGCAAGTAAGCATGCGATGGGGGTTGAACGTATTGGCGCTGGTGCTGGGCCTGTGCGGCACGGCCGTCCAGGCGGCCGTGGGGACGATTCAAGACGTGGCTAACCGCAAGGTGACGCTGGACTTGCCGGCCAAGCGCATCCTGTTGGGCTTTTATATTGAAGACTATTTCGCGGTGGGGGGCGATGCGTCGTTTGAGCGGCTGGTTGGCATGTCGCGTGGGTGGTTTGTCAAATCCCGTCCGGCCGCCTGGAACCAGTACGTAGCGCAGAAGCCCATGCTGCAGCAAGTGCCTGACGTGGGCAACGTGCAAGACCAGACCTTCTCGATCGAAAAGGTGCTGGCCACCAAGCCCGATGTGGTGGTGCTGGCCGACTGGCAGTACAAGGCGCTGGGGTCGGATCTGGCCCGGCTGGAGAACGCCGGTATCCCCGTGGTGGTGATTGACTACAACGCCCAAACCTTGGAGCGCCACCTGGCCAGCACCAAAATTTTGGGCGCGCTGACCGGGGAGCCGCAACGTGCCCAGCGCATTGCCGGCGAATACCAGCAAGCCGTCACCTTGATCCAGCAACGCATCGCCAAAGCCCAGCTGCCGCAACCGCGGATCTACATCGAGCTGGGCGACAAAGGGCCCGCCGAATACAGCTATACCTACGGCAAAAACATGTGGGGAGCCATGGCCGATCTGGTGGGCGGGAACAACGTCGCCGAACCCTTCATCAAGACCTGGGGCGCGATCAACCCCGAGCAATTGTTGGCCTCCAAACCGGAGGTGATCTTGATTGCGGGCTATGAGAACGTGCTTAATCCCACGGCTATGCAGATGGGCCTGGGCATCGACGCCAAGAATGCGGCCCACCGTCTGGCGGGCTTTACCCAGCGCAGTGGTTGGAGCGATTTGCCTGCGGTAAAGAGCAAGCGCGTATACGGCGTGTACCACGGTGCCACGCGCAGCATCATGGACCTGGCCTTACTGCAGTACATGGCCAAGTCCCTGTACCCCACGCTGTTCAAAGACCTTGACCCCCAAGCCAGCTACCTGGGCTTCTACCGGAACTACCTGCCGATCCGACCCGAAGGCACGTTCATGCTCGGTCTGGACAGCAAATGAACGCCGAAGTTTTAGCGCTGCGATCCGCACTGGACGGGCAGCGCCGCCGTGAAAGCCGGCGTTGGTTGTATCTGCTGGGTTTTACTTTGCTGGCGGCGATCAGCCTGGTGCTGGACATTGCCACCGGCCCGTCTTTGCTGGGCGTGGCCGATGTGGTCAACACCTTGCTGCACAGCGAAACGGCGGACGCCACCACCAAGGCCATCGTGCTGGACATGCGCCTGCCCATCGCCCTCATGGCCCTGGTGGTGGGCGCCGCTTTGGGCATTGGCGGCGGTGAAATGCAAACCCTGCTGGACAACCCCATGGCCAGCCCTTTTACGCTGGGGCTGGCAGCCGCTGCCGGCCTGGGGGCTGCGCTCAGCCTGTACTTTGGCGGCTTTGGTCTGCCGCCTCTGGTGGCGATTCCCTTGGGTGCCTTCGTGATGTGCATGCTGGCCGCCAGCGTGCTGTTTGGCCTGGCTTTGCTCAAGCACGTCAGTTCGCAAACCCTGATTCTGGCGGGCATTGCCTTGCTGTTTTTGTTCCAGTCGCTGCTGTCCTTGCTGCAGTTTCTGTCGTCCCCCGAACTGAACCAGCAAATCCTGTTCTGGCTGTTCGGCAGTCTGACCAAGACCACCTGGCAGACCCTGGCCATCACCACCGTGGTGACGGCCGGGTGCTCGCTGCTGCTGTTCCAGGATGCCTGGCGCTTGACGGCCCTGCGCCTCGGTGAAGTGCGTGCCCGCAGCCTGGGGGTGGACGTCACGCGGCTGCGGCTCAAAACCCTGGTGCTGGTGGCGCTGATGACCTCCACCGCCATCAGCTTCGTGGGTGTGATCGGCTTCATCGGCTTGGTGGCGCCGCACATCGCCCGCATGCTGGTGGGCGAGGACCAACGCTTCTTCATCCCGCTGTCCATGCTGTGCGGGGCGCTGCTGCTGTCCACCGCGTCGGTGCTGTCCAAAACCATCGTGCCCGGAGCCCTGTTTCCGATTGGCATCGTGACGGCCATCATTGGCGTGCCGTTTTTCTTCTGGCTGATCTTGGGAAAGCGGCGCCGTCATGCTTGAGCTGGACGATGTGACTGTCAAGGTCGGCCCCCAGGTGCTGGCGCGCAACCTGTCGGTGGCCTTGGCGCCGGGCGAGATCAATGTGGTGATCGGCCCCAACGGCACTGGCAAGACCAGCCTGCTGCGCACCCTGTTTGGCGACCTGCCGCCGGCCGCCGGCCAGATTCGCCTGCATGGGCAGGCCATGCCGCGCCACCACCTGGGGCCATGGCGCAAGCAGTTTGGCTACATGCCGCAAGACACGGGGCTGGACCTGGACCTGAGCGTGCTCGAAGTGGTGCTGATGGGCAAGCTCGACCACCTGGGCATGCATGTGGACGACGCCACGCTGATGGAAGCCCTGGAGGCATTGCGCGCGGTAGGCCTGGTGGCACTGGCCGACCGTGCCGTCCACAGCCTGAGCGGCGGCCAGCGCCAGATGGTGCTGTTTGCCCAGGTGCTGCTGCGCGCGCCGCGCATCATGTTGCTGGACGAGCCCGTCAGCGCGTTGGACCTGAAGCACCAGGTGCTGCTGCTGGACCTGCTGCACCGCCAGACCCGCAAGAACGGCTGGATCACCGTCGTCGTGCTGCACGACCTCAACCTCGCCGCCCAGTACGGCGACCGCCTGGTGGTGCTGGCCCACGGCACGCTGCAGGCCTTCGGGGCACCCGCAGACGTGATCACCGTCGAGCTGGTGCAGCGCTTGTACGGAGTGGCGGTCGATGTCGGGCACGACCGTTTCGGCGATCCGCATATCCGCCCCATCCGCGAACGCAGCCTGCACCCCGTAGGCCTGCAACAGGAGGCTGCATGAAGGCATGGCTTGTGGCCGTGTGGCTGTGCTGCAGCGCAGGCATCGCCACTGCAGCCGAGCACACGGTGCAGATGCTCAACAGCGGGCCGGACGGCAGCATGGTTTTTTCGCCGCAGCACCTGACCGTTGCTGTGGGCGACACGGTGCGCTTCAAGGCCGTCAGCAGCGGGCACTATGTGCGTTCGCTGGCGTTGCCCGACGGCGTGGAGTCCTGGCTCAGCGAAGAAGACCAGGACTACAGCGTGCGCATCGACCAACCCGGCGTGTACTTCTATATGTGCCCGCCTCACCTGATGATGGCCATGGTCGGCATCATCCAGGCGGGGGCTCCGGTCAACCTGGCGCAGGTGCGCGAGGTGGCGGCTGACAAGCGGGGTCGCATTCTGATGAACGGGCCGCGCTTTGATGCTTTGCTGGGGCGGTTGCGATGAGGGTGTTGTGTCTGATCTACATGCGTAACGTCTGCGCGTAGCCTCTCAACTAACCGGTCGGCCGAGGCCTTTGCGCGTGCATGTTTCACTTACTCGGCTGGGTCGAATGTGTCTTCGTCGTAGTAGTTGATGACTGTGTACACCTTCGGTACGCCCTGAACCGTCTGGACCTTGACGTCTACGATATAGGCTAATTCGTTCCATGGTTTGTTGAAGCGCGGATCACCTGCCATGAGTGCCTTCTTGACGGCGTTGTTCTCGAATATGACCTTTACTGGTGACTTTGAGATGCTCTCAATCACGGCTTTATTGCCAGTTTGTGATGCGTCATCAAACTTGGTTTGATACCAAGTCATAACGCGTTTGCGTTGGGTGTGATCGTCTGGTTCGTTCAGCAGGCCTATTTCTCTTCGAATCGCGTTTTGTGCAGCATTCGCTTGTTCAGAGTTAATGAAGAACTGGTTGATGACTTGCCCACCATTTGATACGGTGAAGTTCAGTTGAGAGCCGTGATCTTTTGCGACCGGCTCGAGGATGCTGCTCCACTGCTTGAGATCTTGCTTAGTTACGTCTTTTGGCGGCTGATTCATTTTTCCATTGAGCCACTCGAGTACAGACTTCGCATGTCCAGTCCACTCGACGAGTGAGCCACCTTGCCAAAGAAGGGGGACAACAGGAATTGCTTGGGCAACCAACTCGACGATGATTGAGCCAGAACGGACTTCTTTGATGAACAACTCGCTGCCGGTCTGGTGTTGCTCTGTTGTCTCGTTCTCGATGAAACGTGCAAATTGCTGACCGACGCCCAGTAGAGCCATGGTTAGGTCAGTGAGTACAACCGGCTTCGTGTTGTTGATCGTGATTTGCAATTTTTCGTTGAAATCAAGTTCAAGGATGTTGGCGGTTGCCATATTTCCTGACGTCGTTTTTGTTAATAAAGGGCCTATGCGATGCACCTCGCAAAGAGTCGCAGCATGACTACGTGACTCTAACTGCAAAAACGCTGTTGAAGCTGACGCCACTTGTATCGTTTGCTCTATTAAAAAGAGCAATAAACATCGCAGTTACTGCGGTTGGCCGTAGGCAACCCCACCCCTACATCCGCAACGCCCCCGCATACCCTGTCATCTCCAGATACCCATGGCCCACCAGCCGCCCCTGCGCATCCAGCAGCCGGCTCAATCCCTCCCAGTACACGGCACCCGTGGACTGCCGGCTGTCCAGCTCCTGGTTGTCCAGCACGGCCTGCACGTTGAATCTACCCATCGGCGTATCTAGCGCCCATTCGACCGGGTAGCGGGCCTGGTTGGCCGGGCTGGTCCAGGTGCGCCCCGGGGTAAAGCGCAGCTCGCCGGGCTGGAAGATGGTCAGCGCGCCCTGCGCGGTGCGGAACGAGCCGCCGTCCCACAGCGTGCCGCCGTCTTTGCGGCGGATGCGGAAGGCGGTGAGGGCGCTGCCGTCTTGCAGGTTCATGCCCAGCCAGTCCCAGCCGGCGGCTTCGGGCGCCAGATAGGCCTGGCTCCACTCGTGGTCCAGCCAGGCGCGGCTGGTGTCGGGGTTGATCTCGAAGCGCTGGCCTTGCAGCTGCAGGTGGCCGCTGGCCGCCAGTTGCGGCTGGCTCACGTAGTAGCTGGCCTGGTCTGGCTGCGGGCCTTTGCGCGACAGGCCTTGGCTGCCTTGCAGTAGCAGTGGCTGTGTCGGTGCGAGCTGCAGGTGCAGGCCGAAATCTTGCGCTGGCAGCTCGGCAAGGTACTGGTCGCCCTTGCGGACCAGCGACCAGTCGCGCAGGCGCACGGCGGTGTCGGTTTCGCTGGCCTCGGCAATGCCAAAACCGGCGCGCGCGATACGCTGGTCGTGCCAGAGTTTTTTACCCTGCACGTCGGTGATGGCCGCATGGGCAAACAGTAGCTGCTTGGCGGCGAAGCGCGAGGTCATCGTCTGCGTGGCTTCCACGCGGCTGCGGAAGAAGGTGAGCTGGAAGCCGAACTCGCGGGCGCCAGACACTGCCCGGCCGGTGATGTACCACCACTCGGTGCCGAAGTCCGGGTGGCTGCCCAGGTCGCGCGGGAACTGCATGTGTGCCGGGGGCAGGGCGAACGCCGGGCCGCCCAGGCTGGCCAGAGCTAGGATTAAGTAGTTGCGCCGATGTATCGTCACTGCTCAGGTTCCACGAAAGGTGATGGACAAGCCTTCCAGGCACACCGCAGAACGGGCTTTGCCCGGCTGCTGGTGTGGCCCCCTGCGTGTCGTATTGGCTTTTCAAGCCCATACGAGGGGGGGGAGCGAAAGATGCGAAGCACTGTAGCCTGGGGGTGTGCGTAGTGACACTGCATCACCAGTCCTCCTTCACCGCCAACACGGCGTCGTGGCCAGCGGCTGCGCGGCCGGCCAACCAGGCGGTTACCGTGCCGGCCAGCACCACGGCGGCACACAGGGCCAGCAGGCGGGGCCAGGGCAGGTGCAGGTCCATGGTCCAGTGAAAGCTTTGCGGGTTCACCACGAACACCAGCACCATGGACACGGCCAGGCCCAGTGCCAGGCCGGCGACCGAGCCGATCAGCGTCCAGGCCGCACCTTCACCAGCCACGACTGCCAGGATCTGCCGCTGCGTCAGCCCCAGGTGCGCGAGCAGGCCGAATTCCTTGCGCCGCGCCAGCACCTGGGCGCTGAAGCTGGCGGCCACGCCAAACAAGCCGATGGCAATCGCCACCGCCTGCAGCCAGTAGGTCACGGCAAAGCTGCGGTCAAAAATCTTCAGCGACGTGGCGCGGATCTGGCTGACCGACGAGAACTCCAGCGGCGCATCACTGAGGGCGCGGATGGCCTGCTGCACCGCGTCTTCACGCGCGCCGTCGCCCAGCCACAGCGCCAGGTCGTTGACCGATGCGTCGCCGGTCAGGCGCACAAAGTCGGCCTGTTCCAGGCTAATGGCGCCAAACTGCCGCGCATAGTCGCGCCATACGCCTGCTACAAAAAAAGTAGCTGGTGGCGCAGGTGCTGCCTGCGGTAGGGCCTCAAAAGTCTTTAAAAGTGTGGCGAACGTGGTGCCAGGCTTGGCGCCGTACAGGTCCACCATGGGCTCGCTCACATAAATGCCAATTTGGCCAGGCGGCACCGGCAGCGCAGCGCCCACCAGCGGCAGGCTGCGCGCCGGGTCACCGATCTGCCGGGCGATCAGGGTCACACTGGGCTTGCCCGGGTCCAGTAGCAGTGCGCGCGTGCGCTGGGTGGCCACGCGCTGCACGCCAGGGATCTGCGCCGCGGCCTGCACCAGGCTGGGCGGCAAGGTTTGTGCGTCGTTGCCGGCGCTGGCCGTGGCCGTGCGCACATACAGGTCGGCAGGCAGCACCACGTCCAGCCACTGCACCATGGAATCGCGGAAGCTGGCGACCATCACCGTCAGCGCCACCGCCAGGCTCAGTGAGGCAACCACGCCGCTGACCGCCACCGCTGCGCTTTGCCGCACCCGGCGCGCGCGTTCAATCGCTAGCATGGGTAGCAGCCGGTGCGCGAGCAGGGGTGCCAGGCGGTCGTACAGCGCGGCGATCAGCCAGGGCAGGGCGGTGATGCCGCCCACCAGCAGCAAGGCCACCGACAGGTATGCGCCCAGCGGGATGCTGAACACCGGCGGGGCCAGCGCCAGCAGCACACCCAGCACCACCAGCGCCAGGCTTAGCCCATGGCTGTGACCGCGGCCCAGGTCGGCGCCCAGGCCTTTCAGGGTTTGGGCGGGCGGCAGGCGCTGCGCGGCCCGTGCCGGCCACCAGCCGCCGACCAGCGCCGCGGCCACGCCGAGCGCGCCATACACCAGGGCTGCCAGGCCGTCCCACTGCAGCTGCGGAGCCACGCCGGCAAAGTAGCCGCCACCCAGGTCACCGCCCAGCAGGCGCAGCGCCAGGGCGGCCAGCCCCGTGCCGAGTGCAATCCCGGCCAGGCTGCCGATGCTGCCCAGCACCAGCGATTCCCACAGCACCAGCTGCAGCCGCTCGCGTCCGGTCAGGCCCAGCACGCCCAGCAGCGCAAACTGCTGGGCCCGCTTGGCCACGCTCAGCGACAGCACCGAGAACACCAGGAACGCGCCGGTGAACAGCGCCACCAGGGCCAGCACCGTCAGGTTCACCCGGTAGGCGCGCGACAGGTTGCTGATGCGCTGGGCGGCATCGCCGGGCTCGGCGGCGGTGATGCCGGGCGGCAGGTCCAGTGCCTGGATGAAGGCCGCGCGGTCCACCCCGCTGCGCAGCCGCAGGTCGATACGCGACAGCTGTCCGAGCCGGCCAAAGGCCTGCTGGGCCGCGCCTATGTCCATCACCGCCAGCGGCGGGCCGGTGGCGCCCACGCTGCCAGCCACGCGCAAGTTCAACCCGTTTTGCAACTGCACGGGGCTGGCCAGCGCCTGTTGCGCGGCGGGGTTGAGGAATAGCGTGTCGGGCGCCAGCAGGGCTAGACGCTCGGCGGTTTTGTCCGGCACCGGCATCAGGCTGGGGGCGACGGCCGCCACAACCAGTGCATCCACACCCAGCAGCTTTAGCAACTGGAGGCGCCCGTCCTGGCCGGTGACCAGGGTGGATAGCTCCAGCACCGGGCTGGCCAGCGCCACCTGGGGGTGGGCGGCGATGCGCGCATAAATGGCTTCGTCAAACTGGCCTTGGGTAGCGCGCAGCTCCAGGTCCGGTTGGCCGCCAGCGGCGCTGACGGCGCTGGAGAACTCGCTGAGCGCCGAGGCATTGATCAGGTGGACAGAGAACGCCAGCGCCACCCCCAGCATCACTGCCACCACGGCGGCCGCGTTGCGCCAGGGGTGGTGGACAAGCTCTTGCCAGGAGAAGCTGGCGAGCAGGCTGCGCACGGCGGAGCGGGCTGGGGTGCGCGGCGCGCGGAGGACTTGCATGGCTGCGATCATAGGCATTCTCACAGTGCACACATCGCTATCTAATTAATAGCTGGTTGCGCAGATGGGATATGCGCTAGGGGCCGGTTTTTTGTAAATCTATCCAATGCGCCAGGGCAGCCCGCAGCGCGAGCCAGCCGCTGTGGGCCGGACTGTCCGGGCTGGGTGCGGCGTTGTGGCACACCTGCTCCAGCTCCCGCGCCTGGGCGGACAGCTGGGGCGCGCCCAGGGTCAGCAGCACGGTCTTCAGGCTGTGCGCCACCCGGCGCAAGGCCGGAAGGTCGCCGCCTTGGCTGGCCTGGTCGCCAGTGGTGATGTCATGCGGCAATTGCACCAAGCAACTATCGCGGTACAGCTGGAACAGCTCGACATCGCCGGCAAAGTACTGGTCGATGGCGTTGGCGAGTGCGGGGTCTGCCGGTGGTGGAGGCGCAGCCGCCACCGGGGCGTCCTGCAACGCTTCTTGCACGCACTCTTCGAGCAGGCTGACGGACACCGGCTTTTCCAGTAGCCGCCACACGCCCAGCGGAGCCAGCTGCTGCCGCGTGTCTTGGGTCAGGCCGGCGCTGAGCACCACCACCTTGGCCTGGCTCCGCAGGCCGGGCAATTGCTGCAGTTGTTGCAGCAGGTCGACGCCGGAGGCGCCGGGCAGCATCAGGTCGGTCAGGATCAGCTGCACCGGGGCGGCACCGAGTATCTCCAGCGCCCCGGCCACGCTCTCGCACTCCAGCAGTTCAATCGGCAACTCTTCCAGCGCCATGCGGACGAAGCGGCGTAGCAGGGCGTCGTCTTCGACCAGCAGGACCCGGGGTTGCGCCACTCAGAGTCCTTTGCCCGCGACCTGCTCCAGGCATTGCGCCAGCAGCGGAGGCAGGTCGGCCACCAGCTGGGGTTTGTGCACCACGGGCACGCCGTCCAGCGCAAAGGTGTAGGGCGCTAGTTCGCTGGGGCTCAGCGAGGTGATCACGATCACCTGCAGTTTGCCAAACAGAGGGTGGGCGCGCAGGCCGGCCAACAGGGTGGCGCCGTCTATGCCCGGCAGCAGCAGGTCGACCATCAGCACATCGGGCTGAAACTGACCGGCCATGATCAGCCCGGCGATGCCGTCGCTGGCGCATTGCAGCTCTACCGTGGGGAACTGGCGCCGCACCAGCAGCGAGACCAGGTTCTGGAAGTGCATCGAGTCTTCGATCAATAGCAGCTTGACCGGGCCAGCCATGCGGCCGTGGCGGGCGATGGCGCTGGCCACATCGGCCGTGCCGGCGGCGGGGGCATCGGTGGCCGGTGCTGCGCTGCGTTCGCCGCTGCGCCAGCGCTCTACCGATTGCCGCGATATGCGGCGGTGCCCGCCCGGGGTTTTCCAGGCTTCGAGCTCGCCCCGGTCCACCATGAGCTGCACCGAACGTACGGCTAATCCGAGCATGCGGGCGACCTCGATGGTGGTGTAGTGGTCTTCGGGAGGAGGTGGGGGTATCCGGGTGGGGTCGTGGGGCATGGCCGTATTTTAGCGAATACATCAAATTTCGTTAAATGCATCACTTTTAAAATATGATGCGCTAACATATGATACATCTATCAATTTAAATATCACTTCTAATACAAAGAACGTCTCATGAAAAAAATTCTGATTGTCGAAGACCATGCCGATATCCGCCGCCTGATCCGCATGACCCTGGAGTTCGAGAACTACGACATTTTTGAAGCGGCCGACGGCGAGCGCGGCCTGTTCATGGCGCAACAGGTGCAGCCCGACCTGGTGCTGCTGGACGTGATGATGCCGGGCAGCATCGACGGCCTGGAGGTGTGCCGCATGTTGAAGGCCCAGCCGAACCCGCCGCGCATTCTGCTGCTGACCGCCCGTGGCCGCAGCGAAGACCTGGAGGCCGGCTTGCGCGCCGGCTCCGATGCCTACCTGGTCAAGCCGTTCAGCCCCTTGCAGCTGATGGAAGTCGTCGAGCAACAATGGGAGCCAGTATGAACCGCCACAGCCAGCAATCGCTGATCCCTGACGGCGGGAACAGCTTTTCTGAAGCCGCAAGCCAGCAGATGGAGCGCCTGGTGGCCGACTTTGGCCGCATGTACCGCGAGCGCAATGATGCGCTGGAAGAGGTAGCCCGGGCCCACCACGACGCCTTGTTCCGGCTGGCGATGGCGGCCGAGCTGAAGGACGACGACACCGGCGTACACATCATCCGCATCGGCTTTTTGTCGGAAGCGCTGGCCCTGCAGCTGGGGCAGACCAAGGAGGCCGCGCGCATGCTGCGCAAGGCCGCGCCCATGCACGACATCGGCAAGATCGGCATCCCCGACAATGTGCTGAAAAAGCCGGGTTCGTTTTCGCCTGAAGAGCGCACCACCATGAACCAGCATCCGATCATGGGTGCCGAACTGCTGGGCCGCTCGCGCATACCCCTGTTCCAGTTGGCGGCCGAACTGGCCTTGTCGCACCATGAGCGCTGGGATGGATCGGGTTACCCCAGCCAGCTCAGCGGAGAGGCGATACCGCTGTCGGGCCGCATCGTGGCGGTGGTGGACTTCTTCGATGCGCTGACCATGGACCGCTGCTACCGCCCGGCGTTTTCCGACGACGTCGCGCTGAGCATGCTGGCCTTGCAGCGCGGTTTTGCTTTCGATCCGCATATCGTCGATGTATTCTTGGCCCATGCGGAAGAGCTGATCGCAGTGCGCGAGCGCATCAACCAGACCAATCCCACGTTCAATGACCTGGTCGAAGCCAATTGAAGGAACCTGTATGCATCTCATCCGCACATTGACGGTTTTTGTACTGTGTAGTCTGTCCAGTCTGGTCTGGGCCGGCAAGGTGGCCGACCGTGTGCAGTCCCGTGGCACGCTGCGGGTCTGTGTCTGGCCCGACTACTACGGCGTCAGCCACCGCAACCCGAATACCCAGCAGCTCGAAGGCGTGGACATCGATCTGTCGGCCGAGCTGGCGCGTGACCTGAAGCTCAAGCTGCAGTACGTCGACTCGTCCTTTCCCACCTTGGTGGACGACCTGAACAGCGAGCGCTGCGACGTGGCGATGTTCGCCGTGGGCATGCTGCCGCAGCGCATGCAGCAGCTGCGCTTCTCGCGCCCCTACCTGCAAAGCGATATCTACGGCATGGCTACCAAGAGCAGCCGGGTGGTGCAGCAGTGGTCCGATATCGACCAGCCCGGCGTGCTGGTGGGGGTGCAAGCCGGCACTTTCATGGAACCCATCATGCGGGATCAGCTCAAGCGTGCGCAAATGGTGGTGGTCAAGCCACCGGCCACCCGCGAGAGCGAACTGGAAGCCGGCCGCATCGACGTGTTCATGACCGACTACCCGTACAGCCGGCGCCTGCTGGACAACGCCGACTGGGCACGGCTGATCTCGCCGTCCAAGCCCTTCAGCGTGTTGCCCTACGGCTATGCAGTCAAGCAGGGCGACGATGCCTGGTGGAAGAAGATCGATGCTTTTGTAGAGCGCGTTCAACGCGATGGCCGGCTGGAAGCGGCGGCCAAGCGCCATGGCCTGTCGGCCATCGTGGTGCACAAATGAGCTGCTGGACGACGTATTGATGGCTAAAGTTTCGCCATATCGGGTACTGAACAACCGGGTGTCCAGCGCACTGGCCCTGGCTGTCGGCATTCTGCTGACCCTGGCGACCCTGGGCGCGCTGTGCCTGCTGGGCTGGCATGAATACGAGGTGCGTCTGGATGAAGACCGCGAGCGCGGCGACCTGCAGGCGCGCGTGCTGGAAGACCACGTCACCCGCTCGATGGGTACGGTGTCGGTGGCCTTGAAGTACCTGTCCACCGACCTGGCGCGGGCCGACATTCTGGGCGGCTTTGCGCGCTCTGACGCCATGCTGACGCAAGCGCTGGTGGCCTTGCCGTTTGTGCGGGAATTGAGTGTGCTGGATCCTTCTGGGCGGGTGTTGTCCAGCTCTTCGTCCAGTGAAATTGGCTTGCGGATTGCGCCGGGCCGGTTGCCCATGGATCTGGCCGCCGGCCAGGAGGCGCTGGGGGCCTTCCAGGCTGGGCGCAGCCTGGCGTCATTGGCCGACCAGGCCACGCCCGGCAAGACCATGGCCGGCCTGGGCTTTATTCCATTCACCCGGGCGTTCAGCTCCCGGGCCGGGCAGAACTTCATCCTGGTGGCCTTGCTGAATCCCGACTATTTTTCCAACTTCCAGTTGTTTACCCTGAACAACGACAAGGACGCCGCCTATCTGCTGGGCTACCAGGGCAATGTGCTGGCCAGCAGCGGCCCGGGCGCGCTGGCGCCTGGCGCCACGGTGGCGCAGCACCCGGTGTTCAGCCGCTACCTGCCCAAGACCGAGCACGCGAGCTACGTGGGCGATGGTGTGGTGCCTGCCCGCCAGGTGGTCGCGTTCCGCCTGTCCAAGTCCAGGCCGCTGGTGGTCCTGGTCGAGCAGCCCTATGCCGACAGCCTGCGGCGCTGGTTTGCGTCGATGCGCTGGTTTGCCGCGGCGGCTGCGTGTACCGTGGTGTTCATTCTGTTCGTCACGTTTTCGGTTCGGCGCAGTCTGCTGGCCCGCGAAGCCGCCGGTGCCAAGCTCACCGCTGCCCGGCTGGACCTGGTGCGGCGCGAGCGCGAGCTGCGGGTGCTGCTGAAAAGCGTGCAGGAGCTGATCTTTCGCACCGACCCGCAGGGTGCGATGACCTTCGTCAACGAGCGCTGGGAGGCTTTGCGTGGCCAGCCGGTGGAGCAGGCGCTGGGCAAGGCGCTGGCCACCTTCGTCGAGCCCGCCGACTTTGATGCCGTAGCCCGCTTGTTTGCACCGCAGAACAACGCCGGGGTCCGAACGGTGACCGCCCATCTGCGGGCGGTGGACGGTGCGCTGCACCGGTTTGACGTTGCCGTGGTGCCCTTGCGCGATACCGGCGACAGCGGTCGCATCGTCGGCTTTGCGGGCAGCGCAGTGGACGTGACCGAGCGCTTTGCGGCCCAGCAGGCCTTGCAGCACCAGCTGGCCTTCGCCGCCTCGCTGCTGGAGATCAGCCCGGCGCCGGTGGCCACCATCAATTCGCGCGGCCAGTACACCAGCGTGAACCGCGCCTGGGAAGACTTCATGGGCATCCCGCGCGAGCAGGTGATAGGCCAGCGCGGCGCGGCCTTCATGTCCGAGGCCGATGCCGAACAGCATGCCCAGGCCGATGCCCAGCTGTGGTGCGGCGGAGGCACGCTGCGCTACGAGCTCAAGCTAAAGCACCGCGACGGCTCGCGCCGCGACGTGGTGGTGACCAAGGTGCTGGTGCCTGGCGAAGAGTTCGGCGCCAGTCTGCTCAGCAGCATGATGGACGTGAGCGAGTTCCGCGCCGCCGAGCGGGCCATCGACGATGCGCGAGCAGCCGCCGAAGAGTCGTCGCGCGCCAAGTCTGAGTTCATTGCCAACATCAGCCACGAGCTGCGCACGCCGCTGCAATCCATACTCGGTTTTTCCGAGCTGGGTATGCTGCGCGGTCGCGAGCAGCCCAAGCTGCAGTCCATGTTCACCGACATCCATGCCTCAGGCGGGCGCATGCTGGCGCTGGTGAACGATTTGCTTGATGTGGCCAAGATCGAAAGCTCGGTGGGTGCCATTACGCTGGAGCGGGCCGACCTGCGCGGCTTGGTGCAGAGCGTGCTGCACGAGCTGAGTCCTCTGCTCGATGCCAAGCACATCCAGCTGGTCTGCGAGCTGGGCCGCCGGCCGCTGATAGCCAAGGTCGACCCGGTGCGCTTCCAGCAGGTGGTGCGCAATATTGCGGCTAACGCCATCAAGGTGTCGCCCGCCGGCGGCGAGGTCATGGTGCAAGGCCATATCGCCGAAGATCGGCGCATTTGCATCAGCGTGCGCGACCAGGGTACGGGCATTCCCACGGGCGAGCTGGAGAAGATCTTCGAAGCCTTCGTGCAGTCCAGCAGGCGAAAAGACGGCTCGGGCGGCACCGGCCTGGGCCTGGCGATCTGCAAGAAGATCATCGACGCCCACGGCGGCAGCATCAAGGCCGACAACAACGCCGAGGGTGGCGCCATCTTCCGTGTCTTCCTGCCCGCCCGCCAGAGTCTGAACGCTGAAACCACGTTCTAGCGCAAATCCTGTCTGCTATGTAATTGGTAGCTGCTGGTGCCGGCTATATAAGCGCCAGCGGCCTGAGTCATTCAAATATGCCGTCGGCCCGCAGCTGCAGTATGCGGTCGGCCCGCCCGGCCGCCGCCTGCGAATGCGTGACCAGCACCAGCGCTGCGCCCTGGGTGCGGGTCTGGGCCAGCAAGGCGTCCATCACCTTGGCCGCGGTAGTGGGGTCGAGGTTGCCGGTAGGTTCGTCGGCCAGCAGCAGGGCCGGGCGGTGTACCAGGGCCCGGGCAATGGCCACCCGCTGCAACTGGCCGCCACTGAGCTGCTGCGGCAGGCGCGCGCCCATGCCGTCCAGGCCCACGGCGGCGAGTAAGTCTTGCACCCGGGCGTCGTCCTGTTGCCCCAGCAGCATCAGCGGCAGGGCTACGTTTTGCGCCACGTCCAGATGCGGCAGCACGTGGAAGGCCTGGAACACAAAGCCCACCTGCCGGCGCCGCAGCAGCGCGCGGGCATCGTTGTCCAGCGTGCCCAGGTCGGTGCCGCCTATGTGCACGCTGCCGCTGTCCCAGCTGTCCAGCCCGGCCATGCAGTTCAGCAGGGTGGACTTGCCCACACCCGATTCGCCGACGATGGCCACGAATTCGCCGGGCGCGACGCGCAGCGACACATTGCTGAACACCGGGCTGTCGGCATAGCGTTTGCCCAGGGCATTGACTAGCAGGCTCATACGATGCGCTCCACCAAGGCCAGCACCTGCTGCAGCGCATCGGGCGCGTCGCAGGCCACGATCTGGCGCTGCGGCATGGAGCGCAGCCAGGTGATCTGCCGCTTGGCCAGCTGCCGGGTGGCGTAGATGCCGCGTTCGCACAGTTCGGCCATGGGCAGGGTGCCGTCGAGTGCCTCCCAGGCCTGGCGGTAGCCGACGCAGCGCATGCTGGGCAGGTCCGGGTACAGGTCGCCGCGGGCGCGCAGGGTGGCCACTTCGTCCAAGAACCCAGCCGCCAGCATTTGCTCGAAGCGCAGGGCGATGCGCGCGTGCAGCCAGGCGCGGTCTGCGGGTTCCAAGGAAATAAGGGTAGTGGCGCTTATTCTGTCTGCACGGGTAGCTATGTCTTTTGTAGCATGGAAGCTGGACAAGGGCTGGCCGGATGCGCGGTACACCTCCAGTGCACGCTGGATGCGCTGGGTGTCCATCGGTTTCAGGCGGGCGGCGGTGGGTGGGTCTACCTGCGCCAGCTGGGCATGCATGGCGGGCCAGCCTTGCTCGGCGGCTTCGGCTTCGATGGCGGCGCGGATGGTCGGGTCGGCGCCGGGCATGGGGTCGATGCCGTCGAACAGCGCCTTGAAGTACAGCATGGTGCCGCCGACCAGCAGCGGCAGCCGGCCGCGCGCGTGGATCTCGGCCAGCAGGCGCTCGGCGTCGGTCACGAACTCGGCGGCGCTATAGGCCTGCAGCGGGTCGCGGATGTTGATCAGATGGTGCGGCGCGGCGGCCAGTTCGGCAGCAGTGGGCTTGGCCGTGCCGATGTCCATGCCGCGGTAGACCAGCGCCGAATCGACGCTGATGATCTCCACCGGGTGGCGCTGGGCAATCGCCAGTGCGGCGGCGGTTTTGCCGGAGGCCGTAGGGCCGGCAATAGCAATGCAGCGGGGCAGGGCGAGGGGCAGGGCGAGGGGCAGGGCGAGGGGAGAGACGGTCATCGGCGCACCTCGCCGTATTTCTGCACCAGCGTCCAGCCGACGATGGCAATGCAGATGCTCCAGAACCAGACGCCGTTGCTCAGCGGGAACACCGTGCCGTCCATACGCCAGCCCAGCCAGCGGCCCATGCCAAAGGCCGCCAGCGTCATGCTGAAGCCGTTCAGCGCCGACGCCGCGCCGGCAGCCTGCGGAAACGGGCCGACTGCGCCGCTCTGGCTGCAGGGCTGGTGCACGCCATGGGCCAGCGCCACCAGCCAGAACGGCAGCACGATGGCCGCCGGCGTATGCCAGCCCAGCAGGCCGAACACGCCGATCAGGCTGCCGCCCAACAACGACACGCCAGCCGCCAGCGCCACCGTGCGGCGTATGCCGAAGCGCGCCAGCAGGCGGCGGCACAAAAAGGTGCCCAGCAGGTAGACGAAGCTGAAGGAAAACATCACCAGGCCGTACTGGGTCTTGCTCAGGGCTAGCACCTGGATGAACACGAAGGACGACGATGCCAGCACCGTGAACAGCACGCCGTAGGAGGCGGTGGCCAGCAGCGTGAAGGCCCAGAAGGTGGGGTTGCGCAGAATCACCACCCAGGTGGACAGCAGCACGCGGGGCTGCAGCGCCCGCGGGTTCTTGTGCGGCGCGGTTTCCGCAAAGCGCAGCGCCACCAGGGCCAGCGTGCCTGCGCTGAACACCGCTAGCGCCACCAGCGCGGCCTGCCAGTTGAAGTTGTCTGACAGCAGGCCGCCCAGCGGCGCGCAGATGCAGGCAATCACTCCCAGGCCCGACAATCCTTTGGACAGCACCCGGGCGCCGACTTCCGGTGCGTACAGGTCGCGTACTAGCGCCCGCGCGCACATCACCACCGCGCCCATGGCCGCGCCTTGCAATGTGCGCCACAGCACCAGCAGCGCCATCGACGGCGCCAGCGCGCTGCCCACGGCCGCCAGCGTGTACACCGCCAGGCCGCAGAGCAGGATGGGGCGGCGCCCGAAGCGGTCGGACAGTGGCCCCCAGACCAGCTGCGAGGCGCCAAACGCCAGCAGCAGGCTGGTCAGGGTCAGCTGGGCCTGGGCCATGGAGGCGCCAAAGCCTTCGGTCAGGCTGGGCAGGGCGGGTAAATACAGATCGGTGGTAACGGGCTGTATGCCCAGCATCAGCGCCAGAAACAGCACCACCAGGCCGGAGGGCATGCTGGTGGTTGCAGGAAGTGGAGACAGGGAGGCAGCAGCAGGCGGTGAAGACATCGGCTGGAGGCTACCAGATGTTGGGTTGGTGCTGTTTTCTCTGAACAGGTCCTTACAGGCATGAGCATGCCTGCGCTGTTAGGATGTTTGTTGCGATTTTTTGCTTTCTTATGCTTCCAAGAGGTAACTATGTCCATTGCAGACATCCGCATCCTGCCTGTTCCCTTGGAGATCCCCGAGCCTGGATGCAAGGTTTGCTTGGACCCATTGGGTTTTGACTTCACCTTCGCTTTTCAGCCGATTGTGGATGTGACCGAGCGCAGTATTTTTGCCTACGAGGCCTTGGTCCGGGGCCCCGAGGGGCAGGGAGCCATGCAGGTGCTGGCCCAGGTGAACGATGAAAACCGCTACCGCTTTGACCAGGAGTGCCGCATACGCAGCATCTTTTTGGCACAGCGGCTGGGCATGCAAACACGCATCTCCATCAACTTTTTACCGAATGCGGTGTACCAGCCGGAGTTGTGCATACGCACCACCATTGCCGCGGCGGAGGCGGCCGGCTTCCCCTTGCAACAGATTATTTTTGAAGTGACGGAAGGCCAGCAGATTCTGGAGCCTGACAAGCTGGTGGCGATTTTTCGCTACTACCAGAGCCGTGGCTTCATGACGGCCATCGACGATTTCGGTGCAGGCTACGCCGGGCTGAATTTGCTGGTGGATTTTCAGCCGCATGTGATCAAGCTCGACATGCACCTGGTGCGCGGCATTGACCAGCACCCGGTACGCCAGGCCATTGTCAAAGGCATGATCCAGACATGCAGTCAGTTGCCGGGTGTGCGCCTGCTGGCCGAGGGCGTGGAAACCGCCGCCGAGGCCCGGTGGTTCCAGTCCCATGGCGTGAATCTGATGCAGGGCTACTATTTTGCCAAGCCGGGCTTCGAGTCGCTGCCCACTTTTTCGGATTGGGATTTACCTGCTGTGCAGGAGCTCAGGGCGTAGCGCAGGCCCCCACCTGGGCTTTACCGCGTTGGCCGCAGGGGCCGGGGGTGGCCGGGTCGGGGATGGGCGTGCCGTCGGCGTCCATGCGTACGGTGACGGTGTTCCAGCTGCGGATGCCGCGTTTGTCCACGCTCAGGCGCAGCAGCCAGCCGACTTTGGCTTCGGGTAGCTCGAAGCCGTCGAACACCAGATTGCCCAGGCTCCAGACCACCGGCTTGCCCAGCACCACATCGGCGCCCTGGGTCACGTGCGGATGGCTGCCGACCACCGCGTCGGCACCGGCCTGGACCATCAGCTTGGCCAGGTCACGCTGGCGCTGGCTGGGCCCGGGCTCGCGCTCCCATCCCCAGTGCATGAAGGGGATCACCACGTCGGCGCCGGCGGCACGGGCGGCGCGGATGTCGGCCACCACATGGCTGTCTTCGCTCCAGGCCACGCCGGCCCATTGGGCGCCGGCCTCGAACGAGCGGGGCTTGAATTCGTCGTAGCCGAGCACGGCGATGCGGATGCCGTTTTTTTCGATCCAGTAGGGCTTGTGAGCTTCGGTCAGGTTGGCGCCGCCTCCAAAGGATGCGATGCCGGCGCTGCGCAGGTGGCCTAGCGTTTCCATGAAGGCATCGCGGCCGTAGTCGCCGCTGTGGTTGTTGGCCACCGACATGGCATGGAAGCGGCCCTGCAGCACCTTCACGCTCTGCGGAGTGGCGCGGAAGGTGTAGATCTTGTTGTCCAGCGCGGTGCCGCTGCTGGCCACCGAAGTTTCCAGGTTGCCTATGGCCACGTCGGCGTTTTGCAGGATGCTGGCGATGGGCGCCAGCGGGTCGCCGCCGGCGGCAATCAGTTTGCCAGGGCCGTCGTCCAGCATCACGTCGCCACCGAACAGCAGCTCTACCGTAGGCGGGGCGCTGTGGCCTATCAGCGGCAGGCAGAGCAGGGCGGCCAATAAGCTGATTTGGGTGGTTTTCATCATTTCTTCCACTCGCACCAGTAATACAGCTCGCCGTCGCGGATGGGTTCGTACACGCGTTGCAGGCCGGTGAAGCCGTAGCGGCCATTGCGCTTGTCCATGGGCGCGGGTGGATACAGATAATCGGCCTGGTGCAGCAGCACCGCGCCCTGGGGCGGCTCGCGGTCGGCGTAGGTGTAGAGCTTGATGGCGGCCTGGTCGGCGGGCTGGCGCTCGAACACCAGGCGGAACATGAAGTAGGAGCCGATGGACACCGGCGCCACGGTATACGGCGAGGCGGCCGGGTGGGCGCGGATGACTTGCGTCTCGCCGCCGTAGCTAACGTGGCAGTCCACCGTCTCGGCTTGGGCCAGGCTGCAGATGCAGGCGGCCAGGAGGAGCAGGTGTTTCATCGGTTAGCGCCCGCGCAGGAAGAGGGCATCCAGCTCTTTGATGCTGATCTGCCGCCAGGTGGGGCGGCCGCGGTTGCACTGGTCGGAGCGGTCGGTGGTTTCCATTTGGCGCAGCAGTCCGTTCATCTCGTCGGTGGTCAGGCGGCGGTTCGCCCGGACGGCGCCGTGGCAGGCCATGGTGCCGAGCAGCTCATTCTGCGCGCGCTGGATGACAGTGCTGGCTTCGTGTTGTGCCAATTCGGCAAGCACGCTGCGTGCCAGTTCGGTGGCGTTGCCCTGCACCAGGCTGGTGGGCACAGCGCGCACGGCCAGGGTCTTGGGCGAAAACGGGGTGATCTCCAAGCCTAGCGTGGCCAGGGTGTCGGTATGCGCCTCGGCGGTGGCGACCTCCTGCGGCGTGGCGGCAAAGGTTACCGGGATCAGCAGCGGCTGGCTGGTGATGCGCGCATCCACCAACTGGGTTTTGAGCCGCTCGTAGACGATGCGCTCATGGGCTGCATGCATGTCGACGATCACCAGGCCCTGGGCGTTCTCGGCCAGGATGTAAATGCCTTGTAGCTGGGCGATGGCCCGACCAAGCGGCCAAATTTCGGCGGCGGCCGGGGCTGGCGTGGCGGGTGCCGGCGTGGGCGCCACAGGCATGGCGGCAGCGGCTGGCTGGACCGGCCACGGCGCTTCCATGTCCGACACCCGGTGGTTCACAGGAGCTACAAAATGCATAGCTTCCTGCGCAGGCAGAGTCTGGGCCAGAGGCAGATTTGGCTTGAAAATATCGGGCGCCGGGCTGGGCGGCGAGCCGGACGTGGTAGCCAGGGCTGCAGCGGCTGCGCGCGGGGCGGCCAGGGCCGCGTCCACGGCGCGGCGCACCGCCTGGTGCACCTCGCGGCTGTCGCGGAAGCGCACCTCGATCTTGGTGGGGTGTACGTTCACGTCGACCCGCGTCGGGTCGATCTCCACGTACAGCGCATAGATAGGCTGGCGCTGGCCGTGCAGCACGTCCTCATACGCGCTGCGGGCTGCGTGGGTGATCACCTTGTCGCGCACGAATCGGCCGTTCACATAGGCGAACTGCTGGTCGGGCCGGGCCCGCGCCGCATCGGGAATGCCGACCCGGCCCCAGACGCGCACCGCCTGGCCGCCGTCGTCTCGCATGCTGCTCAGGTAGTCCACGGCCACCGATTTATCTTTGAAGTCGTCGCCCAGCACGTCGCGCAGGCGTTCGCTGATGGCGTCGATATTGCTGGGGGCAGGGCAGGCGCGCCACTGTTCGACCAGCTTGCCTTCGTGCCAGATGGCAAAGCCCACGTCAGGCCGGGCCAGTGCATGGCGACGCACGGCTTCCACGCAGTGGGCCAGTTCGGTGGCGTCGGTCTTCAAGAATTTGCGCCGTGCCGGGGTGCTGAAGAACAGCTCTTTCACCTCGACCGTGGTGCCGGTGCTGCGGGCCACGGGTTTCAGCTCGCCGCTGCGGCCGTCCAGTAAAAATGCACTGGATTGGCCGCTGGCGCGCGAGGATATTGCCATGTCAGCTATCGAGTTGATAGCGGCCAGGGCCTCACCCCGAAAGCCCATGGTGCCCACCGATTCCAGCTCCTGCAGATCGCGGATCTTGCTGGTGGCGTGGCGCTTTAGGGCGATGGGCAGCTCTTCCATGGGGATGCCGCCGCCGTCGTCTTCCACCGCGATCAGGCGTACGCCGCCGGCCAGCAGGCGCAGGGTGATTTGGGTCGCGCCGGCGTCCAGCGCGTTGTCGACCAGCTCGCGCACCACCGAGGCTGGCCGTTCGACCACTTCGCCCGCCGCAATCTGGCTGATGAGTTCATCGGGCAGCTCGCGGATGCTGCGGCGGGGAGGGGGGGCGATGGGGTGGGGAAGTACGGTACTCACCCCGCGATTTTAGGGGCGCCGGGTTTCAGCCGAATTCGATGAAATGGGCCGATGACCAGACCTTGCTGTCGTCGCGTTGCCGCCCGTGGAAGTACACCGGGCGGAAGCCGAACGGCGCGTTTTCCGGCGCCACCTGTACCTGGCCTGTCACCGTGCGGGGCAAAGGGGCGTCGGTGAGCCGCTCCAGCGCCAGGAACAGCTCGGTGCCGCCTAGCTCCAGCTGCAGCCGGCCGTCGCGCAGCAGGTCGGCGCCCGACACCTCCCAGTGGAAGTCGGGCCGGTGCACGAAGGGGCTGCGCTGCAGCGGGTCGCCCACCTTCACATAGCTGTCTATCGTGCCCTCGACCACCAGGCGCAAATCCTTGAGCTGGCTGACTTCGATCTCGATGCTGTCGGCGTCGCCATAGGTGTCGCTACGGAAAGCGATGCTGGTCGGCCCGGCGCGCCAGCTGGATTCCTCGGCATGCTCGAAGCCATGGCTGCGAAAGCTCTGGATGCTGGCGCCCAGCACCTGGATGCGGCCCTGCCAGGCGGCCCAGCGGTAGCGGTCGGGGATGCGCGCGCCGCCCCAGCGCAGGCGGATGCGGCGGTCTGAATAGCCGAGTGCGCGGTGCAGGTCGCGCTCCCAGATGCGGCCGCTGTGGTCGTAGGCGGCCAGGTATTCCCAGCCGCTTTGGCCGAGGAAGCGGTAGTCCAGTACCGCATCGCCCTGCCAGCGGAAGGCATCGCCTTGCTGGTGCGGTCCGCAGCGGGTGACCAGCGCTGCGTGTTCGCCGGTGGTGGCCCAGGTGTGGCGGGCGCGCAGGGCGCGGCCTATGCTGGCGCGGTCCAGGGTATCGGCCAGCACGCCGGTCAGGCCGCCGTGCACACCAAATACCTGCACGCCGGGCGCGCCGCCACCGGGCCGGCCGCGGTGTTCGTCGCTGCTGGCGGCCACGCCCAGTTGGTAGCCGCGCTGGATCACGTCCTGGTAGAGCCAGCCGAAGTGGCCCCAGGTGGAGGCGATTTCCACCAGCCGCTCCAGTTCGGGGTGGTGCCAGTCGGGGATGTAGCGGCGCCCGCCGACGTGGGGAATTAACAGATGGTTTTGCGCCTCGTCCACATACGCGGCCCACAGCTCTTCCACCGGCCAGCGGCCCAGGCTGACGGCGCTGCCCTTCATGTCTTCGTTCCACACCAGGGTGCGGTTGTGCTCGCCGCGCGCGTTGTAAGGAAAGCCGGGTGCGGTGTCGCCCAGGAACACCACGTTGTGGTCGCCCCCCGCGGTGGAGCTGCCGCACCATTCCTGCACCGGAAAGGCGACAAAGCTGCCCGGGCGGTCGATTTCGTTCACCGCGTCCAGGCCGAGCTGCCAGTTCTGGTCGGTGATTTGGAAGTCGTTGGCGGTGTAGCCAAACACGTCGATACCCCCGATGTCGCGCGCATAGGCGGCGTTGTAGGCCGGGCTGTTGGTGCCCACGGTGTCGTGGGCATGCACATGCAGGTCGGCGTAGAACGGCCGCTGGGTGGGGAAGTCGGCCGCCACGTCCACATAAAACTCGGTAGCTGGTAGCTGCGGCAGGCCGGGTACGTCGGCCAGCAGGCGGTAGCTGCCGGCGGGCAGGCGCAGGCCGTCGGCGTTGTCCAGTCCTACCGATGCCCAGCCTTGCGCGGGCAGGTCCAAGGTGTGGGTGTGCAAGGTGGTGCCGTCCTGCAGTACCCGAAGGCGCAGCGGCAGGCCTTGGTCGCGCACGATATTGCCCCAGCGGTCGAGCACCGATACGCGCAGCGGCAGCGGCACCTGGGGCTGGGCATAGCGCGGTGCGTTCAGGAACAGCTTGGCCGCCGAGCCGTGGGCCACTTTGATGACCACATCGTCGGGCACGGTCACAAAGCGCGAGGTGCCCAGCGGGTCCACATACAAGCGGAAGCGGAAGCTGTCTTCCACAAAGGTCTGCACCCGGGTGCCAGGCCCGCCCGCGCGGCGGTCGCCCAGGCGGATGATGATGTGGTCGCCGGCGTTCAGGTAGCCGTCGACCACGTCGACGATGATGGCCTTCTGGTAGGGCCGCTCGTGGCCCTTCTGGTCGAAGCGGATGGACAGGGACTGCACCGATGCCGGGCTCTGGCCGCGCACCAGGGGCGCGGCCTGGTATTCGGCGCTGATGTAGTTGGCGGCCGTCGGGTCGCTGGTCTGGAACAGCGCCCAGTCGGAATAGAACTTGAAGGTGGCCTTGATCCAGGCGCCGTCGGCAATGCCGGAGGCGCCGACCTCGTAGTCGAGGATGATCTCTTGCCAGCTGCCAGCCTCGATCTCGCTGACGTTGCATTGCACCCGGCCTATGAAGGGCAGGGCCTTGTTCTGTACGTACAGGCCTTGCGGCGCATGGTGCGGTCCGAGGTCGTGCTGCAGCACTTCGTAGCGGCGCTGGATATCCTGAAAGTCGTTGACGGACATGCTGTTACTCCGCGTGGATGCCGGCGGCCTTGACCAGGGCGGCGTATTTGCGGGACTCGTTGCCCACCAGGGCCTGGAAGCGCACTTGCGGGTAGCCGGTAACGCGGATGCCCTGGGCGGCGAGTTCGCTGCGCAGCGTGGGGTCGGCCAGCACGCGCCCGGCTTCGGCGCTGATGCTGTCGACCACCGCGACGGGCGTGCCCACCGGCGCAAACAGGCCGAACCAGGTGCCGGCACGGAAGCCCGCGTAGCTTTCGGCCACTGTGGGCAAGGCAGGCAGCAGCGTTAGCCGGCTCTCGCCACCGCTGGCTAGCGCCACCAGGCGGCCAGACTGGATGTGTGCCAGGGCTGGCCCGACGGCGATGAACATTACGTCCACCTGGCCGGCAATTACGTCCGACATGCCCAGCGGGCCGCCGCGGTAGGGTATGTGCGTCAGGTACACCCCGGCCGCCTGCTTGAACAGCTCGGCTGCGAAATGCTGCGGGCTGCCGTTGCCCGCCGAGGCGTAGTTGTACTTGCCGGGCCGGGCCTTGGCGGCCTGCACGAAGTCCTGCAGCGTCTTGAACCCGAGCTTGGGGTTGGCCACCAGTACAAAGTCGGTTTCGCCCAGCGAGACCACGGGCAGCAGGTCGCGCTTGGGGTCGTAGGGCAGGGCGACGGACAGATTGGGCAGGATGGTGATCGGACCGTCCGCACCCAGCAGCAGGGTATGGCCGTCAGCCGTGGCCTTGGCCACCGCATCGGCGGCCACGATGCCGCCCGCGCCGGCCCGGTTCTCCACCAACACGGGTTGCTTCCACACGGTGGCCAGTCGTTGGCCGACTTGCCGGGCGATGGAGTCGGCCGAGCTGCCCGCCGTGTTGGGCACCAGCAGGTGCACGGCTTTGGCAGGGTAAGCCGGGTCGGCCTTGGCGCCCAGCAGCGCTCCTGCGCTGGCCATCAGGCAGGCAAAACGGGTAAGGGCAAGAGGTAGGCGCATGCGGGACAATCGAAAAAGGAAGGTTTTCGATTGTGGAAAGCCACCGCCCAAAGGCCAACGAATAAGCTTGCAGATGCTTGCTCGGAAAACGCATAAGGGCGGGTTCGGAGTTCACCAGTCTGACTGTTGAAGCGGAGATGTTTTATGCGAGAGAATGGCCTTCAGCGCTTATTGGTTATGCGTGAGTTGCTATGAAAAATGAAGTTTATCTTGGCAAAAGCTGGCAGCTGACGTAGGATGCTTCAACATTGCGCCTGCACCGAGGGCGTAGATTTCAGTGCCACCAAAGGCCGCAGTCGGCCGAGGCTGTGTGAAAACGTCGCTGCTCCATTGGGTCTAGAAAAATCGACCTCTCAGATTGGCCCAGCTGCGTTTTTCTTCGATTTGCCAAGGGGTCAAGTACCCCTAAAAGCGTGCGGCCACCGCGTTTTCACACAGCCTCGGCCAGAACCGGACACTTGCAGAAACTCGCCATTTGTAAGCGGTAGACAAGTTCCACTGCCAAAATGCGGTCCAAGATGAACGACTTTCGTACTTTCGAATCCTCAATACATAGTCTGATGGCCGCATCCTCTATACCGGGGGTTTCTCTGGCCACGGTGGAAAATGGCGAGGTGAAAGTCATGCCAATGGGGGTTGCGGGACTTGACGCTGTGCGACCGGTCGTCGAAGCGACGGTTTTCGACGTCGCTTCGCTAAGCAAGCCTGTCGCCGCGTACATTGCACTTCAACTCGTGGATAGCGGGGCCATCGAACTCGACGAACCACTGTCGAGAATTGTCCCGAAAGGTGTCCCGCCGCAACTCGCTTCGTCGCCCATCACGGCGCGCCACGTTCTTACGCACACCTCAGGGCTACCAAACCTTCGCAGCAAAGAGCCCCTGCGGACGTACTTCCCCCCAGGAAGTTGGTTCAGCTATTCCAGCGTCGGCTTCACCTATCTGCAGATGGCACTCGAGGCGGTCACGACCGAGTCATTGGAGGCGCTTGCGAAGCGCCTGGTGTTCGACCCGTTGGAAATGCAATCGTCTAGTTTCCAATGGCATGAGCGCTTTAACGAGGACTATGCGACGCCCCACGAGGACGAAAAGCCGCTCGAGAAGCATCGTCCCGCTGCGGCCCAGGCCTCTTATTCGCTTCAGACGACGGCTGGTGACTACGCCAAATTCATAGGCGCTGTTCTTGACGGTACGTCATTGACAGAAGCAACTCGCCGCCAATGGCTGGCCCCCGCTGTTCGGGTACCACGCGAGGATGCCATCCACCTGGCGGACAGTGCTCCCGAGACAGAGCGAGACGTTGGTTGGGGCCTAGGGTGGGGAGTTGAGACCACTGATGGCACTTTTTTCCAATGGGGAAAAATGGATGGCGTCAGGGCGCTCGCAATGGGGAATCCGCACACGCAGTCAGCCATCGTTTTGCTGACGAACAGTAACCGCGGCTTACGCTTGATGGAAGCGGCTGCCAAGGCTGTCTTGCCGGGCCATCATCCGGCGTTTTCGTGGCTGCAAGCGAGCGTGACGGAGTGAGCGCCTTGGGTGCTGCAGTCGGCCAACAGTAGACGTCGATTTAAAGCATGAAATCACAACTTCGCTTTAGGGTCAGTACCATGCTGATAGCCGTCGGGTTGCTGCTGCTTCCGTGGTCATCCACGCTGCTTTTCGTCCCTAGGTTACCTCTGCAATGGGGCGGTTTTCAGCACTTTTTAGACGTGATGGTTCTCGATGTTGGGCCGCAACTGTTTTTCGTGGCCTTTCTAATAGCCACCGTCTTCCTAATCGGGTCAGTCTGGCGTCGCCAATGGGTCTGTGCCGGCCAATCACTGGGGGAGATTGCAGCTTGCGTTCTGGCTGTTATGGCAGTTCCAGCGTACTGACCCGACGTCACAACTGTAAATGGAAGGACTGCTTTGGAGCTTTCACAAGGTCGGCTTTGGGCCCAAGGCCGAAGTTCAGTTTTCTCCAAAGCAGACCCTGAATTTTGCAATCAGCAGACGCGGAACCCCTGGCCGACTGTCATCGTGGGCTTCGCCACCAATGAGTCATCCGAAGGTCTGACGTACAGCATTGGCTAACGCAGTCACTCGCTGCGCTTTGGGGAAGTATGGGGACGCGTTCTCCAACATATGCATGGCGCCATAAAGTCACTGGAGGAGGGGTCGAGGCGAAAAAACCAGTGGCGGCTGCGTCAACCTGCGCAGTGGCTTGGGTTTTGCAGACAGTCCCTGGAAGATTCGTGGCGATTCACTCTGACCCGCCTGCCGACGCTGCCAAATAGCCGCATCAGGGAATTGCTGCCGCATCACTGGATACCGGCCGACTATTCTTTTCCATCATCAGTAGGTCAAGTCCAAACCGAGCATCCTGGCAAGGGCGAAGGTAACGAGCACCAGGCCCAGTAGCGATAGCACGAAGACTGCGGCCAACTTGCCGACGGCGCGTCGCACCGCGCGCTTCTCCTTCCCCTTCTTCCCTTGATCGTAATGCCACTTGATGGCGAAGAACATGCCCGTGCCGAGCACGAGAACCTTGAATGTAACCAAGACAATAGGGATCCAATCCATGATTTTGAGTATTTCCAGGCTATTACTTGACGCTATCTATCGTGAGTAGCCGAACCGCCCCGGGATTCGTGGAGGCGGTTTGGTTTAAGTCAGGCCGCCACCGTGGTGGTCTAAATGCTTAGCTGCTGGTAGTAGTTTGCCTCAGCTTCTGCCGGCGGTACGTACCCGATGGGCTCCAGCTGCCTGTGATGTTTGAACCAGGCTACCCATTTCAGGGTTGCCAATTCCGCGGCTTGCTTCGACTTCCAGGGTGGCCGACGATGGATCAGCTCGGCCTTGCAGAGCCCGTTGATCGTGTCTGCTAGCGCGTGTCGTAGCTGTCACCCTTGCTCCCCACCGAGCGCTCTAAGGCCGAGGAAATCGCGGCCAGCGACCCCAAATACGTACTGCTGCAACAGTTCAAGAACCCGGCCAATCCGGGGATCCACGCCACCACCACCGGGCCGGAAATCTGGCAAGACACCGATGGCGAGATCGTCATCCTGGTGTCCGGCGCGGCCGTGGCCGCAGCCGTGCGCTGGGCCAACAAGTCGGAGAGCGAGGGCAAGACCATCGTGGTGATACTGCCGGACTCGGGCGAGCGTTACCTGAGCTCAGCGCTGTTCGAGGGTGTGTTCGACAGCGCGGGCCTGGCTGCTTAGTCCTACGGTAATTCTTTGTGCGAAATAGGCCTCTGGCGCATATTCTCTGTGCGTGAGCAGCTATTGAATAAATAGCAAATGCCGTTTGTGCGGCAAGCTCCGGACAAACGCTGCCACCGTGTGGCCAGGGGTTCAATTCGGCCAACTTGCGCCCCAAGGCGGCCATTCATCTAGGGCGCGCCCTGTTGCCACGGGGTGCAGCGCGATGCAGCATTACATTCGCGGCCATGGCAGCAGCTTGCCAGCCCCGAACCCTGCAGGACCCTGCAGAACCTTGAGTATTGCGAGAGAACCCGAACATGAAAACCAAAGCCGCAGTCGCCTGGAAAGCCGGCGCCCCTCTGACCATCGAGACCGTGGACCTGGAAGGCCCCAAGTTCGGCGAAGTGCTGATCGAGATCAAAGCCACCGGCATCTGCCACACCGACTACTACACCTTGAGCGGCGCCGACCCCGAAGGCATCTTCCCCGCCATCCTGGGCCATGAAGGCGCGGGCATCGTCGTCGATGTCGGCCCCGGTGTGACGACTCTGCAAAAGGGCGACCACGTCATCCCCCTCTACACCCCCGAATGCCGCCAGTGCAAGTTTTGCCTCAGCCGCAAGACCAACCTGTGCCAGCTGATCCGTGGTACCCAGGGCAAGGGCCTGATGCCCGACGCCACCAGCCGCTTCAGCCTGGGCGGCCAGCCCATCTTCCACTACATGGGCACCAGCACCTTCAGCAACTACACCGTGGCCCCCGAGATATCCCTGGCCAAGATCCGCAAGGACGCGCCGTTCGACAAGGTCTGCTACATCGGCTGCGGCGTCACCACCGGCATCGGTGCCGTGCTGTTCACCGCCAAGGTCGAAGCCGGAGCCAACGTCGTCGTCTTCGGCCTGGGCGGTATCGGCCTGAACGTGATCCAGGGCGCCAAGATGGTCGGCGCCGACAAGATCATCGGCGTAGACCTGAATCCGGCGCGCGAAGCCATGGCCCGCAGCTTCGGCATGACCCACTTCCTGAACCCCAAGGACATCGAAGCTGCTGGCGGCAATATCGTCGATGCGATTGTTCAACTGACCGACGGCGGCGCCGACTATAGCTTCGAGTGCATAGGCAACACCAAAGTCATGCGCCAGGCGCTGGAATGCACCCACAAGGGCTGGGGCCGCAGCATCATCATCGGCGTGGCCGAAGCCGGAGCCGAGATCTCCACCCGGCCGTTCCAGCTGGTCACCGGCCGCAAATGGGAAGGCTCGGCCTTCGGCGGCGCCCGCGGCCGCACGGATGTGCCGAAGATCGTCGACTGGTACATGGAAGGCAAGATCAGCATCGACCCGCTGATCACCCACACCATGCCACTGGAGGACATCAACAAGGGCTTTGACTTGATGAAGCGCGGGGAGTCCATAAGAGGTGTGGTGCTGTTCTGACGCAAGGTAGTTTCAAACGGTGCGCGGCCGTTCCGCGTGGACTTTGAGGAGACACACATGAGCACATCCGTATTGCACCCGGCCCTGGGCCAGGGCAAGAAGCCGGGCGCACCGGGTTTTGGCGGCGGCACGCTGACCTGCCATTGCAGCCACGATCCGGTGGTGGTGAAGGTGGATGCGCAGGTGGCGCACAACCATGCTTGCGGCTGCAGCAAGTGCTGGAAGCCAGCCAACGCGCTGTTCTCCATCGTCGGCGTGGTGTCGCGCGACAAGGTGCATGTGACCTCGCGCCCCGAGAAGTTGCACATCATCGACCCGAGCGCCACCATCCAGCGCCATGCCTGCAAGGCCTGCGGCGTACACATGTTCGGCCGCATCGAGAACAAGGACCACGCGTTTTACGGCCTGGACTTCATCCATACCGAGCTGTCCAGCGACGGTGGCTGGGCCGGGCCGGAATTCGCGGCCTTTGTCTCGTCCATCATCGAAACCGGCACACCGCCCGAACAGATGGCCGGCATCCGCCAGGAGCTGCGCGAGGCAGGGCTGGAGCCCTATGACTGCCTATCGCCCACGCTGATGGATGTGCTGGCTACGCAGGTCGCCAAGCTGCGCAAAGCGGTCTAAAAAGCTTTAAGGCCGCGCGCCGCCAAAGCGCTCGCGATAGGCCTGCGGGCCGACGCCGAGGCGCTTCATAAACAGCTTGCGCAGCGATTGCTCGGACGCAAAACCGATGCGCCCGGCAATCGATTTCAGCGGCAGGTCGCCTTCTTCCAGCAGCCGGCGGCCGGCTTCGAGCCGGGCCGATTCGATGAATTGCAGCGGGCTGCTGCCCACCTCCTTGGCAAACACCCGGCGGAAGTTGCGCTCGCTCATGGCAGCGCGGCCGGCCAGTACCGATACGTCCAGCGGCAGCGACAGATTCGACAGCAGCCATTCCTGGGTCGCGCGGATGCCGGGGTGGCTGGTGTTCTGGCTGTTCAGGTGCATGCTGAACTGCGACTGGCCGCCCGGCCGCTTCAAATACACCACCAGATCGCGCGCCACCTGCAGCGCCAGGCCGCGGCCATGGTCGTCTTCCACCAGGGCCAGCGCCAGGTCGATGCCCGCCGTGACCCCGGCCGAGGTCCAGAGCCGGCCTGAGCGCAGGTAGATAGCATCGGCCTGCACCTGCACTGCCGGGAACTTCTCTTTGAGCAGCGCGGCCACGCTCCAGTGGGTGGTGGCGGTCAAGCCGTCCAGCACGCCGGCCGCGGCCAGGAAGAAGCTGCCCGAGCACAAAGCCACCAGCCGCTCGATGCTCGGCGCCACGGCGGCCGCCCAGTCGACGATGGCGGTATTCGCGGCCAGCGCGGTTTCTATCTGCCGGGCGCCGACGATGATGGCCGTGTGCGGCAGGTCGTCGGTACGCAGTGCTGCGGCGGCTTGCAGCTGCATATGGGTGTCGGACACCACCGGGCCGGACGCCACGGAAACGATGTGCAGCTGGTAGCCGGGGGGCCGACCTTGCTGGGTCAGATGCAGGTTGGCGTACTCGAACACGCTCATGGCGCCTATGGCCTCGATGGCTTTGAAGCCGGGGTAAACCACCACGTCGACCCGGCGGGTGTCTTGTTTGCTGAGCTTGTTCATGCCGCATTGTCCTTCGGGTGCTACAGATGTTTCCGTTGTTAAGAACTGATTTTTAAGTAGTTTGTGATAGAGCGCGATGCTCCTAAAGTGGCTTCCAACCAATCCCGCACGCTGGTGTGCCGGGTCCAAGCCACAGGAGTTGCCATGCCTACCGCCACCGCTGAACTGATCAGCCTGCCCCCTGAACTGGAGTCTGCCCGCGCGGTCGCTCTGTCAACCAATTTGTCCTATGCGGGCGGTGTCAGCCCTGCAGCGGCATGGCGTTTGTTTGAAGCGGGCGCCGCCCAGTTGGTTGACGTGCGGACCTTTGAAGAACGTAAGTTTGTCGGCCATGTGCCGGGCAGCGCCCATGTGGCCTGGGCCACCGGTACCAGCCTGACGCGTAACCCCCGCTTTGTGCGCGAGCTGGAAGCCAAGGTGGGCAGCAAAGACGCAACCGTCTTGCTGCTGTGCCGCAGCGGCAAGCGCTCGGCGCAGGCGGCCGAAGCTGCAGCCAAGGCGGGTCTGACGCGCGTCTTCAACGTACTCGAAGGCTTTGAAGGCGAGATCGACGGCCAGCAACACCGCGGTGCTGCCGATGGCTGGCGCTTCCACAACCTGCCCTGGGTGCAAGACTGATGGCCGCCCCGGTATTTGACGTTGGCCACCTGGTCCAGGCCCTGCACGGTGTGCGCAGCGAATGGCGGGCTGCCCAAGGGCGCTCCACCGAGCCCGGCGGGCGTGAATTTCCGTCGCGCAACGCGCTGGCGGGGATCGTCGAGTCGCTGAAAGGCGTGCTGTTTCCCATGCGCTTGGGGCCGGTGGACCTGCGCCAGGAGAGCGAAGATTTTTACGTAGGCTATACGCTGGACGCGGCCCTGCATGGCCTGTTGGCCCAGGTGCGGCTCGAGCTGCGCCTGGTCGACGATGTGCCCGTCGGCACCCAGCCGACCCAGGTGGTGCAGCAGTTTGCCCAGGCCCTGCCCGGCATCCGCCGTCTGCTCGACAGCGATGTGCTGGCCGCTTTCCACGGCGACCCTGCGGCGCGCAGCGTGGACGAGGTGCTGCTCTGCTACCCCGGCATCCTGGCCATGGTGCACCACCGTTTGGCGCACCAGCTGTACCGGCAAGGTCTGCCGTTGCTGGCGCGCATCGTGGCCGAGCTGGCGCACAGCGCGACCGGCATCGACATCCACCCCGGCGCCACCATAGGCGCGGGCTTTTTCATCGACCACGGCACGGGCGTCGTGATCGGCGAGACCACCTTGATCGGCGAGCGGGTGCGGCTGTACCAGAACGTCACCTTGGGCGCCAAGCGCTTCACCACCGATGCCCAGGGTCACCTGGAAAAAGGCCAGCCGCGCCATCCCATTGTGGACGACGATGTGGTCATTTACGCGGGCGCCACCGTGCTGGGCCGGGTGACGCTGGGGCAGGGCGCCACCATAGGCGGCAATGTCTGGCTGACCCATGACGTGGCACCCGGTGCCCATGTGACCCAGGCCCGGGCCGACCAGGCGCAAGCGCCCAAACAAGTTTTCCCTTCCCTTGCAACTATCTAAACGGAGTATTTTTTGACCCAAATCACCACCCTCGGCGACAGCGCCGCTCGCCAGCTAGCCAATGCGACCAAGACCGCGCCCCAGCTGGAAACCATCTCGCCGCGCTGGCTGACTCACTTGCTGCAGTGGACCCCGGTGGAAGCCGGTATCTACCGCCTGAACAAGGTGAAGAACCCCGAATCCATCAAGGTCACCTGCACCGCCCGCCAGTCGGAGAACCAGCTGCCCCGCACCTTTGTCGATTACGAAGAGCAGCCACGTGAGTACTTCCTGAACGCCGTCAGCACGATCCTCGACGTGCACACCCGCATCTCCGACCTCTACAGCAGCCCGCATGACCAGATCAAGGAGCAACTGCGCCTGACCATTGAGACCATCAAGGAAAACCAGGAAAGCGAACTTATCAACAACCCTGACTACGGCCTGCTGGCCCAGGTGACGGACGAGCAGCGCATCTTCCCGCTGACCGGCGCGCCCACGCCCGACGACCTGGACGAGCTGCTGACCAAGGTCTGGAAAGAGCCGGCCTTCTTCCTGGCCCACCCCTTGGCTATCGCCGCCTTTGGCCGCGAAGCCACCCGCCGTGGCACGCCGCCGCCCACCGTGAGCCTGTTTGGTTCGCAGTTCATCACCTGGCGCGGCATTCCGCTGATCCCGTCGAACAAGGTGCCAGTGGCCGACGGCAAGAGCAAGATTTTGCTGCTGCGCGTGGGCGATAAGCGCCAAGGCGTGGTCGGCCTGTTCCAGCCCGGCCTGCCAGGCGAGCAGGCGCCTGGCTTGTCGGTGCGTTTCATGGGTATCAACGACCAAGCCATTGCTTCGTACCTGATCTCGCTGTACTGCTCGCTGGCGGTGCTGACCACCGATGCATTGGCCGTGCTGGACGACGTCGAAATCGGCAAGTACCACGACTATCCGGACACCTACAAGTAAAGCGGTGCTGTCACTATGACTACCGTTGTTCCACAACCCACGTTGCCAGCGGGCCTGCCCGACCCGGCCACGCTGGCCCGCATGGCAACCGCGCTGTTCTCGGCCCTGCCGGGTGAGTCGCCCGCCTTGGCAAGTGTGCCGGGCGTGCAAGCGCCGGGCAATTTCGCGCCTGCTGGGTCGCCGCTGGCCAGTCCGGCCGGCTTCGGCCCTGGTGTGCCGGGTACGCCGATTCCGATTGGCCAAGTGCCGGGCACCAATCTGATTCCCGCGTCGCCCGGCTCTGTACTCAGCCTGGCAAACCGGGCACCGGCCTTGCAGCCGCATGCCCAGGCCGGTAACGGCCTGCCAGACCGGGTGGCCAGCGAGCTGCCCGCCTACGAGCCGCGCATCGGCGGTGCCGCCCTGGGTGTGCCAGAGGCTGTGCCTAGTGCTGTGCCCAGCGCTTCGCCGTACTACTTTCTGAGCCCAGACATTGGCCACCCTGCGCCCTCGGCGCCAGACAGTGGCTCCAGCCTGGATGCCTTGAGCCGCCTGCCGTTTGCACCGTCCAGAGATGCAACGCGGCCCGCTGCTTTGCCTACGCCACCGGTGCCGCAGACTACGCCAGCGTTCTACTTTGTCGATGCGGTGACTTTGCCGAACGGCTATGTCACACCGGCCAAAGCCGGTCGTGACGACGTGCCAGCCTATGCCGGTTCGGCCCATCCAGCGTTCGACGTGCATGCTGTGCGCCGCGATTTCCCGATCCTGCAAGAGAGGGTCAACTGTAAGCAGCTGGTGTGGTTCGACAACGCCGCCACCACGCACAAGCCGCAGTCGGTGATCGACCGCATCGCCTACTTCTACGAGCACGAGAACTCGAACATCCACCGCGCTGCCCATGAACTGGCAGCCCGCGCCACCGACGCCTACGAAGGCGCGCGGGAGCGGGTGAAAAAGTTCATCAACGCGCCGGACGTGAACGAGGTGATCTTCGTACGCGGCACCACCGAGGCCATCAACCTGGTGGCCAAGAGCTGGGGCGGCCAGCATGTGGGCGAGGGCGACGAGATCATCGTGTCGAATCTAGAGCACCACGCCAACATTGTGCCCTGGCAGCAGCTGGCTGCCGCCAAGGGCGCCAAGCTGCGCGTGATTCCGGTGGACGACAAGGGCCAGGTGCTGCTGGACGAATACCGCAAGCTGCTCAACGACCGCACCAAGATTGTCGCTGTAACCCAGGTGTCGAATGCACTCGGTACCGTGGTGCCAGTGAAGGAAATCGTGGCACTGGCGCACCGCGCCGGCGCCAAGGCGCTGGTCGATGGCGCGCAGTCGATCTCGCACATGCGGGTCGACGTGCAGGACATCGGTGCCGACTTCTTCGTGTTCTCTGGCCACAAGGTCTTCGGCCCGACCGGCATCGGCGTGGTTTGGGGCAAGCGCGAGGTGCTGGAAGACATGCCACCCTGGCAGGGCGGCGGCAACATGATTGCCGACGTGACCTTCGAGAAAACCGTGTTCCAGCCGATCCCGAACAAGTTCGAGGCCGGCACCGGCAACATCGCCGACGCGGTAGGCCTGGGCGCGGCCATCGACTACGTGAACAAAGTGGGCATTGAGAACATCGCCCGCTATGAGCACGAGTTGCTGGTCTACGGCATGCAGCAGCTGGGGGCGATTCCCGGCGTGCGGCTCATTGGTACCGCAGCCGACAAAGCCAGTGTGATGTCCTTCACCCTGGCCGGCTACAGCACCGAAGAGGTTGGCAAGGCCTTGAACGAAGAGGGCATTGCCGTGCGCACCGGCCACCACTGCGCGCAGCCGATTCTGCGGCGCATGGGTGTCGAGACTACGGTGCGCCCATCGCTGGCCTTCTACAACACCTTTGCCGAGATCGACCTGTTGGTCGCGGTGGTGAAACGCCTGGCATCCGCGCGTCGCAACGGTTGATGCTATTAAATTAAGAGCTGCTAGCGCAGGTACTACCTGCGCTAGCAGCTCTTTTTTTACGCGGATTCAAGTACAAAGTGCAACGGAATGCAGTGTAAGAGGCCGAACCGGTAGGTTGTAAAACACCTCATGGGGAGTTCGGTAGCCCAAGCACTTACGAGGCCTGTGATTGAGCAAATGCACCGCGTCGTTG
>CAUPON010000040.1:0-42775 GCA_963513025.1 uncultured Albidiferax sp.
GCATTTGGGTGAGCGACCCGAAAGGGGCGTCATGTGCGCCGCTGGCCGGGTATGCGCCCGGCGGCGCAGTAACTTTTCTTTTGCGCAAAAGAAAAGTCACCAAAAGAAAGGCGCCCACACTGTCTGCGCCCCGTCGCTATCGCGCCGGGAAACCTGCGGTGCTCGCTTTGGTCGGGGTCTGGCTAAACTCGCCTTCGGCTCAGACAACGCCAGCCCAGAACCGCCCAAAGCTGCGCTCCTCGGCGCATACAGAGGGGGACCCCGGGGATCGGGGTCGGTGGCGCTGCGCGCCACATCGCGCCTAGGGCGCGAGGTGGTTGCAGCCCGGCTGCGCCGGGCTGGGTATTTGCTGTTGGTATCCCCGCCGTGTGGCGTCGGCGAGTAGCGCAGGGCTGAGCGGATCAGGGCTGGCGTTGTTTGAGCGCAGCGAGTTTAGCCAGACCCCGCTCAGACCGAGCAACGCAGCGTGCCCGTAGCGCAGCGCAGGGACGACGACTTCGGCTCGCCTTTCTTTTGGGTACTTTTCTTTGGCGAAGCAAAGAAGAAGTACCTCGCCCGCCGGGGCGAGACCCGGCCTGCCCATTGACGCTAACAGCCGCAAAGGCAGAGCCCAACCCAGCAATCCCCCCGAAACCCCCACACCACAACCCGTCACCCCCCATTCCTACAATCGCCCCATGCGAAAAAATTCCAAATGGATATGGGGGCTGGCGGCGGTCCTGGCGGTGGGGGCGGGAGCCTGGTGGTGGACCTCGCGCGGCGGCAGTGATGTGCCGGTGTACCGCACCGGCACGCTGGAGCGCGGGCCGCTGCTGGCCACGGTGGCGGCCAGTGGGGCGGTGAACCCGGTGACCCAGGTGTCGGTGGGCACCCAGGTGTCGGGGCAGATCAAGGAGCTGTTCGCCGACTTCAACGACGAGGTCAAGGCCGGCCAGCTGATCGCCATGCTCGACCCGGAAACCTTTGAATACCGGGTCCGCTCGGCCCAGGCCGATGTGGATGCGGCGCGGGCTGCGGTGCTTACCGCCCAGGCCAACGCGGCGGCCAGCCGGGCGGCGGTGTCCAAGGCCCAGGTCGATCTGGCCGAGGCCCAGCGTGATTTCGAGCGCAAGCGCGACCTGGCCGACAAGCAGTTCATCGCCCAGAGCGAGGTGGACCGCACCCGGGCCCTGGTCAATACCAGCGGCGAACTGCTGAAGCTGGCGCAGGCCCAGCTCAGCGTGACCGAGGCGCAGATCAAGACCGTGCAGGCCAATGTGGCGCAGCGCGAGGCGGTGCTGGGCCAGGCGCGCATCGACCTGGGGCGCACCCGCATCACCTCGCCGGTGAACGGCATCGTCATCAAGCGGGCCATCGAGCGCGGCCAGACCGTGGCCGCCAGCCTGCAGTCGCCCGAGCTGTTCGTGATCGCGCAGAACCTGCGCGACATGCAGGTCGAGGCCAGCATCGACGAGAGCGATGTAGGCCGCATCCGCCTGGGCCAGAAGGCCAACTTCACGGTCGACGCCTTCCCCGGCCAGACCTTCGAGGGCGAGGTGCGGCAGGTGCGTAAGGCCGCGTCCAACGTGGCCAATGTGGTCACCTACGTGGCTGTAGTGCGCTTTGCCAATGCCGACGGCCGGTTGCTGCCTGGCATGACGGCCAATGTGCGCGTCATCACCGACAAGCGCGACGCGGTGCTCAAGGTGCCGAACGCCGCGCTGCGCATGCGCATCGCCGATGCCCCCGTTGCTACCAATACCGTAGCGACTCCTGCAGACGCAGCAAGCGCTAGCGGCACAAAACCCATAAATCCGGCGCGCCGCGGCCGGATCTACCTGCTGGACGCCGCCGGCAAGCCGCAGGCCACCACGGTGTGGCTGGGTATTACCGACGGCAGCAGTACCGAGCTGCTGGACCCGGACGCCGCCTTGAAGGACGGCACCAAGGTCGTCACCGGTAACCCGCTGGCTGGCGCCCCGCGCGCCAACGCACCCAGGGTGCCGTTTTGAGCCTCATCCAGTCCGTTGAGCTGGGCAAAAGCTACGCCATGGGCTTTGAGGTGGTGCACGCCCTGCGCGGCGTGTCGCTGCAGATTGCCGAGGGCGACTTCGTGGCCATCATGGGCACCTCGGGCTCGGGCAAGTCCACGCTGATGAACATCCTGGGCTGCCTGGACACGCCCAGCAGCGGCAGCTACACGCTGGCCGGCGAGGCGGTGCAGGGCATGGATGCGGACGCGCTGGCGCTGGTCCGGAACCGGCGCATCGGCTTCGTGTTCCAGCAGTTCAACCTGCTGCCGCGGGCCAGTGCACTAGAGAACGTGGAGCTGCCCCTGGTTTACGCCGGCGTGCCGGCCGCGCAGCGGCGCGAGCGCGCGGTGGCGGCGCTGCAGCGCGTGGGCCTGGGCGAGCGGCTGCTGCACACACCCGCCGAGCTGTCGGGCGGGCAGCAGCAGCGCGTGGCGATTGCGCGGGCCCTGGTCAACGGGCCGCAGCTGATCCTGGCCGACGAGCCCACGGGCGCGCTGGACAGCCAGACGTCCGAAGAGGTGATGCAGTTGCTGGCCGACCTGAACGCGCAGGGCATTACCGTGGTGCTGGTGACGCACGAGGCCGACATTGCGGCCTGGGCGCGGCGCAAGATCGTTTTCAAGGACGGGCAGATCGTCGAAGACCTGCGGCGCGTCTCCGACACCTTGCACACACTGCCGGCCCAGCGCCGGCCCGAGGCCCGCGGTGCGGCGCGGATGAACGGCCTGGCCGCCTTGCGCAGCGCCTGGCGGGCCCTGGCCTCCAATGCCTTGCGCAGCCTGCTGACCATGCTGGGCATCATCATCGGCGTGGCGGCGGTGATCACCATGGTGGCGGTCGGCCGCGGGGCCACCGACCGGGTGCAGGAGCAGATGAAGGGCCTGGGTTCGAACATCATGCTGGTGCTGCCCGGTGGCGCCACAGCTGCCGGCGTGCGCCAGGGCGCGCAAACCCGCAGCCGCCTGACCGAAGAAGACGCCACCGCCATCCAGGTGGAAGTGCCCGAGGTGCAGGTGGCCGCACCGTCGTCGCGCACCACGGCCCAGGTGGTGGCCAACAACGCCAACTGGAGCACCACCATCTTTGGCACCACCAACGAGTACCTGGAGGCGCGCGAATGGCCGCTGGCCGCAGGCCGGGCCTTTGAAGACGCCGAGCTGCAGGGCTCGGCCAAGGTGGCGCTGATCGGCATCACGGTGGCGCAGGAACTGTTTGGCGATGCCGACCCGATCGACCAGGTGGTGCGGGTGCGCACCGTGCCGGTGAAGATCGTCGGCGTGCTCAGCCGCAAGGGCCAGAACTCGATGGGCCAGGACCAGGACGACATCCTGGTACTGCCGATCTCCACCTACCGGAACCGCCTGCAGGGTGGCTCGCCGGGCAATGTGAAGCGGGTCTGGGCCATCAACGTGAAGGTGCGTGAAGGCCAGAGCATGCAGGTGGCCGAGGAGAACATCCGCGAGCTGCTGCGCCAGCGCTTCAAGGTGGAGGCCAGCGCCGACGACACCTTTACCCTGCGCAACCTCAGCGAGATTCTGGAAGCGCAAGAGGCGTCGAGCCGCACCATGACCTTGCTGCTGGCTGCGGTGGCCGGCATCAGTCTGCTGATTGGTGGCATCGGCATCATGAACATCATGCTGGTCAGCGTGACCGAGCGCACCCGCGAGATCGGCCTGCGCATGGCGGTGGGCGCGCGCGGCCGCGACATTCTGGTGCAGTTTCTGGTCGAAGCCGTGTCCCTGAGCCTGCTGGGCGGCGCGGTCGGCGTGCTGCTGGGCGCACTGGCCACCTGGGGGGTGGGGCAGTGGGCCGGCTGGCAGGTCAGCATGACCTTTGCCTCCATCCTGCTGGCCGTGGGATTCTCGGCCGCGGTAGGGGTTTTCTTTGGCTTCTACCCGGCACGCCGGGCCTCGTTGCTGCAGCCGATACAGGCCTTGCGGCATGCCTGATATACGGCTCAATTCTTGATACCTGGCGTTTACCTGGCCTCCGTATGATCCGCAAAAATCACGGACGCGGGGATGGCTATGGTGGGTACGGCGCGCAAATGGGTGGCGAGGGGGGCGGTGTGTGGGGTGGCCAGTGTGCTGGTAGCCTGCGGCGGTGGCAGCGGTAGCGACAGCGCCGCCAGCAGCACCAGCACCACCAATTGCACCACCTCCGACACGGTCTCGGCCGAGGCCAGCAGCGCGGTAAGCCAGACGGCCCTGGCCGCCCCGCTGGACAGCCTGGCCACGCGGGCCGAGTCCATGCGCTTCACCGGCGTCAGCCATGTGTCGCCCATCCAGACCCGCAGCGGGCAGCAGCTGCGCACCAGCAGCATCAGCCTGGGCGAGCTGTCGCAGGCCCGGCTGGCCACGGCGGCCGCACAGAGCGGTGGTGGCCCGCGCAAAGTCGGCCTGGCGCGCACGCTGCTGCAGACCGCCAGCGTAGCCGGCACAGCCGCAGTGCTGGACTGGCAGAGCAGCGACAGCGGCGGCAAAGTGGCGGCCATCAGCATCAGCTCCGACGCGGCCAAGGGCTTGCGCCTGGGCGTGTTGGTGCGCAGCCTGCCGACCCAGGCCACGCTGCGCATCTATGCCCAGGGCAGCAGCACGGCCTACGAGGTGGCGGCGCAAGAGGTGCTGGCCACGCTGCAGCGCAACCGCGCGGCCGGCGACACCACTGACGCCGCGCGCATGTACTGGACCCCGCTGGTCGAGGGCAGCGAGGCCACGCTGGAGGTGGAGCTGCCTGCCTCGGTTAGCACCGACGGCGTGCAGATCGCCATCCCTAGCCTGTCGCATGTGTATAGCGCGCTGGCCTCCGACGGCGAGAACGTGGCCAAGGTCGGCGAGGCCGGCAGTTGCGAGGTCAACGTGGCCTGCAATACCGACTACAGCAGCGCCGAGAGCAATGCGGTGGCGCGCATGGTGTTTGTGGGCAGCGACGGTGGCACCTACCAGTGCTCGGGCACGCTGGTCAACGACAGCAGCAGCAGCGGCACGCCGTATTTCCTGTCGGCCAACCACTGCATTTCCAAGCAGTCTGAAGCCTCGACCCTGCAGACCTACTGGTTCTACCGGGCTACCAGCTGCAGCGGCACCACGCTGAACAGCGCCTACCAGACGCGCACCGGCGGCGCCACCCTGTTGTACGCAAGTGCGGTGACCGATACCTCGTTCATGCAGCTGGTCGACACACCGCCCACCGGGGTCACCTACGCGGGCTGGTCGGTGGCCGCGCCTACGCTGAACGCGGCAGTGGCCGGTATCCACCACCCCAAGGGTGATCTGCAAAAGCTCAGCACCGGCAGCCTCAGCGCGTTCCAGGATTGCTCGGTGCTGAACGCAACTTCCGACACCTTTACCTGCTCCAGCGGCACGCAGAGCGGCAGCAAGTTCATCAACGCTACCTTCAGCAGCGGCGTTACCGAATCGGGCAGCAGCGGCTCGCCGCTGTTCCAGACCAGCGGCAGTAGCCACTACATGGTGGGCCAGCTGTATGGCGGCAGCTCCAGCTGCGCGGCGCCCAGCGGCAGCAACATCTATGGCCGCTTCGACGTGGCCTACAACGCGGCGCTCAGCCAGTGGCTGAACGTGGCTTCGTCGGCGGCGCTGGCGGTCAGCAGCCTGGGCAATGGCAGCGGCACCGTCAGCTCCTCGCCCAGCGGCATCAGCTGCGGCAGCAGCTGCGCCGCACCGTTCAGCATCGGCAGCAGCGTGGTGTTGACGGCCACGCCAGCCAGCGGTTCCAGCTTCACAGGCTGGGGCGGTGCCTGCAGCGGCACCGGCAGTTGCAGCCTGACCATGGATGCGGCCAAGAGCGTGACCGCCACTTTCAGTGTGCCCAGCATTGCGCTGGCCACCGCGCTGGACAGCAGCCTGGTGTGGAGCACCGGCGGCGATGCGGGCTTCTTCGGCCAGACCAGCACCTACAAGGTGGGTGGCTCGGCGGCCCAGTCGGGGGCGATTGGCAACAGCCAGCGCAGCACCCTGTCGACCAGCCTCACCGGGCCGGGCAACCTGGCGTTCGACTGGAAGGTCTCGTCCGAGCCGGGCTACGACCTGTTCAGCGTGGCGGTGGACGGCGTACAGCAGTATTCCTGGAGCGGGCAGGGCGCGTGGTCCAGCAACACGCTGGCGATTGCCTCGGGCAGCCACAGCGTGGTGTGGACCTATGCCAAGGACGCGAACCGCAGCTCGGGTCAGGACGCGGGCTGGGTCGACAACGTGGTCTACACCGCCGGCACGGCCAGTACCACTACGACCACGCCGGCCACCACCTGCACCAGCAGCGCGGCTGCCATCGCCAAGCGCCGTTGAAGCTATTTGCTATCGATTGAATAGCTGCTAGCGCGACAGCAGATTGCGCTGCAGCCCGGTTTTATATAAATTTCCTGCGACCCGGCACTGTACGGGTTTGTCACGGTCTAAGCGTTATATTCATGCGCTAGGCCTATGGGCGAACAAAACTTTACAGCAGAGGTACAGGCAATGGCGCGAATCTTGGCAGTCAGTGGTGTGGTGTTGGCCGTAGGCCTGGTGGCGGGTTGCAGCGGCGGCGGTGGAGGCGGCGATGGCGCGGTAGCCGGTGGCGGCAACACCTGCTTGTCTGCCACGGCCAAGGCGACCGATGTGCTGGCATCCGGCACGGTGAGCCGGGCCGAGTCCATGCAGGCCGCGTCGGGCGCGGAGGCATCGGGCTTGCAGCCCCGCGTGCTGTTGGCTGTGCGCACCAGCCGTGTGGCCTTGGGCGATGTCAGCCAGGCCCGCCTGGCCGCTGAAAAACCTTTGCTGGCCCAGGTGGGCGTGCCACGCAAGGTTGGTCTGGCGCGCGATGTAGCGGCCACCGCCAGCGTGGCGGCTACCCAGGCCCAGCTGCAGTGGCAGGCCACTGCCAGCGGCGGCCAGGTGGCGGCTATCAGCATCAGTACCGGCCAGGCCAAGGCGGTGCGTCTGGGCGTGCTGGTGCAGAGCCTGCCCGCGCAGGCCACTCTGCGTATCTACGCCCAGGGCAGTACGACGGCCTATACCGTCAAAGCCCAGGACGTGCTGGATACCTTGCAGCGCAACCGCGATGCCGGTGACAGCACTGATGCCGGCCGCACCTACTGGACCCCGGTGGTCGACGGCGCCGAAGCCACGTTGGAGATCGAGCTGCCGGCGTCGGTCAGCACTGCTAGCGTGGCGATTGCCATCCCGCGCCTGTCGCATTTGTTCAGTCCAGCGCAGGCCGACGACGCCATTGTTGCCCGGGCGGCGGGCAGCTGCGAGGTAGATGTGGCTTGCAATAGCAGTTATGCCAGCGAGAGCAATTCGGTAGCGCTAATGTTGTTTACAGGCAGTGACGGCCGTAGCTACCAGTGTTCAGGCACGCTGCTGAACGATACCCGGGGTAGTGGTATCCCGTATTTTCTGAGTGCCAACCACTGCGTCTCCACGCAGGCGGAGGCATCCACCGTGCAGACTTCGTGGTTTTACCGCGCGGCCGCTTGCGGCGGTGCGGGCGTGAATGCCGGCGCCCAGACACTCTTCGGCGGTGCCACCTTGCTGTATGCGAATGCGAATACCGACACATCCTTCATGCGCTTGCTCGGCAACCCGCCTGCCGGCGCGGTGTTTGCCGGCTGGTCGGTCAATCCGGCGGCCTTGGGTTCGGCCGTCGCTACCCTGCATCACCCGGATGGCGATGTGCAGAAAATCAGCACCGGCAGCATCGACTCGTTTCAAAGTTGTACGCCGTCTAGTAGCAATGCTTTGTTCGTGAACTGCAGTCCATCGAACCAGGCGAGTAGCAACTTCATCAACGCCAAGTTCACCAGCGGAGCTACCGAGGAGGGTAGTAGCGGCGGGCCCCTGTTTGAAACCGTGGGCGGCAGCCGTTACCTGGTGGGCCAGTTATTTGGTGGCAATTCCAGCTGCAGCGTGCCGAACGGGAGCAATGTATATGGCCGCTTCGACGTGGCTTACACCGCGGCTCTGAGCCGCTGGCTGACCGCAGCTGCCGGCACTTGCCCCTGAGTCTGCTATGGAATAAAGAGCTGCTGGCGCTTATATATTAAGCGCCAGAAGGCTTTTTTGTTCCGCAAGAGAATAGGCGCAGCGACAGCGCATGTGTGAGAGGGAGTAAAGATCTGCCCGTCCCGCCGGGCTGCCTTGCGACACAGGGATAATCCCTAGACACATTGTTCTTAGGGAGTGCGCGTGGATACCATTTTGCTGATCAAGGCTGCCGTCATGGGCATCGTAGAGGGCCTGACCGAGTTCCTGCCGGTGTCGTCCACCGGCCATCTGATTCTGGCCGGCTCGCTGCTGGGCATGGACGACGACAAGGCCAAGGTCTTCGACATTGCCATCCAGACCGGCGCCATCCTGGCGGTGATCATGGTGTACTGGCAAAAGATCCGCGACACCGTCAGCGCTATGCCGACCCAGCCCAAAGCGCGGCGCCTGGTGCTGAATGTGCTGATCGGCTTCTTGCCCGCGGTGGTGCTGGGCCTGCTGTTCGGCAAGGCCATCAAGGCGCATCTGTTCACCCCGGTGGTGGTGGCCAGCACCTTCATCATCGGCGGCTTCATCATTTTGTGGGCGGAGCGGCGCGCGCCTTCGGCCACCCGCGTCCACCATGTGGACGACATGACCATGCTGGATGCGCTCAAGGTCGGCCTGGTCCAGTGCTTTGCCATGATCCCTGGCACCAGCCGCAGCGGCTCGACGATCATCGGCGGCATGCTGATGGGCTTGTCGCGTACTGCGGCTACCGATTTCTCGTTCTTCCTGGCTATCCCCACGCTGATCGGCGCCGGTGCCTACAGCTTGTACAAAGAGCGTGCGTTGCTGTCCATGGCCGATGCCCCTATGTTCGCCGTGGGCCTGTTGTTCTCGTTCCTCAGCGCCTGGCTGTGCGTGCGTTGGCTGCTGCGCTACATCTCCACCCACAACTTCGTGCCGTTTGCCTGGTACCGCATCGCCTTCGGCATCGTGGTACTAGCAACGGCCTGGAGTGGCCTGGTGGTGTGGGCCGAGTAAGCTGGGCATGGCGATCCATGCGGTAATCTTTGATGCCGACGGCACGCTGGTCGAAAGCGAGGAGCCGGGCATGGATGTGCTTTTTGAACTGGCCCAGGCCCAGGGCGTGCAACTGAGCCGAGAGGTCGCGCACCAGCAGTTCCGCGGCGTGCGCATGGCCGACTGCATTGCCTGGATTGCTGCCCAGCTGCCGCATGTACCGCCGAGCTTCGAGGCCGATTTCACGGCCTTTGTGCGACTGCAAACGGACATCCGGTTCCGCCATGGCTTGCTGCCGATGCCGGGCGCGTTGGCCTTGCTGCAAAGCCTGCAGCTGCCGTTCTGCGTTGCCACCAATGGGCCGCGCGAAAAGGTGGAGCTGACGCTGGGCCTGACCGGCCTGCGGCCGCTGTTCGGCGACCGGATTTTTTGCGCCTACGAGGTCGGCCATTTCAAACCCGACCCCGGGCTGTTTTTGCATGCCGCCCAGGCTCTGGGCATGGCGCCCGCGGATTGCGCGGTGGTGGAAGACAGTCTGCCTGGTGTGCAGGCCGGGCTGGCGGCTGGCATGCAGGTGTTCAGCCTGCACCCGCGCGACGGCCTGCCGGCGGACATCGCAGAGCGCGTGACTTTTATTGAGGACTTGGACGCTCTGCAGCCGCTGCTGGTGCAGGGCTGAGATTGAGCAGCGCGGCCTCGATCGCCGCGGCCGTGGCCAACGGCTTTTCCATGGGAAACAGGTGGCTGCCGTCCAGCATCATGGTGCGGCCCTGGGTGATTTTGTCGGTCATGGCCATGCCAACTTGCCGCATTTCTGCCGAATGCGTGCCACCGATGAAGGCCACCGGGCATTTCAGTGGATGGCGGCGCAGCAGGCTTTCCAGATGGTCGGGGAGGGTGTTGTAGATGGCGGTTTCCACCGCGCGGTCGAAGCCGAGCACCCGCTTGCCGTCCCCGTCGTCCACCATGCCATGCGCGATGTAGTCCTGCAGTACCTGCGGATCCCAGCGGGCAAAGGCCTTTTTGCTTTGAAAGTGCTCTAGTGCGGCCTGCTGGCTGGGCCAATGTTGGCGCCTGCGCTTGCTGACTTTGCCGGGTGAGACGGATTCGACCATCCGCACCCGCTTGAATGCGCCCAGCGTGGTGGCGCGCCAGCCACCGACCAGGGGCGAGTCCAGCAGCAGCACGCCGCGCGCCATTTCCGGGTGCAGGGCGGCGGCCATCAGGCTCAGGAATCCGCCAAGGGAATGGCCGACCAGGAACACCGGTTCACCCTGCTGTTGCACCACCTGTCCGGCAAAGTTGGCCAGCTGTTGCACCAGATGCGGCCAGTTGTTGCTGACCGGGTATTGAGGGTCATGGCCGAACTTGTCAATCGCTTCGACGCTGTAGCCGCGGGCCCGCAGGCTGTTGAACAGCAGGCTGTAGGTGGATGCGGGGAAGCTGTTGGCGTGCGAGAAAACGATAGGCTGCATGGCAGGCATTGTGGTTTGTTTGCAGCGAGGGTGCAGTCGCGCAAGTTCACCGCACCCGAGGAGCGCAGCCTGGGTGCGTGCCGCCTTATATCAGCCGTTCCTGCGGCGTAGTGATCTTGCGCAGTGGCTTGCCGCGCTGCGACTCCACCATCAGCGGGACGTCGGTTTGCTCGCCGTTCCACATCGGGTCTTCGATGCTGTCGAACACCTCGCGCAGCTTCTGGCCCCAGCTGCTGTGCAGCATTTTCATATAGGGGTTGTTCTCGTCGATGCAGACCACCTTTTCGGTCTGGAAGGTGTCGGCCTGGTAGACCACCAGGTCCAGCGGCAGGCCGACCGACAGGTTCGACTTGAGGGTCGAGTCCATGGACACCAGCGCGCATTTGGCGGCTTCGTCCAGCGGGGTGGAGGGGGAGATCACGCGGTCTAGCACCGGCTTACCGTACTTGGACTCGCCGATCTGGAAGTACTGGGTCTCGGGCGTGGCTTCGATGAAGTTGCCGGCCGAATAGACCTGGAACAGGCGCATGCCCTCGCCCTTGATCTGGCCGCCAAAAATCATCGAGGCGTTGAATTCCACGCCGGCCTGGCGCAGCGATACCGCATCGCGGTCGTAGACCCGGCGCACGGCCGCGCCCAACACGCGGGCGGCGTCGAACATGCTCTTGGCGTTCCAGATGGTGATGGGTTCGCTGTCTTCATGGTCTTTGAGCTGCTCGACCTGCAGGATCTCGCGGATGGACTGCGAGATGCTCAGGTTGCCGGCCGACAGCAGCACCATGAAGCGGTCTTGCGGCTTCTCGTAGACGATCATCTTGCGGAAGGTGCTGATCTGGTCGAGCCCTGCATTGGTGCGGGAGTCGGACAGGAAAACCAGCCCGGCATTGAGTTTGATGGCGACGCAGTAGGTCATGGCGGAGTGGGGTAGTGGAGCAGCAGGTCAGCCCTGCTCGCGTTGGGCTAGTTTTTTGAGGCTGTACAGCGCTTCCAGCGCTTCGCGCGGCGACAGCGCATCTGGCTGGATGCTGGCAAGCGCCGATTCTAAAGGGCTGGGGCCGTCGGCAGGGTTTTCTGGCGGCGCGGCAAACAGGTCCACCTGGGCCTGGCTGCCGAGAGCGTGTTCTTCCAGCGCAGACAGCGTGTGGCGTGCGTGGTTCAGCACCGCGGCCGGCATGCCGGCCAGCCGCGCGACCTGGATACCGTAGCTGCGGCTGGCCGGGCCGGGCTGCAGTTCGTGCAGAAAGACAATGTCGCGCCCCGATTCGGCGGCGCTCACATGCATGTTGACCGCGCCATGGTGCTGGGCCGGAAACTCGGTCAACTCGAAGTAATGCGTGGCAAACAGGCAGAAGGCCTGGGTTTTGTCGTGCAAATGTGCGGCGATGCCACTGGCCAGGGCCAGGCCGTCGAAGGTGGAGGTGCCGCGGCCGATCTCGTCCATCAGCACCAGGCTGTGGGCGGTGGCGCTGTGCAGAATCTGCGCGGCCTCGGTCATCTCGACCATGAAGGTAGATTGTGCGTTGGCCAGGTCGTCGGCCGCGCCGATGCGGGTGTGGATGGCGTCAATCGGCCCGAGCCGGCAGGCGTTAGCCGGCACATAGCTGCCCATACTGGCCAGCAGCACGATGATCGCCACCTGGCGCATATAGGTCGATTTACCGCCCATGTTGGGGCCGGTGATGATCTGCATGCGCTGGCGGTGGCCCATGGCGGTGTCGTTGGCGATGAAGCTGGCGCTGGAGGCCTCGGCCAGGCGCGCCTCGACCACCGGGTGCCGGCCGCCTTCGATGGCAATGCAGGGTTCTTTGACGAACACCGGAGCGCACCAGTTCAGGGTCAGCGAGCGTTCGGCCAGGGTGCACAGCACGTCCAGCGCGGCCAGCGCATAGGCCAGCTGGCCGAGTCTCGGCACAAAGGCCTGCAGTTGGTCGAGCAGCTGCTCAAACAGCCATTTTTCGCGCGACAGCGCACGTTCCTGGGCGCTTAAGGCCTTGTCTTCAAAGGCTTTGAGTTCGGGGGTGATGAAGCGCTCGGCGTTCTTCAGGGTCTGGCGGCGCCGGTAGTCGTCGGGCACCTTGTCCACCTGGCCCTGGGTAACCTCGATGTAGAAACCGTGCACCTTGTTGAACTGCACGCGCAGGTTGGCGATGCCAGTGCGGGCTTTTTCGCGGGTTTCCAGGTCCAGCAAGAATGCATCGCAGTTGGTCTGGATGTCGCGCAGCTCGTCCAGCTCGGCGTCGAAGCCGCGGTTGATCACACCGCCGTCGCGCACCAGGGCTGAGGGTTCGTCGAAGACTGCGCGCTGCAGCAGGTCGGCGCAGCCTTCGGGCGGATGCAGGGCTGCAGAAATTTGAGCCAAAAGAGCCGTTTTCGCAGGTAGTGTCTGCACGAGAAGCTCTGTTTTTTGTAGCGTCAGCTGCAGCGCCACCAGTTCGCGCGGCCGCACCTGGCGTAGCGCGATGCGGGCGCTGATGCGTTCCACGTCGCCGCTGCCCTTGAGCTGGTCGCGCAGGCGCTGGCCTTGGCTGGCTTCGCGCAGCACGCCGATGGCTTGCAGGCGCAACGCGGCCTCGCTGCGGTCGCGCTGCGGCTCCAGCAGCCAGCGCTTCAGGGCCCGGCTGCCCATGCTGGTGCTGCAGGTGTCGAGCAGGGAGAACAGCGTGGGCTTGTCTTCGCCGCGCAGGGTTTGGGTCAGCTCCAGGTTGCGCCGGGTCGACAGCGGCAGGCTGATGCTTGCATCGCCTTTTTGCACCCGGATGGTCTGCACATGCGACAGCGCGCGGCCCTGGGTGTGCTCCGCAAAGCCCAGCAGGGCGGCGGCGGCGGCATGGGCCTGGGGCAGGTCGTCGGCATGCCAGGCTGCCAGGGTGGCGACGTGCAGCTGCTCCAGCAGCTTGCGCTGGCCCAGGGCGGCGTCAAACTGCCAGGCAGGCCGGGCGGTGGTCGACATGGCCACGCCCTGCGCGGTGGCACGCTTCAGCGCCTGGATGCGCTGGGCAAAGCTGGCGCTGGTGTCGGTGCTGTGCAGCAGCTCGCTGGGGGCGATGCGGGTGACCCAGGCTTCGAGTTCGTCGCTCGGGCATTCGGCTAGGTGGATTTCGGCGCGGGTCACGCTCAGCCAGGCCAGGCCGCAGCTGTTGCGCGGGCCTTGGTGGATGGCCAGCAGCACGGATTCGGTCTTGTCGGACAGCAGCTCGGCATCTGTCAGCGTGCCGGGGGTGACGACGCGCATCACCTTGCGCTCTACCGGGCCTTTGCCTGTGACTTCGCCCACCTGTTCGCAGATTGCCACCGATTCGCCGAGCTTGATCAGCTTGGCCAGATAGCCTTCCATCGCATGGAAGGGCACGCCGCACATGGCAATCGGCTGGCCGGCCGACTGGCCGCGCTTTGTCAGGGTGATGTCGAGCAGGGCGGCGGCTTTTTCGGCGTCGGTAAAGAACAGCTCGTAGAAATCGCCCATGCGGTAGAACACCAGGGTCTCCGGATGCTCGGCCTTGATGGCCAGGTACTGCTGCATCATCGGCGTGTGGCCTGCGGCAGTGGCGTCGGGGAGCTGGGTGGGCGAGGGGGCTTTTGCGCTCAAGATGTCGGGTTCCATGGGGCGATTGAAAACGCGGCTGCGGCGTTGTTGTCCGGCGGCGGGGCCGGGACGGCCATTATCGGGGAAGGCTGCGGCTATTTGACCTGCTGCTTTTCCAGCTTGCGGGCCAGGGTGCGCCGGTGCATGCCCAGGCGCCGGGCGGTCTCGGAAATGTTGAAGCCGGTTTCGGCCAGGGTTTCGTGGATGCGCTCCCACTCCAGCGTTTTAATGGAGGACGAGCGATTCGTCAGCTCTACCTCCACATTGCCGGTGGCGCGGCCGAATGCGGCTTCGATGTCGTCGGTGTTGGACGGTTTGGCCAGGTAGTGGCAGGCGCCGAGCTTGATGGCCTCGACAGCCGTGGAAATGCTGGCAAAGCCGGTCAGCACCACGATCAACATGTCGGCATGGTGGCTGTGCAGGGCATGCACGCAGGCCAGCCCCGAGGCATCACCATGCAGCTTCAGGTCCACCACCGCAAAGCCGGGGGTATGCGACTGCAGCAGGGCGGTAACCGCGTCCAGGCTGGCGGCCAGCAGAACGGTGTAGCCGCGGCGCTCGAACGAGCGGCTGAGGGTGCGGGCGAATGCCGCATCGTCTTCCACAATCAGCAGTAGGCGTTCAGCGTCCATAGGCTTCATTTTCGCTCAGGGTCACGGCAGCCAGGGGCAGGGTGATGGTGACGACAGCGCCGCCTTCGGGGCGGTTGTGCGCTGTGACGCTGCCGCCCAGGGTGCGTGCCACGTTGAGCACCAGGTACAGGCCCAGGCCGCCGCCCGATTTGCCTTTGCTGGACTGGAACGGCTTGCCGAAGTGCGCGAGGATGGCGGGCGCAAAGCCCGGGCCTTCGTCGGTGATGGTCAGCGTGAAGGTGCTGGCATCGCGGGTGGCATCCAGGCCCAGCCAGCGCGGCGAGGCTTCGAGGGCGTTGTCCAGCACATTGCATACCATCTGCTTGAGCGCGGTATCGGACACCATGGGCAGATCCTCGCCAAACTGGTTGGTGTAGTCGAACGCGTATACCGGCCGCGTGGCGCGCCATTCTTCCACCAGGTCGTTCAGAAAGGCGCAGATGGAGGTCTTGCCAGACGATTCCCCGCGCGCCTCGCCGGCCGACAGCAAGGTATTGCTGACGATGGCTTTGCAGCGCAGCAGCTGGGTTTGCATCTCGTCGATTTCCTGCAGCAGCTCGGGGTCGTTGCGGAATGCGGGCATGTGGCGCCAGTCGCCCAGGATCACCGCCAGGGTGGCCAGCGGCGTGCCCAGTTCGTGGGCTGCACCAGAGGCCAGTAGGCCCATGCGGACGATGTGTTCCTCTTCGGCGGCGCGCTGGCGCAGGTCGGCCAGGTGGTCGTCGCGTTCGCGCAGGTTGCGGCTGATGCGGGTGATGAAGATCACCAGTAGCGCAGCATTCAGCGCAAAGCAAATCAGCATGCCCCAGATGTAGGGGCTGTACAGGCCGCGCTCGTGGTCCAGCGGCAGGGCGAGCGGCCGCCCGAGCAGGGCCAGGCCTGCAAAACAGGCGGCGGTGATTGCCACAATCGTCCAGGTGGACCAGGCGTGCAGCAGCACAGCGCCCAGCGTGACCTGCAGCAGGTAGAGAAAGGTGAACGGATTGGTGGCGCCACCGCTCAGGTAGAGCTGGGCCGTCAGCATGGCGACGTCGACCAGCAGCGCGAAGAACAGCTCGCTGTTGCTGACCTCGGGGTGGATGCGCAGGCGCAGCAGGCTGGCGCCGTTGAAGGCAACCAGGCCCGCCAGCACCGCCAGCATGTGGTCCAGCGGCAGACGGATACCGAAGCCGAAATGCACCACGCCAATGGTGACGATCTGGCCCACGACGGCGATCCAGCGCAGCTGGATCAGCTGCTGCATGTTCTTCAGGCCGGTGGCGTCGTCTACCCGCGCCAGGGGCACGGAGGGCGGGTCGATTCGACTGGCGGTGGCTTCAGTGTGAGGCGGCATCTTGGGGTGGAGTATCCAGGGTGCCGGCGAGTTGATCCAGGCGACGCAGCCGCAGTTCGTCGCGCACCAGGTACACGGCGGCAGCGGCGACCATCAAGGCCAGGGTGTACCAGGTGATGGCGTAGACCAGGTGGTTGTTTTGAAACTGCACCACGGTCAGGCCGCCGAGCGGCCAGGATTCTGCCGTGCCATCGGCTGCCGCATCGGCATCTACAAAATAGGGCGCCACCTGACGCAAGCCACGGGCTGCGGCGATGGCCTGTATATCACGTGAATACCAGCGGTCGGCGGCGGGGTCGTTGCGGCGCGGAAAAGCCGCGCTGGGCTCGGTCATCCGCAACAGGCCGGTGACGGTGGCCGTCGCTGGGCCTGCCTGCGCCTGCGCCCGTGCCTCGGGTGGCAGGAAGCCGCGGTTGACAAGTACCAGGCTGCCGTCGGCTTGTTGCAACGGCGTGACCACCCAGAAGCCGCTGCCGCGCTCGGTGGTGGCTTGTACCAGCGTAGCTTGGGCGTGTAGGTAGGTGCCGGTGAGGTAAACATGGCGGTAGGCATCGGCTGCGGCGTTGACCTGCGGCCATTGCGCGGGCGCGGGCGCTGCCACGGCAGCTGCATGGACCCGCTGTGCCACCTGGTCTATCAGATCGAGCTTCCATGCCCGGCGTTGGACCTGCCAGGTTCCCAGGGCCACAAGGCCTACAAACACCAACGCCGTACAGACCGCCAATACGGCCAGCACGGCGATGGAGCGCGGGCCCGATGGATGATGCGGGCCCGCTTTTGCGGTAGAGACCCAGAGGCTCAAGGCATGTTCTTCATCTCGTGTACCGACATCGGCATCATGTTGTGGTTCAGGTGGTACATCACCCACAGCGAACCGCTCAGCATGATCACGACGAGCACGACGGTGAAGATAAGCGCCAGCATGCTCCAGCCGCCTTCGGACTTGGTGTTCATGTGCAGGAAGTACACCATGTGCACCACGATCTGCACCGCAGCGAACGCCAGGACGACGATGGCGGTGGTGCTGGACTTGTCGAACACCTTGCCCATGACCAGCCAGAAGGGGATGGCCGTCAGGATCACCGAGAGGATGAAGCCGATGGTGTAGCCCTTCAGGCTGCTATGGGCGGCGCCGTCGTTGTGGTCGTGGTGGTCACCGTGGCCCGTATGGCCATGGGGTTCGTGAGGTGCGCTCATGGCAAGACTCCCATCAGGTAGACAAAGGTAAATACGCCGATCCAGACCACGTCCAAGAAGTGCCAGAACATCGACAGGCACATCAGGCGGCGTCGGTTTTCAGGGACCAAGCCATGCCGGCTCACCTGCACCATCAGGGTAACCAGCCAGATGATGCCGAAGGTTACGTGCAGGCCGTGGGTGCCAACCAGCGTGAAGAACGACGACAAGAAGGCACTGCGCTGCGGGCCAGCACCCTCATGGAGCAGGTGGGCAAATTCGTACAGCTCCAAGCCGATGAAGGCCAGGCCGAACAGGCCGGTAACGGCCAACCAGGCCAGCGTGCTGCGCACCTTGTTCTTTTGCATCTCCAGCATGGCAAAGCCATAGGTGATGGACGACAGCAGCAGCATCGACGTATTGAGCGCCACCAGCGGCAGATCGAACAGATCGGCACCTGTTGGGCCCGCTGCATAGCTGCGTCCGACTACGCCATGCACGGCAAACAGGCAGGCAAAGATCAGGCAGTCGCTCATCAGGTAGAGCCAGAACCCGAGCAGGGTGCCGTTTTCTACATGGTGTTCGTCGCGCAGATAGAAGCGCGAGCTGCCAGCCGAGGGGAGGGTTGTGGTGTTAGACATGGTTGGTAGCCAGCAGTCGTGTGCGTTCGCCTTCGGTGCGAACAACTTCGTGCGCATCGATGTGGTAATCGCGTTTGTAGTTAAAGGTATGGAAGATGGCGGTGGCGACTAGTGCCACAAAGGACAGCACCACCAGAGGCCACATGTGCCAGATAAAGGCAAAGCCGAGGACCGTGCTGAGACCGGCCAGCACTATGCCAGCCCAGGTGTTCTTGGGCATGTGGATTGCGATAAAGCCTTCCAGCGGACGCACATAGCCGTGCTTCTTCATGTCCCACCAGGCGTCCAGATCGTGCACCACGGGTGTAAATGCAAAGTTGTATGCGGGAGGTGGCGACGAGGTCGACCATTCCAGAGTCCGGCCATCCCATGGGTCGCCAGTGACGTCGCGTAGCGACTCGCGCTTGCGGTAGCTGACCACCAGTTGGATCAGGAAGCAGGCGATGCCGATGGCGATCAGGAAGGCGCCAAAGGCGGCAATCTGGAACCAGATCTGCAAGGATTGGTCTTCAAAGTGGCTGACCCGGCGTGTTACGCCCATCAGGCCCAGTACATACAGCGGCATGAAGGCGAAGTAGAAGCCGATCAGCCAGAACCAGAACGAACACTTGCCCCAGAATGGATCCAGCTTGTAGCCAAATGCTTTCGGATACCAGTAGGTGATGCCGGCCAGCAGGCCGAACAGAACACCGCCAATAATCACGTTGTGGAAGTGGGCGATCAGGAACAGGCTGTTGTGCAACACAAAGTCGGCGGGTGGCACGGCCAGCAGCACACCGGTCATGCCGCCGATGACGAAGGTCACCATGAAGCCGATGGTCCACATCATGGGAACTTCGAAGCGGATACGGCCGCGGTACATGGTGAACAGCCAGTTGAAGATCTTCGCCCCGGTCGGGATCGAAATAATCATCGTCGTGATGCCGAAGAACGAGTTGACGCTGGCCCCCGATCCCATTGTGAAGAAGTGGTGCAGCCACACCAGGTAGGACAGGATGGTGATCACCACGGTGGCGTACACCATGGATGCATAGCCGAACAGGCGCTTGGTGCAGAAGGTGGATACCACTTCAGAGAACACACCAAAGACCGGCAGGATCAGGATGTAGACCTCGGGGTGGCCCCAGATCCAGATCAGGTTCACGTACATCATGGCGTTACCGCCGAAGTCGTTGGTAAAGAAGTTGGTGCCGACGTAACGGTCCAGCGACAACAGGCCCAGCACGGCCGTCAACACCGGGAAAGCGGCAACGATCAAGACGTTGGTGCACAAGGAGGTCCAGGTGAACACCGGCATCTTCATCATGGTCATGCCGGGTGCACGCATCTTCACGATGGTGGCAATCAGGTTGATGCCCGAGAGCAGCGTGCCCACCCCAGCGATCTGCAGTGACCAGATGTAGTAGTCCACCCCGACATCCGGGCTGTGCAGAATGCCGGACAGCGGTGGGTAGGCCAGCCAGCCGGTGCGCGCAAATTCGCCTACGAAGAGCGACATCATCACCAGCACCGCGCCGCTGGTGGTCATCCAGAAGCTGAAGTTGTTCAGGAACGGAAACGCCACGTCACGTGCGCCAATTTGCAGCGGCACTGCAAAGTTCATCAACCCGGTCACCAAAGGCATGGCAACGAAGAAGATCATGATCACGCCGTGGGCAGTGAACACCTGGTCGTAGTGGTGTGGTGGCAGAAAACCGGTCGAATCGCCGAAGGAAATGGCCTGCTGCAGGCGCATCATGATCGCGTCCGCGAAGCCGCGCAGCAACATCACCAGGCCAAGGATGATGTACATGATGCCGATCTTCTTGTGGTCAATGCTTGTGAACCACTCGCGCCACAGGTAGCCCCAGGCGCGGTAGTAGGTCAGAGCGCCAAGAACGGCAGTCCCCCCCAGTGCCACCGCAATGAAGGTAGCTAGCAGGATGGGTTCGTGGAATGGAATCGCGTCCCAGGTGAGACGGCCAAATATGAGCTTAGTAAGGTCGAGGTTGTCGAACATCGTTATTCCGGATGCCAAAAGTGATGCGGCGGAGGCCGAAATGCCGTGATTAGCGGCGCTGGATTAAAAGATGCCGGGCCATGCCCTACATCGGCTGGGTGACAGGCGAGGAGCTTGTGCCGCTAGGGTCGTTTACCGTGCACATCGCGCCTACGTAGGTGCGGACGGGGGCACCGTTGAGACCCAGACGCTTGCGTGTGGCGGGGTCCAGCGAGGCCAGGTTGTAGGCGCCAGGCATGCCCAGGCCACCCTTGGCATCGATGGCCATCATCTCTTTCATGCACATCTTGTTGCTCTCAACGCAGCGGTTGAGAATGGCATCGTACAAATCAGCGGCTACGTTGGCATAGCGGCTGACGGGTTCGCGCTCGCTGGGTCGTTCCAGTTGCAAGTAACGGTCGCGGCCCAGTTCGCCGCCACCGGTTTTGACCGTCTTGACCCAGTTGTCGAAGTCGGCCACGGGCATGCCGTGGAACTTGAATCGCATGTCGGAGAAGCCCGCGCCGCTGTAATTGGCCGAAAAACCTTCGAATTCACCAGGCTTGTTGATCACGGCGTGCAGCTTGGTTTCCATGCCAGGCATTGCGTAGATCTGCCCGGCAAGAGCCGGAATGAAGAACGAGTTCATCACCGACGAAGCTGTGATCTTGAAGGTGATGGGGCGGTCTACGGGGGCTACCAGTTCATTCACTACCGCAATCCCTTGCTCGGGGTAGATGAACAGCCATTTCCAGTCGAGAGCGACCACTTCCACCACCAGAGGCTTGACGCCGGCAGGTATCTCACGTTCGGAATCCAGGCGCTGCAGCGGCCGGTATGGGTCCAGGGTATGTGTGCTGATCCAGGTCAGTGCTCCCAATGCAACGATGATCAGCAGGGGGGCGCCCCAAATCATCAGTTCCAGCTTCGTGGAGTGGTTCCACTCGGGGTCGTAGGTGGCGGAGGTGTTGGATTTGCGGTAACGCCAAGCGAACAGCAACGTTAATACGATCACCGGTACGATGATCAGCAGCATCAACAGCGTTGAGATGATGATCAGATCACGTTGCTGTGTGGCGATATCGCCTGACGGGCTCAGCAGCACCGCTTTGCAGCCCGCCAGTAGAGCGATAGCTGGCAACAGAAGCAGTCCGCGAAGTGTTTTAGAGGATGGCATGCCAGGCAATCATGAAAAGCGAAAACAAGAAGAATTAGGTATTTTCCCTGATACAAGCGCCATGGACGCTGGACATTTTGTCCTATCCCTGTGGCAACATGTCTGCAACGGTGTGAACCGCGATATACATCATTCGCACCGTGTCAATATAGCAAGGAGCCAGTATGGTGCATAGCATCGCCCAGGAATATCCCTCCACTCCGTTACGCAATTCGGATTCCAATGTTCCGGATGGCAACGACGACCACGCCAATGTGGCTCCCGGCGATATCGCGGTCGGGGTGATTATTGGACGTACCTCTGAATACTTCGACTTTTTCGTCTATGGCATCGCTTCGGTGCTGGTGTTCCCTTCGGTGTTCTTTCCATTTGAAGAACGGTTGCAGGGGACGCTGCTGGCCTTCGTGGTCTTCTCGTTTGCTTTCATTGCCCGCCCGCTGGGTTCGGCCTTGTTCATGGCGATCCAGCGGCGTTGGGGTCGCGGTGTCAAGCTGACCTCCGCGCTGTTCTTGTTGGGCTTCTCTACCGCAGGAATGGCTTTTTTGCCTGGTTACGCCACTTTGGGCTTCACAGCCATCGTGTTGTTGTCGGCGCTGCGCTTCCTGCAAGGTATTGCGTTGGGAGGGTCCTGGGATGGCTTGCCGTCCTTACTGGCGCTCAGCGCACCTCCGGGTCGTCGCGGGTGGTATGCGATGTTGGGTCAGTTGGGTGCGCCGATTGGTTTCATGGTGGCCAGCGGCTTGTTCCTCTTCCTGCATTCCAGTTTGCCCCAGGCGGACTTCCTGGAATGGGGCTGGCGCTATCCTTTCTATGTGGCTTTCGCTATCAACGTGGTAGCGCTGTTTGCCCGTTTGCAGCTGGTGGTTACCGATGAATACACCAAGCTGCTGGAAGACCGTGCTCTGGAGCCCACTGGAACCATCGAATTGGTCCGCAGCCAAGGCTATAACGTATTCATTGGTGCATTTGTGGCATTGGCCAGCTATGCCTTGTTCCATGTGATCACCGTGTTCCCCTTGTCCTGGATTGCCATTCATGCGACCCAGCCGATCAATGATGTGCTTGTCGTGCAGATTGTTGGCGGGGCCATTGGGATTGTGGGCATCGTGACCTCTGGCTGGCTGGCCGACCGTATCGGCCGTCGCAATACGCTGGGTTTGCTGGCATGCCTGATTGCTGTATTCAGTGGGTTCGCACCCATGTTGCTTGGCGGTACGCCCGCGATGCAGGACGCCTTCATTTTGATTGGCTTCGCTTTGCTGGGTTTGTCATACGGCCAGGCTGCGGGGGCAGTGACTGCTAATTTCGCCCCCAAGTTCCGCTACACCGGCGCTGCGCTAACGGCTGACGTGGCTTGGCTGATTGGCGCCGCGTTTGCACCCTTGGTTGCGCTGGGCCTGTCGGCCCACTTTGGGCTCGCGTATGTCAGTGTCTACCTGCTCTCGGGGGCGGTGTGCACGCTGGCCGCACTGCGGCTGAATCGCGCCATGGAAGTGCGGGATTGATGTAGCTGAAGTGAGGCAACATCCATCGGTAGGTGGATGTTGCTCTTTATGCGGAACTGATTGACTTGTGATACGGTATAAAAAAAGCCCCTGTGATTGCTCACAGGGGCTTTTTTTATAAAGTGGTGGGTCCTGACAGATTCGAACTGTCGACCTACGGATTAAGAGTCCGCTGCTCTACCAACTGAGCTAAGAACCCACTTTAAAACTGGTTGCTACAAGTAAGAAGTTCGCTTGTGGCAAGCCCGCTATTATGCACTAACTTTTAGTGATTTTTGAATCATTCATAAGCTTCTTCCTTTCGAGTGCTCGCTTAGGCGAGTTCATTCTTTTGTTTTGCTATGTATTTTGTAGCTACAGGCGCAATATCTCTGTGCGTTGAGGGCTCGATTTGTTTGAATTTAATCACGCCGATGCAAAGATCCGTCGTGGCTTGCGACAAAATGCTCATTTTTGGGTCTGCCCAGTCTGGGTGCACCAAGATGCCGTGGCATTACAGAGGGACGGTATGAGTATGGATGAAATTTCGGGTATCCAGGACCGAGTAGCCGGTCCTCGTATCAGCACGGTAGGGCATGCGGCCCTGGACCATTGTTTTGACATTGCTGAATTCCCTTTACAACCGACCAAGACCCCCGCAAAGGCCTATCGCATGGTGTCGGGTGGCATGGCTGCTAATGCTGCTATCGCTGCGGCCCGTCTGGGCGCCCGGGTGGGCTTGTTCGGCGCGGTAGGTGACGACGAGGCCGGGCGATTTCTGGCGCAGCGGGTGCACAGCTACGGCGTGGACTGCCAGGGCTTGCAGCGGGTGCCGGGCGCGACCTCGTCAATCTCGGCTGTGGTGATCGATGCCCAGGGCGAGCGGCAGATATTCAATTGCCGGGGCGACGCGCTGCGCAATGCCGAAGCGTTGGACGTGTCCTTTCTGCAGGGCTCCGACGTGGTGATGGTCGACCCGCGCTGGATGGCCGGGGCCATCACGGCATTGCGCTGGGCAAGGACTGCAGGCGTGTTGAGCATGCTGGACGGCGATCTCTCGCCGCAGGCGGATTTGCAAACCCTCAGTCCACTGGCCGATTGGTCGGTATTTTCAGAGTCCGGCCTAGCTGCTTTTGCGCCGGGCCTGTCGGCGGAGGCGGCGCTGCAGTCCGCACTGGATGCGGGCACCCAGGTGGCGGTAGTCACCCTGGGACCGCGCGGCGTGCGCTGGAAGCGCGGTAGCGAAGGCGTGCTGCACGCGATGCCGTCCTTCCCGGTCAAGGCACTGGACACCAATGGCGCGGGCGATGTATTCCATGCAGCGCTGGCCTTGGCGCTGGCGCAAGGCCAAGGTGACCGCTCCGCCATCCGTTTTGCCGCTGCGGCTGCGGCGCTGAAATGCCAGCGCAACGGCGGCGTGGTGAACGGGCCAGACCGTGCCGAGCTTGACCAGTTTCTGGCCGGGCAGAGCTGAGGTCGTGGCCACACTGCACAAAATCCCGGAGTCGGTGCTGGTGGTGCTCCACACTGCCGCCTTGGATGTGCTGTTGATCCGCCGCGCCGATGCCTTGGAGCATTGGCAGTCGGTCACTGGCAGCAAAGACAGCTGGGACGAGGATTTTCGCCAGACTGCAGCGCGTGAAGTGCAGGAAGAAACCGGCATTCTGTGCGCACAGGGCTCCCCCTTGGCGCCCATGCTGAACGACTGGCAATTGGAAAACGTGTACGAAATCTACCCCCAATGGCGCCACCGCTATGCACCCGGTGTGGTGCGCAACCGCGAGCGGGTGTTTGGCCTGCAAGTGCCTGCGGGCACGCCGGTGCAGCTAAGCCCGCGCGAACATACGGCCTACCAATGGTTGCCGTACCATGTGGCTGCGCAAACCTGCTTTTCACCTTCTAACGCCGAGGCGATTCTGATGCTCCCTCGCTTTCTTCTATGACCGTTTTGCGTGTAGCCACCTACAACATCCACAAGGGGGTGCAGGGTCTGGGGCCGACGCGGCGCCTGGAAATCCACAACCTGGGCCATGCGGTAGAGCAGCTGGATGCGGATATCGTCTGCCTGCAAGAGGTGCGCAAGCTGAACCGCAGCGAGCAAAAGTACTTTACCCACTGGCCGGATCTGCCCCAGGCCGACTATCTGGCGCCCGAGGGCTATGAGTCGGTATACCAGACCAATGCCGTCACCCGCCACGGCGAACACGGCAACGCCTTGCTGTCGCGCTGGCCGGTGGTCTGGCACAAGCACGAGGACATGTCGGACCACCGTTTCGAGCAGCGCGGCTTGCTGCATGTGCATGTCGAAGCCCACGGCGTGCCCATCCATGTGATCGTGGTGCACCTGGGCCTGATTCCGGCCAGCCGGATACGCCAAGTGCAACAGCTGTCGGCCTACATCGCGCGCGAGGTGCCGGGCGATGCGCCTCTGATCGTGGCTGGCGATTTCAACGACTGGGGCAGCCAGATGCGCCATGCGCTGAACCGCATTCACCTGCAGGCCTTTGTGTCTAACGACGCGCGCACCTATCCTTCGCGTTTGCCGCTGGCGCAACTCGACTATGTGTATGCCCGCGGCATGCGACCGCTGGGGCTAGAAGTACCGCGCGGCCGCATCTGGTGGCGCATGTCGGACCATCTGCCTTTGCTGGCCGAGTTCGAAATCTGAGCCCGATGGCGCGCGCCTACCCCCCCTTGCGTGGTGGCCACAGCTTGCAGTTACTGGAAGGCAGCCAAGCGCTGTTTCCGGCGCTGGTGGCGGCCATGGACGCTGCCCAGCATGAAATATGGCTGGAAACCTATATTTTTGATTGCACTGGAGCGGGCGCCGAGGTGGCCGAGGCTTTGATCCGGGCCGCACAGCGCGGCGTGCTCACCAGTGTGGTGGTCGATGGCCTGGGCACCGGCGCCATGCCGGCAGTTTGGCTCGACCGCTTCCAGCAGGCCGGGGTGCGCTGGCGGGTCTACTCGCCGGTCAACATGCTGGTGCTGCTGCTGCCTACCCGCTGGCGGCGCCTGCACCGCAAGTTGTGCGTGGTGGATGGCGCTGTGGCGTTTTGCGGTGGCATCAACATCCTGGACGACTTTCACGACCCGAACTTTGGTGCTCTGCAAGCGCCGCGCTTCGACTTCGCGGTGCGTGTGACGGGCCCTTTGGTGGCACAGACCAGCACCACCATGGCGGTGCTGTGGCGGCGCCTGCAGGCCGTGCGCGATCTGCGCCAGCATGAGCTGCAAAGAGCCATGCATACCCTGCTGGCGCGCCGAAGCCGCAACTCGGGTGCTACTGAATCAATAGCTGCTGGTGAAGACGCCACCAGCGCTGCACTCGTATTGCGTGATAACTTGCGCAGCCGCGCCCGGATCGAGCGTGCCTACCTGCGGGCGATTGCTGCAGCCCGGCACGAGATCATCATTGCCAATGCCTACTTCGTGCCCGGCTTCCGCCTGCGCCAGGCACTGGTGCGCGCATCCGAGCGCGGTGTGAAGGTGCAACTGCTGCTGCAGGGAAAGTACGAGTACTTCATGCAGTACTACGCGGCCCGGCCGGTCTACGGCGTGCTGCTGGGGGCGGGGGTAGATATCTTTGAGTACGCGCCAAGCTTTCTGCACGCCAAGGTGGCGGTGGTCGACGGCCACTGGGCCACGGTGGGCTCGTCCAATCTCGACCCCTTGAGCCTGCTGTTAGCGCGTGAGGCCAATGTGGTGGTGGACGACAAGGCGTTTGCGGCCACCTTGCGCGAACGCTTGCTGTTGGCCATGGCCGAGGACGGTACGCAGATGGACCCGGCGCAGTACGCCAGCCGCTCCTTGCGCCAGCGCGGCCTGGAGTACCTGGCCATGCTGGTGATGCGGCTGGCCCTGCTGGTTTCGGGTAAGCGCTACTAGAAAGAGAGAAAGAGCAGCGGTTTTCAGCCCAGCTTGAACACCGCTACTGCCTGCGCCAAGCGTTCGGCCTGTTCGCGCAGGCTCTCGGCCGCGGCGGCTGATTGCTCGACCAGGGCGGCGTTTTGCTGCGTCATCTGGTCCAGCTGGCCGACGGCGGTGTTGACCTCGCGTATGCCATCCGACTGTTCGGAGGCCGCGGCGGTGATCTCGCTGATGATGTCGCTGACCTGCTTTACCGAGCTGACGATTTCGTCCATGGTGCTGCCAGCGTTCTGCACCAACCGCGAGCCCGACTCGACCTTGTCGACCGAGGCGCTGATCAGGGTCTTGATTTCTTTGGCAGCTTCGGCGCTGCGCTGCGCCAGGCTACGCACCTCGCTGGCCACCACCGCAAAGCCGCGGCCTTGCTCGCCGGCGCGTGCCGCTTCGACGGCGGCGTTCAGTGCCAGGATATTCGTCTGGAAGGCGATGCCGTCGATCACGCCGATGATGTCGGAAATCTTCTTCGAGCTGTGGTTGATGTCGACCATGGTGGTCACCACCTGGCCCACCACCGCGCCTCCGCGGGCGGCGACTTCGGCCGCCGACGCGGCCAATTGGTTCGCCTGGCGTGCGGCATCGGCCGAGTGCTGTACGGTGTTGGTCAGCTGGTCCATGCTGCTGGCGGTGCGCTGCAGATTGCTGGCGGTCTGCTCGGTGCGAGCACTCAGGTCCTGGTTGCCGCTGGCGATTTCGGAGCTGGCCGTACCGATGCTCTCCACCGATGCGCGCACCTGCGACAGGGCTTGCATATAGCGCTGCCGCAGGCTCTCGACCTCGCGCACCAGCATGCCGATTTCATCCTGCCGCTGCGTCTGGAAGGCCTGGGTCAGATCGCCCTTGGTGACGGTGGTGATGGCCTGGGTCAATTCGCCCAGCGGCTGGCTGACATTGCGGCGTACCAGCAGATACAGGCCCACGCCCAGCAGCACGGCTGTGGCGGCCAGCAAGGACCAGATAGTGGTCATATTGCGCCAGTACTCGGCCATGGACTCGCTCTCGGACACCTCGGCAATCAGCCAGCCGGTACCCGACTTGGTTTTGCGAAGCACGGCCCAGGTATCGGTGGGCTGCGCGCCAAACAGGGTGGCGGCATCGCGCACATAGCCGTCCGGCGCAGCCGCCAAGGCGGTCAAGAAGCCTTCGGCCTGCGGATAGGCTTCCAGCACTTTCTTACCCTTGGCCGTGGGGTGCAGGGTGAAGCGGTAGTCGGCGGGCGCGCCGCGTGCGTCGATGTAGTAGATGCCGCCCGAGCTAAAGAAGTGCACGTCGTTGATCTGCTTCTCCAGCGACACCTGCTGCAAGGAGGTATCGCTTCCCACAAACAATATGCCCACAATGGCTCCGCCGGAGTCGAGCAGCGGCGCATAGTGCGTCATGTACTGCTTGCCGAAAAGCATGGCGAGCCCGGTGTAGGACTTGCCCGCCAGGACCAGCTTGTAGGCCGGGTGCGCGCGGTCCAGCAGGGTGCCCATGGCGCGTTCGCCGTCCTGTTTCTTCAGCGAGGTGGTGATGCGAGTGAAGTCATCACCCTTCTTCATGAACACCGTGGCGACGCCGCCGGTGTCCTTGCTGAATTTGTCGACGGCCGTGAAGTCGCCGTTGATGGGGGCGCCAAAACTCTTCAGCTCACCCGTGGCTTCTTCCAGCCGGGGTGCGGGGTCAAACTCCTGGCGGAACGCCAGGTACGAGCGCTGCACCACCTCGCGGCTGATCTGGTCGGTGGCATCGGCCACAGCAACCATGCTTTGCACCCGCTCGGCCACCGACGACACCATTAGCGCGTGGGTACTGCGTTTTTCCAGGTAGCCGATGGCTATGCTGACGGCCAGTAGCACTAGCGCCAGCCCGGCGATCGACATCAATGCAAGTTTGCGGGCAACCGATTGGTGGCTTGCGGGGGAGCTGTTCATGATGGCCTTCCTGGCTAAGTCGTAACAATTAGTTAATCACTGGCATGTTAATCCATGCGGATGGATGCCTTTGAGCATATCGGCAGCACGGTGTTGGTTGCGTAGTGTTTTTGCTGACTGTCAGGCCTGTGGGGCGCCTGCAGCTACATCTTTGTGCTTTTTTTAGCCCCCACTTCGGCCACGATGACGCAGGCCAGGCGCAGCGCGCCTATCCAGTAGGCCGATAAATGTGGTGGTGCCAGGCTTTGCGCGGTGCCGGTCGTGCCCCATAGCAGGGCCGCGGCCAGCACCATCAGGCTGCCGCGAAGTGGATGGTTTTTCATGCTGCCATGCTGGGGCCTGGCAGGCGACGGAATGTCGAGAGACTCTTGTACTTGGGTTAGCTGCGCAGCTGTTTCGCACCTACGCCATGGTCGCGCTTTAGCGCATAGGCCAGAGCGCTGGCGCTGGCGCTGCCGTAGCCCACCTGCAGCGCTGCGGTTTCCAGTGGTGCGCCTGCCTGTATCCACTGCATAGCCCGCTGCAGGCGGCGTGCGCGCAGATAGGCCTGTGGGGTAGTGCGACTCAGCTCCAGCAGCCGGGCGTGGAAGCGCTGCGGACTCAGGTGGAGCAGGGCCGCCATACGTGCCGTGTCCCAGGCCGTGTGCAGCTCGGCATCGAGTGCATCGTCCAGTTGCTGCAGCGCCAGGCTGCGGCGCGGCAGCAACTGGGGCGCTTGCAGGATGGCGGCACGGCAAAGCGCTTGACCCGGTCGACCCCGGCCTGGGCCGGCGCGTCCATGACCCACATCGCCGTGCCGCTGGCGGCCTGGAAGCCATGGGATACGCCGGCCGGCACGATCACGCCGCAGGCGGTATCGGAAAAGCTGGCGCGGCCGCCGATCTCCAGTTCCATGCGGCCTTGCACCGCGAACATGATCTGGGCATACCCGTGCGCGTGCGACTGGTGTTCTCCGCTGCCTTCCGCAGCCGTCGATACCCCCTTCAAGACCCACTCTACCTGGCGCTCCGCGCCGCGTTGGTGTCTGCAGCTGGTCGGCACGTTCAAATTCCGGGTGCTGCTGCTGGCTGTCATGTCGGCCATGCTGTCGGGGGTGGCCTCTGGCTATTTCATTGCTGACGAGAGTGAACGCGTCATCTTGCGCAGCTTCAGCCTGCAGCAGCGCGACGAGGTGGAACTGGCGGCCGAAATGCTTGGCGGCAAGAGCGCCCGTGTGGAGGCCAGCCTGGGCTTGATGGCCAGCAGCATCAGCCCCGACCTGCTGGAGCGGCCCGCGGCCCTGGACCGCCAACTGCACAGCCATCCGTTCATGCTGCAAATGTTCTCGGCGGTGCAGGTGGTGAAGATCGACGGCACGGTGCGGGCCCCGGGCGGCACGCAGCGTGCCGCTGCCGGAGGGGGTGGACTTCACCCGCGAGGGGTATTTCCAGCGCACGGTCACCATGGGGGCAACGGCGTGCCCGACCCCCGCGTCAGCGCGCTGGTGCCCGAGCCCATGGTGGTGATGAGCATGCCGGTCCGTGATCTGGGTGGCCGCATCTTTGCGGTGATGGTCGGGGCGCTGCCGCTGCAGTCGTCTGATTTGCTGCCCACGGCGGCATCGACTTTGGGGCCGTTTTCTGCGGCGCTGATCGTCTACACCCGCAGCGGTGTGGTGCTGGCGCATCCGGATGCGCAGCGCCGCCTGCAGCAAGTGGTCGACGAGCCCGGCCTGGGGCCGGTGGTGGTGGCGTTGCGGGCCTGAGGCGCCAATGCCATAGACGCCAGCGGCGCCCGTGACCTGCCGCGCTACCTTGTGGCCACGGCCGATGTGCCCGCCGCCGACTGGTATGTGGCAAGGGTTACCAGGGCCGCTTCAAACCCATCAGCGACACCGCAGGCCACGCGGCCAGCGACGAGGTGCTGCGACAGATTGCCCGGCTGCTCGAGTCGCGCGTGCGCCAGAGCGATACCGTGGCCCGCATGGGCGGCGACGAATTCGCCATCCTGCTGCCGGGCTGCTCGCTGGAGCGCGCCCAGACGATTGCCGAGCAGGTACGCGTTGGTGTCGAAACCTGGCGCATGCTGTGGCGCACCCATACGTTAAGCCTCAGCGCCAGCATCGGCGTGGTGCAACTTAGCTCCGATCTTCCCGACGCAGCTACGGTGCTGGAAGCCGCCGACAGCGCGTGTTACGAGGCCAAGCGCAGCGGTCGCAGCCGGGTCGTGACGTATGGCCCGCCTCCTTTGACCGCGCTGCGGGCCTAGGCATAGATTGCTATTTTATTGATAGCTTTTCGCGCACGTCATATAAGCGCTGGAGGCATTTTTTACACTAATTCCTGGCTGCTCAGCTTCCCCGTACAGACAGCGCCCGCAGCACGTTCTCCGCGGTGGCCGGTGCCGCCAGCTGCACCACCGCGCCATCGCCACGCGCGGCGGCAATCGCCTCTTTCATCGCCTCGAACACGCTGATCGCCAGCATGAACGGCGGCTCGCCCACAGCCTTGCTGCCGAACACGTTGTCCTCGCGGTTCGGCTGGTTCCATAGCTCCACCTTGAAGTGCGCGGGGATGTCGCCGGTGGCCGGAATCTTGTAGGTGCTGGGTGCGTGGGTGGACAGCACGCCTTTGGCGTTCCACACCAGTTGCTCGGTGGTCAGCCAGCCCATACCTTGGATGAAACCGCCTTCCACCTGGCCGATGTCGATGGCCGGGTTGATGCTGGTGCCGGCGTCGTACAGGATGTCGATCTTCAGCACCCGGCTCTCGCCGGTCAGGGTGTCGATGGCGACCTCGCTGCAGGCGGCGCCATAGGCGAAGTAGTAGAACGGCCGGCCGGTCAGCGTGGTCTTGTCGTAGTGGATCTTGGGTGTGCGGTAGAAGCCGTCGCTCCACAGCTGGATGCGGTTCGCGTAGGCCTGCTGCACCACGCTGGTAAACGGCCGGCTGTTGCTGGGGGTGATCACCTGGCCGTTGTGGAAGCGCACCGCGCCGGCGCCGCAGCCGTCCAGGCCGGCGGCGAACTGGGCCAGGTTGTCGCGCACATTGCGGGCCGCGTACTGGGCCGCGCGGCCGTTCAGGTCGGTGCCGCTGGAGGCGGCGGTGGCCGAGGCGTTCGGCACCTTGCTGGTATCGGCGGCGGTGGCCAGTACGCTCTCGAACGGCACGCCCAGTTCATCGGCCACGATCTGCGCCACTTTGGTGTTCAGGCCCTGGCCCATCTCGGTGCCGCCGTGGTTTACCTGCACGGTGCCGTCGGTATAGACATGCACCAGCGCGCCGGCCTGGTTGAACAAGGTGGCGGTGAACGAGATGCCGAACTTCACCGGCGTGATGCTGATGCCGCGCTGGATCACCGGGTTTGCCGCGTTCCAAGCTGAAATGGCCTTGCGCCGCTCCTGGTAGTGCGCAGACTGCTCTATTTTTGAGAGCATGGGGTGGAGGATGTTGTCTTCCACCGCCATCTGGTAGTGGGTGGTGTTGCGCTGCGGATTCGGCGTGTCGGCCGCGTCGTACAGGTTCTGCCGGCGCACCTCCAGCGGGTCGATCTGGAGCTGGCGCGCGATTTCGCTGAGTATGGTTTCAATGACGATCACGCCCTGCGGCCCCCCGAAGCCACGGAAGGCGGTATGGCTCTGGGTGTGCGTCTTCAGTCGGTACGAGCTGATGTCCACATCGGCCAGAAAGTAGGCGTTGTCGGCGTGGAACACCGCGCGGTCGGCCACCGGGCCGCTGAGGTCGGCGCTGAAGCCGCAGTTGGCCAGCATCAGCAACTTAAAGCCGCAGATGCGGCCCGCGTCGTCAAAGCCCACCGTGTAGTCGTAGGCAAACGGATGGCGTTTGCCGGTAATGGTGAAGTCGTCGTCGCGGTCCAGCCGCAGCTTGATCGGGCAACGCAGCTTGTGGGCGGCGATGGCGGCCCAGACGGCCAGATGCCCGGCCTGGGTTTCCTTGCCGCCAAAGCCGCCGCCCATGCGCCGGCATTCGACGCGCACCGCGTTATTGCCAACGGCCAGCGCGTGAGACACCCAGTGCTGCACCTCGCCCGGGTGCTGGGTGCTGGAATACACCAGCCACTGGCCTTGCTCCTGCGGTAGCACGTAGGCGATCTGGCCTTCGAGGTAGAAATGCTCTTGCCCGCCGACCTCCAGCTGGCCGCTCAGCCTATGCGGGGCTGCGGCGATGGCCTGGGCCGCATCGCCGCGGCGTACGAACACCGGCGGCAGCACATAGCTTTGCGCGGCGTAGGCAGCGCGCACATCCAGGAAGGCAGGCAGGGCTTCGATGTCCAGCTTGACGGCGCGGGCCGCGGCGCGGGCCTGCATCACCGTGCTGGCCACCACCACACCGACCACCTGGCCGATGTGCTGCACCGTGTCGCTGGCGAAGATCGGTTCGTCGTGGGAGAAGGCTGCCAGCACCGTGTCGCCGGGAATGTCGCTGGCCAGCACCACGGCTTGCACGCCCGGCATGGCTAGCGCGGCGTGGCTGTCTACGCCCAAGAGCTTGCCGTGGGCCACAGTGGACAGAATGGGCGCGGCGTACAAGGTGCCGCGTACCTCGGGCAGGTCGTCCACGTAATGCGCGCTGCCACTGACCTGGGCGCGCGCACTCTCGTGCGGTACCGAGCGGCCCGCGGCGCTGCTGGCAAGCTTGAGTTTGTCAGGGGCGTTCATACACAGGCCTCCACGTCAAAATGGGCCAGATTGATCTGCGTCTGGCCCTGGCTTTCCAGCCAGAAGCGCTGCAGCAGATTGCCCAGCACCTCGCTGCGGTAGGCAGCGGATGCGCGCATGTCGGAGATGGGCTGGAACTCGGCGCGCAGCGCGGATGCTGCTGCCTGTGCCGTTGCCAGGGTCCAGGGCTGGCCAGTAAGAGCGGCCTCGGTCTGGATGGCGCGCACCGGTGTCGCGGCCACACCGCCAGCGCCGATGGAGGCGCGGGTAACGTTGCCGTCGGTGATGGTCAGGCTGATCGCCAGGCAGACCGCTGAAATGTCGTCATCGAAGCGTTTGGAAATCTTGTAGACCCGCATGAAGTCGCCGTTCGGCCGCGGCACCTTGATCCAGGCCAGCACCTCGTCGGCGCCCATCACATTGGTACGGTAGCCGGTGTACAAATCTTCCAGCGGCAGTTCGCGCGTGCCATGGGTATTTGCCAACACCACGCTGGCGCCCAGGGCGATCAACAGCGGCATGGAGTCGCCGATCGGCGAGCCATTCGCGACATTGCCGCCTAGCGTGCCCGAGTTGCGCACCGGCAGGCCGGCGAAGCGGCTGGCAAAGTTGTGCAGCTGCGGCCGGTCGGCCACCAGTGCGGCGTAGGCGTCTTGCAGGGTGACGGCGGCGCCGATCTGCAGATAGTTGGCGTGGTGCTCGATCTGGCGCAGCTCGGCCACCTGGGTCACGTCGAGCACGCGGTCGAAATGCTGGTGCATCTTGGTGACCCACAGGCCGACATCGGTGCAGCCGGCGACGATCTGCGCGCCGGGGTAGGCGGCGCGGGCAGCGGTCAGCTCGTCGAGGCTGCGCGGGGATTTATATGCAAAATCGGGCTCCGCCGCAGAACGGATAAGCGCCAGCTGCTCTAGATGTTGTAGCAAAGCGGCTTCGTCGATGCGCACGGCGGGCAGCTGCTCCATCTGCTGGGCGGCATCCAGAATCGGCCGGTAGCCGGTGCAGCGGCACAGATTGCCTGAAAGCGCCTCCTGCGCGTCGCCGCGGCTGATGGACTGGCCCTGGCAGACGCTGTTCTGGTACATGCCGAACAGGCTCATCACAAAGCCGGGGGTGCAGAAGCCGCATTGCGAGCCGTGGCACTGCACCATGGCCTCTTGCGCGGGGTGCAGGCTGCCGTCGGCCTGGGCCAGGTCTTCCACCGTCCACAGCGCCATGCCGTTGACCGAATGGGCCAGGCGGATGCAGCTGTTGATGGCACGAAAGCGCAGCTTGCCGTTCTCTGGCTCGGCCAGCACCACGGTGCAGGCGCCGCAGTCGCCTTCGCCGCAGCCTTCCTTGGTCCCGCAGGCGCCTAAGTCTTCGCGCAGCACCTGCAATAGCGTGCGGTCGGGTGGTACATTGCCCAGCGCCACGGTCTGGCCGCGCCGTATGAAGCGAATGGTTTGGGTCGTCATGGCTTAAAAATTCCTAGTGAGGCAGGTGCGGAGCACAGGGTAAGTTTGTAACAGGCACTCTACATACGCAGCAGCATATGACACGCATCCATACACCTATATGAGAGACCAGACGCTTTTCGACAAGATCGACCTCCATCTCATCAGGGTCTTGCATACCGTGCTTACTGAACGCAGCGTTTCCCGTGCCGCCATCCGCCTGGGCATGACCCAGCCGGCGGTGAGCGCGGCCCTGAAACGGCTGCGTGACCTGGCCGATGATCCTATTTTGGTGCGTTCTGGCTCTGGCATGGTGCCCACCGATGCGGGTTTGCGCATGCTGACCCCGAGCGCCAGCATTCTTCGTGCCGCCGAGGTGCTGTTCAGCGATGTGCGCAGCTTCGAGCCGCAGACCGCGCAAAGCACGTTCCGCGTCGCCGCCAGCGACTACCTTGATCCCTTGTTCCTACCCCAGCTGGTGGCGCGCATCAAGTCCGAGGCGCCCCTGTGTGCGATTGAAATCCACCCCTTGTCGGGCCATCTGGATTACCCCGCGCATCTGGCCCAGGGCGAGCTGGACGTGGTGATCGGCAACTGGAGCCGCCCGCCCGAGGACCTGCACATGGGCCGCCTGTTCGGCGATGAGGTGGTCAGCATGGTCAGCCTGGAGCACCCGGCGGCCCGCCGCGGCTGGGACCAGGACACCTGGCTGTCGGCCGAGCACATCGCGCCCACGCCCACCCATCCGGGCGCCAAGGGCGTGATCGACGAACACCTGGAAACCCTGGGCCTGCGCCGCAACATCGTGGCCCGCTGCGCGCATTTCGGCCTGATCCCGGCCATGGTGGCATCGAGCTTGCTGGTGCTGACCACGGGGCGGCAGTACTGCGAGCGCTATGCGGCGCAGCTGCCGGTGAAGATACTGCCGTGTCCGCTGCCGTTTCCCCGCATGATGTATTACCAGCTCTGGCATGCACGCACCCACACCTCCGCCTCGGGCAAGTGGCTGCGCGCACTTACCAAGTCGGTGGCGGCTTCGCTACGAAAAGCATAGCTGCTCGTGTAATATACGCCTGCGCTAGAAGCATTATTTTTATAAATCGAAGATCCCCAAGCCATGGCCCCAACCCCAGTTCCGCCCAGGTTGCAACTGACCAACATCACCAAGCGCTACCCCGCGGTGGTCGCCAATAGCGGTGTGTCATTGACGGTGCAGCCCGGCGAAGCCCATGCCGTGCTGGGCGAGAACGGCGCGGGCAAGTCCACGCTGATGAAGATCATCTACGGCTCGGTCAAGCCCGACGAAGGCACGGTGCTGTTCAACGGCCAGCCAGTCCATATCCGCAACCCGCAAGAGGCGAGGGCGCTGGGCATCAGCATGGTGTTCCAGCATTTCAGCCTGTTCGACACCCTGACCGTGGCCGAGAACGTCTGGCTGGGCCTGGACAAAAGCCTGAGCCTGGCCGAAGTCACCCAGCGCATCGTCGCCAAGGCCAGCGCCTACGGCCTGGACATCGACCCCAGCCGCCCGGTGCAAACCCTCAGCGTGGGCGAGATGCAGCGGGTCGAAATCATCCGCGCGCTGCTGACCAATCCCAAGCTGCTGATCCTGGACGAGCCGACCTCGGTGCTGACGCCGCAGGCGGTGGAAAAGCTCTTTGTGGTGCTCAAGCAGCTGGTCAGCGAAGGCTGCAGCATCCTCTACATCAGCCACAAGCTGCACGAGATCCGCGAACTCTGCACCGCCTGCACCGTGCTGCGCGGCGGCAAGGTCACCGGCGTGTGTAACCCGGCCGAGGAAACCAATGCCTCGCTGAGCCGCTTGATGATCGGCGCCGAGCCGCCGGCGCTGCAGCACCGCGAGGTGAAAACTGGTGCCACCGTATTGAAGGTGCAAGGTCTGCGCCTGCCGCGTGAAGACCAGTTTGGCGTGGACCTGGATGGCATCGACCTGGAGGTGCGGGCCGGCGAGGTGGTGGGTATCGCCGGCGTTTCAGGCAACGGCCAGCGCGAGCTGATGTATGCCTTGTCGGGCGAAGACACCCGCGCCGCCGCCAGCATGGTGACGGTGTTCGGCAAGCCGGTGGGCCAGCTCGGGCCGAAGCAGCGGCGCGCGCTAGGCGTGCACTTCGTGCCCGAAGAGCGGCTGGGCCGCGGCGCCGTGCCGACCATCGGCCTGGCGCACAACCTGATGCTGACGCGCACCAATGCCATCAGCCCCAGCGGTTGGATCAAGGTGCGGGCGCTGCAAACCCAGGCGCTGGGCGTGATTGAGCGCTTCAAGGTCAAGACCGGCGGGCCGAATGCGGCGGCCAAGTCGCTGTCGGGCGGCAATCTGCAGAAGTTCATCGTCGGCCGCGAGATCGATGCCAACCCCAAGCTGCTGATCGTCTCGCAGCCCACCTGGGGCGTGGACGTGGGCGCGGCCGCGCAGATCCGCGGCGAGATTCTGGCGCTGCGCGACGCTGGTTGCGCGGTGCGGGTGGTCAGCGAAGAGCTGGACGAATTGTTTGAAATCTGTGACCGCCTGCACGTGGTGGCCAAGGGACGGCTGTCGCCCTCGATCACGCGTGCAGCGGCCACCGTGGCCCAAATTGGAGAATGGATGAGCGGTTTGTGGAACACCCCGAATGCAGCAGAGGTAGCGCATGCTTAAGCTTGAACCGCGCCCCCAGCCGTCCAAGTTCTGGGGCTATGGCTCGCCTATCCTGGCGCTGCTGGTGACGGTGCTGATCGGCGTCATCCTGTTCGCGGCGCTGGGCAAGGACCCGGTCAAGGGCTTGATGGTGTTCTTCTGGGAGCCGATCAAAACCCCCTACGCGCTGGGCGAGCTGATGGTCAAGGCCACGCCGCTGCTGATCATCGCGCTGGGGCTGGCGGTGTGCTTTCGCTCGAATGTGTGGAACATCGGCGCCGAGGGCCAGTACCTGATAGGCGCGGTGTTCGCCTCCGGCGTGGCGCTGCTGGCCGACAAAAGCACGGGCGGCTGGATCGTCGTGCCCATTCTGCTGGCCGGGGTGCTGGGCGGCATGGTCTGGGGCGGCATTACTGCGCTGCTGCGCGACAAGTTCAACGCCAGCGAGATTCTGGTCAGCCTGATGCTGGTTTACGTGGCCACCATGGTGCTCAGCTACCTGGTCTACGGCCCGTGGAAAGACCCGCTGGGATACAACTTTCCGCAGACCAAGAACTTCGACGCCGTGACGCAGATCCCGCGCCTGTGGAAGGGCTCGCGCGTCAGTATCGGCCTGCTGATCGCGCTGGCCGGGGTGGCGGTGCTGTGGGTGTTCTTGTTCCGCACCCGGGCCGGCTTTGCCCAGCAGGTGGGCGGGCTGGCACCAGCGGCGGCGCGCTATGCGGGCTTTTCGTCGCGCAAGGCGCTGTGGATTGCGCTGCTGACTTCCGGCGGCGCGGCCGGCCTGGCGGGCGCGCTGGAGGTGGCCGGGCCGATCGGCCAGCTCACGCCGTATGTGCCGGCGGGCTACGGCTTTGCGGCCATCATCGTGGCCTTTGTGGGGCGGCTGCACCCGGTGGGCATGGTGTTCTCTGCCGTGCTGATGAGCATGTTCTACATCGGCGGTGAACTCGCGCAGTCGCGCCTGGGTCTGCCCAAATCCCTGACCGGCGTGTTCCAGGGCCTGCTGCTGTTCACCTTGCTGGCCTGCGACACCCTCATTGCTTACCGCGTACGTTTCAGAAAGGCCGCGTAATGGACTCGTATGCCTTGTTATTTGCGGCCACGCTGAGCGCGGGCACCGTGCTGGCGCTGGCGGCCTTGGGTCTGCTGGTCAACGAAAAGGCCGGTATCGTCAACCTGGGCGCCGAGGGCATGATGCTCTGCGCGGCCATCGCCGGCTACGCCACCGTGGTCAATACTGGCAGCGACTGGCTGGGCTTTGCGGCCGGTATTGGCGCCGGTGCGCTGCTGGCGGCGGTGTTCGGGGTGCTGGTGATCTGGCTCAACACCAACCAGTACGCCACCGGCCTGGCGCTGAGCCTGTTCGGCGCCGGTTTCTCGGCGTTTGCCGGCATCAGCTATGTGCAGGCCAAGCTGCCCGAGCGCATGCAGTTCTCGGTGCCTGTGCTGGGCGACATCCCGCTGGTCGGGCCGGCGCTGTTCCGCCAGCACCCGCTGGTGTATGTGGCGATGGCGCTGGTGGCGGGCTTGATCTGGTTTCTGTACCGCACCCGCAGCGGCCTGGTGCTGCGCTCGGTGGGCGAATCGCCTGAGTCGGCCCATGCGCTGGGCTATCCGGTGCGGCGCATCCGCTTCCTGGCGGTGGTGGTGGGCGGTGCGCTGTGTGGGCTGGCCGGCGCCTATATCTCGTTGGTTTACACACCGCTATGGGTCGAGGGCATGGTGGCCGGCAAGGGCTGGATCGCGCTGGCCTTGACCACCTTCGCCACCTGGCGGCCGACCCGTGTGCTGCTGGGTGCCTACCTGTTTGGCGGCGTCACCATGCTGCAGTTCCACTTGCAAAGCGTGGGGGTGGATGTGCCCAGCCAGCTGCTGAGCATGCTGCCCTACCTGGCCACCATCGTGGTGCTGGCGCTGATCTCGCGCAACCCGGCGTGGATTCGCATCAACATGCCGGCCTCGCTCGGGAAACCGTTTTATCCCGGTTCATAATCATTTTGTTACGTTCGAATTTCTCCTCGCAAACCCCCCAGAAAGTGAAATCACATGACTGACCTGAAGAAACGTACCTTGATTCAAATCGCTGCCGCGTCTGCGGTGGCGGCGGCCCTGGCCGGCTGCGGCAAGAAGGAAGAGCCGGCGCCTGCGCCCGCTGCTGCGCCTGCAGCCTCGGCACCGGCTGCCGAAGCACCCCCTCCCAAGCCCGAGCCTTTGAAGATTGCGTTTGCCTACGTCGGCCCGGTCGGCGACGGCGGCTGGACCTTTGCCCACGACAACGGCCGCAAGGCGCTGGAAAAAGAATTCGGCGACAAGATCAGCACCAGCTTTGTTGAAAGCGTGCCCGAATCCGCCGACGCCGAGCGCGTGCTGCGCGATATGGCCAGCAACGGCAACAAGCTGGTCTTCGGCACCACCTTCGGCTACATGGAGTCCATGCTCAAAGTGGCTGCCGACTTCAAGGACGTGAAGTTCGAGCACGCCACCGGCTACAAGACAGCCGACAACATGGCCACCTACGACAGCCGCACCTACGAAGGCGCATACATGGCCGGTGTGATCGCTGGCAAGATGACCAAGTCGAACACCCTGGGCGTGGTCGGCTCGGTGCCGATTCCTGAAGTCATCCGCAACATCAACAGCTTCACCCTGGGCGCGCAAAGCGTGAACCCCAAGATCAAGACCAAGGTGGTCTGGGTCAACGAATGGTTCAGCCCACCCAAGGAAACCGAAGCCGCCACTGCGCTGATCAACGGCGGCGCCGACATTCTTTTCCAGAACACCGACTCGCCCGCCGTGCTGAAGACCGCCGAAAGCAAGGGCAAGCGCGCCTTCGGCTGGGATTCCGACATGACCGCCTACGGCCCCAAGGCCCATCTGGCGTCGGCTGTCATCAACTGGGGTCCGTACTACATCAAGACCACCAAGGACGCCTTGGACGGAAAGTGGACCAATGGCAAGAGCTGGTGGGGCGTGAAGGAAGGCGCGATCGACATCGTGTCCATCGCCGAAGATGTACCGGCCGAAACCAAGGCCAAGGTCGAAGAGATCAAGAAGGGCCTGGCCGATGGCAGCTTCGCCATCTGGAAGGGCCCGATCCTGGACCAGGCCGGCAAGGTGGTGGTAGCCAAGGATGCCGTGGCCGACGATGCCTTCCTGGGTGGCGTGAACTTCTACGTCAAGGGCGTGGAAGGCAAGATCCCAGGCGGGAAATAAGGCTCACCCCCAGGCTTGCCCACTGCGTGTGGCCGCCAACCCCCTTGCAGGGGGCAACACCAGCAGCCCGGCAGAGCCGGTTCTGCGGTGTTTCTGGAAGGGGCGGCTAGTAGCTTGGGTGATGCCTGTTGAGATTCAAAGCCGCTCTTGGAGCGGCTTTCTTGTCTGCGGCACAGTCTTTGCTGGATACCTTGAACATGATGGAAAAAACCCTTTGGCATCCGGTGGCTGCCAGCGCCGATCTGGCGCAGCTGCCGCTGGCCGCCGTCTTGCTGGAGCAGCCTGTGGTGCTTTGGCGCGACGCCGCCGGCAACGCCCATGCCTGGGCCGACCAATGCCCGCACCGCGGCGCGAGGCTGTCGCTGGGGCGAGTCTGTGGCGACCGGCTGGAGTGTCCCTACCACGGCTGGCAGTTTGCGGCCTCGGGCCAGTGCGTGCATGTGCCGGCCTTGCCGGACTTCACCCCGCCTGCGACCCATGTGGCGCGCAGCTTTGCCGCCTGCGAACGCTACGGCCTGGTCTGGGTGCGGCTGCAAGGCAGTGCCGATCCGCACGACCTGGTGCGGTTTGCAGCCGAGGCCGACAGCCGTTTGCGCAAGATTAATTGCGGCCCGTTCGACGTGGCGACCAGTGCGCCGCGGCTGGTGGAGAATTTTCTCGACATGGCGCATTTCGCCTTTGTGCACGAGGGCTGGCTGGGCAGCCGCAGTGCTTCTTCGATTGACGACTACCGGGTTGACAGCACATCCAATGGCTTTGTCGCCACGCAGTGCAAGGCCTGGCAGCCGCAGTCCAGCGCACACGCCACCGCGCCAGCGCAAGTGGAGTACAGCTACACGGTGGAGGCGCCATACGCCGCGGTGTTGACCAAGGTGCCCGAGGCGTCCAGCGTCGCGCTGGCCGACTACCGCGAGGCGATTGGCCTGTTCATCTGCCCGGTCGGCCCGGAGCACAGCCGGGTCTGGTTTAGACTGGCTGGACCCGATGGGCCGGCGTCTGACGACAAGCTGCGGGCCTTCCAGCAGACCATCTTCGCGCAGGACCAGCCGGTGCTGGAATCCCAAACCCCCAAGCGCCTGCCGCTGGACCCGCGGGCAGAGCTGCATACCGCGGCGGACAAGGCCTCTGCCGCCTACCGGCGCTATCTGAAACACCTGGGTATTACTTTTGGAGTCTGCTGATGACCACATCCTTCACCGTACCCGCCATCGCTGCCGACCGCTTGCCCGAGCTGCTTCGCGGCATGCCCAAGGCCGAACTGCACATCCATATCGAAGGCTCGCTGGAGCCCGAGTTGATCTTCGCGTTGGCCCAGCGCAACCGCGTGGCGATTCCCTACGCCAGCGTCGAAGAGTTGCGCAGCGCCTATGCCTTCAGCAATCTGCAAAGCTTTCTGGACATCTACTACGCCGGAGCCAGCGTGCTGCTGACCGAGCAAGACTTTTACGATATGGCGCACGCCTATCTTGCGCGGGCTGCTACAGATAATGTAGCGCATACAGAAATTTTCTTTGACCCGCAGACGCACACCGCGCGCGGCGTGGCGATGGACACCGTGGTCAACGGCCTGCACCGCGCCTGCGTCGATGCGCAAAAACAGTGGGGCCTGAGCGCCGTGTTGATCCTGTGCTTTCTGCGCCATCTCAGTGAAGAAGACGCGTTTGCCACTTTGGAACAGGCGCTGCCGCTGCGTGACAAATTCATTGGTGTGGGCCTGGATTCCAGCGAGCTGGGGCACCCGCCTGAGAAGTTCGCCAAGGTCTTCGCCAAATGCCGCAGCCTGGGCCTGCGCCTGGTCGCGCATGCGGGCGAGGAGGGCCCGCCGGCCTATATCTGGAGCGCGCTGGATGTGCTCAGGGTCGAGCGCATCGACCACGGCGTGCAGTCCGTACACGACGCCTTGCTGATGCAGCGCCTTGCGCAGGACCGCATTCCGTTGACTGTCTGCCCGCTGTCGAACCAGAAGCTTTGCGTGTTCCCCGATCTGGCCGACCACAACCTGGGCGCGCTGCTGGACGCGGGGCTAGTGGCCACCGTCAATTCCGACGACCCGGCCTACTTTGGCGGCTATATCAACGAGAACTTCACCCAGACCTTCGCCGCCACCGGCCTGACGGCCCAGCACGCCTACCAGCTGGCCTACAACAGCTTCGAGGGCAGTTTTATCGATGCGAGCCAGAAGCGGGTTTTCCAGGACCGTCTGCAGGAATACTTCGCGCGTTTCTGAATTTCTGAGGGCGGCGCCGGGCAATGCCTGGCTGCGTTGCTCGCGGCCCGCGCTTAGAACGTGTTCAAGGTCTTTTTGAGGCCGCGTTGGGGAGCAATCGGGATGAGTTGGTTGTCAGCGCCTGCAGCATGGGCTCTGTGCCGATGCAAAGGTGATGGCGGGCAAATCGCCCGATTTCTCCCCAACCCGAAGGGCAGCTGCCTTTTCGGGCAGTCTGGGGCGTTGCGACTCTTGCACATAGCCGAGCTATGTGCGGCGAGCCGCGCCTACCAGCCCCTCCCGAA
>CAUPON010000041.1:0-42058 GCA_963513025.1 uncultured Albidiferax sp.
CTTCACGCCGGGCAGCAGGCTGGCCTGGCTGCGGTAGATGCCGGGCACGCCGTTCTCGGCCATCCACTGGCCCCAGGTGCTGTTGGCCAGGATCATGGCCTCGGCCACCATCAGGTCCAGGGGGGCGCCGCGCTGGCGGGTAGTGATTTGAACCTGCTCGGTACCGGCGGGTTCGTCGCCTTGCTTGCCGACCAGCTTGAAGTTGTAGTCGGGCCGGTTGAAGTTCTCCGGCTTGCCGCGGACCACTTCGCGCTGGGCTTTCAGGTGTTTCGCCAAGCGGTATAAAAATGATAGCTGCTCGCGCTCCATGGGTATGCTTGAAGTGCCATTTTCATGCTCAAAGCCTGGATTCTCCAGCCATTCGGCGGTTACCAGGGTGTCTAGCTGGTCGTGGCGCAGGTTGGCTGCGATGCGGACCCGCTCCAGCCGGGTCTCGGTGGCGCTGATCTCCAGCGTAGCCTCGTCCAGCGTGACGTACAGCGACACGGCCGGGCAGTCGCGACCCTCTTGCAGCGTGTAGTGCAGCACTACCGCATCGGGCAGCATGGTCAGCTTGTAGCCCGGCATGTAGACGGTGGACAGGCGAGCCCGGCCCAGCTGGTCGATGGCGCTGCCTGGGCTGACGGCCAGGCCGGGCGCGGCGATGTGGATGCCCAGGGTGACCGTGCCACTGCCCAGGCCTTGCACCGACAGCGCGTCGTCGATCTCGGTGGTTTGCGAATCGTCGATGGAGAAGGCCTGCGCAGTCGACAACGGCAAATCGTCAAGGATTTGCGGCGCCTCCAGCGCGGGGAAGCCGGTGCCCTTGGGGAAGTTTTCCAGCAGAAAGCGTCGCCAGTGGAACTGGTAGGGCGAGTCGATGGCGCCGGCGTGCTGCAGCAGCACCAACGGCGCCTTGTGGGTGGCGCGGGAGGCTTCGACCACGGCCTTGTACTCAGGGCCGTTTTTATCGGGTTTAAAGAGTATTTTGTATAGCTGCTCACGCACAGCGGGCGGGCACGAACCCTGACCTAGCTCGTCCGCCCAGGCCGCAATTTGTATAGCAATCTGCTGCTTCTTTTCGATCGCAGCCAGCGCCAGTTGCAGGATATCGGCCGAAGCCTTGCGGAAGCGCCCTTTGCCTGCGCGGCGGAAGTAATGCGGCGCTTCGAACAGGCGCAGCAGCATGGCGGTTTGCTGCTCCAGCGTGGCTTTTTCGCTGAAATAGTCGCGCGCCAGGTCGGCAAAGCCGAAATCGTCCTCGGGTGCGAACTCCCAAGCCATTTCCAGCTCGATATCGGCGGCCACCAACTGGGCATCGCGCAGCAGGACCGCAGGCGTCGGCTTGTCGAACTTCAGCAGCAGGTTGGCGGCCTTGACCTTGACCCGCTTGCCACTGTCGAGCTCGACCTGGGCGGACGACTCCGCTTCGGACAAGATGCGCCCGGCCATGAATTTTCCGGCTTCTTCAAATAATGCAAACATATGGGTCGAATTCTCCCATGCGGCGCGGCCGGTCCGATTTGGAGCTCAGATGGTGAGCAGGTCGAGAAACGCAAATATGGCGTCGATATGCGTGTCAAAGTCGCTCAGTGCGTGGTCGCCGCCCTCCAGCAGCAAGGGCTGGGCGCTGGCGTAGCGGGCTGCCATTTCGCGCCAGTCCAGCACCTCGTCGCCCTTGGCGATGATGGTCAGGCAGCGTTCGGGCGGGGGCTGGTTGTGCAGCGTGAGTGCCTGCAATTCACCAATAAAGGCGGGTTCGAAGAAAAACCGCTCTTCCGGGTTTTGCCAGCTGGTCTGTTCGCCGATGTACTTGGCCAGGTCCCGCGCCGGGTCTACCGCGGGATTCAGCAGCACCGATTTGCAGGCGGTGTGTTCGGCCACCCAAGTGGCATAAAAGCCGCCCAGGGACGAACCGATGACGGCCATGGTTTGCCGCGGCCAGTCGGCAATGCCTTGCTGCACCAGGGCCATGGCTGCCTGCGGGGACGGCGGCAGTTGCGGGCACCACCAGGTGACGGCGGGGTGCTGAGTTTGCACCCGTTGCGCCACCTGCCGGGCCTTGGCCGATTGGGGTGATGAGCGAAAGCCGTGGAGGTACAGCAAGTGGGTGGCAGGCATGAGCTTATGCTAGCAAACATAAGCGGCTTCTTGCCTTGGATTTGCGGGGTTTACCAGATACGATCAACCTCTTTGGGGGGCGAGTGCCCATGACAGATTTAACTGCGAGTCCCATGGCTGATCGATCTCCAAGTGAAATTGCGCGCGAAACATTTAAGCAGCTGAGTCTCAAAAAGCTGGCGCCTACGCCTGAGAACTACCAAGCCCTGTACTACGAGGTGGCTGGCACCCTGCCACCGGCCCATTTCCCGTTTGACCGGCTGCGCCAAATCTCCGCCGCACTGCCCGCCAAGAACCCGGGCCAGCAAAAGCAATGTGGCCTGCTGGAGTCGGCGATTTCCCAACGCAACTGGGACGGCGTGCAAAACGCCTTGGTGGGCTACGCCGGCTTCGGCATGGTGGCGCCCACGGTATCGGATAGTGGGCTGACGCCCCTGGCTGTCAGCCCACATAGCAACCCCGCACTGACCCCCGAATTCATGGAGCAGATCGCGCGCCTGATCGACAACGCGCTGCCGGCCCTGGGTGCCGACGATGACCGATTTCTGGAGCAGGCCCGCGAGCTGCTGGCGTTCATCCGCCAGCCGGTGCCCGACCTGCCGCGCACCAAGACCATGCTGGCCAACTTCAGCCATCGCCTGTCGTTCACCGCCGAGGACCAGGCTGAAATCAAGATGGTGCTGCTGCAGCTCTTGCACCTGGTTTTCACGAACATCGGTGAACTCTGCATAGACGACCAGTGGCTCAAGGGGCAGATCGATGCACTGATGGAGGCCTCGACCCCGCCTTTGAGTCTGCGCCGGCTGGATGACGTGCAACGGCGTCTGGTCGATGTGATTGCCAAGCAGGTCGAGGCCAAAACCCGCGCGCACGAGGCCCAGACCCAGATGCGCGAGCTGCTGGTGGCGTTTGTCGACAGGCTTTCACTGATGGGCGAATCCAGCGGCGTGTACCAGGTGCGGATCGAAGAGTGCGCACGCCAGATCGAGCAGGTCACCTCGATAGAGGAGCTGGCGCCGGTGCTGCAAAGCGCGCTCAGCGCCACCCGCAGCATGGCGCTGGACACCCAGAATTCGCGCGAGCAGCTGCAGTTCATGCGCGATAAAACCGAGCAGGCCGAGGCCGAAATCAGCAAACTGCATCTGGAGCTGGACCGGGTCAGCGCCCAGGCACGGCACGACCCCTTGACCGGCGCCCTGAACCGCCGCGGCCTGGACGAAGCCATCCAGCGCGAAATTTCCCGGGCCACGCGCAAAGACACGCCGCTGTGCCTGGCGCTGCTCGACATCGACAACTTCAAAAAGCTCAACGACGACCTGGGCCACGAAGCCGGCGACGCCGCCTTGACCCACTTGGCCGCCGTGACCCGTAGTTCCATGCGACCCCAGGACACCCTGGCCCGATTTGGTGGGGAAGAGTTCGTGATCGTGTTGCCCGACACCGGGCTGGAGTTGGGCGTCGGCGCCTTGACCCGCTTGCAGCGCGAGCTGACCAAGAAGTTTTTTCTGCGCGACAACCAGAAGGTGTTGATCACCTTCAGTGCCGGCGTGGCGCAACTGTCCACCGGCGAGTCGGGTGTGGACTGCATCAAGCGCGCCGATCAGGCCATGTACCTGGCCAAGCGTACCGGCAAGAACCGCGTGCTAGCCGGGTAGGTGTTCCCGCTGAATGTTGCGGGCAGGTTCGTTGCCAGCGCGATAATCCGGTATGTCTGTAGTTTTTGAAAAATCCCCGCTGTGGCAGCGTGTCACGCCAATGTTTCGTGGCTTTGACGGGCCGCTGGCGTTTGCGGTCTTCATGCTGGTCTGCGCGGGCCTGCTCACCATGTATTCGTCCGGCTACGACCACGGCACACGCTTTATGGACCATGGCCGCAATATGCTGCTGGCCGGCACTATTTTGTTCGTGGTGGCGCAAATTCCGCCGCAGCGCCTGATGGCGCTGGCGGTGCCCATGTACACCATAGGCGTGGCCTTGCTGATTGCGGTGGCCATCTTTGGTATCACCAAAAAGGGCGCGCGGCGCTGGCTGAACCTGGGCATCATCATCCAGCCCAGCGAGATTTTGAAAATCGCCATGCCCTTGATGCTGGCTTGGTGGTTCCAGCGGCGCGAAGGCCAACTGCGGCCATTGGACTTTCTGGTCGGGGGCTTGCTGCTGGCGGTTCCGGTGGCGTTGATCGTCAAACAGCCCGATCTGGGGACCGCGATTCTGGTCATGACCACCGGCCTGTCGGTGCTGTTTTTTGCCGGCCTGAGCTGGAAGCTGATCGTGCCGCCGGTGCTGCTGGGGCTGGTGGGCATAGGCCTGCTGGTTTGGAACGAGCCGGCGCTGTGTGCCGACGGCATGCGCTGGGTGGTGCTGCACGATTACCAGCAGCAGCGCATTTGCACGCTGCTGGACCCAAGCCGCGACCCGCTGGGCAAGGGCTTCCACATCATCCAGGGCATGATCGCCATCGGCTCGGGCGGGGTGACGGGCAAGGGTTTTATGCAGGGCACGCAAACCCATCTGGAATTCATTCCCGAGCGGACCACCGACTTCATCTTTGCCGCGTTTTCCGAAGAGTTCGGCCTGATCGGCAACCTGCTGCTGATTGCCGGATTTCTGTTTCTGGTGCTGCGCGGCTTGGTAATTGCGATGGATGCGCCCACCATGTTCTCGCGCCTGCTGGCGGGCAGCGTGACCTTGATCTTTTTTACCTATGCCTTCGTCAACATGGGCATGGTTAGCGGCATCTTGCCGGTGGTCGGTGTGCCCTTGCCCTTCATCAGCTACGGCGGTACCGCCATGGTCACGCTGGGGCTGGGACTGGGGATTCTGATGTCGATTGCCAAGGCGCGGCGCCTGGTGCAATCCTGATCTCTGGCGGGGTATGGCCGGCAGCACAGCGCTTGCTGTGGGCCAGGCCTAAAATGACCAAATGACCTCTCGCGAACCCACACTCGAACGCCTCGCCATTGCCCAATCGCTCCTGCTGGAGCCGTTTGGCCTGACGCCCGCCCACCTCAGCCGCGCGCTGGCCGAAATCACCGCCCACAAAGTGGACGATGCCGACCTGTACTTCCAGTACACGCGCAGCGAAGGATGGAGCCTGGAGGAGGGCATCGTCAAGACCGGTTCCTTCAGCATCGACCAGGGCGTGGGCGTACGGGCCGTCAGCGGCGAGAAAACCGCCTTCGCCTATTCCGACGATATCTCTGAGGCCTCGCTGCTGGATGCCGCCCGCACTGTGCGGTCCATTTCGGCTGCAGCGCAGACAAAGCGTGCGAAGGTAGCTACACAAAAAGTAGCAAAAGGGCGCAGCCTGTACCCTGGCGTCGACCCGATTGCCTCGTTGGACAGCACGGCCAAGGTCAAACTGCTGGAGCGGGTAGAGAAACTGGCCCGTGCCAAAGACCCGCGCGTGGCCCAGGTGATGGCTGGCCTGGCCGCGGAATACGATGTGGTGATGGTGGCCCGTGCCGACGGCACGTTGGCAGCCGATGTGCGCCCGCTGGTACGTCTGAGCGTCACGGTGATCGCCGAGGCTACGGTCAAGGGCGTGGTGCGCCGCGAAATGGGCTCGGGCGGTGGCGGTGGCCGCTTTGGCCTGGCCTACTTTGACGATGCCATGCTCAACGAATACGTCGATGCCGCCGTGCACGCCGCGCTGACCAACCTCGAATCCCGCCCGGCCCCGGCGGGTGTGATGACCGTGGTGCTGGGTTCCGGCTGGCCCGGCATTTTGCTGCACGAAGCCATCGGCCACGGGTTGGAAGGCGACTTCAATCGCAAGGGCTCTAGCGCCTTCAGCGGCCGCATCGGCCAGCGCGTCGCCGCCAAGGGTGTGACGGTGTTGGACGACGGCACCATTGCCGACCGTCGTGGCTCGCTGAATGTGGACGACGAAGGCTGCGCCAGCCAGCGCAATGTGCTGATCGAAGACGGCATCCTGAAGGGCTACATACAGGACGCGATGAACGCGCGCCTGATGGGCGTCAAACCCACCGGAAATGGCCGGCGCGAGAGCTATGCCCATATCCCCATGCCGCGCATGACCAATACCTACATGCTGGGTGGCGACAAAGACCCGCAGGAAATCATCGCCAGCATCAAGAAGGGCCTGTACGCCAGCAACTTTGGCGGTGGCCAGGTAGACATCACCTCCGGCAAGTTTGTGTTCTCGGCCAGCGAAGCCTACTGGGTGGAAAACGGCAAGATCCAGTACCCGGTGAAGGGCGCGACCATCGTCGGCAGCGGCCCCGAATGCCTGAAGAAGGTCAGCATGATTGGCAACGACATGAAGCTTGATCCCGGCGTCGGCACCTGTGGCAAAGAAGGCCAGAGCGTGCCCGTGGGCGTGGGCCAGCCCACCTTGCGCATCGACGGCTTGACGGTCGGCGGCACGGCCTGAGGGCTTACCCGGTTTTGCCCCTGCCTATCTCTGTGTTACATTGAAATCCTATGCAGCAGCACGTATTTGCCTACTTTTACTTTTGGTTCTCGGTCCCCGGCGGATGAGAGGCATGTCTGTAAGCAAATAAAGCCCTTCATAAAAACCGCCGGAGTTTCACCACTCCGGCGGTTTTTTTTTGCCCCACCTTTTTTCTCAACTTATTTTTAATACCCACAGGAGCACAGTCCATGAATGCCAAAGCCCATTCCACCAGCGACAGCTGGTATGCGAGCGTCGAAAAAACCAGCCAAACCGACGACGAACGCATCAAGGACATTACTGTGCTACCTCCTCCAGAACATCTGATCCGCTTCTTCCCCATCCGCGGCACGCCCGTGGAATCGCTGATCACCGCCACCCGCAAGAACATCCACAACATCATGGCCGGCACCGACGACCGCCTGCTGGTGGTGATCGGCCCTTGCTCCATCCATGACCCGATGGCGGCACTGGAGTACGCGCGCCGCCTGAAGGAGCAGCGCGAGAAATACGCCGACACGCTGGAGATCGTGATGCGCGTCTACTTCGAGAAGCCCCGCACCACCGTGGGCTGGAAGGGCCTGATCAACGACCCCTACCTGGACGAAACCTACCGCATCGACGAAGGCCTGCGCATCGCCCGCCAGTTGCTGATCGACATCAACCGCCTGGGCCTGCCCGCCGGTAGCGAGTTCCTGGACGTGATTTCGCCCCAGTACATCGGCGACCTGATCGCCTGGGGTGCGATTGGCGCGCGTACCACCGAGAGCCAGGTGCACCGCGAGCTGGCCTCCGGTCTGTCGGCCCCCATCGGCTTCAAGAACGGCACCGACGGCAATATCCGCATCGCCACCGATGCCATCCAGGCGGCGGCCCGCGGCCACCATTTCCTGTCGGTGCACAAGAACGGCCAGGTCGCCATTGTGCAAACAAATGGCAACAAGGATTGCCACGTGATCCTGCGCGGCGGCAAAGCCCCGAACTACGATGCCGCCAGCGTGGCCGCCGCCTGTGCCGAGCTGTCTGCCGCCAAGATGCCGGCCACCCTGATGGTCGATTGCAGCCACGCCAACAGCAGCAAGCAGCACGAAAAGCAGATCGAAGTGGCGCGCGACATCGCTGGGCAAGTCGCTGGTGGTTCGCGCCAGGTTTTCGGTCTGATGGTGGAAAGCCATCTGGTCGAAGGTGCACAAAAGTTCACTCCTGGAAAAACAGACCAGCAATCCTTGGAGTATGGCCGTAGCATTACAGATGCCTGCCTGGGTTGGGACCAATCCCTGCAGACCCTGGATATCCTGTCCGAGGCGGTCAAGGCACGCCGGGCAGGATGAACCTCAACATCGGAGGAACGCTATGGAATTGGATCGACCTATATTTTGGCTAGGGGTGGCGGGCCTCTCGCCATCGCAAAGGGCGGCATTGCTGAGCTTCCTACCCTATGAACCGGGCAGTCTGCCGGCTTGGCGGGTGGCCCGGTTCGAAGAGGCCGACGCCTGGTGCGTGAGCGGCCAGGCCGCCCAGTTGCAGGACGATGGCGTGCTGGCTATTCCCGACAGCCGGCGGGCCGCACCGCCGCTGCAGCTGCAGTTGGAGGCGGTCGACCGCCCGTTGGCCTTCACCACGCCGCTGGCCTCGCAAGAGATCGAGCCTTTGACCACCTTCGACCCCGATTCTGAGCGTGCGGTGCACATGGTGTTGAAGAAGTTCGAGGTCTGGCTGCAGCCCTTGCGGGCCCAGTATTTCCTGGGTGCGCTGCTGTACCAGACCTTGGGTGGGTTGCGGCATGCGGTCTACGAGGTGGTGCACCAGTCGGTGCTGCTGGCGGTGGTGGATCTGCCTAGGCGCCGCGTCGACTACCGTGTGGATGCCAGCCCAGTGCAGCTGGAGCAGGCCAGCTGGACCCCGCGCGCAGCCTCGACCGACGGCTTGCCGCCGCGCTTCAAGCGCGCGGGCTTGGTCGAGGTGATGTGGCAATTTGCCCAGCATTCGGCCGTCGACTTGCTGCCTGCGGTCTACCACACCGAATTGATCCGCCTGGTGCGTCCGCCCCAGGTGCCCGTATCCTGGCTGAAAGAATCTTTGCGCACAGTGCTGCAAGCCCTGGCGGCCGGCCCCACCAGCATGGCGCAATTGCAAAAAAGTGGCTTGAACCCCGGTCAGTTAGCGCGCGACTTGGCCGGTTTGTATTTTGACGGCGCCATCACCACCGCAGCTGGCGACATGGCTTGGTTGCCATCGGCCAACGTGCTGCTCTCCGATCGAGGTCTGCTCTTCTGAAATTTAAGTAAAAAGTGCTACTGGCGCTTATTCCATAAGCGTCAGTAGCTATTACTTTTGTAGTGCTTGCAGCAGCTTGGTGTGGATGCCACCAAAACCGCCATTGCTCATGCAAAGAATATGGTCACCCGGCTCTGCGGCTGCCAGAACCTGATCGACCAGCGCGTCGATGCTGTCGGCAACCTGGGCCTTGGCGCCCATGGGCTCCAGGGCGCTGCGCGCATCCCAGCCCAGCCCGCCCGCATGGCAGAACGCTAGGTCCGCATCCTCCAGGCTCCAGGGTAGCTGGGCCTTCATGGCGCCGAGCTTCATGGTGTTGCTGCGCGGCTCGAATACCGCCAGGATGCGCTGCGCGGGGCCGACGCGGCGGCGGAGGCCATCCACCGTGGTGCGGATGGCCGTGGGGTGGTGGGCAAAGTCGTCGTACACCGTGATGCCGCGCACCGTGCCGAGCACCTCCATGCGCCGCTTCACGTTCTGGAATTCGCCCAGCGCGCGGGCTGCGATGGCTGGCGTCACGCCCAGATGGTCGGCGGCGGCGATGGCGGCCAGCCCGTTGAGCTGGTTATGGACGCCACCCAATGCCCATTCCACCGTGGCCACGCGCTCGCCGCGCTGCAGCACCTCGAAATGGTGGGGCTCGCCCTGGGCGGTGAAGTCGCTGACGGCTGCGCCAAAGCTGCGCACCTCGCTCCAGCAGCCCTGGTGCAGCACCCGGGCCAGACTTTCCTCCAGACCATTTACCACCACCCGCCCGGTGGCGGGCACGGTGCGTAGCAGATGGTGGAACTGTCGCTCGATCGCCGCCAGGTCGTCAAAAATATCGGCGTGGTCGAATTCCAGGTTGTTCAGCACTGCGGTGCGCGGGCGGTAGTGGACGAACTTGCTGCGCTTGTCGAAAAACGCGGTGTCGTATTCGTCCGCCTCGATCACAAAGCTGCTGCCCGCGCCCAGACGGGCCGATACGCCAAAGTTCAAAGGCACGCCGCCGACCAGAAAACCAGGTTGTTGGCCCGCATATTCCAGAATCCAGGCCAGCATCGCGGTGGTGGTGGTTTTGCCGTGGGTTCCGGCCACCGCCATCACATGCCGGCCTTGTAATACATGCTCGGCCAGCCACTGCGGCCCGCTGGTGTAGGGCAGGCCGGCGTCCAGAATCGCCTCCATTAGCGGGAACTTGGGGCTGCCATCGGCCAGGCGGGCCCGGGACACCACATTGCCCACCACGAACATATCGGGCTTGAGCGCCAATTGGTCGGCCGAGAAGCCTTCGATCAGGCCAATGTCCAGTGCCCGCAGTTGGTCGCTCATCGGTGGGTACACCCCTGCATCGCAACCGGTGACGCGGTGGCCGGCCTCCCGTGCCAAAGCCGCCAAACCGCCCATGAAGGTGCCGCAAATACCCAGAATATGAATGTGCATGCGTAGATTTTAGAGGGCGGGGCTAGGGCTGGGCCGGGTCGGCAAAAGGTGCAAAATCCGGGGCATGGATGCAATGACTTCTGAAATTGCCGCAACCGCCGCCCGTTTGGTTGTGGAGGAGGGTCTGGAATACGGCCCCGCCAAGCGGCGCGCCGTGGCCCAGTTGGGCATGGGCCGCGCGCCCTTGCCCGGCAATGACGTGCTGGCAGACGCAGTGCGCGAATATATAGAGCTGTTCTGCGGCGACACCCAGCCCGAAGAGCTGCGGGCGTTGCGGGTGCTGGCGCTGACCTGGATGGAGCGAATGGTCCATTTCCGGCCACATTTATGTGGTGCCGTATGGTTCGGCACGGCCACCCGGTTGTCCGACATCAGCATCCAGATGTTTTGCGATGACCCCAAATCTGCCGAGATCGCGTTGATTGACCACCGTGTGCCCTACGAGCCCACAACTGTTACCGGATTTCGTGGTGATGCGGTTGAGGCGCTTAGCTTTGCCAGCCGCAGCCCCGAACTGGACGTGGTGGTGGGCGTGCACCTGATGGTGTATGACCTGGACGACTTGCGGGGGGCTTTGAAGCCCGACAGCAAAGGCCGTACGCCACGCGGGGACATCGCCGCGGTGCGCCGTTTGCTGCAGGATACGGCGCCATGAACACAGTTACTTCTCCTCCCGCGGCTCCGCCGCGCCGTCTCCTGCTGGCCGCCGTGGCCGCCACTGCCGGGCTGGCCGGTGCAGGCCTGGCCTGGTGGCATTACCGGCCCGGCCCGGTGCTGGCCGACGCCGAAGAGGCGCTTTGGCGTCTGCGCCTGGATAGTCCCACCGGTGGCCCGCTGGAGATGCAGGCTTTTCGTGGGCGGCCGGTGCTGCTGAACTTCTGGGCCACTTGGTGCCCGCCTTGCGTCGAAGAGCTGCCCTTGATTGACCGCTTCTTCAAGGATCATGCGGCCAACGGCTGGCAAGTGGTGGGCTTGGCGGTCGACCAATTGCCTGCGGTGCAGAGCTTTCTGCAGAAAACACCGGTGAGTTTTCCGGTCGGGATGGCCGGCCTGGGCGGTACCGAGCTCGGACGGTCCCTGGGTAATCTGACCGGCGGCCTACCTTTTACCGTCGTGCTGGGTGCCAGCGGCGCAGTGCTTCATCGTAAAATGGGCAAGCTAAGCGCGGCCGACTTGCAAGTCTGGGCCGCCTTGAAATAGGCAGTTTGATCCTTTCCAAGCCCTTTTGACAGCGGCTTTGGGAGGCGATTTACAAATGAAATACAAGAAATAAGCGACCGTTCGACGGAATTGAGGTAGATTCCACCTCTTTTTGGTTGGTCGTGGCTGGAGGTTTTATGGATTTGCGCAAACTCAAAACGTTGATCGACTTGGTGTCTGATTCCAACGTGTCGGAACTTGAAATTACCGAAGCCGAAGGCAAGGTACGCATCGTCAAAGGCGGTGGTGCCATGGTGTACCAGGCCGCACCGCCTGCCATGATGGCAGCGCCCGTGGTCGATGTGGCCGCCCAGGCTGCAGCTGCACCAGTGGCCGCTCCGGCTGTGGAGGCTCCTACGGGCCATGTGGTCAAGTCCCCGATGGTGGGCACGTTCTATCGCTCGTCCAGCCCCGGTGCCAAGGCTTTTGTCGAAGTCGGCAGCCAGGTAAAGGAAGGCGAGACCATCTGCATCATCGAAGCGATGAAGATATTGAATGAAATCGAAGCCGACAAGGCAGGTACCGTGGTGCAGATGCTGTGTGAAAACGGCCAGGCTGTGGAATACGGCCAGCCCTTGTTCGTGATTGAGTGAACCCACAGAGTTTGGTGGCGCATGTTTAAAAAAATACTGGTAGCAAATCGAGGCGAGATCGCCCTGCGTATCCAGCGGGCTTGCCGCGAGATGGGTATCAAGGCGGTCATGGTGTATTCCGAGGCTGACCGCGAAGCCAAGTACGTCAAATTGGCGGACGAAGCCGTGTGTATCGGCCCCGCCCCATCGGGTTTGAGTTACCTGAATATGCCTGCGCTGATTTCCGCGGCAGAGGTGACGGATGCGGAAGCCATCCACCCCGGCTACGGTTTCCTGAGTGAAAACGCGGATTTTGCCGAGCGCGTGGAAAAAAGTGGCTTCCAGTTCATCGGCCCTACGCCCGAGAACATCCGCATGATGGGCGACAAGGTGTCGGCCAAGCAGGCGATGATCAAAGCGGGTGTGCCCTGCGTACCGGGTTCTGAAGGCGAATTGCCGGACGATGCGGCAACCATCCGGCGCACAGCCAAGGCTGTCGGCTATCCGGTGATCATCAAAGCCGCAGGCGGTGGCGGCGGCCGAGGGATGCGAGTGGTGCATACCGAAGCGGCGCTGATCAATGCCGTGCAAATGACCAAGGCCGAGGCTAAGGCGGCATTCGGCAACGGCGCGGTCTATATGGAGAAGTACCTCCAGAATCCGCGCCACATCGAAATCCAGATCCTGGCCGACAAATACAAGAACGTGGTGTACCTGGGAGAGCGCGACTGCTCCATGCAGCGTCGCCACCAGAAGGTGCTGGAAGAAGCGCCTGCGCCAGGCATTCCACGCAAGCTGATTGAGCGTATTGGCGAGCGCTGCGCGGCGGCCTGCAAGAAAATTGGCTACCGTGGCGCTGGCACGTTTGAGTTCCTGTATGAAAACGGCGAGTTCTACTTCATTGAAATGAATACCCGTGTGCAGGTCGAGCATCCGGTGACGGAGCTGATCACCGGCGTGGACATCGTGCGGACCCAGATCATGGTGGCCGCGGGTGAGAAGCTGCCGTTTGCGCAACGCCAGATCACCATCAATGGCCATGCGATAGAGTGCCGTGTGAATGCGGAAGACCCGTACAAATTTACGCCGTCGCCGGGTCGCATCACGATGTGGCACCCACCGGGTGGCCCTGGCGTGAGAGTCGACTCGCCAGGCTATACCAATTAATAAGTGCCGCCGAATTACGACTCCATGGTCGGCAAGATCATCGTGCACGGCGATACGCGTGAGCAAGCCATGGCGCGTATGCGCACCGCGTTGCTGGAAACGGTGATCGAAGGTATCAATACCAATATACCTCTGCACCGTGAGTTGATGGTCGATGCCAAGTTCATGGCGGGGGGCACCAACATCCATTATCTGGAAGAGTGGCTCTCGCAGCACAAACGTTGAGAGCGCGCCGCACATGTTTGAAATCAGTCTGATGTGCCCGCAAGACAGGGTGGAGGTGCTCAGCGATGCGCTGGACGCCTTGGATGCCCTGAGTGTCAGCGTGGAAGACGCGGACGCGCAAACCGATGCCGAGCAAGCCTTGTTTGGCGAGCCTGGCATGCCGCCGCCGCAAGACGGTTGGCAGCGTTCGCGCATCCAGGCGCTGTTTGCTTCCGAAGATTTGGCCCAGGACGCGCTGGCGGTGCTCAAGCTGCAGGACTTTTTTGCCGGCTGTGATGTGCTTGGGCTTTCCATGGTGCCCGAACAAGACTGGGTGCGGTTGACGCAGTCGCAGTTTGCGCCGGTGGAGATTACCGCTGATTTCTGGATAGTTCCCACCTGGCATGAACCTCCCGCCCAGGCGACCAGGGTCATCCGACTGGACCCGGGCCTGGCTTTTGGCACGGGTACACACCCCACGACCCGCATGTGTTTGCGCTGGATTGCCCGGCAGGGTGCCAGCAGTCTTACGCGGGTGCTCGACTACGGCTGCGGCTCGGGTATTTTGGCGATTGGGGCCGCTAAATACGGCGCTACGGATATAGATGCAGTGGACATCGACGAAGCGGCCGTGCAGTCCACCTTGCTCAACGCCGAGGCCAACCAGGTGCAGCTCAAGGCGGGTTTACCAGGCCAGGCTGTGGGTGAGTATCAGACGGTGCTGGCCAACATTTTGGCCACTCCGTTGAAAGTGCTGGCGCCATTGTTGTGTGCGCATGTTGCGCCTGGCGGTTGCTTAGTCTTGGCCGGTATTCTGGAGCGCCAGGTGGATGAACTGAAAACCGCCTATGCGCCCTGGGCTGAGCTGGACGTAGCCGATCGCGAAGATGGCTGGGTACTGATGACGGCCCAGTTATAGGGCGCTTGTCATGTCCGGCTTGAACCACCACGATAGCCCATGGCATTGATCACCCGTTGCCCGGTGTGTGGGACGCTGTTCAAGGTCGTCCCCGATCAGTTGCGCATTTCGGAGGGCTGGGTTCGTTGCGGACACTGTGCCGAGATTTTCGATGCATCGGGTGATTTGCAGCAAAGCGACGCGGAACACCACGGCGTCTATGCTGCAGATGTTGTGCCGGAGCCTGCAGAGCCAGACGTTTCCGCATACTTACCTGAGCCTATGGTGGATTTGCCGGAGCTCGCGCCAGAACTTACGGCTCTCACAGAAACACCTGTGCCTCCAGAGCCTGGGTTGGCCGTGTGGAGTACTGCAACATCCCCGCCACCAGACGCCATTCCAGAACTTGAAATCTTGGCTGACTCGGAGCGTGAGGTGCTCTTGGCGGAAGACATTGCGGACGCAAATGATGATGCCAGTACAGAGGAAGATGCTCTAAGTCCGGTCGCTATTGTGGTGCCAGAGCCATCTCCGGCTGATGCGGAAGCAGGCGCCTACTCTTTTGTCCGTGATGCGATTCCGAATGGGGGGGCGTCCAGACCTGTGCTGCATTGGCTGGGAGTCTGCGCTGCTTGTGTGCTGCTGGTGCTGCTTGGTTTGCAGATCGTCGTCAATCAGCGTAATCGTTTGGCGGCCAGCTGGCCCGAGAGTCGGTCTGGATTGCAGGCGTTATGCCAGCCCTTGGGTTGTACTATCGACCCGCTGCAGGAAATTGAATCCATTGTGATTGATAGTTCCACCTTGAGTAGCTTGCAAAATGGTGAGGCGTATCGCTTGAGCTTGGTGCTGAAGAACCAGGCTCGGGTGGATATCGCCATTCCGGCCATCGAATTTGTGTTGACCGATATCGACGAGCAAGCAGTATCGAAGCGGGTGCTGTCACCCATTGAATTGGGGGCTGCATCCAGGGTCTTGTTTGCCGGCCGAGAGTGGACGACATCGGTGGATTTGCGCGTTACGGATAAGGCTGGGAGGGCCCGTGTCGTGGGCTATCGCTTGCTGGCGTTTTACCCGTAGCTATTAAAAAAGGCCTGGCATCTTGCGATGCCAGGCCTGATACGGAGCGCAGTCGTCCGGTCAGGGCTTGCTGGCCGTTGGAAATGGCCACGCTGCCTGAGGGTTCAGCGTGGTTTGTGCCGATGCTGCGGCTGGAGCCGATGCAGGCTTTGCGGCTGGGGCTTTGGCTGCCTTTTTTGCAGCGGCCTTGGGAGCAGCAGCTTTCTTGGCAGGACCGGCCTTCACTGCAACTGAACCCTTCTTGGCAGGAGCTGCCTTTTTGGCTGGTGCTGCAGCTTTGGTTGAAGCCTTTTTCGCTGGAGCGGCAGCCTTCTTTGCGGGAGCCGCCTTCACGGGTGCTGCTTTGGCAGTAGCTTTTTTCGCCGGAGCGGCGGCCTTCTTGGCGGGAGCAGCTTTTTTCGCTGGTGCCGCTTTGACTGCTGCTTTCTTGGCTGGAGCGGCTTTCACTGCGACGGCTTTCTTGGCCGGAGCAGCTTTTTTCGCGGGAGTAGCCTTTACAGCTGCGGCTTTAACAGGCGCAGCCTTCTTGGCTGGAGCTGCTTTGACGGGAGCAGCCTTTTTTGCGACGGGTTTAGCCGGAGCTACTTTCTTTGCCGCGGCAGCCTTTACGGGAGCCGCTTTCTTTGCTGGAACGGCCTTTTTTGCGGCCGGTTTTTTTGCAGTTGCCATTATTTTCTCCTTGATCTGTTTACAAAGAGCACTTTATACCGATTGTTAGGCATAGAGCGATGCATGGTGTTGGGCGAATGCCCAGCACCATGGACTCGGAAGCGCAAACGCGGCCATGCATGGAAAGGCAGGCTGGGGTTCGCGCGGTGGTGGATGGCATGGATCTGACGGGTTTAATCCCAAGAAAGCGCGCCGCCCGATTGGTACTCAATCACGCGGGTTTCGAAGAAGTTGCGCTCTTTCTTCAGGTCGATCATTTCGCTCATCCACGGGAACGGATTTTCTTCGTGGGGGAAGCAGGCTTCCAGGCCGATCTGGGTGGCCCGGCGGTTGGCTATGTAGCGCAGATAGCCCTTGAACATGGAAGCGTTCATGCCCAATACGCCGCGCGGCATCGTGTCTTCTGCGTACTGGTACTCCAGTTCCACCGCACGAATGAACAGGTCTTTGATTTCGGCCTTGAATTCGGCTGTCCACAGGTGTGGATTTTCCAGCTTGAGCTGGTTGATCAGATCAATGCCGAAGTTGCAGTGCATGGACTCGTCGCGCAAGATGTACTGGTACTGCTCGGCAGCTCCAGTCATCTTGTTTTGGCGGCCCAACGCCAGAATCTGCGTGAAGCCGACGTAGAAAAACAGGCCTTCCATCAGGCAGGCAAAAACGATCAGCGACTTAAGCAGTGTTTGGTCGTTTTCGGGAGTGCCGGTGTGGAAGTTGGGGTCCATGATCGCTTCGATGAAGGGGATCAGGAACTGGTCTTTGTTGCGTATCGATGCGACTTCGTTGTAGGCGTTGAATATCTCGCTCTCATCCAGGCCCAGCGACTCCACGATGTACTGGTAGGCGTGGGTATGGATGGCTTCTTCAAACGCCTGGCGCAGCAAGAACTGGCGGCACTCAGGAGCCGTGATGTGGCGATAGGTGCCCAGCACGATGTTGTTGGCTGCCAGCGAGTCGGCGGTCACAAAGAAGCCGAGGTTGCGTTTGACGATGCGGCGCTCGTCTTCGGTCAGACCGTTCGGGTCCTTCCAGAGTGCGATGTCGCGGGTCATATTGACCTCTTGCGGCATCCAGTGGTTGGCGCAGGACGCCAGGTATTTTTCCCAAGCCCATTTGTATTTGAACGGCACCAGTTGGTTGACGTCGGTCTGGCCGTTGATGATGCGCTTGTCTGCGGCGTTGACGCGGCGTGCGGCCGTGGCTTGCACGGCAACATGGACAGCGGCTACAGCGATGGACGGTTGGGCTGCAACAGCTGCGGTGTTCGATGGGGCTGCTGCAGAAAAAGCAGTGTGTTGCTCCTCCCGGTTGATGGGTAAACCGAGGGTGGCTGCAGATGGCGGTGAGGGCTTGACTTCTTCGTCCCAGGTCAACATATATTTTCCAATGCTAGGATTATGAGAGCGGCGCAGCGAAATGAAAAGTGCTCATTTTCAACACCGCAAATTTGTAGGGTTTGTGTTGCTCATGTGCATCGTGAAAAACTGGTTTTCACGAGGCACATCGGTCGGTCTGCGCTTTATTGGCAGGCTTCGCAACCAGGGTCGTCAATCGCGCAGAATTTGATGTCGGTCGCAGGGCTGGCGCTCAGTGCGTCGGCATTCATTTGCTGGCGTGCCGCCATCGCAGCGGTGTCGATGGCGCTCATTTGCTGGCTCGGTGCCTGGCCCGATGAAACGGCATTCATACGGCCTGCTGCCACGGTGGATTTCTCTACGTGGGTGGCACTGCGGGTACGCAGGTAGTAGGTGGTCTTCAGGCCGCGCGTCCATGCCAGCTTGTAGGTATCGTCGAGCTTCTTGCCAGAGGCACCGGCCATGTAGATGTTCAGCGACTGGGCTTGGTCGATCCACTTCTGGCGGCGCGATGCGGCTTCCACCAACCACGTGGTCTCGACTTCGAAAGCGGTGCGGTACAGCGCCTTGATCTCGTTCGGCACGCGGTCAATGGATTGCAGCGAACCGTCGAAGTGCTTCAGGTCCATCAGCATCACGTTGTCCCATAGGCCCAGGCGCTTCAAGTCATGCACCAGATAGCTGTTGATGACAGTGAACTCACCTGACAAATTGGATTTGACCGACAGGTTGCCGAAGCAGGGCTCGATCGATGCATCCACCCCAATGATGTTGGAGATGGTGGCCGTGGGCGCGATGGCGACGCAGTTGGAGTTGCGCATGCCATCGGCTTGGATCTTCTGGCGCAGCGAGTCCCAGTCCAGGGTTGCCGAGCGGTCCACATCGACATAGCCGCCGCGGGCTTTGGCCAGCATGTCCAGGGTGTCCAGCGGCAGGATGCCTTGGTCCCACAGCGAACCCTTGTAGCTGGAGTATTGGCCGCGTTCTTTGGCCAGCTCGCTGGACGCCCAGTAGGCGTAGTAGCAGATGGCTTCCATCGAGGTGTCGGCAAATGCGACGGCAGCTTCGCTGGCGTAAGGAATGCGCAGCGCGTACAGGCTGTCCTGGAAGCCCATCAGGCCCAGGCCGACCGGACGGTGCAGCAGGTTGGAGTCACGGGCTTTGTTGACCGCGTAGTAGTTGATGTCGATCACGTTGTCCAGCATGCGCATGGCCGTGGTGATGGTCTTCTTCAGCTTGTCGCGGTTCAGCGTCTTGCTTCCATCGGCACCGGTCACCAGGTGTTGCAGCAGATTGACCGAACCCAGATTGCAGACTGCAGTTTCGGTGTCGCTGGTGTTCAGTGTGATTTCAGTGCACAGATTGCTGGAGTGCACCACACCAGCATGCTGCTGCGGGCTGCGCACATTGCAGGCGTCCTTGAAGGTGATCCAGGGATGGCCGGTTTCGAACAGCATGGTCAGCATCTTGCGCCACAGATCGCTGGCGGGCAGGGTGCGCGAAGGCGTGATTTCACCGCGCTGTGCTTTGGCTTCGTAGGCTACATAAGCGGTTTCGAAGTCCGCGCCAAACTTGTCGTGCAAGTCCGGGGTGTTGTTGGGAGAGAATAGGGTCCAGCTGCCACCTTCCATGACGCGGCGCATGAACAGATCTGGCACCCAGTTGGCGGTGTTCATGTCGTGGGTGCGGCGGCGGTCGTCGCCGGTGTTCTTGCGCAGTTCCAGGAACTCTTCGATGTCCAGATGCCAGGTTTCCAGGTAGGTGCAGACCGCGCCCTTGCGCTTGCCGCCCTGGTTCACTGCCACGGCGGTGTCGTTGACCACTTTCAGGAAAGGCACCACGCCTTGGGATTCACCATTCGTGCCCTTGATGTGACTGCCCAGGGCGCGCACACGGGTCCAGTCATTGCCCAGGCCACCGGCAAACTTGGACAGCAAGGCGTTTTCCTTGATGGATTCGTAAATGCCGTCCAGATCGTCGGGCACCGTGGTTAGGTAGCAGCTAGAGAGCTGGGGCCGCAGCGTACCGCTGTTGAACAGCGTGGGCGTGCTGGACATGAAGTCGAACGACGACATGACTTCGTAGAACTCGATGGCGCGGGCTTCGCGGTTGGTTTCATTCAGCGCCAGGCCCATGGCGACGCGCATGAAGAAGGCCTGGGGCAGCTCGATGCGGGTCTTGCGCACGTGCAGGAAGTAGCGGTCGTACAGGGTTTGCAGGCCCAGGTAGTCAAACTGCAGGTCGCGTTGGGGCTTCAGGGCGGCGGCCAGTTGGGGCAGGTCGTAGGTCAGCAGGGCGGCATCCAGCAGCTCGTTATCCACGCCTTTCTGGATGTACTGGGGGAAGTAATCCACATACTTGGCGGCCAGCTCGGCCTGCGTCAGGTCGGCACCCAGCACTTCCTTTGCGATGGTGTGCAGCAGCAGACGGGCGGTGGCATATGTGTAGTCGGGGTCGGTTTCAATCAGGGTCCGGGCAGCCAGGATGGCGGCTTTGTAGACCTCTTCCATGGGCACACCGTCGTACAGATTGCGCATGGTCTCGGCCACGATGGGGGCTGCAGTGACTTCGCTACCCAGACCGGCACAGGCCTGTTCAATCAACTGCTGCAGGCGGGCCGTGTCGAGGGCCACGCGCTGGCCACCGTCCAGTACATGCAGCACGGGGGCTGCAGGTGCTTGTTCGATGGTTTGCTTGGCGCGCTCCTGGGTGTGGCGCTCGCGGTACAGCACGTAGGCGCGGGCGATTTCGTGGTGACCACCACGCATCAGGCCGAGTTCCACATGGTCTTGCACGTCTTCGATATGGAAGGTGCCGCCACCGGGACGCGAACGCACCAGAGCCCGAACAACTCCTTGCGTCAGCGTGTCCACCACTTCGCGCACGCTGGCCGAGGCTGCACCCTGCGTGCCATGCACGGCCAGAAAGGCTTTCATCATGGCGATGGCGATCTTGCCCGGCTCAAACGGCACCACAGCGCCGTTGCGGCGGATGATCTGGTAGTGCGCCAGCATTTCGGGCGCGCTGGAGTCGCTGCGGTCGGTGCTGTGTGGTGCAGGTTGCAACGGCAGGGCTGCGGATGGGGTGTTCAATGCTGTTTGCATGGTTTCCTTGGTTCTATCGGTGTAAGGACGGTATGAGGGGGCTGAAACTGGCAGTGGGCAGAGGCTAAAAATACGTTGCAAGTACTTTGACTACCACGCCGATGCAGTGGAATTGATCAGGCTTGCAGTACAAGTCGGACACTATATATAGGGTCTGAAATCAATTCAAGCCACTACCGGTAGTGTATCGCGACTGAAGTTGCAGCTTGTTGGGTCTGGCTTTAGGGATGTTTCATGGCCAACTGGGCGGCAGGCTTTGTTTTATCAGGGCTGGAAAATTCAAACGCAGCAAGCATGCGGCTTTGCAGGGGTTTTGCCTGGCATCGCGGCGTAATGACTGGCTTGGTGGGGATACCAGGGGCTCTGGGGATAGTTGCCGGCCTTCTGCACTGTTACATTTTTTCTGCGAGGAGGCTGCTTCGTACAGATGGGGGGAAGCACCGGGTTTTCCAGCCCGTACCACGCTGCACCGCCTGCCAGTCCAATCCCGCGCCTGGATCGTGCTTGCGGTCCGGGGCGATGTGCTCGTGGCCGGCAACGTGGCGGATCGGATAGGCCTGGGCAATGGCGGGCAAGAGGCTGGCTAGGGTTTCGTACTGTGCGGGCTCGAAGCTATCGCCTTCCAGTCCTTCCAGCTCGATGCCTATGGAGTCGTCATTGCAGTTGCCCCGACCCCGGTAGTGCGAAGCGCCGGCATGCCAGGCGCGGTCGTCGCCACTGACAAACTGCCACAGCTCGCCGTTGCGGCGGATATAAAAGTGCGCCGATACCTGCAGGCCGCGAATGGTCTTAAAGTAAGGGTGGGCGTTCCAGTCCAGCGTATTGCCGAACAGCGCCATGACTTCGTCGCCGCCATATTGGCCGGGCGGCAGGCTGATGGAGTGCAGTACCACCAAGTCGGTGTGGGCACCATCCGGGCGCGGGCCAAAATTCGGCGACCGCTGCTGGTGGGCAAACCGGTACCAGCCGCCAGACCATAAAGCGGCAGGGGCTGGCACCTTAGGCGTCATGGGGTTCATTGTCTTGCGGTGTGGCGATGTTTAGCCGTTCGATGCGGTAGCGGATCTGGCGCAGGCTCAGGCCCAGCCGGTTCGCAGTGGCGGTGCGGTTGAAGCCGGTTTCATGCAGCACCTTGACCAGGATTTCGCGTTCCTGTTGGTCCAGGTAGGCTTGCAGGTCGGAGGGAATGGCGCCGGCGGGGGGCGGTGATTGTTCGGTGCGGGCTTCGTCCAGCGGCATGGGCGGCACGAGTGGCATTAGTGGCGCGGGTTCCTGTGTGGGTTCGAAGTCCACGTGGAGGGCGTCTCCATCGCCCATGGCCACGGCCCGGTGCAGCAGGTTCTCCAGCTCCCGCACATTGCCGCTCAGCGGGTGGCAGGCCAGTTGCTCCAGCAGCTCGGGTGACAGCCGGGGCAGCGGCATGCCGGACTCGTGGGCAATCCGTGCCAGCAGGGCCTTGCACAGTGCCGGCAGGTCGCCGCGGCGCTCTCGCAGCGGCGGGATGGCGATCTCGATCACATTCAGGCGGTAGTACAAATCCTGGCGGAAGCGCCCGGCCTTGACGTCGGCCGCCAGGTCCTTGTGGGTGGCGCTGACGATGCGCACGTCCACCGCGTCCTCCTGGGTCGAGCCCAGCGGGCGTACGCTGCGCTCCTGGATGGCACGCAGCAGCTTGGATTGCATAGCCAGCGGCAGATCGCCGATTTCATCCAGGAACAAGGTGCCATCGCGTGCCGCCTGGAAGTAGCCCTGCCGGTCTTGTGTGGCACCCGTGTACGAGCCTTTTTTTGCGCCAAAGAACTCGGCTTCCAGTAGGTTTTCGGGGATCGCGCTGCAGTTCACCGCCACCAGCGGGCCGGCGGCGCGGTGGCTGTTGGCGTGCAGGGCCTGGGCCACCAGTTCCTTACCGGTACCGGACTCGCCGCGCACCAGCACCGGGGCCATGCTGCGCGCCACCTTCACAATGCGCTGCTTAACCAGCTGCATGGTTTCGGAATCGCCTACCAATTTTTGTAGCGCCTCCTGCCCGCCAGATATGCGCTGCGAGGATTTTTCGGCATTAATTGTGGTGCGAGTGCTCTTGCTGTTGTCCTGGATGGCGGACGCCACCACTGCGCGAAACTGCTTCAGGTCCACGGGTTTGGTCAGGTAGTCAAAGGCACCGGCCTTGAGTGCTTCTACTGCGTTTTCGGCCGAGCCGTAGGCCGTCATGACGATCACCCGCTCGGCCCGCTGCTGGGCTTTCAGTTCCTGCAGCAGCTCCAGCCCCAGCCCATCGGGCAGGCGCATATCGGTAATCACCACGTCGAAGCGGGTGTTCTGTAGCAGTTGCCGGGCTTCCTGCAGATCGCCAGCGGTCTCGATGCGGTAGCCCTCGCGCAGCAGCGTCAGCTCGTACAGCGTGCGCAGGTCGGGCTCGTCGTCAACGACCAGAACGGTAGCGGCAGGGTTGGAAAGAGGCTGGGCCATGGGTTAAACCAGTTGGATGTCTTCAGGATGCGCGGGGCGTGCCGGTGGTTTGGGGGGCCTGAACTGCACAAAAAACTCGTTGCCTTGCACCGCCAAGCCGTCGCGCATGCGGGCCGCACGCTGGTAGCCGATGGTGGCGCGGTGGCGCTCACATAGTTCCCTGCAAATATACAGACCCAGACCGCTGGAGCGGCTCTCTGAGCTGAAAAAAGGCTCAAACAAATGCTGTTCCACCGCCTGCTCCATGGGCGGGCCGTCGCTCCAGACCTGCAGGCCGGACTGGCGGTTGGTGGCCAGGTGGGTGCTGACCTGGATGGCATCGGCCTGGTTGCTGGCGTAGCGCAAGGCGTTGTCCAGCAGGTTCACCAGCACGCGCCGCAGGTGTTCGGGGTCGAAGTCGACCGGCAGGCCCAGTGTGCCCAGCGTCACCTGGACCTGCCGGCGGGTTCTGTCGTGCAGCGACCAATCTCGGCAAATGCTTTCCGTGGCTTCGTCAAGCTGGGTTTGCATCGGCGTACTGCGCTGGATGGCGTGCTGCGGCACCCGGGCAATCTCCAGCACCTCGTCGACAATCTTGGACAGCCGCAAGGCGTTTTGCCGCACCATGGCGGTCAACCGCTGCTGGGCTGGGTCGCTAAGGTCTTCCTCCAGCAAGGCATTGGCCTGGCTGATAGCTGCCAGGGGGTTGCGGATTTCATGCGCCACTGCCGCCGACATGCGGCCCATGGCGGCCATCTTTTCGGTGCGGAGCCGGGCTTCCATTTCGCGTAAATCGTGCAGGAACATCACGCACAGGCTTTCGGCCTGCATCTGGTGGGCCTGCGTCAGCCGGGTCCGCACCCGCACCCGGCGCGGGCTCTTGCCCGGGTACTGGACGCGGATATCGGCCTGCTGCGCCGTTTCGTCGCCAAAGGTTTTCTGGGCCAAGGCCAGCAGCGCCCGCCAGCCTGGCTCGCTGCCCAGCTGCAGCGGCGTGCGGTTGGCGCCGCCATCGGTACCCAACAGCAGCCGGGCGGCCGGGTTGGCGGCACGGGTAGTGCCGCTGGCATCGACCACCAGTACGCCATCGGTCAGGGCCTCGATGACCAGTTCGTTGACATGGGTTTGCAGTCTGGCATCCATCTGGCTGCGTCGGGCCAGCTGTTCTTCGCGAACCAGCCGGGCCGTCAGTTGGTTGACTAGCAAAGCCAATACAAAGTAACCCATGCCGGTCAGGCCGCTTTGCACCAGCAAGGTGGTCTCTTCTCCCACCTGGTGGGTCACGATGCGCCAGGTGTCGAGCAGCAACAACAGCAAAGTCATGCCAGCGGCAGTGCCCAGCGCCATGGTGCGCGAGCCCAGTACCGCGGCTAGCAAGACCGGCAGGCCCAGTAAAGGGCTGTAGTTGATGCTGCCCAGCTGCAGCAGCTGCAGAGTGGAGAACATTACCGCATCAATGCCCACCGTGCCGACCCAGAATTTGGCCGAGGGGTGTTCGGTCTGTCTGGGCCGGGTGCTAAATCGAAGTAGTAAGGCACTAGCGAAATAGCCAGCACAAATCAGCAGCAGCCAAGGGGGAATTGGCTGTCCCAGTGCCCGTAATGAGCCGTGCAGCAACAAGATCGCCAAAGCAATCATGACCCGTGCGGTCATGAATCCGTACCAGACCCGGGCCAGCGCCATCGGGTCGGTCTCGGGATCGGCCAACAGCAGGGGCTGCTCTGCTGAGCGAGCCAGACCCGGTATCACTTCTGGGCCTGCTGCTGGTGTTGTGGGCTGCAGTACACGCCGCGTTCGGTCACCAGGGCTTCGGTCTGGGGCAGATGCAGGCCGCAGACCTCGCAGGTCACCATGCTGGGCAGCACTTTGGGCGGGCGCGGTGGCGCCGGTTTGTCGGCAATCCGCCGCGAGCGCCAGAGCCACACGCCAAACAGCAGCACGACCAAGACCAATAGCAGCTTCATGCGATCCGCTCCAGTACCACTTCCAGCACAAAGCGCGAGCCCACATAGCCGAGCAGCAGCAGGCCGGCGCCGGCGTACAGCACCCGCACGGCGGTACGGCCGCGCCAGCCAAACCGGCTGCGCCCGATCAGCAGCACCGCAAACGTCAGCCACGACAGTACCGAGAACACCGTCTTGTGGTTCCACTTCCAGCCGCTGACGCCATACAGTTGCTCGCCAAACAGCCAGCCCGCCAGCAAGGTGGCCGACAGCAGCACAAAGCCGGCGCTGACCAGCCTAAACGTCAGCCGCTCCAGGGTCAGCAGCGGAATGCCGCTAGGCGAGTCGGCAGCCAGGCGCATCTGCTGTTCGGCCCGGGTCATCAGCCAGGCATGCACCACCGCAGCGGCAAACAGGCCGTACGAGGCAATCCCCAGCGCCCAGTGCAGTGGCAGCCAGGGCGAGGCCATGGCATGCAGCGGGCTTCCCGGAAACAGCAGTGCAAGTAGCACCGCGACCGCACCCAGGCCGGCCAGAGTCCAGCGTGCCTTGAGCTGGGGAAACAAATGGCTTTCCACCGCGTAGACCGTCAACACCAGCCAAGCGGTGACCGATAGGGCCGGCGCAAAGCCAAAGCGTGCGGGCTTGTCAAACAGGCCGATGCAGAGTACCAGGGCATGCAGCAGCCAGGCCAGCCACAAGGCCGACCGGCTGGCCCGCATGCTCAAGTGCGCAGCACCCAGCGCAGGCACCGCGTAGGCCAGCGCCGTAGCCGTGAACAGCAGCACGGTGGCAAGAGGCGCAGTAGTTAAAATCATGTCCGCAGTTTAGCGTTTCGCCCTGTGCCCTGTTCTTGCCCGCACAACCCTCCCCGGAAACTTCTTATGGCCTCCGCCCTTACCGACAAACTCTCCCGCCTGGTCAAAGAAATCCGTGGCCAGGCCCGTATTACCGAGTCGAACGTGGCCGACATGCTGCGCGAAGTGCGCATGGCCTTGCTGGAGGCCGACGTGGCCTTGCCGGTGGTGCGCGACTTCATCGCCCGGGTGAAGGAAAAGGCCCTGGGCCAGGAAGTGATGGGTTCGCTGTCGCCCGGCCAGGCGCTGGTGGGCATCGTCAACCGCGAGCTCAGCCGCACCATGGGCGAAGGCGTCAGCGACATCAACCTGGCGGCCCAGCCTCCAGCCGTCATTCTGATGGCCGGCCTGCAGGGCGCGGGTAAGACCACCACCACCGCCAAGCTGGCCAAGCATCTGATTGAAAAGCGCAAGAAGAAGGTCTTGACCGTGTCCGGCGACGTGTACCGCCCAGCCGCTATCGAGCAGCTGAAGATGGTCACCAAACAAGCCGGTGCTGAGTGGTTCCCCAGCACGCCCGACCAAAAGCCGGCCGACATCGCCGCCGCCGCGCTGGACTACGCCCGTAAGCATTATTTCGATGTGCTGCTGGTCGATACCGCCGGCCGCCTGGCCATCGACGAAGTGCTGATGAATGAAATCAAGGGCCTGCACGCACTATTGAAGCCGGTGGAAACCTTGTTCGTGGTTGACGCCATGCAAGGCCAGGACGCGATCAACACCGCCAAGGCTTTCTCCGATGCCCTGCCGCTGACCGGAATCATCCTGACCAAAACCGATGGTGACTCGCGTGGCGGCGCGGCGCTGTCGGTGCGCCACGTGACCGGCGTGCCCATCAAGTTTGCCGGTACCAGTGAAAAAATCGACGGTCTGGAAGTCTTTGACGCCGAGCGCCACGCCGGGCGTGTGCTGGGCATGGGCGACATCCTGGCGCTGGTCGAGCAAGTCACCTCCGGTGTGGACATGGCGGCCGCGCAAAAGCTGGCGGCCAAGGTCAAAAGCGGTGAAAGCTTCGATTTGAACGACTTCCTGGGTCAGATCCAGCAGATGAAGCAGATGGGCGGCCTGTCCAGCCTGATGGACAAGCTGCCTGCCCAGATGGCCGCCAAGGCGGGAACCATGGACATGGACAAGGCCGAGCGCGACATCCGCCGCAAGGAAGGCATCATCTACAGCATGACGCCACTGGAGCGCCGCAAGCCCGAGCTCATCAAAGCCACCCGCAAGCGCCGCATCGCCGCCGGTGCTGGCGTGCAGGTGCAAGAGGTCAACCGCATGCTCAACGAGTTCGGCCAGATGCAGGACATGATGAAGAAGATGAAAGGCGGCGGCATGATGAAGATGCTCAAGCGCATGGGCGGCATGAAGGGCATGCCGAAGATGCCTTTCTAAGGCATCCGGGGCTTGCGTCGCCGCGATATCTAAATCGCAATCGCTGGCGATTAAAAAACCTATCCGGCTTTACCCTGGGGCCGTCGCTTCCGGCGCGGTTTACGGCGGAAATGCCCCAGCGGTTCGGTTAATCTGCACATTTGCTTACAAGTGACTGCAGGTAATCGCGCATGAAAAACTTCAAGATATCCACCCGTCTGCTGGTACTGGTGGGCGTGCTGTCGGCGTTGCTGGTGGCGATTGGCGCACTGGGATTGTTTGGCATCGCCAAGTCGAATGCCGCCATGGCGTCGATGTACCAGGACCGCATGCAGGCCCAGGCCGCCGTGGCCGACTTCCAGTTTCTGACCACCCGCAACAGGCAGCTCATCTCTAACGCGCTGCTATCTCCGGCACCAGAAAAAGTGGCCAAGGCCATCGCCGAGGCCGAGGCCAATATCCTGAAGAGCAACAAAGTCTGGGAATCCCTGCTGGCCGTAGCGATGAGCCCAGACGGGGGGAAGCTGGTGCAGGTGATTGCCGGCAAACACCAGCGCATCATGAAAGACGGGCTGAGCCCGGCGCTGGCCGCCCTGAAGGACTCTGACGTGGCCACTGCCCGGGTGCTGGTGGTCCGCAAATTTGACGATCTGTTCGACCCCATCGCCGAGGACATCAGCGCCTTGCTGGCCTTGACCAAGCAAGAGGCAGCCCTGGCTTACGAGGACTCTGCGGCCCGCTATCAGACCATTCGCAATATCTTCGTCGCGTCGATCGCCGGCGGCGTGCTGTTTGCGGTGCTGTTCGGCTTGGCGCTGATGCGCGGCATCACCCAGCCGCTGCTGCGGGCGGGCGAGGTTGCCAACGCGGTGGCCCGCGGCGACTTGAGCCAGAGCATCGATACCACCGGTACCGACGAAGTGGCTACGGTGATGCAGGCTCTGGCTGCGATGCAAATCAGCCTGTCCCAAGTGGTGGCTACCGTGCGCCAGGGCTCTGAAAATGTGGCTACCGCCAGTGCCGAAATCGCCCAGGGCAACCACGACCTCAGCGCCCGCACAGAACACCAGGCCAGCGCGCTGGAGGAAACGGCGGCGTCCACCGAGGAACTGAACAGCACCGTGCGGCAAAACGCCGATAGCGCCACGCAGGCCAACCAGCTGGCCCTCAGTGCCAGCAAGGTCGCCGCCGAGGGCGGCGCCGTGGTGGCCGACGTGGTGGAAACCATGAAGGGCATCAACGACAGCTCGCAGAGGATCGCCGACATCATTGGCGTGATCGACGGCATCGCCTTCCAGACGAATATCCTGGCGCTGAACGCGGCCGTCGAAGCCGCCCGCGCCGGCGAGCAGGGCCGCGGTTTTGCCGTAGTGGCCAGCGAGGTACGCAGCCTGGCCGGCCGCTCGGCCGATGCGGCCAAGGAAATCAAGCAGCTGATCTCCACCAGCGTCGAGCGGGTCGCGCGCGGTACCGCCCAGGTCGACAAAGCCGGCGCCACCATGACCGAGGTGGTCAACGCCATTCGCCGCGTTACAGGCATCGTGGGCGAGATAACCGCCGCCAGCAGCGAGCAAAGCTCGGGCGTGGCCCAAATCGGCGAAGCCGTGACCCAGATCGACCAGGCCACCCAGCAGAACGCTGCCCTGGTCGAGCAAATGGCCGCCGCCGCCAGCAGCATGCGCGCCCAGGCGCAGGACCTGGTGGACGCCGTGGCGGTCTTCAAGCTCGCCTAGCGCTGCGCGCAAACGTTGAACCTTTTAGGTCGGTAGCGTACATAAAGTCTGCGGGGTCAGCTATTGAATCCATAGCGATTGCTGCCTGGGCCACAATCGCGTATGACCCATCCCCCTGCCTCCGAATGGCAGGTGCTGCACATCCATCCTGCGGCACCGGCCAAACCCGCGGTCGGCGCACCCTGCAACGGCTGCGGCGTCTGCTGCCTGTCGGCGCCATGCCCGCTAGGCATGCTACTGTCGCGCCGCCGCACGGGGGCCTGCGCGGCCCTGCGTTGGGACGGGCAGCGCAGCCGCTATCTGTGTGGCGCCATCAGCCAGTCCGAAAACGTCTTAGGCCCGCGCTGGCGCTGGATGGCGCCGCTGCTGGGCCGCTGGGCCCGGCGCTGGATCGCTGCGGGTGTGGGTTGTGATTCGAGCTTGCAGGTGGAGCCGGGTCAGCGCTGAGCGTGGCGTTTGAAAACCAGATGCCGTGCCAGCAGGAAATTCACCGCCAAGCCGGAGCAACTGCCCAAGGCTACGCCCAACGCAGCCTTGCCAGGCATGTCGGTCCAGTGCAGGGTGGCTGCGTATACCGCGTAATTTAGTGCTGCTCCCAATAGCATGGATGCCATATAGCGCAGGTATTGCAGCAAGATGGGGGTAGTCTTGTGCGTGGCCTGGAAGGTGAATCGGCGGTTACACCACCAAGTTGCGGTAGCCGCCGCGATGAAAGACAGCGCGCGTGCGCCGTACCAGCCCAGGAAGCCGGCCATGGCATAGAGCACGGCCACATCCACCCCAAAACCTATGACGCCGATTATGCAAAACCGCAGGAATTCGGGGGAATTTTTCATCCACGGGTGGCGTGATGGCTGGTCGGTATGCCAAGGTAAACCAGGTGCTTCATTTCTCGCCGCCCAATTGTGACGGTATTGAGTACCGCTCCGCATACGAGTGACAGCATGGCGCTCAGCATGCCGCCTGTTGCCAGAACCGCGGTGGGTAGGCGGGGAACCAGGCCCGTTTGCACATAGGTGATGGCCAGGGGGGTTGCCAAGCCGATGGACAGGGTCGCTAGAACCGCTGCTACTACCGCGAAGAAAGCCAACGGTCTCTCACTGATAAAGAGTTGCAATATCGTTTTTAGAATGCGCCAGCCATCGCGAAAGGTAGACAGTTTGCTCTCCGAACCTTCGGGGCGTGACAGGTAGCGGGTTTCCACCTCGGCGTAGGGCATGCGCAATTCCAGAGCATGTACTGTGAGCTCCGTCTCGGTTTCAAAGCCCCTGGCGGTAGCCGGAAACGACTTGACGTAGCGCCGCGAAAATACGCGGTATCCCGACAGCATGTCGGTGAACTGGCCGCCAAATAGCTTGAGTACCGAACCGGTCAGCAGCTGGTTGCCAAGGCGGTGTCCGGGGCGGTAAGTTGCTTGGTTTTTTCCGTCGTCGATTCTGCAGCCTACGACCATGTCCAGCATGTTGTCCCGCAGCAAGTCCACCATGTGCTGGGCTTGGGCGATGTCATAGGTTGCGTCACCATCGACCATGACGTAAATATCCGCATCTACATCTGCGAACATCCGGCGCACCACGTTGCCTTTGCCACGCAACTGCACATGGGTGACGCTGGCGCCGCAGGCCCGTGCCACCTTGCCTGTGCCATCTGTTGAGTTGTTGTCAAAGACGTGGAGGCTTGCCTGCGGCAAGATGGCTTTGAAATCGGCAATGACGGAGGGAATGGCCAGCGCTTCGTTGTAGCAAGGAATCACGACGGCGATACGTGGTTCGGCCGGTGTGTTAGTCATTGCGGGCGTCCAACGATACGGAAGACTTTGTAGTTCGTCGTACTGTGAACCTCTACAAAATACTGCTTGAAATTGCGGTGCGATAGCAGACCGGGGTAGGAGGGCGTATGCAGCACCAAGGCATCAAAGTCCATGGATTTGAGTTTGGCCGCCAATGCCTCAGGCTCCAGATGCATGAAGTCCCGGCTGCGCCATGGGCCGAACGCGTCGCCCCAAATAGGCTGTGGTGCGTAGTAAAGCGCACCCTCCAGGCCGCTTTGGTAAATCTTGCCCATGGGGTTCAGGCGCAAATAATCCAAAACGTCACCATAGGTGCTGAGGACATTGCGCTGCAAATAGGCTTGGCGAGCCTCCGGTGTTGCGGACACATCGCCCCATTTGCGGTTGAGGCCCAGCACGCAGGCAAATGCCAAACCGGAAAGCACCAAGGCCCAGCCAATGCCTTGAACGCGGTTGCGTACCTGCCGGCTCAGCCGATGCCAGGCACCGCGTCCGGCGAAATGCAGCACTCCTTGCAAGGGGCGCCACCACACACAGGCGGCCAACAGTGCCAGCAGCGGATAGGCTGGCATGAGATAGCGTGGATAGTGCGAGGTTATGGCCCAGACCAAGCTCGCATACAGGCAAAAAACCATTGCGGCGAGCAAGCCTTGGGCCTTGCGTACCGACGGTAGGACCGGGGCTAACGCTGCAGCCCAGAATACCCCGTTAGGCCAACCATATACGCGGCGTATGTCGGCGAATTGGTAATCGTAGTCAGCGAGGTTCCAATCGGTGAAGCCAAAGATCTTGCCACCCAGCGGGTTGAATGGATCTCCCGTCATCCAGGCGTTTCGGACATACCAGTAGATGCAGGGGATCAGCAGGAATACGCTTGCCATGGCGATAGTGCTCGCCCGGCGATCCCGCCAAAGCACCACAACACCAAACAAGGGCAGGAAGGTCAAGGCCTGGTACTTTGAGCCGGCCGCAAGTCCCATCAAAAAAGCTGCGGCGGCTAGCCAACGGCGCTCTCGTGGATGCTCCAACCAGAGTTGGATGGCAATGCAGGCCCCCAATACAAATAAGGTAACGCCCATGTCGATATAAGCGTTGCTGAATTCGGCGCGCGACATCCGTAGCCAGATGATGCTTGCGAGGCATGCTTCGATAGGGGATGCATAGCGTATGCCCAGGCGGAACACCATGAGCGCAACTATCCACCCTGCCAATGCATGCAACATGTGGGGAAACATGTCGTCATACACCACGAGACTGGCCGCATAGAGCAGGTCGTAGTTAAACGGAAACCACGGGTAACGTAGCCATTCATTGATCTGGAGTTTGCCGCTTTGGGCCCATTGCTGGGCATGGGGCAAGTGGTAGGCCAGCTCGTCCCATTCATGTGGCGGCTTCAGGGGGGAGAACAGCACAAAGCAAGCCACCAGCACGACTGCCGCACCTGCACCGCCCCGGTTGAAAGCCAGCGCTCGCCAGGAGGGCAGTGAAAAACGTGTCTGGCCTTTGAGTAATTCCCGTAGGTGCACCGCTGCGCCAATACATCCAACAGCCAGCAGGCTGAAAATCCATGGGGCCCGCATAGCCCCCAGGATGCCCAACAACTGCAGCGCGCAAACCCCAATCCCCATGCCGACTGTGATTGAGAGTGCATGCCCCGTCCATGCATCAATGGGATGTGCCCGCAAGGCGCCTGCCAACACAAACCGCCCAAGTCCCCAGCAGGCGAGGATAAAAAATGCCAGCGCCCCATAGTGGGCCGCAACAAAAATCAGCTTTTCTAACAAGATGATTTACCCGGCGCTCTGCAATGCCAGCCCCGCATGCTCGCGCAGCGGGTGGAAATGGATCTTCGGAAAGCGCTCCTGCGCCAGCCGCACGTCGTAGGGCGAGGTGCAGAGGTAGGCCAGGGTTTCGGCCGCGTCATTCGCCATGCGCATCGGATACGCGTCGGTAAACGCGCGCAGCTCGGCGGGGGTGTCGGCGGTGATCCAGCGGGCGCCGGTGTACTGGCAGCCTTCCAGGCGCACATCGGCGTCGTACTCGGCTTTCAGGCGGTGCTGCACCACTTCAAACTGCAACTGGCCGACGGCACCCAGCAGCATGGGGCCGCCGATATTCGGGCGGAACACCTGGATCGCGCCTTCTTCGCCCAGCTGGGCCAGGCCCTGCTGCAGCTGCTTGGTGCGCAGCGGGTTTTTCAAGATCACAGTCATGAACAGTTCGGGAGCGAAGAAGGGCAGGCCGGTGAACTGCAGGCTGGCGCCGTCGGTAATCGTGTCGCCCAGCTGCACGCCACCGTGGGTGGTAAAGCCGATGATGTCGCCTGCATAGGCCTCGTCCACCGCCTCCCGGCGCTGGCTCAGAAAGGTCACCACGCTGGTCGGGCGCAGCTCTTTGGCGGTGCGTTGCACCTTCAGCTTCATGCCCGGCGTGTACTTGCCGGAAGCCATGCGGACAAAGGCGATGCGGTCGCGGTGGGCCGGGTCCATATTCGCCTGTACCTTGAACACCACGCCGGCGAAGGCTTTGTCTTCAGGTTGGATTTCCTTGACCACCGGCTGGCGGTTCACCAGGGTGGTGCTGGTGCGCGGCTGCGGTGCAGGCGCCAGGTCGACCAAGGCGTCCAGCACTTCCATGACCCCGAAGTTGTTCACGCCGGAGCCGAAGAACACTGGGGTTTGCTTGCCGGCCAGAAAGGCTTCCAAGTCCCAGGCGGGCGAGGCTCCGGCGGCCAGCTCCATGCTTTGCTCGGCGGTTTCAAATTCGGAGCCGAAACGCTTGATCAGCTCGTCGCGGTTGCTCAGGGCGATGGTTTCAAACTCCTGCGGCAGGCGCTCCTTGCCGGAGTCGAATACCGTCATGGTCTGCGTGCGCAGGTTCATGATGCCGCCGAAAGTCTTGCCCTGGCCGACCGGCCAGGTCATGGGCACGCAGGGCATGCCGAGTTCGCGTTCGATCTCGTCCAGGATGTCCAGTGGCTCGCGCACTTCGCGGTCCATCTTGTTGACGAAGGTGATGATGGGCGTGTCGCGCTGGCGGCAGACTTCGATCAGACGGCGGGTCTGGGCTTCCACGCCGTTGGCCGCGTCAATCACCATCAGCGCCGAGTCCACCGCGGTCAGCACGCGGTAGGTGTCTTCCGAGAAGTCCTTGTGGCCGGGCGTGTCCAGCAGGTTGATCACGTGGTCGCGGTACAGCATCTGCATCACCGACGAGGCCACCGAAATGCCGCGTTGCTTTTCGATCTCCATCCAGTCGCTGGTGGCGTGGCGGGTTGCCTTGCGCGCCTTCACCGAGCCGGCGATCTGGATCGCGCCCGAGAACAGCAACAGCTTTTCGGTCAGCGTGGTTTTACCCGCATCCGGGTGGGAAATGATCGCAAACGTGCGGCGGCGGCGGGTTTCGGAGGCGTAAGACAAGGTGGTTTCCAGGACAACAGCGGGGCGCTGCCGGGTGGGCAGGCAACCTTTGATTTTAACCAAGGCCCCGCCGGGCCGCAGTGCCGGCCTACTTGCCCTCGCGCAGCTCGCGGCGCAGGATCTTGCCTACATTCGACTTCGGCAGCTCTTTGCGGAACTCGATGGACTTGGGCAGCTTGTAGCCGGTGAGGTTCTGCTTGCAGAACAGCATCACGTCGGCCTCGGTGAGGGCCGGGTCGCGCTTCACCACAAACACCTTGATGGCCTCGCCCTGTTTCTCGTCGGGCACGCCGATGGCCGCGCATTCGACCACACCGGGGCACAGCGATATCACGTTCTCCAGCTCGTTCGGGAACACGTTGAAGCCGCTGACCAGGATCATGTCCTTCTTGCGATCGACGATGCGGGTGTAGCCGCGCTCGTCCATCATGCCGATGTCGCCGGTGCGCAGATAGCCGTCGGCGGTGAACGAGCTGGCGGTTTCGTCGGGCTGGTTGTAGTAGCCCACGGTGACGTTCGGGCCCTTGATACAGATCTCGCCGGCTGCGCCCAGTGGCAGGTCGGTGCCGTCGTCGTCCTTGATCGCCAGGACTATGCTGGGCAGGGGCAGGCCGATGGTGCCGCTGAAAGTCTTGGCCAGCACCGGGTTGTTGGTGCCGATGGCACAGGTTTCGCTCATGCCCCAGCCTTCCACCATCGGGCAGCCGGTGGCCTCCAGCCAGCGCTGGGCCGTGCCCTCCGAGGCCGCCATGCCGCCAGCCTGCGACACGTACAGCTGCGAGAAATCGATGGTCTTGAAGTCCGGCTGCAGCAGCAGGGCGTTGAACAAGGTGTTGACGGCCGGCAGCAGATGGAAGGGGCGCTTTTTCAGCGTCGCGATGAATTTGCTGAAGTCGCGTGGATTCGGGATCAGCGTCATGTGCGAGCCCAGGCGCATGCCCATCAGGCACAGGGTCAGCGCGAAGATGTGGTACAGCGGCAAGGCCGCAATGCAGTTGACCTTGTGCGGATCACCGACCCGTGCCAGCGCCGGCTTGAACCAGGCCTCGGCCTGCAGCACGGCGGCCACGATATTGCGGTGGGTGAGGATCGCGCCCTTGGACAGGCCGGTGGTGCCGCCGGTGTACTGCAGGAAAGCCACTGAATCCAGCGTGCTGGCCGTGCGCTGCAGCTGGCGGCCGCGGCCGTCGGCCAGCGCAGCGTTGAAGTGGGTTATCTTCAGCCGGCCACCGGTCGGCAGATTGAAGGCTGGCACCATCTTCTTCACATGGCGGACCATGAAGTTGACCACCGTGCCAAAGACTGCGCCTAGCAGGTCGCCCATGCTGGCCAGCACCACATGCTGGACCTGGGTGCGGTCTACCACTTCTTCCAGGGTGCGGGCGAAGTTCTCCAGGATCACGATGGCGGTGGCGCCCGAGTCCTTCAGCTGGTGCTCCAGCTCGCGCGGGGTGTACAGCGGATTCACGTTCACGCAGGTATAACCGGCGCGCAGCACGGCGGCCATGGTGACGGCGAACTGCGGAATGTTTGGCAGCATGATGGCGACCCGGGCGCCGGGGGCCAGGCCCTGGGCCTGCAGCCAGGCGCCTAGCGCGGTAGACAACTGGTCGAGCTCGCGGTAGGACATCCAGCGCTCCATGCAGACCGAGAACGGGTTGTCGGCGTGCTTGGCGAACGACTCATCCAGCAGCTGCGTCAAGGAGCCATAGGCGTTGACATCGATCTCGTGCGCTACGTCGGCGGGGTAGTTCTTCAGCCAGGGTTTGTCCATGCGGTGTCTCCGTCGGTTATCAGTTGGCACCATTCTGGGAGGGGAGTGTCAGCAGGTGTTACCGGGCAAGCCCCTAGGTTCTGCAGGCCAGGGTCGCTTGGGTGACATAGTTAACAGGCTGAGACAATAAGGCGATGGAACACCCCCACGACACCGACCAGCGCCTGACTGCGCTGGAGATCAAGGCCAGCTTCAGCGAAGACCTGCTGGAGCAGCTGGAACAGATCGTCATCCGCCAGCAACAGCAGATCGACCTGCTGGTGCGCGAGGTCGCCGACCTGCGCCAGCCCTCTACCGATGGTGGCCTGGGTGCACCGCGCAGCCTGCGCGACGACCTGCCACCGCACTACTGAAGCCACATAAGAAAAAGGCCGCTAGCGCAGGTATTGATTGCGCAAGCAGCTCTTTATTTGATAGCAAAATGCAAAAGACGGATGCTCTGATCCGCCTTTTGCCCGGTGCCGCTTACTTGCCCCAGATCGCCTTGTACTGGGCGCGGTAGCCGTTGTCGGGGTCGAAGATGTTCTTCGGTCCGCCGTCCTTGCCCACGTTCTCCGGTGTCACCAGATGCACCTTGGGCGAGTAGCCGGACCAGGCGACCTTGGCCATCGCGCGGTTCAGCTCGTCCACCAGCTGCCAGCCCTGCATGTTCAGCGGTTCGGGCACGGTGCCGGCCTGGTAACGCTTGGTGCGGATGCGCTGGTAGGCGGCCTCGGAGCCGTCGCCGGCCGACACCGCTTTGGGCGCGCCGTCACCCTTCTTGCCGCCGGCTTGCAGCGTCGGACCCATGAAGTCGAAGTACAGATCGTTGATGGCCAGTGAATGCGTCCACTTGTCGCCAAAGCGCTGCAGCAGCGAGGTGGTCAGCTGGGGCATGCGGGTCGAGCTTTCCGAGATGGGGCTGTCTTCGAAACTCAGCACCGTGCAGCCGCCGCATTTCTTGATCACCGCCTCCATGGCGCGGGCCTTGAACAGGGCAATCGCGTATTGCGAGTCGGTGAAGATCACCACACCGGCCTTGCCACCCGAGTCGGCCACCACCCAGGAGGCGGCGGTTTCGGACACGTCAGCAGGCAGGGTGGTCACGTTGGCAAACAGGCCGGCGGCCGGGTTGGGGCCGGGTTGTTCGCCCGAGTGCCAGCCGACCAGCGGAATGCCGGCCTTGGCGGCGGCTTCGAAAGCCACTTTTTGTTCCGAGGTGTCAAAGCCGCCGACCACGATGCCCGCCGGCTTCAGCGCCAGCGCCTGGTTCAGCGCGGCGGTGCGGCCGCTGACCGAGCCCTGGCCGTCGATGACGCGCACCGTCCAGCCAATCACCTTGCCGGCTTCTTCCACGCCTTGCGAGGTACCCAGGTGGCCGCCGTTCTTCAGGTCACCGGCGACATAGACGATGGTCTTGCCCACGGCGGCTTTGGGGCCGGTGGTGGGGCCGTCCCATTTGTCGGCCGGCGCGGTGGCTACCGTGACGCGTTTTTTGGCCGCGTCCAGAAAGTCGTCGGCCAGTACATGGCCCGCAGCGGCTAAGGCGGCTGCGGCCAGAACGATGGCGCGCAGTGGAAAGGAAAATTGAGCCATTTTTGTCTCCTGATGGTTTAGTTGGAATGGACTTTGAGAGGTGCACCGTCGGGTGACGGCGCGGCGGGAGCAACCGCCATATGCAGCTCGGCAATACGGCGTTTGATGGATTGGCCACGCTTGCGCTGTGCGTAGCCGGCGATACCGATGGAGACCAGCAAGGTCAGCCCGTTGAACAGCGGCTCGATGAAGAAGGCGCCGCCAAACTGCTGGATGCCGGAGATGCCGACTGCCAGAATCGCCACGCCCACCAGGCTGCCCCAGACGTTTACGCGCCCGGGCCGGATGGTGGTCGAACCCAGGAAGGCGCCGACCAGGGCCGGTAGTAGAAATTCCAGACCCACACCGGCCTGGCCGATTTGCAGGCGTGAGGCCAGCACCACACCGGCAAAGGCCGACAAGGTGCCTGAGGCGACGAAGGCGCCCATCACGCATTTCTCCAGCGCAATGCCGTTCAGCACGGCGGCCTTGGGGTTGGAGCCAATCACATACAGCGCACGGCCAATGGGGGTGTGCTCGCTGACCAGCCACAGCACTACCGCAATCGCCAGCACGTAGAAGGCGGTGATGGGCAGGCCCAGAAAGTCCGAGCCGGCAATGTTCAGGAAGCCATCGGGCAGTTCGCCCAGCACCTGGCGGCCGCCGCTGTGCCACAGCGCCACCGCGTACAGCACGGTGCCGGTGCCCAGGGTGGCAATGAAGGAGTCGATCTGCGCCTGCTCGACCAGAATACCGTTCAGCAGGCCGAACAGTGCGCCGCACAGCAGTACCACCAGCACGGCGGCCGGCCAGGGCAGGCCGAACTTGGTCTGTAGGCTGATCGCCAGGATGTGCCACAGCACGATGCCGTAGCCTACTGTCAGGTCGATCTTGCCGGTCATCATCGGGATGGTGGCCGCCAGCGCCAGGATGGCGATCACCGACTTGTCGCTGAGGATGGAGCGCAGGTTGAACAGGGTTGGGAAGCTATCTGGCAGCAGTACTGAAAACAGCAGGATCAGCCCGAGCGCTAGGGCCGGCAGGCCGTACACCGGGATCAACTGGCCGATGCCCGCCAGCAGGCCCCTCTGCTGGTTGTCGAAAGATGGGTCCGGCTCTAGCGCCGTGGCTTTGATGGAACTGCTCATGGTGTGTTTGTCTCCGTTAACTTTGCTGTTGTTGTGTTTTGCTGGCCCGATGCTGCGACCAGCAGCCCGGCCACGCTGAGTGCGTCGCCGCTGAGTTCGGTGGCCACCTGGCCGTCGCGGAAGACCAGGGCGCGGGTGCAGACGTTGGCTACCTCTTCAAAGTCGGTAGACACCACCAGCACGCAGACGCCGGCATTGGCCTGCTCGCGCAGGATGTCGTAGATCTGGCGCTTGGCGCCCACGTCCACGCCGGCGGTGGGTTCCTCCAAAATCAAGAGCGGCAACTGCAGGTTGATCCAGCGCGCCAGCACTACTTTTTGCTGGTTGCCGCCGCTGAGGTTCTGCACATCGGCCTGGGGGGCGGGCGGGTTCACGTCGAACTGCTTGATCAGCGCGCGGGCCTGCTTTTCCTCGGTGGTGCGGCGCAGCCGTGCCAGCAGCGAGCCCAGAATCAGGGCTGGATTGGGGAGCAGGTTTTCCTGCACGCTCAAGTTCGCGCCCAGGTTCTCCTCCAGCCGGTCTGCTGCGACCAGGCCCACGCCCAGTGCGATCGCGTGCGCCGGGTTGCGCGGCGCAATGGCCTTGCCGCCCAGCAGCATGCGGCCCTGCGACACCTCGGCCAGCCCGAACAGCGCGCGGCTGATGGCCTCGTGGCCCGCACCGCGCAGGCCGATCAGCCCCAGCACTTCGCCCTTGCGCGCATCCAGACTGACCGGGCCCGCGTTGGCCGAATACACCTTGTCCAGCTGCAGCACCACCTCGCGGCTGCGCGCATCGGCCTTGGCCAGGGTGCCGGAAAATTTGCGGCCCACGATCAGCTCTACCAGCTCGGTATCGGTGGTCTGTGCCGTGGTGCGGGTGCCGACCAGCTTGCCGTCGCGCATCACCGCAGCGCGGTCGGAGATGTCCATGATCTCGTCCAGGCGGTGTGACACATAGATCATGGCCACGCCCTGGCTTTTCAGCTGGCGCAGCAGTTCGAACATGCGCTGCACATCGGCCATGGGCAGGCTGGCCGTGGGTTCGTCCAGCACCAGCACCTTGGCCTGCGTGTCCAGCGCCCGGCCGATAGCCAGCAGGGACTTTTCGGCACGGGTCAGGGTGAAGACGCGGCGGCGTGGGTCGATGTCGCAGCCCACGTGGCCCAGCACGCGGGCGGCGTTGACGTTAGCCTGCTTCCAGTCGATGAAGCCGCGGCGCTTTGGAAAGCCCATGCCCAGGGCCACGTTCTCGGCCACCGTCATCCATTCCACCAGGCCCAGGTCCTGGTGGATGAAGGCGATGCCTTGCTTGTCCTTGGGGCGGGCGCGCCAGACCGATTCGGCTTCGCCCTGCAGCGTGATGCTGCCCACGTCCTGCGCATACACCCCGGCCAGGATCTTGATCAGCGTGGACTTGCCTGCGCCGTTCTCGCCCAGCAGCGCCAGGATTTCGCCCTTGAACAGATCGATGGACACGCCATTCACTGCCTGCGTGCCGCCGAAGCGCTTGCCCAGGTTCTGGATGCTGACAACCGGCGCGTTCACAGGATCACAACCCGCGACACATCAGGCTCGCGCTGGGTGGCGATGAAGCGGTCGAACTTCAGCGTCTCCATGTTGAAGTAACCGAGCTTGTCGTTGTCCTGGCTCACGAATGCCAGTGGCTTGGTCGGGTGGTAGCTGAGGGCGATGGCGCGGGCTTCCATGGGGATGTGGGCCAGCTCGCGCAGCGTGACCGGGTCCACGATGCTCAGGCTGCGCTCGCCGTAGTTGGTCACCACCAGGCGGCCATCGCGGTACAGGTAGAGGCGGGTCGCATCGTCGCGGCTGGGTGCCGTACGCAGCACCTGCATGGTGGCGGTGTCGATGGCGGCCAGGGTGTTGCTCCAGCGGCAGGTCACGTAGAGGGTCTTTTCGTCTTCGCTGAGCGCATAGCCCTCGGGCTTTTCGCCGGGCGCGCAGGCTTGCGGGGCAAAGGTCGCGTCATAGGGTTTGATCTTGGTCACGGTGTGCGACAGCAGGTTCATCGCATAGGCGGTTTGGCCGTCGCGTGTCAAAGCAAACAGGTGCGATTTGATGCCGCCGGTGGGCACAGCGCGGCGGGGCGCGGTGTCGGTGGCGGGGTGGTCTAGCACCACCAGCTGGGCGCGGTCTTCGCTCAGCGCGTAGAGCCGGTCCTGGTCGTCGATCTGCATGCCGTGCAGGCGGTTGAACGGCGCGATGTCGATGGTGCGGGCCAGGCGTTTTTCGGCGATGTCGATCTGGAAGATGCTGGTGCCGCCTTGGCCCAGGTGGCCCGAGGTTTCCACACCGTAGTGGCCGATGTAGGCGTAGCGCTGCGCTGCGTCCACAACAAATTCATGCGGAAACTCGGGTAGCTGCACGCTGTGCAAGCGTGTGCCGCTATCAATATCGTAGTAGCTGAAGCAGTGGCTGCACTTTTCCACCAGCAGCAGGATTTCTTTGGACATGGTTTTCAGTTGCCTCGGGTGTGGAGGGTGATGCGGTACAGCGAGGTGCTGGCCGCGATATAGAGCTGGTTGCCCTGTGGGCCGCCGAAGCATAGATTGCCGACCTTCTCTGGCACGGCAATCTTGCCCAGCAGCGTGCCGTCCGGGTGGTAGACCTGCACGCTGTCTTCGCTGCTGGTGTAGATCCAGCCCTGGGTGTCGAGGCGAAAGCCATCCGACAGGCCGGGGCTGACTACGGCGAAGACACGTGGGTTGTGCAAACTGTTGTCGGCGGCCACATCGAACACGGCGATGTGGTGGTGACCCTGGCCTGCAGGCGCCAGGGCTGCCGAGGTGTCGGAAACGTACAGCAGCGATTCATCTGGCGAAAACGCCAGGCCGTTCGGTTCTTGCACCCAGGCGCTGGTGGCGGTCAGCACACCGGTGGCCGGGTTGAAGCAGAACACATGGTTTGCCGCCTGCTCGGGCACCGCTTTGTGCCCTTCGCGGTCGCTAAGGATGCCGTAGGGCGGGTCGCTGAACCAGATGCTGCCGTCGCGCTTGACGACGATGTCGTTGGGTGAATTCAGACGTTTGCCCAGGTAGCGCTCGACCACCACCTGGTCGGGCGTGTCCGCCGGGATTCGGCCATCGCGCATGGGCGTACGCACAATCGCGCGCTGGCCGTGTGAGCAGTGCAGCAGGTCGCCGTTCAGGTCGCGGGTGTGGCCGTTGGTGAACTCCACGTTGTCACGCCATACGCGCATGCCGTCGGTGGCCGACCAGCGCAGCATGCGGTTGTTGGGGATGTCGCTCCACAGCACCGCGTCGTCCTCGCGCAGCCATACCGGGCCTTCGCTCCAGATGGCGCCGGTGCACAGGCGTTCCAGGCGGGCATCCTGCACCACGGACGCGAGTCGGGGGTCGAAGATTTCGATCATGGCCTTAGTTGCCCCAGCGCAGCACCAGCGGGTCCAGTCGCTTGGCTGTCTCGATCAGGCCAGCGCGGACATCCGGGTGCATCGCTGGCCAGGGATGGCGCGGCGCTTCGCAGGTGATCACGCCCCCCTCGGCCATCAGTGACTTTGCGGTGAGGATGCCTCCTTGGCGGTTCTCATAGTTGATCAGC
>CAUPON010000042.1:0-36706 GCA_963513025.1 uncultured Albidiferax sp.
AGGTCAACGACGCGGTGCATTTGCTCAATCACAGGCCTCGTAAGTGCTTGGGCTACCGAACTCCCCATGAGGTGTTTTACAACCTACCGGTTCGGCCTCTTACACTGCATTCCGTTGCACTTTGTACTTGAATCCGCGAGGAAAATCAGGCTCTGGCGCAGTTGAAACCTGGGCAAGCAGCTATCAAAAACGCAGCAATATGACGGACTAGGATTCGAAGTACAGCGACGGCCGGAACAAGGACTCGGCGTTGTTCTGGTCGCGGGCCGCCCACACACCCAGCTCCCGGGCCCGCATCGGCTTGGCAAACAGATAGCCCTGCAGCTCATCGCAACCCATCTGCACCAGCAAATCGCGCTGCGTGCGGGTCTCCACCCCTTCGGCCACCACCCGCATCTCCAGCGCATGCGCCATGCGGACGACGGTATTGGCGATGAACTGGGCGTGCTCGCTGGTTTCCAGGTCGATGATGAAAGCCCGGTCGATCTTCAACTCGGCGGCCGGCAACTTGCGCAAGCTGGCCAGGCTGGAGTGGCCGGTGCCGAAGTCGTCAATCGACACGTGCACGCCCATGGTCCGCAGCTTCTCAAAAGTCTGCATGGTGGCGGCGGTGTTTTCCAGCGCCACCGATTCGGTGATCTCGCAGGTGAAACGGGAGGCCGGCGTGCCAGTCTGCACCAGCACGGTCTCCAGGTGCTCGGCAAAATCCTCGCGCCGCATCTGCTGGCCCGAGATGTTGACGGCGATACGCATGCTCAGGCCTTCCTGGCGCCAGACCATGGCCTGCTGGCAGGCCTGTTCGATCACCCAGCGCCCGATCGACTGCATCATGCCGTAGCGCTCGGCCAGCGGAATGAACTTGTCCGGCCCGACCAGGCCGCGCTTGGGGTGGCGCCAGCGGATCAAGGCCTCGGCCGACGTGACCTGCAGGCTGCGCGCGTCAATCTTCGGCTGGTAGTAGAGCTGGAACTCCTGCCGCTCCAGCGCACCGCGCAGGTCGTGCATCAGCGAAGCGCTGTCGCGCCGGGCCTGGGCCAGTTGGGGATCGTATTCGGCAAAGCCGTCGCCGCCGGCCAGCTTGACCGAGCGCATGGCCATGGCCGCCCGCTCCACCAGATTGCGCCGCTCGGCCTGCAGCGGATACACCGCCAGGCCAACCGAGCAGGTGAGGGTCAGCGCTTGCGACTTGGCCTTGGACTGCACCACAATCGGCGCCACAAACGCCGCCGCCACCGTAGCCGCGGCCTGCCGGCCCGCATCCAGCCCGCCTCGCACGATGAGCGCAAACTCGTTACCCACCATGCGCGCCGCAGCGGTGTCCGGCCCCAGCTGGGTCTTGATGCGGGTGGCCAACTCCTGCAGCACCTGGTCGCCGGCCTTCTTGCCATAGGCCTCGTTGGTCGCTCGGAAATGGTCTACATCGACATACAACACGCACACCGCATGGCCGTCAAAATCGCCGCGAAGCACGGCATCGTCCAGCTCGCGCTCAAACTGGCGCGGGGTCAGCAAGCCGGTCAAGCCATCGCGCGCATAGGCCTGCGCCAGCTCGCCCGACACCTGGGCCAGCAAGGCCGCCGTCCGCCGCCAGCGCCAGAACAGATAGGCCACCAGCGCCGCCCCGCCCACCGCCAGGCACAGCAGCAGCCAGGGCGCGAACGGGCTGGAGCGGATGAATTCCATGGGTGGGTACCTATCAGGTGCAAGTGTAGGGCTGGAAAAACGGCGTCATTTCAAAGGCGAAATATGACCAGGCCACGTATGTTGCCCGCTTTTTGCGGGAATCACGCAGATGTACTGTAAACCGGCGGTTTTAGAGCCGTTGGGCAGAACCGCCTATGGCCCGCGAACCCGCGCCACCGCCGCCGGCAAATCCCCCCACGCCGGCTTGCCTGGCGCAAAACGCTGCCGCATATAACCGGCCAACTCGGCCACCTGCGCGTCCGACAGGCTGTGGCGGAAAGCGGGCATGAAGCCGACCTCGCGGCCTGCCGGCTCTTGCACGCCATTGAGGATGGTTTGCAGCAGGTTGTCGGGCCGGTCGCTGTGCAGATTGCTGTTCAGCGCCAGCGGCACATTGACGCCCAGCAGGCGCGGGCCGTCGCCATCATGGTGGCAGGCGGCGCAGGCGCCCGCAAACAGGCGCTGGGCCACACCAGGCAACGGGGCTGCCAGGGCGGCCTGCAGGACGACGGCCTGGGAATTCGTTCTAGGCGCGGTGTCCGCCTGGAAGCTGACCAGGTAACTCGCCATGGCGCGGATGTCGGCGTCGGGCAGGGCCGCCAGCTCGCGCACCACCGGGGCCATGGGGCCGGTGGCGGCGCCGTGCTCGGGGGCGTGGCCGTGGCGCAGGTAGCGGTAGAGCGCGTCGGCACTCCAGGGCACGGGGGCTTTGGACAAGGCCGTCAGGGCCGGGGCTTCCCAGCCGTCGACCATAGCGCCGGCCAGGAAGCGGCTGCCGCCTTTTTCGGCACCGAGCGCGTTGCGCGGCGTGTGGCAGGCGCCGCAGTGGCCCAGGCCGTTGACCAGGTAGGCGCCACGGTTCCATTCGGCGCTCTGCTGGGGCTGCGGCTGGTACGGCGTGGCGTCATGGAACAGCGCGTTCCAGCCGGCCATCAGCGGGCGCAGGTTGAACGGGAAGCGCATCTGCGCGGGCGGCGTGGCGGCCTGGACCGCCGGCTGGGCCATCAGGTAGGCGTAGAGCGCGGTCAGGTCTTCGTCGCTGGTTTTGGCGAAAGAAGTGAACGGAAAGGCCGGGTACAGCTGGTGGCCGTCGCGGCTGATGCCTTCACGCATGGCGCGCTGGAAGGCGGGGTACGACCAACGCCCGATACCGGTCTCCGGGTCGGGCGTGAGGTTGGTGGTGTAGACCGTGCCGAACGGCGTGTGCATCGCCAAACCGCCCGCGTTCGGCACGCCGCCAGGCGTGGTGTGGCAGCCCACGCAGTTGCCGACGGCGGCCAGCTGGCGGCCGCGCTCTATGGTGGCTGCGGTGTAGGCGGATAGGCCAGCCTGTACGCTGGGCGCGATGGAGGCACGGCCACCGAACAGCGCAGCCCCCAGGCCAAGCACACCGGCCAGCAGCGCACCGGCGGTGGCCCACAGTGTGCGGCTGGCGGGCCAGGGCAGACGCGCCAACTGCGCAGCATTCGCTCCTGAATTAATAGCTGCTTGCGCAGGAGCGTCATGCGTCAGAGGCATATTTAATGCAGAACGCACGACTTCGGGGGTGAACGGCGGCTCGCGGAAGCGAACGCCGGTGGCGTCGAAGATCGCATTGGCAATCGCCGCCGTACCGGGCACGGATGAGGATTCGCCCGCACCCAGTGCCGGCTCGCCGGGGCGCGGCATGTGCATGACCTCGATCACCGGCACTTCGCGGAAGTTCAGGATGGGGTAGCTGCCCCATTCCTGGCTGGCCACCGTGTTCGTACCGGGAGTGAACTGCACTTTTTCCTTCAGCGCGCGGCTGGTGGTTTGCAGCACATTGCCGTGGATCTGCTGCTCGACGCCGGCGGGGTTGACCAGCAGCCCGGCGTCGTGCCCGACCACCACGCGCCGCACATGCACTTCACCGGTGGCGCGGTTCACATCCACATCGGCCACCCAGGCAGCCCAGGCCGAGCCGTAGCCCGGCCATTTGCTGTGGTTGTAGCGCGCGTAGGCGAAGCCCTGGCCGGTGACCCAATCGCCATTCACAGCGTGTTGCTGCGGCTGGGTATGCGGCTTCCAGCCGGCCTTGTCGGCGGTGGCGCGCACCAGCTCGGCGGCGCGCGGGTCGTGCAGATAACGGAGGCGGTAGTCCACCGGGTCCACGCCGGCGGCCGTGGCCAGTTCATCGATGTAGGACTCGTGGGCAAACGAGTTCGGCAGGGCCGACACGCCGCGCAGCCAGGAGGCACGCACGATGGGCGGCATGTCGTGCACGCTGACGCGCAGGTGGTCATAGCTATAGGGCGGGCGCGCGGTGCGGTCGCCCATCTCGAAAGCCTGGGCTACCGGCTCGATGCTGCGCGTCAGCAGCAGGGCCAGGGTGGGGGCGCCGTTGGACGGATAAGAGGTCTGAAAGTCGTAGGCAGCCGGCGAGCCGTCGGCATTCAAGCCGCCCTGCACTTCCATCAACTGGGCCGCGCCCTTCGGCTCCCACAGGTGCTCTTGCTCGCGCGTGAGCTGCACCCGCACCGGGGCGCCGACCGCCCGCGACAGCAGTGCCGCATCGGCCGCCACATCGTCGGCACCGTTGCGGCCATAGCAGCCCGCGGCCTCCATGCGAATGACGTTGATCGCCACGTCGGGCAGGCCCATCAGGCGGGATAAATCAAAGCGCAAGACGTGCGGATTCTGCGTACCAGCCCACACGGTGAGCTGCTCGGCTTGCCAGTCGGCCACCGCACACGACGGGCCGATGGACGCATGCATCTGGTACGGCCACACATAGGTGCGAGGCATGGACTCGGCAGCTGCCGACAATGCCGCGTCCACATCGCCCTCGTCCACAAGCGTGCGGGTGGTGCGCGGGTTGTTGCGGATGGCCTGCGGCACGTCCTGCATGTCCGGCATGCCGGGCCAGGGCTTCCACAGCACGCGCAGCTCGCGCAGGGCCTGCTCGGCCTGTTCTTCGCGCTCGGCGACGATGCCGACGAAATCACGCAGCACCACCACGGCGCGGATGCTGGGGATGTGGGCGATGCTGGCTTCGTCCACCGACTGCAGCGTGTTGCCGATGAAGTCGCCATGGTCGGCGCCCGCATACGGTGGGCGCACTACGCGGCCGTGCAGCATGCCGGGCACGCGCATATCGTGCACAAACACCAACTCGCCGGTGAGCTTGTCGCGCATGTCAACACGCGGAACAGATTGGCCAACGGTGCGGTAGTCCTTGGGGTCTTTGACGGGGGTCTGCAAGTCCAGCAGCAGCTGCACATGCTGACCGGTCAGCGCTTGCGCAAAGCTGGGTGAGCCACTGTGTACCAGCCAAGCCTTGGCCTGGGCAGCGGCACGGCGCAAAGGCTCGGCATGGATCTGCAACGATGCGCTGGCAATCGTGGCGCCCTGGTTGGGCGCGCGGGCGGTGTCGCCCAGCACCATGTGGATGCGCTCCATGGGCAGGTCCAGCTCTTCGGCCACGATCTGGCTGAGCGCGGTACGTAGGCCCGTGCCCAGGTCCACATGGCCGTTCAAGGCGGTGACGCTGCCGTCGTCCCACAGGGCCAGCAATATCTCGACACCCTCGACCGGGTTGGCCGGTACGGCTGCAGGCTGACCGGGCACCGGAGCTGGCGGGGCCGGCGGGTTGCGCACCACCAGCAGCACGCCGCTGGCGGCATGGAAGTCGGCGCGGGTCAGCGCCTGGGCGGCTCGCAAGCTCATGCAGATTCCGCCAGCAAAACTATGGCGCGCTGTACGGCCCGCAGTATCTCCACATGCGTGCCGCAGCGGCACAGGTTGTGCGACAACTGGGCGCGGATCTCGGCCTCGCTGGGCTGCGGGTTCTGCTGCAGCAGCGACACGGCCATCATCACCATGCCGTTCAGGCAGTAGCCGCACTGGGCGGCCTGGGTGTCCAGAAAGGCCTGCTGCACAGGGTGCAAGGCCTGGGCCGAGCGCAAACCTTCCAGTGTGGTGATGTCACGCCCGGCCACACCCTGCGCGGGGACCACGCAGGCGCGTGCCGCCACGCCATCGACCAGCACCGTGCAGGCCCCGCACTCACCCAGGCCGCAACCGTACTTGGGGCTGTTCAGGCCCAGGTCGTTGCGCAGCAGATGCAGCAGGGTGGCACCGCCGGTGGGCAGCGCGTGGGGATGGCCGTTGACGTGCAGCGTGGGCACGGATTCAGGTGGCGATATCGCTGGACTGGATGCGCTTCACGCCCTTGGCGGCCATGGATTTCCAGGCGGCAGCCAGCGAGCCATTCAGGTCGATGCCCCGCGTCGCGTCTTCGACCACATAGACTTCGAACCCCAGCTTGCGTGCATCCATGGCCGTCCAGGCCACGCAGAAGTCGGTGGCCAGGCCCGTGACAAACACGGTCTTGATCCCGCGTGCCTTGAGGTAGCCTGCCAGGCCGGTGGCGGTCTTGTGGTCGGCTTCCTCGAAAGCCGAGTAGCTGTCCATCTCCTTGTGGAAGCCCTTGCGGATGATGAGCTGGGCGGTGGGCAGTTTCAGGTCTTTGCTGACGTTTGCGTCGTCGGTACCCTGCACGCAGTGGTCGGGCCAGAGCACCTGGGTACCGTAGCTGAGCTTGGTGGCCTCGAACGGCTTCTTGCCCGCGTAGGTACTGGCGAAAGACGCATGGCCGGCCGTGTGCCAGTCTTGCGTGACGACGATATTTTCAAACGCAGGCGCCAACTGGTTGATGACCGGGACCACCTCGGTACCGCCCTTGACGGCCAGCGTGCCGCCTTCGAGAAAACAGTTTTGCACATCGACCACGATCAGCGCGGCACTGCCCGGCTTAATCTTGCCGGCGGCGAATGCCGAAAGGCCGAGGCCACCCAGCACGCCAAGGGCTGCAGTGGACTTCAAAAGTGTTCTACGCTGGCTGCTATGCATGGTGAAGGCTCCTGAGGTTAGAAAAATCAAACGCTGAGATAGGCGCGGCGCACTTCGTCGTTGGCGGCGAGATCGCTCATCAAACCCTGGTAACGGATCTGGCCTTTTTCCAGCACGTAGGCGCGGTCGGACACCAGTTCGGCGAAGTGCATGTTCTGCTCGGACAGCAGGATGCTCACCCCCTGGGCCTTGAGGGCCAGGATCATGTGGGCCATCTGCTCGACGATGACCGGGGCCACGCCTTCGGAAGGTTCGTCCAGCAGCACCAGATAAGGGTTGCCCATCAACGTGCGTGCTACTGTCAGCATCTGCTGCTCGCCGCCGCTCATCTGGCCGCCGGGACGGTGCGGCATTTCGCCCAGATTGGGGAATAGCTGGAACAGGCGCTCGGGCGTCCACAGGGGAGCCTCTGAGCCGTCAGCCCAGTGGCGCGGCGCTTGCTGGCCGACGGACAGGTTCTCCAGCACAGACAGGTCGGTGAAGATGCGCCTGTCTTCAGGCACATAACCCAGGCCCAGACGCGCCGCGTGGTGTGGCTCGCTGGTGGAAATGTCCTGCCCCATGAACTGCACCTGGCCCTGGCGCTTGGCCAGCATGCCCATCACGGCTTTGAGGGTGGTCGATTTGCCCGCGCCGTTGCGCCCCATCAGGGCCACGACCTCTCCGCGCTGCACGTTCAGATCGACGCCGTACAGCACCTGGGCCGCGCCGTACCAGGCGCATAGGCCTTGGGTGTTCAGCAAGGGTTGTGTTTGCGCTGCCATCAGGCTACCTCTTCCACCGCCGCGGCGGGTTTCTCGAATGTCTTGCCAGTACCGAAGTACACCTCTTGCACCTTGGGATGGTCGCGTATTTCCAGCGGCTTGCCTTCGGCGATCAGCCGGCCGCGCGCCAGCACAATCATGCGGTCGGCGTAGGCGAACACCACATCCATGCTGTGCTCGGTGAACAGCACGGCCATGCCACGGTCCACCACCAACTGCTTGGTCAGGGCCATCAGGTCGTTACGCTCCTTGGGCGCCATCCCGGCGGTGGGCTCGTCCATCAGCAGCAGCTTCGGGCTGTTGGCCATGGCGATGGCCAACTCAACCCGTTTCACGTCGCCATAGGCCAGCACATTGCAGGGGCGCTCGGCCTGGGCGCGCATGCCCACCTGATCCAGCAAGACCAAGGCTTCGTCACGCTTGTAGTCGGCGGCACGGCGCCACATGGAAAACAGCTTGGCGTCTTGCGACAGCAGCGCCATCTGCACGTTCTCGACTACCGTGAGCGAGGCAAAGGTTTCGGCGATCTGGAAGGTACGGCCCACGCCCATGTGCCAAATGTCGCGCGGCTTGCGCCCGACCAGCTCCTGCCCATTGAGCTGGATGGAGCCTCGGTCGGCCTTCAGCTGGCCGTTGACCATATTGAAGGTGGTGGACTTGCCCGCGCCGTTGGGGCCTATGAGCGCCAGCAGCTCGCCGGCAGCCAGCTCGAAGGCAATGCCATCGACCGCCTTGTTGCCGCCAAAGGACTTGCCCAGGCCGGCGACTTTCAGCAAAGGAATATTGCTCATAGCTTGGCCTCCCGCGCACTGCGCATGCGCGCAAACAGCTGCTGGGCATAGCCAGCAATGCCCTGGGGAAACAGCAGCACCAGCAGCAGGATGATGCCGCCCAACATGGCACGCCAGTAGTCGGTGTTGCGCGCCACGGTGTCGTGCAGCCAGGTGAAAGTGACGGCTCCCACCACCGGCCCGGCCAGGGTCTGGATACCGCCAAGCAGCACCATCACCAAACCATCAACCGAGCGCCCCACGCTGAGGGTTTCGGGTGAAATACTGCCCTTTGAAAACGCGTACAAAGCACCCGCCAAACCTGCCGCCGCGCCGGCCAGCACAAAGGCCGTCCACTGCATGCGCTTGACATCGATGCCTATTGCATCAGCGCGCAGGCTAGAGTCGCGTCCCGCCCGCAAGGCATATCCAAACGGGGAGAACAGCACACGGCGTAGCCACAGCACGCCCCCCGCCACCAGCGCCAGCGTGAGGTAGTAGTAGTTTTGCTTGTCGGACAGCCACTCTGCCGGCCAGACACCGGTGAGGCCGTTGCTGCCGCCGGTAAAGGCATCCCACTGGTAGGTGATGGCCCAGGTGATCTGGGCAAAAGCCAGTGTCAGCATGGCCAGATACACACCCGACAGGCGCACCGCAAACCAGCCGTAGACCAGCGCACCCAGTGCGGCCACCAGAGGAGCGCCGAACAGGGCCAGCTCCATCGGCATGCCGGTGCTGCGCACCAGCAAGGCGGCTCCGTATGCGCCCAAGCCGAAGTAGGCAGCATGGCCGAAAGAATGCATACCCGCAGGCCCCATGATGAAGTGCAGACTGGCGGCGAATAGTGCGGCCACCAGCAAGTCGATCATCAGTACAGTCGTATAGGGCGATCCCGCGGTGAGCACGGGCAAGGCCAGCAGCACCAGGCCCAGTACCGCTGCTGCCATGCAATAAGTCTTGCTGGCGCGGCGCAGAGGCTCTTCCTGCATGCCCACGTAGCGGTTGGCAGGTTGGGGGCGCCCCATCAAGCCCCAGGGCCGCGCCACCAGCACCACGGCCATAACCAAAAATTCAACCACCAGGGTCAGCTTGGAAAACGACAGGCTGTAGCCCAGGATCTCGACCACGCCCAGCCAGATGCAAACGGCCTTGATTTCAGAGATCAGCAGCGCCGCCACGTAGGCACCGGGAATCGAGCCCATGCCGCCGACCACCACGACCACGAAGGCCGCGCCTATGGTGTTGAGGTCCATCTCCAGTGTGGCGGGCTCGCGCGGCAGCTGCAGCGCACCGCCCAGGCCGGCCAGCGTTGCACCCAGGGCGAACACGGCGGTAAACAACCAGGCCTGGTTCACGCCCAACGCGCTGACCATTTCACGGTCTTGCGTGGCGGCGCGCACCAGCGTGCCCCAGCGGGTGCGGGTCAGCAACAGCCACAACAGTCCCAGCACGATGGGGCCCACAAAGATTAAAAAAACGTCATACGACGGGAACTGCCGCCCCAGAATCTCCACCGCACCGGACAAACCGGGAGCGCGTGGGCCCAGCAACTCGTCCGGCCCCCACAGCCACAGCACGGAGTCCTTGATCACCAGCACCAGTGCAAAGGTGGCCAGCAACTGGAACAGCTCGGGTGCTTTGTAGATGCGCCTCAGCAGCAACATCTCCAGCAGCGCACCCAGCACACCCACAACCACCGCCGCCAGCAGCACGGCCGGCCAGAAACCCAGGCGTGTGCCCAAGTGCTCCACCAGCGAATACGCCACGTAGGTGCCGACCATGAAGAACGAACCATGGGCGAAGTTCACGATGCGCGTCACGCCAAAAATCAGCGACAAACCCGCTGCCACCAGAAATAGCGACGACGCCCCGGCCAGCCCGTTCAGCAGCTGGACCACAAAGCCTGAAAAATTCATTCCGTATCCTCAAGTACTGCGGGCGCTGTCTTCTGTGTCGAAGGGTTTAGTCGGGAGCGCGCAACTTGGCCACTTCGGCATCGCTGGGCAGGTACTTGGCACCATCAAGATAGGTGTAGTCCACCATCACGCCCTTGCCGCCATCGTTCTTGGTCTTGCCCACGAACGCGCCCATGGTGGACTGGTGGTCCTGAGCGCGGTAGGTGATCTTGCCGAAGGGGCTGTCGACCTGCAGGCCCTGGAAGGCCACGGCCAGCTTTTCAGACTCGCTGCTCTTGGCTTTCTTCATGCCGGCGGCCAGGGATTTGATGGCGGTGTAGCCGACCACCGAACCCAGGCGCGGATAGTCCTTGTACTTGCCGTGGTAGGCCAGGAAGAAGGCCTTGTGCTCAGGGGTCTGGATACCGTACCAGGGGTAGCCGGTAACGATCCAGCCATTGGGCGACTCGTCTTTCAGCGGGTCCAGGTACTCGGGCTCGCCGGTCAGCACGCTGACCACTTCGCGGTCCTTGAACAGGCCGCGGGTATTGCCTTCACGCACAAACTTGGACAGATCGGCGCCGAACAGCACATTGAAGATCGCATCCGGCTTGGCGTCGGCCAGGGCCTGGGCTACGCTGCCGGCATCGACCTTACCCAGTGGTGTCGCCTGCTCAGCGACGAACTCCACATCGGGCTGCGCAGCCTTCAGCAGTTGCTTGAACGCGGCGACCGCCGACTGGCCGTACTCGTAGTTGGGGTAGACCACGGCCCAGCGCTTCTTCTTGAGCTTGACCGCCTCGGGCACCAGCATGGCTGCCTGCATATAGGTACCGGGGCGCAGTCGGTAGGTGTACTTGTTACCGCCGCCCCAGATGATCTTGTCGGTCAGCGGCTCGCCGGCCAAGAAGAAGAACTTCTTCTGCTTAGCGAAGTCGGTCATCGCCAACCCGGTGTTGGACAAGAAGGTGCCGGTGAGCACGTCGACCTTTTCGCGCGAAATCAGTTCTTCGGCCACGCGCACGGCGTCGCCGGGATTGGCATTGTCGTCGCGGGTGATCAGCTCAATCTTCTTGCCATTGACGCCACCGCCGGCATTGATTTCCTCAACGGCCAACTCCATGCCCTTCTTGTAGGGCTCCAAAAAGGCCGGCTGGGCCTTGTAGCTGTTGATCTCGCCGATCTTGATGACGCCCTGGGCGTAGGCGGTGGAGAGCATGGCCAGCGTGGCAGCACAGCTGGCGGTGTAGAGCAGAGGACGCAATAACTTCATGGCAAAACTCCTGGGTTCAAAAAGGGACAAACGTTTAGCGCAGGCCGTCCTGGCCGACGATCTCGGAAACCTGCAAACCGCCGATACGTGGCAAGGGGCGGCCGCTATCGGTGACGACCACGGCCACCACGATCTCATGTGCCCGGGGCGCATCCGAGACCCGAGCCTCCATGGCGTCGAAATGGCTGCGTACAAATGCCGCGTCCTTGTGGCCCAGCGGCACGTCAATCGCTGCGCCCAGACCGCCGATTTTCTTGGCCGATGGCACCAAGGCTGCACCCTTCTCCACCGCCTTGCGCAGCGGTGCGCCCAGCTTGGGGTGCAAGATGGCAGCGGCGTGCTCTAGCTCACCGCCCTCGCCCACGATGGCGGCCTTGCCATAGCTTTGGGCTTCACCCGGCGCAATGCCCAGGGCCTGCACACACTTCTCGCCTAACAGGCCGCCGAGTTCTTCGCCAATGGCGATCAGCTCGTCTAAGTTTTCGGAGTAGCGACCCGCGTAGGGGTTGGCAATGACCGCCATGGCCAGTGCACGGCGTGTGGGTGGTGTAACAGCTTGGCCCACTTCGATATGGACCTCATCGATCTGGACGATGATTTTGCGGATCTTGGCGGACATGGTGGGTTTCCTGGATTAGGTGTAGACAAGGCGCCTATCAGCGCAGGCCGTCCCAGCGGGCGATGCCCTGGGGTTCGAGGCCGCCGACGCGGGCATGGACGCGCGCGCCAGAAGCCATGGCGAGAATAAATACGATCTCGTCAGATGCGGGTGCACCGGGTACGCGCACCTCGATGGCATCGAAATGGCTGCGCACATAGGCGGCGTTGATATGGGTCAGCGGCACGTCCAGCGCAGTGCCGGGCGCACCGACCTTCTTGGTGGATGGCACGATGGCCAGGGCATTGCCTGGTTGGCCGGTTTTTTCTTCGGCCTGGCCTTTGGCGTAGGCGTTGCGGTCGCCCTTCCAGCCCAGCAATTCACGCATCGCATAGCCACCGGGCACATGCCAGAGCGCGCCGTGCTCCAGCTCGCCGGCCGCGCCGATGACAGCCCCCTTGCCGTAGCTGGCGATGCGCTCCACCGGCAGTTGCATGGCGGACAACAGGCGGTGTGCCATGTCTATGCCTACGTCTTGCAGGGCGTCCATCATTGGCAGGATGTTAGGTTCGAATCGACCGGCAAACGGGTTGGTCAGCACAGCGCCTATCGCGCCGCGTACCAGCGGGACTTCAGCCTCAGGGCCGAACTCGTGGCGGATTTCTTCCACATGGGTAAAGATGCGTCGGATGGTGATCATGGGTTAAATTGTCTTGTAAATTTCATTAAGCAAATACTGAACCAACTTGCGCGGCATCCTCGGCTTCCAGAGCAGGAAGTACCTGCGTCTGCTGCCATTGCCCCTGGCACACCAGGGTCGCGGACCACAGCAAGCCGGCCCGCTGTAAAGCTTGGGCCTGGACCAGTCCCGCAGCAAGTGCCCTGCGCACCAAGTCGGGGGGCAGCTGCGGCACCTCGACGGTCACCGGCAGGCTGCCCAAATCGCTGTCGTCACGCAGCAGACAGGCCGGCTGTCGTAGGATTCCAGAATGCTGCACATTCACCGCATTCGCCACCACCGTGGCGGCTGCATCGGCCTGAGCCGCGGTGACCGCCAGCACGGTCACGCTATCGGCAATCCCCAGCGAAAAGCTGCGTCCACGCCAGCCGCTAGTGGCGATGCCGCGCACCGGCAAGCCGTATTCCAGGCAAGCCTGCGCATCGGTACGCAGACCCGCGGGATTCGCCAGCGCCGCGCCCATGGCATCCAGATCGGCAAACAACCCCACCCGCAGACTATGGCCCGGCGCAAGATGGAATGCAATATCGCCGCCGTTGTTGACCCAGGCCCGGTCAACGCCCGGGCGCTGGTAGCAGGCAATCAACTCTTGCGCCACGGCGCCGGCAACGGCGGCCATGGGCGTAATGAAATCTGCACGGAACGGCGCGCAGGCCGTCCACATGCGCTGCGCCACGACACCTGACAGCCGCTCATGGGTGCTGGGCAATGCTCCTTCCATGGGCAAGGCCTTGCGCAGAACGGGCAACTCTGCCACCAGCTCCTGTAGCACGGTTTGGAAGCGCTGCCATGCCGTCTGGTGGGCCTGGGCGACAGCCGAGGGCTCGCCGTTGGCGCCGATCACGATGTCGATGGGGCCATGCTGGAAATGCCAGCGGCCTTCGGACAAGGGAGCACGTTGGGCGGACATGGTGTGGGCTGCTTCAGCCTAGCAGCGGCGCTTGGCCCAGGGGCCAGGCATTGGCGGTAGGGTTCTGCACCCAAAGCCGCGCCGTGGGGGCACCGTCGCTATGCCATGCCCCGGTGCGCAAGGCCTGCTCCAGGCTGCGCACATGGTCCATATGGCCACCCAGCGCGCGGTAGTCATCCAACCGCAAGCTGAATTCGATGGGCGCGACGATGGCCGGCGTGGGCACGGTGCCGAAGCTCTTGTCGGGCATGCGCATCACATCGACCATCACCGTAATGCCACCTCCCGGCCACACATAGGCTGGGGCACCACCGCAGGTGACATTGACCAGCGCCTGCTTGATCGCGCGGGTCAGCATCACCGGGTTCTCGGTCACACCGGCGCGCAGGCTGCCGCCCGCACCGCCGAGGAAGAGCACGGTGCACAGCGATGGTTCGCAGTTTTCGCCTATGCGCTCGATGATGCGCTGCACGCTCGCCGGCATGGGCTGTTCCACGGGCCGCAAGGCCTCGTCCAGCACATACCAGGCCGCGTGTTCGCCGGTTGTGGATGTCATCAACAGGCGCATGCCGGGCCGGGCCACTTCGGGATCCCAGCCTTCGATGATGGACAACGGGTCGGCAATATCGGTACCACCCCAGCCGGTACCCGGATTCGCCACCTGGAAGTAACGCCCGGGCGTGGATTTGCGGCCGCGCATCTGGATGCCCGAGCGCGGCATATCCAGGCAGCGACCTGCCTGGTGTTCGGTCAGCACGCCGGTGATGTGGTCGTCAACCACCACCACTTCATCGGCCTCGCCAAACAACTGCTTGGCGAATATACCGACCGCCGCTGAGCCGCAACCCACCCGCATGCGCTGCTCTTCCACGCCATTGACGATGGGTGCGCGCCCGGCCTGCACCACGATCTGTGAGCCACCATCGATGGTCAGCTCCACTGCCTGCTTGTTGCCTAGCGCCTCCATCATCTGCACAGTGACGCGGCCCTCTTTCTTGCTGCCACCGGTCAAATGGTGAACACCACCCAGCGACAGCATCTGCGAGCCGTATTCCGCCGTAGTGACATGGCCAACGACTTCACCCTTGCAGCGCACATTGGCTTGCTCGGGGCCCAGGTAGCGGTCGGTGTCGATCTTGATCTTGAAACTGCAGTAGCTAAAGATGCCCTCGGTGACCACGGTCACCATGTCCACCCCCTGCGCCTGGGAGGCAACGATGAAAGGCGCAGGCTTGTAGTCGGGGTAGGTGGTGGACGAACCCACGCCGGTGACAAACACCTCATCGGCCCGCAGTAGATCGCCGTTCCAGTCGGGAGCCACGTCAGCAGCAGAGAACGCAACCAGCGGCACGGCTCCATCCGATACCGCGCGGCGCAGCAGTACGACCGGGTCGACCCGAACCAAGGTACCGCCCTGGTTGGCATAACGGTCGCACGCCCCGGCGCGCCCTTCGGATATCTGGCACAACACAGGGCAGGCATTGCAGGCAATTTTGTCGGTCGCCATGCGCTCATTGCGCGGCACCGCCCGCTCCGGCGAAGGGGGCTCGCCGCTGTCTAGCGCAGGCAGGCCGTCAGTCTTCGTGTGTTCTGTCATCGTGGGGCACCAACCAAGCAGAGGTTAAGAAAAGTACTTGTCCCGCAATCTCTATTTATGTAGCATTCACTGAACTTGAATGTTGCAAGCACTACATTTTTATGTGCTGGCAATTTAGCATAAGCATATGCACACCGCAACAGAAAAGACGCTAGCAAACCCGCAGATTTCATCCACTGTTTTTATCCACTTTCCACCAAACACCATATGAGTGCATTCAACGAAGAGCGCGTGCTGAGCGTGCACCACTGGACAGACAAGCTGTTCACCTTCACCACCACCCGCGATCCGTCGCTGCGGTTTTCCAACGGCCACTTCACCATGATCGGCCTGAAGACCGAGACCGGCAAGCCGCTGCTGCGCGCCTACAGCATCGTCAGCGCCAACTATGAAGAGCACCTGGAATTTCTGAGCATCAAAGTGCCCGATGGCCCGTTGACCTCGCGCCTGCAGCACATCCAGGTAGGCGACAGCATCATCGTCGGGCGCAAGCCCACCGGCACCCTGCTGATCGACTATCTGTTGCCCGGAAAACGCCTGTACATGTTCTCCACCGGCACCGGTCTTGCACCATTCATGAGCGTGATCCACGACCCCGCGACCTACGAAAAATACGAGGAACTCATTCTGGTGCACGGTGTGCGCCAGGTAGAAGAGCTGGCATACCACGATCTATTGACCCAGCACCTGCCCCAGCACGAGTTTCTGGGCGAGCTGGTGCAAAAGCAGTTGCGTTACTACCCCACGGTGACGCGCGAAGCCTTCCACACCATGGGCCGCATCACCGACCTGATCGAGAGCGGCAAGCTGGCCAAAGACCTGGGCCTGCCCGACCTAGACCCCGCCACCGACCGCGCAATGATCTGCGGCAGCCCGGCCATGCTGCGCGACCTGAAAGTCAGCCTCGAAGAAAGCGGTTTCAAGGAAGGCAACACCTCGCGCCCCGGCGACTTCGTGATAGAACGCGCATTCGCCGAACAGTAAGCACTACACCATGTCCAGCACCGCCAAATCCGGCCGCCAACCGGTGGCCAGCAAGAAAGCACCGGCCAGCAAAACCGGCAAAGTCGCCAAGCCCGGCGTGCGCGAACAGAACGCCCAGGCCACGCGCGACAGCATCCTGCGCGCCGCCACCAAGGTCTTTGCCAAGCATGGCTACGACGGCGGCAGCGTGGAGAAAATCTCCACCGCCGCCAAGTCCTACGACCGCATGATCTACTACTACTTTGGTAGCAAGGAAGGCCTGTACATCGAGGTGCTGGAGGGCATTTACCGCCGCATGAACGAGGCAGAGTCGCGCCTTGCGCTGGACGTGGCCCAGCCGCTGGAGGCGCTGCGCGCAGTGATCCGCTTTGTGCTCGACTACTACCGCAAGCACCCGGAATTCATCACCCTGCTGAACACCGAAAACCTGCACAAGGGCAAGCACATTGCCAAGTCGCTGCGGGCCCGCGAGTACTCGTCGCCGGCGATTGCCATCCTCGGCGAAATCATGCAAAACGGCGTCGCCCAAAAGCTGTTCCGCGACGATTTGCAAACCCGCGATGTGTATCTTCTGATCGCTTCGCTCGGCTATTTCTACCTGTCGAACCGGCACACCTTGTCCGCCTTTCTGGGCGACAACCTCGAAGCCCCGGATGCCTTGGCGCACTGGGAAGGCTTTGTGCTTGACACCGTGCTGCGCACCGTGACCCGATAACCACCCGGTAGCCACCCAATACCAACACCCCACGAAGGAACACTATGGCAGAAGCAATCGCCGGCGCAAAGTCGGGCAAGGTCGTTATCCAGAATATTGGTCTGCTGCTGTCGGGCGACATCGACCAGCCCATCCTCGACGCCGACACCATCGTCGTCCACGACGGCCTGATCGTCGCTGTCGGCAAGGCCAAGGACTGCGACACCAGCGAGGCCCGCACCACCATCGACGCCCGCCAGACCTGTGTAGCCCCCGGCCTGATCGACAGCCATGTGCATCCGGTATTCGGCGACTGGACACCGCGGCAGAACCAGCTGGGATGGATCGACTCGACCATGCACGGCGGCGTGACCACCATGGTGTCAGCTGGCGAAGTGCACCTGCCAGGCCGGCCCAAGGACATCGTCGGGCTGAAGGCCTTGGCCATCACCGCCCAGCGGGCGTTCGACAACTTCCGCCCCGGCGGCGTAAAGGTGATCGCCGGCGCGCCCATCATCGAGAAAGGCATGGTCGAGCAGGACTTCAAGGACCTGGCCGATGCCGGCGTCAGCCTGTTGGGCGAAGTCGGCCTGGGCTCGGTCAAGGCCGGTTACGAGGCCCAGCAAATGGTCGCCTGGGCGCGCAAGTACGGTATCCAGAGCACCATCCACACCGGCGGGCCATCTATCCCCGGCTCAGGCCTGATCGACAAGGACGTGGTACTGGAAGCCGACGCCGACGTGATCGGCCACATCAACGGCGGCCACACCTCTTTGTCCGAAGCCCATGTGTGCGAGCTGTGCGAGAAATCCTCGCGCGCCATCGAGATCGTGCACAACGGCAACGAAAAGGTCGCCATCGCCGCGGCCCAGGCCGCGCTGCAGCTCAAATGCCCACACCGCGTGATCCTGGGTACCGACGGCCCGGCGGGATCGGGTGTGCAGCCCCTGGGCATGCTGCGCATGGTGGCGCTGCTGTCCAGCCTGGGCAATATCCCGGCCGAGCTGGTGTTCTGCTTCGCCACCGGCAATACAGCGCGCATCCGGAACCTGAACTGCGGCTTGGTCGAGGTGGGCCGCGCTGCCGACTTCGTCTTCATGGACAAAGCCCAGCATTCGGCCGGCCGCGATCTGCTCGACAGCGTGCAGCTCGGCGACCTGCCCGGCGTAGGCATGGTGATGATCGACGGCATCGTGCGTTGCGAGCGCAGCCGCAACACACCGCCGGCGACCAATGTGCCGGTCATCCTGCCGCACTGAGGTCCGCACCGCGACGGGACGGCTCCCGTAAAATTGACAGCTCTTGCTTGATAACTACAAGCCTCTAGGCTGCCCCATGATCCGCATCTCCGAACTCAAACTTCCCCTCGACCACGCCGAGGGCGCGCTGCCCGCCTTGGTCGCCCACACCCTGGGCCTGCCCTCCGAGCAGATTGCGCACTTCACCATCCACAAACGCAGCTTCGACGCGCGCAAGGCGACACTGATGCAGGTCTACATCGTCGATGTGGCGCTGGTGGATGCGGCGCAGGAAGCCGACCTGCTGCGGCGCCACCCGGACAACCCGCACCTGCGCCGTAGCCCCGACATGGCTTACTACCCGGTCGGCCAGGCGCCCGCCGACGTGGCTGTACGCCCGGTGGTCGTCGGCTTCGGCCCCTGCGGCATCTTCGCGGCGCTGGTGCTGGCACAGATGGGTTTCAAGCCCATCGTGCTGGAGCGCGGCACCACGGTGCGCCAGCGCACACAGGACACCTGGGGTCTGTGGCGCAAAAACGTGCTCAAGCCCGAGAGCAATGTGCAATTCGGCGAAGGCGGGGCCGGCACCTTCTCGGACGGCAAGCTGTACAGCCAGATCAAGGACCCGCGCTTTCTGGGTCGCAAGGTGATGCACGAGTTCGTCAAGGCCGGCGCGCCCGAGGAAATCCTGGTCGCCGCGCATCCGCACATTGGCACCTTCAAGCTGGTGAAAGTCGTAGAAAACCTGCGCGAGCAGATCATCGCCCTGGGCGGCGAAATCCGCTTTGAACAGCGCGTCACCGACGTGCAGATCGAAGACGGCCCTGATGGCAAACACATGCGCGGCCTGACCGTGCTGAACCAGGCTACCGGCGAAAGCTACTCGCTGCGCGCAGACCAGGTGGTGCTGGCGCTGGGCCATAGCTCGCGCGACACCTTTGCCATGCTGCATGCGCGCGGCGTGTATGTAGAGGCCAAGCCCTTCTCCATCGGTTTCCGCATTGAGCACCCACAGAGCCTGATCGACCGCGCACGCTGGGGCCAGCACGCCGGCCATCCGCTGCTGGGCGCGGCCGACTACAAGCTGGTGCACCACGCCGCCAATGGCCGCGCCGTCTACAGCTTCTGCATGTGCCCCGGCGGCACCGTGGTGGCCGCCACCAGCGAGCCCGGCCGCGTGGTCACCAACGGCATGAGCCAGTATTCGCGCAACGAACGCAATGCGAATGCCGGCATCGTGGTCGGCATCACGCCCGAAGACTATCCGCAGGATGCGGCCGCCCTGCGCGCCGCACTCGGCGACGCTGTGGATACGACCCTGCCGCCCGGCCACACCGTACACCCATTGGCAGGTATCGTGCTGCAGCGCAAACTCGAATCCCAAGCCTATGTATTGGGCGGCAGCAGCTACGAAGCGCCGGGCCAGTTGGTCGGCGACTTCATCGCCAACCGCGCGTCCAGCCAGCTGGGTGCGGTCGAGCCCTCGTACAAGCCCGGCGTGCGCCTGGGCAGCCTGTCCGAGGCCCTGCCCGGCTACGCGATCGAGGCCATCCGCGAGGCGCTGCCAGCCTTCGGCCGCAAGATCAAGGGCTTTGACCTGCCCGATGCAGTGCTGACCGGCGTGGAGACCCGCACCTCGTCGCCGCTGAAGATGACCCGCGGCGACGACTTCCAGAGCCTGACGGTGCGCGGCCTCTACCCCGCAGGCGAAGGCGCAAGCTACGCGGGCGGCATCCTTTCCGCCGGAGTGGACGGCATCAAGGTCGCCGAAGCGGTTGCACGCAGCCTGCTGGCCTGACCACACCTTCCCCGCAGCCAGGCCGGCTGCGGGTGAATTTACAAGAAATCAGCTCCAGCGCTTATTTAGCCTGCGGTAGCAGCTATTTTTAATATAGCAAGCAGCACCTGACTGCGGCCTGCGCGCAAGTCTGCCCAGGAACGCACAGGCATGGGCACAGCTTTTTTGCCCACCCTACCCCCTGTTGCGTCTTACATCTGGTTTCCATTCGCTGGCCCGGGTTTTGCTTGGTCATTTCTGTTTTCTTGTGTACCTGTATAGACAACTTGTCAATCCCAGCATAATAGCGTTCTCTGCACCCAAATTCACACAGAACGTCACCATTTTGGTGCTCTGAAGTACCGGAATGGCGCTTGCAGGGTAATCCTGTATATACATGTTCACAACTGAACGCCGAAAATTGGGGCTTGCAACGTCTTTGGGACGTGGCATAGCCTGCAAGTTCACCCTTTTTCTCGAACCCACAGGAGAGTCCACCATGGCAAAGTCAGTCAAGAAATCCCCCGCAGCCTGGGCCGCCAGTGCATGGGCCGTGGGCGCCTGCATGGCAGCCCTGGCGGGCAGCGCACAGGCACAAGACACCAAGCTGGTGCTGGGTATGTCGGGCTGGACCGGCTTTGCACCGCTCTCCCTGGCCGACAAGGCCGGCATCTTCAAAAAAAACGGGCTTGACGTAGAGATCAAATTCATCCCGCAAAAAGACCGGCACCTGGCCCTGGCCGCCGGCGCCATCCAGTGCGCGGCCACCACCGTGGAAACCCATGTAGCCTGGAACGCCAACGGCGTACCCATCGTGCAGATCTTCCAGATGGACAAGTCCTACGGCGCCGACGGCATCGTGGTGCGCGGCGACATCAAGAGCTTTGCCGACCTCAAGGGCAAGACTATCGGCGTGGACGCACCCGGCACCGCACCCTACTTCGGCCTGGCCTGGATGCTGAACAAGAACGGCATGACGCTGAAGGACGTGAAGCTCACCACTCTGGCGCCGCAAGCCGCCGCCCAGGCCTTCGTGGCCGGCCAGAACGACGCCGCCATGACCTACGAACCCTATCTGTCCACCGTGCGCGACAACCCCGCGTCGGGCAAGATCATGGCCACCACCCTCGACTACCCAATGGTGATGGACACCGTGGGCTGCGCGCCCACCTGGCTGAAGGCCAATGCCAAGGCCGCCAAGGCCTTGACCAACGCCTACTTCGAAGCCCTGGAGATGATCAAGGCCGACCCGGCCAAGTCCAACGAGCTCATGGGCTCGGCGGTCAAGCAGACCGGTGAGCAGTTCGCCAAATCGTCCGCTTTCCTGCGCTGGCAGGACAAGGCGGCGAACCAGAAGTTCTTTGCCGGCGAAATCACCGCCTTCATGAAGGATGCCGAAAAGATCCTGCTCGAAGCCGGCGTGATCCGCAAGGCGCCCGAGAACCTGGCAGCCACCTTCGACGACAGCTTCATCAAGTAAGCCGCGCCACAGCACCGCCACCATGGACGCCATCCAAGTTCCCGCCCACCTCCCGCAAGCGCCGCGGCGCCTGCGCAGTCGCCGCTTCGCGCCGCTAGAGCCGGTAACTGCGCGCACGCGCTGGCTGCTGGGCGTGGGTTTCTTTGTGCTGTTCGTCCTGGTCTGGGCTGGCTTTACCTTGGGCGGCTTTGTCTCGCCCACTTTCCTGGCCAGCCCGGCCACCATGGCACGCGAAGGCTGGCTACTGTTCACCGAGTACAACTTCCTGCACGACATCGGCATGACGGTGTGGCGGGTGTTCGGCGGCTTTCTGCTGGCCAGCGTGATCGCCGTGCCGCTGGGGATTGCCATGGGCGCCTACAAGGGTGTGGAAGCCTTCTTCGAACCCTTTGTGTCGTTCTGCCGCTACCTGCCTGCCTCGGCCTTCATCCCGCTGCTGATCCTGTGGGCCGGCATCGGCGAGATGCAGAAGATCCTGGTGATCTTCATCGGCTCGTTCTTCCAGGTGGTGCTGATGGTCGCCGTCACCGTGGGCAGCGCCCGGCGCGACCTGGTGGAAGCCGCCTATACCCTGGGCGCCAGCGACAGCGGTGTAGTGCGGCGCGTACTAGTGCCGGGTGCGGCACCCGGTATCGCCGAATCCCTGCGGCTGGTGCTGGGCTGGGCCTGGACCTATGTGATCGTGGCCGAGCTGATTGGCTCGTCCAGCGGCATCGGTCACATGATCACTGACAGCCAGGCGCTGCTGAACACCGGGCAGATCATCTTCGGCATCATCGTCATCGGCATCATCGGACTGGTGTCCGACTTTGCCTTCAAGGCCATCAACCGCCGCATGTTTGCCTGGAGCAGCATCTGATGAGCGCACTCTCCATCCAGGGTGTATCCCGCGTTTTTGAAACCGCCCAGGGCCAGCGCACCCAGGCCCTGCTGCCGGTGGATTTCAACGTCCACGACAACGACTTCGTCACCATACTCGGCCCCTCGGGCTGCGGCAAATCAACGCTGCTGCGCATCGTCGCCGGGCTGGAGCGGCCCAGCACCGGCCGGGTGATGCTGGACGGCCAGCCGGTAGACGGCCCGGGCGCCGACCGCGGCATGGTGTTTCAGAGCTACACCCTGTTCCCCTGGCTGACGGTGGCGCAGAACATCCGCTTCGGCCTGCGCGAGCGCGGCATGGCCGAGGCCGCACAAAAAGAGCGCTGCGACTACTTCCTGGCCAAGGTCGGCCTGCGCGGTTTCGAGCACCACTTTCCCAAGCAGCTGTCGGGCGGCATGCAGCAGCGCACGGCCATTGCCCGCGCCCTGGCCAACGACCCGAAGATCCTGCTCCTCGACGAACCGTTTGGCGCCCTCGACAACCAGACCCGGGTGCTGATGCAGGAGTTGCTGCTGGGCATCTGGGAATCTGCGCGCAAGACCGTGCTGTTCGTTACCCACGACATCGACGAAGCCATCTTCATGGCCAACCGGGTGGCGGTGTTCAGCGCCCGGCCGGGCCGCATCAAATCCGATATCGCAGTGAATTTGCCGCACCCGCGGCACTACACGGTCAAGACCTCGCCCGAGTTCATGCAGCTCAAAGCCCGTTTAACCGAAGAAATCCGTTCCGAGTCCATGGCCGCGGCACACTAATGTTTTCGCAAGACCGAACTGAATAAAGCCATGTCCTCCAAACTCTCCCTCGTGCGCCCCGCCACCCGCAACAAAGCCAGCGGTGTCGACGCTGCGCAGCTGCCGCAAAACGTCGCCCTGTACCAGCAGATCAAGGACTTCATCGCCAGCAAGATCCAGGATGGCACCTGGAACGCCGGCGACCGCCTGCCGTCCGAGAACGACCTGGTGGTGCAGTTCGGCATGTCGCGCATGACGGTGAACCGCGCGCTGCGCGAGCTGGTCGAGCAAGGCCGCATCAAGCGCATCGCCGGCGTCGGCAGCTTTGTGGCCGACGAGAAACCCCAGGCCAATCTGCTGCAGATCGTCAGCCTGGCCGAAGACATACGCCGGCGCGGCCACGACTACCAGTGCAATGTGGTCACGGTAGAGCGTGTGTCGGCCAGCCTGGAAATTGCCTCGGCCCTGGGCCTGGGCACCGGCGAGTCGGTGTTCCACACCGTCTGCGTGCACCTGGAAGACGGCGTGCCCATGCAGCTGGAAGACCGCTACGTAAACCCCCGCGTGGTGCCCGACTTCATCCAGCAAGACTTCCACCGCGAGCAGCCGTCCGACTTTCTGGTCCGTACCGTGCTGTTCGACCAGATGGAACATGTGGTCGACGCAGTGCTGCCGACCGCCGCCCAGGCCGGCCTGCTGCAGATGGACGCCCACCTGCCCTGCCTGCTGCTGACCCGCCGCACCTGGACCCGCGAAACCCCGATCACCCTGGTGCGCTGCCTGCACCCCGGCACGCGCTACCGGCTGGGCAGCCGATTCCGAACCGACGGCAACGCCGTCACGTCCTGAACTAGAGCCATTCGACAGCGCTGTTTCAAAATTAAAACTACTTGTATATACAGGAGAGACTATGACAACCACCATCCACACCCTGCGGCCCGGCCAGGTCGACCTGCCCCTGCTGCGGGCCATCCACGCCGGCGGCGTCCAGCTGGCGCTGGCGCCCGAGACCCGCGCCGGCCTGCTGGCCTCGCAAGCCACGGTGCAGCGCATCGTCGCCAATGACGAAGTGGTCTACGGCATCAACACCGGCTTCGGCAAGCTGGCCAGCACCAAGATCGCACCCGACCACCTGGCCGACCTGCAGCGCAACCTGGTGCTGTCGCACAGCGTAGGCACCGGCGAGCCGCTGGCCGCGCCGGTGGTGCGCCTGGTGCTGGCGACCAAGGCCGTGAGCCTGGCGCGCGGCCACTCGGGTGTGCGGCCCGAGCTGGTCGATGCGCTGCTGGCCCTGGCGAATGCCGGCCTGCTGCCGCGCATCCCGGCCAAGGGCTCGGTGGGAGCCTCCGGCGACCTGGCGCCACTGGCCCATATGGCCTGCGTGCTGATCGGCGAAGGCCAGGCCAGCACGCCAGAAGGCGAAATCATCTCCGGCCGCGAAGCCATGGCCCGCATCGGCCTGGACCCCTTTGTGCTCGGCCCCAAGGAAGGCCTGGCCTTGCTGAACGGCACCCAGGTGTCCACCGCGCTGGCGCTGCACGGCCTGTTCGGCACCGAGAACGTATTTGCCGCGGCCCTGGTGTCGGGCGCCTTGTCGCTGGAAGCGGTGCAAGGCTCGATCAAGCCGTTTGATGCGCGCATCCACACCGCCCGCGGCCAGCCCGGCCAGATCGCCGTGGCAGCCGCTGTGCGCACTCTGCTGGACGGCAGCGAGATCGTGCCCTCGCACCCCGACTGCGGCCGGGTCCAAGACCCGTATTCGATACGCTGCATCCCACAGGTCATGGGCGCCTGCCTGGACAACCTCACCCATGCGGCCAAGGTGCTGCAAACCGAGGCCAATGCCGCATCCGACAACCCTCTCGTTTTCGACAACGGCGACGTGATCTCTGGCGGCAACTTCCACGCCGAGCCCGTGGCCTTTGCCGCCGACATCATCGCCCTGGCGGTGGCCGAGATCGGCGCGATTGCCGAGCGCCGCCTGGCCCTGCTGCTGGACACCGGCCTGTCGGGCCTGCCGCCGTTTCTGGTGCGCGACGGCGGACTGAACTCGGGCTTCATGATGGCCCAGGTGACGGCCGCCGCCGTGGCGTCGGAGAACAAATCCCTGGCCCACCCGGCCAGCGTGGACAGCCTGCCGACCTCCGCCAACCAGGAAGACCATGTGTCCATGGCCACCTTCGCCGCGCGCCGTCTGGCCGAGATGGTGAACAACACCGCCATCGTCATCGGCATCGAAGCCATGGGCGCCGCCCAGGGCATCGAACTAAAACGGCGCCTAAAAAGCTCGCCCCTGGTCGAAGCCGCGTTTGCCGACATCCGCCAGCGCGTTGCCTTCCTCGACCAGGACCGCTTCCTGGCCAACGACATCGAAGCCATGCGCCAGTGGGCCCACCGCAGCGACTGGCCCGCCGCCCTGCTCAACATTTTGCCCAGCCACATTTCTGCCTAAGGAGACCACCATGACCCAACAAGACACCCGCTTTGACGCCAGCCGCGAAATCCGTGCACCGCGCGGCACCGAACTCAGCTGCAAGAGCTGGCTCACCGAAGCCGCCTACCGCATGCTGCAAAACAACCTCGACCCCGAGGTCGCCGAAGACCCGAAGAACCTGGTGGTCTACGGTGGCATCGGCCGGGCTGCGCGCAATTGGGCCTGCTTCGACCAGATCCTGGCCAGCCTGCGCGAACTGAACGACGACGAAACCTTGCTGGTGCAATCGGGCAAGCCGGTCGGCGTATTCAAGACCCACGCCAATGCGCCACGCGTGCTGATCGCCAACTCCAACCTGGTGCCCAAATGGGCCAACTGGGAGCACTTCCATGAGCTGGACCGCAAGGGCTTGTTCATGTACGGCCAGATGACCGCCGGCAGCTGGATCTACATCGGCAGCCAGGGCATCGTGCAAGGCACTTTTGAGACCTTCGTCGAAGCCGGCCGCCAGCACTACAACAACGACCTGGCCGGCAAGTGGATCTTGACCGCTGGCCTGGGCGGCATGGGCGGTGCCCAGCCTTTAGCCGCCACCCTGGCCGGCGCCGTATCGTTGAACATCGAATGCCAGCAAAGCAGCATCGACTTCCGCCTGCGCACCCGCTATGTGGACAAGCAAGCACGCGACATTGACCATGCGCTGGAACTGATACAGCAACACTGCGACGCGAAGGAAGCCGTGTCCATCGCCCTGCTGGGCAATGCAGCCGACATCCTGCCCGAGCTGGTGAAACGCGCCAAGGCCGGTGCCATCAAGCCCGACCTGGTGACCGACCAGACCTCGGCCCATGACCTGGTCAATGGCTACCTGCCCACCGGCTGGAGCGTGGCTGACTGGAAGGCCGCACAAAAGAACCCGGCCCAGCACGCTGCGCTGACAGCGGCCGCGGCCCAGAGCTGCGCCGTCCACGTGCAAGCCATGCTGGACTTCCAGGCCATGGGCATCCCCACGGTCGACTACGGCAACAACATCCGCCAGGTGGCTTTCGACGTGGGCGTGAAAAACGCCTTCGACTTCCCCGGCTTTGTGCCCGCCTACATCCGGCCGCTGTTCTGCGAAGGCAAGGGCCCGTTCCGCTGGGTGGCCTTGTCGGGCGACCCGGAAGACATCTACAAGACCGACGCCAAGATCAAGGAACTGTTCCCGAACAACCACCACACCCACCGCTGGTTGGACATGGCGCGCGAACGCATCAGCTTCCAGGGCCTGCCGGCGCGCATCTGCTGGCTGGGCCTGGGCGAGCGCCACATCGCCGGCCTGGCGTTCAACGAGATGGTGAAGAACGGCGAGCTCAAGGCCCCCATCGTCATCGGCCGGGATCACCTGGACACCGGCTCGGTGGCCAGCCCGAACCGCGAAACCGAATCCATGATGGACGGCACCGATGCCGTGAGCGACTGGCCACTGCTGAACGCGCTGCTGAACACCGCCGGCGGCGCCACCTGGGTCAGCCTGCACCACGGCGGTGGCGTGGGCATGGGCTATTCACAGCACTCGGGCATGGTCATCGTGGCCGACGGCAGCGATGCCGCGGCCGAACGCCTGGCCCGCGTGCTGGTCAACGACAGCGGCTCGGGCGTGATGCGCCACGCCGATGCCGGCTACGAGATCGCCATCGCCACGGCCAAGAAGCAAGGCCTGAATTTACCGATGGTGAAGTAAGGCATTGCTACTGTATTCATAGCTGCTGGCGCTTATAGATATTGCGCCAACGGCAGTTTTTATCCAAATTCTCGCCTGTCCCTCAACCCTCTGAAAGTGAAACCATGAAGACCTCGCAACTCCTCTCCGCCAGTCTGCTCGCCCTGGGCTTTCTGGCCAGCGCCGCCCCCGTCCAGGCCAAGGACTGGAAGACCGTCACCATCGCCACCGAAGGCGCGTACGAACCCTGGAACCTGACCCTGCCCGGCGGCAAGCTCGGCGGCTTCGAGATCGACATGATCGAAGACCTGTGCCCGCGCATGAAGATCACCTGCAAGCTGGTGGTGCAAAACTGGGACGGCATGATCGCCGGCCTGAAAGCCGGCAAGTACGACGTGATGATGGATTCCATCGTCATCACCGACGAACGCAAGAAAGAAGTCGCCTTCTCCGCCCCCTACGCCTCCACCTCGGCCAGCTTCGTCGCCGCCAGCGGCAAGCTGCTGCCCGAAGGCAAGGGCGACACCCTGAAGCTGGGCACCGACGCCAAGACCGTGCGCGCCGCCGTCGAGCCGCTGCGCGCCGCGCTCAAGGGCAAGACTATCGGCATCGCCTCCGGCACGGTCTACACCAAGTTCATCGACGAGCACTTCAAGGACATCGCCACGGTGCGTGAGTACAGCGCCTCGGCCGACACCATGCTCGACCTGAAGGCCGGCCGCATCGACGCTGCGTTCGACGACGTGACCCTGATCAACTCCATCCTTGCCAAGCCCGAGAACAAGGGCCTGGCCTACAGCGGTCCGAAGATCGGCGGCCTGGTGTTCGGCGAAGGCGAAGCCCTGGGCTTCCGCAAGGCCGATGCCGACCTGAAAGCCCTGTTCGACGTGGCTATCAAGGCCTCGCTGGCCGACGGCACGATGAAGAAGCTGTCGCTGAAGTGGTTCAAGACCGACCTGACCCCCGCCACACCTTAATTCGTCAGCAAGCCACAGCCACCAAGACACCGGAGAGACCGCCATGGAACTATTCGAAATGTTGGGCTTTAGCGAGCAGGGCTGGGGCGCGGCCCTGCTGCTGGCCACGCTATTGACTGTGGCGCTGACCCTGTGCGGGCTGCTGGTCGGCTCGGTGTTCGGTGCGCTGGTGGCGGCTGCCAAGCTGTCGCCGCGGCGCAGCCTGCGCAGCGTCGGCGAGCTGTATTCCACGGTGTTCCGCGGCATCCCCGAGCTGCTGGTGATCTACCTGTTCTACTTCGGCGGCTCGACGCTGATCACGGCCATCGGCCAGTGGTTTGGCGCCGAGGGCTTCATCGCCACGCCGCCCTTCCTGGTCGGTGCGCTGGCCGTCGGCATGATCTCGGGCTCGTACCAGGCCGAGGTCTACCGCGGCGCCTACCTGGCCGTGTCGCAGGGCGAGCTGGAGGCCGCGCGCGCCATCGGCATGCCCACGCTGATGCTGGCCCGGCGCATCCTGATGCCGCAGATTTTCCGCCTGTCGCTGCCCGGCCTGGGCAACGTCTGGCAGATGAGCCTGAAGGACTCGGCCCTGATCTCCGTCACCGGCCTGGCCGAGCTGATGCGCACCACCCAGATCGCCGCCGGCTCGACGCGCCAGTACTTCACCTTCTACATCGTCGGCGGCATTCTGTACCTGGTGCTCACCGGCATGTCGAACCAGGTGTTTGGCCGCGCCGAGCGCCATATGGGCAAATCGCAACGCCGCAACTTTGCTGCAGGTAACTGATATGGACTTCGACTTCCTCCTCGACACCCTGGGCAAGCTGCTGGCCGCCGTGCCCACCACCCTGGGCCTGTTCTTTCTGTCCATGCTGTGCGGTGGCCTGCTGTCGCTGGTCATCGTGGCCATGCGCGTCAGCCCGTATCCGGCGTTCAGCTGGTTTGCGCGCGGCTATGTGCTGGTGTTCCGCGGCTCGCCGCTGCTGATCCAGCTGTTCCTCATCTACTACGGCCTGGGCCAGTTTGAATGGGTGCGCGAAAGCTTTGCCTGGATCGTGCTGCGCTCGCCCTATTCCTGCGCGGTGCTGGCCCTGGCCCTGTGCACCGCCGGCTACACGGCCGAGATCCTGCGCGGCGGCCTGATCGCCGTGCCGCAAGGCCAGATCGAAGCCGGCCTGGCCACCGGCATGTCGCGCTGGACCCTTTTGCGCCGCGTCATCGCGCCGATTGCGCTGCGCCAGTGCCTGCCCGCCTATTCCACCGAGTTGGTGCTGCTGGTCAAGTCCACCGCGCTGGCCAGCCTGGTGACGGTCTGGGATGTGACAGGCGTGGCCCAGCAGATCATCCAGCGTACCTACCGCACCATGGAAGTCTTCATCTGCGCCGCCGCCATCTACCTGGTGCTGAACTTCCTGCTGGTGCGCGCCGTGGCCATGCTCGAGCACCGGCTGTCGCCGCATCTGCGCAAGCGCCCGACCACCGCTGTGAAACCCCAAGCCCAAACCGTTTGACCCGACCATGACCACCACAACCGCGACCTTGGCCGTCACTGGCATCCACAAATCCTTCGGCAGCCACCATGTGCTGAAGGGCATTTCCATGACCGCCCAGAAGGGCGACGTGATCTCCATCCTGGGCGCCAGCGGCTCGGGCAAGAGCACCTTTCTGCGCTGCATCAACCTGCTGGAAACGCCCGACCAGGGCAGCGTCTGCCTGGACGGCGAAACCCTGGAGATGCGCCAGCGCAAGGACGGCCGCATGGAGCCTGTGCACCGCAAGCAGGTCGAGCGCATGCGCTCGCAGCTGGCCATGGTGTTCCAGAACTTCAACCTCTGGTCGCACATGACGGTGCTGCAAAACCTGATCGAAGGCCCGATGCGGGTGCAGAAGCGCCCGCGCGCCGAATGCGTGGAAGAAGCCGAGGCCTTGCTGCAGCGCGTAGGCCTGTTCGAGCGCCGCGACTACTACCCCGCCCACCTGTCCGGCGGCCAGCAGCAGCGCGTGGCGATTGCCCGGGCGCTGGCCATGCGCCCGCAGGTCATGCTGTTCGACGAACCCACATCCACCCTCGACCCCGAGCTGGTCGGTGAGGTGCTGAAGGTGATGCGATCCCTGGCCGAAGAGGGCCGTACCATGCTGGTGGTGACGCACGAAATGGGCTTTGCCCGCAATGTGTCGAACCGCGTGGTCTTCATGCACCAGGGCCTGGTCGATGTGGAAGGCGCGCCGACCGATGTGTTTGGCGCCGCCAGTTCCGAGCGCTTCCGCCAGTTCAATTCCGGCCACCAGGAAAGGGCTGCTGCATGAAAGACGCACACCCCCAGGCTACAGTGCAAGCGCTTTCCGCCCACCCCCTTGCAGGGGGCAACAGCAGCAGCCTGGCAAAGCCAGTTCTGCGCTGTTCCTCGGAAGAGATGGCCACCACCATCACCATCGGCGACGCCCACTTGGGCTGGCGCGACCTGGTCGCCGTGGCCCGCGACGGCGCGCCGCTGGCCTTGTCCGACGTGGCCTGGAGCCGCATCGCCAACGCCCGCGCCATCGTCGAGCGCATCGTCGCCAGCGGCGAGCGCGCCTATGGCATCAGCACCGGCCTGGGCGCCCTGAGCAATGTGCTGCTGCACGGCGAGCAGCTGGCCCAGCTGTCGACAAACACCTTGCTCAGCCATGCGGTCGGCGTAGGCCCGCTGCTGAGCGTGGCGCAGACCCGCGCCATCATGGTCGCGGCGCTGGCCAATTTTTCGCAAGGCTATTCGGGTCTGCAGCCGCAGGTGGTCGAAGGCCTGCTGGCGCTGCTGAACCGCGGCGTCACGCCCTGCGTGCCATCGCAGGGTTCGGTCGGCTACCTCACGCACATGGCGCACATCAGCGTGGCGCTGCTGGGCGTGGGCGAGGTGCAGTTCCAGGGCCGGACTCAGCCGGCTGCTGAGGCGCTGCAAACCATAGGCCTGCAGCCGCTGGTGCTGGGTGCAAAGGACGGCCTGTGCCTGGTCAACGGCACGCCCTGCATGACCGGCCTGGCGGCGCTGGCGCTGGCCGATGTGGAGCGTCTGGCTGACTGGGCCGATGTAGTGGGCGCGATGAGTTTTGAGGCGCTGCGCGGCCAGATCGCGGCTTTCGATCCCGAGATCATCGCCCTCAAACCCCACCCTGGCATGCAGCAGGTGGGCCTCAACCTGCGCAGCCTGCTCGAAGGCAGCGAAGTCATCGCCAGCAGCCGTGGCATCCGCACGCAGGACGCGCTGAGCATCCGCTCGATACCGCAGATCCACGGCGCCTGCCGCGACCAGATCGCCCACGCGGCAAAGCAGATCGAAATCGAGCTGAATTCCGCCACCGACAACCCGCTGCTGCTGGGCACGCCGGATGCCTACCGCATCGTGTCGCAGGCCAATCCGCACGGCGAATCGGTGGCCATGGCGGCCGACCTGCTGCGCATCGCCGTGGCCGAGCTCGGTGGCGTGGCCGAGCGCCGCATCGACCGGCTGGTGAACCCGCTGGTCAGCGGCCTGCCGGCATTCCTGGTGGCCGAGCCCGGCGTGAATTCCGGCCTGATGATCACCCAGTACACCGCCGCATCGCTGGCCGGCGAAAACCGCCGCCTGGCCCAGCCGGTGGTGGTCGACAACTTCATCACCTCGGGCAACCAGGAAGACCATCTGAGCCTGGGCACCAGCGCCGCACTGGACCTGCACAAATCGCTTGAGAACCTGACGCAGATCCTGGCCATCGAATACCTGCTGGCCGCACAGGCCTTCGAGTTCCTGAAGACGCAGCGCTTTGGCCAGGGCACGGGCCAGGCCTGGCGCAAGCTGCGCGAGCAAGTGCCCTCGTTTGATGCCGACCGCTTCCTGGCGCCCGACATCGCCCAAGCCGCCGCGCTGCTGCGCCAACCCTCGGGACTGCTGCCGTGATCCACCCCTTCGACAGCGCCACCCTGCCCGCCACGCCGTGGAAGAACGGCGGCGGCACCACGCGCGAGATCGTCTGCCAGCCCGCCGGTGCCGGCATGGACAGCTTCGACTGGCGCGTCAGCATCGCCAGCATCGCCCAGGCCGGGCCGTTCTCCGCCTTCCCCGGCGTGAACCGGGTGATCATGCTGCTGGACGGCGACGGAGTGCGGCTGCACGCGCCAGGTGTCGACCACACGCTGGACACGCCGGGCCAGCCCTTCGCGTTCGCCGGCGACCTGGCGCTGGACTGCGATCTGCTCGGCGGCGCGTCCACCGACTTCAATGTGATGGCCCGGCGCAGCCGCTTGCGCGCCGAGGTGCAGGTGCTTGCTGCTGCCCAGCAGATTCCGGCATCCGCCCAGGGTCTGCTGCTGGCCCTGCGCGGCGCCTGGCAGTTGCAGTGCGGCGCGCACAGCTTCCGCTGCACCAGCGGCAACGGCCTGTGGTGGGATGCGTCGACCAGCTGGCAGGCCACGCCGCTGGAAGCCCATGCGCAGCTGGTGTGGGTAGGTCTGCATAATTTATAAAAAATAGGCCGCTAGCGCAATCAATACCTGCGCAAGCAGCTATTAATTAAATAGCAAAATAAATATGACCACAACCCAACACAACAGCGCTGACGGACTCTGGCACAACCTCCGGCTGGCCGATGGCGGCACGGCCAATGCCCTCGCGGTGCAGCACGGCCAGATTGCATGGATGGGCGAGCTGGCGGCCGTGCCCGCAGCCTTCGCCAGCCTGCCGCGCATCGACGCACGGGGTGCATTGGCCACGCCCGGCCTGGTCGATTGCCACACGCACCTGGTCTACGGCGGCCAACGCGCGAACGAGTTTGCGATGCGCCTGGCCGGTGCCAGCTATGAAGAGGTCGCCAAAGCCGGCGGCGGCATCGTCTCCTCCGTCAAGGCCACACGTGCCGCCAGCGAGGACGAACTCTATGCCCAGGCCGTTCCGCGGCTGCAGCAGCTGCTGTTTGACGGCGTCTGCGCCATCGAAATCAAATCCGGCTACGGCCTGAGCCTGGAACATGAACGCAAGCAGCTGCGTGTGGCCCGGCGTCTCGGCCTGGAATTTGGCGTGACGGTGCGCACCACCTTCCTGGGCGCCCACGCCTTACCACCCGAATACACGGGGCGTAGCCAGGATTACATCGATCTGGTGTGCAATGAGATGCTGCCGGCGCTGCATGCCGAGGGTCTGGTGGATGCGGTCGATGTGTTCTGCGAGCGCATCGCGTTTTCACTCGCCGAGACCGAGCAGGTTTTCAAATCGGCGCAGGCGCTGGGCTTGCCGGTGAAGCTGCATGCCGAGCAGCTGTCCGACATGGGTGGCTCGGCGCTGGCGGCGCGCTATGGTGCTTTGTCGTGCGACCACATCGAGCATCTTTCACAAGCCGGCATCGACGCGATGCGTGCTGCGGGCACAGTCGCCGTGCTGCTGCCCGGCGCCTACTACACGCTGCGCGACACACATTTGCCGCCCATCGACGCACTGCGCGCTGCGGGTGTGCCGATGGCCGTCTCCACCGACCACAACCCCGGTACCTCGCCGGCCTTGAGCCTACTGTTGATGGCCAACATGGCCTGCACGCTGTTCCGGTTGACGGTGCCGGAGGCACTGGCAGGGATTACCACGCACGCGGCGCGGGCGCTGGGTTTGCAGGACACACACGGCACGCTGGCTGTGGGGCGGGCTGCGAACTTTGTGTTGTGGGATTTGCAGGAGCCGGCGGAACTGGTGTATTGGTTTGGGCAGCGGCCTGGGCGCACTATTGTTCGACAGGGTTTTGTAGCTTTGGACAGTTTGGGGCTGCTGTGAGTTTGCTGTGGGTTTATGGGCATCCCCGGCCGGGTAGTGCGCCCGGCAGCGCAGTGTCTTTTCTTTTGCGCAAAAGAAAAGACACCAAAAGAAAGGCGCCCCCACTACCTGCGTCCCAGCGCTATCGCACTGGGAAACCTGCGGTGCTCGCTTCAGGCGGGGTCTGGCTAAACTCGCTGCGCTCGAACAACGCCAGCCCTTATCCGCCTGAAGCTGCGCTCCTCGGCGCATCTAGAGGGGGACCCCGGGGATCGGGATCGGTGGCGCATAGCGCCACATCGCGCCTAGGGCGCGAGCCCGGCGCAGCCGGGCCGGATGTCCGCTCCCGCGTCCACGCCGTGTGGCGTCGGCGAGTAGCGCAGGGCTGGGCGGATCAGGGCCCGCGATTGTCTGAGCCGCAGGCGAGTTCGAGCGGAACCCCGACCAGACCGAGCAACGCAGCGTACCGGAAGCGCAGCGCAGGGGTGACGACTTCGGCTGGCCTTTTCTTTGGTGACTTTCTTTTGGCCACGCAAAAGAAAGTTACTGCGCCGCCGGGCGCACTACCCGGCCGACGATGCCAATAAATAAGCCCAAGCCATGACAAACCAAATCTTCGCCAAAGACGCCCTTCTCCCCACCGGCTGGGAAACCAACGTCCTGCTCCAATGGAACAGCCTGGGCGAACTCACCACCGTCACCCCCAACACCGAACCCAACGACACGCCAACAGCCGCAGGCCCTCTCACCCCCGGCCTGCCCAACCTACACAGTCACGCCTTCCAACGCGCCATGGCCGGGTTAACCGAATTCCGCGGCGCCGCGCAAGACAGCTTCTGGAGCTGGCGCACCCTGATGTACCAGTTCGCCGCCCGCCTCTCGCCCGAACAGGTCGAGGCCATCGCCACCTGGCTGTACATCGAAATGCTGGAAGCCGGCTACACCTCGGTCTGCGAATTCCACTACCTGCACCACAGTGCCGACGGCACGCCATATGCCGACGACGCCGAGCTGTCCAAGGCCCTGCTGCGCGCTGCACAAACCGCCGGCATCGCCATCACGCTGCTGCCGGTGCTGTACCAAACCAGCGGCTTCGGCGGCACGCCGCCCAACGAAGGCCAGCGCAGATTCATCCGCTCCACCGACTCGATGCTGCGCCTGCTGGAAACGCTCAAACCCCTGTGCGACGCCCAGGGCGCGCGCCTCGGCATGGCGCCGCATTCGCTGCGCGCTGTGCCGCCCGACAGCCTGCGTGACGCCGTGGCCGGGTTGCACGCTATCGACGCCAGTGCGCCGGTGCACATTCACATTGCAGAGCAGACCGCCGAAGTCGACGCCTGCCTGGCCTGGAGCGGCCAGCGCCCGGTGGAATGGCTGCTGAACCACGCGCCGGTGGATGCGCGCTGGTGCCTGGTCCACGCCACCCACATGAGCGAATCCGAATACCAGCGCGCTGCCGCCAGCAGAGCCGTGGCCGGCATCTGCCCGAGCACCGAGGCCAACCTGGGCGACGGCCTGTTCGACATGCCGCGCTGGCTGGGCCACGGCGGCGCCTGGGGCCTGGGCTCGGACAGCCATGCATGCGTGAACGCGGCCGAAGAACTGATGCTGCTCGAATACGGCCAGCGCCTGCAGTTCCGCCAGCGCAATGTGCTGGCCAGCCCGCAGCAGCCCCAGGTCGCTACGGCCACCTTGCTTCAAGCTGTGGCCGGCGGCGCCCAAGCCTCTGGCCGCAACGCAAACGGACTGGCGGTGGGCCAGCGCGCCGACTTCTGCGTGCTGGATGCGCAGCATCTGGCGCTGAACGGCTTGCCAGCGCCAGAGATGTTCTCGGCCCATGTGTTCGGCAGCCACCGCACTTCGGCGCTCGATGCCGTCTGGGTAGCCGGCCAGCAACGTACCCAGCAAAGCCGGCATCCGTTGCACAACCAGGCTGCCGCCGCCTTTATCCAAGCCCGCAAGCAACTCACACAGGATTAAAAATGGACCCCTTCACATTCATCCAAGGCACGCAGCCGCTGCTGATCTCCATGCCCCACGTCGGCACCTATGTGCCGCCTGCCCTGGCCGCGCGGCTGACCGACGCGGCCCGCCAGGTGCCCGACACCGACTGGCACCTGGAACGCCTGTACGGCTTCGCCAAGGAGCTCGGCGCCTCGCTACTGATCGCCACCCATTCGCGCTATGTGATCGACCTCAACCGCGACCCCTCGGGCGCCAGCCTGTACCCGGGCCAGAGTGTCACCGGACTCTGCCCAGTGGACGATTTCGATGATCTGCCGCTGTACCGCGACCCCAAAGATGTACCGGATGAAGCCGAGATCGCCGAGCGCCGCGACAACCTTTGGCAGCCCTACCACCAGCAGCTGCAGGCCGAGCTGGCGCGGCTCAAATCCATCCATGGCAAAGCCGTGCTGTGGGACGCGCATTCGATACGCTCCGTGCTGCCGCGCTTCTTTGAAGGCAAGCTGCCGGACCTGAACCTGGGCAGCGGCAATGGCACGAGTTGCGACCCGGCGATAGCGGCCACGCTGCTGGCCATTGCCAAGTCCGCGCCCGGCCATACCGCGGTACTGAACGGCCGCTTCAAAGGCGGCTACATCACCCGCCAGTACGGCCAGCCGGCGCAGAACATCCATGCGATCCAGCTGGAGATGACGCAATGCAGCTATATGCAGGAAGTGCTGCCATTCGACTACCTGCCCGAGGTGGCGGCCGGCATCCAGCCGCATTTGCGCCGCATGGTGGAAGCGGCGTTGGGGTTTGCGCAGCAGGGTGCGCGTTAGGCAGATACGAGAAAGTTGCACAGTCCACATTTAAGAGGCAGATTCATGTACGAAGTGCAACGTTTTCCAAACGGGTTGGGCCAAGAGTGCATAGGATGCACTGTTGTGACCGGCCAGTCCCAAACGTTGCACCATGACCTATACGCACTTGACCCAAGAAGAACGATACCAAATCCACCACCTCAAG
>CAUPON010000043.1:0-35517 GCA_963513025.1 uncultured Albidiferax sp.
ATGGGCGTTGTCGCGCAAGGCCACCACGGCACCCAGAAATGTCAGCCACACGAACAACCAGCGCGACAGCTCTTCGGACACGGCGAAGCCCGAGTTGAAGGCGTAGCGCATGAACACATTGCCGAACACCAGCACCACCATCACGGCCAGGGCCGCCGCGATGGCGTAGCTGAGCACTTGGCAGTACCCGTCGATCCATTTCTTCACCATGATTTGTCTCCTGAAATCTTATATGTAATGTACGAACTGGTTACTTTTCTTCTATTCAGGACTTACCCTATGCCAATAGTTAAATTTCCCGCTAGCTGTTATTCATAAATTAGATGTCTTGACTGGGTTCAGGCGAGTGGAATCGTGAGTTTCTCGATCACCGCCCGGGTCTGGGGCCGCACGCCGCGCCACCAGGCAAAGGCTTCGGCGGCCTGCTCGGCCAGCATGCCTACGCCATCTGCAAGCTGGGCTACGCCAGCGTTCTGCGCGAGACGCAAAAACGGTGTCAGGCCTTTACCGTAAGCCAATTCATAGGCCAGGCGTGCCTGGGCAAACACGCTGGCGGGCACCGGTGGCAGTTCGGCGCGCAGGCTGGCAGAGGTGGCGTTGATGACTATGTCGAACTGCTGGCCCACCAGCTCGGCATAGCTGCAGGCGGTGATCGGGCCGGCTATGGTTGCCGCCAGCTCGAGGGCTTTTTCCGGGGTGCGGTTGGCCAGCACCAGCCGGGCCGGGTGCTGTTCCATGAAGGGCAGCAGCGCGCCGCGCACCGCACCACCCGCGCCCAGCAGCAGGACGCGCTGGCCCTGCAGCGGGCAGCCCAGGTTGTGCACGATGTCGCGCACCAGGCCCACGCCGTCGAAGTTGTCCGCGTAAGCGCGGTCGCCCTCGAACTTCATCGCGTTGACGGCGCCGGCACGGCGCGCACGCTCGCTCAGGTCGGTGGCGTAGCGAAACGCATCCAGCTTGAACGGCGTGGTGATGTTCAGCCCCAGCCCGCCGGCGGCGCGGAAGGTATCTACCGCCGCGGCAAAGCCGTCCAGCGGGCCTTCGATGGCGGTGTAGAGCATGTCCTGCGCCGTGGCCTGGGCGAACTGACTGTGGATCAGCGGCGATTTGCTGTGGCCTATGGGGTTGCCTATGACGGCATATTTGTCGCTCATATGGCCTCCGAGGTGTACAGCACGCCGGCTTCCAGTAGCGTGTCAATCTCGGTATCGCTGTAGCCCAGGCCGCCGGCAATTTGCCGGTTGTGCTGGCCCATGGTTGGCGCCACGCTGGGCACCGGGCTGTCACAGCCGGAGAAATTGAATGGCAGGTTCGGCATGCGGATGGCACCCAGCACCGGGTGCTGTTGTTCAATCACCATGTTGCGGGCCTGGATCTGCGGGTCGTTCAACACTTCTTCAATGTTCTGCACCTTGGCGCTCGGCACGTCGATGGCGTCGAGTGCCGTCAGCACCTCAGCCACCGTGCGCGCACCGACCCAGGCCTTGGCCAGGGTCAGAATTTCAACGCGGTTCTCGTTGCGTCCGGCCGATGTATGGAAGCGGGCATCGCCCGCCAGCGCCTCGCCGCCAATCAGCAGCGCAAAACGCTTCCAGGCATCGTCGACCTGGGCGGCGATCACCAGGTGGCCGTCGCTCGCAGTGAACACGCCGTACAGCGTGCTTTGCGGCATGTCGTGGCCGGTCTGCACCGGGATGTCCTTGCCGCCCGACAGCGTGTAGCACTGCACCGCGTAGTCGTGCATGGACACCAGGCAGTCGTACAGCGACAGATCAATATGCTGGCCCTTGCCCGACTTGACCCGGCCCAGCAAAGCAGCGCAGCCCGACGCCACGCCGTGGATGCCGGTGTACATATCGCCCAGCGACACGCGCAGCAGCGGCGGTGCTTCGCCGGGCGAGCCGACCATGGCCATGATGCCGCTCTTGGCCTCTGCTATCAGGCCAAATCCTGCCCGGTGCGCGTCCGGCCCGGTGTGGCCGTAGGCCGAGATCGAGCAATACACCAGGCCGGGGTTGCGTTCCGATAGCTCGTCATAGCCCAGGCCCAGCTTGGTCAGCGCGCCGGGGCGGTAGTTCTCGACGAACACGTCGGCGCTGTCGGTCAGCTTGTGCATCAGCGCCAGGCCGCGCGGGTCTTTCAGGTTGATGCACAGGCCTTGCTTGCCCATGTTCTGCTGCAAAAAGTAGCCGCTTTGCCCTTGGATGAAATAGGCATGGGCGCGGCCAGCATCGCCGGCCTTGGGCCGCTCGACCTTGATGACTTCCGCGCCCATGGCCGCCAGGCAGCGGCTCAGGTAAGGGCCGGCCAGGAAGTGGCTGTAGTCGACAACGCGGATGCCGGCGAGCGGCTGGGCTTGGGTGTTTTTAGGCATGAAATGTCCTTCTGGCGCAGGTAATGCCTGCGCGGGTAGCTATGAAATTTGTAGTTTTAGAAGCTGCCTGGGCGTCTAGGCACCATCAAGCGGTGTTCGCCCTTTTGCACCACCTGGTCGTGCTGGTTCAGCAGCTCGGACGGCAGCACCACGATGCCCCAGCCGGGCTTGCTCTTGCTGGCGCGCATGCTGCCAACCTGGAAGCGCACGCGCAGCTCGTCGCCGATCTTGATCGGCAGCAAAAAGTCCCAGGTCCAGCCCAGCGACATGCCGGGCAGAAAGCGGTATTCGCTCTGCGTCTTCAGGCCATCGGCCACCGACTGGCCCATCAGCCCGTGGGCCACGCGGCAGCCGAAGTGGGATGCGTTGGCGTAGGCCTCGTCCACGTGCACCGGGGTGTAGTCGCCCGTGAGCTCGGCATAGGCATCAATGCGCTCGCCGGTCACAAGGTAGCTGGGGCTGGTGCAGCTGTCGCCGACCTGGGCGTCGTCCCAGTATTTTTCGGGGGTCTGGAAGTTGAAGCTGGGGATGATCATGGGGTTGCCTCAGAGTTTTGCGCGGGGGTTGATGGCGAGTACGTCAGTCACTGAGGTGCCTGTCGCCTGGATCAGCTCGATGGCCAGGCCGTCGGGCAATTGCAGCCAGTTGTTGCCCTGGGGCAGGGGTTGCACGCCCCAGCTTTTGGCGGCCTCCAGCGCACCGGGCAGGTCTTGCACCATGATTCCCAGGTGCGCCAGCCAGCCAGAGTCATTGCTGGGCGGGGCCTCGAAGCCGGGCGTGCTCATCAGCTGCATGCCGCCAAGGGTCCAGTACTGGTTCGGGGCGTCGGTCGGGCCGTCGATTTCGCGCACGTCCATGCCCAGCACCTCAAAAAAGAAGTTGATGTGCCACTGGATGTCTTTGACGCGCACGGCGACGTGCTCTACGTAGGATTTCTGGGTATAGGCCATGGGTGTGTGTCTCTTTGGATTAGTGGGGCAGGCGGCGTTCTATGCCCTTGATGCAGGCGACTAATGCCTGGTTGACGGGCGTAGGGACGCCGTGTTTGGCACCCCAGCGCACCACGGCACCGTTCACGTAGTCGATCTCGGTGGCCGAGCCTTTTTCCAGGCTTTGCAGCATCGAGGCCTTGAACGCAGCCGGCAGGCCGTCGGCGGCTTTCACCCAGGCCTGGCGCGGCTCGGTGGTCGTTAGTGCGATGCCGGCCGCCTTGGCGACCGCCATGGCCTCGGCCACCGCCGCCACGGCGCAGGCCTCGACTTCGGGCACGGCGTACAGGTCGCCGTAGGGCAGGCCGGTGATGCCGCTGAGCGCGCCGGTGGCCACGTTGACCAGCAGCTTGTCCCACATGGTGCCCAGGATGTTGTCGCTGACAGTGGTGGCCAAGCCGGCATGGTTGAAGGCGGCGGCGATGGCTTGCACGCGCTCGGACAGCGCGCCGTCGAGTTCGCCGATCAGGGTTTCTTTGCGCTGGGTGCCAACCAACACCTGGCCGGGCGCCAGCATCACGCCACCCGCATAGGTCTTGCCGGCCAGCACATGTTCGCGGCCCACCACTTCGGCCAGCACGTCTTCGTGGCCCAGGCCGTTTTGCAGCGACAAGACGACGGTGTGCGGCCCAACGATGCAGCGGGCCGATTCAATCGCTTCACGGGTGTGGAAGGACTTGACCAGCACGATCACCAGGTCCACTGTGCCGCCTATGTCCTGGCAGCGGGTGGCGGCATGCACGGCCACCTGGCGGTCCTTGCCATCCTCCCGAAGCGTCAGGCCGGCTTGCCGCATGGCGTCGACATGGGCCTGGCCGCGGTTGACCAGCCACACCTCGTGCCCGTCTTCGGTCAGCACGCCGCCGATCGCACAGCCCAGGGCGCCCGCGCCCAGTACGCACATCTTCAAAATCGTCTCCTCTGCGGCCCCGCGGGCAGCTATGGGGACGGATCGTAGATTTGGTGATCCATGCTGTAAATGCAATGCGTGCAATACATAGCATTGCTATACGCAATGTATTGGGAGGCGTTTTCCGCATCGACAATCCATGCAAAACCTCCAGGAACCACCGCCATGCAAGCCAAGATCGACTGCCATGTGCACGTCTTTGATCCCACCCGCTTTCCCTACCCGGAAGACAATTTCTACAAGCCCGCCGGCGCCGAGATCGGCACCACCGCGCTGCTCGGCCAGGTGCTGGACGCGCACGGCGTGCAGCATGCGCTGATCGTCGGTCCGAACTCCGGCTATGGCTTTGACAACCGCTGCCTGCTGGACGCGCTGGCCCAGGGCGCCGGCCGCTACAAGGGCGTGGCCGTGGTGCGCAACGACGCCAGCCTAGCCGAGCTGCAAGACCTTAAGGCCGCGGGTGTGGTCGGCGTGACGCTGAACGTGGCCTTGCTCGGCGTGGACTACTACCGCGATGCCGCGCCGCTGCTGGAGCGCCTGCGCCAGCTGGACATGTGGGCCCAGGTACAGGTGCAGTTCGACGAGCTGCTGGCCTTGCAGCCTTTGCTGGTGGACAGCGGCGCGCGCCTGCTGTTCGACCACCTGGGCCGGCCCCATCCGCAGGCCGGCCTAGGGCAGGCTGGCTTCCAGGCCTTGCTGGGCCTGGCCGAAACCGGCCGCGCGGTGGTCAAGCTGTCCAGCCTGGTGAAAAGCTCCAGGCTGCCGTTTCCGCATACCGATGCCTGGCCGTTCGTGCAGGCCTTGCTGCAGGCCTATACGCCGCAGGCGCTGGTCTGGGCCTCCGACTGGCCGTTTCTGCGCGCGCCCGAGCGCATCGACTACGGCCCGCTGTTGGCTCTGTTCGAGCAGCTGGTACCCGACGCCGCCGCGCGCCAGGCGATCCTTTGGGATACGCCGCGTCGCCTGTTCGGCTTCGGCGCATAGATTGCGGTGGGTGGCGGGTATTACCCCGCCGTCACCACCACCGCCACCCCGCTCAGCACCGCATTGCCGGAGAGCGGGTCGCGCAGGTTTTCGTCTAGCAGGCTGTTGAAGTTGACGCCGGGGCGCTGGGCGGCCACCTGCAGCTGGGCGCCGGGCAGATCATGGCCCCAGCCGTGCGGCAGGCTCAGCACGCCGGGCATCATGTCGGTGCTGATGCGCACCGGGGCGCTGATGCTGCGGGTGCCGGCCGGGTTGCTGATGCGGGCCAGGCCGCCGTCACTCAGGCCCAGGCGCTGGGCGTCACTTGGGTGGACCAGGGCGGTGCAGCGATCTGGCCCTTTGGCCAGCAGCGGCAGGTTGTGCATCCAGCTGTTGTTGGAGCGCAGGTCGCGCCGCCCGATCAGCACCATCTCTGGCGCCGGCTGCGCCAGGTCGGCAGCGGCGTGCGCCAGATCGGCCAGCAGATCGGGGTGGGCGAGCTCGATGCAGCCGCTGGCCGTGCGCAGCAGCTCGGGCAGGCGCGGCGCCAGCGGGCCTAGGTCGATGCCACCGGGGCTGGCTTGCAGCTTGGCCAGGGTCAGGCCTTCGGGGCCCCGGTCAGCGCCATACGGGCCGGAGCGCAGGGCCAGGTCTAGCAGCCGGTCGGGGCCTTGGTGGGGTTGCAGGCTTTGCTGTACGGTGGCGGCCTGCGCGCCGAACTGGCGCTGCAGCTCGCTGGCCAGCAGCGCATCGTCCACGGCGGCGAGTTCGGCGGCGCTGGTGCACGCGCCTTGGCCTTGCAGGATGGCCGCCAGCCGCAGCAGGGTTTCCCACTCCTCGGGCTGCTGCGGGGCGCGGGGGAATACCGGCGCGCTGTAGCGGGCCTGGTTGCGCCACGACAGTTGGCTGAACGCCAAGTCGTAGTGGCTGTCCTCCAGCGGCGAGGGGGCGGGCAGTATCACGTCGGCATGGCGCGTGGTTTCGTTCAGGTAGGCGTCCAGGCTGAGCATGAAGTCGAGCTGCTCCAGCGCCTGCGCCAGCCGCGCGCCATTGGGGGCCGACAGCACCGGGTTGGTGGCCACGGTGATGAGCGACCGGATCTGCCCGGCGCCCGGGGTGTCGATCTCTTCGGCCAGGCAGCCCATGGGCAGCTCGCCCATGACTTCGGGCGCCTGGCTGACGCGGCTGCGGTGGCGGCCAGTGCGCACGCCTTTGCCCCGGCCGGCTGGGCCGACCGTGTTGGCGGCGAAGGCCGGCGCCTTGGGGAACATGGCGCCGCCGGGCTGGTCCAGGTGGCCGGTAAGCAGGTTGAGCACGTCGATGAGCCAGCTGGCCAGCGTGCCATAGCGCTGGGTGCAGGTGCCGATGCGGCCATAGACGCAGGCGCGCTCGGTCTGCGCCAGGCTGCGCGCCAGCTGGCGGATGGTGGGGGCCGCGATGCCGCAGCGTGCGGCCACGGCCTCCGCGCTGAAGGGCTGGATGGCGGCCTCGACTTCGGCCACGCCCTGGGTGAGTTCCGCTAGGCGGCCGGGGCGCGCCAGTTGTTCGTCAAACAGGGTGTGCACCATGCCGGCCAGCAAAAAAGCATCGGCGCCGGGTCGGATGAAATGGTGGGCGTCGGCCATGGCGGCGGTTTCGCTGCGGCGAGGGTCTACCACCACTAACTGGCCGCCCCGGGCCTGCAAGGCCTTGGCCTTGGCTTTGAAGTCGGGCACCGTCCACATGCTGCCGTTGCTGGCCAGCGGGTTGGCGCCCAGCACCAGCAGGAAGTCGCAGCGGCTGATGTCGGGCACCGGCACGCTCATCCAGTGGCCAAACAGCAGGCCGCTGACCAGTTGGCGCGGCATCTGGTCTAGCGTGGTGGCGGTGAAAACATTGCGCGTGCCCGCTGCCCGCGCCAGCCGGGGGAAGTACAGCAGCAAGCCGATCTTGTGCGCGGCCGGGTTGCCCACGGCCAGGCCCAGGCTGTCGCGTCCGTGGGTCTGTAGCAGGGGTGGCAGCCGCTGGGCGATCTCGGCCCAGGCCTCGTCCCAGCTGGTTTCGACGAATACGCCCTGGCGCTTGATGAGCGGGGTGCGCAGGCGGTCTGGGTCTTCGTGCAGGTCTTTCAGTGCCACGCCCTTGGGGCAGATGTAGCCGGCGCTGAAGAAGTCCTGCGCATGGCCGCGGATGCTCTGCACCTTGCCGTCCTTCACCTGCAGCTCCAGCCCGCAACAGGCTTCGCACAAGGGGCAGATACGGTGGTGGGTGGTAGTGGGCATGGCGTGTCTCGTTGCGCTGCAGGGAACGGTATTGGCGCACCGGACGGCGCCGCTGTCCATCGCGCAGGAGACAGGGGCCTTACATAGCTTGATCAGGCGGCATGCGCCAGGCCGCGTTTTCGTGGCCGGGCATGTAGGCGTCGCCATGGTTGGCGATATTGCGGTTGACCAGCGGGCGGGCGTAAGACGGGTGCCGCATGCTGCGCACCTCGTGCTCCAGCGTGGCCAGCACGCGGCCGCTGTCTAGGTCGACGATGTCCTGGAAGCGGTACTGGCTCTGGCTGCTTTCTTCGGTAACCAGCCCGCGCGCCAGCAGGCGCTGGTAGGGGCCGGAGAAGTCGGCCACGCTGATCTGTACATGGTGGCCGTCGTAGGCGGGCAGAGGGCGCGCGGTTTCGCGGAACACCAGGCCCTCGTACAGCCCCATGGGAATGCGGGCGAACACGCCGGCCGCGTCCTCGCCCAGGCTGCCGGGGGCACCCAGTAGCTCGGTATAGAAGCGGGCGATGCCGGGCGCCGTGCCGGGTGCGCAGTCGATCTCCACATACGGCATGCCCAGCAGCAGCGGGCCGAAGCGCGCCCGGTCGGGAGCATGCACGCGGATGCGGTTGCCCCAGGGGCAGGTCGCGTCCACATGGCTGGCGTGCTGCGCGAAGCTGAAGCGTGTGTCTTTGAGCAGCGGGACGATGCGGGCCAGCCGCTCGGCCAGGGCGTCCAGATCGGGCATCACCAGGCCGACCACGCCGCGCAGCACCTCGGCCTTGCCTACCGGCAGGTGGAATTGGCAGGTGCCGATGTTCATCCAGGCGTTTTCAATGCCGATGCGCTGGTAGGGGTCGCGGGTCAGGCCCAGGCCCATGGCGTAGAAGATGATGGCCTGAGGCTGGTTAGCCACGCGCAGGTTGACGTGGCCGAATTCGACGATGTTGCCCACGTCTTCGGTGGCACGGTTGAATGGGTTGTGCATGCTGGATAAGGTGGTTAGGCCGCTATTTTGGCAGTATCCCGTGCACGGTATGCCTATACTTGTATCGCAATGCCTGCAATAACCAGCATTTCGATTTTTAATGGCCGATGCCGATCCTACCCTGCTCGAACCCAAGCTGCTGCGCCTGCTTGACCTGCTCTACACCACGCGCAGCGTCACCAAGTCGGCCGAGCAGCTGGGCCAGAGCCAGCCCACCGTCAGTATCTGGCTGGGGCGGCTGCGCACGCAGTTCAATGACCCGCTGTTTGTGCGCACGCCCGAGGGCATGCAGCCCACGCCGCGCACCGACGGCCTGATCGCCACGGTGCGCGAGGTGCTGGAGGGCCTGCGCCGCCTGTCCGAGTCCGAGGTGGTGTTCGACCCGGCGCAGTCGCGGCGCGAGTTCCGTATCTTCATGACCGACGCCAGCCACATCACCCTGCTGCCGCGGCTGTTCTCGCATGTGCGTGCCCTGGCGCCGCAGGTGCGGCTGGAGGCTGCCACCATAGACGCCCGCCTGGTGCCCGCGCTGCAGTCCGGCGAGGCCGACCTGGCCCTGGGCCTGGTGCGCGGGCTCGAGGCCGGGCAGGAGGCGGGCTTTTACCAGCAAAGCCTGTTCGGCCAGGACTGGATCTGCCTGTGCAACGCCCGCCATCCGCGCATCGGCAACACATTTACCCTGCAGGACTATTTGGCCGAGGCGCACATCGGCATCGTCTCCGGCACCGGCTACCAACTGCTGGACAGCACCCTCAAAGCCCTGGGCGTGGAGCGCCGCGTGCTGCTGGAGCTGCCAGGCTTTCTGGGCCTGGCCGCCATCCTGGCCGACAACGACCTGGTCGCCACCTTGCCGCGCCACATCGGCGAAACCCTGGCCCAGGCGGCCGGTCTGCGGGTGCTGGTCTGCCCGCTGCCGATACCGCCGTTCACGGTGAAGCAGTACTGGTATGCGCGGTATCACCATGATCCAGCGAACCGCTGGCTGCGCGGGGTGTGCGCGGAACTGTTTATGGATGCGCGGTGAGCGGGATTTAAGAGAAAAGTGCCGTTGGCGCTTGTTTCGCCTGCGTGGGTAGCTATTTTTTAGATAGCGTTTTTACAGCGTCTGTAGGGCCGCAGCATCTGAGCTGTTGGTCGGGTGTCAGCGTTAAAAGATCAGCTAGCCATTTAGCGATTTACGCTCTTCACTGCGAATTGGTTCGACATGATCTAGAAGCCGCACCGGTTGGGGGAACACCGGCTCTGGGACGGGGGGCTGGGACTGGGTTGTTGTTACAGGAGCAGGTTGCGACTGCCCCGGGAGGCTGTTCGGCTCGTTGTTTTTCGTGCTCATTGGTCTTCTCCAGTTTGATCAATAGTGGATTGGTTACTGCCACCTCTTGCGGCTTCGATGGCGCTGTTGTCGATTGAAAGAAAGTGATTAAAGCCGCGAAAAGCAGCGGAATCATGCTGTATGCAGCGAATCGCTGGGCATCGATTATCGACTTGTTTCTTGTGTCATTTTTCTGCTTTGTTTCAGAGGTGATCCCTTCATATGCTTCTAGCATTTTTTGCTTTAGCTTTGGAAGGGCGAATTCATTTTGGGTTAGTTGGCTAAAGTAGTTAGATAGATCGGATGGCTTCTGTGGGTACGGATAATCATGAACTTGTGAAAGCTGCTCAAAAATTCGATAGGCCGCATATGCAAGGAAGGCGACAGAAATTCCGAGAGAGCCTAAAGCAGGAACATCCAGAAGTTGGTTTGCTGGATAGTCTTTTCGAGTCGTGTATACAAAATAAATTGCAGAACCAATTGGAGTTATCAGCAATGCCGCAAGAAAATTTATACGATCCTTGAGGCGATGCATAGCCTCATGTTGCTTTGCGTAGTAGTCCATCGCATATTGAAGTCGCCAGTCAAGTGAGTCGTTCGTCATGGTGTTTTTTGTAAATGGTTAGCTTTCTTGCGCGGCGTGGATCGCGTGCCGGGCCCAGGAGACCAGCTCGCGCGGGTCGTCCAGCAGTTCCTCGGGCGCCGCATAGTATTTACGCACCTGGACGATGCCGTTCTTGGTGCTGTAGGTAAACGGCTGACAGCCGCGCTTTTCAAAGTCGGGCAGCGTTCCTTCGCTGACCCGCAGGTACAGCGTGTTGCCCATGACCATGGCGAACTGGTTGCCGTGGTGCTTGATCGCGTGCCCGCCAAAGAAGCGTCCGCCGCCCAGCGGGCCAATGGGCGCCAGCAGCTCGCGCACATGGCTGACGAATTCGGCGCTGGCGCTCATGGGGCTTCCTGCGCGTCGATCCGGCGGGCCAACGCAGGCAAAAAATCACTGAAAACCATAGGTGCTCCGGCGATGAGGGGATGGACCACTGTAGCCGCTGGTGCGCCGGCTCTCGTCTCCGCCTGTGGGTTCTGTCCACGATATCGAGGAAGTCTGCGTGCTCTCATTTTGAGAGCTGCTACCGCAGGTGGAATAAGCGCCAGAGCCCTATTTGGTTTGAATCAGTTGGCGGGCGTAACTGACGGTGAGTATTTCCCATTGGTGGCCGTCGGGCTCGTTCCAGTAGACCATGCGGCCGCCGTAGTCGGTGTTGACCTGCATGTCCATCGGCCCGCGCACATTGCTGCGGAACGGGATGCCCGCCGACTGGATGCGCGCCAGGATGGCGTCAAACTTGGCCGGGCTGACGCGGAAGCAGAAATGGTAGATCGGAAACGCCTCGTCGGTGTCGATGAAGTCCAGCGTCAGCCCGTCGTTCACATACACCGGCGAGAAGGGCCCCAGCCCCCTCTCGGCCCAGGGCACGTCCAGCAGCCCACCCAGGATGCGGGCCGATGCGGCCTTGTGGCGCGATGGAACAATGGTGTGGTCGAGTTCGATGGACATGCCCGTGTCTCCTTAGGCCCAGCGCGGATTCGAAAATGAAGCCGGCCTTCAGTTTCAGCGTTGGGCGGGGACAAGGCAATCAGGATTAACGCGCCGTACTGGCTGCGTACGTTCCGGCGTTGGCGTTCTATGTGGCGCAGGTGCAGCAACCGGGCCAGGCTCAGGCCTGGTGGCCGCTGTCGGCTTCGGTGCTGACAATACCGGCCAGCAAGCCGACCAGCGCTGCCAGTGCCAGGGACGCGACAAACAGCGCCTGCAACCCCCAGAACGGCGCCGAAACCCACCACCAGGACCAGTCTATGACGTGGCTCAGCTTCAGGATCACCAGCACCAGACCCAGCAATGAGGTTGCGCTGATGCCCATCGGAAATACGCTGCGGGGTGTGACCATATCCTTCTCCTTCGTTATCGCGGGGCAGCTGCGGTAGCTGCTTACTTTGCGTTACACGAATGTAGGGCGACTGTGTTAAGCCCGTGAGGCACTATTGCGCAAAACCTGCGGTTTCGAGGGGTTGTACGGGTAAGCGTGAATGCCGTTTACGCGGCATCTCTCGCGGTCATTTTGGTGCGACCGCTTGGGGCCTGCGGATGGCCCACAGCGCCAGCGCCATCAGCGCCATGCCGCCGAGCTGGACTGGTTGCAGGGTCCGCCCGTAGACCAGCCAGTCCACCACGACAGCCGCCAGCGGGTAGACGAATTGCAGCACTGCGATTTTCCCTATCGCCAGCCGGGCCATGCCGGTAAACAGAATCGCATAGGCCAGGCCAGTATGGATCACGCCCAGGCCCGCAAGCCAGGCCCAGCTCGATCCGCTGGTGGGCCAGCCATAGACTGGGGGCACCCAGGCCAGAATCAGCACGCCGATCGCGCACTGCCACCAGGCCAGTGCGAAAGGCGTTACCTTACGCTCGGTTTTGGCAATCAGGGTCACGGCGGCGTAGCTGAGCGAGCCGCCCACGCACATCAACAGGCCCAGCAGGTAGTCGTCGCCGGCGCCATGGACCCATGCGATCTCGTTCAACAGGCCGGTGGTCAGCGCCAGGCCGCACAGGGCCAGCACGGCGGCCACCCACTGGCGTGCAGACACTGTCTCGCGCAGCAGCCATGCGCCCAAGATCATCACCCATATAGGCTGGATGTGGAACACCACCGTGGCCACGCCGATGGAGGTGCGCGCAATGGCGGCAAAGAACAGCACCCAGTTCAGCACCATCAGGCTGCCGGTCAGTGCCGCCACCCACCAGCTCCGGCCGTGCAGGCGCAGCTCGTGCAAGCGGCCGCTGCCAGCGCCCCACAGCAGCAAGGCCAGGGCGCCAAATGCGCAGCGGAACCACACCGTGGTCAGCGGGTGCTGCCCGGCTTCTTCCACAAACACACCAATCGTGCCTAGCAGCACGCCGCCGGCAATCAGCAGCCATTGCCCCTGGCGTTCGCGAATGGAGGGGCTGGTGGGGTTGAGTGGCAGGCCGAGGGCGGTGGGGTTGTGCATGCCGCCATGCTGCTGGACGGCATTCAATGTGTAAAGCGCATAGTTTTAATGGTTATTATTCGATTAACGAATGAATGAGGCGTGTGCGCGTATGAACTATCCCGACTTTCAGATTGACTGGCTGCGCTCGTTTGTGGCGGTGGTGGACGCCGGATCTTTATCCGGCGCGGCGCCGCTGGTGCACCGCTCGCAGTCTGCGGTGAGCATGCAGCTGAAGAAGCTGGAAGCCGCGATGGGGCGTGCCGTATTGCTGCGCGGCCCGCGGCACATGGAGCTCACCCCGACCGGCGCTGAGCTGCTGACCTACGCGCGCCGCATGCTGGCCTTGCAGGCCGAGACGCAGACCGCGTTGTTTGGTCCGCAGCTGGCCGGGCAGGTCCGGCTGGGCGTGCCCGACGACTATGCGGCCACCTATCTGACGCCCGTGCTGCGCAGCTTCGCCAGCCGCTATGCGGGGGTGGAGATCGAGCTGACCTGCGAGCAATCGACCTCGCTCATCCCCCGGGTGCAGCGCGGCGAGCTGGACCTGGCGCTGGTCTCCCGCGACAAGCCGCAGCGCGGCCAGTTTTTGTTCCAGGAGCCACTGGTGTGGGTGGGTGCCGCGCAGTACGAAGCCTGGCGGCGCGACCCGCTGCCGATTGCGGTGTACGAGGCCGGCAGCATGGCCCGCACAGCCACCCTGAACGCGCTGGCAGCCAAGCGCCGTGCGTACCGCATCGTCTACCACAGCTCCAGCTTGGCGGGGCAATTGGCCGCCGTGGACAGCGGCGTCGCTATCGCTGTGCTAACCCGCTGCAGCGTTCCCGCTGGCCTACAGATCTTGCAGAACCTGCCTGCCGAGTACGAGCTGCCAGCCCTGGGCGCTATGGACGTGGCCGTTCTGCGCAGCAAAGGCTCGCTGCGCTCCGCCGCGGTGGACGCGATGTACGAGCAGATGCAGCGGACCCTGGGTCGCCAGTGAGAAGTGCCACAAAATGCTCTGTTTTTTATCGCTGCTAGCGCAGGTGGAATATGCGCTAAGTACCTATTTGGCCAAAATCCTACTCATGGGCTGGAGGTCCAGGCCTGCGTCCTGCACAAGCTGGCCCAGTTCCGGGCTCCGCAACACCCCATATTCGATCAGCCTGGCTGCACCGATGGCGTCCTGGGCATCGTGCTGGCCGCTGGGGTGGCACATCACCAGCGCGGCATCGCCTGCGGTCCGCAGGGCCGCTGCCAGTATTTGCAGGTACTGGGCCGGCTGGGCGTTGAATCCGTAGACGCCCTGCAGCGTGCTGTTCTGCCGAATGCCATGGCGCCGGGCCAGGGTAGCCAGCCCGCTGGCGCCCAGTGCGGCAATGGTGTGCGATTTGGCCCAGCCTGCCCAGCCGCCATGCGCCTGGGCCGTCGTACCGCTTGCGACGCGCGTGGCGCGCAGCCACGGCATGGCCGCCGTATCTTGCGTATAGCGCAGGACCATTTCAGCCACCATCTCCGCGCGCACCACGGGCAGCTGGTGCACATGCTGGTGGCCGTCCACGTAGGCCGGCGGCCGGCCCATGGCGTCTTCAAAGGCGTCGAGTTGGGCGCAGATTTCGGCCCGTACAGCAGCGCGGTCCAAGCGGTGCATGTATGCACCGCCGATCCAGTGGGCGAGGGGCTTGCGTGTGCTCGCCAACAACGGGAACTCGGTCAGGTCCAGGTGCAGGCCGGTGTCTACGCCGGCGATTGGTAGCTCGCGTGCCTGGCCGCACCATGCGCGCCACATCGGCGCGCCGACCATGCAGCCAAAGGCGTGGACCCGCCGCATGTTGACAAGCTGCAGCGCCGCCGTGCTGATGGCCTTGCTCATCCCGTAGTCGTCCACGCAAATGCAGATGCGCTTGCCGACATGGCTGTTGTCAGCAGGGCTGGAGCCGGAAGGCAGGTGTTCCCCATGGCCCAAAGGTGCTGGTGTTAAGCGGGTGTGTCCTGGTTTAGCCGACATCGGATGTGCCTGTGCAGTGCAGCAGATGGGCTTTTTCGGCCTCGGCTCTTTCTACCCTCCACAAGCGGATCTCGCCATTGCGGTGGACCTCCTGGGCATGCTGGAGGAACAGCACCGTTTTCGCTTGGTCCACGGGTCCGATGACCCAGCTTACCGGGTGGGCGCAGACCAAGGCCGGTAGCTGCACGGGCAGGGCCAGTATGCTAGACGCTGCTGTCGGATCGAAGCTGGCGGCATCCGCTACTTCTTTGCGCCAGTTGTCGCTCTGGGCGATATTGGGGTCGTCCCATACGTCGACGACCACTGGCGGTTGCTGCAGGCCGGCGTAAAACGAAACGTCGTAATAGTAGTTGCCCAGCATGAGTACAGGTTCGTCTGCCGTATGTGCTGCGCGCAGGGCCAAAGCCAATGCACGGTTCGACTTCATAGGGTGGACGGCCAGCCAGCCTATGGCCATTAACGCGGTTACGGCGGCCAGCACCGACCCGGCCAGCCACCAGCGCCGATGCACAGGCGCCGCCTGCGCCGTGAAGCGGTCGCAGATGAGATACACCAGGGGTGGAATGGCTGGCAATACATAACCGATGAGTTTGGATTCTGGCAGCGAGAAAAACACCACCACCATCGACATCCATATCCACATCAGCAGACGCACCGGATCGCGGCGCGCACCGGCCAGCGCGGTAGGCGTGCCCATGCGGTACAGCCAGGGTGCCCAAAAAACATGGGCCAACAGCAGCAAGGCTGCATAGAACCACCAGGGCTGCACATTGTTGAAACCGCTGCTCGCAAATCGCTTGAAATGCTGGACCACGAAGAAGTAGTTCAGGAAGTCGGGGTACTTGCTTTGCATGACCACGAACCAGGGTGCGGCGATGGCCAGAAACAGCAGCAACCCGGTCCACGACCACAGCGACCACAGGGTCCGCCCACGCCCAATAGCCAACAGCCAGACCACGACCACCATGCCTGGCAGCACAAAGCCGATGAGGCCTTTGGCGAGCACGCCGAATGCGGCGAAGGCATAGGCGCCCAATAGCGCGCGTTTGAACGGAAGTGCCGCTTCCTTGGTCAGTGCTGCATGGGCCGCAAGCAGCACAGTCGCCGTGATGCACCCGGCCACCAGCATGTCCAGGTTTGCGAACTGGGCGCCAATAAAGAAGAGCGGCTGGGCCAGCAACACCAAGGCCACCCACCATGCGAGAACCTTGCCGTGCCAGCGGTAGGCGAAAGCAAACATGCCCATGGTGGCGACCCAGGCGCCCAGCAGGGACGCGCTACGCGCAGCCCAGGCGTTGACGCCGAAAACCGACATGGTCGCGGCACTGATCCAGTAGAACAGGGGTGGCTTGTGGAAGAACGGCAACCCGTCCAGCATGGGCGTTGCCCAATGGCCCGAACGCAACATTTCCCAGGCCACGCCGGCATAGCGGCCTTCGTCGGGCAGCATCAGTGGGCGGGCCCAAGCGGTGGCCACCAGCAGCACAAAGGTGAGCAGGGCGATAGAAGTGAGTTCACGGCCGCCTGGCCGCGCGCCAGCCCGTGCCAGGCTCACGGGCGGGCCTCGTTCAGGCCTTTGCCTGTGCGGCTGCGGACCACATACAAGGGGCGTTGCTTGACTTCTTCAAATATGCGGCCCACGTATTCACCGACCACCCCGAGCGAAATGAGCTGGATGCCAGCAAACAGCATCAAGCTGACCACGATGGTGGTCCAGCCGCTGACTTCATGCCCATACAGCAGGTAGGTGACGCTGAGGTAGCCTCCGTAAAGAAAAGACAGCATGGCCAGCAGCGCGCCAAAGACGCTGACTGCGCGCAGCGGCCAATGTGTGAAGGCCGTCAGGCCGTCCAGCGACAAGCCGATCAGCCGCAGCAAGTCGAAGCTGCTCTGGCCGTGGGCCCTTGGCGCCGGTACGTAGGGCACTGCGACCGCTCGGAAACCGACCCAGGCATACAGGCCTTTCATGAAGCGGTTGCGCTCGGGCAAAGCCAGCAACGCGTCGACGACCACCCGGTCCATGAGCCGGAAATCGCCGGCTCCCGTGGGTACGCTAATGCCATCTTTGGCATTCAGCAGCGCATAGAAACCACGGGCGCCGAGCCGTTTGACGCGGCTTTCGTCGTCGCGGTTAAGGCGCTGCGCATAGGCCACGTCGGCACCGGCCTTCCATTGCAGCAGGAACTCGGGGATCAGGGCGGGTGGATGCTGCAGGTCGGCATCCATCATCACCACCACCTCTCCGGTCGCCTCCTGCAGGCCTGCGGTCAAGGCAGCTTCTTTGCCGAAGTTGCGAGACAGCTGTATGCAACGAAAGCCGGGGTCTTCTGCCCAGCGCAATGCATGCTCGAGGGTGCGGTCGGTGCTGCCGTCGTCGACGAGGATCACTTCCCAGGCATCGGCGCAGCCTGCAAGAACGCCTACCAGGATCGGCAGCAGCTGGTCCAGGTTGCGCGCCTCGTTGTGGCATGGGATGACGCACGACAGCGTCGCCGGCCTGCCGCGGATCGACCTCGCCGCGTTGGCGGCCAGCGCCGTGCCGGTCATCGCGGCTGTGGTCGGTGGGACGGCATCGCAGTCCTGCGCGGACAGCTCCAGATAGTGGGCGCCGTGAAGTTGGTGCATGGGGTACTTGTCAATGGAAATGGTTTGCATCGACCAGGTGCGCCGCCTCTTTGGCGGAAGTGGATTCGCACACGGTCGGCGTGAGGAATACCGATAGCTTGAGCCCCGTCCATTAAGTGAGTCTTAAGAACCTGGTTTGGGCCAGTGCCTCGCGCTGCTGGCTGCGGCTACCGATGTGCCAAGCGGCAAGCCTTCCCAACCGATTCGGATGCTCTGCTTTTGATAGCTTCCTGCGCAGATGGAATATGCGCCAGAAGCCATTCCAATGCCTAAGTATCAAGCTACCGCCAGCTCCCGCCGCAGCTGCTGCGCCGCCTGCACCATATTCACCAGCGCCGTCTGCGTCTCGTCCCATCCGCGGGTTTTCAGCCCGCAGTCGGGGTTGACCCAGAGCCGGTCTAGCGGCACCACGTCGGCGGCTTTGCGCACCAGCTGCACCATTGCATCCACGGTCGGCACGCGCGGCGAATGGATGTCGTAGACGCCGGGGCCGATGTCGTTCGGGTAGTTGAAATTCCCAAAGCCCTGCAGCAGCTCCATCGCCGAACGGCTGGTCTCGATGGTGATCACGTCCAGTTAGACCCCACGCGGCAAATACTTGGCCAAGAACGGGAGGAGCTTGGATTCATATGCCTTTGGACTGTGCATGTACAGGTCAACATGCCCGGCCCCTTCAACTGGCCAGAACTCCTTTGGCTCATGGGCTGTTTCGAAGATGCGCTTGCTCTCTGCCAGCGTCGTGTGCTCGTCCTGGGTGCCGGACATGATCAGTACGGGCGCCTGCAGCGAGGGCATTTCGTCGATAGGGCGCAGGTCAATTGCACTGATTCCGAGCCGGAAGGGGAGCTGCCAGAGCAAGAGTGGCGCGAGAACCTCTCCGACCGGGCCAAGCTGCTTTGTAAGACGATCTGTGACGGCTTCGCTGATTGTGGGAAACATAGACTCCAGCACAACCGCGCTCGGAGACGGTGTCGCCTTTGAAAGTACAAAGGATGCTGCGCCCAATGAAACACCTATGACTCCAATTCGTTCTTCGGGTAGTTTTTTTCTCAGGTAGTCGAGAGCCGATTTCACCCCCGTAGCTTCTTTCAGCCCGAATGTGATGCGCTTGCCGGAACTCTCGCCGTGCGCTGGCAGATCTATCAAAAGTACGGCGTAGCCCTGGCGATTCAGCAATCTAGCTCGTTCGATCATTTGCCGTCGGTCGGCTCGAACGCCGTGCAGCAGGAGTACCGCGCCTTTGCCCTTCATCCCTGGCAATAACCAACCTGATACGAGATCCTCTGACGTTGCTTTGATAGCTACGGGCACCGCATGAAGATCAGTCGGTGCGTCTCCGATGGGTCTCGACGCTGGACTACTGAGTGCTTCCCCAGCACCGACGCATATAACCAGGGCAAAGCTGACGCAAAAGACGAGACTGAGCACGATTCGGTGGAGTTTCACTGGGTTTTAATGTTTAACTTAAGCGGACCACCATAGGAAGGTCCGCGTGAAGAAACGTTTAGCCAATTTCATATGGCAGCTTTGATTGTTTCTAGATACTGCGCCGTGTTCGAGATAGTGTTGTGGCCGACGCCAGGAATGATCACGAGCGACGCGACGCCTTTTGCAAAGCTTGCATTCAGACGCTCGGTGCTTGCGCGGGGGATAACCTCGTCAAATTCTGCTCCAACAAGTAGGGTGGGTATCCGAATATTTGGCGCATAGCGCCAGGACTCGAACTTGTCCGTAAGCAACCAACGGACAGGGAAGTACGAAAACTTCTGAGCTGCGATCTCTTGAACGCTGTCATACGGCGTGACTAGCACGAGTCGGGAGGCTGGCCGCTGGCTGGCTAGGCGGATGGCCATGCCCGTCCCAAGGCTTCGCCCTACAACGGCAATATCTGGATGTTCTGTGTACACCTTGTCGAACAGAGCCTGTGCATCCGCGTGAAGCACTTCTTCTGACGCCTTCCCCGAGCTTCCGCCATACCCACGGTAGTGAAGCAAATAGATGGCGTAGTCCGGAAATGCTCTGGAGAACGAAGACAGATTGGCCGATACATCCTCGGCATTTCCACCAAAGTAGATCAAGGCTTTCTGTCCGGTATGTGCCCGCACAGAAACTACGAGATCAGACCCGGGAACCGGCAACGTAAGCGTTGTGGAAGGTGTGTCGAAAGCACTCGGTTGAGGAAAGTAGATCAACGAGCGTTGGAATGCGAACAGAGCGACACAGGCAGCACCGTAGAGGAGAAGTGCTGCTAAAACGAGCCGGGCAATGATTTGCACCATTCGGCTAGCGTTGAAGCTGAGCCGCGAGCATCCCGTTGCGTGTCTGCTCGATTGATGGGATGGCGTCTCGCGGGCGGGAAGTGAGTTCATAGCTTGGTGGGACCAATCCAAGGGGGTCATACAGAGCATTGATCAGTAGGACGGGAACGCCGCGAAACGCGATATCAAGAAGACGAGCATCACCGCTATGGCGTTGAAATGTCGTGGTGGTGTGCGCCAGCCCCTTATTAGCCAAGTGAAAGACAAGGGCAAGCGCCGCTTCGGCATCCTGATTGGATCCTGGATATGCGGAAATTGCCTTAGCTTTAGTAAGCATAGACAGGTCCGCGATCTGCTCGACGCCCCAATCATCGGTCTTCGAACGTTTGGACCTCTCGGCGATTTCAGTAGTCGATGTTCTTGACGCTTGAAGGCCGAGAAACTCAAGGACTGCCCGGCAATGAATAACTGCGGACTCGATCGCTGCATTAGTGAAGCCGGTAGCCTTTCCTTCGATGACCTGCTTCCCATTGAAGAAAATTTCCATCGACGGTGCTACGTCCCATGCCATGTGGTGGCGAAGGGCCAAGTGTCCGATTGCTATCGCCTCCATGCGATAGGACAGCAGCGCGAGCAGTTCCGGATCAGATGCGCTCATTTTCAGTTGCCTAAGGTGATGTACACCGCAAACATTGCGATTTAAATTAGAACTCTAACCGCAAAAAAATGCATTCAAGTTCGCGTCATTTGGATAATTTGCTTCATTAAAAACAGCAACAAACCCGGCAGGTAGGCCCCGTCGCATAGCGCCAGGCCGACCTGCTGAGCACTGTTAATACTAGTCATTTGCTCTTCTTTTAATAGCTTGTCCCGTTGGTGGAATATGCGCCAGAAGCCATTTCAATGCCTAAATATCAAGCCGCCGCCAGCTCCCGCCGCAGCTGCTGCGCTGCCTGCACCATATTCCCCAGCGCCGTCTGCGTCTCGGCCCAGCTGCGGGTCTTCAGCCCGCAGTCGGCGTTGACCCAGAGCCGGTCTAGCGGCACCACGCCGGCGGCTTTGCGCACCAGTTGCGCCATCGCCTCCACGCTCGGTACGCGCGGCGAATGGATGTCGTAGACACCCGGGCCGATGTCGTTCGGGTAGTTGAAACTGTCAGCCCCGCCCTGGCCTCCAAAGCCCTGCAGCAGTTCCATGCCCGAGCGGCTGGTCTCGATGGTGATCACGTCGGCGTCCATCGCTGCGATATCGGGCAGGATGTCGTTGAACTCGGCATAGCACATATGGGTGTGGATCTGCGTGTCGTCGCGTACGCCGCTGGCCGTGGTGCGGAAGGCGCGCGTCGCCCAGTCCAGGTAAGGCTTCCAGCCGGCGCGGCGCAGCGGCAGGCCTTCGCGGATGGCGGGCTCGTCGATCTGGATGATGGCGATGTCGGCGCGCTCCAGGTCCAGCACCTCGTCGCGGATGGCCCAGGCGATCTGCTGGGCGGTGGTGCTGCGCGGCTGGTCGTCGCGCACGAACGACCACTGCAGCATGGTGATCGGGCCGGTCAGCATGCCCTTCATGGGCCGCTGGGTGAGGCTCTGGGCGTAGACGGTCCAATCCACCGTCATCGGCGCCGGGCGGGCCACGTCGCCAAAGATGATCGGCGGCTTGACGCAGCGCGAGCCGTAGGACTGGACCCAGCCGTTGGCGGTAAACGCAAAGCCGTCCAGCTGTTCGCCAAAGTATTCGACCATGTCGTTGCGCTCGGCTTCGCCGTGCACCAGCACGTCCAGGCCCAGGGCTTCCTGCTGGCGCACAGCCAGGGTGATTTCGGCCTCCATCTTGGCACGGTAGCGCGCAGCGTCCAGCGTGCCGCGCTTGAAGGCGGGGCGGGCGGCGCGGATCTCGCTGGTCTGCGGGAACGAGCCGATGGTGGTGGTGGGCAGCAGCGGCAGTTTCAGCCTGTCTTTTTGCACCGCTTGGCGCTGGGTGAAGGCGGAACTGCGCCGGTCGTCGTCGGCCGTGGCCCGGGCCAGCCGCAGCGCCACATCGGCGCGGTGCACGCGGGGGCTGGCGCGGCGGGCAGCGCAGGCGGCGCGGCTGGCGGCCATGGCGACGGTGGGGTTCTGGCCGTCCAGCGCGGCCTGCAGGGTGCGCAGCTCGGCCAGCTTTTCCACCGCCCCGGCCAGCCAGGATTGGATGTCCGGGTCGAGCCGGTCTTCCTGCGCCAAGCTGTAGGGCACATGCAGCAGCGAGCACGACGGCGCCAGCCACAGCGGGCCCTGGTGCTTGTCCGCGACCGGGCGCAGGCGCGCCAACGTGGCGTCCAGATCGGTACGCCAAATGTTGCGGCCGTCCACAATGCCGACCGACAGCAGCTTGTGCGCGGGCAGCCAGTCGGTCACGCCGACCAGTTCTTCGGGTGCGCGCACCGCGTCCACATGCAGGCCGGCCACCGGCAGTTGGCAGGCCAGGCGCAGGTTCTCTTGCAGGGGCGAGAAGTAGGTTGCCAGCAGCAGCTGAGCTCCGCTGCGCGCCAGTTGCCAGTAGGCCGGCTCGAAAGCGTGGCGCCAGGCATCGGGTAGGTCCAGGCCGAGGATGGGCTCGTCGATCTGCACCCAGTCGGCACCGGTGGCTTTCAGGCGGGCCAGAATGGATTCATAGACCGGCAGCAGGCTGTCGAGCAGCGACAGACGGTCAAAACCAGCCTGCTTCTCCTTGCCCAACCATAGAAAGCTCAGCGGCCCCAGCATCACGGCCTTGACCGCGTGGCCGGCCTGCTTGGCTTGCGCGACTTCATCAAACAGGCGCTCGGATGCGATCTGGAACTGCGTGGCCGCCGAGAACTCGGGCACCAGGTAGTGGTAGTTCGAGTCGAACCACTTGGTCATCTCCAGCGCTGGCTGGCCCTGGGTCGACGCGGTCCCGCAGCCGCATTCGGCGCTGTGGTCGTGGTCAGCATTCACGCCGCGGGCCATGGCGAAGTAGCGCGCCAGTTCAGTCTCATTCCCGCTGAAGCCGAAGCGCGCGGGCTCGCAGCCCAGTAGCTGGATGTGGTTGGCTACGTGGTCATAAAAAGCGAAGTCGCCAACGGTGACGAAGTCCAACCCGGCGTCGCGCTGCAGCGCCCAGTGGCGGGCCCGCAGTTCGGCCCCCACGGCTTCGAGTTCGGCCACCGTGCTGTCGCCACGCCAATGGCTTTCCAGTGCGACTTTCAGTTCGCGATTGGCGCCCATGCGCGGGAAACCCAGGGTGTGGAGGGAGGTGTGCGTGCGGGCCATGTCTGCTGTCCTTGTGAGTGCAATGTGTAAGAACGTGTTCAAGGTCTTTTCGGGATGCGCTCCTAGGCGCAAAACCCAAGCCAAGGCTGCTGCCTTGGCTGGTTTTGTAACGACGTAGAGCGCCCGAAAAGCTACCTGCCCTTCGGGTTGGGGTGAAATCGGGCGATTTGTCTGCCGTAGCCCTTGCATGGGCAGTGAGCCCATGCAAGGGCTACGACAACCAACTCATCCCGATTGCATCCCAACGCGGCCCTGAAAAGACCTTGAACACGTTCTAAGACAGCGATGGTCCGGGAATCTCGTTTATTATTCAAACGAAAGTTTTTGTTGCTTAACATGAAAGATGCTCATGGTGCAGTCGCCGCTTGAATTCCGCCACTTGCGTACCTTGGTGGCTTTGCGCGACGCCGGCAGCCTGGTGCGCGCGGCCCAGCTGCTGAACCTCACCCAGTCGGCCTTGTCGCACCAGATCAAGCTGCTGGAAGACCGCTACGGCGCGGCCTTGTTCGAGCGTAAATCGGTGCCGCCGCAGTTCAGCGCCGCCGGCCTGCGGCTGCTGGCGCTGGCCGACATGCTGCTGCCGCAAATAGCCGAGGCCGAGCGCGATGTGGCGCGCCTGCTCGACGGCCAGACCGGTCAGCTGCGCATCGCCGTGGAATGCCATACCTGCTTTGACTGGCTGATGCCGGCGATGGACGCGTTCCGGCATCGCTGGCCCGAGGTCGAGCTGGACATCGTCTCCGGCTTCCATGCCGACCCGATCGGCCTGATCCACCAGAACCGCGCCGACGTGGCCATCGTCTCCGAGCTGGACGAGGCCGAGGCGGTGGACTACCACCCTCTGTTCAGTTTCGAGATCCGCGCGCTGCTGGCCCACACCCATCCGCTGGCGGCCAAGCCGTATCTGGTGGCCGAGGACTTTGCCGACCAGACCCTCATCACCTACCCGGTGCCCGACGAGATGCTGGACATCGTGCGCCAGGTGTTGGAGCCTGCCGGCGTGCGCGTGGCGCGACGCACCACCGAGCTGACCATTGCCATGCTGCAGCTGGTGGCCAGCGGGCGCGGCCTGGCCGCCTTGCCGCTGTGGGCGGTGCAGGGCTATCTGGACCGCGGCTACGTCGCCGCCCGCCCGGTGGGCCCGCAGGGCTTGACGGGACGGCTGTATGCGGCCAGCGGCAAGGCCATCAAGCCCTACCTGGAAGACTTTGTGCAGATCACCCGCGAGAGCTGCTTTCTAAGCCTGAAGGGGATTGCGCTGCTGTGATGGATTTGCTACTGAATTCGTAGCGGGTGGCGCAGGTTTCATCTGCGCCAGAGCCCGATTCTTCTCAAATTTTCAGCGACCGTACAGCGCCGTCAACCGCGCCTGCGCCAGGCTGTTGGCGTTCAGCATGAAGCCCACCATGGCCGCGCTGGCGTCGGCGGGCAGGTCGATGCGCGGCACTTTCAGCGCGTGTAGGGTGAAGATGTAGCGATGCGGCTTGTCGCCGGCGGGTGGGCAGGCACCGCCGTAGCCGGGCGCGCCGAAGTCAGTATGGCCTTGCACCGCGCCCGCCGGCAGCCCGGCTTTGCCACTGCCGGCCTGGGCCGGCAGGCCGGAGGTAGCGGCGGGCAGGTTGTAGACCACCCAGTGCCACCAGCCGGAGCCGGTGGGCGCGTCGGGGTCGTACACCGTCAGCGCCAGGCTTTGCGTGCCGGCGGGCGCACCTTGCCATTGCAGCGCGGGCGACTGGTTGCCGCCACTGCAGCCGAAGCCTTGGAGTACCTGGGCATCGCTCAGGCTGCGGCCTTCGGTGATGTCGGGGCTGGTGAGGGTGAAAGTCTCGGCCTGGGCGGCCAGGCTGGTGAGCAAAACAGCCGCCATGGCGGCGCGGTTGAACATGCGGCGGAACATATAACTCCTTGTGAAAACAAGGCTTGACTGTCTCCCGGAACCGCTGAAGTCTTTAGCCCGAACCGGGCAGCCTTTATGCCGTTTCGCGCAACAGCGAGGGCGCGAATCCGAAGCGCGATTTGAAGGCTGCGCCGAAGCGGCTGTGCGACGCGTAGCCGCAGTGCTGGGCGATCTCGCCTACGGGGAGTTCGCTGGTCTGCAGCATGCCGAGGGCGGCCTCTAACCGCGCTTCACGCACGGTGGCGGCAATGCTGCTGCCTTCCTTGGCCAGCTGGCGCGCCAGGGTGCTGGGGCTGGTGTGCAGGGCCTGGGCTACGGCCTCGGCGTTCCAGGCTGCATGCAGGCGCCCGGCGACCACGCGGCGCACCCGGTCGGCGCTGCTCAGCTGGCTGTTGGGCGGGAAGACCCAGCCGCGCTCGGCCAGCATCAGCAGCACTTCGGTGACCCGGTGGCGCTGCAGCGTGGGCGACAGCGGGCTGCTGCCCGCCAGCGCATCGGCCGCGGCCTGCAACGAGGGGCCGAGGGTGCCGTCCACCGCCAGCACCTGGGCCAGCACCGGGCGTGCGTTGCCGGCCAGGGCCGGGTAGCGCAGGTGGAAGTCGGCCGCCATCTCGGGGTCGATCTGCAGCACGCAGGCCTGGTAGCGGGGCTGGGAGTGCGAAAGGGAGGAGGGAGCGTTCACCACGTCCCAGACGCTGTCCTTGGCCAGCATCAGCAGCTGGCCGGCATTGCAGCGGTGGCTGCCGTGTGCGTGGTGCACAGTCTTGCTGCCGGATTGCACCCAGACCAGCAGGTCGGCATGTAGGGTCAGTGTGGCGACGCGGTGCGCCACCCGCGCGTGGATCTGGCAGGCGGCGCCTATGGCTTGCGGGTCGGGATCGTGCTGAGGTTGGGCAGACATGGTGCTATTGAATCCGTAGCTTCTGGCGCAGGTGTTACGTGCGCTGGAGCCCGATTTTCCTTGAATCTAGACCAGGGCGATCAGATCCGTTACGCCCAGGTCCACACCCTGCTGGGCCAGCAGTGTGCTCACCTGGCCGCGGTGGTGGGTCTGGTGGTTGAAGAAATGCGTCAGCGCCTGCCACATCGGGTGCTGGCGTGGCGCACCTTGCATGCTGGTGTAGGCCATTGTCCAGCTGGCCATGTCGTCCGGGGCTTGGGCCAGCCAGGTTTCGATGGCCGCGTCCAATTCTTCGCGCCGGGCTTTGAGGCTGGCCCAGTCTGGGTAAAGTTGTGTATCCAGTGTGCAGCCCGGCGGCAGGTGGACCACCTGGGTCAGCGCGTTAAAGTCCACGCCTTGCGCGGCGCCTGTGGCGATGAAGCGCTGCAGCCAGATTTGGTCGCCCACCAGCAGGTGGTTCAGCGTGTGCTGGATGGAGCCGAAGAAGGCGCCCAGGTCCTGCTGGCGCGCGGCTTCAGGGAGTTGTTCGCACGCTGCGTACACACGCTGGTTAAGCCAGCGGTTATAAAGGGCGAGAAATCGATAGTTGGCAGAGAATGGGTTTTCCATCCTGCCATGGTGCCATGGTCCGTGAAAGCATTTCCACTTATGCATACATCCAGTGTTCCGCCCAGTTACAAGGTGCTCGTTACCGGTGGCACCGGCTTTCTGGGCCATGCCTTGTGCCAGATGTTGCTGTCCCAGGGCCACCACCCCACGCTGTGGGTGCGCGATGCAGCCAAGGCCGAGCGCATGTACGGCCAGACGGTGCGCGCCGTGACCAGCCTGGACGCGCTGGCGCCAGACGAGGTGTTCGACGCCATATTCAATTTCTCGGGCGAACCGGTGCTGGGGCCGCGCTGGACGCCAGCGCGCAAGCAGGTGCTGCACGCCAGCCGCAGTGGCGTAACCCAGGCCCTGGTGAACTGGGTGGCGCGGGCCCAGTGCAAGCCGCGCCTGCTGCTGTCGGCTTCGGCCATTGGCTACTACGGTACCCAGCCCCCCGGCGACCCGACGGCGCTGGGCGAAGACGCGTCCGACCAGCCCATCTTCATGTCCGAACTGTGCCAGCGTTGGGAGCAGGCTGCCCAGCGCATGGCTTCGCACGGCGTGGCGGTGGCCACGCTGCGCCTGGGCGTGGTGCTGGGCGAGCAGGGGGCTCTGCCCAAGATGCTGCAGCCGTTCCGCTTTGGCGTGGGCGTGCAGATGGGGCGCGGCGACCAGGTGTTCAGCTGGGTGCATCTGGACGATGTGGTCGGTGTGGTTGGCCTGCTGTTGGCCCGGCTGCACACCACGCCCGATGCGCTGCCCAGCGGCGCCTACAACCTGACGGCGCCGCTGCCCATCACCCACGGTGAATTCACCCAGATTTCCGGCACGCAGCTGCGCTGCCTGGTGGCGCTGCCGGTGCCCGCGGCCCTGCTCGACATGCTGCTGGGCGAGCAGGCCAGCCTGTTGACCGAAGGCCAGCGCGTGGTGCCGCAACGCCTGCTGGGCGAGGGCTACCGCTTCCGGTATGAACATTTCGAGGCCGCACTGCGCGATATCGAGCAGCGGCGCGGGTAAATTCTGGGGATGACCCACACCTCCTTGCACACTCCCTTGCATCCCCCTCTAATTACCCAGCCGGTGCAGCAGCTGCTGGACCTGCTGCGCACCCACCCGCAGCGCCGTACCGTGGTCGGCCTGGTCGGCCTGCCGGGTTCCGGCAAGAGCACCATCGCCACCCAGTTGGCCGACGCGGTCAACGCCCAGGCCGGGCCAGGCAGCATGCTGGCGCTGGGCATGGACGGCTTCCACCTGCCGCGGGCGGCGCTGGCACAGATGCCCGACCCGGCGGCGGCGCTCGCCCGGCGCGGCTCACCGTGGACCTTTGATGCTGCCGGGCTGGCGGCCCGCATCCGGTCGCTGCGCGACGCGCCTTTGACCGCTGGCGCGCCTTCTGTGCCCTGGCCCGAATTCGAGCATAGCGTGGGCGACCCTGTGGAGAACGCGGTGTGGGTGCCGCCCAATACCCGGCTGGTGCTGGTTGAAGGCCTGTACCTGCTGCACCACGAACACGGCTGGAACCTGGACGGCCTGTTCGATACCTGCTGGTACCTGGACGTGCCCATGGAGGTCGCGCTGCAGCGCCTGGTCGCGCGGCACCAGGCAGCCTGGGGTTTCAGCGAGGCCCAGGCGCAGGACCGGGTGGCGCAGAACGACCAGCTGAACGCCGATATTGTTTTACACAGCCGGGAGCGGGCCGACGGACTGGTGCAGTCCGTACCCTTGACTGCTTAAGCCTGCTTGCGCCGGCGCACCACCAGCACGCCGGCCAGGCCCAGGCCGACCAGGGCCAACGAACCGGGTTCGGGCAGCTCCACCGCCATCTGGTAGGGGCCGAAGCCGTCGGCCGCTGCCTGCGCATTCGGGCTGACGCCAAATGCCGCGCTGTACGACGACTCCCCGGCTACGCCAACGCCGGACAGGTCCGACGAGTACGACCACTGGATGGCGTTCACATCGGCGGCGATGATCTCTATCCAGTAGGTGGTGTTGGCGGCCAGGGTGTAGCCCGAGGCCAGCGATAAGCTGTAGGCCGCAAAGCCGGCAGACGAGATACCCGCGCTGGACAGGCTGTTGAACAACGCGGCCAGGGTGCTGCCCGGCGCGCCGCCACTGCTGGACAGCAAGTTCACCTGGATGTCGGAGGCGATGTCCGGCCCCAGGTTCATCAGCAGCGCCTGGATGGCGTTCAGCGTGCCGCCATTCGCATCTGTTGTGAAGGAATTTGCCAGCGGGCCCGTGCCGTACACCGCATCGGAGCCGGTTTGCGCGGCGTCCAGGTTGTTGTAGACCAACGAGGCTTGTGCCGGCATGGCGGTGAGCAGTACGCAGGCGCTGGCCGACAGCAGGGCGGTACGGAGCAATGTGGAAAGTTTGGAGCGCATGGTATTTCCTGGCAGTCAATAGGTTGGGGGGCTCAGAGCAGCGGGTCGCTAACGCCGTGTTTGCCGGTTTCCACATGGCCCGCGCATTGGCATACAAAGTTGGCATCGATGCTGGCGGTCACCAGCAGGTCGTACCAGCGCGCACTGGTCTGCAGCGTCCAGTCGGATCGGTAACTGGCGCCGGGCGCCAAGGTCTGGTGCGAGGCGTTGCGCATGTACTGGTCGGTCACGGTCACCGTGGTGGCTGCCATGCCGAGGTTGGTGACGATCAGCGAAATGCCGCCGCCGACGGTGTCGTACACGGTCTGCACCGCCAGATTCGCAGCCGTGCCAGCGATGCTGCCGGCGAACTTGCGGAAGAAGCCGTTAGGGCCGTAAACCGACAGGTCGTAGGCGCTGGAGCCGCTTTTCGGCATCCAGGTGTCGGACAGGCTCTTGCCCGATTCCACCGTATAGCCCCACGGGCCGGCGCCGCCACCGGCCACCGAGCTGTTGGCCGTGCGCACATGGAACCAGGCGCCAGCGCTGCCGGTATTGCTGAAGCTGATGCCAAAGGTCTGGCTGGCCGCGTTGGCAACGCCCTGGGCCTGCAGCTGGTAGGGCAGGGCGCGGGCCAGGCGGGCGCCGGCTTCCTGCACCGGCATGGTCTGGTTGGCCGGTGGCGTGACGGGCAGGTCCGGGTAGGTCCGGGTAGGTCTTGCCGCTGCTCACGTCGGACGCCGGTGCTACATAGGCATTGGTGCTGGGCAGGCGCGAGGCGGTGGCGCTGGCGATCGAGAAGTCGAGTGCTGAGCTCAAATCGCCGCAGACGGTACGGCGCCATGGGCTGATGTTCGGCTCGACCACGCCAAAGCGTTTTTCGATGAACTGCACGATGGAGGTGCGGTCGAAAACCTGCGAGTTGACCCAGCCGCCCTTGCTCCAAGGCGACACCACCAGCATAGGCACGCGTGCGCCCAGGCCGTAGGGGCCAGTGGGGTAGGTGGTGGTGCCGTTGCCGGGGTAGATTTCATTCACGGTGCTGACGGTGGACTTGCCCTGGGCCGCGGTCATTGGCGGGGTGGGCGGCACCACGTGGTCGAAGAAGCCGTCGTTCTCGTCGTAGCAGATGATCAGCACGGTGCTGGCCCAGACGGCGGGGTTGGCGGTCAGCGCGGCCAGCACGTTGTTTACATACCAGGCGCCGTAGTTCGTGGGCCAGTTGGGGTGCTCGGTATAGGCCTCGGGCGCGGCGATCCACGACACCTGGGGCAGGGTGTTGTTCATCACATCGCTGCGCAGCTGGTCAAGCAGCGCACCGTTGTTGAACGCGCCATTGTTGTAGATGTTGGTACCGACCCGGGCACGGTCATACAGTGGGTCGCCGGGCACGGCGTTCTGGTACTGCTTGAAGTACAGCAGCGAGTTGTCGCCGTAGTTGCCGATGTAGGGTTGGCCGGTCCAGCCCCAGTAGCCATCGGCTGTCAGGCCTACGCCGATGTCCTGGTAGATCTTCCAGCTGACCCCAGCGCTCTGCAGGCGCTCGCGGTAGGTGCGCCAGTTGTAGCCGGCCTCTGCATTCGTCACCACCGGGCCGTAGGGCGGCACGCCATTTCCATTGCTGGCCAGGGCCACATTGCCGGGCGTGCTGCCGGTGGCGGCGCCGTCGGCTGTCAGCGTGCCGTTCTGGCCGGCCCAGCCCGTCCACAGGTAGTAGCGGTTCGGGTCGGTCGACGCCATGATGGAGCAGTGGTAGGCATCGCACACGGTGAAGGCGTCGGCCAGCGAGAAGTAGTAGGGGATGTCCGAGCGTTGCAGGTAGCTCATGGTCTTGCTGGTCTTGTTCGGGATCCACTTGTCGTAGAGGCCGTTGTTCCAGGCGCCGTGGGCGTCCTTCCATGAATGCGCCAGGTCGGCCAGAAAGGCCAGGCCCAGGTCGGCGCCGGCAGGGCGGAACGGCAGCAGTGTGGATGGTGTTTGCGCTACGCCTGCCGAATTCACATTGGGCTGCTGGAACACGCTATTGCCCGAGCCGTACAAGCGCACGGCCCGCGGGTCGTTGAAGCCGCGCACGCCGCGCAGCGTGCCGAAGTAGTGGTCGAAGGAGCGGTTTTCTTGCATCAACACCACGATGTGCTGCATGTCCTGGATGGTGCCGGTGACGGAATTCGCGGGGATGGCCAGCGCATTCTTGATGCTGTCGGGCAGCACGGTGGTGAGCCCTGCAGCGGCGGTGCCGCGAAGGAGGGACCGGCGGTCGATGGAAGTCAAGGGGCTATCCTTCTTGTGGGCACGGCATGGGGCATCCAGGCAGACGGGCATCCTCTGCCGCAGTTGTTACACATCCGTGTCAGCCGACCCCGGATCGGCACTAAGTGCGCATTTGTTTGTGTAAAGCCGGTGCTTCTGTGGCTATCATCCAGAAGACTTTCAGCGCATTGGTGCTATCTAATTGAGAGCTTTTGGCGAAGGTAATACCTGCGCTACAGGCCTATTTCTTATAAATGTTCGGCTGTTGTATGAAGCGATTCACCGCATGACCCTTGCCGTCTGCACCATGGTGCTGGGCACCACCAGTGGCGCCGGCAAAAGCTGGCTGACCACCGCGCTGTGCCGCCACTACGCCCGCCAAGGCCTTAAGGTCGCGCCCTTCAAGGCGCAGAACATGAGTAATAACGCGCGGGTTGTAGAGGGGGGCGAGATTGGCAGTGCCCAGTACTTCCAGGCCTTGGCCGCCCACGCGCTGCCGGACGTGCGCATGAACCCGCTGCTGCTCAAGCCCGAGCGCGATACGCACAGCCAGGTGGTGCTGCTGGGCGAGGTCAGCGCCGAGTTAACGGGCATGGCCTGGCGCAGCCGCAGCGCCAAAGTCTGGCCGGTGATCGCAGAGTCGCTGGACGCGCTGCGTGCCGATAACGACGTGGTGGTGATCGAGGGCGCGGGCTCGCCGGCCGAGATCAACCTCAGCAGCAGCGACATCGTCAACATGCGTGTGGCCCGCCATGCCGATGCGCGCTGCCTGCTGGTTACCGACATCGACCGCGGCGGCGCGTTCGCCCATTTGTATGGCACCTGGGCCTTGCTGCCCGAGGCCGACCGGGCCTTGCTGCGCGGCTTTGTGCTGAACAAGTTCCGCGGCAACGCGGCCTTGCTGTCTCCGGGGCCCGAGCAGCTGCAGGCGCTGACCGGCGTGCCCACCGTGGCCACGCTGCCGATGTGGTGGCGGCATGGCCTGCCCGAGGAGGACGGCGTGTTTGACGACCGCTCGCAAGCCACCGGCGTGGTCACCCGCACCGTGGCCATCGTGGCCTATCCGCGCATCAGCAATCTGGATGAATTTCAGCATCTGAAGAACATGCCCGGCGTGCGCCTGGTGTGGGCGCGCAGCCCGGCTGCACTGGCCGGGGCGGACACCATCATCCTGCCCGGCTCCAAGCACACCAGTGGCGACTTGGCGTGGCTGCGCCAGCAAGGGCTGGATGCGGCGATTTGCGAGCATGCGGCGCGGGGTGGGGCGGTGCTGGGCATCTGTGGCGGCCTTCAAATGCTGGGCGAGGCGCTGATCGACACCCATGGCATCGACGGCAATGCGCCCGGCCTGGGCCTGCTGCCGCTGGTCACCCAGTTCGAACTGGATAAGACGGTGCAGCACAAGCAGGCGACTTTTGCCGCCGGCATGGCCGGGCCCTGGGCGGCGCTTGCCGGGGTGGCGGTGGCCGGCTACGAGATCCACCATGGCCAGACCCAGCAGCATGCGGCCATGGCCCGGGCCGGCGATGTGGCGCGCGCCGTGTTGCCCGATGGCCTTGGCTGGCAGAACGCGGCCGGCAATGTGTTGGGCCTGTACCTGCACGGCCTGTTGGAAGACCCGGCGGTGCTGCACGCACTGTTTGGCGCCACGGTGCCCACGCTGGAGGCGGTATTCGACGGCCTTGCGGATTTCGCCGAGGCGCATTTTTCGCCTGGAGTTTTGGCTTCGCTGGTGCACCGCAGCTGATTACACTGGGCCATGATGCTGCAAACTATGGCGATGACGGAGTGCATATGCTGACGCCGGGTGGCGCTGCAAGCCGTGCCTGGCGGCAGCTGCAGCAAGCCCTGGTGGCCTGCTGGCGCGACCCTGCGGCCACACCCGAGCAGTCCGCCCGCTACCGCGGCCGCCAGTACCATGCGGTCCTGCGGCAGTTGCCCTTAAGCAGCCCGGGCAATGCGGTGACTGCGCTGGCGCTGTCCGCGATCTTCTGGAACAAGGCCGACCACGGCGTTTTGCTGGGTTTTACTCTGGCGATCTGGACGCTGGCCGCCATCAACTTTGTGGTCTGGCAGCAGCGCAAACCCATGGCTGCATCCACCCCGGTGTCCGTCCGCACGCTGCGTGCATTCGCGCTGCTGATTGCGGCTGCGGCGGCCTGCTTTGTGGCGATGGCGGGCTATCTGTTTGGGGTGGCCGACAGCGGCGGGCGGCTGTTGCTGACGGCAGTGCTGGCCACTTTCATCGCCATGGGTAGCTGGATGTGTGCCTGCCTGCCCTTGGCGGGTATCGCTTGGGCGCTGACCATGTGCACGGGGACAGCACTTATCTTTGCGACCCGCCAGGAGCTGGTCTATACCTATCTTCTGAGTCTGCTGGGCGTGTACACCGTGGTGGTGGTGGCCACGGTGCTGGTGAGCTCGCGGGTGTTTTTGGCTGGCCTCAAGGCTGAGACGGAAATTGATCGGCAGAAGCAGCTGGTGGGCTTGCTGCTGAATGACTTTGAGGCCAACGCCAGCGACTGGCTGTGGGAAACCGACCGCCAGGCTTGCCTGCGCCATGTGTCCGTGCGTTTGGCCGAGGCCATGGGCGTGGCGCCGGCCGCGCTGCAGGGGCGTTCGCTGCTGGACTTGCTGGCCTCCATGCACCCGCTGCCGACCGACGACCAGGCGGAGATGTTGGCGGGCCTGGCGGCCTGCCTGGCGCAGGACGCGCCGTTTCGGGATCTGGTGGTGCCCGCCCAAGTGGCAGGCCAGCCCCAGTGGTGGTCGTTGACCGCCAAGCCGTTACTGGATGCGGCGGGCCGCCACCAGGGCTGGCGCGGCGTGGGCTCGAACATCACGGCGGTACGCCAGCGCGAGCTAGAGATGCAGCGCCTGGCCCATGTGGACACCCTGACAGGGCTGGCGAACCGCCACCAGTTCGGTCAGCGCCTGGCCGGGTACTTTGCCCCGGGCCAGGCGGTCGTGCCCTGCAGCTTGCTGCTATTGGACCTGGACAATTTCAAAACCGTCAACGATTCACTCGGCCATGCGGTGGGCGACCAGCTACTGCAGGAAGTGGCACAGCGTTTGGCGGCGCAGGTGGGGGCCGATGCGCTGTTGGCCCGCCTGGGCGGTGACGAGTTTGCGCTGATCGTTCCCGGTCGCTTGTCGCGCGAACAGGCCGAACGCTATGGCGCCCAACTGCAGGCCGCGCTGGCCCAGCCCTGGCGGGTGGAAAACCACCGCATCGAGGTACATGCCAGCATCGGCGTGGGCTTTGCACCGACCGATGCCAGCACTTCCGAGCAGCTGCTCAAGGTCAGCGACATGGCCTTGTACGCAGCCAAGGCCGCAGGCCGCCAAACGCTGCGGTTTTTTGACCCGGCGATGGATGTGCGGGCCCGGCACAAGCTGGGCCTGCTGAGCGACCTGGGCCTGGCCTTGCAACGCGGTGAGTTCGTGCTGCACTACCAGCCGCAGATGGAGCTGGCCAGCGGCGCGCTGTTGGGCTTTGAGGCATTGGTGCGCTGGCAGCACCCGGTGCGTGGCTTGGTGTCGCCGCTGGAGTTCATCTCGCTTGCCGAAGAGAGCGGTTTGATCGTCCCCTTGGGGGCTTGGGTGATGCGCCAGGCCTGCCTGGATGCGATGCACTGGCCAGCCCATTTGCGGGTGGCGGTGAACTTGTCGGCTGTGCAGTTTGGCAATGCCGATGTGCTGCACACCCTGCAGGATGCGCTGCAGCACAGCGGACTGGCCTGCGAGCGGCTGGAACTGGAGATCACTGAGTCCACGCTGATGCGCGACAGCCAGGCCGCGCTGCAGGTGCTGCATGCGCTGCGCAGCCAGGGGGTGCGGGTGGCGCTGGACGACTTCGGTACCGGCTATTCGTCGCTCTCGTACCTGCGCATCTTTCCGCTCGACAAGCTGAAGATCGACCGCTCCTTCATCAGCCTGATGGACAGCCCTGCGGGTGACAGCAGCGCTGTAGCCATTGTGCAGGCCATTATCCAGCTGGCCCAGGCTTTACAGCTGGAGACTACGGCCGAGGGCGTGGAAACCCTGGCCCAACGCGACACTTTGCGCCGCATAGGTTGCCAGCAGGCCCAGGGTTACCTGATAGCCAGGCCCATGGATGCGCTGCAGACCCACGCCTTCATTGCGGGCTGGCAGGTGGCGCCGCCAGTATTGGCGGCCTGAAGCTTTAGCAAGCCGGAAGCTGGTAGCCGGCCAGGTCGGCAGCCGATGCGGTGTACGCATGTCGCACGCCAGGCAGCAGGACGTAACCGTTGACGAAGATAGGCTGGGCGCAGACGGCGCTGGCCAGCAAGGCAGTGATTGCCGCAATCGCGGAGAGGATGGTTTTCACGGGCGGTTTCCTGGGTGGCAAACCCATCAGTCTGCGCTGTGAAAATGTCAGCGCCGTGCCGTCGCGGGTGTCTACTTCAAGCTACCAGACAAGAACTGCTGCAGCCGCACGCTCTTGGGCTGGGCCAGCACCTCGCGCGGCACGCCTTGCTCCTCGATGCAGCCCTTGTGCAGAAACACCAGGTGGTTGGCCACCTCGCGGGCAAAGCCCATCTCGTGGGTGACGACC
>CAUPON010000044.1:0-34931 GCA_963513025.1 uncultured Albidiferax sp.
CAACGACGCGGTGCATTTGCTCAATCACAGGCCTCGTAAGTGCTTGGGCTACCGAACTCCCCATGAGGTGTTTTACAACCTACCGGTTCGGCCTCTTACACTGCATTCCGTTGCACTTTGTACTTGAATCCGCGTAAAAAATACGGCTCCAGCGCATATTTCACAAGCGTTAGCAGCTATTTATTCAATAGCATGCAGCCCCCCCGGCCAAGGGCATGCACGCGGGTCATACGCCGGACCACAAAAGGGCCTAACATCCGCGCTTTGCCACCCGCACGGAAACACCCATGACCCAAGCCCAAGGCTACGCCGCCACCTCCCCCAGCAGCCCGCTGGCACCTTTCAGCTTTGAGCGCCGTGCGCCAAATCCGCAGGACGTAGCGCTCGACGTGCTGTACTGCGGTGTCTGCCATTCCGACCTGCACACCGCCCGCAACGAGTGGAAGAACACCGTCTACCCCTCCGTGCCCGGCCACGAGATCGTCGGCCGCGTGACCGCGGTGGGCGATCTGGTCAGCAAGTTCAAGGTTGGCGACGTGGTCGGTGTGGGCTGCATGGTCGACAGCTGCCAGCACTGCAGTGCCTGCGCCGAAGACCTGGAACAGTACTGCGAAAACATCTTCACCGGCACCTACAACGGCCCCGAGCAGGGCACGGGCGCCAACACCTATGGCGGCTATTCCAACCACATGGTGGTGCGCGAATCCTTTGTGCTCAAGATCACCCACAACGACGCCGACCTGGCCGCCGTGGCACCGCTGCTGTGCGCGGGCATCACCACCTATTCGCCGCTGCGCCAGTGGAAGGTCGGCCCCGGCCAGAAGGTCGGCATCGTCGGCCTGGGCGGACTCGGACACATGGGCGTGAAGATCGCCGCCGCCATGGGCGCGCACGTGGTGCTGTTCACCACCTCAGAGAGCAAACGCGCCGACGCGCTGCGCCTGGGCGCCAAAGAAGTGGTGGTGTCCAAGAACGAAGCCGAGATGGCGGCGCACACCAATAGCTTCGACTTCATCCTGAACACCGTGGCCGCGGCGCACAACCTGGACGCGTTCCTGGCGCTGCTGAAGCGCGATGGCACCATGACGCTGGTCGGCGCACCCGACAGCCCGCACCCCTCGCCCAATGTGTTCGGACTGATCATGAAGCGCCGCCGCCTGGCCGGCTCGCTGATCGGCGGCATCAAGGAAACCCAGGAGATGCTGGACTTCTGCGCCCAGCACGGCATCGTCTCGGACATCGAATCCATCCGCATGGACCAGATCGAAACCGCCTACAGCCGCATGCTGAAGAGCGATGTGAAGTACCGCTTCGTGGTGGACATGGCGACACTCTGAAACCGGACGCCAGCTTGCTATCCATTCAATAGCTTCTGGCGCATGTGGAATAAGCGCTAGCGGCCTGAACGGCTTGCAATTTGGCTACTTGCGACCGACCATATATTCCACGCCTTGGGGGCCATATTGCTCCGCGTGCGGCACCTGGGCGCGCAGGTGGAATACCTGGCCGGCCTCGTACAGGTTGTCTACCCCGTCGACAGTGATGCTGAGTTCGCCGCTGAGCACCAGCGCCTTGGCCTCGAACGCATGGGTGTGGGTGCCCATGTGGCCGTTGGGCTCGCGGGTGATGGTCAGCGGCGGCTGGAATCCTTCTTGGGCCAGGGTCACGGCGAAATCTTCGGGTTGCATGGCGGCTCCTTGCACAGCGGTGGCTGGTGAAAATTGTAGACACAGTACAGTCAAGCAATGACCTTGCCAATCCATTGCACCTCCGTTCCACTCGACAAAGCCTACCGCCTGCTGAACCACGGCCCGGTGGTGCTGGTGTCGTCCGCCCACCAAAGCCGCTCCAATGTGATGGCCGCCGCCTGGTCGATGCCGCTGGACTTTGCGCCGCCCAAAGTAACCGTAGTCATCGACAAAGCCACGTTGACCCGGCAGCTGGTCGAGGCTAGCGGTGTGTTCGCCCTGAACATCCCCTGCCAGGAGATGGCCGCGCAAACCTTGGCCGTGGGCACCGACAGCGCGCTCAGCGTGCCCGACAAACTGGCGCAGCACGGCGTCAACACCTTCGCCGCCCAGGAAATTGAAGCACCGCTGGTGCAGGGCTGTGTGGCCTGGCTGGAATGCCGGCTCATCCCCGAGCCGCACAACCAGACGACCTACGACCTGTTCATCGCCGAAGTGGTGGCCGCCTGGGCCGACCCCCGGGTGTTCAGCGACGGCCGCTGGCACTTCGACGCCGCACCCGACGATTTGCGCACCCTGCACTATGTGGCCGGCGGCCAGTTCTATGCGACCGGGGCCTCGGTGCAGGTGCAGAAATAGTTAGGCCGGCGCTGGCAGCTGCTCGAATTTGAGCGCCAGAAAATCCACCAGTGCCCTGACCCGCTGCGGCACAAAACGCCCGCTGGGCAGCAGCGCATGCAGCGGATAGGGCTCGGTATCCCAGTCTGGCAGCAGGCGCAGCAGGCTGCCCTTGGCCAAATCCTGGCGCACGTCCAGCTCCGACTTGAGCACAATGCCCACACCGGCCACCGCCCACTCACGCGCCAGCGAGGCATCGTCGACACCGCGGTCGCCCTGGACGCGCACTTCCGTCCACTGGCCGTGTTGGGCAAAACGCCAGAGCCGGTGCTGGCGGCCAGCGCGGTCGAAGGTGATGCAGTTGTGCTGCAGCAGGTCGTGCGGAGCCGTGGGCATGCCGCAGCGCGCCAGGTAGGCGGGCGCAGCGCACAGCACCGGCCGGGTCTGCGCCAGCGGGCGGGCGATCAGGCGCGAATCGGCCAGCGTGCCGTAGCGCAGCGCCACATCGACCTCGTCGCGCGTCACGTCCAGCGGCCGGTCTCCCACCGACAGCGCCAGCTGCAGCCCGGGGTGGGCAGCCAAAAATTCGCTGAACCAGGGCAGCAGCGTATTGCGCGCCAGGTCGGACGGCGCGGCAACCCGCAGCGTGCCGATCAGCGCGCCGCTATCGGCCGCCACCATGGACTCGCCCTCGGCCAGCAACTCAAACGCGCGGTTCGCGTAGTCCAGCAGGATCTGGCCCTGGGTGGTCAGCCGCATGGCGCGGGTGGAGCGCTCGAACAGGCGCGAACCGAGCTGGGTTTCCAGCCGCTTCAGGGTGGCGCTGGCAGCCGCCGGCGTCATGCCCAGCGTCCGCGCAGCCGCCGTCAAAGTGCCGCCGCGGGCGGTGTGGACCAGTACCTGCAGGTCCGCTACATTTTCAATTTTCATTTGAAAGTGATTATGGTTTAAGCCATCTTATCAATTCAAAATTGGTGTTCTACATTAGTCCCCATTAGCTCCCTCTTCTCAAGGAACCTGTATGAAAGCCATTGGATACCACCAGAATCTGCCCATCGACCACCCTGAAGCCCTGCTGGACCTGGAACTGCCCGCCCCCGTGCCGGGCGAACGCGACCTGCTGGTGCGGGTCAGCGCGGTGTCGGTCAACCCGGTAGACACCAAGGTCCGCAAAGGCACGGCGCCGGCCGCCGGCCAGGCCAAGGTGCTAGGCTGGGACGCAGTCGGCACAGTAGAGGCCATCGGCAGCGGCGTAAGCCTGTTCCAGCCAGGCGACCGGGTCTACTATGCGGGCTCGATTGCCCGGCCGGGCGCCAACAGCGAGCTGCATGCGGTGGATGAGCGCATCGTGGCGCTGGCGCCACGCAGCCTGGACGACGAGCAGGCCGCGGCCTTGCCGCTGACCAGCATTACCGCCTATGAATTGCTGTTTGACCGGCTAGGCGTGCCCCAGGGCGGCGGCACCGGGCAAACGCTGCTGGTGGTCGGCGCCGCGGGCGGGGTGGGATCTATCCTGGTCCAACTGGCGCGCCAGCTGACGCAGCTGAAGGTGATTGCCACCGCCTCCCGCCCGGAAACCCGGCAGTGGTGCCTGGACCTGGGCGCGCACGCGGTGATCGACCATTCCAAGCCGCTGGCCGCCGAGTTGATCGCGGGCGGGCATGGCACGGTGGATCTGGTGGCCAGCCTGACGCAGACCGCGCAGCACTACACGCAGATCATCGAGAGCCTGAAGCCGCAAGGCCAGCTCGGCGTGATCGACGATATGCAAGGGCTGGACATGATGCAGCTCAAGTCGAAATCGATTTCGCTGCACTGGGAGCTGATGTTCACCCGCTCGCTGTACACCACGCCCGACATGGGCGAGCAAGGCCGGCTGCTGGCCGAGGTGGCGGCGCTGGTCGATGCGGGCCGCATCCGCTCTACCGCCAACACCCGTTTTGGCCGCATCAACGCCGCCCATCTGCGTCAGGCGCATGCGCTGGTCGAAAGCGGCAAGGCGCAGGGCAAGGTGGTGCTGGCCGGCTTCTGAGCCGGCGGCTCGTCAGTCTTCGAACTTGCGATTGCCGTGGCCACGGCCCTTGCCATGGTCATCGCGACCATGGTCGTCATTGCGCATGTCGTTGCGGCCATGCTTGTCGCGCGGACCATGCTGTGGGCCGCCGCGGTGGTCGTCATGCCGGCCATCCCACCAACGGTTCTGCTCGTTCACCTGCACAAAGTAGACAGGACGGCCGCAGGCGTTGTAGTGCCGGCAATGCTTGCCCCAGTTCTTGGCATGGCCGGGCGGCACATACAGGTACAGCGGCGGGCCTTGCATCGGCTGGCGCTGGATGATCACCGGCTGCGCATACAGCACCGGCGGCGGCGGCTGCGAACCAAAGTTGATTTGCCCGTAGACACCCGGGGCGATCGCGCCGCCCACAGTGGCGTTGATATACAGGTCTTGGGCCTGGGCCGCACCAGCACCGAGGCCGGCGGCCAGCGCCACTAGCGCTGCCGCTTTGCGGATGCGGGCGCCCTGGAAAGCGCGGGAAAACAAAGCCAGAGAAGTGGTCATGCAGGTGTACTCGTTGGTATCAATGAAAGCCAGCCTACAACGCTTGGGCGGTGCCAAGTGCCGACATGGGTCGCAAATAGGTAAATATTTGCTACAAAATCAATAGCTTCATGCGCTTACCCCACCTGCGCAAGAAACCTATTTAATACCTTATTTTAAACTGGCACGTCTGGCAACCCAACGGCCTAGACCAGGAACATCGCTGCAGCCACCACGGTGGGCGCCGCAGCCCCCGCCAGTAGGCCCAGTGCGCCTATCGACTCATCATTGAACCCGCGGTGCAGCAAGGCCACGCCGGCCGGGTTGGGCGCATTGGCAATCACGGTCAGGCCGCCACCGGCCACCGCACCGGCCACCAGCATGTACTGCGACTCGGGCGAGATGCCCTGGATCAGCGAGCCCAGGTAGGTCAGGGCCGCGTTGTCGGTAATCGCCGTCAGCCCCAGCGCGCCGAAGAACAGCGCAGTCGGCGCCAGGCTGGAGACGATGGGCTGCAGCCACCATTGCTGCATGCCACCCAGCACCACCAACCCGGCCAGGAAGAAGCCGACCAGCAAGCCCTCCTTCAGGATCAGCGGGCTCTGGAAACGCTCATACGCCTGGGTATAGCCGATGAAGAACAGGAACAGGCCGATGAACACCACCGGATGGTGGGCAAACACCACCACCGCGGCCAGAAAGCCCAGGTGTATCAGGCTGACCACCAACGGCACGGCATGGGCCGGGCGGCTGCTAGGCGCCTGCGCCACCAGCAGATGCTTGCGCAGGCAGAACACCATTACCGTGGCATTCACCAGCACCGCCACCGTGGCACGCCAACCGAAGGTGGATGCCATAAAGGCGCTATCCCACTGCCAGGCCGCAGCCACCATCAGCACCGGCGGCGCGGCATACGAGGTCAGTGTGCCGCCTATCGACACGTTGACGAACAGCACACCCAGGGCTGCGTACTTCAGCCATTCGGGCGGGCCCTGGCGAAACACCAGCGGCGCCAGGATCAGCGCAGCCAAGGTCATGGCCGCCGGCTCGGTGATCAGCGAGCCCAACAGCGGCACCAGGGCCAGGCCGAGCCAGGTCAGCACCAATGGCGTGGGCAACGGCAAGACCCGGGCAATGGCCGACAACAGGCCCTGCACCAGCTCCAACACGGGGCGCGAAGCGGCCACCACCATCACCACGAACACAAACAGCGGCTCGGTGTACTGTCGCGACTCGGCATAGTCCAACGCCTCTTTACCGCTGCCCAGCAGCGCCATCGCCACCACCAGCACAAAGGCCCAAAGACCGAACACCACCTCCACCTCGCCCAGGATATGGAACAGGCCCGCATGCCGCGGATGGCGGTGGGCCAGGGTTTCAAACCACTTGGCGGCAAAGGTGTGGATGAGCGCCAGCGCAAACAGGATGGCGGCAGCGGTTTGGACAGTGGTGGCTTGCATGGGTGGATGGTAGAGGGTCTTTCGCAAGGATACGGGATGCGAGCCTGCGTCGACGGCTGCATGCATCGCTGAATCAGATTAAGACTGCGGGGTAGCCCCCTACTCTCTTTGGTTACATCACATTACTATTCCGCAGACAAAGAGCACCTCGTGGATGCAGGGGGCCCACAAAAATTAGCGAGACAACAGGGTAGTAACCTTGAAAAGATCAAGAACGCTGGACATCTGCCGTGGGCTGCTGTTTGCCATGATGGCCAACAGCCATGCGCTAGCCCTCACCGGGATTCCGGACACGCATTGGCTTTATGCGGACTGCTGGCTGCCGAATGGCTGGGCGACCGCGGCTTTCGTGGTGCTGTCGGGCTACGGCATCGGCTGGATTTTCTCCGTCAAATACGACGAACCCGAGCGCCGCCGCTTGCTGCGCCGTCGCAGCGCCAGCATCTTGGCAGTGATGTTTGTGTCCAATGCCTTTTTTGCCGCGGTCAAGTCGACCTTGATCGGCCACGGGGCCCAGGTCTTCACAGGGAAATGGTGGCTGGGCTTTTTGACCCTGGATACCGAGTGGACCATTTCTGGCGTACTGCTACCCACCGCGCTAGTGCTGTGGTGCGGCTCCCTGCTGATCCGATGGATAACGGATGCGCCCTGGCAGATGCTGCTGCTGATCGTACTCGGCCACCTGGCGATATCGATGTTTGGCGAGCAACTTACGGTATCGGCATACGCCCGGAGCTGGCCGGTCCGGTTCCTAGTACTGGAAGGATTTGGAGGCTACCCCTTGCTGCCCTTCATGGCCAACGGCTTCATCGGGATCTGGCTGGGCGTACAGCGCCACCGGGACAACCGGCTGTGGCGCCAGATGATGGTCTTGCTGTTGGGCTTGCAGTTGGTCGCCTACCTGTCGACCATGGCCGTGCCCAGCCCCGCGTGGTCGTTGTTTCGGGAGAGTGTGGGCGCAGCCGGCAAGTTTGCCTGGATCTTTGCATTCTCCAGCCTGTTGTCGCGCCTGCCATGGAGCCGGCTGTCTATGCCGGTGGCGGTGATCGGCAAATATGCACTCGGTTCGTTCATGCTGCACCGCGTCGTAATGCAGGCATTGAGCATGGGGATGGCCGACCTGGGTTTTGTCCGGCTGCCACTCGAGTTGCACTTTGCCATTCTGTGGCTGGGCACCTTGGCCACCACCTGGGTGGCCTGCATCTTCTGGCAGCGGCGGAAGTTGCCCATGGTGCACAAGTTACAGCGAGAACAGCTGTTCCCGCGCGACGACTACCGCACCCGCCAAGCATTGCTGCGGGATCTGCAGCCCTTTGGCCTCAAAAAAAAACATTGCATTGAGCGGCTCCGCCACTTCATCACGCTACGCTAGCGCCATCCGACTGAGAGCGCGGCAGAACGCAGCAGCTTTGTCTTCGTAAAGCTATACACAAGCCACACATTGCCGGCACACAGGCCGCGCAGAATGCGGCAGCCACCGCCCCCCATGGCTCGGGGCGTCCCTCCTCACCGCTCCGCCGCCGCCCTGAGCGGCCTCTCTGCCCCAGCCTTATCCCGATGAAATTTCTCCCCAGCTTCCACCATTTTTGGGTTCTTACGGTGCTGTGCAGCCTGGGCTTCCAGACCTTGGCCTCGGCCACCGGTAAACCGCCGTCCAATACAGTCACCCTCAACTTCGCCAGTGCCGATATTGAAGGCGTGGCGCGCACCCTGAGTGTGATTACCCGGCGCAATATCGTAGTGGATGCACGCGTCAAAGGGACGCTGTCGCTGAGCACGGAAAACCCGGTCACGCCGGCGCAGGCCTGGGAGCAGTTTCTGGCGGCACTGCGCCTGCAGGGCTACACCGTCGTGGAGACGGGGGGCCTGTACAAGATACTTCCCGAAGCCGATGGCAAACTGCAGTCCGCTTCGGTGCAGGTGGATGCCGGCAAGCTGCGCGGCGACCAGATCGTGACCGAGATATTTCGGCTCAGCCATGAAAACGCCAACAACCTGGTCCCCATCCTGCGGCCACTGATCAGCCCGAACAATGTGCTCAACGTCAACACCGGCAACAACTCGCTGGTGATTACCGACTACGCCAACAACCTGGAGCGCTTGCGAACCATCATTGCTGCGCTGGACACACCCAGCGCCACCGATGTGGAAGTCATGCCTTTGCAATATGCGATGGCGGCCGATATGGCGGTGAAGGTGCAGCGCCTGGCTGAAACCGCCAGCGCCACGACGAGTCCAGCCGCCGCCAGCACGACCGCAGCCACACCCGCCAGCACAGGAGGATCGACGGCCAATGGCAGCAGTACCGGCGCCTCCATCGTGGCCGACACCCAGAGCAACAGCCTGCTGGTGCGGGCGCCGAACCCCACGCAGCTGGCGTTCATACGCTCGCTGGTGGCGCGGCTCGACCAGCCGCGCAAGAACACCAACGTCCATGTGGTCTATCTGAAGAACACCGATGCCACCCGCCTGGCCCAGGTGCTGCGCGCCGCGTTCCCCGCCGAGAGCGCCAGCAGCAGCCCTGCCAGCGCGTCGGGCAGTGCTGTGGCGTCCAAGGTTGCAGCCAGTACCTCCACCAGCAGCACTGATAGCAGCGCCAGCACATCCCAAGCCGCGGCCGCGGTGTCTGCCACCGCGCAGCCGTCCACCGGTGGCGGCATCCAGGCCGACCCGGCCAGCAACGCATTGATCATCAGCGCGCCCGAGCCCAAATTCCAAGAGATGCGCCAGATCATCGAGCAACTGGATTCGCGCCGCGCCCAGCTGTATGTGGAGTCGCTGGTGGTCGAGGTGGACGCAAGCAAAAGCGTGGACCTGGGCGTGCAGTGGAGCAAGATTTTCGACATCAGTAGCAGCACCTCGCTGACCCTGGGCACGGTGGCCACGGCGCTGGAGTCGATGTCGGGCACCAATATCCTGTCCACCGCCAATCTGGTGACGCTGGACAACGAAGAGGCCAAGATCGTGGTCGGGCAGAACGTGCCCTTCATCACCGGCTCGTACACCAGCACCAGCAGTAGCAGCCCGTTCCAGACCGTGGAGCGCAAGGACGTGGGCATCACGCTGCGCATCAAGCCGCAGATCGGCCAGAACGGCAATATCCGCATGACCATCTACCAGGAGTCGTCGTCGGTTGCGTCCACCAGCAGCACCCTCGGACCGACCACCAACAAGCGCTCCATAGAATCCAACGTGATGGTCAACAACGGCAAGATCATCGTGCTGGGCGGGTTGATTGAGGACAGCTACAGTGACAGTGCAGCCCAGGTACCCGCGGTGGCCGATATTCCGGTGCTCGGCGCCCTGTTTCGCAGCATCAGCCGCTCGCGCAAGAAGACCAATTTGATCGTCTTTCTGCGGCCGCTGGTGATGGCCGACGAGAACGCCAGCAGCACAATGTCGCTGGACCGCTATGACTACATGCGCGCCCAGCAGCAGGAGCTGCCGGCCGACATCCACAATCTGCCCAAGGAGCCCGGCCCGCCGCTGCTCCCGCGCAACCCCAGCTTTATGAACCAGATGCTGCTCCCATCACCGTAGGGGCCGGCATTTCGCGCGCGGTACCGGCGTTTCACGCTCGTGCAGCTGCAGCCCGTCGCACAGCGCTGGCGCCAGGGGTAATGGGCCGTCACAGTACGGACCCACAGCATGCAAAATCAACCCTGGAGTACCCCATGACACCCGAACTGAACCATGACGCCATCGACCGCCTGGCCCGCCACCGCGCAGGCCGCAAGATGGGCTGGTACATCCACGCCCTGGTGTTTGTGCTGGTCAACTCCGGGCTGGCGCTGTTGTCGCTGGCCAACGGCCGGCATTGGGTGCTCAGCTCGGCCCTGGGCTGGGGCCTGGGGCTACTGGTGCACGGTGTGATCGTGTTTGCCGTGCCGCCCGGCAGCGGCTGGCGCGAACGCCTGGTGCAGCAGGAGCGCGAGCGCCTGCTCAAGGAACGGGCGATCCGCTAGCACGCATGGCAGCTCCGGCATTTCACAAGTTTGTGACCCACCTGCTGCCGGTGGGGGCGCTGAACACGCTGGTGGCCCTGGGCATTACGCTGAATGGCCAATACAGCCTGGGCAGCAACCTGGTGTTCTCGCACTGCATAGGCCTGTCCATCTGGGCGCTGGTCCACCTGGGCTGCTACGCCTGGGTGCAGGACCTGGAGCGGCAATGGCAGCGCCTGCTGTTGCTGGTGCCGTTGGCCGTGCTGCTCGGCTATGCGGGTGGCACGCTGCTGGCCAGCCAGCTGCTGGGCCTGCCCTCGGCCGGTGTGTGGGGCCATCTGCAGGTGAACCTGCGCTACCTGCTGCTCAGCCTACTGGTGGGCGTGGGCTGCAGCTATTACTTTGTCAGCCAGCGTCTGCTGCAACGGGCCAGGGCGCGCAGTGCGGCACTGCAGTTGCATGCGGCCGAGTCGCAGCTCAAGCTGCTGCAAACCCAGCTGGCGCCGCACATGCTGTTCAACACCCTGGCCAATCTGCAGGCGCTGATCGCCACCGACCCGGCCCGTGCCAGCCAAATGCTGGACCACCTGATCGCCTACCTGCGCGCCACCCTGGGCGCCTCGCGCAGCACCGAGCACAGCCTGCGCGCCGAGTTCGCGCGGCTGCACGACTACCTGGCCCTGATGGCCGTGCGCATGGGCTCGCGCCTGCAGTACACGCTGGACCTGCCCGCCGAGTTGGCAGACCACCCGGTCCCCACCCTGCTATTGCAGCCGCTAGTGGAGAACAGCGTGCAGCACGGCCTGGAGCCCCAGGTGGCCGGCGGCCAGATCAGTGTGCAGGCCCGCCGCAGCGGCAGCATGCTGGTATTGACGGTCGCCGACACCGGCGTCGGCCTGACCGTCAACGCGGGCAGCGGCTTCGGCCTGACCCAGATACGCGAACGCCTGGCCACTGCCTATGGCGACCAGGGTACTATTGAATTAATAGCGGCTCCCGCAGGTGGTACCTGCGCCAGCATCACTTTTCCCTTATAAAAGACCATGCCCCCTACCGCCCTGATCGCCGAAGACGAACCGCTGCTGGCCCAGGCGCTGCAGGCCGCGCTGGCCCTGGCCTGGCCGGAGCTGCAGATCGTCGCCAACGTGGGCGATGGCGTATCGGCGGTGGCGCAGGCCCTGCGGCTGCAGCCGGATGTGCTGTTCTTCGACATCCGCATGCCCGGCCTGGACGGGCTGGAGGCCGCGGCAGCGCTGGCAGAGCAATGGCCCGAGGGGGCACGCTTCCCGGCCCTGGTGTTTGTGACAGCTTACGACCAGTACGCGGTACAGGGCTTCGAGGCACAGGCGGTGGACTATCTGCTCAAGCCGGTGCAAACCACACGTTTGCAGAAAACAGTGTCCAAACTGCAGCTGGCGCAGATTAGCCGGGCGCAAGACGCTATACATTTAGAAGCAAGCCTGGGCCAATTACGCGCCTTGCTGGCGGGCACAGCCCCTGTGCCTTCCACGCCGCTGCGGCTCATCCAGGCCAGCCTGGGCAGCAGCATCCGCATGGTGCCTATCGAAGAGGTTCTGTATTTTGAGGCCGCCGACAAATACCTGCGCGTGCTGACAGCCGGGCATGAATACGTGATCCGCACTCCGCTCAAGGAGCTGCTGCCCCAGCTGGATATGCAGAGTTACTGGCAGATCCACCGCGGCACGGTGGTGCGGGTCCAGGCGATTGCCAGCGTGCTGCGCGACGATGCAGGCAAGCTGCATGTCACGCTGCAGCATCGGCCGGAGAAGCTGGCCGTCAGCCGGCTCTACGCCCACCAGTTCAAGGCAATGTAGTCACCACCGGTGCGCGCAGAAACTTCTGCTCGAACACATCGGCTGGCACTGGCCGACTGAACAGATAGCCCTGCATTTCGTTGCAGTTCAGCAAGCGCAGCAGGCGCGCCTGCTCCTCGGTTTCCACGCCCTCGGCCACCACTTTGAGCTTGAACGCATGGGCCAGGTTGATGATGGTGCCGACCAGCGCCAGGCCTTGTGAGCCCAACACCATCTCGACCACGAACGCGCGGTCGATCTTCAGCGTGTCCACCGGCAGCCGCGACAAATGGGCCAGCGAGGAATAGCCGGTGCCGAAGTCGTCTATCGCCACCGTCACCCCCATGGCGCGGATTTCCAGCAGGCTGGCGCTGCTGCGTTGCACGTCCTCCATGATCAGGCTCTCGGTGACCTCCAGCTCCAGCCCCTGCGCGGCCTGCGGGTCGCTGCCGATGACTTGCGCAATCGCCGCAATGAAGTTGCGGTGCCGCAGCTGCAGCGGCGACACATTGACGGCGATGCGCACCGGCTTCAGGCCTGCGGCCCGCCAGCGCTGGTAGTCCTCCAGCGCCTTGCGCAGAGCCCACAGGCCGACTTCGTAGATCAGGCCGGTCTCTTCCAGAATGGGAATGAACTGGCCAGGCGGTACCAAGCCGGTTTGCGGATCGTTCCAACGGATCAAGGCCTCGGCACTGGTGACCTTGCCGGTCACCAGGTTGACCTTGGGCTGGTAGTGCAGCACGAACTGCTCCATGTCCAGCGCGGTGCGCAAGCGGCTTTCCAGGTCCAGGGCCGCCGCGACCCGGGTGTCCATCTCCGGGGCGTAAAACAGCATGTTCTCGGCCGAGCCCTTGGCCCGCTTGAGCGCGGCCTCGGCGTTGCGCAGCAGGGTTTCGGCGTCTTCCCCATCCAGCGGGTACAGCACCACGCCGATCTTGCCGACGATGCGCAGATCGGTCCCCTGCAGCCGGAACGAATGTGCAAAGCAGTCGCGCAGCAGCTGCTCCAGCTCCAGCGCCACCCGGCCCACATCGCGCGGCCCCTGCAGGATCACGCCAAAGCAATTCACCCCCACCCGCGCCGCCGTATCCAGCCCGACGCTGCTGGACTGGATGCGCTTGGCCACCAGTTGCAGCAGCTCGTCGCCGGTGGCACGGCCCAGGGTATCGTTGACGATGCGAAAGCGTTCGATATCGACCAGGGCCAGCGCCAGGCTGCTGCGCCCTCCTTCGTAACGGCGCACATGCTGGCCCACATGCTCCAGAAACAGTGTGCGGTTCGGCAGGCCGGTGATCTCGTCGTAGTAGGCCAGGTAGTTGAGCTTCTCGGCCTTCTCCAGATGGTCCAGCGCAAAGCCGATGTCGCCCGCCAGCTCGGTCAGCAGCTTCATTTCTTCGTCGTCGAAGAACCGGGCCTCGATGGTGTACAGGGCCAGCAGCCCCACTACCCGGTCAGCCACCATCAAGGGCAGCACTGCAATCGAACGGATGTTGGGGTCCATCAGAGCCCGCAGTTGCGCGCCGCCAGTGAATTCCCGCATGTCGTTCAGCACCACCGGCTTCTTTTCGATCACGGCGCGCACGCACATAGCCTCCATCATCAGAGAACCCTCGACCAGCGAAAAGCGGTCTTTGATGAAAGCCACAAACTCGGGGGTTGCGCCCGCCGCGGCAATCGGCACGATCTGCATCGCGCTCCAATCGGCCACCCCGATCCAGGCCATGCGGAACTGGCCTTGCTCCACCGCAATCCGGCAGGCTTCCTGGAACAGCTCGTCGCGGTTGCTCACTCGCACGATCAGCGTGTTGATGCCGCTGAGCACTGCATACACGCGGTTCAGCCGCTTGATGCGGGTTTCAGCCTCCTTCTGCACGGTGATGTCTTCACCGATGCTAGCCGTGCCTATTACCTCGCCCGACAAGGAGCGCAGCAAAGTGTGGTTCCAGCGGATCAGCCGGCGGCCGCTGTTGCGGGTGAGAATTTCGCTTTCGAAATGCTGGGCCCCCGGCTGGCTGGTCAGCATGGCCTTGAAGCGGGCCCGACCGACTTCGGGCGGCGAGGCGATAAAACTGGCAAACCAGTCGCGGCCCAGCGCCTCCTCGCGCGCCAAGCCGATAAGCCGCAGCAGGTAGTCATTGCAGTAGGTCAGATGGCCGTTGCTATCCAGCATCATCGAGACCATTTCCATATTGCCAAGCATGTCGCTGAAACGCCGATTGCTTTCGTGCAAAGCCTCTTCGGCCAGCCGCTGCTCGGTCACATCCTGGATGGTGTGAAACCAACGGTTGCGGCCCTGCACCGCAGCGTGGTCAAACAAGGGCTCGACCACCTGCTGCACATGCAGCCAGACTCCATCGCTGCGCCGCAAACGGTAGGCCAACTCCACACGCATGCCCTTAGCGCTGGCTTCCAGCGCCGTGCCACGGAACACGGCACGGTCTTCGGGATGGATCAATTGCATCCATTCGCGCAAGTTCCTGACCATGTGCTCCGGGTCGACGCCAACCATTTTCGGCATGGTTTCGGGCCAACTCTCAAAGCCTCCGTCCGGCCCACTGACCACGTGGGTCAGCTTGGCCAGCACCTGAGCCCGGTGCAGCCCGGCCTCGCTGGCCCGCAGTTCCTCGGCCGCGCGCTGACGCTCGGCCACTTCCACCTGCAGTTGCTCAGAGTGTTGGCTCACCTCGGCATACAAACTGCCGTTCTCGTAGATGCGGCCGACCTGGGCCGCCAGCACCGACATGATCTGTTCGTCCTCGTCGCTAAAGCCATCGGCGCCCAGCTTGTCCACCAGGCAAATCCAGCCATAGCCGAAAGACAGCGACATCACCGGCGCCACCAGACAGGCATGCAGCGGCGGGTAATTGGCCGGCAGGCCCACCACGCCAGGGTTACCGTTCTGCCCGCGCATGCGGCGCGACTGGCGCTCGGCACGCACCTGCCCCACCAGGCCCGCGTCTATCTGCGGACGCTCCAATGACTCCATCAGCATCGCGTCGATGCCGCTGGAGAACAGCAGCACATCGCCATTCGACTTGCCCTTGACGCACAACACGGCGTACTTGGCACCCATCAGCTCGCGGGCGCCACGGCACACCTTGTGCAACAGCAGCTGCGGGTCGCGCTCGGAAGCCAGGTGCAGGTTCAGGTCGGTCAGCGCGGCCATGCGCTGGTTGGTGGCGCGCAGTGCGTCCATCTTTTCCGACAGCTTGTCGGTCATCACGCGCAAGTGCTCGCGATCGAACTCCTGCAGATTTGGCGCTGGCGAAGGCTGCGGCACATGGGCCAAAGCTTGGTCGATCGCCTGCAAAATCGCCTCTGGCTCGCAGGGCTTGACCAGCACCCGCGTCACACCGCAGGTTTGCGCCAGGTTGCGCGCCTCGCGCTCGCGGTAATGCGCGCTGTAGAAGATTACCTCGGTGGCGGCGATGGCCGGGTCGGCGCGCAACTGGCGCACAAACTCGTAGCCGTCCATAGTGGGCATCAGGATGTCGGAAATGACCAGGGCAGGATGCTCTTGCCGCACGACGGTCAAGGCCTCCGCGCCATCGGCCGCCTCAAACGGTTGGTGCCCCCGGTGGAGGATCAATGTGACCAGCAACTCGCGGTTGTATGCGACATCGTCAACGACCAATATTTTTGCCATAAACCTTATGTGATCCTTTTACAAGGCCGACTTGCGAGGGGCTCTGAGTTCGGCGGGCAAAAACGACTCCATGTCGGGGATGAAGGTTTCGGGGGTGATCGGCTTGGTGACATGGGCGTCAAAGCCCGCGGCCAGCGCGGCCTCGCGGTCGCCCGTCATGGAGAAAGCCGTGACCGCCAACACAGGCACGCGGTGCCAGCCGGGGCTGGCATGCAGGCGTCGCACCACTTCCTTGCCGTTCAGCACTGGCATCTGCAGGTCACACAGCACCAGGTCGGGCCGCTCCTGCAAGGCCATGTCGATGCCGGTGCGGCCGTCTTCTGCACCCATCACGGTATAGCCGGCGGTCTGCAGCAAATACATCGCCAGTTCGCGGCTGAAATAGTCGTCTTCAATGATCAGTATCCGGGCGGGCATGGCTTATGTTGTCCCTGGTAATTCAAGCGTAAAAATAGAACCGCGGCCGAGTTCAGTGCTGAAGACGATACGCCCCCCCAAAGCATCTGCCAGTTTGCGGCTGAGATGCAGGCCCAGCCCGGCACCTTCCGACTTGCGCCGGTTGGCGGCTTCCGCTCTGGAAAACGCTTCGAACAAACGTTCCTGGTCTTCAGGGGCAATGCCGGGTCCGGTGTCCTCGATATGGATCAGCACCTGCTGGCGCCCATTGCTGGCACGCTGTTGCAGCTGCAGGCGCACGCTGCCGCGTTCGGTGAATTTGATGGCGTTACCGACCAGGTTGAGGATGATCTGGCTCAAGGCCCGGCGGTCGGTTTGCAGCATGGCCGACTTATCGGCCAGGTTGACGGTGAAATGAAGCCCCTTTTTCTCGGCGTTGGGCCGCAGAGTGACCGCGACTTCTTCCAGTACGCAATTGCAGTCCAGAAGCTCCAGTTTCATGTCCAGTTTGTTAGCGCCGACCTTGGCCAGGTCGAGCAGATCGTTGATCAGCGACAGCAGGTGCCGGGCGCTGGTCTGCACAATGCGCAGCTGCTTGTCCTGCTCTTCGTTCAAGGGGCCGGGCAGCTTCATGCGCAGGGTACCGGTGAATCCGATGATGGCATTCAAGGGCGTACGCAGCTCGTGCGACATGCTGGCAAAAAACCGGTCCTTGACCAGGGCCGCGTTCTCCAGCTCCTGGTTTTTATCCCGCAGCGCCTGCTCAAACCGCTTACGCTCGGTCACGTCGCGAATGGCGCTAGACACAAACAAGCCCTCCTCGGTCTCTAGCGGGCTGAGACTGATTTCCACCGGAAACTCCGAGCCATCCTTGCGCCGGCCAAACAAGTCCAACCCCGCCCCCATGGAGCGCGCACGCGGCTGCGCAAAGAATCCGCCCCGGTTGCCCGGGTGCTTGCCGCGAAAGCGCTCGGGCACCAGGATTTCGATCTTCTCGCCCAGCAGCTCCTCACGGGTCCAGCCAAACAGCTGCACCGCCTGCGAATTGACCAGCACCATCACCCCTTCGCGGTTCACGATCACCATCGCATCGGGGGCGGATTCGAGCAGATCCTTGAACTTCTGGTCGGCCCTTTTGCGATCAGAGGTATCGCGGATCGCGCTCATCACCATCGTGCCCTCTTCGGTGGCAATCGGGCTCAGGCTAATCTCCACCGGAAACTCCACACCACCATTGCGCAGACCATACAGATCCAGCCCCGCGCCCATGGTGCGGGTGCGTGGCTGCTCAAAAAAACCACCCCGGCGCGCCAGGTGACCCGTGCGGAAGCGCGGGGGCAGCAGCACTTCGATAGGCTTGCCCAGCAGCTCGGTGCGCAGGTAGCCGAACATATTTTCAGCCTGCCCGTTCACCAGCACAATGCGGCCGGTCACGTTGACCATCACGATGGCATCCGGGGTGGACTCCAGTAAATCGCGGAAGCGAGCCTCGACCAATTTGGCATCGCGCAGCACCTTCAGGTGGGTCACATCCTTTTTATTCGACAAAAAATAGGCCAGCTGGCCATCGGCGTCATAGACCGCCTTGGTCGATACGCTGACATGCACCAGGGTGCCGTCCTTGCGCCGGCGCACCGATTCACCCACCGACAGCCCGCCACGCAAGGCCTCGTTTTGCATGCGCCTGGCATCTTCCAGTTGGTCGGAGGGCACGATAAGTTGAAACAGGGACTGGCCCAGCACTTCAGCCTCGGTGTAGCCAAAAATCGATTCGGCCGCGGGGTTCCAGTGCAGCACCAGGCCGTCGGGTGCCATCGCCACCAAGGCATCGGGGTTTTGGGCCCACAGGACTTCAGAGGAAGCGACCATCATGCGGCGCTCCCGCCTCGTGCAACGCCGGGCTGCGGCGGCACACATGCATTTGCTGTTAGCACTGGCGCTGGGACCATCAACGATGCCTCCTGGTTGCGTGTCACGGGCTTGGCTTCAGCATGGTGGTAGACCCAGTCGCACCGGATTGAAACCACATGTAACACCATCGTACGGCAGCTTTCCAGCCCCTGCAGCGCAAAAGATCATCCAATTGAATGAAGATTCGTACGAAATTTGAAATGCCGCAACATCCACCACCCCGACAATCCAGCCCCCACGCCCCAAAAATCCAAGCTATTTAGGGCTTTAGCGCATATCTAATCAGCGCCACCAGCTACCATCTTGATAGCAAACTACAGATAGGGTGGCGTGCAGGCCGAAACGATCTCGGCAGGCTCGCTGCCGGTGTTGCGAAAGCGGTGCGGCAGGCTGCTGTCGAACAGATAGGCGTCGCCCGCCTTCAGCACCCGCACCTGTTCCCCCACCGTCAGCTCGATCTCGCCGGACAGCACAATGCCGCCCTCGTGCGAAGCGTGCTCCAGCATGTCCACACCCGTGTCCGCGCCGGGCGCGTAGCGCTCTTGCAGGATCTGCAGGTTGTGCGCGCGCGCATTGCCGACCTGGCGCAAGGTCACGGTGCGGTCGCCGCTGGCGCCGGGGGCGTGGTGGGTCAGGCGGGATGTCAAATCCACCAGATCGGCCGGGCTATGGAACACGCTGTCGGCTGGGGTCTGGTCGGGCTCGAAGAATTCGGCCATGGTCAGCGGAATGCCGTTCAGTATCTTGCGCAGCGAGGCCACCGAAGGACTGCTTTTGTTCTGTTCAATCGTGGATATCTGGCTGGACGGCACACCGGCACGCTCGGCCAGCTGGCGCTGCGACCAGCCCGCTAGGCTGCGCACTTGCCGCAAGCGGCTTCCCACATCAAACTGAGCATCTGCCATAAATATTTCTCCGCAATGCTCAATATTATGAGCAAAATATACGCCTATACCGATCACTTGAGCATTGCCATGCCACTAGACCACACCCAAGCCCCTGCGGGCAAACCACCAGTCACCATCTTTGGCCCCGATTTTCCCTTTCCTTTCGACGACTGGATCCGCCATCCCGCTGGCCTGGGCAACCTGCCCGCCCAGCATCTGGGTGCCGAGGTGGCCATCGTCGGCGCCGGCATGGCCGGCATGGTGGCCGCCTACGAGCTGATGAAGCTGGGCCTGAAGCCCGTGATCTACGAAGCCTCGAAGATGGGCGGCCGCCTGCGCTCGCAGCCGTTTGAGGGCGGCCAGGGCGTGATCGCCGAGCTGGGCGGCATGCGCTTCCCGGTGTCCAGCACAGCGTTCTACCACTACGTGGACCAGCTGGGGCTGGAGTCGCAGCCCTTCCCGAATCCCTTGACGCCAGCCTCTGGCAGCACCGTGGTGGACCTGGAAGGCCAAACCTATTACGCCGAGAAACTGGCCGACCTGCCGCCCATGTTCAAGGAAGTCGCCGACGCCTGGAGCCAGGCGCTGGAAGACGGCGCCAGTTTCCAGGCCGTGCAGGACGCCATCCGCAGCCGCGACGTGCCCGCGCTCAAGACCCTGTGGAACAAACTGGTGCCGCTGTGGGACGACCGCACGTTCTACGACTTCGTGGCCACCTCCAAGGCCTTCGCCGGCCTGTCGTTCCAGCACCGGGAGGTGTTTGGGCAGGTGGGTTTTGGCACCGGCGGCTGGGACTCGGATTTCCCCAACTCCATGCTCGAAATCCTGCGCGTGGTGATGACCAACTGTGACGACACCCAGCGCCTGATCGTCGGCGGCGCCGACCAGGTGCCGCTGGGCTTGTGGCAGCACGCCCCCGCCAACGCCGTGCACTGGCCCGCCGGCACCAGCCTGGCCAGCCTGCATGGCGGCGCGCCACGGGCCGGCGTGGCGGCGATCCAGCGCCAGGACGATGGCAAGCTCGCAGTCACAGACCGCTGGGGCGACACCCGCGCCTACGCCGCCGTACTCACCACCTGCCAGAGCTGGCTGCTGACCACGCAAATCGACTGCGAGGAATCGCTGTTCTCGCACAAGATGTGGATGGCTCTGGACCGCACCCGCTACATGCAGTCCAGTAAAACCTTCGTCATGGTCGACCGCCCGTTCTGGAAGGACAAAGACCCCGTCACCGGCCGCGACACCATGAGCATGACGCTGACCGATCGGCTGACGCGCGGGACCTATTTGTTCGACAACGGGCCGGACAAACCCGGTGTGATCTGCCTGTCGTACGCCTGGATGGGCGACGCACTGAAGATGCTGCCCCAACCACCGGAAAAGCGGGTCAAACTAGCCCTGGATGCGCTGAAGAAGATCTACCCGAACGTAGACATCGCCAGCCACATCATCGGCGACCCGATCACCGTGTCGTGGGAGGCCGACCCGCATTTCCTGGGCGCGTTCAAAGGCGCCCTGCCAGGCCACTACCGCTACAACCAGCGCATGTTTGCCCACTTCATGCAAGACGATATGCCGGCCGCCCAGCGCGGCATCTTCATCGCTGGCGACGATGTGTCGTGGACGCCGGCCTGGGTCGAAGGCGCAGTGCAGACCTCGCTAAACGCGGTGTGGGGCATCCTGCACCACTTCGGCGGCCACACGCATGCCGAGAACCCCGGCCCGGGTGACGTGTTCAAGGACATAGGCCCCATGGAACTCCCCGAATGACCGACCTCAAATTGGCCCTGCTGCAGTGCGCATCCCAGCCCGGCGACGTGCTGGGCAATCTGCAGCGCCTTGACCACGCCGCCGCCGATGCAGCCAAGTCAGGCGCGCAGTTGCTGGTGACGCCCGAGATGTTCCTGACCGGCTACAACATCGGCGCGCTCCAAGCCCAGGTACTGGCCGAAGCAGCCGACGGCCCGCGCGCCCAGGCCGTCGCCGCCATCGCCCGCCAGCACCACATCGCAATCACCTTCGGCCACCCCGAGCACGATGCTGCGGGCCGCGTCTACAACGCCGCCCAATGCGTGGATGGCCAAGGCCGAACGCTGGGTACGTACCGCAAAACCCATTTGTTCGGTGCGCTGGACCGCAGCATGTTCAGCCCCGGCCAGGGTGATGAACCACTGTTCGAACTGCACGGCTGGCAACTTGGCCTGCTGATTTGCTATGACGTGGAATTCCCCGAAAACACCCGCCGCCTGGCCCTGCAAGGAGCCGACCTGATCGTCGTACCCACCGCCAACATGGCCGACTTCGACTTCGTCGCCCAGCAACTGGTGCCCACGCGGGCATACGAGAACCAACTGTTTGTGGCGTATGCCAACTTCTGCGGGCGTGAGGGTGATCTGGCCTACGGCGGATTGAGCTGTGTGGCGGCGCCGGATGGAGCTGGGCTAGTGCAGGCTGGACGCAGCGCCGAGCTGCTGGTGGCGGATGTGAAACGTGCACAGCTAGAGGCTGGACGGGCTTTGAATGGGCACTTGGCGGTATGCCGTACCGGCGCGCCAAAGCTATTAAAAAGATAGCTTTTCATGCTTATGAGATAAGCGCCAACAGTTGTTTTTATACGAAGATATAAATCCACACAAAACGTTGAGCCCCACAAAGCCATGCAGGGCACCATGGTGCTGGACGATTGAACTCTAAAATTGATAGCTGCTAGCGCACATTCTTGCTGCGCCAGAACCTCAGTTAATGCGGTCCATCCGCATCCACCCCAAAGACACCATGAACGACACCATCAACAACACGATCAGCGACACCCCCCAACTCCCTCCGCTGCCAGACCGCCTCTCGGTGGACCCACGCAGCCCCCACCACGTTGCCGCCGTGTTCGCGCATGACGTGGGCATCCGCTTGAACGACAAAGAGCATTTGAATGTCGAGGAATACTGCATCAGCGAAGGCTGGGTCAAGGTGCCCGCCGGCAAAACCCGCGACCGCAAGGGCCAGCCTTTGTTGATCAAGCTCAAGGGCAAGGTCGAAGCGTTTTACCGTTAAGACACGAAGCCAGCCCGCAGCCCGGCCAACCCTGCAGTTGGCGCGTTAAACGGCCAAAGCCACACTATCAAAAAGAGAGCTTCCAGCGCAATCAGAATATGCGCCAGCGGCTCTTTTCATATGTGTTCGTAAGGCAAGAGCTTTGCAACCTGCATTGCGACAAGCACCCACCCGCAATCGCTTCTATGCCAAGATGCGCCGAATGAAACCGCTGCTCCATATTTTTCAGGCCATCCATGCATTGATCGCCATCATGTTCGCCTGCGCGGCGCTGGCGTTGATGACCATTGCGGCGCGCTCGGGCTGGCTGGCGCTGGCCGACGGGTGGGACCAGGCGGCGGCACAAGCCATCATTGAAGCCGTGGGCTTGTTGGCCGCTGCGGTGGTGGCCTTGCAAATTGCAGAAACCATCACCGAAGAAGAAGTCATACGCGACGCCGACATCAGCGCGCCAACCCGGGTGCGGCGCTTCTTGTCGCGGTTTTTTGTAGTGCTGATCGTGGCACTGGCCATCGAAGGCCTGGTGGCCACTTTCAAGGCCCAGCACGAAGACCCTTCGCAATTGCCCTACGCCGCCAGCATCTTGCTGGCCACCGGCGTTCTGCTGGCCGCATGGGGCGTGTTCGTGCACCTGAACCGCTCAGCCGAAGAGCTGGAACCCGAGGCAATGGAAGAAGCCAAGCAGGAAGACGAAAAGCTAAAGTAACTGTGCCAACAGCGCCCGCCGGTAGCAGACTACCCTCATGCCGCAGGGCGCTGCTAGCCCGCTGAAGCCAGCGCCTGCCCCACCAGCCAGTGCTCAAACGCCGCCAGCGCGGGCGGCGCAGCATCCACGCCGGCCAGCGCGGGAACCACCAGGTAGTAGCCGCGCTCGCCGCGAAGCGCCCGGTCGCAGGCGACCACCAGGCTGCCGCGCTGCAGCTCGTCTTCCACCAGGATGCGCGGCACAAGGGCCACTCCCAGGCCGAAGGCAGCGGCCGTGGCCGTCATGGAAAACAGCTCGTAGCGCGGGCCACTCAGCGGCTGGTCAGCTACCACGCCCATGGCGTCGAACCACTGGCGCCAGCCCTCGGGCCGGGTGCTTTGCTGCAGCAGCGGCAGTGCAGCGATGGCCTGCGGCTCCAGCCGGGTCTGGCCTGCCAGCAGGCGCGGGCTGCAGACTGGCACCACCTCCTCAGCCATCAGCATCACCGCGCGGGTGCCTGGCCAGTTCGCCACCTGCTCAGCGGTGCCGGCAAACAAGGCGGCGTCGAAGCCTTGGTCGGCGAACAAAAACGGCCGGGTGCGTGTCTCTATATGCACCACGATGTCGGGGTGCAGCGCGGCCAGGCCGGGCAGGCGCGGCATCAGCCATCGGGTGGCGAAGGTGGGCACTGCGGCCAACGCTAGCGCGCCGCCGGTGCCCAGGCTGGCCATGGCGTTCAAGGTGTCTAGCTCTAGCCCGTCAAGGCGCCGCGCCACCTGGCGCGCATAGTCACGGCCCTGCGCGGTCAGCGCCACGCCATGCCGGGTGCGGCGGAACAGGGCCAAACCCAGGAATTCCTCCAGCGCGGCAATCTGGCGGGACACAGCGCCCTGCGTCAAGGACAGCTCTTGCGCGGCGCGTGTATAGCTCTCGTGGCGGGCGGCGGTGTCGAAACAGACCAGGGCTTGGGTGGAGGGGATTTTTCGGCGCATAGTATGCGCAATGTACACATAAGCGAGCTTGAATTTGGCTTATTGAGCCGAAGGTTCCACCAAGATATGCACCATCCTCATACCATTGTGCAAAACTGTGGTTTGCAGCAGCGTACATACAGGGCTACGATCAGCCAACTTATCCGCATTCATTTGCCATCTACCGACTGGAGACCCGCATGGCCCACGCCCGCTTTCAATGGGAAGACCCTTTTCTGCTCGACCTGCAACTGACCGAGGACGAGCGCATGGTGCGCGACGCGGCCAACGCCTACTGCCAGGGCCAGCTGGCGCCGCGCGTGCTCAACGCCTTCCGCACCGAGAGCACCGATCCGGCGATCTTCCGCGAGATGGGCGCGTTAGGCCTGCTGGGCCCGACCATTCCCGAGCAGTACGGCGGCCCCGGTTTGAACTACGTGGCCTACGGCCTGATCGCCCGCGAAGTCGAGCGCGTGGACTCGGGCTACCGGTCCATGGCCAGCGTGCAGAGCTCGCTGGTGATGGTGCCTATTTTTGAGTTCGGTACCGAGGCACAAAAGCAAAAATACCTGCCCAAACTGGCCACGGGTGAGTGGATTGGCTGCTTTGGTTTGACCGAGCCCGACCACGGCTCCGACCCCGGCTCGATGGCCACGCGCGCCATCAAGACCGCTGGCGGCTACACCCTGCGCGGCAACAAGACCTGGATCTCCAACAGCCCGATCGCCGACGTGTTCGTGGTCTGGGCCAAAGAGGTAGATGCGGCCGGCAACGTCGGTCCGATCCGCGGCTTCGTGCTGGAAAAAGGCATGGCCGGGCTGACGGCGCCCGCCATCCACGGCAAGGTCGGCCTGCGCGCCAGCATCACCGGCGAGATCGTGATGGACGGCGTGTTCTGCCCCGAAGAAAACGCGTTTCCAGACATCCAGGGTTTGAAGGGCCCGTTTACCTGCCTGAACTCGGCCCGCTACGGCATCGCCTGGGGCGCGCTGGGCGCGGCCGAAGCCTGCTGGCACACCGCGCGCCAGTACACGCTGGACCGCAAGCAGTTCGGCCGCCCGCTGGCCGCCAACCAGCTGATCCAGAAGAAGCTGGCCGACATGCAGACCGAAATCGCGCTGGGCCTGCAAGGCTGTCTGCGCCTGGGCCGCATGAAGGACGACGGCACGGCCGCCGTAGAAACCACCTCACTGATCAAGCGCAACTCGTGTGGCAAGGCACTGGACATTGCCCGCATGGCGCGTGACATGCTGGGCGGCAACGGCATTAGCGACGAATTCGGCGTGGCACGGCACCTGGTGAACCTGGAAGTGGTGAACACCTACGAGGGCACACACGACATCCACGCGCTGATTCTGGGCCGGGCACAGACCGGTATAGCGGCCTTCTCCAACTGAAGTTACCCGCTACATATTTAATAGCTACCAGCGCAGGCAGTACCTGCGCCAGGGCACTAAAAAGCTGAAACCATGGAATCTGGCACACCACCCACCTCGCTACACGGCCTGCGCGTCCTCGACCTGTCGCGGGTACTGGCCGGCCCCTGGTGCACGCAGATCCTGGCCGACCTGGGTGCCGACGTGGTGAAGGTGGAGCGTCCAGTGGTGGGCGACGACACCCGCCACTGGGGCCCGCCGTTCCTGCAGGACGCCAACGGCAAAGACACCGACCAGGCCACCTACTTCACCGCCTGCAACCGCAACAAGCGCTCCGTCACCATCGACATGGCCACCGCCGAAGGCCAGGCGCTGATCCGCCAGATGGCGGCCGACAGCGACGTGCTGGTGGAGAACTTCAAGGTCGGCGGGCTGCAGCAATACGGGCTGGACTACGCCAGCCTGAAAGAGCTGAACCCGCGGCTGATCTACTGCTCGATCACCGGCTTCGGCCAGGACGGGCCCTACGCCGAGCGCGCCGGCTACGACCTGCTGATCCAGGCCAGCAGCGGCATGATGAGCATCACCGGACGGTCCGACAGCGAGCCCGGCGGTGGCGGCATGCGCGTCGGCGTAGCACTGACGGATCTGTTTACAGGGGTCTACGCCAGCACGGCCATCTTGGCCGCACTGAACATGCGCCATAGCACCGGCCAGGGCCAGTACATCGACATGGCGCTGCTGGATGTGGGCATGGCGATCCTGGCCAACCAGGGTGCGGGCTTTCTAAACACCGGCAAGGTGCCGCAGCGCCAGGGCAATAGCCACCCCAGCCTGGCGCCCTACCAGGACTTCCCCACCGCCGACGGCGCGATGCTGCTGGCCGTGGGCAACGACGGCCAGTTCGCACGCTTCTGCCAGGCTGCCGGCCAGCCCGGCTGGGCCAGCGACCCGCGCTTCGCCACCAATACCCAGCGGGTATTGAACCGCACAGCTCTGGTCACGGCGATGGAGGCTGTCACCCGCACCCGCAGCACGGCCGAATGGACCGCGCTGCTGGAAGACAAGGCCGTGCCCTGCGGCCCGATCAACAACCTGGCGCAGGCCTTTGCCGACCCGCAGGTGCAGGCGCGTGGCTTGCGCGTCGAACTGCCGCGCGATGCGGGTGACGGGATTGCAAAGATCGACAGCGTTGCCAGCCCGCTGCGCCTGGCCGATGCACCGCCGGTGCTGCGCCACGCGCCACCCGCGCTGGGCCAACATACCGATGAGGTGCTGCGCGAGCTGGGCATGGATGCGGAGCGGATTGCGGCACTGCGCAAAGCCGGCGTGGTGTAGGCAGGCTAGCCGGCGTCGGTTTTCAGCACCGTTGCGCCGGCACGGTCGAAGCGCAGCGACACCTCGTGCAAGGTGCTGCGCAGCTCAGCGCTGGCATTGGGCGGCAAGATCACAAAGCCCTCTTGTTGCTCGCTGCGGGCCAGGCCCAGCTTGAGCCTGAGTTCACCCTCGGCCAGCCGCAGGGTTGGCATGCCGGTTTCCAGCTGCTGCAAGAAGCCACCCATCAGATGGCCCACCTGGTCGGGCGCCAGCACTTCGAGCTTGCCGCTGCCCCCTAGCTGGGCCGACAAAGCCGCAATACGCGCCGTGCCCAGGCGCAGTTTTTCCTCCACTGCCTTGAGCTTGCTTTCTTGGGCTGCGGTAGTGGCCTGCACGGCGGCGGTCACCGCTTCCTTCTCGCGCGCAGCGCTTTGGTCGAGGCGCTGGAATAGCGTGCTGTTGTCGGCCTGCGCGGTGTCACGCTGCTGCGCCAGGCGCTGGTTCTCGGCCAGCAGGCCATCGATCTGGCTCTTCAGCTGCTTGATCTGGGCAGGGAAATCCGCGGTTTCCGGCTCGGGTGCGCGCAGCTGGGCTTGCAAAGCCAGGTTTTGCTGGCGCAGCGCGTCGGCCTCGCGGCTGGCTTTGATCTCGCGGTCGCTGGCAGCCGCTGCGGCCAGCTTGAGGCGCGACAAGGCATCGGCCGCGTCGGCCAGGCTTTTGCGGGCCGTGGCCTCGGTCTCGGCCGTCTGGCTGCGCGACACCGCCAAGGCTTCCTGGGCGGCTTTCAACGCCGCCTGCAGCTGTGCAGTGGTCTGTGGTTTGCTTACCATGTCGTGCCTCTTGGTCAGCTAATCCGATAGCAGTTGCTCGCGCACCAGGCGGCCATCGGCGTCCACGGCGTTCACCAGCCAGCGCTGACTGCCGGCCAGAAAGCTCGCATTGACCTGCAGCGGCCCGAGCAAACGCTCCAGCGCCAGCAGGTCGTCTCGCTGGCGGAAGTTCTTGATGATCTCGTCGCGGTTCTTGACCGGCGTGGTCGTGCCATCGCTGCCGCTGGCGGCATTCGGCGTAGCGGCCGTGGCCACGAAATTGACGCGGATGGTCGATACCGCCGAGGCATTCAAGGCACCGGCCAGATGGGCCGACGACAGCGGCTCGATCTCCAACTCGCCGGTGCTGTTGCGCGACACCGCGGCCTTGATCTCCAGCGTGGCCTCGGACATCACCATGCCGCTGGCCAGGCCCACGCCCAGGCCCAGATCGGTTTGGGCACTGGTCAGCGAGGCGCCCGCCTTGCCAAGCAAGGCACCCAGCGGCGCACGTTTGGGGTCGGTAGCAAGGGCCATGGTGGTAGGGGACGGTAGCGGCTAGCCCGTGACTGTACGGCGGGGAATCTCCAGACGCAACGGTGCTGGCACGGGCACCAGGGTGGCCGTGATCTTGGAGTGCACCGACACATCGCGGTTGAGCTTGCGCTCGAAGCGGATATTCGAGGTTTCGGCAAACAGGCCGAGCCCGCCCTTCTTGCGCGTGCCGTCTTCGTTGACTTGCTCGACCAGCTTCAAGTCCATGCTGACCTCGACCGTGGTCTGCGAGAACTGGTAGAAGGTGGGCTTGACCCCCAGCTCCAGCAGCGAGACGCTTTGCGGCTTGCCCTGCTCGAAGGTGACTGTGCCATCGGCCGCCACCTGCTCGGTGATGCTGGGGATGATGTCCACCCGGGTCTCGGCCAACTCGGACACCATGGCGGCGGCGCTGCGGTCCAGGGCCAACTGGGCATCGGCAATGCCTTCGGCCATCAGGCGCACCAAGTCAGCGAACGAGGTGGATGCGGTCTCTTGCACCGCATTCTCGGGAGCGTACAAGGGCGCGCGGAAAACCTTGGCTTTATCGAGCGTGGCCATGGTCAGGCGGGCACTTTGGGTGGGCGGTTGTCCACGATGTTCAGCTGCGGCGCCAGGCGCGGCGGGGGCGGCACCGGCACCATGCGCGTCAGCAGGCGGCTGGTGCCATGCACTTCCTTGCCAAACTTGCGGTTATGCGACACATCGACCGACACCGAGGCGCTCCAGCAGGCAAAACCGGCCTTGGCCTTGACGCCGACCTTGAGGCTGGTTTCAACCGAGGTGGTGGTTTTGATGTCCATCGTGACCTCGATAGTGGCCTCGGCAAACTGGTAGAAGGTGGGCATCAGGCCGATCTGTATCAAGGACACATTGACCGGTGCCGCATTTACGTACGTCACGTCGCCGTTGGCGGCGATGGTCTGGGTGACGCCCATGACCAAGGGCATCTCGGTCTCAGCCAGGGCTTTGGCGGTTTCCACCGAGTTTTCATCGAGCGCCTTCTGCGCCTCTGCGATGCCGAGCGCCAGCTTCAGCACCATATCGGGAAGGGGTACGTCGAGTAATTCCTGTCCAACACTACCGGCCATGGCCATCTCCTTGAATTAGGCTGCAGCCCCGCTGGGCCGCAGCAGTTACGAAACCAAGGGCGGCGGTGTTTGGTACGCCGCCATCACCGTCGAAAACCGCTGCTGGTCGATGCTGACCGGGCCGATAAACCGCAATGCCCTGGAACCCCGCAGCCCCATGTAGGACGCCAATCCCATGACCACCAAGGCACGGCAAGCATCCAGCCGGGCAACGATGCGTCCGCCCACTCCTTGCACCAGGGCATCCAGGCCGCCAGGCTCCATGGCCACCAGCAAAAACAGGCCGCGCCCGGGCAAGGCTATGGAGACTTTGGCACCAAAGCGTTCGGCGACTTGCATGCCTCAAGCTAATGAGTTCATGCCTTCATCTTGGTTGATGGCACACCAAACTGCATCATCAAGTTTGATGATGCGTTTACACAGGGATGAGGGGACTTCCTGCACGCCTATTGCGAGGCATTGATCTCGTTGGGCAAGGCCGTATCAGTACCCCAAAGCGCCGACATGACGCCCATAAAAAAGCCTCTACAACGGAGGCTTTTAATGACCAGATAAAAACAAAAAAGGCATCGAAACGATGCCTTTTAAGAGGTGGCTGCTAGCAGCCAGTCAGATAGATTAGACGGCCGAAGCCTTGCGACGGCGGGAGGTGCCCAACAGGCCCAGCAAACCCATACCCATCAGAGCCAAGGAGCCTGGCTCAGGCACTTTGCCGTCCGATGGAGGACGGGTGTGACCAGCCACCGACATCAGCTTCACGTAATCCGAAATGCTGTCCATCGCGCCACCACCATAGCCCGAGTTGTAAGCACTGATCAGCCACCAGCTGGAGTACGTGGTGGTGTCGGTGGTGTTCATTACCGCGTCGGTATTGGTACCGCTGGTATTGGTTGCGCTAGCGCTGCCGGACGAGCCGTAGTTCTTCACCGAGGTCCAACCGTTGGCAGCAGTGAACCAGCTCAACGCCTTGCCGACGATGGTGGGGGTACCAGAACCGGTATATGCCAGCACGGTAATGTCGTAGTCATTGGCCCACCAACCGGCCGTCACTTGGCTCAAATTCACATCTGCGCCAAACTTCAATGCAATCAAATCAGTACCGTTACTGTTATCCGTAGCATGGTTAGGGCTACCAGAAGTTTCACCTGAATACTGCACGCCCAGACCAGAGCCCGAACCCCAATTGGTCACAGGGGCAGTGGCAAAGGTGGAGCCCGTACCGGTGGAGTAAGCCTGGGCAGAAACGGTGGTGCCACCGTTGGTACCAGAACCGCAGGTCGTGCTGCCAGCGGACGAACCGCAGTTCACGCTCAGATCCCAGGTGCTTTCGGCCCAGCTAGCGGAACCCATACCCAGCAATGCACAAGCAGCTACTGCTTGGAGGGCGCGTTTCAAAGATGTGTTTTTCATGTTCTCGGTCCAATTCAACGTAGCGTTATGGGATGCGACTACTTTTTACAAATCATTACTAGCTAAATCCATGCCAGTAATTTTTCTTCATATACATCAATAACTTAACCAACCAAAAGGCCGTTACCGATACATACATGTAAGAAAAATCGACATCACAAATTAGCGATTCAGCGCAAGGTTTTCAGCAGCGTCTCAGCGGCAGCACTGCTCTCGAAGGGACGACCGAGCTTTAAGGCTGCTTCCACTTCGTCCCGGGCTTCGGTTTTTCGGCCACTCTGGGCCAGCACGGCGGCGAGGTGGTAACGGATACTCGGATTGGCCGGCTCACGCAACCGGGCATCCCGCAAAAGCTGCAGGGCGCGGTCGGCCTGCTCGGCTTGGCCGCCGCGGAACAGCGCCCAGCCCAAGGTGTCAATCGCGTTGGCATTGCTTGGATCTTTTGCCAAGGCCCGTTCCGCCATGGCAACCGCAGACGGGTCCTTCAGACGCAGCAATACATTGGCCAAATTATTCAAAACCTCGGCGTCCTCAGGAAGCGCTTGCACCAAGCTTTCGTAGTTGACCCGGGCTGCCGCGTAGTTGCCGGTGCGCGCATAGTTATCTGCGAGCGCCCGGCGCACCAGCAGGTCTTGCGGGCGCGATTTCACCCATTGCTCTCCCAATTGCAGCGCCGGCTTGCCACCATCCTGGCCGGACAGCGCGCGGAATAAGCGCAACAAAGTCTCGGAACTGGGTTCGGCCTGGTGGGCCTTGCGGTAGGCATCAATAGCCGCAGCGGTCTGCCCACGGGCTTGGGCCACGTCGCCCAGCAAGCTGTAGCCTATGGCCCGTTTCGGAGCCAGTGCCAGTATCTGGCGGGCGCGTTGTTCGGCTTTGGCGGGAGTCCCTTGGCGCAACTCCACATCAGCCATCAAAGCCAATGCAGGCAAAAACTCAGGGCGGCTGGAAAGAGCTTTTTCCAGGCTGTAGGCCGCACCAGCCACATTGTTGGCCGCCATTTGCAGCGCGGCGATCTCGGTTTGCTGGGGCGCGTTGAAATCGGCAAAGCGGGTGGCGCCAGAAAAAGTGGATTTGGCGCCCTCCACGTCACCATTGGCCAATTGGGCTCGGCCATACATCAGCAAGGCAGAGAGATTGTCCGGCGCCTTGGCGTATAGCCGTTTGGCAGCGTCCAAAGCCAGTGTGGGCGCACGGTTGCGCAAATGCAGCTCGACCAGCGAAATTCCCGGCCGAAGCTCGCGCGGCCCCGAAATGTCGTTGGCCTTTTCCAGCCAGCGCAAGGTTTCAGCGGCCTGGCCACGGCGGTCTGCAAGATTGGCCATTTCGTAGGTGGCGTCCACATTTTTGTCGTCGGCCTTGAGCACCTCGGTCAAGCGGGCGGCAGCAGCGTCGTAGTTCTTGCTGGCCATGTCCACGCGTGCCAGGTTGAGCTTGGCCTGCAGCAGGTTGGCGTCAGTCTGCAGCGCGCGCTCAAAGGCCGTTTTGGCAGCCGCCAAATTGCCGGATTGCGCCTGCGCCATGCCCAGCAAATTATTGAAGCCGGCATTCGCAGGTTGCAGCTTGAGCAGCTTGTTGACCACAGCGATGGCTTTGGCGGACTGCCGATCGCGCAGATAAAGACCTGCGAGGGCCGCGCCGGCCTGGATCTGGCTAGGGTCTTTGAAAGCCGCTTCGAGCTGCGCCATGCCGTCACCAACTTGGCCGCCCCCCACCAGGCTCATACCCAGGGTTGCGCGGAATTCGGGTGCATCTTTCAAGGTCAGGGCTTGCTGCATCAAGGCCGTGGCCTTGGCGTTACGGCCTTGGGCCATGTGCGCGCCCGCCAGCAGGGTCATGGCTTGACCGTCGCCGGGCTGCGCTTTGATGTATTCCTCCAGCACCTCAATGGCGCGGCCGAAGTTTTCTTCCGACAGGAAGATCTGCGCCAGCAGCTTGGACACCGGGCTATTGCCTTGTACCCGCTGAAAAGACTCCAGATACGGTTTGGCCTTCTCGCGTTCGTTCAAGCCCAGGTGCGCCAGGCCATTGAGCATCAGCAGCTGGGGACGGTACTGGATGAAGGCAACCGGTACGGGGTCGAGGAAGCCCGTCACTTCAGACAGTGCAGTTCGCGTAGCGGCGGCATTGCCATCACGCTCGGCCAGCAGGGCTTTCAGATAGGCCGCGCGTGGCTCGCGCGGCGACAAACGCTGCACCTCCGCCACGTCCTTGGCTGCATCGGCATACTTGGCTAAATCGATAGCAATACCCGCACGCGCCACGCGCGCTTCAATGTGTTTTGCATCCAACTGCAGGGCCGCATCGTAGGCCGCCAGTGCACCGCGAATGTCGCCCTGCACGTGCAGCAACGAGCCCTTTTGGTACTGCACTTCGGCAGAATTGGGCGCCAGGCTGACGGCGCGCTCGACAGCGGTTTTAGCCTCGGCGAACTGGCGCGCCCGGATCCGCACCGGAACTTCGGCCAGCCACACATCGGCCGACCGGCCATCGATCACCCGGGCTTCTTCAATCATTTTCAAGGCGCTGCGCACGTCGCCCAGGTCGGCACTGGCAGACGCCCGCAACAGCAAGAGCTGCACCTGGACTCCCGGCGGCAAACCCGCCGGACTGAACTGTGCCTGCTCCAGCACCAGTTTGTGCTTACCCTGCCCGATGAAAGACTGGGCCAAAGGAAGCACCACCTCGGCACGGTTCACCCCCAAACGCAAAGCCTCCAGCAATGCAACTTCGGCCGTGGCGGCCTCGCCGTTGGCCAGCAAAGCCTTGCCCAGCAAGACCTGCACCGGCAGCATGTTCTTGTCGATTTGCAAGGCGTTTTTCAGCTGGATGATGGCCCCCGGCATATCGTGGCGCTCGTAACGGCCCAGGGCATCTTCGTAATAGCGGGCGGCCTTGCTGTCGGTGACAGCATGGCTGGCCAGGCTGGTGGCGCAAGCCAGAGCCAACAGGCCCACGCGCCCCACATGGGCAGCATGGCGGGAAAAAGGAAATAGCTTCATGGGGAGGTCCGACGGCTGAAAGTACGTGCAAGGGCTGCACATATCCGGGGAATGTTAGCGCACGCCTCCCAAGCGCCCTAGGCCCAAAGCGGCCGAGCGCATAAGGAAAACCAGTAAGGGTGAATTTCTTCACAGGCCCGTGTATACAACGGGCCAACTTGGTCGTAGCCGGCGTCAGGTCAAGGCGGAAAAGCGCTCAAAACCACGCGCCCGCAGCTCGCAGGCCGGGCATTGGCCGCAGCCATAACCCCAGGCATGGCGGTGCACGCGGTCGCCCAGATAACAGGTGTGGGTGTCTTCGACGATCAAGTCCACCAGCGCCTGGCCACCCAGCTGGTGTGCGAGCTGCCAGGTCTGGGCTTTGTCGATCCACATTAGCGGGGTTTCGATCAGGTAGCGCTTGTCCATGCCCAGGGACAAGGCCAGCTGCATGGCTTTCATGGTGTCGTCGCGGCAATCGGGATAGCCCGAGAAATCGGTCTCGCATACGCCGGTAACGATGACCTCCAGATTGCGCCGGTAGGCCAGCGCCGCCGCCAGCGTCAGGAACAGCAGGTTGCGGCCCGGCACAAAGGTATTGGGCAGGCCGCTCTCTTCCATCTTGAACGCCATATCGCGCGTCAGCGAGGTTTCGCTGACCTGGCCCAGCACCGACAAATCGAGCAAATGGTCTTCGCCCATCTTGCCCGCCCAGTGCGGAAACTGCGCCTTAATATGGGCCAGGACTTGCAGCCGGGCCTCCAGCTCCACATGGTGGCGCTGGCCATAGTCGAAGGCCACGGTTTCCACATGGTCGTATTTGGACAAAGCCAGAGCCAGGCAGGTGGTGGAGTCTTGGCCACCAGAAAACAGAACGAGAGCGCGGGAATGCATGGTTTAAGAACAGATTCAGACGAAAGGGCAACAATCGGGTCCGCCGGTGCGGCACCGGGACCCGCTGCGCAATTTACCATCGAACGCCGACCCTGCCTACCCGGCCGGCGCCCACTCCTAAACGGCCCTCCACGGCCCAGTACATGCACATCCTGAAGCGCTTTCTGAAGACCCTACTCCACACCACGCTGGCGCTGCTGCTCATTTTTGAAGAATGGGGCTGGGAGCCGTTGGCCCGGGCCATGGACCGGCTGGCGCGGCTACCGCTGTGGTCGCAGCTGGAGCAACTGGTGCGGCGGCTGCCGCCTTATGCCGCCCTGCTGGTGTTCTTTGTGCCCATGCTGGCCCTGCTGCCCATCAAGCTGCTGGCCGTCTACTGGATCACCCAGGGCCATACTGTGCTGGGATTGTTGGTGGTACTGGCTGCCAAGGTACTGGGCACGGCCATCGTGGCGCGGTTGTTCCAGCTGACCCAGCCTGCGCTGATGCGGCTGGCGTGGTTCAGCCACTGGTATGGGCGCTGGCTGGTGTGGAAGAACGCAATCATGGCGCAGGTCCGGGCTGCGCGCGCCTGGCGGCTGGGCCATGCAGTTGCGCGCCGAGGCCGGCGAGCGGCCCAGCGCGCCCTGCAGGCGCTACGCCAGGCCTTCCGGCCCTAGCGTGCATTTTCTAAGTGTGTTAGGGCTCTAGCGCAATATCTACCAGCGTCACCAGCTATCAAATCAATAGTATTACGCCCAGCGCAGCACCAGCGGGTCCAGCCGCTTGGCGGTCTCGATCAGGCCAGCGCGGACATCCGGGTGCATCGCTGGCCAGGGATGGCGCGGCGCTTCGCAGGTGATCACGCCCCCCTCGGCCATCAGTGACTTTGCGGTGAGGATGCCTCCTTGGCGGTTCTCATAGTTGATCAGC
>CAUPON010000045.1:0-32188 GCA_963513025.1 uncultured Albidiferax sp.
ACTGGCTTTTGCTGGCGACATCCCCGGTATGGTCAAGGCCAGCTGGTAAGTAAGGCAGGAGAACCTAAACATGAGTATGAGTGATCCCATCGCCGACTTGCTGACTCGCATCCGCAACGCGCAAATGGTGGCCAAAACGACGGTATCGATTCCTTCCTCCAAAGTGAAGGTTGCGATTGCCCAAGTCCTGAAAGACGAAGGCTACATTGACGGCTTCAAGGTGAAAACCGAAGACGGCAAAAGCGAACTCGAAATTACCTTGAAATATTACGCCGGTCGCCCTGTGATCGAACGTATTGAGCGCGTAAGCCGTCCAGGCCTGCGTGTTTACAAAGGCCACGGTGCCATTCCTCAAGTCATGAACGGCTTGGGCGTGGCGATTGTTACCACTCCGCAAGGCGTGATGACGGACCGCAAAGCCCGCGCAACCGGTATCGGTGGCGAAGTCTTGTGCTACGTCGCTTAAGCAGGAGAAATAGCAAATGTCTCGCGTAGGAAAAATGCCTGTTGCTATCCCCGCTGGTGTGGATGTGGCAATCAAGGACGACCAAATCAATGTCAAGGGCACCGGCGGTACGCTGTCGTTGACCCAAAATGCGCTGGTCACGGTGACGAACGACGCCGGCAAACTCACGTTTGCCCCCGCCAACGACTCCCGTGAAGCCAACGCCATGTCGGGAACCATGCGTCAGCTGGTGAACAACATGGTGGTGGGCGTGACCAAGGGTTTCGAGAAGAAGCTGAGCCTGATCGGTGTGGGCTACAAAGCCGCAGCCCAAGGCACGAAGCTGAACTTAACCGTTGGCTACTCGCACCCTGTAAATAAAGAAATGCCCGCCGGCATCACCGTTGCGACGCCTACCCCCACGGAAATCGTGATCAAGGGTGCGGACCGCCAGCGTGTGGGCCAAGTGGCTGCTGAGATTCGTGCAATTCGTCCTCCCGAGCCTTACAAGGGCAAGGGCATCCGTTATGCGGATGAGAAGATCACGATCAAAGAAACCAAGAAGAAATAAGGAGCCGCAACATGTTGACCAAAAAAGAACAGCGTCTCCGCCGCGCCCGTCAAACCCGCATTCGTATTGCTACCCAGGGCGTTGCACGTCTGACGGTGAATCGTACGAACCTGCACATTTACGCAAGCGTTATTTCTGGCGACGGTGCCAAGATCCTGGCCAGCGCGTCTACCGCCGAAGTGGCGGTGCGCAAAGAGCTGGGCGGTTCTGGCAAGGGTGGCAACACCACCGCAGCACAGGCCATCGGCAAGCTGATTGCTGAAAAGGCAAAGGCTGCTGGCGTTGAAAAAGTAGCGTTTGATCGCTCAGGTTTTGCGTACCACGGACGCGTCAAGGCGCTTGCCGATGCTGCCCGCGAAGCTGGCTTGCAGTTCTAAGCAGATCGGAATAAATCATGGCTAAAGTTCAGGGAAAAATGCAAGGTAAGGCTGAAGGGCCTGAAGACGGCTTGCGTGAAAAGATGATCGCGGTCAACCGCGTTACCAAGGTGGTCAAGGGTGGCCGTATTCTTGGTTTTGCAGCGTTGACCGTGGTAGGCGATGGCGAAGGCCGCGTTGGCATGGGCAAGTGCAAGTCGAAAGAAGTGCCTGCTGCTGTGCAAAAGGCGATGGAAGAAGCCCGTCGCAACATGGTTAAGGTGACTTTGAAAAACGGCTCCGTTTTCCACAAAGTGACCGGCCAGCATGGCGCTGCTAACGTGATGATGGCTCCGGCACCTAAGGGTACTGGCATCATTGCAGGCGGTCCAATGCGCGCAGTGTTTGAAGTGATGGGCATCACCGATATCGTGGCCAAGAGCCATGGTTCGTCGAACCCTTACAACATGGTGCGTGCCACCTTGGATGCATTGCGTAATTCGACCACTCCTTCTGACATTGCTGCCAAGCGCGGCAAGAATGTCGAAGAAATCTTCGTCTGAGCAAGGTTATTCAAATGACAACGCAACAAACACTCAAAGTGACGCTGGTTCGCAGCCCGATTGGTACCAAAGAATCGCACCGTGCAACCGTTCGTGGCTTGGGGCTGCGCAAGATTCGCAGCGTAAGCGAATTGCAAGACACGCCCGAAGTCCGCGGCATGATCAACAAGATCAGTTATCTGGTCAAAATCATCTAAGGATTGACGATGGAACTCAATGGCATTAAGCCCGCAGAGGGTGCAAAGCACGCCAAACGTCGCGTAGGTCGCGGTATCGGTTCTGGTCTGGGTAAGACGGCAGGTCGTGGCCATAAAGGTCAGAAATCCCGTTCTGGTGGTTACCACAAGGTTGGTTTCGAAGGCGGTCAAATGCCTATGCAGCGCCGTCTGCCTAAGCGTGGTTTCAAATCGCATCTGCTCAAGTTCAACGCCGAAGTTACTTTGACTGCACTCGAGCAATTGGGGCTGGCTGAAGTGGATGTTTTGGTATTGAAGCAAGCAGGTTTGGTAGGCGAGTTGGCTAAGGTCATCAAGGTTATCAAGACGGGCGAACTGACCAAGGCCGTCAAACTCACCGGCATCGGCGCAACCGCTGCTGCCAAGGTGGCAATTGAGGCTGCCGGCGGTAGCTTGGTTTAAGTAATTGTTGAAGGAAATATTCGGTGGCAACTAGCGCACAAATTGCGAAGACGGGTAAGTTTGGTGATCTACGTCGCCGCTTGGTGTTTTTGCTGCTCGCGTTGGTTGTCTACCGGATAGGCGCACATATTCCCGTGCCTGGTATTGATCCCACGCAGTTGCAGCAACTGTTTAATGGTCAACAAGGCGGCATATTGAGTTTGTTCAATATGTTTTCCGGTGGTGCTTTGTCCCGCTTTACGGTATTTGCATTGGGCATCATGCCCTACATTTCTGCTTCCATCATCATGCAGTTGATGGGATATGTGGTGCCAATGTTTGAGCAGATGAAGAAAGAGGGCGAAGCCGGGCGTCGCAAGATTACCCAGTACACGCGTTATGGAACATTGGGTTTGGCGCTCTTCCAGTCCTTGGTGATTGCCACTGGTTTGGAAAGTTCTCCAGGTCTTGTTCTGTCTCCAGGTTTTGGTTTCCGCATGACAGCAGTGGTCAGCCTGACCGCTGGCACCATGTTTCTAATGTGGTTGGGTGAGCAAATTACCGAACGTGGTTTGGGTAATGGCATTTCCATCCTGATCTTTGCCGGTATAGCGGCAGGCTTGCCTGGCTCTATTGGCGGATTGCTTGAATTGGTGCGAACTGGTGCCATGAGCATTATTTCGTCGATCTTCATTGTTGCTGTTGTTGCTCTAGTTACCTACTTTGTTGTATTTGTGGAGCGCGGTCAGCGGAAGATTCTCGTAAATTATGCGCGCCGACAGGTGGGCAATAAAGTTTACGGTGGCCAGTCGTCACATCTGCCTTTGAAGCTGAATATGGCAGGTGTAATTCCCCCCATCTTTGCTTCATCCATTATTCTGTTGCCTGCAACGGTCGTGAATTGGTTTAGTACTTCCGAATCATTGCGTTGGCTGAAAGATGTTGCTGGCATGTTGAGCCCAGGCCAGCCGGTCTATGTGCTCTTCTATGCAAGTGCGATTGTGTTTTTCTGTTTCTTTTACACGGCGCTGGTTTTCAACAGCCGTGAGACTGCAGATAACTTGAAGAAGAGTGGTGCATTTATTCCCGGTATTCGTCCCGGTGAGCAAACGGCACGCTATATAGATAAGATTTTGTTGCGTTTGACTTTGGCTGGTGCGGTATACATTACTTTTGTATGTTTGATTCCTGAGATATTGGTTTTGAAATACAACGTACCATTTAATTTTGGTGGAACCTCATTGTTGATCATTGTGGTGGTAACCATGGATTTCATGGCGCAGGTTCAGAATTACATGATGTCGCAGCAATATGAATCGCTGCTGAAGAAGGCAAACTTCAAATCATCTGCAGGTGCTTAATCAGTATTTGTGAGTGGAGAGTTTGCACTTAGTCGTGTAGTTCTGGGACATATTCCTGTTGGGTATAGATTTATATTTGTATTCATGCACGGGATAAGGTAACGGTTAAGTTGATGCCCGTCGACTCGTCGTGGGCTCGTATTGTGTTCTGAGCCGGTTGGGCAAGATTTGCTAAAGAGTTTTAGGAGAATTAAATGAGAGTTTCAGCTTCGGTTAAGAAAATTTGCCGCAACTGCAAAGTCATCCGTCGCAAGGGTGTGGTTCGCGTGATCTGTACAGATCCCCGTCACAAACAGCGCCAAGGCTGATAGAAAAGTTTTAGAGGACGCACATGGCACGTATCGCTGGTATTAACATTCCGCCGCAAAAGCATTCCGAAATCGGTTTAACCGCTATTTTCGGTATTGGTCGCACCCGCGCTCGCAAGATTTGCGAAGCTTGCGACATTGCATATTCCAAGAAGGTCAAAGATTTGACCGATGCAGATCTGGAAAAGATCCGCGACCAAATCGCCCTGTTCACGATTGAAGGCGATTTGCGTAGAGAAACCACGATGAACATCAAGCGATTGATGGACATCGGCTGCTACCGTGGTTTCCGCCACCGTCGCGGTTTGCCGATGCGTGGTCAGCGCACGCGTACCAACGCGCGCACCCGCAAGGGGCCGCGCAAGGCTGCGGCGTCTTTGAAGAAATAAAGGGATTGAGAGATCACTATGGCTAAAGCTCAACAAAGTAATGCATCGCAGCGTGTACGTAAGAAAGTTCGCAAGAACGTTTCTGACGGTGTCGCGCACGTGCATGCGTCATTTAACAACACTATCATCACGATCACTGATCGCCAAGGCAATGCGTTGTCTTGGGCTTCTTCGGGTGGCCAAGGTTTCAAGGGTTCGCGTAAATCGACACCATTTGCAGCCCAGGTCGCTTCTGAAGTTGCGGGTCGCGCCGCCATTGAACAGGGCATCAAGAATCTTGATGTCGAAATCAAGGGACCTGGTCCTGGCCGTGAATCGTCGGTTCGTGCACTGGGCGCACTCGGTATCCGTATCACCTCTATTGCAGACGTGACACCGGTTCCGCACAACGGCTGCCGCCCTCAAAAGCGTCGTCGTATTTAATTCTCCGAAATTAATTTTCGGACGAAGCTTTTTCATAAGCCCACCGCCATCTGCTGTGCGCAGGTGGCTCCCATGCTTATGCGTGGAAGATAATATTTAAGGAAGCTCAAGTGGCACGCTATCTCGGCCCCAAGGCCAAACTCTCTCGCCGTGAAGGCACCGATCTTTTTCTGAAGAGCGCACGTCGTTCGATCAGCGATAAGGCCAAATTCGACTCCAAGCCTGGTCAGCACGGCCGCACCTCCGGTGCCCGTACTTCTGACTTCGGTTTGCAGCTGCGCGAAAAGCAAAAAGTAAAGCGCATGTATGGTGTTCTGGAGCGTCAGTTCCGCCGCTATTTCGAAGAAGCCGATCGCCGTAAGGGCAACACTGGCGCCAATCTGCTGTTCCTGCTGGAATCGCGCTTGGACAATGTGGTGTACCGCATGGGCTTTGGTTCTACTCGTGCTGAAGCGCGTCAACTGGTTTCGCACAAAGCGATTACCGTAAACGGCCAGTCGGTGAACATTCCTTCGTACATGGTCAAGACCGGTGACATCGTTGCTATTCGCGACAAATCTAAGAAGCAAAACCGCATTGTTGAGGCTTTGCAATTGGCCCAACAAGTTGGCTTGCCAGCTTGGGTTGAAGTGAGTATTGAAAAAGCTGAAGGCGTTTTCAAGAAGGTGCCTGATCGTGATGAGTTTGCTTCAGACGTCAACGAATCGCTGATCGTTGAGTTGTATTCGCGTTAATTCCGCATTTTTCGTTTGATTTTGTTCCTAGGCTGCGGGGCACTGCGGTCTAGAACCAACACCTGCCTTACCGGTGTAACGAGCTGGGGGCAATGAGAGGAAGCATGCATGCAAACTAATTTGCTGAAACCCAAAGCCATCAACGTTGAGCAGATTGGCCACAACCGCGCCAAAGTCGCGTTGGAGCCGTTCGAACGCGGCTATGGTCACACTTTGGGCAATGCACTACGTCGAGTACTGCTGTCCTCCATGGTCGGCTACTCGGCAACGGAAGTGACGATTGCTGGCGTATTGCATGAGTATTCGTCGATTGATGGTGTGCAGGAAGATGTGGTCAACATTCTCTTGAATCTCAAAGGTGTAGTTTTCAAACTGCACAACCGCGACGAAGTGACCCTGAGCCTGCGTAAAGATGGCGAAGGGGTGGTGACGGCTGCAGACATCCAGACACCTCATGATGTGGAAATCATCAATCCAGAGCACGTGATTGCGCATTTGTCGCAAGGCGGCAAGTTGGACATGCAGATCAAGGTCGAAAAAGGCCGTGGTTATGTACCAGGCAGCATGCGCCGTTATGCTGATGAGCAGACCAAGTCGATCGGCCGTATTGTGCTGGACGCATCGTTCTCGCCGGTTAAGCGCGTCAGCTACACAGTGGAGAGCGCTCGTGTTGAGCAGCGTACCGATCTGGACAAGCTGGTGGTTGAGATTGAAACCAATGGTGCGATTTCTGCTGAAGATGCAGTGCGCGCTTCGGCTAAAATCTTGGTCGAACAGCTAGCTGTGTTTGCACAGCTGGAAGGTAGTGAGTTGGCTGGTGTGTTTGAACAACCTGCACCACGTGGCAACACGCAATTTGACCCTATCTTGCTGCGCCCTGTCGATGAGCTGGAATTGACAGTTCGTTCCGCAAACTGCCTCAAGGCCGAAAATATTTATTACATCGGTGATCTGATTCAGCGTACCGAGAATGAATTGCTCAAGACTCCTAATCTGGGTCGCAAGTCATTGAATGAAATCAAGGAAGTGCTCGCTTCGCGCGGCCTGACCTTGGGTATGAAGCTTGAAAGCTGGCCACCGGCCGGTCTCGATAAGCGTTAGTCAGAAAGAGGCTCGTAATGGCCTCATTTAAAAGAGAGGCCCTTACGGGTCTCAGTGCAACGCGCAGTACCTGATCCGGCTGCGTGTCAAAATAATTGAAAGGAATGCACCATGCGCCACGGACACGGACTTCGTAAACTTAATCGCACCAGCTCGCACCGCCTTGCTATGTTGCGCAACATGATGAATTCGCTGATCGAACACGAAGCCATCAAGACCACTTTGCCCAAGGCAAAGGAACTGCGCCGCGTCATCGAGCCAATGATCACTTTGTCCAAAGTGGGAACCGTTGCAAACCGCCGCTTGGCATTTGACCGTTTGCGTGACCGCGATAGCGTCACCAAGCTGTTCAACGACCTGGGTCCCCGTTTCAACGCCCGTCCAGGCGGTTACACCCGTATTCTGAAAATGGGCTTCCGCGTGGGTGATAATGCGCCTATGGCTCTGGTTGAATTGGTTGACCGTGCTGAGTCAAAAGAAGTTGTAGAAATAGCAGCTGCTGCAGAATAAGCTGCTATAATAGAAACATACCGCGCGATGGAGCAGCCTGGTAGCTCGTTGGGCTCATAACCCAAAGGTCGTAGGTTCAAATCCTACTCGCGCAACCAATCAGTAGCATCTAGGTGCTACGAGTTAAAAAACCCGCCTTGTGCGGGTTTTTTAATTTCTAGAGTCTCACTTCAATCTATTTTGGGGCGTTGTTGACTACCTACGCTACTGGGCAATAAACAGTCAAGCATGGCCAGCGTGCAGGCCGCCATGCTTTTGTGCCGTCAGGCCGTGCTCTTGCTGGCGCGTTCTTGCTTTGCGTGTGCCAGCGCATCTTCCGCAGTTTTGAGTTCCATGCCGTACATATCGGCGAACTGGGCCAGGGTCTGTCCGCTGGCTTCAAAGGCCTTCAGAAGTGCTTCGCGCTTGGCGGCTACCGCCCCATGTTCGGCATAGGCATGGTCCAGCAATGCATTCCATGCCTCTAATGGTGGTTTGACCAGCTCCGCGTACTCGCCACGGCTCAAGCCCGAGGCTTCAAAAGCATTTCGCAGCCGCATACGGAGCTTAGCTTGGGAGGCCACACTTTGACCGGAGCGGTCCCGGCGCACTACTTCCATGATGGCTTGGTGGACGTGTTCGGGCGCCAGCTCTTCAACGGGGTTACCTTGCAGATCATGCCGTGGGACACCCGTGGCCACTTGTTCCAAATAGCGGGTCGAGCGTGTGTGCTGGCCCAGGGCTTCGCGCAAGGCTTTGGCTTCCAGTAAGTCCGGGTGGTTGGCTACCAATTCATGGAATACACCCAACTTCAGGGGCAAGGCCTGTGCACCAAACACCTTGGGGTACAGCTCACGCAGCTTGGGCAGCAAGGGATGGATTTCTCGGGTCTGTAGTGCGCGCGCCGGCTTGGCGGTGCGGCGGGGAGCTGGTGCGGTCGGTGTTGCGGGGGAGCTTGTCACGGTAGTGCTTGTCTTCGGTAAATGGAGAAATGGGGTCCGGATGGATCGCCTTCGCAGGGGCCCCATTTTGATCGAAAACATCTATACGCTGATTTGGCGCTTTATGCCCCGCGCTTTTGTGGTGGACCGCCCAGTCACAATGGCCCAGCGAGATGCTCCGGCGTCAAAGTGGTCTGCGGGCGGGCAATGGCTTTGCTGCGACAATCAGCGCTCTCAAAATTTTGAAAGTGCTCATGGCTAAGAAAGCTCCCGTGGTTCCCGCAACTCCTCCAGAAGCAGTACGTACCAAACCGCTGCCCATCCCAGAAACCCCATTCAAGACGATTTGGCAAGTGGTAGGCGCCCCAACTGCTAACACTAAAGTCAAGGGCGAAAAGGCGACTGCCGCCGCCTAGGCAACACCTGGGGGGGCGTGCTGCACTGGCGTGTCCAGTGCGACATCGACCCAACAGTCGTAGAAGGTCGGCGCACGGCCCAGGTCCGTCAGCCGCTGGCTAGTCAACTGGTTCACATTGCTGCCGTCCAGGCCCAATTTGCGCCACCAAATTCCCATTCCGTTTACCACGCCCGCACGGGCTCGGGGCGATACCTTTGCCTTACAGCGGTAGGTGCCGCGTTGGTTAAAAACGCGCACCACCGCCCCGGTGGTGATGCCCCGGGCCAGCGCATCACTCGCATGGATCTCCAATACCGGTTCCCCTTCAATGGCGCGCAAGCTGGTGACATTGACGAAGCTGGAGTTGAGGAAATTACGCGCTGGCGGTGAGATCATCGCCAGCGGGTAGTCGCCAGAGAGTCCGGCGCCCTCGTAATTCGGCAGGTAATCGGGCAGACCATCCAGGCCTTGCGCCGCCAGCCGTTCGCTCCAAAACTCGCATTTGCCTGATGGCGTAGGGAACTGCCCTGTGGCGAACGGCGCATCCGGCAACGTAATAGTGGCAAAGCCATGTTCATCCAGAGCGCCAAAGTCCACCTGGTCGCCATAAGCCACACGGCACAAAGCCTCGTCGCTATCGTTGAAACAATCCTCGGTAAACCCCATGCGCATGGCCAGCTCGCGGAAGATTTGGGTGTTTGGTTTGGACTGGCCTAGCGGTGCAATCGCCGGCCGGTTCAGCAAGGCATCGGTGTGGCCGTAGCTGCTGTGCACATCCCAATGCTCCAGTTGGGTGGTGGCGGGCAGGATGTAGTCAGCGTAGTCGGCGGTATCGGTCTGGAAATGCTCCAGCACTACGGTGAACAGGTCTTCGCGCGCAAAGCCCTGCACCACCTTGCCCGACTCCGGCGCTACGGCCACCGGGTTGCTGTTGTAGACCACGAGCGCTTCTATCTTTGGTTCGATAGTGTCCAGCAAGGCATCCCCAATCGTGCTCATATTGACGGTACGCGGCTGGCGCCCGGCCAGCAGATCGGGTTGCTGCAAGGCCGCGCGCTGCACCGGGAACTGGCCCGAGCTGCTCATCAGCACGCCGCCTGCCCGGTGCCGCCAGGCGCCGATCAGCGCCGGCAGGCTGACGACGGCCCGCGTGGCATTGCCACCGCCGCGGGTGCGCTGCATGCCGTAGTTCAGGCGGATGGCTGCGGGCTGCCCGTTCACAAAGCATTGGCCGTAATCCTGCGCCAGCGCTCGGATCTGCTCCACTGGCACTCCGCAGACCTCGGCGGCGCGCTCGGGCGGCCATTCCAGGGCCCGCTCGCGCAAGGCGGCCCAGCCCAGCGTGTGCTCGGCCAGGTAGGCGTGGTCCAGCCAGTCGTGTTGGACCAGCTCATGCATCAGGGCGAAGGCCAGCGCTGCGTCAGTACCAGGGCGCAGGGCGATGTGCTCATGGCATTTCTCGGCGGTTTCGGTTTTGCGCGGATCGATGCACACCAGGCGGGCACCATCGCGCTTGGCCTGCTGCACATAGCGCCAGAAATGCAGATTGCTGCCAATCGAATTGCTGCCCCAGATCAGGATCAGCTTGGACTCGGCAAAGAACTCCACCTTCATGCCGACCTTGCCGCCCAAGGTCTGCACCAGGCCCTCACCGCCGGCCGAGGCGCAAATGGTGCGGTCCAGCAGGGATGCCCCCAGCCGGTGGAAGAAGCGCGCGGCGATGCTTTCGCCCTGCACCAGCCCCATGGTGCCCGCATAGCTATAGGGCACGATGGCCTCGGGGTTGCGGGTGGCAATGGTCTGCAGGCGGGCCGCGATGTCGGTCAACGCCTCTTCCCAGCTGACTGCCGCAAACTGCCCCGATCCCTTGGGGCCCGTGCGCTTCAGCGGTTGCAGGATGCGGTCCGGGTGGTAGCTACGCTCGGTGTAGCGCGATACCTTGGTGCACAGCACACCGTCGGTATGCGCGTGTGCCGGGTTGCCCTGGACTTTGATGGCCACTCCGTTTTGCACCGTGGTCAGCAGCGCGCAGGTATCGGGGCAGTCGTGTGGACAGGCGCCGCGCACCAGGCTTGTCGCTGATTGGTCTGGGTATTGCATCATGGGTATATCGCTTCTGACAGAATAGGTCCATGATAAATCGCCGCCGTTTTTCCATCGCCGCCGGGGCTGCTGCAGTCGCTGGTATTTCAACCGTGCGCGCGCAGCCCAGCGGCAAGATACTGATCGGCCAGTCGGCCGCGCTCACCGGGCCGGCTGCACAGCTCGGCCTGCAGTTTGCCCAGGGCGCCAAGCTGTACTTCGACCAGGTGAATGCCCAGGGCGGCGTGGAGCGTCGCCAGATCGAGCTGCGCTCGCTGGACGACGGCTACGAGCCCGAGCGCTGTATCGAAAACACCCGCAAGCTGCTGGCCGACGACGCGCTGGCCTTGTTTGGCTACATCGGCACCCCCACCAGCGTGGCCGCGCTACCGCTGGCCACCCAGGCGAAGACTGCGTTCGTAGCCCCGTTCACTGGCGCCATGGCCTTGCGCACACCGTTCAACAAATATGCCTTCCATGTGCGCGCCTCCTACCAGGACGAGACCGCCCTGATCGTCAAGCAACTGACCCAGCTGGGGCTGGACCGGATCGCGGTCTTCTACCAGAACGATGCCTATGGCAAGGCCGGCCTGGACGGCGTGAACCTGGCTTTGTCGGCGCTGGGCCGCAAGCCGGTGGCGCTGGCCACGGTGGAGCGCAACTCGGTGGACGTTGCGGCGGCTGTGCAAACCCTGCGCGCTGCCGAGCCCCACGCTATCGTGCAGATCAGTGCCTATAAGTCCTGCGCGGCCCTCATCCGTGCCGCGCGCAAGGCCGGCTTTGGCGGGCAGTTCTTTAACGTCTCCTTCGTCGGCACCCAGGCGCTGGCCGACGAGCTGGGCAAGGATGCCGCCGGCGTGGTGGTATCGCAAGTCATGCCCTCGCCCTATAGCCCGACCAGTGCCATCGCCCGCGAGTTCACCACCGCGGTAAAGACCGCCGGCGGCGACGCCCGCGCCAATTTCTCCAGCATGGAAGGCTATTTGTCGGCCAAGGTCTTGGTGGAGGGCCTGAAGCGCGCCGCCGGCAAAGGCCTGACCCGCGAATCCCTGGTGGGCGGGCTGGAGGCGCTGGGCTCGCAGAACTATGGCGGCTTTACCGTCACCTTCTCGGCCACCGACCATGTGGGGTCGAGCTTTGTCAATCTGTCCATGCTCACCGGCGACGGACGGGTGCGCACCTAAGGAGTCCGCCATGCCCCTGATCGATACCCTGGTCCAGCAAGCGCCTGGCATTGCGGCCCTGCGCCGCGACCTGCATGCCCACCCCGAGCTGAGCTTCCAGGAGGTACGCACCGCCGACCTGGTGGCGCAGCAGCTGACCGAATGGGGCATCCCTATCCACCGGGGCCTGGCCGGCACCGGCGTGGTCGGCATCCTGCAGAACGGCGACTCGCCCCGCGCCATCGGCCTGCGCGCCGACATGGACGCGCTGCCGCTGCAGGAATTCAACACCTTCGCCCACGCCAGCCAGTACCCGGGCAAGATGCACGCCTGCGGCCATGACGGCCATACCGCCATGCTGCTGGCCGCCGCTCAGTATCTGGCCGAGCACCGCAACTTTGACGGCACGGTTTACCTGATTTTCCAGCCGGCCGAAGAGGGCGGTGGTGGTGCCCGCGACATGGTGCAAGAAGGCCTGTTCGAGCGCTTCCCCATGGACGCGGTGTTCGGCATGCACAACTGGCCGGGTATGCAGATCGGCCAGTTCGCCCTCAGCCCCGGCCCGGTGATGGCCTCCAGCAACGAATTCAAGATCACCATCCGCGGCAAAGGCAGTCACGCCGCCATGCCACAGATGGGCGTGGACCCGGTGCCTATCGCCTGCCAGATGGTGCTGGCCTTCCAGACCATCATCAGCCGCAACAAGAAGCCCATCGACGCCGGCGTGGTGTCGGTCACCATGGTGCACGGCGGTTCGGCTACCAATATCGTGCCCGACAGCGTCGAGCTGCAGGGCACGGTGCGCACCTTCAGCATCGAAGTGCTGGATCTGATCGAATCCCGCATGCGCCAGATCGCCGACAACCTGTGCAGCGCCTTCGACGCCCGCTGCGAGTTCGAGTTTGTGCGCAACTACCCACCCACCATCAACCACCCGGCCGAGGCCGAGTTCGCACGCCGTGTGATGGCCGACGTGGTCGGTGCCGAGAACGTCATCGCCCAGGAGCCCACCATGGGCGCCGAAGACTTTGCCTTCATGCTGCTGGCCAAGCCCGGCGCCTACTGCTTCATCGCCAATGGCGACGGCGACCACCGCGCCATCGGCCACGGCGCTGGCCCCTGCACCCTGCACAACCCCAGCTACGACTTCAACGACGACCTGATCCCCATGGGCGCCACCTACTGGGTGCGGCTGGCCGAAGCCTGGTTGAAGCCTGGATAGGCGTTTGCTATCGAATGCGTAGCTATTGGTGCAGGTACTACCTGCGCCAGAGGCCTAAAAAGCTTGAAGGCTACAGCTTGAAACGGCGCGCCGCCATCTCCAGCAGCCCGTCGAAGATCAGGTTGTCCACCAGCTCGAACGGCACCGACATGCTGGGCGCCATCTTCCAGCCGGCGCCGCCGGTCATGAAGCAGGCCGGCTCGGCGCTGCAGTGCTGTCGCACATGCTGCACCATGCGCTCCACCGCGCCGGCAATCGCATAGGTGCCGCCGCTGGTCAGCGCGTCGCTGGTATTGGTGGGGAACTCGCGTACCTCGCCGGTCGGCACGTGCAGGCCGGCGGTGCCCGACTCCAGTGCGCGCAGCATGATGCCGTGGCCGGGCAGGATCAGTCCGCCCAGAAACTTGCCCTGGGCGTCTATGGCCTCTACCGTCACCGCCGTGCCCACCATCACCACCACCATCGGCCGCTCCGGGCCCTGGGCCAGCATGCGGTGGCGCGCGCCCACCATGGCGACCCAGCGGTCGGCGCCCAGGCGAGTCGGGTGGTCGTAGCCGTTGACCAAACCGGCCTCGGCGGCGCTGGCCACGACCCACTGGGGCGCGACCTCCCACAGCTCCATCTGCTCGTGTACGCGGCGCTTGACCGCATCGCCGGCGACGATGCAGCCCAGCATCTGCTTGGGCGCGGCCAGCCCGACCCAGGGGCCGTCGGCCAGCTTGTCGATGTTCTCCAGAAACTCGGCGCCATGGGCCAACAAGTTGGCCCCAGGGCGGGGCGCTTCGTACAGCGACCACTTGAGGCGGGTGTTGCCAATGTCGATGGCGAGAAAACTCATCCTGCGGTCTCCGGTGTTCTTTGCGCGCATTATCGACGTCTGGCGGCTAGTAGACTCTCCAGATGGGAAAGATACCGACGTGAGCTATCCGCGCAGCACCAACCACCAGACTCCATGAGCTTCCCTCTTTTTGCATCCCCCGGTAGCGTGGTGTTTCTGGACGACGATCCCGACTACCTGGCCATGCTGCAGCTGCTGGCGCCCGCGGCCTGGCCGGTGCGCTTCTACCTGCGGCCTGCGCATTGCCTGCGCCAGCTGCAGCAGGAGGTGGCCGACTGGGAGGCCGATGTGTGGGCCCAGCAAGAGATCATCGACCGCTGGCACCGCCATGGCACACCACTGATCCCGCAGATCCTGCAGTACTGGGCGCAGCACGGCGCGCGCCGCTATGGCCTGACCCAGGTGTGCGTGGTCGACTACTCGATGCCGCTGACCGACGGCCTGCAGCTGCTGGACGCGCTGCGCGACTGGCCGGGCGCCAAGGTGCTGCTGACCGGCCAGGCCGACGAGCAGTTGGCGGTGCAGGCCTTCAACCGCGGCCTGATCGCGCAGTTCATCCCCAAGCAGTTGCCCGACATTTCCCTGCGCCTGGTGGATGCGGTCAGTCACCTGCTGGTGGCCACCTGCCAGCGCCACGCGGCCCTGTGGCGCGCCACCTTGACACCGGTGCAGAACGCCATGCTGCGTACCCCCGCGATGGCCCAGGCACTGGCGCAATGGGTGGCGGCGCAAGGCTGGGTCGAGTACACCGTGATCGGTGCGCCGTTCGGCATTCTGGGCCGGGACGCGCAGGGCCAGACCGGCTGGCTGCAGCTGGAGCCGCATAGCGGCCTCGACGAGCTAGCGGAGCTGGCCGAATCCATCGGGGCGGGGGCCTCGGCCCTGACCCAGATCCGCCAGGGCCGCCAGCTGATGGCCATCGAGCTTTGCCAGGCGCTGGGCTCCAAAACCGTGCCGGCCATGGCCGAGGCTTTCAGCCTGGGCGATGACGATAGCCTGCTGGGGGCGTTGTTCGCGGTACCTGGAGACGGTGCGAGCAGCTTCGCCCAATGGATGGCCGAGCAGCCGCCACGCTTTATCCAAATTTAGCCGAATCTAGCCAGGCTCAGCCCTGGCGCCAGGGCAGGCCGTGGAAGCGCCAGCCGCCTTTGCGGCCCCGGTGGGCATCGCCGTCCGGGTCGCCTTCGAAGCCTTCCAGGATGTTGTAGGCCTGCAGGCCCAGCTCGGTCGCGCGCTTGGCCGCGGCCACCGAGCGCACGCCGCTGCGGCACAGCAGCACGGCTTTTTTGCCACCGGCCAGCGCGGCTTGCAGGCCGTCGTCAAAGCCCGGGTTCAAGGCCATGCCGGGCCACTGCTTCCAGGCCAGCGGCACGGCGCCAGGCACAAAGCCCACCCATTCGCGCTCGGCATCGGTGCGCACGTCGACCAGCACCGCTTCGCCAGCCTGCCACCATTGGCAGGCCAGCTGGGCCGATACATCGCCGGCATAGCCTTCGGCCGGGCGAGCCGCGGCGGCGGGCGCGCCGGCATCGTGGCGTAGGCCGGAATGCAGGTTGGCGGGCACGGCTTCGTCCATGCGTTGAGGGCGGGGGAGGTTCAGTGCGTCCATGGTGGCAACAAATTCTTCTAGGGTTTTTTCGGCGATGCGGGGATTGTGTTCGCGCTCGGCGGCGATGCTGGAATGGCTGAGGCCATGGTAGTCGTGGCCCGGCCAGACCACCGTCTCGTCGGGCAGGGCAAACAGTACCTGCGTCAGGCTGTTGTACAAGGCCTTGGCGCTGCCGGACTGGAAGTCGGTGCGGCCGCAGCCATTGATCAGCAAGGTGTCGCCGGTGAACACGTGGTTGCGCCAGACGAAGCTCATGCTGCCCGCGGTATGGCCAGGCGTGTGCAGTGCCTGCAGGGTTTCGCCACCGAAGCTGAGGAAGTCGCCGTGCTGCAACTGCACGGCCGCGCTGTGGATGCCGCAGCCGGCCGGGGCCGCCGTTTTGGCCCCCATGTGCTCGGCCAGCTTGCCAGCGCTGGTGATGTGGTCGGCGTGGGTATGTGTCTCCAGCGTCCAGACCAGGGTCAGGCCCTGGGCCTGCAGCAGGGCCAGGTCGCGCTCCAGCTGGGTATCCACCGGGTCGATGATGGCGGCGGAGCGGCTGGCGGGGTCTGCCAGCACATAGGTATAGGTGCTGGTCGCGGGGTCGAAGAGTTGGATGGGTTGGATGGGTTGCATGGTCGGGCTCCGGGAATGCGGCAGCCCTATTTTGCGGCTTGCAGCCCCACCCGGTGCCCCGCAACTTAGCCCAGGGTAAAAAAGCGCATCTCCACCGTCTGCGGATAGCGCGCGCCGCTGCCGACGAACAGCCGCTGGTTGATCCACTGCAAGGCCGGCGCCGCGGTTTCAAAGCGCGGCAGGCAGCGGAAGTAGATTTGCGCCGGGTCCACGGTTTCGCCGCGCACCAGGCGCGCCATCAGATCGGCCGGCCCGGTGCGAATGGCGCGGTTGTGCACGTAGATCAATTCGCCGCTGTCGGTCTCCAGGCAGTAGCGCGCGTCCAGCTCGGCCAGCTGGGCGTTCACCACCAGCTGGGCATCGGCCCCGCCGGGCAGCACCCGGGCCGTCCAACCCTCGCCGCGGGCGCTGCCACCCAGGATAGGGATCAGGCGGCGGTGGCCGTGGTCGCATGCCCCGACTTCCTGCGGCGGCGCTACCTGCACCGACAGGTCTGCGAAGAAGGCCAGGCTGGGGGTGGCGATGCTGTTCATGTCAGTCGGCCTTGAAGCCGGTGGCCGCCACGGCCTTGCCCCATTTGGCGGTGTCGGCGGCGATGCTGCGGGCGAAGTCTTCGCGGCTGCTGCCGGTGGCGCGGAAGCCCGCGTCCTCCAGCTTGGCCTTGCCTTCAGCGGAGCGCACCACTTTCACAATGTCGGTGTTCAGCTTGGCCAGCACATCTGCCGGCGTTTTGGCTGGCGCCACCACGCCGAACCAGGAGCTGAACTCCAGCTCGGGGTAGCCTTGTTCCTTGAAGGTCGGCACCTCGGGCAGGGTGCTGGTGCGTACCGGTCCGGTGGTGGCCAGGGCCAGCAGCTTGCCGGCTTTGACCTGGGGTGCGGCCAGCCCTATGCTGGCGAACACGCCTTGCACATCGCCGCCGAACAGGCCGGTCAGCGCGTCGCCAGTGGATTTGTAATGCACCGGCTCGGGCTGCAGCTTCAAGGCGTCGCCCAGCATGAAGACCCCGAAATGCCCGGGCGTGCCGGCGCCGAAGGTGGCCATGAACAAGCCCTTTTGCGTCTTGGCAGCGTCCACATACTCCTTCACATTGCGGGCTGCCACCTTCTGCGGATTCACCAGAAAGGCGAAGTCCGCGCTGGCTACCTGGCTGACCGGGGCGAAGTCGCGCTGCACGTCGTAGGGCAGCTTGTTGTAGCTGCTGGGGGCGATGGCCAACTGGCCGGTTTCGCCCAGCAGCAGGGTGTAGCCGTCGGGCGCGGCGCGGGCCACTTCGGTGGCGGCGATCAGGCCGCCGGCGCCGGGCTTGTTGTCCACCACCACACCCATGCCCCAGGTTTCGGCCAGCTTCTGGCCCAGCACTCGGGCCACGATGTCCGGCCCGGTGCCGGCGGCAAAGCCGACCACCAGGCGCACTGGTTTACTGGGGTAGCTGGTCTGGGCGCTGGCAGCCGTGCAGGCCAGTGCAGTGAACAGCGTGGCGAGCACGCAGCGGCGTGAGGGAATAGGCATGGGGTGTCTCCGGTCTAGGTGTAATGCTGCATAGCGTAGAGCGGGAGAGGGTCGTATCCTGTCATCCCAGAAGACGACGTGTTAACCCTAAACCCGAGGTATGAGGATGCGACAGTGGGCTGCCAATGCAAACCCCGCCACGCCCGGCGAGCTGCTGAATGTGCTGACCCAGGCGGTGCCCCGCCTGGGCGAGAACCGCTTTGAGCAAACCCTGCTGGACAGCCTGTACCCGGTGCTGCCCGCCGCCTCGTGGTCGGTGTACCGTACCGGGCCGCTGTGCCAGCCGGTGATCTACATGTCGGCCAGCCACGGCGTGCCCGACACCACGCGCGACTGCTGGCGCGCCTATCTGTCGGGTCCGTATTTGGGCGACAGCACGCTGTACCGCGCGCCGCCGGCGGCAGCGCTGCAGCAGCAAGTCAGCCACATTACCGCCCAAGAGGTGCCGCCCGAGCACCGGGCCAAGGTCTACGAGGCGCATGGCATGGCCGAGCGGGTGTCGGTGGTGGAGCCGCAGGGCGATGGCGCGCTGTTTGCCCTCAACTTCTACCGCCACCAGCACCAGCGGCCGTTCAGCGATGCGCAGATTGCCGACTTCGCCCAGCTGGCGCCTAGCTTGCTGGTGCTGGCCCACAAGCACCTGCTGTTGCGGCTGCCGCTGCCGCCCCATCCGGCTCCTGCCGCGCCCGCAAGGGATGCGGGCTTTGCGGCCCAGGTGCTGCAGGTGCAGCGCCTGCACCCCGGGCTGACCCTGCGCGAATGCGAGGTCTGCGCCGGCATGCTGCAAGGCCTGACCCTGGACGGCATCGCCTGCCAGCTCGGCCTGGGCCTGCCCACGGTCAAGACCTACCGCAAGCGGGCCTTCTCCCGACTGGGCATCCACTTCCGCAATGAGTTGTTTGCCCGGGTGCTGTCGGCCCAGGGCGCCTAGCTTCAGTCGTCCTTGCGGGTCCAGACGCCGATCAGCGCCTTGGTCTTTTGCCAGGCGCTGGTGCGCTCGTCGGACAGCACGTCCAGGAAGTCCGACAACCGTTTCGACTTGACCATGGTGTAGACCGTCAGCGCCGTGGTCAGCCCGAAGGTGATGGCAAAAATGCCCAGCCGGCGCCACAGCGGCGCATCTGCCTCGGCCAGCAGGTTCATGCCCAGGAAGCCGGTGGTCACGGTGCCAATCAGGCCGAAGATGGTTACCACCGTCAGGCGCACCACGGTGTTCGCTTGGCGGCGCAGGCTGTCGGCTTCCAGGTACTGGTTCATCTCGGCGATCCGCTCCTTGACCTCGGCGTACAGCGCGTCCAGCCCCAGGTGCTGGGAACACATCTGCGACAGCGCGCGCACCTGCGCCTGTTCGGACAGCTCGTGGAACCAGTACCGGTGGGTAAAGCGCAGAAAGCTGCCAAAGCCTTCGCGGATCGCGCGCTTGAACTGGCGGATGCTGGCGGCGTCGCTGATGTCCAGGTTCTTCAGCGCCTCGGCCAGCCGGTCGGAATACATCAGCAGTGCGGCTTTCTGGAAATGGGCGATCAGGAACACCAGGAAATGCTGGTGCCGGAACTGGGCCAGCACGCCGCGGTCGCGGCAGCCGTAGAACTGGCTGGCGGCATCGCCGAGCACCACCATCGCATGGCCGTTGCACAGGTAGCGGGTGTTCGGCGCGGCGCCGGCATCGGCCCAGAAGCGGTCGTAGCAGTATTTGTGTTCGAAGTCGCTCAGGTGTTGCTCGCCATAGGGCAAGGCGCAGTCGCCCGCCAGGTCTACCGGGCTGGATCCGGTGACCAGGCCCAGGCGTACAAAGTCGCTGCGCGTCAGGGCGCGCGGCCGGTCTAGCGCCAGGTAGGCCATCAGCGGCATGCGGTAGTACTCGATTTGCCGAAAGCGCAGCGGGCCTTCGTGGTCCGAATGGTCGCCCACCAGGGGCTGCATCACGTAGTCCCAGTGGGCCGACATGCGCGGCGCGCGGCGGCTGCTGACGTGGGCCATGAAGGCGTCGCGCTGGTTGGCGTCCGAGGCGGCCAGCACCTGGCCTTGCGCGTCCAGCCACTCGGCGCTGGCCAGGCAGTGCAGGGCCTGGCCGGCCGCGTCCCAGCCCGCCGGGTAGGCGCGGCCGAAGCGGTACATCAGCTCCTGCGCCTGCTCCAGGGCCAGCTTTTCGCCCACCACCTCGACGTTCAGCAGCACCAGGTCCACGTCCAGAAAGAAATACAGGTCCACATGCACCGTCTGCAGTGTGATGGGCGCGTCGCCGGGCCGTGGCACCACGCGGACCGCCGCAATGTCGTGGCGCCGGAACACCCGCATCGGCGAGCCCTGGGTCTTGCCGGGCTGGCCGTGCTTGGGCAGGCCCTCGCCGTACAGAAAGCGCTGCACATAGGGCAGGAAGGTGACGAACTCGTTGTAATGCCGCTCGTGGAAGCGGCTGCTGTCGCCGGTGAACTCGTCCACCACCTCGCGCCAGGGCGAGGCCTCGCCCATGTCGGACAGCACCTGCCAGGGTTTGGCATGCTGGCCCTGGCTGCCGCGCACCGGCATCAACCGCAGAGGCCACAGCAGGACCTGGCGAAAGTGCTCAACAACGGGGCGTGCGGGGGCGGCGGTTTCGGTGGACATCGTGGGCAATCCGTGGGCGGCTATTGCGCGAAGTGTAGAGGAGCCAGGGCCCGACGGGGCACCCTCGTACCGTGCTATTTAAATAATAGCTGCTAGCGCTGGTGGAATGTGCGCCAGTGCCATTATTTTCATAAATTTCAGCGTAACCCGTAGCCGCCCAGGAAGACCTGCACCGCCCGCGCAACCATGGCCTTGATCTGCTCGGGGCTCAGCGCGGGGACGTCGCGGTAGAAGTAGCGGTGGTCGACCTCGGAACGCACCAGTGCCCCCAGATGCTGGGCGGCGATCACCGGGTCGGATGGGCGCAAGCGGCCACGGTCCATCAGCGACTTCAGGTACGCGCCCATGGTGGCGACGCCCTGCTTCTGGCCGGCTTCGTAGAACAGCCGACCGACGTCCGAATGGCCGGCCTCGGCCAGCACCAGGCGGTGGGCGGAAACGGTTTCGGGCGCGCTCAGAAACGTCAGCAGACGCTCCGAGAATCGCTCCAGCACAACGGTCAGGTCGTCGTCCGCGGCGGCCTTCAGCTCGTCCATCGCCGGGTCCATGTGTTCGGCGCCGAACTGGTGCGCCAGCGTCATGAAGATGGATTCTTTGGACGGGAAGTAGCCGTACAGCGTGGCCTTGGAGCCGCCCACGCGGGCCGCGATCTCGGCCATGGAGGTGCGCTCGTAGCCCATTTCCAGGAACACCTCGCCAGCGGTGCGCAGGATCGCATCGCGTTTGGCATCGGTTCGGACTTTCATCGTGTCTCCCTCTTTTAATTGAACTCAGGTGTTCATTTTTGATTGACAGCCGTTGAATGTCAAATTTAGAATGAACTGTACGGTACTGTTTTGACTGGATAGCCATCTCGGCCATCTGCAGTGGCCGCCCAGGAGAATCCCTATGCCTATTACTTTTCTATCCACCCGCCGCCAGACCGGTTTGGCCGTGGCCCTGGCGGCCAGCGCGCTGCTGGCGGCCTGCGGTAAGGCTCCGCAAGGCGGTGCCCCCGGCCCGCAGGGTACGCCCCAGGTCAGTTTTGTGGTGGTACAGCCCCAGCGCGTAGCACTGACCACTGAGCTGCCAGGCCGTACCACCCCGGTGCTGGTGTCCGATGTGCGGCCGCAGATCACCGGGCTGGTGCAGACCCGGCGTTTTACCGAGGGCAGCGATGTGAAGGCGGGCGAGCTGCTGTACCAGATCGACCCAGCGACCTACCGCGCCAGTGCCGACAGTGCCCAGGCAGCGCTGGCCAAGGCCGAGGCGAACCTGGTGTCGGTCAAGCTCAAGGCCGGCCGCTACCAGGAGCTGGTGGCGATCAAGGCCGTCAGCCAGCAGGAGGCCGACGATGCTGCGGCGTCCTTGCTGCAAGCCGAGGCTGACGTGGCCTCGGCCAAGGCCGCCCTGCAGACTGCCAAGATCAACCTCGACTACACCCGCATCACCTCGCCGATCAGCGGCCGCGTCGGCAAGTCGTCGGTCACCCCCGGCGCCCTGGTCACCGCCAACCAGGCCACCGCGTTGGCCACGGTGCAGCAGCTGAACCCGATCTATGTGGACGTGACCCAGTCCAGCAGCGAAGTGCTGCGCCTGAAGCGTGCGCTGTCCAAGGGCAGCCTGCGCAGCGGCACGGCCAAGGCCAAGCTGCTGCTGGAAGACGGCTCCAGCTATGCGCTGGAAGGCAAGCTCAAGTTCTCCGATGTGACGGTAGACCCGAACACCGGCGCCATCACCTTGCGCGCTGAATTCCCCAACCCCAGCGGCGAACTGCTGCCCGGCATGTATGTGCGCGCCGTGCTGGAAGAAGGCGTGATGGAACAGGCGGTACTGGCGCCCCAGCGGGCCGTGGCCCGCGACTCTACCGGCAAGCCGACGGCCTATGTGGTCACGGCTGACGGCAAGCTGGAGCAGCGCGCGCTGCAAACCGGCCGGGCGATTGGCGACCAGTGGCTGGTGACCAGCGGACTGCAAGCTGGTGACCGTCTGGTGGTCGAAGGCCAGCAGAAAGCCCAGCCCGGCGCCGCTGTGGAGGCGGTCGCCTACGACCCAGCCCGCGCGGCCGCCGCCAAGAGCTAAAGCCCAAGGAAGACCACCATGGCCCGCTTTTTCATTGACCGCCCGATCTTCGCCTGGGTACTTGCCATCATCGTGATGTTGGCCGGTGTGTTGGCGATCAACACCCTGCCGATTGCGCAGTACCCCAGCATTGCGCCGCCCGCCATTGCCATTTCCGCCAACTACCCCGGCGCTTCCGCCAAAACCTTGGAGGACAGCGTCACCCAGGTTATCGAACAGAAGATGAAGGGCCTGGACCGCCTGGCCTATATGGCGTCGACCAGCGAGTCCTCGGGCTCGGTGACGATTACCCTGACCTTCGAGAACGGCACCGACCCCGACACCGCCCAGGTGCAGGTGCAGAACAAGCTGGCCTTGGCCACGCCGCTGCTGCCGCAAGAAGTGCAGCAGCAGGGTGTGCAGGTCACCAAGTCGGCTAGCAACTTCCTGAACATCCTGGCCTTCACCTCGGAAGACGGCAGCATGGACGGCTCGGACCTGTCCGACTACGTGGCCGCCAATGTGCAAGAGCCGCTGAGCCGGGTTGAAGGCGTGGGCGACACCACCTTGTTCGGCGCGCAGTACGCGATGCGCGTCTGGCTCGACCCGAACAAGCTGAACAACTTCAAGCTGACGCCGCTGGACGTGAAAACCGCCATCCAGGCGCAGAACGCCCAGGTATCTGCTGGCCAACTGGGCGGCCTGCCGGCCACCCAGAACCAGCAGCTGAATGCCACCATCACAGCGCAGACCCGCCTCAAGACCGCGGCTGAATTTGAAGCCATCCTGTTGCGCACCCAGGCTGACGGCTCCCAGGTACGGCTGCGTGACGTGGCCCGCATCGAGCTGGGCAGCGAGAGCTACAACGTGGTGTCGCGATACAACGGCAAACCGGCTGCCGGTCTGGCCATCAAGCTGGCCACCGGCGCGAATGCGCTGGACACGGTGCGCGGCATCGACGCACGGCTGGACGAGTTGACCAAGTTCTTCCCCACCGGCATGAAGGTGCAAAAGCCTTACGACACCACGCCCTTTGTGCGCATCTCCATCGAGGAAGTGATCAAGACACTGGTCGAGGCCGTGGTGCTGGTGTTCCTGGTGATGTTCCTGTTCCTGCAGAACTTCCGCGCCACGATGATCCCGACGATTGCCGTGCCAGTGGTGCTGCTGGGCACCTTTGGCGTGCTGTCGGTGTTTGGCTATTCGATCAATACGCTGACCATGTTCGCCATGGTGCTGGCCATCGGCCTGCTGGTCGACGATGCGATTGTGGTGGTGGAGAACGTTGAGCGGGTGATGACCGAGGAGGGCTTGTCGCCGCTGGAAGCCACACGCAAATCCATGGGGCAGATCACCGGCGCGCTGGTCGGCGTTGCCCTGGTGCTGGCCGCGGTGTTTGTGCCCATGGCCTTCTTCCCCGGCTCCACCGGCGTGATCTACCGCCAGTTCTCCATCACCATCGTGGCGGCGATGACGCTGTCGGTGCTGGTGGCCATGGTGCTGACCCCGGCGTTGTGCGCGACCCTGCTCAAGCCAGTGGCCAAGGGCCATACGATGGCCACCACCGGCTTCTTTGGCTGGTTCAACCGCAACTTCGACCGCGGCAATAACCGCTACCAGGGCGTGGTGCGCCACATGGTGGGCAAGGGTTGGCGCTATATGGTGGCCTACGGGGTGATCGTCGCCATGGTGGTGTTCGGCTTCCTCAAGCTGCCGGTTGGGTTCTTGCCCGACGAAGACCAGGGCACGTTGTTTGGCCTGGTTCAACTGTCGCCCGGTGCCAGCCAGTCGCGCACCCTGGAGGTGATGAAGCAGGTCGAGCACCATTTTCTGGAAGACCAGAAAGATGCGGTCGATGGCCTGTTTACCGTGGCGGGCTTCAGCTTTGCCGGTAGCGGCCAGAATGCCGGCCTGGTGTTTGTGCGCCTGAAGTCCTGGGACCAGCGCACGACCGAGGCCTTGAGCGTCAGCGGTGTGGCGGCCAAGGCAGGGGCCTTCTTCGCCACCATCCGCGATGCGCAGGTGTTTGCCTTTGCACCGCCAGCGGTGTCCGAGCTGGGCAACGCCACCGGTTTCGACCTGATGCTGCAAGACCGCGCGAACCTGGGCCACGAGGCCCTGATGCAGGCACGCAACCAGCTGCTCGGCATGCTGGCCAAAGAAGACGGCCTGGTGGCGGTGCGCCCGAACGGCCTGGAGGACACGCCCGAGTTCAAGCTCGATATCGACGCCCACAAGGCGGGCGCCATGGGCCTGACCATGGCCGACATCAACGACACCTTCTCCGCCGCCTGGGGCAGCAGCTACGTGAACGACTTCATCGACAAGGGCCGCGTCAAAAAGGTGATGCTGCAGTCCGATGCCCCGTACCGCATGCTGCCTGAAGACATCAACAACTGGTATGTGCGTAACAGCGCCGGCAGCATGGTTCCGTTCTCCGCCTTCTCCAGCGCCAGCTGGTCGGTGGGTTCGCCGCGGCTGGAGCGCTACAACGGTGTGCCTTCGGTCGAAATCCTGGGCATGGCCAAGCCGGGCACCGCATCCAGCGGTCAGGCGCTGGCTATCGTGGAAGCCGCAGTGGCCAAGCTGCCACCCGGCATAGGCTACGAGTGGACCGGTTTGTCGCTGCAGGAAAAGCAGTCCAGCGGCCAGACCGCGCTGCTCTACGGCCTGTCGATCCTGATCGTCTTCCTGTGCCTGGCCGCGCTGTACGAGAGCTGGGCGATCCCGTTCTCCGTCATCATGGTGGTGCCTCTGGGCGTGTTCGGCGCCTTGCTGGGCGCGATGCTGACCTGGAAGATGAACGACGTGTACTTCCAAGTGGGCTTGCTCACCACCATCGGCCTGGCCTGTAAGAACGCGATCCTGATCGTCGAGTTCGCCAAGGACTTGCAGGCCCAGGGCATGGGCCTGGTCGAGTCGGCCATCTCCGCCGCCCGGCTGCGACTGCGGCCGATTCTGATGACCTCGCTGGCTTTCATCTTGGGCGTGCTGCCCCTGGTGCTGGGACGCGGGGCCGGCGCTGGCGCCCAGAACGCGCTGGGCACGGCCGTGATCGGCGGCATGATTTCCGGCACCGTGCTGGCGATCTTCTTCGTGCCGGTGTTCTTTGTGCTGGTGCGCAGCATCTTCAAGGGCAAACCGGCCCCGGCCGCACCCGCATTGCCGCACCAGGCGGCTACCGTTCAAGAGGTTCACTGATATGAAAAAACGCAACTTCACCGCCCTGGCCTTGGCCCTGGTGCTGGCCGGCTGTAGCAGCCCGGCGCCAGACTACCAGCGCCCGGCAGCGCCCGTGCCTGCCAGCTTTGCCACCAACAGTACGGCGCCCGCCGGTGCGGCTGCAGCCGACATCGATTGGCGCAGCTTCTTCGCCGATGCGCGGCTGCAAAGCCTGATCGAACAGGCGCTGGCCAACAACCGCGACCTGCGCATCGCCGTGCTCAACATCGAACAGGCGCGCGCCCAGTACCGCATCCAGGACGCCAGTACCTGGCCGACGGTCAACGCCAGCGGCAGCAATACCGCCGGCCGCACGCCGGCTAGCCTGTCGGGCACCGGGCAGGCGGTGGTGGGCCGCCAATACAGCGCCACCATCGGCTTCAGCGCCTACGAGTTGGACCTTTTTGGCCGTGTCCGCAGCCTGAACGCGCAGGCGCTGGAGACCTTTCTGGCCACCGCCGAGGCCCGCCGCAGCACCCAGATCAGCCTGGTCGCCGAGGTGGCCAGCGCCTATCTGACTTGGGCCGCCGATGCCGAGCGCCTGGCCCTGGCGCAGCAAACCCTGCGCAGCCAGAGCGACTCGTTCGCGCTGACCCAGCGCAGCTACCAGCTGGGCAATGCCTCGGCCCTGACCCTGCGCCAACAACAGACCAGCGTGGACACGGCGCGCGTCGACGTGGCCCGCTACACCGGCCAGGTGGCGCTAGACCAGAACGCGCTGGCCTTGCTGGTCGGCGCGCCGGTGCCGGCCGCGCTGGCGCCCACCACCCTGAGCGACAGCCTGGGCCCGCTGGAGAACCTGCCCGCCGGCCTGCCGTCGGACCTGTTGCAGCGCCGCCCCGACATCCTGCAGGCCGAGCACCAGCTGAAGGCTGCCAACTTCAACATCGGCGCCATGCGCGCGGCCTTTTATCCGCGCATCAGCCTCACCGCTTCGCTGGGTTCGGGCAGCAATGAACTGTCGGGCCTGTTCAAGGCCGGCTCGGGCAGCTGGAGCTTTGTGCCGCAGATCAGCTTGCCGCTGTTCGATGGCGGTAGCAACCAGGCGAACCTGGACTACGCCACCATCGGCCGCGACATCAACGTGGCGACCTACGAGAAGACCATCCAGACCGCCTTCCGCGAGGTGGCCGATGCGCTGGCCCAGCGCGACACCCTGGGCGCCCAGCTGGAAGCCCAGCAGTCGCTGGTCGGCGCCACGTCGGAGTCGTTCCAGCTGTCGGACGCGCGTTTCCAGAAGGGCGTGGACAGCTACCTCAGCGTGCTGGACGCGCAGCGCTCGCTGTACAGCGCGCAGCAGACGCTGATCGGCACCCGCTTGTCGCGCGTCTCCAACGCGGTCACTCTGTACAAGGTGCTGGGTGGGGGCTGGACGGGTGAGTCTGCTATTTAAATGAGAGCTGCTAGCGCAGGTGAAATATGCGCTAGAGCCTCATTTTTTATAAATTTGGCTCACCAACCGGCAGGGTCGACCCGGTAGTAGCCGCAGAGTTCGCGGTACAGCGCCGGGTCGTAGGCGGCCAGCTCTGCCGCTTGTTCGAAGAACACCTCGGACACCACGGCAAAGAACTCGGCCGGGTCTTGCGCGCCGTAGTGGTTCAACAGGCCGGGCTCGCCCGCATGGGCCTGGGCCTGCAGCCGGGCGTAGGCGGCGTGGAACACCTGCGACCAGCGCTGCGGGTCGGCGCCATGCGGGCGCAGCGGCGCGCCATTCGCCGGGCCGTTCTCCTGGTCCAGTTGGTGGGCGAACTCGTGGATCACCACGTTGCGGCCATCGTCGGCCACGGCCGCGCCTTCCAGCGTGTCCTGCCACGACAGGATCACCTGGCCTTGTGACCAGGATTCGCCGGCCAGCGCATGGCGTTGCTCCTGCTGCACGCCCGCGCCGTCGGTGCTGGCGCGCTGCACTGCAAATGCGCCGGGGTAGACCAGGATCTGCCGCAGATTGCGGTAGTAGCCGGTGGGCCGGTTCAGCAACAGCAGGCAGGCCTGGGCGGCGACCACCACCCGCATTTCCTCGGTGATCTGCAGCCCGGCGCAGCCCAGAAAGGCCTTTTCGGCGATGAACACCTGCATGTGCTTTTTCAGCTGCAGCTGCAGGTCTGCCGGCAGGCGCCGCACCAGGGGCACGCGGCGGCGCAATATCTTGCGCCAGGCCGCCGGAAACACCTGCCCACGCAGCTGCTGCCGGCGCCGCGCGACCCACCAGGCCGGCAGCCACCAGCCCAGCGCGCAGACGGCGGCCAGGATCAGCAGGGCAATGAGGGTGGCGGTGGGGGTGTCCATAAAGATCGGCTCGGGCACTGCTAGCTGGGTGCCGGCTTGGCGTTTGCAATGCCGTTCTCCATAATTCTGTGATGCACTACCCACCTGCTTTGACCCGCCGCCACCTATTGCTGGCCCTGGCGGCGTGCACGCCACTGGGCCTGCGCGCGCAAGCCGCGGTGGTGGCCGATGAAACCTGGATTGACTCCACCCGCCAGCGCGCGCTGCCGGTCAAGATACGCTGGCCGGCCACGCCGGGGGCTGTGTTGCCGGTGCTGCTGTATTCGCACGGCCTGGGCGGCTCGCGCGACGGTGGAGCGGTCTGGGGCCAGGCCTGGGCCGATGCGGGATTCTTGGTCGTGCACCTGCAGCACCCCGGCAGCGATACCGATGCGGCCCGTGCCGCAGGCCTGAACCGGGCCGCGCTACGCAGCCTGGCCAGTGCAGAGCAGCTGCGCCAACGCCTGCAGGACGTGGTTTTTGCGCTGGACGAAATCGCCCGCCGCCAGAGTGCGGGCCAGGCAGCTTGGGCCCGTGTCCGGCCCGATGCGGTGGGGCTGGGCGGTCATTCCTTTGGCGCCCACACCACGTTGGGCATGGCGGGCCAAAGCTACCCCGGTTTTGCGAGCATGGACGAGCCCCGGCTGGCCGCCTTCATCGCCTTGTCGCCTACCTTGCCAATGGCCGGCGACGCCACCCAGGCCTTTTCCCGCGTGACGCGCCCGGTGCTGGCGGTGACCGGCACGCGCGACGACGACGTGGCCGACATGGGCGCCACCCCCGAGCGCCGCCGGGCCGTCTTCGACGCCTTGCCGTCCGGAGGCAAGGCCCTGCTGGTGTTGCAGGATGCCGACCACATGACGCTGGGGGGCGGGGCTGGCGCGGCCAGACGCCCGTTGATGGAAGCCCGCCGCAACGCGGCCACCCGTGCCCAGGTAGAGCGCCACCACGCGCTGCTGGCGCAGATCACAACCGATTGGTGGCGGGCGAATTTGCTAGGGGATGCTGCGGCGCAAGCGCGCTTGGTGCATCCGGCGGGGCAGGGTGCGGGCGATGTGTGGCAGCAGAAGTAGCTAGAGATGAATTCGGTCAGGGGTGTTTGAGACTTGGCATTTAAAGTCTGAGATTGGTGGAGGCTTGACGTGTTGGTTGGGGAGGGGCGCTATCGGCCAGGAGCGGACATTGATTAGAAAATACTTGTCATGACTGTTAAATGGATTGCCCGCGACATCATCCAGTGCTCGGTAGATGGCCTTCAATGTGATGCAGACTGCTTCCAGGTGGCATCGAGAGAACTTGTGGTCATCTTGCCAAATTGGGGTCTGAAGGATGGGCAAGTCCACCAATTCGATAGAAGCGAGATAGCACTGCTGGAGCACACTCTTCAACGGCAATGTGGCATTCGCCGTTGGTTTGGAATTACCCTCGGGAAACGTAAAGTGCGAGTCATGAAGGCTGAGCAAATATCTCCGCCGCCTTCGGCCACAACCAGTTATTCACTTTCTACCGTCAATCATTCAATAAAGGCTGATTGGGACCCTTGAATTTATTCAGCTCCATGTCAAATGCTGGGCAAGGCATGGCTTGTGAAAGACGGAGAAAAAACATGTTGACACCTGAAATCAATAAGCGATTTTCTCGGGCACTTACGCATGACCGTCAAGTGGACAAGACGCCGATGTTCGAACAATTGCTTTCGACGGTAGGCGATGAGGATATGGCAAATGCAATTTGGGCTTACTGGGGAGCAACGTCGTTGAAAGTGTTGGATAGCGAGATTCCTGCTCTTAACCCAGGCAGAACTTTAATAAGCAGATTGCTGCGTAGGCCCCAAAACACCATTCGCAGTCTCTTAAGAAGTATTGAAGGGAGACAAATTGTCTGGCAAATGTTGCATGACGCAGGGGCGTGGCTGTGACGTGGCGAGCCGCCAGCTAAGATAGCGGCATCCGGCCAAAATCGGACATTGAGCCAGAATATATCTATGAACGCAGTTTCTGCCCACGCCTTCAGCAGCAATCACCGCGACCAGCTCGCATCTAGTGAGGTTTGTCGATGCTTCTACTGCCTTGAAAGCTACTCCGCAACAGAGATTGCCGAGTGGACAGATGATGGAACAACCGCCTTGTGCCCAAAGTGCGGGGTCGACGTCGTTGTAGGCTCAGCGTCTGGCGTTCCGCTGGATACCGCATTCTTCCAGCAGATGCATGAACACTGGTTCTGAACAGTCTTCTACCGGCCGAGGCTGTGTGAAAACGCCGTTGTCGCACGTTTGCGGGGGTACTTGCCCCCTTGGCGCATCAAAGAAAGAGGCACCTGGGCCAATCTGAGAGGTCGATTTTTCCGGACCACATGGAGCCACGACGTTTTCACACAGCCTCGGCCAAGAGCGGACACTTACACGGCCAACTTGAATTTTTCTCCGATTTAATATTTAGGCGCCGCATGGTTTATTCGCCAATCAACCACCATCTGTTGCAATCGGTGAACATGAGTCTCGTTGCGAAAATTATGGCCATTGCATTGGCCGTCAGTGCCTGTAGCCAGACCAATGAGCGTCCCTTGGTGACAATCCAGCATGTTGAGCCTGCGACAGATGCCGGACTAGTTAGCGGTGACCACGTCACATTCACAGTCAAAGCTAGAGCCCAAGGTGTTTCTGGAAAAAACGCATCTATTGGATTGGTGGTTCAGTCGGAGGCGCAGATGGTCGCTTACGCGCCGCCGGTGCCTGCCGAGAACGGGCGGGACGTCACGCTTAGCGTGACCGCCGTGATTCCGAAAGCGGCCTCAATTCGATTGTTCACACCGATGTACATCGACGACGCGGAGAAATCCGATGTACTGGATACTCGAGTAATCAAAATTATTGCGAACCGGACACCCTAGCGAAGCCGATGATCGATGAAAACTTCAGCATTCGGCGGCGGGCATTTATCAACTAGAGAATCGTCATGCAGACCATTTCAAAAGCTATTGCGTCACTCGCCATAGGAGCGGGTGCGGGCTTCATCACCGCGATGGCGCTTGACCCTTATCGAGTCGGCAAGTTTCGCCTCAGTAGCCTAGAGTGGGTGCTGGTAGCCTTAGTCGCGGCACTGTGTGCTGTGGTTGCCGCAGTCAGGTTTTTTCGAGGACGCACCGTGGACGAAGAAGCAAATCGTTTCTCGGAGGCGATTTCGGGCGATGATTTTGGCTAACCATTGGCGGACACCGGCCAGGAGCAGCCGCTCTCACCAGACGGTGTATTGCACCACGAGCCAGCACTGACGTTCGCTTTCGACTGCTGTGCTCGAAGACTACTTTTCCCTGCAGCTGGCGTTCTCGAAGCAGTACGCATCCAAATCTCGCGTGGCTTTAAGTGAAGCTGTAGACCGCTGCACCAACCTGCGGCGTCGATTTGGTTTGACCGGACCGAACGGGGAAGGCCGTTGGCGAACTTTGCTCGCTTGCGTCGACCAATCAGCCGCAGTTAGCGATGGTGTCGTTCTCTCCATGTGTTCGGAGCTTTATGCTGACAGACCAGCGGTCAGCCAGGTGCGAGCCTTCGGTTGTTTCTCATACGACCCACCGGGCGCATCAGGGATTCTCCGGCTGCACTTCGTTCCCCCAGAGAGCGTCGAAGCCAGTCCGCTGGCATCAGCGAACGTCGAAGCCAGGTTGAGCGAACTTCGAACGATGTTCGAGCACATCCGTCGCGAGGAGAGCCATGCGACCGTCGTCATGGGCATCTCTTGGCTGTACAACATCGACGCCTATAAGCGCTTGTTTCCCGAAAGATATGTCGAGTCCGCACGCCATCCCGAGTTTTCACTTCACTTGAATGGCACTTCGACCTGGGGGCAGGTGCTCAACTGGCGCCAGGCCGTGAAGCCAGCGATGCGAGACTCTTTACTAGCCCGCTTGTCGGACTTGCGAGTTGATGCGCCCTGGGAAGCTTTTCCATATCGAGCGCTGGTCGCGAACTGTGAAATGACGGTCTTTCACGACCATTTCACCTGAAGGCATTCGCCGGCATCAATGACCGCTATGGGCGCCGCCGGCTGGCCGCTTAGGGCCCGAAGCCGGCCCTCGTAAGCCGATGATTTATTGCGGAGATGGTATGTGCAGAATCTGGTGATTTGCTATATTTTAAATAGCGTATTCTGCATATCCTACCTGCGCCAAGCCTACATTCTCTCGCGGATTCAAGTACAAAGTGCAACGGAATGCAGTGTAAGAGGCCGAACCGGTAGGTTGTAAAACACCTCATGGGGAGTTCGGTAGCCCAAGCACTTACGAGGCCTGTGATTGAGCAAATGCACCGCGTCGTTGACCT
>CAUPON010000046.1:0-29040 GCA_963513025.1 uncultured Albidiferax sp.
CAGGTCAACGACGCGGTGCATTTGCTCAATCACAGGCCTCGTAAGTGCTTGGGCTACCGAACTCCCCATGAGGTGTTTTACAACCTACCGGTTCGGCCTCTTACACTGCATTCCGTTGCACTTTGTACTTGAATCCGCGGACCGAATCACCCTCCAGCGCATATTCAACCTGCGCAAGCAGCTATTTTTTATGTAGCAATTGCGGGCTGAGCACGTAGCCGAACCGGCTCTCCAGCGTGGCAGCGTCGACGGGCTGTGGCACCCACAGGCCCTGCTCCACGGCATCGGCGGCATAGGCCATGTCCAGCGTGTGGACAAGGCCGAAGCCCAGGTTAGTTTCCAGGTACAGATGGCCGAGTTCGTCGAGCACGCAGCGCTGCACCCGGGCCGCCTGCCCGGTATGGGCGCTGACGGCAAAGTCGCTCTGTACGCGCCACACATAGGGCGCGATCTCCAGTTCCACATAGACCCGCTGCGGCCCGTTCTGGAAGAACCAGCAACCCCGGGCATCGCTCTCGTAGTTGCGCTGGATGAAGTCGATCAGCTTCTCGTGCTTGAGCAGCGAGCCTCGGCTCTGCGGCGTACCGCCGGCCGCTGCGGCAAACGGCCCGGCCGCCTGCGCCGGATCATCGCGCATATACCAGCCGCCGCGCGCGTCCAGGCCCAACCAGCCATAGCAGTCGGGCACATTCGGCCATTTGACGATGGCTTGTTTGACGATGTCATCCATACATTACTTCACCGATTGGAGCAGCCAGCCGCCGACGGCATCGGGCATGCTGCGCACGTGCCCGGGCAGCGGTCCCTGCGGAAAGCCCACATGGCCACCGTGCGCGGGCTGCCACAGCGTAACCTGGCTGCCCACCTCGTCCTGCCGCGGCAGGCTCCAGACCGGCACGAACGGGTCGTTGCGCGCATGGACCACCAGGGTCGGGATACGGATCTGCGCAAGATGGGGTTTGGCCGAGGCCCGGGCCCAGTAGTCCTCGGTGCTGGAGAAACCATGCAGCGGGGCGGTGAACACGTTGTCAAACTCATACAAATCCCGCGCGCCCAGCAGTGCTTCGCGGCTGAACAGGCCGGGGTGTTGCTCCAGCTTGCGCAGCGCCTTGGGCTTCATGCTGCGCAGGAACATGCGGGTGTAGATCTGCCGGTTCATACCGCGGCCTATAGCCCATCCGGCGGCGGCCAGGTCGGTGGGCGCACACACGGCCGCGATCGCCCGCACCATCTGGCGCGCCTGGTCGCCCATTTCCTCGGCCCAGCGCAGCAAGGCGTTGCCGCCCAGCGAGATACCCACTGCCAGCACCTTGCCGCGGTGCAAGGACTTGAGCCGCCGGAGTATCCAGCCGACCTCCTCAAAGTCGCCCGAATGGTAGGCCCGCGGCGCCAGATTCAGCTCGCCGCTGCAGCCTCGGAAGTGTGGGACCACAAAGCCCATGCCATGGGCGCGCGCAAAGTCGGCAAAGGCCTCGGAATAGTGGCTGCCGGACGAACCCTCCAGCCCATGGAACAGCACCAGCAGAGGCCGGTCGGTGTCGCTGGCCGCCGGGTCAGGCACCATGGCGGCAGCGTCGCTGAAGTCGATGTCGATGAAATCCAGATCGGGGGTGATCCAGCGCTCGCGCCGGAACTGCGGTTTGGGGCCGAACACGCGGCGCGAATACAAGGCCGGCCAAATAGTTTGCGCCTGCCCACCAGGCAACCACCAGGGCGCTACATAATTCATAGCTGATTGTACTTTCACCGTATGCGCCAGAGGCTTATTTTTATAAAAGTAGGTCAGTGCAATAAAGTCGACGCAGCGCTCTGCTCCAGCATGTCTCGTCCCGTGCCCGGGCTCGCATGGTGGGCCACCATGCGCCAGCCTTGGGCGGTCTTGTGGTACACGTTGGTGGCGACGGCAAAGGCCTCGCGCGGGCCGTCGGCCGTCATCACCTCGATGCGCTCGACCAGGTTGTGCACCGCGCTGCCCAGAGCCTCGACCTTGCGCACATGCTCGGGCCAGGCGCGGATGCGGCCCTGGCCGAACATCGCGTCAAACCCCGCCCGGACCGCCGCCACCCCGACCATGCGCGCGCCACCCGGATGCACGCAGACGACATCGTCCTCGTCGGCCCAGCAGGCCATGAGTTTGTCGATATCGCCGTTTTGTAAGGCTTCGTAAAAAGCGGCTTCGGTGTCGTCGGCGCTGCCACCCACGGTGGCCGCTTGGAGTTTGGCTTTGGGCATGGCGTGCAAGGCATTGAGGGTGCTTTGATTTTGCCCTGCTTTGGGGTGGCTGCTCCAGGCATCTGTGCTAAGGTGAAACGCCTATGGGCTAGACGCCCAGACTTACCTAGGAACCCATATGAAACGCTGGTTACCCGCTCTTTTGCTTGCATTGGCGCTTAGCGGCTGCGGCTACAACGATTTTCAACGGCTGGACGAGCAGAGCAAGGCCGCCTGGAGCGAGGTGCTGAACCAGTACCAGCGCCGCGCCGACCTGGTGCCGAACATCGTGGCCACGGTGAAGGGCGAAGCCGCCTTCGAGCAGGACACCCTGACCAAGGTGGTCGAGGCCCGCGCCAAAGCCACAGCCATCCAGGTCACGCCCGAAACACTGAACAACCCCGAGGCCTTCGCCAAGTTCCAGGCCGCCCAGGGCGAGCTGGGCAGCGCCCTGAGCCGGCTGATGGTGACAGTGGAGAAATACCCGGACCTCAAGGCCAACAAGGGCTTCAGCGACCTGCGCGTGCAGCTCGAAGGTACGGAGAACCGCATCACCGTGGCACGTAACCGCTTCATCGGCACGGTGCAGGAGTACAACGTGCTGGCGCGCAGCTTCCCCAGCAACCTGACGGCCAAAGTATTTGGCTACCAGCCCAAGCCCAGCTTCACGGTGCAGAACGAAGCCACCATCAGCACCCCACCGGTGGTGGACTTCAAGAAGTAAAACTCCATGCTGCTGCGTCTGTGTGTTGCGTGCTGGTTGACCCTGTTAACCCTGGTCAGCCATGGCCAAAACGTGCCGCCCGTACCAGCGCTGACGGGCCACGTTATCGACACCACGGCCACACTCAGCGCGGCGCAGCAACAGGCGCTGGAAGCCAAGCTGACAGCATTCGAGGCCAGCACCGGTGCGCAGGTGGTAATGCTGCTGGTGCCGACCACCCAGCCCGAGGACATCGCCAGCTACGCCAACCGGGTCGGCAACGCCTGGAAGATCGGCCGCAAGGACGTAGGCGATGGGCTCATCCTGCTGGTCGCCAAGAACGACCGCAAGCTGCGCATCGAAGTCGCCAAGACGCTGGAAGGCGCGGTTCCCGATCTGGCGGCAAAGAACATCATGGACGAAGCCATCACACCGCGCTTCAAGCAAGGCGACTTCGCCGGCGGCCTGGATGCGGGTGTGGAGCAGATCATGGCGCGCATCAAGGGCGAGGCGCTGCCCGCGCCCCGCGCTCAGCCGGCCGGCGGTAGCGACAGCTTCGACTGGACCGAGCTGCTGGTGTTTGCGGTTTTTGCCCTGCCTATAGGTGCGGCGATGGCACGCAGCGTGTTCGGCCCCAAGTTCGGATCGCTGGTGGCCGGCGCGGCGGTTGCTGGCCTGGCCTGGTTCGTCACCACCAGCCTGTTGATTGCCGGGGTGGCCGGGGTCGCAGCGTTGCTGTTCACCCTGGTATCGCGCTTCACGCCGGGCTCCATGGCGCGCGGCTCCAGCTGGGGTGGATCGGGCGGCGGCTTTAGCTCTAGCGGGCGGGGCGGTGGCGGCGGCTTCAGCTCGGGTGGTGGCGGTAATTTTGGCGGCGGCGGCGCCTCGGGGAACTGGTGATGGCGCTCTGGCAAACCGTGTTACGGATTCTGAGGCACAGCAGCCTGGGGGCTGGAGACGTGCGTCGCGCGGTACCGCCCGACATGCTGCAGCGCCTGGGCCACAGGGTTAGCGCCAGCGAGCAAAGGCATACCGGTGAAATCCGCATCCATATTGAAGCCGGCCTGCCGCTGAGCTATCTATGGCGCAAGGCCGATGCGCGCGAGCGCGCCGTCATGCAGTTTGGCAAGCTCCGGGTCTGGGACACTGAACACAACAACGGCGTGCTGATCTACCTGCTGCTGGCCGAACGGTCTATTGAACTGGTGGCCGACCGCGGCTTAAACCAGCGTATCTCCGACGCAGAATGGCAAGCCATGGTGGCACGGCTGGGCACAGCGCTGCACGCGGGCCACTACGAAGAAGGCCTGACCCAGGCCTTGGAGGAAGTGTCAGCGGCGCTGGTACAGCATTTCCCACTGCAGCCCGGCCGGTTGCGACGCAATGAGCTGCCGGACCTGCCTCTGCTGGACGACGCCGGCTAAGCTCCCGGCCATACCGCCCAAAGAAAAAGCCGCTTGAAAGCGGCTTTTTTGTGTGCGCGAACAGCGATCAGCGGTTGCGGCGGAATTTGCGCAGGGCCGAAATCTGGGCGGCCATAATGGCCAGCTCGGATTGGGCTTTGGCAATGTCCAGCTCGCCTTTGGCGTTGCGCAGAGCTTCTTCGGCAGCAGCCTTGGCAGCATTGGCCTTTTCTTCGTCCAGATCCTTGCCACGAATCGCCGTGTCAGACAACACGGTCACGCAGTTCGGTTGGATTTCCAGCACGCCACCGGCAACGAAGATGAACTCTTCGGTGCCGTCGGCCTTTTCGATGCGCACCGAACCCGGCTTGATACGGGTGATCAAGGGGGTATGGCGCGGATAAATGCCCAGTTCGCCAGATTCGCCGGGCAAAGCCACGAAGCGGGCTTCACCGGAGAAAATGGATTCTTCGGCACTGACAACATTCACTTGAATGGTCGACATACGTTTCCTTTGGGGTCCAGCGTGGTGAAAAAAGCTAAGGCGCAGGCCAAGCCTGCGCTATCAGGTGGTTAAACCTTCTTAGCCTTTTCGATGGCTTCGTCGATGGAGCCGACCATGTAGAACGCTTGTTCTGGCATGTGGTCGCATTCGCCGTTGACGATCATCTTGAAACCACGGATGGTTTCCGACAATGGCACGTACTTGCCGGGCGAACCGGTAAACACTTCGGCCACGTGGAACGGCTGGCTCAGGAAACGCTGGATCTTGCGGGCACGGGCGACGGCCAGCTTGTCTTCAGGAGCCAAGTCGTCCATACCCATGATCGCGATGATGTCGCGCAGTTCGCGGTAACGCTGCAGCGTACCTTGCACGGCACGGGCTGTGTTGTAGTGGTCTTCGCCGACGACCAGCGGGTCCAGCTGGCGGCTGGTTGAGTCGAGTGGATCGACCGCAGGGTAGATACCCAGCGAGGCGATATCACGGCTCAACACCACGGTGGAGTCCAAGTGGGCGAAGGTGGTCGCAGGTGATGGATCGGTCAAGTCATCCGCTGGCACGTACACGGCCTGGATGGAGGTGATCGAGCCAACCTTGGTCGACGTAATACGCTCTTGCAAACGACCCATTTCTTCGGCCAGGGTAGGCTGGTAGCCCACGGCGGAAGGCATACGGCCCAGCAGCGCGGACACTTCGGTACCGGCCAGGGTGTAGCGGTAGATGTTGTCCACGAAGAACAGCACGTCACGGCCTTCGTCACGGAAAGATTCCGCAATGGTCAGACCGGTCAAAGCCACGCGCAGACGGTTGCCTGGGGGTTCGTTCATCTGGCCGTAGACCATGGCCACTTTGGACTCAGGCAAGTTTTCCAGATTCACCACGCCGGAGTCGGCCATCTCGTGGTAAAAGTCGTTCCCTTCACGGGTACGCTCACCCACGCCAGCAAACACGGACAAGCCGCTGTGCGCCTTGGCGATGTTGTTGATCAACTCCATCATGTTCACGGTCTTGCCCACACCGGCACCGCCGAACAAACCGACCTTACCGCCTTTGGCGAACGGGCAGATCAAGTCAATCACCTTGATGCCGGTTTCCAGCAGCTCTTGCGAAGGGCTGAGTTCGTCGTAAGCCGGAGCCTTGCGGTGGATGGTGGCTGTCAGTTCCTGGCTAACCGGACCACGTTCGTCGATGGGCGCACCCAACACGTCCATGATGCGGCCCAGGGTAGCCTTGCCCACAGGCACGGTGATACCGGCGCCGGTGTTATAGACCATCAAACCGCGACGCAAGCCGTCGGAAGAACCCAGCGCGATGGTGCGGACAATGCCGTCACCCAGCTGCTGTTGCACTTCCAAGGTCAGCGCGGAGCCTTCCATCTTCAGTGCATCGTAAATGCGGGGCATATGGTTGCGCGGGAACTCCACGTCCACCACGGCGCCAATACACTGAACAATTTTCCCCTCGACGCGGGAGGTCACTTCTGCATTTTCTTGAGCCATGTTTGCTCCAATAGATTGAATCTTTAAATCGAACGATGACAGACTGGAACGGGAGACGGCTTAAACAGCCGCAGCACCCGCCACAATTTCCGACAGCTCTTTGGTAATTGCAGCTTGGCGGGTCTTGTTGTAGACCAACTTCAACTCGGCAATCACGCTACCTGCGTTATCCGTTGCAGCCTTCATGGCGACCATGCGTGCAGCATGTTCCGAAGCCATGTTTTCAGCGACAGCCTGATAGGCCAGCGCTTCGACGTAACGCACCAAGAGGTCGTCAATCACCGATTGCGCATCCGGCTCGTAGATGTAGTCCCAAGCATGCGCACCCGCAGCCTTGGTTTCCGCCTGCATCTTGGCGGCCGACAAAGGCAGCAACTGCTCAATCACCGGCTCTTGGCGCATAGTGCTGACAAACTTGTTGTACACCAGATGTACGGCACTGATTTCGCCTTTTTCGTAGGCGTCCAGCAATACCTTCAACGGTCCGATCAGCTTGTCCAGATGCGGTTTGTCGCCCAAATGGGTGACATGCGACACCACCTTGGCACCAATGCGAGTCAGGAAGCCCAAACCCTTGCCACCGATGGCCACCGCCTGCGCGCTATTGCCCGCAGCCTGCGAGTCACGCAGCTTGATGGTCAGGGCGCGAAACAGATTGGTGTTCAAACCACCGCACAAACCTTTATCGGTCGTGATGACCACAAAACCTTCGGCTTTGGCGCCGTTAGTTTGCATAAAGGTGTGCACGTACTCCGGATTCGCCTGACCCAGGTTTGCAGCGATGTCACGGATCTTCTCGCTGTACGGACGCGCTGCGCGCATCCGCTCCTGCGCTTTACGCATCTTGGAAACGGAGATCATCTCCATCGCCTTGGTGATCTTCTTGGTGTTTTCCACCGATTTGATCTTGCTGCGTAGTTCCTTGCCTGATGCCATGGGTGGCTCCTAGTTTGGAATTAAGCGAACGTCTTTTTGAACGCGGCCACAGCGGCGAGCAATTCAGCCTCGGCTTCCTTGTCCAGCGCCTTGGAGGCTTCGATCTTTGACAGCAAAGCAGCGTGCTTGTCCTTGAGGTAGGCGTGCAAGCCATGCTCAAACGACAACACCTTCTTGACCGCGATATCGTCCATGAAACCCTTGTTCACCGCGAACAGCGTGGCGCCCATCAAGGAGATGGACAGCGGGCTGTACTGGGCTTGCTTGAGCAGTTCGGTCACGCGGGCACCGCGGTCCAGTTGCTTGCGGGTGGACTCATCCAGGTCAGAAGCGAACTGGGCGAAAGCCGCCAATTCACGGTACTGCGCCAAGTCGGTACGGATACCGCCGGACTGGCCCTTGATAATCTTGGTTTGCGCTGCGCTACCCACGCGAGACACCGAAATACCGGCGTTGATCGCAGGGCGGATGCCGGCATTGAACAACGAGGTTTCCAGGAAGATCTGGCCATCGGTAATCGAGATCACGTTGGTCGGCACGAAGGCAGACACGTCACCGGCTTGCGTTTCAATGATAGGCAGAGCCGTCAAAGAACCGGTCTTGCCCTTGACTTCACCCTTGGTGAAGGCTTCGACGTAGTCGGCATTCACGCGGGCGGCACGTTCCAGCAAACGGCTGTGCAGATAGAACACGTCGCCAGGGTAAGCTTCACGGCCTGGTGGACGGCGCAGCAGCAAGGACACTTGGCGGTAAGCAACGGCTTGCTTGGACAAGTCGTCGTACACGATCAGGGCGTCTTGGCCGCGGTCGCGGAAGTATTCGCCCATGGTGCAGCCAGAGTAGGCGCTGACGTACTGCATGGCAGCCGATTCAGAAGCCGAAGCTGCAACCACGATGGTGTATTCCATTGCGCCAGCTTGTTCCAGAGCGCGTACCACGTTCTTGATCGACGAGGCTTTTTGGCCAATCGCGACGTAAACGCAGGACATGTTCTGTCCCTTTTGGTTGATGATGGCGTCGATCGCCACAGCCGTCTTACCGGTCTGGCGGTCGCCAATGATCAGCTCGCGCTGGCCGCGGCCCACGGGGACCATGGAGTCAATCGACTTCAGGCCGGTCTGCATGGGCTGGTCCACCGATTTACGGGCGATCACGCCCGGTGCGACCTTTTCGATCACGTCGGTGAGCTTGGCGTTGATAGGACCCTTGCCGTCGATAGGCTGACCCAGGGCGTTCACCACGCGGCCGAGCAGCTCGGGGCCGACCGGCACTTCCAGAATACGACCCGTGCACTTCACGATATCGCCTTCGGAGATGTGTTCGTACTCACCCAGGATCACGGAACCGACGGAGTCGCGTTCCAGATTCAAGGCCAGGCCGTAGGTGGGTTGCCCGTCGCTGCCGGCGGGGAATTCCAACATTTCGCCCTGCATCACATCGGAGAGGCCGTGGATGCGGCAGATGCCGTCGGTCACGGACACCACGGTGCCTTGGTTGCGAATATCAACGCTGGCTGTCAAGCCTTCGATGCGGCTCTTGATCAGTTCAGAAATTTCTGCGGGATTGAGTTGCATGACTCTTTCCTTCTCTTTCTTTGGTTAGCAAACAACCGGAGCCACGGGCTCTGGCCGAAAACGCTGGCTACGACCTTAGGCGGTCAGAGCCAATTTCATATGTTCCAGGCGGGCTTTGATCGAGGTATCCAAAACCTCGTCACCCACCACGACGCGAATTCCGCCAATCAACTCAGGCTGCAAAGCCACCGTGAGATTGAGCTTGCGTCCAAAACGCTTTTCCAGGGCTGACAGTACATTTGCCAGCGCAGCGGCGTCCATCTCGAAAGCACTGAAAACAGTGGCATCCGAAGAGCCGCTCCGCGCGTTTTTCAACGTGCGGAACTGTGTGGCGATCTCGGGCAGGGCGTTCAAACGTCCATTTTCAACAGCCATGCGCAAAAAGTTTTTTGCGGCATCGGGCAAGGCCGACTTGGCCACACCCGCGATCACGTCAAACACCTGGCCGACCTCTACCTTGGGGTTGTCGGCAAATTGCAGCAACTGGGGGTTGGCAGCAATTGCCGCCAATTCATCCAGCCACACGGCAGTGCCATCCAAGTTAGAGGAAGTCGCCTTGAACAGCGCCTCGGCGTAGGGACGGGCAATGGTTGCTATTTCAGCCATGGTCGTTCTACTGCTCAGAGTTCAGTTTGGAGTCGGTTCAACAAGTCCGCATGGACACCGGCGTTGACTTCCTTGCGGAGAATCTGCTCGGCACCCTTCACAGCCAATGCTGCCACTTGCTCACGCAGGGCTTCACGGGCTTTCACGGTTTGCTGCTCGGCTTCGGCACGGGCTGCTGCGACGATCTTATTGCCTTCTTCCACCGCGCGGGCTTTCGCCTCTTCGACGATGGCCTGGGCACGGCGATCGGCATCAGCCAAGCGCGACGCGGTCTCGGTGCGCGACTTGGCCAACTCGTCTTCCACACGCTTGTTGGCGTTGGTCAACTCAGACTTGGCTTTGTCGGCGGCAGCAAGGCCGTCAGAGATTTTCTGCGCCCGCTCGTCCAATGCTTTGGTGATCGGAGGCCACACGAATTTCATCGTGAACCACACCAGAATCGCAAAGACAACGGCCTGCAGAAACAGGGTTGAATTAATGTTCACGGCTTAATTCCTTTCGGTCGTGAAAGGGATGCCAATAATTAGATTGCGAAAGGCTTGGCGAAAGCGAACAGCAGGGCAATAGCCACACCGATCAGGAAAGCCGCGTCGATCAGACCGGCCAAGATGAACATCTTGGTTTGCAGTTCGTTCATGAGTTCAGGCTGGCGTGCCGACGATTCGAGGAACTTGCCGCCCATCAAAGCGATACCGATGGAGGCACCCAGGGCGCCCAGACCAACGATCAAACCACAAGCCAGAGCGACGAGACCGAGAATGTTTTCCATGATTGTTCCTAAAAAGTACAGGTAAAAGAAAAAGAAAAGCGAAAACGAACCTTAACGCGGTGTTAATGCGCTTCGTGAGACTGGCCCACGTAAATCAGCGTCAACATCATGAAGATGAAGGCCTGCAAGGTGATCACCAGGATGTGGAAGATGCTCCACGCCGTACCGGCAATCACATGCCCAACACCTAGCCAGAACATACCCTCAGCGGGATTGAACTGCCAGGCCCACGTGCCGCCCATCAAGGCGATCAACATGAAAACCAATTCACCAGCAAACATATTGCCGAACAAACGCATGCCGTGAGAAACCGTCTTCGCCAGGTACTCAATCAGCTGCATCAAGAAGTTGATCGGATACAAAAACCAGTGGTCACCAAAAGGTGCTGCAACCAGTTCATGCGCCCAGCCGCCCAGGCCCTTGATCTTGATGTTGTACACCAAGCAAACAAACAGCACGCTGACCGACAAACCCAGGGTAGTCGACAGATCGGCAGTAGGAACCACACGCATGTACGCGTGGTGCGGGTCGCCGCCGGTGGACGCATAGAAATGCTCCCACACCTTGGGCAAGATATCGACCGGCAGCATGTCCATGCCGTTCATCAAGAAGATCCAGACAAACACCGTCAAAGCCAGGGGAGCCACCAGCTTGCGGCTTTTGGCGTTGTGGATCACGCCCTTGGCCTGGCTATCGACCATCTCGGTCAGAATCTCAACAGCTGCCTGAAAGCGGCCAGGAACGCCTGACGTGGCCTTGCGCGCAGCACGCCACAGAAAGAAGCAACCCACAATACCCAAAATCACCGAGTACAAAACGGAATCGAGATTAAAGAGGCTGAAATCCACAATGCTGGTTTGCTTGACACTCTCGAACGAGAAGTCTTTTTGCAAATGTTGCAAATGGTGGACGATGTAATCGCCCGCCTTCGGACCCGTTGTAGCAGCGTGTTCAGCAGCGTTTTCAGTCGACATATTTGAAATCCATCAATCCTGTTAAGCCGTACGTTGGCGCTTGGGGCGAAATAACAGCGCCACCCAAACCACCTTCATTGTCACTACGAAGCCAGCCAACAAGGCTAGCCAATTCAAACCAGAAACCAACCGTGGCGCCGCAAACAACATGGCAACCGTGACGGCGATCTTGACCAACTCCCACACAAAAAAGCCCACCATTGCCGCGCCTGGCACGGTCCGTGCAAGTCTTCCTGTGACCCCTTGCGCAAACAAGGCTGCGGGTACCACGACCGACAGCACACCATACGCAGCAGACCAACCGTTGGCCGCTTGGCCAGTCAGCAGCCAGGCCGCCAATGCAACCACGCTGCCCACCAAGGCCTGCCCCAGCAGCACCCACCACAAAGACAATGGAGGATTCCGCTGTCGCCACAACTGCGCCTCTGCAGCGGTCAAGGGATTGAAATCTGCGTCCTCTACCTTATCTTCACCACGGGCATCAAAGTCTGGGACCATTTTCAACTCGTTTTATGACACCCGGGCGCGACTCTGAGCTATTTAGCAAAGCCTACTATTATACGTAGAAACCCCTTAAATTAGCCACCAAAATCTGCATGCGTACCTTTGGATCGGGCTGCCAGCCTGGTTTTGCGGTACGCGCTGCGTGCCGTAATGTAAAGCACGACGGCAGACTCTAACCCCAGCCGCTGCATGCGAACCCCAAAAATCGGCGCCCCATTTCGTATGTACACCGGCTGGAAGGCTCTAGGACTGGCCCTCGGCCTTGCCGGTTGCCAAGCACAGGCCTTGCCCTCCTCCCCCATGCAGCACCACACGCCAACCGGCTTCAAAAATAACTACAGCGACGCCATTCCAGGCGCTCTGTCCGACCTGCTGCGCTGGAAATCGAACGCCTGGCGCCACAACCTGCCGCCGCCGCCACAGACGCCCACGCCGGTAGTCGCCCCCGACTTGGCCGCCATCCACGCCAATGCGCGCGCCGGTGCGGCCATGCAGCCAGCCATCACCTGGATCGGCCACGCCAGCATGCTGGTGCAGGCCAGCGGGCTGAATGTGCTGACCGATCCGGTGTTCAGCGAACGCGCTTCGCCGGTGCAGTTCATGGGACCGCAACGTGCCCAGCCGCCCGGCGTGGCCATGGCCGATATGCCACCGATTGATGTGGTGGTGGTCTCGCACAACCACTACGACCATTTGGACACGAATGCGGTGCTGGCACTGAACCAGCGTGCGCAAGGCGCTACTATTTTTATAGTACCCCTCGGTTTGAAGGCCTGGTTTGCCGACCAGGGCATCACCAACGTGGTGGAGCTCGACTGGTGGCAGCAGCACACGGTACAAGGCGTGGAATTCCACCTCACTCCCGTGCAGCACTGGTCGGCCCGCGGCTTGGGCGACCGCTTCCAGACGCTGTGGGGCGGTTGGGCCGTGTTCGGCGCCGACTTTCACTGGTACTTCAGCGGCGACACCGGCTATAGCCAGGATTTCAAGGACACCCGTGCGCATTTCAAAGACCGCAGCCCCGAAGGCTTTGACCTGGCTTTGATCGCCGTCGGTGCCTACGAACCGCGTTGGTTCATGCAAAATCAGCATATCAATCCGGCCGAGGCGGTGCAGATCCACCGCGACCTGCATGCGCAGCGCAGCGTGGGCGTGCATTGGGGCACGTTCAACCTCACCGACGAGCCGCTGGATCAGCCGCCCAAAGACCTAGCCGCCGCCCGCCTGGCCCAGGGCGTGGCCGAAGACGATTTCTTTCTGCTCAAAATTGGCGAAACCCGGCGCCTGCCAGCCCGCGCCAGCAGTTCAAAATAAGGCCTCTACTCCCAGCCCCCACCATGCACACCTTGCCCGACTTCCCCTGCTACCTCAACGGCGCCTACACCCCCTTGTGCGACGCCAAAATCAGCGTCATGGACCGCGGCTTCATCTTTGGTGACGGCGTGTACGAAGTGGTACCGGTCTACGCCGGCCGCCTGTTCCGCTTCGAGCAGCACATGGCACGCCTCGACCGCAGCCTGCGCGAGCTGCGCATCCCGAACCCGCTCACGCAAGCCGAGTGGCGCGAGACTGCTACCAAATTAGTAGCTAGCCACGCAGCCAGTACCGGCACCAGCGGCCCGAATGGCATACAAGGCAACCACCTGGTCTACATCCAGATCAGCCGCGGCGTGGCGATGCGCGACCATGCGATGCCGCAGAACATCACGCCCACCGTGTTCGCCATGGCCAACAAGATGAACCTGCCCTCGGCCGCCCAGCGCAGCCAGGGCGTCGCTTGCGTGACGGCCGATGACTTCCGCTGGGAGAAGGCCCACATCAAGGCCACCAGCCTGCTGGGCGCGGTGTTTGCACGGCAGATCGGCGTCGATGCCGGCGCGGTCGAGACGGTGATGTTCCGCAATGGCTTTCTCAGCGAGGCCGCCTCTAGCAATGTCTGGCTGGTGAAGAACGGCACCCTGGTCGGCGTACCCAAGGACAACCTGGTGCTCGAAGGCATACGCTTTGGTTTGATGGAAGAAATCTGCCGCGCCCAGGGCATTCCATTCGAGCTGCGCCGCATCAGCCGCGAAGAGGTGCTCAACGCCGACGAATTGCTGCTGTCCAGCGCCACCAAGGAGGTGCTGGCCATCACCACACTGGACGGCCAGCCGGTTGCAAACGGCCAACCCGGCCCGATCTACGCCAAACTGTATGCGGGCTACACCGCTGCCACCCAAGCTGCCTAAACCGGCACATTCGCACCATGACCACACCTACCACCGAAGCCACCGATCCCGTCGACCCGCGCAAAGACTCGCTCATCGAATACCCCTCGCAGTTCCCCATCAAGGTAATGGGCGCGCAGGCCGATGGCTTTGTGCACGCCATTACCAGCATCGCCAAACAGTTCGACCCCGGCTATGACGCGGCCACGGTCGAGCTGCGCGAGAGCAAGGGCGGCAAATACCTGGGCATCACCATCACCGTCACCGCCACCAGCCGCGAACAGCTCGACGAGCTGTACCGCACACTGAGCACGCACCCGATGGTGAAGATGGTCTTGTGACGGCCCCGCTGTCCGCCCAGTTGCTGGGCCGCGTGGACTATCTGCCCACCGTGGCCGCCATGCAGGATTTCACCGCCCAGCGCACAGCGGATGCGCCGGACCAGCTATGGATTTGCGAGCACCCGCCCGTCTTCACCCAAGGCCTGGCTGGCAAGCCCGAGCACTTGCTGCTGCCCGGCGAGATCCCGGTGGTACAGACGAATCGCGGCGGCCAGGTGACCTACCACGGCCCCGGCCAAATAGTCGCCTATCCGCTGCTGGACCTGAAACGCGCTGGCTATTTCGTCAAGGAATACGTCTACCGGCTGGAAGAAGCCGCTATCCAGACGCTGGTGCATTTCGGCGTCACCGGCCTGCGCGTACCCGGCGCGCCGGGGATTTATGTGCGCCTGCAAGACCCGTTCAGCCACGCACGGCTGGAGGCCGGCTTTACGTCCAAAGAGCTGGAAACCAGCCCCGCCTACCTGGGCAAGATTGCCGCGTTGGGCATCAAGGTCAGCCGGCATTGCAGCTACCACGGCGTGGCGCTGAATGTGGCCATGGACCTCGAACCCTTTGGCCGCATCAACCCCTGCGGCTATGCCGGCTTGCAGACGGTGGACCTGGCGCATCTGGGCGTAAACGTGGCCTGGACGGAAGCCGCCCAGGTGTTTGCCCACAAGCTGGAAAAGTACCTGGCCTAGCTTGCACCCGGCCCTGTCCGCACCCAAGCGGGCAAAAAATACACTTTGGCGTCGCAATCCAGCTAGTGCCCGTTTGTCATGGGTCCAAGATGGTGCACCTTCGTGCCCATTCTGGCGCAGAGGTATGCGTCCAATGACAAACAAGGAGACAAACCCAATGTCAAGCAACCGAGGTGTCGTGTACCTGGGGCAAAGCCAGGTCGAAGTGCAAGCCATCCCCTTCCCCAAACTCGTCAATCCCCTGGGCCAATCGGCCGAGCACGGGGTGATCCTGAAAGTGCTGTCCACCAATATCTGCGGCTCCGACCAGCACATGGTGCGTGGCCGCACCACCGCGCTGGCCGGCCTGGTGCTGGGCCACGAGATCACCGGCGAAGTACTGGAAGTCGGCCGCGATGTGGAAACTCTCAAAAAAGGCGATCTGGTGTCCGTGCCCTTCAACGTGGCCTGCGGCCGCTGCCGCACCTGCAAGGAGCAGCACACCGGCGTCTGCCTGAGCGTCAACCCCTCGCGCGCCGGCGGCGCCTACGGCTATGTCGACATGGGCGGCTGGATCGGCGGCCAGGCCGAGTACGTGATGGTGCCGTATGCCGACTTCAACCTGCTGAAGTTCCCCGACCGCGACCGCGCGATGGAGAAGATCCGCGACCTCACCTGCTTGTCCGACATCCTGCCCACCGGCTACCACGGCGCGGTAACGGCCGGCGTGGGACCGGGCAGCACGGTCTACGTGGCCGGTGCCGGCCCGGTCGGCCTGGCAGCGGCCGCCTCGGCGCGCTTGCTGGGTGCGGCGGTGGTGATCGTCGGCGATGTGAACCCGGCACGTCTGGTGCATGCACGCAAGGTCGGTTTTGAGACGGTAGATCTGTCGCTGGACGTGAGCCTGGCCGACCAGATCGCCGCCATCCTCGGCACGCCCGAGGTGGACAGCGCTGTGGATGCCGTGGGCTTCGAGGCCCGCGGCCACGGCCATGCGGGATCGCAGGGCGAGGCCCCGGCCACCGTGCTGAATTCGCTGATGGAAATCACCCGTGCGGCCGGCAAAATCGGCATTCCTGGCCTGTATGTGACGGACGATCCGGGCGGCGTCGACAAGGCAGCCAAGAGCGGAGCCCTGAGCCTGCGCTTCGGCCTGGGCTGGGCCAAGTCGCACAGCTTCCACACCGGCCAGACCCCGGTGATGAAGTACAACCGCGCGCTGATGCAGGCGATTCTGTGGGACCGCATCCACATCGCCGACATCGTCGGCGTGCAGGTGATCTCGCTGGACGAAGCCCCCAGCGGCTACGCCGAGTTCGACGCCGGGGTGCCAAAGAAGTTTGTCATCGACCCGCACCGCCAATTGGCCACGGCGTAACTGGTGAATCGGTGGTTGCTATACTTTAGATAGCTACAACCGCACATTCCATAAGCGCTAGCGGCCTAAAAAGCACAAATTACGCAAGCGACACCCCTTCCAGAGATTCCGCGGAACTGGCTATGCCAGGCCGCTGGAATCGCCCCCTGCAAGGGGGTTGGCGGCCACACGAAGTGGGCAAGCCAGGGGGTGTTCCAAAGTCAGTCGCCGAACTCATCGCCCAGCTCGCGGGCGCGGTGCTTGGCGGCATGCAGGGCGCGCATGAAGGAGTTCTTCAGCCCGTCCTGGTCCATCGAGGTGATGGCCGCGTAGGTGGTGCCGCCCTTGGACGTGACGCGCTGGCGCAGGATCTCCGGGGGTTCGTTGGAGGCGCGGGCCAGGGCCGAGGCACCTACAAAGGTGCCCACCGCCAGCCTATGCGCCTGGTCGCGCGACAAGCCCATGTCGGCACCCGCCTGGATCATGGCTTCGATCAGATAGAACACATAGGCCGGGCCCGAGCCCGACAAGGCGGTCACCGCGTCCAGCTGCTCTTCCACCCCCACCCACAGGCTTTCACCGGTGGCGGCGAGCACCTTTTCGATGACCTGGCGGTCGGCTTCCGATACGGCCGGCCGGGAGAACAGCGCGGTCATGCCCTTTCCGATCAGCGCCGGGGTGTTGGGCATGGCGCGCACCACGCGTTCGGTGTCCAGCCATTTGGCAATGCTGTCGCTGCGGATGCCCGCAGCCACACTCAGATGCAGGGCAGTCTTGGTGTGGAAGCGGGTTTGCAGGGCCGCGTCCTTGAACATCTGCGGCTTGACCGCCCATACCACGGTACGCGCCTGTGTCAGTACCGGGCCGGGCACTTCATGGGCCTGGATAGTGAAGTCGGCCAGCAGCTTGGCACGCGCCTCGGCCCAGGGCTCGATCACCAGAATGTGGCTGGCTGGCACGCCTTTCTTGACCAGACCGCCGATGATGGCGCTGGCCATATTGCCGCCTCCGATGAAGGCAATTTGGTCGGGTGCAGCGGCATTGGGCTGCCCGCCGGACTGGGACGAGGGGCCGAATGGCGGAGAGCTGATGGGTGCAGGCCGGGAAAGTGCCATGGGAATTCCAGAAATACGGTGGGTCGCGGACGTGGAGACCGGGTTCTTACTTGCCGTTGATACCGAGCAATTCGACCTCGAACTGCAGGGTGGCATTGGCCGGGATCACGCCGCCTGCGCCGCGCTCGCCATAGGCAATCGCCGGTGGGCAGGTGAGCTTGGCTTTGCCGCCGACCTTCATTTTCTGCACGCCTTCGGTCCAGCATTTGATGACGCCATTCAGCGGGAACTCGATGGGTTCGTTGCGCTTGTACGAGCTGTCGAATTCCTTGCCGTCCAGGAAGGTGCCGCGGTAATGCACCTTGACCTTGTCGCTCGCGGTGGGGCTGGCGCCGGTGCCGTCTTTCAGCGAACGGTAGACTAGGCCGCTGGGGGTGACGATGGCGCCGGCCTCTTTGGCGGCCGCGGCAGCGTCGGTGGTCTGGGCCCAGCTGGCAGTGGTCAGGCTGGCGGCCAGCAGGCAGAAAGCGGCGGTGGTCAGAGCAAATTTCACGAAAAACCTTGGATGTTGGAACAGATACCATCCATTATTGCGGTTTCTAGGCAGCGCTTTCCCCCAGCTTCATTAGAAATGGGGATGGCGCAGTAAATGCATGCACCGCAAGCTACATATTTAATAGCATTTGGGGCCTAATGCCCCACCGAAACCAGAAGGAAACCCGCATGCCCGCATTCCAATTCGATCTCTTGGTGGTGGGTGGCGGCAGCGGCGGCGTACGGGCTGCGCGCATGGCCGCACAGCGCGGCGCGCGCGTGGCGCTGGCCGAGGTAGGCGCGCTGGGCGGCACCTGCGTCAACGTGGGCTGCATCCCCAAGAAGCTCTACAGCTACGCCGCGCACTATGCCGAAGCCTTTGAAGAAGCCGCTGGCTTCGGCTGGCAGGTGGGCCACACCAGCCTCGACTGGAGCTTGCTGAAGAAAAACCGTGCCACCGAGATCACCCGCCTCAACGGTATCTACCAGCAGCTGCTGGTGGGCGCAGGCGTGCAGCTCATCCCCGGCTGGGCCACGCTGCTGGACCCGCATACGGTGCAGGTGGGCGACCAGAACTACAGCGCCGAGCACATCCTGGTGGCGACCGGCGGCACGCCTACCGTGCCATCGATTCCCGGTGCCGAACACGCGGCGGTGTCGGACGCGATGTTCGACCTGGAGCCGTTTCCGCAGCGCATGCTGGTGGTGGGCGGCGGCTATATCGCCTGCGAATTTGCATCCATCTTCAACGGCCTGGGCGCCCAGATGACCCAGGTGTACCGCGGCCAGCAGCTACTGCGCGGCTTTGACGACGATGTGCGCAACTTCCTGGCGCAAGAGGTGCGCAAGGCCGGTGTCGACCTGCGGCTGGAAACCGACGTGGCCAGCATCCTGCGCACCGCCGCCGGCCTGGAGGTGCGGCTGGCGAATGGCGACACTTTGACCGTCGACCAGGTGCTCTACGCCATCGGCCGGGTGCCGAACGTACAGGGCATGGGCCTGGAGACGCTGGGTATCGCCCAGGGTAAGGACGGCGCGATCGAGGTGGACCACCACTACCAGACCTCGGTCCCCTCGGTCTATGCGCTTGGCGACGTGACGGCACGGCTACAGCTCACGCCGGTGGCGCTGGGCGAAGCCATGGCCCTGGTGGACCACCTGTTCGGCCCCAAGGCCGGCAAGGCGGCGCGCAGCATGGACTACGAACTCATCCCCACGGCCGTGTTCACCCACCCCAACATCGGCACCGTCGGCCTGACGGAAGCCGCGGCGCGGGAGCAGTTTGGCCCGGTCAGCATTTACCGCAGCGAATTCAAATCGCTGAAGCACACGCTCAGCGGCAGTACCGAACGCACTTTGATGAAGCTGGTGGTTGACGATGCGAGCGACCGCGTTGTCGGCCTGCACATGGTGGGCGCCGATGCTGGAGAAATAGTGCAAGGCTTTGCCGTGGCCATGAAGGCAGGGGCCACCAAAGCGGTGTTCGACAGCACCATCGGCATCCACCCCACCATGGCCGAAGAATTCGTCACCATGCGCGACCCCGTACCCCTATCTCGCTGAGCTTGTTGCGTTGCACAATAGACCCATGCCTTATCTGCCCGCCTTTATCGCCCCTACCCGCTTCACCGATCCGGTTGCCGCCCTGGCGCAGGTCCGGCTGATTTACGACCAGCAGATCGACCACCTGCGCTCGGCCATGCAGCGGTTTGTGGCTGGCGAAACCCTGCCAGGCCATGTGCGTGCCTGCTACCCGTTTGTGCGCCTGCACACCGAGACCGTGGCCCGAGCCGCCAGCGCCCTGATCGAAAGCGCTCACCTCAGCTATGGCTTCGTGGCAGGCCCCGGCCGCTTCGAGACCACGCTGACCCGGCCCGACCTGTACCACAGCTACTACCTCGAACAGTTCCGCCTGCTGCTGCAAAACCACCAGGTCGAGCTGGAGATCGGCACCAGCGCGCTGCCGATTCCGGTGCACTTCTCGTTTGCCGAACACGACCACGTCGAAGGCCACATGGACGCCAGCCGCCGCATGCTGATGCGCGACGTGTTCGACCTACCCGACCTGGCCGCCATGGACGACGGCATTGCCAACGGCACCTACGAGCCGCACCCCGGCGAACCGCTGCCTCTGTCGCTGTTCACCGCGCCGCGGGTCGACTATTCGCTGCACCGCATGCGCCACTACACCGGCACCGGGCCCGAGCACTTTCAGAACTTCGTGCTGTTCACCAACTACCAGTTCTACATCGACGAATTCGTACGCATGGGCCATGCGGCCATGGCCGATCCGAACAGCGAATACTGCGCATTCGTCGAGCCGGGCAACGTCATCACCCGCCGGGTGGGCCTGCCGCCCGAAGCGGTGGACGTACTGGGCGCCGTGCCGCCGCGCCTGCCGCAAATGCCCGGCTACCACCTGGTGCGCTCCGACAACGCCGGCATCACCATGGTCAATATCGGCGTCGGCCCGGCGAACGCCAAGAACATCACCGACCACATTGCCGTGCTGCGCCCGCATGCCTGGATCATGGTCGGCCACTGCGCGGGCCTGCGCAACAGCCAGCAGCTGGGCGACTACGTGCTGGCCCACGGCTATGTGCGCGAAGACCATGTGCTGGACGAAGAGCTGCCGCTGTGGGTGCCGATCCCTGCACTGGCCGAGATCCAGCAGGCGCTGGAGCAGGCCGTGGCCGATGTCACCCAGGTGCAGGGCGTGGCGCTGAAGAACATCATGCGCACCGGCACCGTGGCCAGCACCGACAACCGCAACTGGGAGCTGCTGCCGAACAACCAGCCGCAGCGCCGCTTCAGCCAGAGTCGCGCGGTGGCGCTGGACATGGAGTCCGCCACCATCGCCGCCAATGGCTTCCGCTTCCGCGTGCCCTACGGCACCTTGCTGTGCGTCAGCGACAAGCCTCTGCACGGCGAGATCAAGCTGCCCGGCATGGCCAACCACTTCTACCGCGAACGGGTGGACCAGCATCTGCGCATAGGCATCCGTGCCATCGAGCTGCTGCGCGCCCAGGGCCTGACCCAGCTGCATAGCCGCAAACTTCGCAGCTTTGCCGAAGTCGCCTTCCAGTAACCGCACACCTTTTCTCCGATGCAGCTCGATATTCCCACCCTGCTGGTGATCGCCACCGCGAACTTGTTCATGGTGTCAATCGCCTTGCTGACCATGGTCGGCAGCCAGGCCAGTGCCGCCACCCGCTGCGCCCAGCTGGGGGTGGTAGCCCTGGTACTCGGTGGCGCGGCCAGCATCAGCGCCGGCTATGCCTGGGCACCGGTGCTGGCGCCGCTTGCCGTGACGCTGTTCGGCCTGTGCCAATGGCTGCTGCACCGGGCGCTGGGCAGCTGGCTCGGCCACCGCAGCCGGCCGAACAAATACCGCAAGCGGCCGATCCGCCGCAGCCCGCAGGACTGGCTGGACTACCATTGGTGCGCGCGCTCCTTACTGGTGCTGCTGGTGGCCGCGCCGTTGGGTTATGTGCTGGGCTTTGCCAGCCCGGCCTTTCAGCTCGGCTGGTCGCACCTGTGCCTGGCGGCGATGCTGCTGCTGGTGGCGCGGGCCACGCTGTTCCCGCTGCGCCACGTGGGCCGGGCCTGGCGCTGGTGGTTGTGCGCCTGCCTGGTCGGCACCGCGGGTCTGATGCTGGTGCGGGCAGTCGTCGGCATCTGGGGCTCGGAAGCCGCGCTGCAAAGCATCAACCTGGCCATGGCGGTAACGCTGAACCTGGTCACCATCGTCTCGGTGGTGGCCTTACTGGCCGCCTGGCGCGACGAAGCCAAAGCCCGACTGCACAACCTGGCCATGACCGATGGCCTGACCGGCCTGCTGAACCGGCGCGGCTGGATGGATCGGGCCGAGGGCATGTTTGCCAACGCCCAGCGCTACCAGCAGCCCCTGACGCTGATGATGCTGGACCTGGACCACTTCAAGCGCATCAACGACACCCATGGCCACGAGGTCGGCGACAAGGCACTAAAACTGTTCGCCCGCCTACTGCGCGAAAGCCGCCGCACCGGCGATCTGGTGGGCCGCCTGGGCGGCGAAGAATTCTGCATCGTGCTGGCCAATACCCACCGCTCGGCCAGCATAGGCTTCGACCAGCGGCTGCGCGCCATGCTTCGGGAAGTAGGCGAGAAAGAACTGGGTTTCCATATGAACTTCAGTGCCGGCGTGGCGGTGCTGCGCGACGGCGACGGCACCCTGGCCGGCCTGCTGGCGCGCGCCGATACCGCGCTGTACTCAGCCAAGCACGAAGGCCGTGGCCGCATGGTGCAGTCCGACGGCGGGTTGGGACAAACGGTGATCTAGAACACCCCCAGGCTCCACACTGCGTGTTTCCGCCAACCCCCTTGCAGGGGGCGATACCAGCGGCCCGGCAGAGCCGGTTCCGCGGTATCCCTGGGAAGGAACAACCCGCACGTTTGTACGACGGGTGTGGGCTGTCAGGCCGTACGCACCAAACCATGCAGCTGCGCATACTGCAGCAGCATGATGGTCTTGCCGTCGCAGATGCGGCCATCGGCCACCATGTCCAACGCCGTGGCCAGGGGTAGCTCCAGCACTTCGATGTCTTCACCCTCGTGGTGCTCGCCGCCGCCGTCGGACACCTTGTCGGCCGCGCTGTATTCGCCGACGAAAAAGAACACCCGCTCGGTCACAGAACCGGGGCTCATATAGGCCTCGAACACCTTGCGCACATCGCGCAGGCGAAAGCCAGTTTCCTCTTCGGTCTCGCGGCGGATGCAGGTGGCGGGGTCGTCCTGGTCCAGCAGGCCGGCACGGGTTTCGATCAGCATGCCGTCGGCATTGCCGTTCACAAAGGTGGGGAAGCGGAATTGCCGGGTGAGCACCACCGTGCCCTGGCCCGGGTGGTAGAGCAGGATGGTCGCGCCATTGCCGCGGTCGTAGGTTTCGCGGCTCTGGCGCTGCCAGCTACCGTCGCGCCGGCGCAGCTCAAAGGTGTTCTTCTTCAGCAGGTACCAATCGTCGGACAGGACTTTTTGTTCGACGATGCGGATGTCATTGGCGTGCATGCGGGCTCCCGAGGTGATGGCAGGCAGTCTAGCGCAAACATGCACATTCGTGCAACTTCAATGATAATCATGCAAATTTAAACTGGAACCGCCATGCTGACCCAGCAACGCAAACAACTGATCCTCGACACCCTGCGGCATGACGGCCGCATCGTCGCCGCCGACCTCAGCGCCAGCCTGGGCCTGTCGGAAGACACCATACGCCGCGATCTGCGGGCGCTGGCCGCGCGCGGGCTACTGCAGCGGGTGCACGGTGGCGCCCTGCCCGCCTCGCCGGCGGTCGCCAACTTTGCCGCCCGCAGCCAGCTGCAGATGGTCGGCAAGCAGGCGATTGCCGCCGCTGCCGCCGCCATGGTGCAGCCCGGCCAGGTGGTGTTCATCGACGGCGGCACCACCTGCCAACAGCTGGCGCTGCGCCTGCCGCACAGCCTGCAGGCCACGGTGGTGACGCACAGTCCGACCATCGCATTGGCCCTGGTCGAGCATCCGCTGGTCGAGGTGCAGCTGATCGGCGGGCGGCTGTTCAAGCATTCGGTGGTAGCGGTGGGCGCGGCAGCCATCGAGGCGATCCGCCAGGTACGCGCCGACCTGTATTTCATGGGCGTGACCGGCATCAGCGCCACGGCCGGACTCAGCACCGGCGATATGGAGGAAGCGCATGTGAAACGCGCGCTGATGGCCCAGGCGGCAGAGACCTGGGTGCTAGCCTCGGCCGAAAAGCTGCACGCCGCCTCGCCCTATGTGATCGCCGCCTGCAACACAGCCACCGGCCTGGTGGTGGAACCGGGCACGACGGACCAGGACGTGGCAGCGCTGACGGCGCTGGGCTTGGCTCTGGTGCGAGCTTAGTAGGCGCTCTTCTTGGTCGGCGCTTCCTGGCCCAACAGCGCGGCTTTCAGGCCGTAGTCGGCTGGACTGTCGCCGACCCAGATGTTCAGCACCATGCCGAAGAACTCGGAGTCGCCCACCGGCGTGCCCTGGGGCTGGCCGGCGATGAAGAATAAGGTGCCCTGGCCGGGGATGAACTGCATCGCAAAGCTGTCGCCCGCAGCCAGCTTGCTGCGGCCGGAGAAGATTTCGATCAGCCGGTTCGCCGAGGTGGTGTGCTTGAGCACCAACTCCTTCGGCGAATTGGCCGACAGGCCTTTGATGAAGGCCAGGCCCAGGTCGGTGCCGGAGAGTTCGCGCAGCGCGGTAAAACTCAGCAACTTGGGCCCGGGCAAGGCCCGCAGCTCATCCGGGCTGGACACCTTGCGTGGTGTGTACAACGCCATGTCGTAGACCTTGAACACCGCGCGGTAGCGGGTGCCGGCGCCATTCAGCTGCAGCGGTGTGCCCAGCACCTGGGCTTCGGCGGCAAACGGGGTACTGGGCGCATTGGCCGCGGCAGCCCACACGGGCTGGCACAACAGCGGGGCGGCCAGCACGGCGGCACGGATCAGGCGGTTCATCGGTCGGTCTCCTGGAAAGCTTTTATGCCCTGCACTGTACCGCGTTTGCTTTACATATTGGCTACATTAATTTAAGCTTCCTAGGCCTATAGCGCATATGCCAACTGCGCCAACAGCTACTAAAATAATAGCAAGCAGATTCAACTTACGGCGTGGGCGCTGGCCTGCCCGCAGGCCGCGGGCCGGCCGGCAGCGCCCAAGCGGACGGCTCTAGCGACACCACCAAGCGCTGGTCGGCAATCGCCCGCTGGGCCGGGTCGAGCCGGGCGTACAACGGCTTCAACGCGTCCAGCACCTGCTCCCAGGCAGCGGCGCGGTTGCTGGCCAGGTCGATCTGCGCGCCGATGCGGGCCAGGGGGCTAGCCTGCGGCTGGGGCGCCCGGGCGGCCCAGGTGCTGTCGTCCAGCATCAGCTGCTGCAGGGCTAGCGCATAGCGCTCGAACAGCGGCAGCAGTTCCGGCGAGAGCTTGAGTTCTGCGGGCAGCACCCGCAGGCGCTCGCCCGCATAAATCTTGATCAGCGTGCTGCCGACAGGCTCAGCCGGCGCGGCGCAGCTGGCACTGCCCGAGGGCGGGCCACCACCGCCCGGCGGCCGCCCGCCCATGCCGCCGCTGGGCTGGGCACAGGCGGTGCCAACCGCAAACACGCCCAACAACGGCAAACTGAGCCAGGCCCGGCGGGGCGCAAACGAGGGCAAAAGCGAAGGCGATGGATGGGCTGTAAACGGCATGCAGGTGGCTTTCAAAAGCAAGGGATCGCCGATGCTAGGCCGCCCGCTCCTGCTGGCTATGTCCAGCCAGTGAACAACTGCAAAGCCAGCCTAGAACCCCGGCAAAGCAGGCCGCGCATCCAGCTCGGCGCGCATGCGCGGCAGGTGCTGCGGGTAGTGGCGCTGCATGAAGTCCACCAGGCCCTCGCGCACATCGCAGCGCAGCCGCCACAGCAGATCGGCATTGGCCGAGGTCACCTCCAGCCGGATCTGCACGCCGTGGGCGGCGGTGTCGGTCACATCCAGCTTGCAGTGGCGGCCGTCCCAGGCCGGCGACCCCTGGCAGATGCGCAAGGCCTCGGCGCGCAGCGGGTCCATCGCCATGCCGTAGTCCACCCACAGGAACACCGTGCCTATCATCTCGGGGTTGCGCCGGGTCCAGTTCTGGAACGGGTTCTCGATGAACCACTGCAGCGGAATGATCAGCCGCCGCTGGTCCCAGACGCGCAGCACCACATAGGTGCCGGTGATCTCTTCGACCCGGCCCCACTCGCCCTGCACGATCAGCACGTCGTCAATGCGCAGCGGCTGGCCCAGCGCGATCTGCAGGCCGGCCAGCAGATTGCCCAGCACCGGCCGCGCGGCGATACCCACCACTAGGCCGACCACGCCGGCCGATGCCAGCAGGCTGGCGCCAAACTGCCGGGCCCCGGGAAAGGTCATCAGCACCGCCGCAAGCCCGGTCACCAGAATGCCGAACACCAGGGTGTTGGCCAGCACCTTGGCCTGGGTGTGGACGCGGCGGGCGTTCAGGTTGTCCTCGACCTGCAGCGGGTGCAGGGCGATCAGGCCCTGGGTGGCGCCATGCACCACGCGCAAGCCCAGCCAGGTCAGACTGGTCAGCAGCAAAAGCACGTTCACATGGCGCACGCCGGCGACCAGCGGAAAGTCGTGCGGCGCAATCTGCCACACCGCCTGCAGCGCGATCAGCGGCAGCACCACCCGGGTCGGCGCATGGCAGGCCTGGGCGATGGCCGAGGCCAGCGGCAGGCTGCGCGTGACCCGCCCCACCAGCAGCGCCCCCACCGCATGCGCCACCAGGGCCAGCAGAATGGCAAGGCCGGCCGCCAACAAGATGCGCAACGCCGAGTCGTCGGCCCAAGCGATTAATTGGCTCACCCCCAGGCTCCACGCTTCGCGTTTCCGCCAACCCCCTTGCAGGGGGCGAACCCATTGGCCCGGCAAAGCCGGTTCCACGGGTTCCTGGTCTGCGAGCCGTTGTACCCGTTAAAGATTCGCTGCATGGGGCTTTAGACCGCGCGCGGCTTGACGAGCGCGGCCGCCTGCTTGGCGCGGCTGCGGGCGACTTCCACGTCGGCGTCAAACGCCAGTGCCACGCCCATGCGGCGCTTGACGAAGCTTTCTGGCTTGCCGAACAAGCGGATGTCGGTGTTGGGCACGCGCATCGCCTCGGCCACGCCGTCGAAGACGATGCCCTGGGCATCCACACCGCCGTAGATCACCGCGCTGGCTCCCGGGCTCTTGAGCGCGGTGTTCACCGGCAGGCCGAGGATGGCGCGGGCGTGCAGCTCGAACTCGTTTTGCCACTGGGTGCACAGCGTGACCATGCCGGTGTCGTGCGGGCGCGGGCTGACTTCGCTGAACCAGACCTCGTCGCCCTTGACGAACAGCTCCACGCCGAAAAGACCCTGGCCGCCGAGGTTGTCGGTCACCGCCTTGGCGATCTCGCGCGAGCGCTGGATGGCCGGCAGCGGCATGGGGTGTGGCTGCCAGCTTTCCACATAGTCGCCGCTGACCTGGATGTGGCCAATTGGGTCGCAGAAATGGGTTTCCACCTTGCCGTCGGCGCCCAGGGCGCGCACCGTGAGCTGGGTGATTTCGTAGTCGAAGTCGATGAAGCCTTCAACGATGACCCGGCCGTGGCTGACGCGGCCGCCGGCCATCGCGTAGTCCCAGGCGGCCTGCACATCGGCAGGGCCACTGATTTTGCTCTGGCCCTTGCCCGAGCTGCTCATCACTGGCTTGACGATGCAGGGGTAGCCGATTTTGCTATCAATGGCGGCCTGCAGCTCGGCTAGCGAGTCGCAGAACACATAGGGGCTGGTCGGCAGGCCCAGGACTTCGGCGGCCAGGCGGCGTATGCCTTCGCGGTCCATGGTCAGGCGGGCTGCGCGGGCGGTGGGGATCACGCGCACCGTGCCGGCGGCTTCCAGCTCTTCCAGCATGGGGGTGGCGATGGCTTCGATCTCGGGCACCACCAGGTCGGGGCGCTCGGCCTCAATCAAGGCTTTGAGCTGCAGTGGATCGCTCATGGTGATGGTGCGCGCATGGTGGGCCACCTGCTGGCCGGGAGCGTTGGCATAACGATCGACGGCAATGGTTTCCACGCCCAGACGCTGCAGCGCGATCAGCACCTCTTTGCCGAGTTCGCCGGAGCCGAGCAGCATGACCTTGGTTGCGTTGGGGGACAGGGGGGTGCCTAGAGTTTTCATAAACGTGTGCAGTGCGAAAGAGGGTGGACCATAGCGGGCCGGAACTTGGGAATTTACCGCATATGGCAGCGCCAGGGGCCCTGGGTTGGCGTAAGTAAAAACATCCTGTTACTCTAGGCGCCCCCGTGGCCCAATCGATCCTCATTTTCGAGCTCAGTCCATGCAACACCGCTACGCCGCCGTACTCACAGCCCTGTTCTGCACCTTGGGTCTGCCCGCCGCCGCACAAATCCTGGTGGGCCAGACCGCGGGCTTCACCGGCTCGGCGGCGGTCGGCGTCAAGGAAACCACCGACGGCGCCAAGCTGTACGTCGACATGGTCAACGCCAAGGGCGGCGTGGCCGGGCAGAAAATCGAGCTGCTGTCGCTAGACGACAAGTTCGACCCGGCGCTGTCGGCAGAGAACGCGCGCATCCTGATCACCGAGAAAAACGTCGTCGCCATGTTCCTGACGCGCGGCACGCCGAATACCGAAGCCGTCATTCCGCTGCTGGACAAATACGGCGTGCCCCTGGTCGGTCCGTCCACCGGCGCCATGGTGCTGCACCAGCCGGTGCGCAAGCATGTGTTCAACGTGCGCGCCACCTACCAGCGTGAAGCCGAGAAAGCCATGGCCCACCTGGCCAGCACGGGCATCAGCAAGATCGCCGTGGTCTACACCGACGACAGCTTTGGCACGGACGGGCTGGCCGGCGCCCAAAAGGGTTTGCAGCAGGCCAAGCTGAGCCCGGTGGTGCTGGAAAAGTTTGACCGCGCCAAGCCCGATTTCTCGCATATTGCGCCGGCGGTCGTGCAGTCTGGTGCGCAGGCTGTGCTGCTGGTGGCATCCAGCGCCGCCGCGGTCGAAGGCATCAAGGCGATCAAGGCAGCCGGCAGCAACGCCCAGTTCATCACGCTGTCCAACAACGCATCCGCCGGCTTTATTGCGGGGCTGGGCAGCCATGCCAACGGCGTGGTGGTAACCCAGGTGTTCCCGCGCTCCTTCAACTATGCGTTCATCCGGGAATTTGCCGACCTGGCGCGGGCCAAGGGCCTGGACGATTCCAGCCCGGCCATGGTCGAAGGCTTTGCCGCGGCCAAGGTACTGGTGGCGGCACTGCAGCGCGCCGGCCCCAAGCCCACGCGCGAACGCATACAGGCCGCATTGGAAAACCAGGGCAAGCTCGACATCGGCGGGCTGGAAGTCAGCTACAGCCCCAGCGACCACAGCGGCCTGGACTTTGCCGACCTGGCCATCATCAGCGCCGAAGGCAAGTTCCGGCGCTGACAGCGGAAAATATAGAAATCGCTATCCAATGCATAGCATCTCGCGCTTATAGAACCTGCGCCAGCGGCCTTTTTCGCACGCGGATTCAAGTACAAAGTGCAACGGAATGCAGTGTAAGAGGCCGAACCGGTAGGTTGTAAAACACCTCATGGGGAGTTCGGTAGCCCAAGCACTTACGAGGCCTGTGATTGAGCAAATGCACCGCGTCGTTGACCTG
>CAUPON010000047.1:0-16514 GCA_963513025.1 uncultured Albidiferax sp.
AGGTCAACGACGCGGTGCATTTGCTCAATCACAGGCCTCGTAAGTGCTTGGGCTACCGAACTCCCCATGAGGTGTTTTACAACCTACCGGTTCGGCCTCTTACACTGCATTCCGTTGCACTTTGTACTTGAATCCGCGTATAAAAAGTGCCTTCAGCGCTTTTATTACCAGCGCAAGCAGCTATTTATTCAATAGCAAATCCAGCTACACCGCGGTGCGCCCACCCGGGAAACTACCGGGTTCGCCGTGCAAGGGCGGGTGGGTGACGATGGACTTCAGCTCGGGCCGGGCCTGGGCCAGAGCCTGCAGATCGGGCCGCGGCCGACACAGCGCGGGGCTGGCGGCAAACGCCTGCTCCAGCGCCTGCGCGGCCGACAGCAGCTGCGCGTCGCCATGCAGGCGGCCGACCATCTGCAGGCCAAACGGCATGCCGTGTTCATCCGTCCCGCAGGGCAACGACAGCGCCGGATTCGTCGCCAGCGTGACCACGTAGGTCAGGCCCAGCCAGTGGTAGTAGTTGCGCATGTCCTGGCCGTCGATGCGGCCGGCGAACAGCTCGGTCCAGGGGAAGGGCGAGACCGGCGTGACTGGCGCCAGGATCAAGTCGTACTGCTCGAAAGCCTTGGCAAAGCGACGCGAGATACGGGTCTGCTCCAAATGCGCCCAGGCGCGGTCGGCCAGGGTGATGGCGGCGGCCATCTCCACGTTGGCGCGCACGTTCGGGCCCAGGGTCTCGGGCGCGTTGCGGAAGGTGTCGGCAAACGCGGCGACGAAGCTCTCGGCACGCAGGACGTCGAAGGCGCGGTCGGCGTCACCCAGCTGCAGGTCGACGGGCTCGCATTGCGCGACCAGCGGGCGGATCGCCTCGACCCGCTGGCGGAACACGCGGCGGATCTCCGGGTCGACGATGCATATGCCGAAGTCTTCGGTGGTGCCGATGCGCAGCCGGGACAGGTCGATGTCCTTCAGCGGCCAAAACTGCGCGGCGTCCACCGGATACGACAGCGGGTCGCGCGGGTCCGGCCCGACACTGGCGGCGAACTGCAGCGCGGTGTCGGCCACCGTGCGGCCCATCGGCCCGAGTACCGAGATCACCGACCAGCCCAAGGGCCGTGCGTCGTTCGCCACCAGGCCGGGCGACGGCCGCAGCCCGACCACGCCGCACAGTGCGGCCGGAATCCGCAGCGAGCCGCCGGTGTCCGAGCCGGTGCACAGCGGCAGCAAATCGGCCGCCAGCGCCGCCGCCGAACCGCCGGAAGAGCCGCCCGCATTCAGCGCCGCGTTGAACGGATTGCCGGTCGCACCCCAGACCGGATTGCGGCTGTTCGCGCCCGCTCCCATGTCGGGCACATTGGTCTTGGCGGTGACGATGGCGCCGGCCGCGCGCAGCCGCGCCACCAGCAGGTTGTCGGCCGTGGGCACGTTGCCACGCAGGCCCACATTGCCATAGGTGGTGAGCAGGCCGGCCGTGTCCTGCAAATCCTTCACGCCCAGCGGCAGGCCGTGCAGCGGGCCCAGCGGCGCACCGCGCATCACCTGGGCCTCGGCCTGGCGGGCCGCGCTGCGGGCGCGGTCGAAGTCGGTGGCGCAGATGGCGTTGATGGCCGGGTTCAGGGCTTCGATGCGCGCGATGCAGGCATCCATCAGCTCGACGGGCGAGAGCTGGCGGCTGCCGATCAGGCGGCGCAGTTCAACGGCGGAGGTTTCGGGCAGGCGCTTGTCCATGATGGGCTTACTCGATTTTGATTTGCGAATGTTCGGCAATGCTGCGCATCTTGGCGATGTCGGCCGACACCATGCCGGCCCAGTCGGGGATAGGGCTGTAGGCCGGCTCGAAGCCGGCGAGCTTCATCTTCTCCTGCGTGTCTGGGCTGGCCATCAGTGCGGCCAGGGCTTTCTCCAGCCGGGCCTTGACGGCCGGGGGCAGGCCACGCGGGGCGACCAGGGCCAGCCAGGCCGTCATGTCGAAGCCCGGGTAGCCGCTTTCTGCCACCGTGGGTACATCGGGCATCACGCTGGAGCGCTTGGCGGTGGCCACGGCCAGCACCTTCACCTTGCCGCTCTTGAGCTGATGAGAAGCGGCCACCACCGTGTCAAAGGAGATCGGGATCTGCCCACCGATCAGGTCGGTCATCAGCGGCGCGCTGCCTTTGTAGGGCACGTGCGTCATCTTCAGGCCGGTCGCACTGTTGAACATGGCGCCAGCAAAGTTGGAGCTGGTGCCGTTGCCAAAGCTGCCGTAGACAAAGTCATCGGGCTTGGCCTTGACCGCGGCCACCAACTGCTGCACGTTGGCTGCCTTGACGGCCGGATTCACCAGCAGCGCCAGGGCCACCGAGCCAACCATGCCCACCGCATCAAAGCCCTTGACCGGGTCGTAGGCCAGCTTGCCCTGCAGCGCCGGATTCAAGGTGAAGGTGGAGTTGGAGCTGATCAGCAGCGTGTAGCCATCGGGCTTGGCATTCGCCACATAGGCCGCGCCAATCGCGGTGCCGGCGCCGGGCTTGTTCTCCACCACCACCGGCTGGCCCAGTTGCTCCTGCAAGGTCTTGCCGAGGATGCGGGCCAGCACGTCAGCCGCACCGCCGGCCGGGTACGGCGCCACCAGGGTCAGGGGCCGGTCCGGGAAGTCGGCCGCCTGCGCCAACCCGCCCGCAGCGGCCAGGGTGGAGGCAAGAATGCCACCGGCGATCAGCCGGCGGCGCGTGGCGTGGAATGGCAGTAGGTGCATGGCGGCCTCTCGTGGGTGGATGAAAAATAAGGTGCTTAGCGCAGCCGGGCTGGTGACAAGGCCGCGGGGTCCACCCCTTGGCGCTGCAGTTCGTCCGGCACAGGCAGGCCGCGGATCAGCGCATCGGCCAAGGCGCTGGCGCCGGCCGCGCTCTGGATGCCGTAGCCGCCTTGGGCCGCCAGCCAGAAGAAGCCCGGGCAGTGCGCATCGAATCCGATGACTATTTCGCCATCGGGCACGAAGGAGCGCAAACCGGCCCAGGTGCTGCCCGGGCGGCGGATGTGCAGCGTGGTGACGCTTTCGATCTGGTGGATGCCCATGGCGATGTCCAGCTCTTCGGGCACCACGTCGTGTGGCACGGTGGCATCGGCGTTCGCCGGCGAACCCAGCAGCTGCCCGGCATCGGGCTTGAAGTAATAGCTCTCGTCCACGCCCACCACGGCCGGCCAGCCCGATGCGTCCAGGCCCTCGGGCACCGGGAAGGTGAAGGCGCTGCGCCGGTGCGGCACCAGGCCAATCGGCGCAGCACCGAACAGCGCAGCCAGCGCGTCGGCCCAGGCGCCGGCGGCGTTGACCACGGTGCGGGCGCGCAGGCTTTGGCCATCCGCAAACTCCAGGGTCCAGTACTGGCCATCGTGCCGCGCCCGGGTCAGCTCGACGCCGGTACGCAGCTCGGCGCTGTGCGCCCCGGCCTTGCGCCGAAAGCCGCGCAGAAAACCCTGGTGCAGGGCATGCACATCCAGGTCTTGCGCACCGCCGTCGTACAGCGCACCGCGCACCATTTCGGGCCGCAGGCAGGGCACGCGGGCCAGTGTGCTGGCGGCATCCAACTCCACCAGACCAGGGCAGGTAGACGCCAGTGCACTGCGGGTGCTGGCCAACTGCGCCTCCTGCCCGGGCGAAGCCAGGTACAGCACGCCGCGCGGGTGCACCAGCGGCACGTCGGCAAAGCCCTCCGGTGGCTGCAGGTAGAACGCCCGGCTGGCGCGGGTCAACGCCCGCACCATGGGCGGGCCGTAGCTCTCCATGAACATGGCCGCCGAACGGCCGGTGGCGTGGTAGCCGGGCTGGCTCTCGCGCTCCAGCAGGGCCACGCTGCGCTGGCCCGCCAGGCGCCAGGCCAGGGAGGCACCGGCAATGCCGGCGCCCAGGATGATGACGTCAAATTCTCGCATTTGAGAATTCTCACATGCGAGAATCATGCCCGTCCAGTAAAACTTGGATGCTTTCACTCCTCCCTAGGGAAAACGACATGCCCGCACGCCCCGCCAGCCCCCCTCTAGAAACTCCCGAGGCCGACCGCGCCAACCTGGGGCAGCGTCTGCGCAGCTACCGCAAGACGCACAAGCTGACGCTGAAGGAACTGTCAGGCCGCTCAGGCGTGCCGCTGTCCACGTTGTCGAAGATGGAGCTCGGCCAATCGTCGGTGGGCTACGAGAAAGTGGCCGCCGTGGCCCGCGCGCTGGCGCTAGACATCAACCAGCTGTTCGACACACGCGCGCCAGCGCCGACCGACCGGGCTGCGCCCACGGTGGTGTGGTCGTCGGTGGCGGCAGCGCCGGTGTACAGCTCGGGCAACTACGAGTACCGCGCGCTGGCCACAGAATTCCCGGGCAAGCGCATGACGCCCATGCACGGCCGCATCCTGGCGCGCGAGCGCAGCCAGTTCCCCGACTTCATCCGCCATGCGGGCCAGGAGTTTGTCACCGTGCTGTCCGGCCGGGTGCGCCTGGAGTTTGAAACCGGTGAATCCATTGAGCTGGGGCGCAATGAATCGGCCTACTTCGACAGCGGCGTCGGCCACATCTATCTGTCGCTAGGCCGTACCGAGGCCCAGATGCTGGTGGTGATGAGCGCCTGAGCGCCCCGGGTCAGCGCCGGGTGCGCCAGGCCAGCAGCCACACCAGCAGGCCCAGCGCCCACAGCGGCCAAAGCCCGCCGCGGGCCACCCACCACGCATAGGGCGTGATGCGCCAGCCGCTGGCAGCGTTGAGGCCCCGGCCCTCGACCTCGCCGACCAGCACGTCGCGCGTCAACCGGGGCAAGGCCTGCGTCACCTGGCCGCGGTAATCGATGATGGCGGTGGCGCCGGTATTGGTGGCGCGCAGCATCGGCCGCTCGAACTCCAGGGCGCGCATGCGCGAGATGCTCAGGTGCTGGTCGATGGCCAGCGAATTACCAAACCAGCCGATGTTGCTGACGTTGACGAAGATGGTTGGCGCCTGCGCCGGGTCGATAAAGCGCGCGCCCAGTTCTTCGCCGAACAAATCCTCGTAGCAGATGTTCGGCGCCAGCCGCTGGCCGGCCACCGCCAGCGAAGGCTGGCCGACCGCACCACGGTTGAAGTCGCCCAGCGGGATCTTCATCATCTCGGTGAACCATTTGAACAGCGGCGGGATGAACTCGCCAAACGGCACCAGATGGTGCTTGGCGTATTCATAGGGCTTGGGGCTGCCAGGCTGCAGGCCAACCACGGCGTTCAGATAGCCGTCGCGCGCATTGCCCAGAGGCACGCCGACCAGGGCCGTCTGGCCGCCGCTGGCAAAGCGCTGCAGCAGGCCGGGCCAGTAGCCGGCCGGCAGCTGCTGCGGCAGCATGGGGATGGCGGTTTCGGGCGCCACCACCAGCGGCGTGCGCGCCTGGGCCAGCTGCTCGCCGTACCAGTTCAAGGCCACCGGCACACCGGCGCCCATCTCGAACTTTTCGTCCTGCGGGATATTCCCCTGCAGCAGGGTCACGGGCAGCACGGCCGCCGGGTCGCTGGGCGGCAGGCGTAACGCCAGCGCGGCCCCGGCCAGCAGGCCGACGGCGAGCAGAGGCAGCCACTGGCGCAGCACCACGCAGGCCGCGACCAGCGCCGCAATCCAACCCACGCCGTACACGCCCACATAGCGCGCAAACAGCGCCAGCCCGTCCAGTTGCGCATAGCCGCCCGCGCCCCAGGGGAAGCCGGTAAACCACTGGCCGCGGGCCAGCTCGGCCAGCATCCACGAAGATGCAAAAACAATAGCGCGCAGCGTAGGATGGACGGGCGCCAGAGCCTTAAAAACCCCACAAGCTAGGGCATAAATCAGCGCCAAGGCCATGGCCAGCCCGCCGACTGCCAGGACGGTCAGCGGCGCCGGCAGACCACCGTAGGTATGCATGGAGATGAACAGCCACCAGAAGGTGCCCGCGAGCCAGGCGCTGGCAAACAGCCAGCCGCGCAGCGCCGCCTGCTGCGGCGTGTCGGCGCGCTCCAGCAGCCAGACCAGACCACCCAGCGACAGCAGCTGCAGCCACCACAGGGGCAGTCCGTTCCAGGGGTTGGCAATCGACGCGGCCTGGGCCAGGCCCGCAACCACGCACAGCAGCAGCGCCGGAGCCGCGCCGGGCCGCCGCCTGAACAGGCTACGCATCAACCGGTGTTGTCGTTGTCGGCCGCCGGCGAGACCTTGAACCAGCGCACCGCCCCGCCCTTGGCGTGCAGCACCACAAAGTTCAGCCCGGCGAGCGCAAAGTGCTCGCCACGCTTGGGCACATGGCCCATTTCGTGGGCGATCAGGCCGCCGATGGTCTCGAACGCGTCGTCGGGATCGACGCCGGCCAGCTTCACGCCGAAGGCCTCGTTGACCCGCTCGATCGAGGTCACGCCGCTGACGCGGTAGGTGCGGTCGGCCAGGCCGAAGATGTCGCCGTCGTCCTCGGCAATGTCGAACTCGTCTTCGATCTCGCCGACGATCTGCTCGAGCACGTCTTCGATGGTGATCAACCCAGCGACCCGGCCGAACTCGTCGATCACGATGGCCAGATGGTTGCGGTTGCCGCGGAAATCGCGCAGCAGGTCGTTCAGGCCCTTGGTTTCGGGTACGAAGACCGCAGGGCGCAGCAGGGCCCGGATGTTCAGCTCGGGCGCACGCTGCAGCTTGAGCAAATCCTTGGCAAGCAATATGCCGATGATGTTTTCTTTTTCGCCTTCGAACACCGGGAAACGCGAGTGGGCGGTTTCGATCACCACGTGCAGCAGTTCGTCGAACGGCGCCGCGATGTTCAACAGGTCCATGCGGGTGGCGGCCACCATCACTTCACCGGCCGTCATATCGGCCATGCGGATCACGCCTTCGAGCATGACGCGCGACTCGGAACCAATGATGTGGTTGTCCTCGGCTTCGGACAGGGTTTCTAGAAGCTCGTCGCGCGAATCCGGTCCGGGGTGTATGAATTCGGCGAGTTTTTGCAGAAAGCCACGCTTGTCTTCACGTTCAGGAACAGAGGACGAGCGCGCGGGGTAAGGGTCTGACACAGCCTTGGATGCAGGACGTGCGGTTGTGGATAAGCCTCAAGGATAGCGGATTGCGGTTAACACAACGGTCCGCTATGCAAATTCCAGTACAACCCTCTGTAACGCGGCCTGGTGCACCTTGGTTTACATGGCCGATTTATGCCGGCCTTCACGCACGCCCTGGCGCACGTTCTGCAGGGCCTCCAGCAAGTCCCAGAAGCTTTTGGCGTGGGTTTTCAGCTGGTAGTCGGTCTGGCCCAACTGCTCGGCCACCATCTCGGTCATGCGGCTGTCGAGCGTGGCCTCGGGCAGGCGCAAAAAGGCTTCGGCCTCGGCGCCGTCGCGCTCCACCACCGCGCCAGCTTTGCGCGCGATCTTCAGCATGGCGGTGTTTTCGCTGAGTGCGTGGACGAACAGCAAGTCCACCCCCTCGTTGCTGGCGTGCATGACGGCCCGCTCGAACAGTCGGCCGCCATAGCCCCGGCCGCGCGCCTGGGGCCGCACCGACACGCCGAACTCGGCACACGACTTGAACTGCGGGTTCACCGAATACGCCAGGTGCGCCATGGCGATCAGCTCCAGCTTGCGGTTGTAGATGCCAAAGATATCGTCGCGCTCGAAATTCAGACCATCCACATAGTCGCGAATATGCCGGTCGGCGGCGTTGTAGCCAAAGCGCAGGTAGCGGTCACGCTCGTCCAGCGCCAGCAAATGGTTGGCGATGCGCTCGCGGTGCCCCTCGCCCAGGGAGCGGATCGGCACCACCGTAGAAGCCACCGCGCCATGGCTGCCGTGGACGCCACCGCGTACCAGGGGCGAGCGCCACAGGTCCCCCCGGCCGGCATCGGCAGAGCTGTGGGACGGGTGCTTCAATTCATGCATCCGTCGAATATAAGGGTTTTCCCCAGTTTTGCGTGGCAGTTCCGCACGAAACCCCGCCGAATAAAGCGGTATCTCCTGAAGAAATCACATTTTCTTCCAAAGAATTGTGTACAAAGCGTTGCAGAAAATTTCACAAATTACGCTTTGCGGCATAAACTTTGCATGGAATTCAAAAGTAGAAACGGGACGTTTTCATGCGCATACACACGGATTATTTTTTGACCCAGATGGGCCGGCAGTGGGGCTGGGTGGTGTTCCGTGGCGCGGTGGCCGTGCTGTTTGGCGGCCTGGCGTTTCTGGTCCCCAGCCGCGAACTCGACGCCTTGACCCCGATCTGGGGTGCTTATGTGATGGCCGACGGCTTTCTGGCGCTGCTCACCGCCTACCAGATCCGCGAGGAAGACCGCCCCTGGTGGTCGCTGGCGCTGGTCGGCGCAGCCGGCGCCTGCGCGGGCCTGGTGATTTTTTGGCCCGGCACCAGCAGCCTGGCCTTGTCCACCCTGGTGGCCAGCTGGTCGGTGGCCATGGGCGGCTTCCAGATCCTGGCAGCCTTGCGCATGCGCCAGTCGATTGAGGGCGAATGGCGGCTGATACTGTCGGGCGTGCTGGCCGTGCTGTTCGGCCTGCTGCTGTTCGTGGCGCCGGGCAATGCGCTGGCCGTGGTCTGGCTGATTGCCGGCTATGCGATCGGCTTTGGCGCGCTGGTGATTGCGTTCGGCTTGCGGCTGCGCAGCGTGGCGAACGCCGCCTGAAGGTTCACACCGATAGCTTCAGACGGGCAGCGCGGTGGTGGCCTTCACGTGGTCCAGCACAAAGCTGGTCTTACAGTCTTCCACGCTCGGGTGCTTGAGCAGCGTGTCCATGATGAAGCGCGAATAGGCGCCCATGTCCTGCACCACCACGCGCAGCAGATAGTCCATCTCGCCGGTCAGCGACGCGCATTCCACCACTTCAGGCCAGGTCTGCACGCTGGCGCGGAACACATCCATGGGGTTGCGCTTGTGGCTTTCGGTGTGCTTCTCTAACCGCACATTCAGGTAGGCCGTCAGGCCCAGGCCGACAGCCTCGGGCTTGACCAGCGCCACGTAGCGAGCAATCACCCCCGTGTCTTCCAGCCGCTTGACGCGGCGCAGCACCGCGCTGGGCGACAGGCTGACCTGCTCCGAAATCTGGTCGTAGGTGGCCCGGCCATCGGCCTGCAAACTGCGCAGAATCAGGCGGTCAATCTTGTCTAGTGCTTCCATGGCCTGTATTTTGCAACCTTCCTGCACGGGAGGCTATGCACAGGCCCCAACTTGCAGCAAAAATGCCTTCCCCCGCTCCTACAGTTGTAACGGCGGCTTTGCCGCCGATCACCCTCCTCCACCGCCTACAGGAATTCCCATGAAACCATCGCTCCGCAAGACCGCCGCCACCCTGGCCCTGACCGTAGGCAGCGCGCTGTGCGCCCAGGCCCAGACGCCGTCCACCCTGGACAGCGTGATGCAATCCGGCGTGCTGCGCGCTTGCACCCCGGGTGACTACAAGCCGTTCAGCTTCCTGCGCGCCGATGGCGTGTTCGAAGGCATAGACGCCGACCTGGTGCAGTCGCTGGCCACGGCCCTGGGCGCCAAGGTCAGCTTCGTCAAAACCAGCTGGGCTAATCTGGTGCCCGACATGGTGGCAGGCAAGTGCGACATCGGCGTGGGCGGTATTTCGGTGACTACCGAGCGGCAGAAGAAGGCCTTCTTCAGCACCGCCTACATGGTGAACGGCAAGACCCCCATCGTGCGCTGCACCGACGTGGGCAAGTTCCAGTCGCTGGCAGACATCGACAAGCCCGGCGTGCGCGCCATCGCCAACCCCGGTGGCAGCAACGAAAAGTTTGCCAAGACCAACTACAAGCAGGCCACGCTGACCATCCACCCCGAAAACCTGACCATCTTTGACGAGGTGCTGCAGGGCCGCGCCGACATCTTTGTGACCGAAGCCGCCGAGGCCCTGGTGCAGCAAAAGCTCAAGCCCGGCCTGTGCGCCGTCAACCCCGACAAGCCGCTGCAATACGGCGAAATGGCCTATCTGCTGCCGCGCGGCGATGTGCCCATGAAGGCCTTTGTCGACCAGTGGCTGCACCTGGCCCAGGTGACCGGCGAATACCAACGCACGGCCGACAAATGGCTGCGCTAACGCCCCCTGCGCCGGTCGTCTACGGCGAAGGCAGCCGGCCGCCGCGCGGCGACTATGCGCGCGACGGCCTGGTGCTGGCCGACTACACCTGCCCGCAAAACTACGCGGCCTACACCGCGCAGGACCACGACACCTACCGCCAGCTGTACGAGCGCCAATCGGCCCTGGTGCCGGGCCTGGCCTGCGACGAGTTCATCGCCGCCCTGCCCTTGCTGGGCGTGAAGGACCGGATTCCGCGCTTTGAGGAAATCAACGCCCGCCTGACCCCGGCCACCGGCTGGGAGGTGGTCGCCGTACCCGGGCTGATCCCCGAGGTGCCGTTCTTCACCCTGCTGGCGAACCGCAAGTTCCCGGTAACCGACTGGATACGCACGCCCGAGGAGATGGACTACATCGTCGAGCCCGATGTGTTCCACGACCTGTTCGGCCATGTGCCGCTGCTGTTCAATCCGGTGTTTGCCGCGCACATGCAGGCCTACGGCGCGGGCGGCCTGAAGGCGCACGGCCTGGGCGCCTGCGAACAGCTGTCGCGGCTGTACTGGTACACCATCGAATTCGGCCTGGTACGGCAGGCGGATGGCTTGCGCGCCTACGGTGCGGGCATCCTCAGTTCATCGGGCGAGCTGCAACACAGCGTGCGCAGCCCCGAGCCGCAGCGCGTAGCGCTGGACGTGACGCGCTGCATGCGCACCCGCTACAAGATCGACAGCTACCAGCAGACCTATTTTGTGATCGACAGCTTCCAGCAGCTGTTCGACCTGACAGCGCCCGACTTCACACCGCTGTATGCGCAGGTGCAGACCCTGGGCGAACTCGCGGCCGATGCGCGGCTGGATAGCGACGTTGCTATCAATTAAAGAGCTACCTGCGCAGGAAGAATAAGCGCCATCGGCCTGAAAAGCCTGCAAAATAGCCGCATGCCCCAATTTGCCGCCAACCTCAGCATGCTCTACCCCGAGCACGGTTTTATGGACCGCTTCGCCGCTGCGGCGGCCGACGGCTTCGATGCCGTGGAATGCCTGTTCCCCTATGCCTACGCCGCCGCCGATCTGGCCGCGCAGCTGCAGGCCCATGGCCTGCGGCAGGTGCTGTTCAACGCCCCGCCGGGTGACTGGGAGGGTGGCGAACGCGGCATGGCCAGCCTGCCGGGCCGCGAGGCAGAGTTCCGCGATGGCATCCAGCGGGCCCTGGACTACGCCCAGACCCTGGCCTGCCCGCGCATCCATGTGATGGCCGGCATCGTGCCGGCGGACCAGGACCGCGACAGCCTGCGCCCGCGCTACGAAGCCAACCTAGCCTGGGCCGCAGAGCAGGCCGCCGCGGCGGGTGTGGACGTGCTGATCGAACCCATCAACAGCCGCGACATGCCCGGCTACTACCTGAACCGGCAAGACCAGGCGCATGCCATCGTGCAGGCCGTGGGCGCAGTCAACCTCAAGGTGCAGATGGACCTGTACCACTGCCAAATCATGGAAGGCGACCTGGCGATGCAGCTGCGCCGGCATCTGCCCACCGGCCGGGTCGGCCACATCCAGATCGCCGGCGTGCCGGATCGGCATGAGCCGGACCAGGGCGAGATCAACTTCCCTTATCTGTTCGCGCTGCTGGACACACTGGGCTACACCGGCCATGTGGGCTGCGAATACCGGCCCCGGCGCGGCGCTGTGGCGGGCGGCACCACGGCCGGATTGGGCTGGCTGCCGCGATAGCAATCGCTACATAATTTATAGCTACTCGCGCAATCTCTGCCTGCGCTAGAGCCCTAAAAATCTTGAATCTAGGCGTGAAGTAATTCCAAGAAACGTGCGGCGGCCACGCTCACCGGCCGGTCGCTGCGCACGATGCTGCCGTAGGCGGCCAGCTTGTGGTCGATGGTGTAGGGCAGGATCTTCAGCAAGCCGTGGGTCTGGTAGCGGCTGGCGCTGGACTCGGGGATCACCGCAATCATCTGGGTCTTGAAGATCAGGTTGGTGGTAGTCAGGATCGACGAGGTCTCGATCAGCCCGCGGCGGAAGGTGGTGTGGTGGTCGCGGAACTCCTGCTCCAGCACCTCGCGCATTGGGCTGCCATGCGGCTGCAGAATCCACGGAAACTGCAGCATGTCGTCAAACGACACGCTGGATTTTCCGGCCAGCGGGTGGTCGGTGGCCACCACGATGGACAGCGGCTCCTCGCCAATCGGCCGGAAGTGGTGGTTCTGCCGCACGGGGCCCAGCATGCGGCCGATCACCACGTCCAGCGCGCCTTCCCGCATCTGGTCCATCAGCCGGTCGCTGGTGTCCACCGCAATCTCTATCGCCAGCAGCGGGTACTCGTCCTTCAGGCGGATCAGCGTGTCGGTCAGCAGCACCGGCGAGGCGGCCATGATGCTGCCGATGAACAGCTTGCCCGCGCCGCCCAGGCGCAGCGCCTGCAGCTCGCGGTTCAATGCCTCCATGGTGCCGCGCATGCCGCGGAAGGTGTTCATCACCGCCTGCCCCGCGGGGTTCAGCTGCAGGCCGCGGCCGACGCGGTCAAACAGCGGCTGGCCCAGCGCATCCTCCAGCTCGTGCAGCATCTTGGTGGCCGCGGGCTGGGTCATGCCCAGCTGCTGCGAGGCCGCATGCAGAGTGCGGTGCTCGTCGATGGCCAGCAGCAGGGCGATCTGGCGCATGCGCAGCCGGTTCAGCAGCTGCGAAGTGGTGTCGGTGGTGGCGCTCATTTGATAACCCCCTGGAATCAATGCATCAAATTCTTTCAATATACGGGAATCAATCGGCTTTCTAAGATGCAGTCCATAAATACATCTGGAGACAAGCATGGCGAACATTCCTTTCACCGCGTGGGCTACTGCCGCCGTCGTGGCCTGCAGCAGCATCGCCGCCCCGGCAGTGGCGCAGGAATGGCCTGGCAAACCTGTGCGGATTCTGGTCGGCTCGGCCCCCGGCGGCGGTACCGATGCCATGGCCCGCGCCGTGGCCGACCGCCTAGGCCCGCTGCTCAAGCAAGCCGTGGTGGTAGAGAACAAGCCCGGTGCCTCCAACACCCTGGCGGCCGACGCGGTGGCCAAATCTACCGACGGCCACACCCTGCTGATGGGCGTGTCCACCGCCCAGGCGATTGCGCCGCATTTGCTGAAGCTCAACTACGACAGCAACAAGGACCTGGTGCCCGTGGCCTTCGTCGGCTCGGTGCCGAATGTGCTGGTGGTCAACAACGCGCTAGGCGCCAACGATGTGCAGTCCCTGATCAAGCTGGCCAAGGTCAAGCCCGGCCAGCTGAACTACGCCACCAGCGGCGCCGGTAGCACCCAGCACATCGCGGCCGAGCTGTTCAAGGAATCGGCCGGCGTGTTCATCACCCACATCCCCTACCGCGGCAGCGGCCCGGCCATGGTCGACCTGATCGGCGGCCAGGTGCAGATGAGCTTTGACACCCTGCCCTCGGTGATCGGCCAGATCAAGGCCGGCAAGATGAAGGCCCTGGCGGTTGCCGCGCCCAAGCGCAATGCCCAGCTGCCCGATGTGCCAACCCTGGCCGAAGCCGGCGTCAAAGGCGTGGAGATGAGCGCCTGGTACGGCATCTACATGCCGTCGAGCACGCCCAAGGCGGTGCAGGAGCGGGTGCTGGCCGAAGTCAACAAAGTGCTGGCCATGCCCGAAACCATCACCCGGCTGGAAGGCATAGGCGCCGAGATCACGCCGATGCCGCAGGCCAAATTCCAAGACTTCCACAACGCTGAATACAAGCGCTTCGGCGACCTGATACAGCGCAAAAACATCAAACTTGATTGAGCATTTGAGGAGAAACCATGCAAAACCGTAAACCTGTCGTTGCCCTGACTCTCGGCGACCCCGCAGGCATAGGCCCGGAGCTGATCGCCCGCCTGCTGGGCCAGACCGATGCCACAGCGCACGCCAACATCGTGCTGGTGGGCGACCCCTGGCTGTGGGCCGATGGGCAAAAGATCGCTGGCGTACAGGTTGAGACCACGCCGGTCAGCGGCTTCGCCGAAGTCCGCGGCCGCGCCGACACCGGCCAGGCCGCCTGGCTGGCCATGGACACCGTGGCCGCCGCCCAGGTGCAGCGTAGCCAGGCCCAGGCCATCGGCGGTGCGTCGGTACTGCAGGTGCTCAATGCCTGCATGGACGCGACCCAGCGCAAGGAGGTGGATGCCATCTGCTTCGCCCCGCTGAACAAGTTCGCCATGAAGCAAGGCGGCCTGCAGCACGAGGACGAGCTGCACCACTTTGCCCAGTACCTGGGTGTGACCAGCTATTTCTGTGAGTTCAACACCCTGGGCGACCTGTGGACCTCGCGCGTGTCTTCGCACATCCCGCTGAAAGACGCGGCCAGCTACCTCAGCCAGGAGCGCATCCAGCAGGCCACGCAGCTGATCTACCGTTCGCTGCAGGCGGCCGGTGTGGCCAAGCCCAAAGTAGCAGTGGCGGCCTTCAACCCGCACGGCGGCGACGGCGGCACCTGCGGCCGCGAAGAGGTAGACATCATCGCCCCGGCCGTGGCCGCGCTGAACGCCCAGGGCCTGGCGATTGCCGGCCCGTTTCCGGCCGACACCATCTTCCTCAAAGCCCGCGATGGTGAGTACCAGGCCATCGTCACCATGTACCACGACCAGGGTCAGATCGCCATCAAGCTGATGGGCTTCAGCAAGGGCGTCACCGTGCAGGGCGGCCTGCCCGTGCCCATCACCACGCCGGCCCATGGCACGGCCTATGACATCGCCGGCCAAGGCAAAGCCGATGTCAACGCCACCTACAACGCATTCCGCATTGCCGCCCGCATGGGCCTGGCTACCCACAAAAGCAACTGAAACAGGAGACTTTGCATGAAAATCAAATCCGTCCGCGCCCGCGTCTTCGAATGGAAGGGCAAGACCGTGCCGCCGCAAGGCAACTTCTGCTCCAACGCCATGGACCTGGTGTATTCCAAGACCGAGAGCATGAGCACCTTCCGCTTCCACTCCTGGACGGTGGTGGAGATCGAAACCGACGACGGCATCGTCGGCCTGGGCAATGTGGCGCTGGCACCGAAGATCGCCAAGGCCATCATCGACGAATACCTGGCGCCGCTGGTCATAGGCCAGGACCCCTGGGACTACGAGTACCTGTGGCAGCGCATGTACCGCGCGACCCACGCCTGGGGCCGCAAGGGCGTGACCATGGGCGCGATCTCGGCCATCGATCTGGCGATCTGGGACATCCTGGGCAAGTCAGTCAACAAACCCGTCTTCAAGCTGCTCGGTGGCCGTACCAAGGAAAAGATCCCTTGCTACTACAGCAAGCTGTACCGCACCGATCTGGCCGAGATGCAGAAGGAAGCCCAGACCTTCAAAGACCAGGGTTTCACCGCATTCAAGATGCGCTTCGGCTACGGCCCGGCCCACCTGCAGCACGGCGTGGCAGAGAACCTGAAGTCCGTAGCCGCCATCCGCGAAGTGATCGGCTACGACAGCGACCTGATGCTCGAGTGCTACATGGGCTGGAACCTGGAATACGCCAAGCGCATGCTGCCCAAGCTGGCCCAATTCGAACCGCGCTGGCTGGAAGAACCGGTGATCGCCGACGACATCGACGGCTATGCCGAACTCAACGCCATGAACATCGTGCCGATCTCCGGCGGCGAGCATGAATTCAGCCTCTACGGCTTCAAGCAGCTGCTGGAACGCAAAGCCGTCAGCGTGGTGCAGTACGACACGAATCGCGTCGGCGGCATCACCGCCGCGCACAAGATCAACGCGCTGTGCGAGGCCTATAGCGTGCCGGTGATTCCGCACGCCGGCCAGATGCACAACTACCACCTGACCATGAGCACCATCGCCAGCCCAATGAGCGAATATTTCCCGATGTTCGACGTGGAAGTCGGCAACGAGCTGTTCTATTACATCTTCAAAGGCGAACCGGTGGCCGAGAAAGGTTTTGTGCAGCTCGACGACAACACGCCGGGCCTGGGCCTGACGCTGAACACCGAGTTTCTCGACCAGTTCGTGATCACCGGCTGAGCAGCATGGCACCCCGTTACCGCGGCATCTTCCCGGTCGTCCCCACCACCTTCACCGCCAGCGGCGAGCTCGATCTGCCCAGCCAGAAGCGCTGTGTCGACTTCATGATCGACGCAGGCTCCGATGGCCTGTGTATCCTGGCCAACTTCTCCGAGCAGTTTTTGCTGTCGGATGATGAACGTGAGGTCTTAACCAAAACCATTCTGGAGCACGTAGCCGGCCGTGTGCCGGTAATCGTCACCACCACCCACTTCGGCACCACGGTCTGCGCCCAGCGCAGCCGCCGCGCGCAAGACATGGGGGCCTCCATGCTGATGGTGATGCCGCCTTACCACGGCGCCACCTTCCGCGTCGGTGAGCCGCAGATCTACGAGTTCTACGCCAAGCTGTCCGATGCGGTGAATATTCCCATCATGATCCAGGACGCGCCGGCCGCCGGCACACCGCTGTCGGCCGCCTTCCTGGCCCGCATGGCG
>CAUPON010000048.1:0-16415 GCA_963513025.1 uncultured Albidiferax sp.
CGCGGCATCGACAAGGCAGTGACTGCTTTGGTCGCCGAACTGAAGAAGGCTTCCAAGGCCACCACCACCTCCAAGGAAATCGCCCAAGTTGGTTCGATCTCCGCCAATTCCGACGAATCCATCGGCAAGATCATTGCTGACGCGATGGACAAGGTTGGCAAAGAAGGCGTGATCACCGTCGAAGACGGCAAGTCGCTGGACAGCGAACTGGACGTCGTCGAAGGCATGCAATTCGACCGCGGCTACCTGTCGCCCTACTTCATCAACAACCCAGAAAAGCAAGCCGCTTTGCTGGACAACCCGTTTGTTCTGTTGTTCGACAAGAAGATCAGCAACATCCGTGACCTGCTGCCGACCCTGGAACAAGTTGCCAAGTCCGGCCGTCCTCTGCTGATCATCGCTGAAGAAGTCGATGGCGAAGCACTGGCGACCCTGGTGGTCAACACCATCCGCGGCATCCTGAAGGTTGTGGCTGTGAAGGCTCCTGGCTTCGGCGACCGCCGCAAGGCCATGCTGGAAGACATCGCCATCCTGACCGGCGGCAAGGTTATCGCTGAAGAAGTCGGCCTGACCCTGGAAAAGGTCACCCTGGCTGACCTCGGCCAAGCCAAGCGCATCGAAGTGGGCAAAGAAAACACCACCATCATTGATGGCGCCGGTGCAGCTGCCGACATCGAAGCCCGCGTCAAGCAAGTGCGCGTTCAAATCGAAGAAGCGACCAGCGACTACGACCGTGAAAAACTGCAAGAACGCGTGGCCAAGTTGGCTGGCGGTGTTGCCGTGATCAAGGTTGGCGCGACCACCGAAATCGAAATGAAAGAAAAGAAGGCCCGCGTGGAAGACGCCCTGCACGCTACCCGCGCTGCGGTGGAAGAAGGCATCGTGGCTGGCGGCGGCGTAGCTCTGCTGCGCGCCAAGCAAGCGGCTGGCAAGATCGAAGGCGCTAACGCCGACCAAGACGCCGGCATCAAGCTGGTGTTGAAGGCCATCGAAGCTCCTCTGCGCGAAATCGTCTACAACGCAGGCGAAGAAGCCTCCGTAGTGGTGGCTGCTGTGTTGGCCGGCAAGGGCAACTACGGCTACAACGCTGCCAACGGCACCTACGGCGACATGATCGAAATGGGCATTCTGGACCCAACCAAGGTGACCCGTACGGCTCTGCAGAACGCAGCCTCCGTCGCATCGCTGATGCTGACGACCGAAGCCATGATCGCTGAGTCTCCAAAAGACGAAGCTGCTGGCGGCGGCATGCCTGGTGGCATGGGTGGTATGGGCGGCATGGGCGACATGGGCATGTAATTGCCTCGTCGCCGCGAAACGGATCGCTGGCGGCGTTGCAGCGCCTAGTCGTAGCGTTGCTACTGCCTTCGTTGCTGCGCCTTGCCAGCGATCCGTTGCGCGACGCAACAAGCTTCCCTGTTTAACGCAGGGAAACGAAAAAACCCCGCAGAGTGCGAACTCTGCGGGGTTTTTTCATGTGCGTCCTAAAATGATCGAAACTGGTCTGCTGGCGAATGGCTGATTGGCTGGTGGCGCAGGAGAATTGAGCGCATCATCCACTACAAGCTGCGGCGCACACACCATGAAAACCTGTCTGATTTTGATCGATGCCCAAGAGTCGTTTCGGCACCGTCCGTACTTCACACCGGCCACCCTGCCCGGCTACTTGGCGGAGCAGAACGCCTTGATCGACGGCTGCGTGGCCCGCGGCATCCCTATCGTGCGTATCTTCCATGTGGCCGGACCGAAGACCGCCGACAACGCTTTTGCCGTCGAGTCTGGCCATATCCAACCCATCGCCGGTCTGGCGCCGTTCGAAGCCGCTGCCACCTTCACCAAAAGCCGGCACAGCGCGCTGGTGGGCACCGGGCTGGACGTCTGGCTGACCGAGAACGGCATCGGCAAGCTGATCATCAGCGGCATCCGCACCGAGCAGTGCTGCGAAACCACGACCCGCCATGCGTCCGACCTGGGCTGGGCGGTGGACTACTGCCTGGACGCCACGCTGACCTGGGACATGCAGCACCTGGACGGCTCGGTGCTGGCCGCCGCCGACATCAAGGCCCGCACTGCCGCCGTGCTGACCGAGCGCTTCGCCCGCATCTGCACGGTGGAACAAACCCTGGCCGGAGCCGCAGCATGACGCACCACGTTGCCATCTTGGTGTTCGACGATGTCGAAGCGCTGGACTTCGCCGGCCCTTATGAAGTCTTCACCACCGCCACCCGGGTCCATGCCCGCAGCCATCCCAACGATGCACCGCTGTTTGCTACACAATGCGTAGCACGTAGCGCAGATACTGTGCGCGCCAGGGCCGGATTACGCATAATTCCCGACGCTACTTTCGCCAGCTGCAGCAGCACCGATCTGCTGGTGATTCCGGGCGGCGTGGTCGATGCTGCCATGGTCTGCCAGCCAATCACCGACTGGATCGCCGCCACGGCGGGCACGGCCAGCACGGTGGCCTCGGTGTGCACCGGCGCCTTCCTGCTGGCGCAGAGCGGCGTGATCCAGAGCGGCCCGGTCACCACCCACTGGGAAGACGTGGCCGACCTGCAGCGCCTGTTCCCAGCACTCGACGTGCAGACCGGTCCACGCTGGGTGGATTGCGGCCGCACCATTACATCGGCCGGCATCAGCGCTGGCATCGACATGTGTCTGCACTTGGTGGCCAAGCTGGCCAGCCCCGAACTGGCGGCACGCACGGCCCGGCAGATGGATTACGCATGGCAGCCCAACCCCTGATCCAGGTGCTGTTCGTGCTGATGCCGAACAGCCTGATCCTCGACTGGGCTGGCCCGGCGGAAGCGCTGCGCATTGCCAACCAGTGCCTGGTCGCCCAGGGCCAACCCGAGCGCTTTGCGCTGCAGTTTGTAGGCCCGGACGTAGACACGCCGTCGTCCGTGGGCGTCCAGCTGACCGGAGTACAGCCATTGCCCGACACATTGCTGGCCCACCCGGCCACGCCGCACTGGGTGGTACTGGTCGGCCTACCCGGCAGCACCATTGCCGTAGACAACCCTGCAGCCCGCGCCGTACTGCACTGGCTGCGCGGCCTGCGCCTGGTGACCCAGCAGCTGGAGCTGGTGACGGTATGCGCCGGCACCCTGCTGGCGGCCCACGCCGGCCTGCTGACCGGCCGCCGCGTCACCACGCACCACCAGCATCTGGACGAACTGCGCAATGTGGCACCTGAATGCGAGGTGGTGGCGAACCGGGTGTTTGTCGAAGATGCGCCGGTGTACAGCAGCGCGGGCGTGACTACCGGCATCGACCTGGTGCTGCAGCGCATAGCGGATACCTGCGGCGAACCGATTGCCGCCCAGGTGGCGCAGACCATGGTGGTGGCGCTGCGGCGCGGCCCGCACGACCCCGAGCTGTCGCCCTTCCTGAGCTACCGCAACCATCTGCACCCCGCCCTGCACAAGGTGCAGGACGCCGTCAGCCTGGACCCACGCCACAGCTGGACGGTGCCGCGCATGGCGAGCATCGCCCACACCTCGCCGCGCCATCTGACCCGCTTGTTCATGGAATACGCCAAGATCGCGCCGCTGCAATACCTGCGCCGCATCCGGCTGGCGGTCGCCCACACCGCGCTGCAGTCTGGCCACAGCGTTAACCAGGCGGCTGAGCTGGCAGGCTTCAGCTCGGACACCCAGCTGCGCCGGGCCTGGCACCAGCTGGGCCAGGCCGGAGCGCCATCGCAAGCCCGGCCCAGCTAGCCGCGGCCCCGGTTACATGAAGTGGTAGCGCAGACCGAAGTTGAACTGGTTCAACCCGGTCCTGCCGGTAGACGTGGCGTCGCCTACGTGGTTGTAGTGCACCAGTTCCGCCGTGGCGTCGACATTGCGCGAGATGGCGTACGCGGCGCCTGCGCCCAGGGCCAACGAAGTGTGTGAGCTGGTGGCGTCGTAGCTGGTCGAACCGCCGGCGTTGGACGCGAGGTCCAGGCTGGTTTTCCAACGCTCCACCCCAACGCGGCCGTACAGCGACCATTTGTCGTCCAGCGGCGCAATACCCAGCACATGCAGGCCCAGGCCATGGCCCTTCCAGGTACCGGATGCCGAGTCGGCGGTCGGCGAGCTGATAGCAGACTGCAGGTCCATCTTGCCGACCCGGTCGTAGCTGGCCTCTACCGCCACATTGGGATTGATGCGGTAACCCAGGCGAAAGTTCGGATTGGTACTGCTGTGGTCGGCCGAGGTGCTGCTGGCAATGCCCTGGCTGGACAACGCGGAATCGATCTTCCCGCCCAAGCCTGAGGCGCGGCTGACCGACAAACCACCGCCCACATACACATCGCCAGCCGGGTCCGCGGCATGGGCCAACGGCGCTGCCAGGGCCAGCCCTAGCGGTACACAAGCGATGGAGGAAAAAAAGACATTCAGCTTCATGGGTACTCCTAAGTTAATGCGCAGGCTGCGGATGCGGAGACCTATGCCCACCGCAACAGATGCCCGACCAGCTCTGCACAAAACCATTGAAACGCCGCCAGCTGTCTGCCCGGTCGCGGTGCGGTAAAGCAAATGTAAGAAGCTTGAGCACGGGTTGCACCGCGGTGTAGGGCTGGCAAAGATGGCTGGTTTAAGCGCTGGACAAGGCGCTAGAACGGCATCACTTTCCGGCTATGGCGCCCCTTATGATCGACGAAGATACGGGATATTTGGCTTACCTACAGCCCATCAACTGAGGAGACGCAATGCGTGAGAAATCGAGAAAAAGAATACTGGTCACCGGAGGGGCTGGGTTCCTAGGTAGCCATTTGTGCGACCGCTTGGTGGAGCGGGGTGACGATGTGCTGTGCGTGGACAACTTCTTCACCGGCAGCAAAAGCAACGTCGCCCATTTGCTGGGCAAGAGCAATTTTGAGCTGATGCGCCACGACGTGACGTTCCCGCTGTACGTCGAGGTCGATGAAATCTACAACCTGGCCTGCCCTGCCAGCCCCGTGCACTACCAGCACGACCCGGTGCAAACCACCAAGACCAGCGTGCACGGCGCCATCAATATGCTGGGGCTGGCCAAACGCTGCAAGGCCAAGATCCTGCAGGCGTCTACGTCCGAGGTCTATGGCGACCCCGAGGTGCATCCGCAACCTGAGGAATACTGGGGCCGGGTCAATCCGATTGGTATTCGCAGTTGCTACGACGAAGGCAAGCGCTGTGCCGAAACCCTGTTTTTTGACTACCACCGCCAGCACCAGTTGCGTATCAAGGTGGTGCGGATCTTCAACACCTATGGGCCACGCATGCACCCGGATGACGGCCGGGTGGTCAGCAACTTCATCATGCAGGCACTGCAAGGCAAGGACATCACGCTGTACGGCGACGGCGGCCAGACCCGCAGCTTCTGCTACGTGGACGATCTGATCGAAGCCATGTTGCGCATGATGGACAGCCCGGATGACTTTACCGGCCCGGTGAACATCGGCAACCCCGGAGAGTTCAGCATGCGCGAGCTGGCCGAGCAGGTGGTGGCCCTCACCGGCACCAAGTCGGGCATTGTGAATCTGCCGATTCCGGCAGATGACCCACGCCAGCGCAAGCCGGACCTGGCACTGGCCCGCAAGATGCTGAATTGGTCGCCCACCATCCCCTTGCGTGAAGGCCTGGAGAAAACAATCGCTTACTTCGCCCAGCTAGCCTGAACACCGTGGACCTATGGAACAACTCACGACCTTCGTCTCCAGCCGGGGCCTGCTGAAGTCCTGTAGCAGCCACCATGCGAAGCCGGTCTCCAGCCATCCCCACATAGAGCCCGACCTGCTCAGCCACCATCGCCCCGGCCGGTCCATCTATGTGTGCACAGATGCTTTGCAGAATTTTGCAGAGAATTTTCTTCCGCAGATCCGCGATCCGTTCGTGCTGGTGAGTGGCGACAGCGACGTGCCGGTGGACGAGGCCATGCTGTCCAGTCCGGCGATCAGCACATTGCTGGGCAGTCCCCATCTGCAGAGTTGGTACGCGCAGAATCTGGCAACCCAGCATCCCAAGCTGGCGGCACTGCCGATTGGGCTGGACTACCACACCATGTGGGAACGGCCAGGCTTGTGGGGCATCACCGCGATGTCTCCCATCGCGCAGGAAAACGCGCTGCTCAACGCTCTGTCTGCCTCGCCTGAGTTCAACCAGCGCTATCTGACGGCGTATTGCAATTGGCACTTCGCCATGGGCCGAGGCGACCGCCAAGAGTGCTTTGACAGGATGGACAAGTCCGTCTGCTTCTTCGAGCCCAGCGCCGTACCGCGCAACAGCACCTGGTTGCGCCAGGCCGAATGCATGTTTGTCGTCAGCCCCGAGGGCGCAGGCATGGACTGCCATCGCACCTGGGAGGCCCTCTTGCTCGGCTGCATTCCCATCGTCAAAAAGAATGCCTTGGCCGGACTGTTTGCCGACTTGCCGGTGCTGATGGTTGACGACTGGCAGGAGGTCAATCGCGATACCTTGATGCAGTACTTTCAGGCGCTGCCCGAGCGAAAGTTCGACTTCTCATCTTTGTTCCGCCACCACTGGACGGCCAAGCTCGCGGGCGAACAGGTGCAGCTTATGGAACCCATGTCCTGCGCAGAATTCCGAAAGCTGCTCACACGAAAGACCGGTTGATGGGACTCTCCACCATGCAGGACGCGCAGGTGTTCAAAGAGCGCTGCGAGGACAGCCCCGGCGTGCTGGTGCTGTGCCAGGGCGATTGGCGCCCGACCGAAGAGCGTGTGCGGCTGTTTGAAGAACAGAACTACTACGTTCTCACTGCCGCCAACGGCTACCAAGACATCGTTGACTGGCTGCCCCAGCCGCGCTGCATTGGCGCCATGTTTGCCCACCCTGGAACGGTGAACCAGGCGAAGCAGCTTTATCCGAACAAGGTGATTGAACGCTTTGAAGGCGTGGGCGCCCGCTTTCTGCGCACGCTGACCCAGGAGCTGCCTTACGGCTTGCACAATGCCGGCCTGCCATTTACCGACACCACGCCGCCCAGCCTGAAGACTGTCGATGTCGTGTCGGTCTTCTCGCCGGTTGCGCTCAAGCGTGGGCAGCTGCTGGTGGAGTCGCTGCTCGCAGCCAACGTCACTGCCTATTTGTTTGCCCAGTCGCTGGGCTCCAGCCCGGAGCTGTTGGCGTCCTTCTTCGACGTGGTGCAAAAGGCCGGCAAGCAGATTGAATACTTCCACTACCCCTTTGACCCCTATGCATTGGTACGCATAGACGGGCGCATCGTGATCGATGGCCGGCCCATCGGGGCCAACAACAGCGTGGTGTCCGCCTACCTGGCGCGGGCCCGCTTACTGGTGCACACCTCGACGACCGAGGGCATTTCCAACTCGGTGATGGAGGCTCTGCTGAACGATGTGCCGGTACTGGTCTGCGACGATATCCGTGGCCCACTGCAAGACCTTTCTTTGCAACTGCCGGAGTGCATCTCCCGGTCTGCCCCCGAGACGGAAGCATTGGCTGGACACATACAAGCCTTGCTGGCCACCACGCGCGTGCCTGGCGCGGTGCGCGGAGCCTTCCGCCAGGTCATAGATCCGTTCGAAATCAACCGCAGCATGGTGCGCGGAGTCCAGGAATGGTTTGCCCGCAATGGCCTGCCCTGGAAGGGCCACTGCCTGGGCTTACTGGGCGGCGTCCAGTCGAAAATGGATCTTGCCACCTCAACGGCCGAAGAGAGTTACCGCGGCCACAGGCATATCTATCCCAGCCCCGCCGAGGCGGCGCAATGCGCTGCATTTCAAATGCAGATCGCACAGGCGCTGGGCCAGACCGCCCACGTTGCCAGTCTGCGCGCCGAAATCGATTACATCCGAGCAGGCCTAGCGGCTCCGGTCGTGGAATCCGCAGCCGCGCCGAACCAGGAGCTGCACACGCTACTGACCACGCTCGCACAAAGCCCCACGCTGCGACACGTGCTGGTAGTAGGAGCGGCCACCAGCCCGCACCTGGACACATTGATAGCGCAGCTGGGGCACAACACCGCCTCGCCGCAGCTGCATTGCGTCGAGAACTCACTAGCCCGGCTGGAGGCCATGGTGCAGCGCTACGCAGGCCAAGGATTCGTGCATGGCTACCACGCGAGTTCGGTGGCGCGCGAAGCCTTCCCCAGCGAGGCGGATGTCCGCCAGTTTTACGCGACCACACCGGGCAAATTGCGGGACTATCCCTTGGACCATGTGCTGGATTGGCTACGCCAGGATGTGGCTGAAATGGACTCCGGCGGCTTGACCCCGAATGCCATTCCCAGCATCCTTGCCCAGCTGGGCGTTGGCCAATTTGACATGGCGGTGATTAACGGCCGCGAGTTCACCGGCTTTGCAGAGCTGCAACAGGTGTATGGCTGTGCAACCATCATCCTGGAATGCACGCAGACCTTCAAGAACCAGCGCAGCCTGGCCTCTCTTTCCCAGGACCCGGCCTACCAGCTGCTGTTCGCAGAGACTGACATCGCCAACGGCATTGCTATATTCACCAGAAGATAAGCGCCATGCAACAGGCTTAGAACCTGCGTTCAAACACCGCGAATCCGTTGCGCAGTTCCATATTCTGGTGGGTCAACGCATAGGACACATGGTTGGTCAGCATACGGTAGGCATTGAAGCATTTGTGTGAATTCACATCGTCCAGGGCAATCACCCGCGCGCCCATGCAGTGGTACAGCTCGGCTTCTCCGGTGAACTCCGATCCATCGATCAACACCATGTCGAAGTCCAGAATACCGTTTTCTTTCTTGATGAGCTCTATACCGTTCTGGGTCAGGCCCGCCTTGCGCATGTAATCAATGTCCTGCCGCAGCCACGAAAGCACCTGCTCCAAAGGGTAGGTATTCAGTGTGGTGCGCGTATTCGCATAGAAGAACGCAACCTCTTGCTCGGAAGGGAACTCATCCAAGGCCGCCGACGACTGGTTGTACACCTTGACGAACGGGCAATCCAGATAGGCGTTGCGCAGCGCGGTAAACCGCTCGGTACTTAGCTCCATGCAGTAAAGCCGGGTGCTGGCGGCATCGGCACGGTTGCGCAGGGCCGAAACAAATGCGTGCGTGCTGCCCGCACCACTGGAAGAACCAATCTCCAGAAAATTCTTCAGATCCTCTCTGCTGGCCAGTGCATTCAACACCTTGTAGAAATCGTCATTGATGATCTCAGCCGGAATGATTTCAGACAGCATATTGGTCCCCGTGTGTGTATCTATTGTGTAATGCGTTGCAGCGCTGGCGTTCCGCTCAAGCGGAGGCACGTCCACCCGCAGCAAGGCCGCTTTGACTTCGGAGGCCATTCTTCCCCAGGAGAAGGCGGCGGCGCGCTGTAACCCCTTGGCGACCAGTACGGCCCGCATAACCGGGCCCTGCACCTGGTACAACGCGCGGGTCATCGCTGCGACGTCTGTGGGTGGGACATATAGCACGCCATCCTCGGCCACTTCGGGTATCGACCCGGTGGGACAGGTGATCACCGGGCACCCACACGCCATTGCCTCGGTAATCGGCATACCGAAGCCTTCGTACAGAGAGGGGTAGACCAATGCAATTGCGCCGGCATACGCGCACTGCAGGCTCTGGTCGTCCACCTCGATCATGTGCACGCTGGCTTCGCCCACATGGACACTGAACTCAGGTTCGAGTGCCGACCACGGACCGGTACAGACGACAGCGTACTGACCTCGTTGATCACCCAATGCAGCGAAGGCCTGGAAAAACAGGCTCGCATTTTTGTATGCGCCTCGGCTACCGACCAATAAAAAGTAAGGTTTATGGATGCCGTGTTGCGCTTTAAATAAGTCGATCTGCGCAGCAGGAGGTGCCTTGAAATCCACGCCGCAATGGGCAATCGATACCTGCTCAGGGCGGATTGCTGGGAAGAACCGGCACAAGTCGTTGGCCGTGTTTTGTGAAATGGCAATGAATGCACTCGCATGGCGAATGCCTGCATGCTTTTCAACCCAGATGGCCATCGTGGCGGTATCCCAGTTCAGTACCTCTGGAATCATGTCGTAGGCCATGAACACCGATGGCGTGCCGAGCGGTGTTGTGTAGTAGCTGGACACGAACAAGCTCGCGCCCTCTTCGTCACACACCTGTTGCAACATGGCCCTGTCGGCATCCGGTGCGGCATAGCTGTGGGCGGGAATCTGCCGGTAGGCAATGCCGGGGATACGGGGCGCGGTATTTTGGCGATCTAGCACCAGCAGCTGCGCCGCAAACCCGTCGCGCGCCCATTCCTCCAGCAAGGAATACCAGACGCGGGCAATGCCCGAGCGGTTGTACTGGAAGAACACCGCGTCAATCAGAATCTTGGGGGCTTGGTAAGACATGCTACTGGTCATCACATTCAATTAGTCGCCTCAGCCACCACATACCGCTGCCATAGCTGTATTTGGGGCTCGCTGTTGTCCATCAACCATTTGCACAGCAAAAAGCTATGTAGCCGCTCCAGCAGATAACCCGCCACACGCCGCTGGTAGCCGGTACGCTGCACATGGTAATGCGGTGAATAGCTGTTCCACACTGCCTTCAATACCTGCATCAGTTTCATAAACACGTCGACATGGATGCAACACACGGCGGGCGACGGGATGATCCCGCGCAGGCTGGCAAACGACTTGATGTCCGCCGGGTTCATGACGCCGCTCTGCGCGCAGGCTGCAGCAAACATGACGAGGTCGTCGATCACGTGCACCCGCGCATAGTTGCAGGAAATACTCTCGCCAAAGTCAAATACGGAGCCCACGGCCAACCGCCCGGAAAAGGCATTCAGTTGCTCACCCGAAGGAAAAACGCCAGGTACCAGCTGCGGCGTCAGCACCCGCACCCACGGAGAGGCGGACTCCGCCCCACCTATCGTGGTGGAGATGAATTTGCGGTACTGGAACAAATACAAATGCTCGGCCACGACATCGCCGGACAGCAGCAAGTCGTGCAGTCCAAAAAGCTGCGAATATTCCGCCAACTCTCCACCGTCCACCTGGCCGCCGAACCGACGGTCATCAATGACCAGTTCATTGGGTATACCCAGAGACACTGGGCACAGCATTTCAAAAGAAACCGGCGGCGTAAACAACGGCGTGGTGTGGCCAATGCAATAAGCCTTCATTTCTTTAGACATGGGTGTTTCATCAATCTAGGTTGCGTGCTGCAAGGCTAGGCATCAAGGCTCTCGCACCGCCTCGCCAAGGCCTTTCATCAGCGGCCAGGCCAGGTAGGACATGACGGTTCGTTTGCCCACCACAATCTCCGCCGACAAGGTCATGCCAGGCAATAACCGGGAGCTTTCAAGCATGTTTTTCAGATTCATTTTCTCCAGGGTGATGCGGCTTACGTAGTAAGCATCACCGCCCGTCTTGGTTTGAGTTTCTTTGCGGAACGCATCTTCGCTGAGGGTCCGCACCTTTGCATCCAAGATGCCATGGCGTTGAAAGGGGAATGCATCCAGCTTTACATGCACCGCGTCGCCCAGCTTGATGTAGCCCACGTCGGTTGAATCGATATGCACTTCGGCTTCCAGCGTCACATTCAAAGGCACCAAGGTAAAGAAGGTTTCTGCCTCCTTGACGATGGACCCAGGTGACAGCTTGGCAACCTCCAGCACCACCGCATCCACAGGCGACACCAGCGTGACCAATCTGCTGCGCTTGTCGGCCTTCTGCAGCTGCTCTTTGACCGCGTCACGCTCACGCGACAAGGTCAGCATGTCTTCCATCGCCTTTTGCCGCCAGTTCTTCTCAAAGGCAACTCTTTCTGATTCAAAGGCGCTCAGTTCCCGCCGGATCTCCTGCTCACGGCTGCGCGTAAGCTCCAGATCGCGTTCGACTTCCTTGCTTCTTTGTTGAGCCTCCAAAAGCTGCAGCGGCGCACCAATCTTCTGGGCCACCATCTTCTCTTGCATGCTCTCGATTTCCTTCAGCGACTTCAGGCGAGACGCGACGAACTGCTGGTCCTGGCGGTTGGTGGCCAGCGCAGCCCTTAGCTTGGCCGCCGTCTCGGCCATCTTCATCTGCTGGGCTTTGTAGTTGGCGCGGCGCTCAAACGACAGGTTGGCCTGCAGCTGCCCGTCGGCAGTCATCCCCGTAGCGCCTGGCGCCACCTCTCCCAGCAGCTCCCGGTTCAGGCTTTGGACCTGTGTTTCCAGACTATTCAATTTCGTTTGCAGCTGGGTCTCATCGGCCTGCGCAAATGTGGCGTCCAGAGATGCCAGCTTGTCGCCCTTCTTGACGACCTGCCCCACGCGCACGTCCACGGTTTGCACAATCGAGGTCTCCAACGGCTGCACCACCACATTCGGCAAGGGGTTGACCAGACGCCCCTGCGCGACGATCACCTCGTCCAACTGCGAAAAGCTCGCCCATATGGCGAACGACACCAGCGCAGCAAACAGCACGCGCAAGGTAATTTGCGCGAACGGCGGCACCGGACTGCGCTCGATCTCATCAGCGTCCGGCAGGTATTCGACGGCTGTCTTTGCCTTGGGGCTCTTGCCCCATTTGAAAGAAAGCCATCGCTTCATAAATGGCTTGTTTGCTGGTTCCATAGATGCTGGTAAGTCTCACACCGGGTCAATAGCTCTTCGTGCCGTCCGCTGTCCACCAGCCGCCCTTGCTGCATCACCAAAATGGCGTTTGCGTTCACCAGGGTGGACAGGCGATGGGAAATCATGATGACCGTGCGGCCCACGGCGATGCGGGAAAGATTACGGATGAAGATCGCTTCGCTTTCCGGGTCCAGCGCACTGGCCGCTTCGTCAAGCACCAGGATGCGCGGCCTGGACAGCAGCGAGCGTGCAATCGACAATCTTTGCTTCTGGCCACCGGAGAGGTTGGAGGCGTTTTCCTCCAACAGCGTGTTGTAACCCTGCGGCAGTCGTTCAATAAACTCTGCCGCCCCGGCCGCCTCCGCTGCAGCAACAATCTGCTCGAACGTGGATTCTGGCTTTGCAACGGCAATATTGTCCCGAACCGAGCCGCGGAACAAGAAGTTCTCCTGCAGAACCACTCCAATCTGGCGGCGCAAATGGGCCAACTCGATCTCGCGCGCATCCGTTCGGTCAAAGCGGACGATGCCCTCCTGCACGCTGTACAAGCCCTGGATCAGCTTGGTCAGCGTGGTCTTGCCTGAACCGCTGCGGCCCACAATTCCGACCACAGACCCAGCCTGGATGGTGAAGCTCGCACGGTCCAAAGCGGCAGCACTGGAACCGGGGTAGCGGAATGTGACTTCATCGAAGGAAATCTCACCGGCCAGATCGGGCCGCAAGCCACCCGCACTGGCGCGCCCCTCCGAAGGCCGGTTCATCACCTCGCCGAGCATCCGCACGGACAATGCAGTCTCCTGGTATTCATTCACCAGGCTCACAATGGCAATCAAGGGCGCAACCACCCGGCCCGAGATCATCTGGAACCCGATCAGCGCCCCCACCGACAGAGTCTGGTCAAAGACCTCCTGCGCACCCAGAAAAATGATCACCACCGGCAGCAATTTGCCGATGAAGTCGGTCACAGCATTGCCGGTAATGGAAATCTTTCCTACCCGAAAATGCATGTTGATGGATTGAGCCGAACGCTGGTCCCACAGGCGCCGCTGCGCGGGTTCAATTGCCAGCGCTTTCACAGTCCGCATGCCATGGATGGTCTCCACCATCATGGACTGCCGCTCGCCTTCCGCGCTGTACAAGTCGTTCAGGCGCCGTTGAAACACCGGCACCATGGCCGCCACCACGCCAGCGATCAGGAATGTAAATACCAGCGTCACCAGTGCCAGCTTGACCGAATAGGTAAAAAGTATGGGCAGGAAAATCAGCAGAGACAGCGAATCCAGCACCGTGAAAAACATCCGCCCGGTCAGGAAGCCACGGATCTTTTCCACCTGCTGCATATGGCGCGTGATGACACCGGCCGTCGTCGTTTCAAAGTAATCGATCGGCAGGGATAGCAGATGCGCAAAAGTACGGCGCGTCAGCCGCATGTCGATTTTGTTGGTGGCCGACAGCGTCAGTATCTGCCGCAAAAAGCCGAACAGGGAGTCAAACACCAACGCAATCACAATGCCCACCGCCAGCACCCACAGGGTGGCCAGACTCTGGTGCACCAGCACCTTGTCGATCACCAGCTGGAAAAACATCGGGGAAGCCAATGCTAGTAAATGCATAGCTATTGCTGCAATCGCAATATCCCTCAGGGCCGCTTTTTGCTTCAAAATCTCCGGGATGAACCAGCGAAAGCCGAACGGCTGGTTGGGCTCTGGCAGCGCGTACAAGCGCTTCATCAAGAAAACTTCGCCATGCCAGAGCGCACAAAACTTTGCACGGTCCAGCCGCAGGATTTCTGTCGGGTTGTCGGCCATGGGGTTCAGCACCGCGACCATGCCATCGCCGTTCACATTGGCGCGCATCACGATCACGCAGTTTCCGTCTGTCATGCGGGCGATCAGCGGGAACACCCCTTCTTGAACCTGCAGGCTTTCCCACGATAGCTTGTCAAACTTCGCCTTCAGGCCAATATCCGAGGCGATGCGCAGCACAGTCGCGGGAGGGGGCTCCTCCGAAACCAAGGCGTAGTCCTCAATCAGGCGCTCAGGATTCACCGGCAGCCGATGGTGCTGAGCGAGTGCAGCAATGCACTGTATGGTTGAGTGTGGAAATCGTTCTGACATTGGTGGGTCACCCATACATGTCTTGACATTTCAACACGCAAAGCTACACACGATTCCCTGATAAAAGACCTTTTGCCGAGCCTGTTCCCTGGCTCGCAGCATAAAAAAGGGTGGAGGACATATGCCCTCCACCCTTTTTTAACGCAACCCTGACGTTGCCGGCCTACTTGCCGCCAGTGCCAGCCAGGAATCCCTTGTTGGCCGGGTCTTGGATGCCGGGCAGATTCAAGGACTTCGCTACCGATGCAATGGTGCCGGATTGGCCAGCAACCATATTGCCATTCGCGTCGAACTGCTTCATCACATCAACCATGCTGCCGACTGCCAAGGTCGCGGCTGCTGCCTTACCTGTTGCAGGCAGGTCTACGCGGGTGACCGCCAGGCCATCGGATGGAGCCGAGCTATCAAATGTACCCATGGCCTGCGCCAGACTGCTGACTCGGGACCGCAGATCCACACCTTGAACCGCAGTTGTTGCGCTGGCGGGCTGTGCAGCATCCGCCGCCAAAGTGGGCTGGATGGCTTCGGCCACCTTCGCAGTTCCCACAACAGTCGCCATGGTTTGCACCGGCGGGTTCAGAGCAGCAATCACCTGGTCCACCGTAAGCGTAGGCGCGTCAGAGTTCGACTTGTCTGCAACAAACCAGACATCGGCCGCCGCATGGGTGGCTCCGTCCGATGTCTCGTAGCTGGACGTCAAGCCGACCAGGTTGCCGTTGTCCTGGCTGATCTGGACCGTAGCCTGGGTGCTGATACTAGTGATCCCCAGCGACGTCAGCGTCTTGACCTCGCCCGATGCGCTCACACCGTCGGAGTTCGCATCAATCCAGACCCGTAGATCCGCGAAGCCTGCATCGTCACTGTTCACCACGCCGTCGTGGTTGGTATCCAGTTCACTCAAGGCAGCGTAACCGTCGCTCGCTTTGGCGCCGCTGGCCAGAGTCGTGGACGAACCAAACAGCTCGGAACCATCATTGATCAGTCCGTCATGGTTGCGGTCCATCACAAGCAGACCATCGCCACCACTGACCCAGCCCGTGTTGACCTGGTTTCCGTCCGCAAACAGATCGAACTTGACTCCGGAGGAGATGCCCAGCGTCTTAACCCCATCGCCATTCATATCAAGAATGATAGGTGTGCTCAAGGTCAAATGTGGAAACTGCACCGTGGTAAATGCGGCCATCTGTGTAGACGTCATCGCCTCAACCTGCGTCGTCGTAAGCGCCTGGACCTGGTTGGTCGTCAACGCAACGATGTTGTTGGTTGTCAAAGCGAGGATTTGCGAAGTTCTGAGAGCCGCAATATCCACCGTTTCGATCGCCGCAACTTGATTGGTACTCAGCGCGGCGATTGCGGCTGTCGCCAACGATGCTATCTGCGCTGTCGTCAACGCCACGACCTGGTTGGTCGTCAGCGCCGATACTTGTGCAGTTTTCAACGCTGCGATGCCCGCCGTGCTGACTGCCTGAACCTGGCTGGTCGTCAACGCAGCCACACCCGACGTACTCAGAGCCGCAACCTGGCTGGTCTTCAACGCAGCCACATCCACTGTTTCGATGGCTGCGACCTGGTTGGTCGTCAATGCCGCCACTCCAGAGGTGGTCAACGAAGAAACCTGCGCTGTCGTCAATGCAACGATCTGGTTGGTCGTCAAGGCTGCCGTACCGGCAGTCGTCAAAGCCGCGATCTGGCTGGTCTTCAGGGCCGCCACATCCACCGTCTCAATCGCCGCAACCTGGCTGGTGCTCAGGGCTGCTACGCCTGCCGTAGTCAGCGCAGAC
>CAUPON010000049.1:0-12488 GCA_963513025.1 uncultured Albidiferax sp.
GATTTGGTATCGTTCTTCTTGGGTCAAGTGCGTATAGGTCATGGTGCAACGTTTGGGACTGGCCGGTCACAACAGTGCATCCTATGCACTCTTGGCCCAACCCGTTTGGAAAACGTTGCACTTCGTACTTGAATCTGCCATTTGAATTGAATGAGCGATCTAGGCGCCTTCTGCAACTGCCGCCAGCGCCGGGCCGCATAATGGCCGATGACAGACGCCACCCCTCCCCACAAGCGCCGCGTGCGTTACGCGGGTACCCATCCCCGCCAGTTCGAAGAAAAGTACAAAGAGCTGGACCCCACGCGCCATGCGGCCGAGGTGGACAAGGTGATGCAGCGCGGGCAAACGCCTGCGGGCATGCACCGCTCTATTTGTGTGGATGAAATCCTCGCCATCTTGAAACCCTTGCCGGGCGAAACCGGCTTGGATCTGACCCTGGGTTTTGGTGGCCACACGCTGGCCATGCTGCCGCTGGTGCAGCCCGGCGGGCGCATGTTTGGCATGGATGTCGATCCGATTGAACTGCCTCGCACCACTGCGCGCCTGCGTGCATTGGGTTTTGGCGAAGAGACACTGATCGTGCACCGCGCCAACTTCAGCGAACTGGCGACCTTGCTGCCGCAAGCGGGTGGTGGCTTTGACTTTGTGTTGGCCGACCTGGGCGTGTCGTCCATGCAGATCGACAACCCGGCGCGGGGATTCAGCTTCCGGGCCGATGGTCCGCTGGATTTACGCCTGGACCCTAGCAGCGGCCAGTCGGCCAGCGAGCTGCTGCTGTGCGTCACCCGGCACCGGCTGCGCGACCTGCTGACAGACAACTCGGATGAGCCCTTCGCCCAGCCCTTGGCCGCGGCCCTGCAGGGCCAGTTTCTGGAAACCACGGTGCAGCTGGCCGACCTGGTGCGGGCGACGATGGAACTGGCGTACAAGCGCAGCATGCCGGCGGAAGAGCGCCTGGCCGAGACCAAGAAAGTGTTGCAGCGCACGTTCCAGGCACTGCGCATCGAGGTGAACGACGAGTTTGGTGTGCTGGACACCATGTTGCTGAACCTGCCCGCCTGCCTGAAGCCCGGTGGGCGCGTGGCGATTCTGAGCTTCCACTCGGGGGAAGACCGGCGTGTGAAAAAGTGCTTTCAAACTGGCGAGCGCAACGGTACCTTCAGCAGCGTGGCCGCCGACCCGATTCGCGCCTCGTATGACGAGCAGCGCAGCAATCCGCGATCAAGCTCGGCAAAGCTGCGTTGGGCGGTGCGGGCGCTGCACTGAGCCGTTACCTGCACGCACACGCTGTTTGTTCGGTGCACGGCCGGTTGACGGACTAGCCGCCAGCGCAGAGGTAAGCCTGGCTTAAAATCTATCTGCTACTTATTCAGTAGCTGGCCGCGCATATTCCGCAAGGGCTGCGCGGCTTTTTTATTCAAATATTTGAGTGTTACACCGATGCAAGCCTTGCTGAACGCCATCGCCGCGATGGACCTGCCCACCGATGCCCAGCGTGTGTTCCATGGCCGCGGCGGCCTGTATCCCGGCTGCGAGCACTGGGCGCTGGATGCGTTTCCGCCGGTCCTGCTGCTGACTAGTTTCCAGCCTGCAGCAGATGATGAACTGGCTGCCATCGGCTCCGCCTTGGTCGTACGCTGGCAACAGATGGCGCCGGACCAGGCGCTGAACTGGGTTTACCAGTGCCGCTTTGACGGCCGCACCGAAACCCGGCTGATGGCCGGTGAGGTGCCAGACCCGCATGTGGTGACGGAGCAGGGCGCTCGCTACCGCGTGCATGTGCTCAAGGGCCAGAACCACGGCCTGTTCCTCGACATGGCTGAAGGCCGGCGCTGGGTGCGCGCGCACGTGGCCGCCCGCGCAGACTGCCGGGTGCTGAACCTGTTCGCCTACACCTGTGCGTTCTCGGTCGTGGCGCTGCAGGCTGGTGCCAAGCATGTGCTGAACGTGGACATGGGCCAGGGCGCGATCGGCATAGGCCAGCAGAACCACCGCCTCAACGGCTTGGACAGCGGCGCCAGCTTTCTGCCACACGACATCTTCACTACCTGGGGCAAGATCAATCGCGGCGGCGCTTACGACCTGGTCATCGTCGACCCGCCGAGCTACCAGAAAGGCAGCTTCGTCGCCACCAAGGACTACGCCCGGCTGATGCGCCGCCTGCCCGATCTGCTGATGCATGGCGGCCATGCCCTGCTATGCCTGAACGCGCCGGAGCTGGGCGTGGCCTTTCTGCAAGACCAGATGCGCGAACTGGCGCCCGAGCTGGTGTTTGTGGAACGGGTAGCCAACCCGGCAGCGTTTGCCGATGTGTCGATTGATCGCGCGCTGAAGGTGCTGGTGTACCGGGCGCCGGACAAGGCTGTCGATAGCTAGCCCAGCAGCCGCTGCGTGATCAGCTCCCACTCGCTGGGCTCCACGGGCGTGATGGACAGGCGGTTGCCGCGCTGCAGCACCCGCATCTCGGCCAGTGCAGGCTGCTCCCGCATTTCCGCCAGGCCGAGTACCCGCGTCTTGCGCAGCGCTTGCACGTCCAGCAGCAGCCAGCGCGGTTTGTCGGGCGCGGACTTGGGGTCGAAATAGGGCGAGGCCGGGTCAAACTGGGTGGTGTCCACCCGCGTGCTTGAGGCTACGCGGGCGATGCCGGCAATGCCCGTCTCTTTGCTGCTGGAGTGGTAGAACAGCACGCCATCGCCGACCTGCATGCCGTCGCGCATGTAGTTACGGGCCTGGTAGTTGCGCACGCCGGTCCAGGGCACGGTGGCGCCCGGGGCAGCGAGTGCGTCGTCAATAGAGCATTCCTCGGGTTCGGACTTCATCAGCCAGTAGCGGGTAGGTGTCGGAGTCATGGCGCCATTGTGCAGGGATGCTGTAAATGAAAAAAGCCCCGGCACTTGCGTGCCGAGGCCTTGGTTTCCCGGTTGGGGAGGCTTACATCTGCTGGATACCCGACAGCACCCAGCCGCCATTGCCTTGCAGCGGCTTGGTCAGATGCCAGACTTCATCGAACGACTCGGACGGTGCCGCAGCCTCTTCGCGGATCAGACCGGTGAAGCGCACGCTGACGACGTAGTGGCCGTTTTCTTCGGCGACTTCCAGCACATCGCCGTCGATGCTGACCACATCGGTGTGCTGCGTTGCCGTGCCGCGCTCGCTCAGATCCATCTTCAGCTGGGCAAACATTTCCGGCGTGGTGAACTGGCGGATGTCTTCCAGATTGCCCGCGTCATTGGCGGCCTGCAGGCGGATGAAGTTGACCTTGGCATTGCGCACAAAACCGGTGGTGTCGAAGTCCGCTGGAATCGCCTTGGCGGCCGGCAGGCTGCCACCAATTGACGAACCGATGGACGAGCCGATCACCGAGCCGGGCAGGGCCGTCTTGAAGGCTTGTGCAGCGGGTTGCACGTCAGCCGGAGCGCCGGCTGCGGCGTACTGCATGCCACCCACGCGGTTGTCGCCTTGCTGCTGGCGAGCGGCGGCGCGCTTGCGCATCACAAAACCGATCGCCACCATGACGGCGGCAGCCAGCAGGCCGAACATCAGCATGGAAGCCAATTCGCCGCCCAAGCCCAGGTGCGAAGCCAGGGCTGCGATGCCCAGGCCGGCCGCGATACCGGCCAGCGGGCCCATCCAGGAGCGTTTGGCGGGTGCTGCGGCAGCAGCTGCTGCAGCGCCGGGCGCAGCGGCTGCGGTGTTGGCCGCAGGCGTTTGTGCTGGAGTCGCCGTGGGGGTCTTGTCTGTCGTGGCCTGGCGCTGCATGCCCACGGATTTACCGGAGCCCATGCGCTTGGCCGCTTCGGCATCCATCGCAACAGTCGACATGCCGATGGTCAGGACCACGGCAAGCAGGGAAAGCAATTTTTTCATGGGTTTCTCCAACGAGAAAGAGTTGATACGCCGACGATACTAGGGGTATTTAACTGTTTGAAAAAGCAGATAAATGGGGATTCATACTTCTGAAAAAACTGAGCTTTACGAGGGTTTGAACTTGCTCGAAATGTCGATTTCAGTGGCTGGGTTCCGATTGGCGCCAAGGTTTTAGAATCCGGCTTAAACATTCGCCCCATCGCCCGTGACAGACCGCTTTGAACCTTCAGCCTCGCCCGCCCCGCAGGACTGGATCCGTGCGCCAGAGCAAAGTGTCGAAGACAACCCTTGGAAGGTGGCGCTGGAGGCTTCGGGTGTCGGCGTGTGGGAATGGGATCTGGTGCGCAACATCCAGACCCATTCCCAGCGTTGGGAGGAAATGCTGGGCTACGGCGGCGGTGAGCTGGTGGGCGGCTATGCGGAGTTCATCCGCATGGTGCATCCCGACGATATTGTGCCCCTGCAGGCGGCTGTGACGGCTTACCTGGCCGGCTTGGAGCCGGACTACATTGCCGATCTGCGCATGCGCCACAAGAACGGCCACTGGGTCTGGATCATGTCGTACGGCACCATCGTCAGCCGGGATGCCGAGGGCAGGCCGCTGCGGCTGTTAGGCACGCACACCGACATCAGCGCGCGCAAGCAGGCCGAGGCGGAATTGCGCGAACTGAACGCCCAGCTGCAGGAGCAGACCCGGTTGCTGCAGACCACCACCGCAAGCATCAGCCAAGGTATTTTTGTGTTTAACGCAGAGATGTCCCTGATCTCGTTCAACCAGCGGGTCTGCGAGATCTTGGACATGCCCGAGAGCTTTTTGGCCGAGCGCCCATCGCTGCTGCGGATCAACAGCTTTCAGTTCAAGCGCGGCGATTTCGGACCGCAGGCGCAGCTGGTGGACGAGCATGCCCGCGACTATGTGCTGACCGGCGGCAAAACCCCGCTGCCCGCGCATTTTTTGCGCGACACCCCGGATGGACGGACCCTGGAAGTCAAAAGCCAGATGCTGCCGGATGGCGGCATGGTGCGAACCTTTGCCGATGTATCCGACTACGTGCAGGCCCAGGCGGCGCGCAAGCGCCTGGATATGCTGCTGACCGCCATGCAGTCCCAGGCCCAGGTGGGTGCCTGGGAGGTGGATGTCGCCACCGACCGTGTCTACTGGACCGAGGGCGTCTACCGCATCTTGCAGACCTCGCCCGAGGAATACACGCCCAGCACCGCCATGGAGTCGGCCGAGCGGGTGTTTACACCGGCTTCCATGGAGAAGGTCCACGCCCGCGCGCTGGCGTTTGATACGGACCTGACTGTCGGCATCGAGCTGGAGGCCGTGACCTTCCGCGGCAACACCATCTGGGTGTATGTGACGGGTACCTCGGTGCGGGCGAACGGCAAGCTGGTGTCGCGCATCGGGGTGATGCAGAACATCACCGAACGCAAACAGGCCCAGATGGCGGTGCAGGAAACCGAAGACCGCTGGCGGCTGGCGCTGGAGAGCACCGGCGACGGCGTGTGGGACTGGCATATCCAGAGCGGGGTCGAGTATTTATCCAAGCGCCTGGTCGAGATGTATGGTTTCCAGGAGGGCGAAATACCCGACCTGCCCACCGAGCTGGACAAGCGTACCCACCCCGACGACCTGGCGCAGATGGAGCGCGACCGCAACGCCCACTTCAGTGGCCTTACTTCCATCTATTCCAACGAGCACCGCGTGCGCTGCAAGGACGGCAGCTGGAAATGGGTGCTGAGCCGGGGCATGGTCATCAGCCGCGATGCGCAGGGCCGGCCGGCTCGCATGATAGGCACCCACACTGACATCACCGAGCGTAAGGCATCCGAGGTGCTGATTCGCCAGCAGGCGTTCTTCGACACCCTGACCGGCCTGCCGAACCGGCGCATGCTGCGCGACCGACTGGAGCAGGAGATCAAGCGCTGCAAACGCGATGTGCAGCAACTGGCCATTCTGTTCATCGACCTGGACCACTTCAAGGAAGTCAACGACACCCTGGGCCATGACAGCGGCGACCTGTTGCTGCAGGAGGCCGCCCGGCGCATCCAGCACTGCGTGCGCGAGGCCGATACCGTGCCCGCATGGGCGGCGACGAATTCACCGTGATCCTCACCGAGGTGAATGAAGGCAACCGCCTGGAACCTACCCTGCAGAAAATCCTGCGGGCCATGGAGGCAGTGTTCCAGCTGGGCAATGAGCAGGCTTTTGTGTCGGCCAGCATAGGCATCACCCTGTACCCGATCGATGCCCAGGATATCGAAAGCCTGTTCAAGAATGCCGACCAGGCCTTGTATGTGGCCAAGGGCGCGGGGCGCAACCGCTTCAGCTTCTTCACTCCGGCGTTGCAGGAGGCCGCGCAAACCCGGGCCCGGCTAGCGCATGACCTGCGCGCCGGCTTGCAGGACCAGCAGTTCCGGCTGGTTTACCAGCCGATTGTCGAGCTGGCCACCGGCTCCGTGCACAAGGCCGAGGCCTTGATCCGCTGGCAGCACCCCACGCGTGGCCTCGTCAGCCCCGCGCATTTCATCCCGATTGCCGAGTCCAGCGGGCTGATTGTGGATATTGGCGAATGGGTGTTTCAGCAAGCGGTGCGCCAGGTGCAGACCTGGCGCCAGAACCTGCACCCGGATTTCCAGATCAGCGTGAACAAATCGCCTGCGCAGTTTCACCACGATGGCCATGGCTTGCAGCCCTGGGCCAGCCGGCTACAGGCTATGGGATTGCCCGGCGCATGCATGGTGGTCGAGATCACCGAAGGCCTGCTGCTGGACACCAGTACCCGCGTGACCGACCATCTGCTGGCGCTGGGTGGTGCCGGCATCCAGGTATCGCTGGACGACTTTGGCACCGGCTATTCCTCGCTCTCGTATTTGCAGAAATTCGACATTGATTATTTGAAGATCGACCAGTCGTTTGTGCGCCATCTGGTTCCGGGGGCAACCGACCTGGCCTTGTGCAAGGCCATCATCGTGATGGCCCATGCACTGGGCATGAAGGTGGTGGCCGAAGGCGTGGAAACCACCCAGCAGCGTGACCTGCTGACCGCCGCCGGCTGCGATTACGCGCAGGGCTACCTGTTCTCGTATCCGCTGGCTGCGGCCGACTTCGAGGCCTATTGGTCGATAACACACCTCACGGGCGGACACTGGGAAATTTGAGCAAAAAGTGCCGCTAGCGCAGGTTCGATGTGCGCTAGCAGCTATCTATTTGATAGTACTCAACCTCAGGCAGCTTTGCGCGCTTGTACGCTGAACTGGTTGGCCGGCCGCTCCAGCCCCAGGTTCTCACGCAGGGTTTTGCCCTCGTACTCGGTGCGGAACAGGCCACGGCGCTGCAGCTCGGGAATCACCAGGTCGACAAAGTCGTCCAGCGACTCGGGCAGCACCGGCGGCATCACGTTGAAGCCATCGGTCGCACCGTTTTCAAACCAGCTTTGCATCTGGTCGGCAATGTGTTCAGGCGTGCCCACCACCACCCAGTGGCCGCGCGCGCCGGCCAGGTATTCGTAGAGCTGGCGCACGGTGAGCTTGTCGCGCCGGGCCAGCTCCAGTACCACATGGGCGCGGCTGTTGCGGCCCAGCGGTGGCTGCGGAATATACGGCGGCGGGGCGTCCAGGTCCCACTTCGATAGATCTTCGCCAGGCCAGAACGGCTCCAACGTATTCAGCCCGACCGAGGGGTGGATCCGCTTTTGCAGCTCGGCCCATTTGGCCTCGGCCTCGGCCTGGGTGCGGCCCACCACCGGCGAGATGCCGGGCAGCACCAGTAGTTGGTCGGGACGCCGGCCGTATTTGGCGAGCCGGCCTTTCACGTCGCTGTAGAAGGCCTGGGCTTCGGCCAGGCTGGTCCAGGCGGTGAAGATGGCCTCGGCCGTGGCGGCGGCCAGCTCCTTGCCGGGCTCGGATGAGCCGGCCTGCACGATCACCGGGTAGCCCTGGGGCGAGCGTTCAAGGTTTAGCGGGCCGGCAACCTTGAGGTGCTTGCCCACATGGTTCAGCGGGTGCAGTTTGGCCGGGTCAAAGTACACGCCGGATGCCGGGTCGCGGGCGAAGGCATCGTCTTCGAAGCTATCCCACAGGCCCTTCACCACGTCGACAAATTCCTGGGCTTTTTCATAGCGGACTTCGGGCTCGGGGTGTTTGTCCTGGCCGAAGTTGCCGTAGACGTTCTCGGCGCTGGTGGTCACCACGTTCCAGGCCGCGCGGCCCTTGCTGATATGGTCCAGCGAGGCGAATTTGCGCGCCAGCAGAAACGGGTCTTCGTAGGTGGTGGAGGCGGTTGCGACAAAGCCGATGTGCTTGGTCACGGCCGACAGCGCGGCCCACAATGTCACCGGCTCGAAGTACGACACCCGGCCCTGGCGACTGAAGGCTTCGTCATTGCCCTCAAAGCGCAGGCCGGGTGTGTCGGCCACAAACACCTGGTCGAACAGGCCGCGCTCGGCGGTTTGGGCGACCGCGATGTAGTGGTCGATGTTGACGCCCGAATCGATCTGCGCGCCCGGGTGCCGCCAGGCGGCGATGTGGTGGCCGGTGGCCATGATGAAGGCGCCCAGGCGCAGTTTGCGTTGTGTCATGCGTGTGCTTTCCAGAAATAGAGAGTCAGGCGTTCAGGGGCGAGGGTTTCCAGGCGGTGAGGCGCCGCTCCAGCAGCTCAAGTCCGAAGTTCCAGGCCACGCCGATGGCGGTAATGGCGATGATCCCGAAGTACATGTCGGGGATCAAAAAACTGTACTGCGCGTAGATGATCAAGAAGCCCAGACCCGACTTGGCGCCGACCATTTCGGCGGCCACCAGCACCAGGATGGCGGTGGCACTAGCCAGGCGGATACCGACAAAGATCGTCGGCACGGAGGCCGGCAGGATCACTTTCAAAAACAACTGCCGCGGGCTGGCGCCCATGGTGCGCGCCGACTTGATCAGCAGCGGGTCGACCTGCTTGACGGCCGAGATGGTGTTCAGCAGCAGAGGCCAGGAGCAGGCGTAGACCACCATCGCCACCTTGGACACCTCGCCTATGCCCAGCAGCAGGATGAACACCGGCAGCAGGGCCAGCGGTGCGGTATTGCGCAGCAGCTCGATCATGGGGTTCACAAACTGGCCCAGTCGGCGGTACCAGCCTATCGCCAGTCCCAGCGGCACGGCGTACAGGGTTGCCAGCGCAAAGCCGCCCATAGCCCGCGCCAGGCTGGCCGAGGCATGCTGCCAGAGCTGGCCGTTCAGGGCCAGGGCCCAGCCGGCGGCCAGCACCTCGCTTAGCGGTGGCAGAAAGGTGGAATCGGTCAGCGCCAGGCGAGGCGCCAATTCCCACAGCAGGGCCAGCGCCAGGATCAGGGCCGAGCGCCATAGCGCGCTGCGGATGTGCTGGTAAATGCGGTAAAGGCGCGCCCAGCGCGGTACCTGGGGCAGGGCCAGCGGCGGGGGGCCGGCGGTGAGGCTGAGTTCAGACATGGAGGCTTTCCTTTACTTCGGGAAGGGCGGCGATGCGGGCGCGCCGTTGCTGTCGTGCCGCTGCCACTTCGTCGTGCAGCAGCGACCAGATTTTGTGGCGCAGTTCGCCAAACAGTGGCAGCGAGCGCACGTCTTGCGTGCTGGCGCGCAGCGTGTCGGGGATGTCGACGATCTGCTTGATGCGGCCCGGGCGCGAGGTCATCACCGCCACGCGCTGGCCCAGCACCACCGCTTCGTCGATGCCGTGGGTAATGAACACAATGGTCTTGCCTGTGCGTTGCCAGATGTCGACCAATTCCTCCTGCAGGGTTTCGCGCGTCTGCGCATCCAGCGCGGCAAAGGGTTCGTCCATCAGCAGCACCTGGGGTTCGTAGGCCAGGCTGCGGGCAATCGCTACACGCTGCTTCATGCCGCCCGACAGCTCGTGCGGATAGCGGTTGGCAAACGCGCTCAGGCCCACCAGGTCCAGATAACTGGCGGCCTTGGCGCGGCGTTCGCGCAGGCCCACGCCGGCGATCTCCAGGCCAAAGGCCATGTTGTCCAGCGCGGTCAGCCAGGGGAACAGCGCGTACTGCTGGAACACCACGCCGCGGTCGCGCGCCGGGCCGGTGATGGCTTTGCCGTCCAGCAGCACTCGGCCGCTGGTGGGCGGGGTCAGGCCGGCCAGCAGGTCCAGCAGAGTGGACTTGCCGCAGCCGCTAGGTCCCACCAGCACCAGGAATTCACCAGCGCGTACCTCCAGCGAAACATCGTCCAGGGCCACAAAACGCTGCTCGGGGCCGCCGTCGTCGGCGCGCACCGTGAACTCTTTGCGCACATGCTCAAAGCGGATATTGCCGGCGCTCATTTGGCGGCTACCTTGGCGCCGGCGGCGTAGGGGTTGTAGGCATTGGTGTACAAGTCTGAGGGCTTGATCTGTCCGGGCTTGATGACTTCTTCCTTCACCAGCCAGTCGATCCAGACCTGCAGCTCCTTGTCTTGCACCACGCCGCCGATGGACGGCACGCCGGTGCTCTTCCAGTATTGGATGGCGTCGGCGCTTTCGGCGCGGCCGCGGGCCTTGATGATCTTCTCGAAGGTGGCGCGCACTTCGGCCGGTGGCGTCTTGCGCGCCCATTCGATGGAGCGGGCCAGCGCGCTGACCAGGTGCTTGGAAGCCTTGGGGTTTTGCTCCAGGAACTTGTTGCGCATCACCAGCGAGCCGGCGGTGAAGTTGCCGAACAGCTCCTGGTCGGTGAACAGCGGGCGGATGCCGCCACGCTCCAGCGCCTTGTCGCGCAGAATGCCGCCCAGCGTGGTCACATCCACATGGTTTTGCCGCAGCGCCTGCTCGCCGGTCACCGGTGGCGTGATCACTAGCGTGACCTGCTTGGCCTCGTCGTCGCTGATCTTGTTGCGTTCCAGGTATTCACGCACCATGAATTCATGGTGTGCGCCCAGGGTGTTCATGGCCACCTTCTTGCCTAGCAGGTCGCGGGCGGTCTTGATCGGGCTGTCGGTCTTGACGTAGTAGCCGGTCCAGGTGTTCTCGTCCACACCGTAGTAGCCCAGCACGGCTTTCACAGGCGCCTTCTTGGCCAGCAGCTTGACCAGCGCGCCGTTGAAGGCGCTGCCGATGTCGATGTCGCCAGTGACCACGGCCTGCACATCCTGCGGGCCGCTAATTGTGTTGCCCACCCACTTGGCTTTCAGCGGCGCCAGGTAGCCCAGGCGTTCGGCCAGCTCGATCCACACCACCTGGCCGGCCGAGCCCTGGTAGCGGATGTCGGTTAACTCCAGGGGCTCTTGTGCCAGGGCCTGGGCTGACAGCCCAAAGGCTACGGCCATGGCGCTGAATAGCTTGAAAACGGTTCGCATGCATTTCCCTCGGAAGTTGGTCTTGGAGCCGCAGCGTAGGCCGGCAGAGCGTGGCGACAAACGAAGGAAACCGACCATGCTTATGCGCATCTGTGCAGCGCAGATGCACATGCGGATTTCGTGCTTCGGTTTCCGGGCCGCGCTTCCTAGCATGGGCGGGTGTTTTCTCAACCACCGTCACTCCAAAGGAAATTGCATGTCTGCTGTTCTCAACGCTCCCCACGCTGAAGTCGTTCCCGCACTCGACATCCACCCCCTGGCGGGGCGGATTGGCGCCAAAGTGCAGGGCGTGCGCCTGTCGGGCCAGCTGGCGCCCGAAACCTTTGCCGCCATCCACCAGGCGCTGCTGCAGCACAAGGTGCTGTTCTTCCGAGGCCAGCAGCATCTGAACGATGCCGAGCACCAGCTGTTTGCCGGGCGCTGGGGCAGCATCGTCCCGCATCCCACCGTGCCCTCGCGTGACGGCACCGAGATCCTGGAGCTGGACTCGAACCACGGCGGCCGGGCCAATTCCTGGCATACCGACGTAACCTTCGAGGCGGCTTACCCGAAGGTGTCGGTGCTGCGCGCGCTGACGATTCCACAACAGGGCGGCGACACCGTCTGGTCGAATACCGCCGAGGCCTATAACGAGCTGCCGGCCGAGCTGAAGACCCTGGCCGACACGCTGTGGGCCATCCACGGCAATGACTACGACTACGCCGCTACGCGCGTCGAGCCGGATGCGCACGGCACAAAGCAGTACCGCGAAGTGTTCACCTCGCGCCTCATCGAGGCGCGGCATCCGCTGGTGCATGTGCACCCGGAAACCGGCGAGCGCAGCCTGGTCGCCGGACATTTTCTGAAGCGCTTCGAGGGCTACAACACGCACGATTCGCAGCGCCTGTTCGAGATATTCCAGCACCACATCACGCGGCTGGAAAACACCGTGCGCTGGCACTGGGCCGAGGGCGATGTGGCTATCTGGGACAACCGTGCGACGCAGCATTACGCCGTCAACGACTACGGCACCCGGCACCGCGTGGTGCGCCGCGTCACCGTGCAGGGCGAGCTGCCGGTGTCGGTGCAAGGCCAGCGCAGCACTGCCGTGGCGGCCGTCTGAAGTGGAGGTCGGTTGCTATCGAAATGAAACTAAAAATATCTAGTGGCAGATTCAAGTACGAAGAGCAACGTTTTCCAAACGGGTTGGGCCAAGATTGCATAGGATGCACTGTTGTGACCGGCCAGTCCCAAACGTTGCACCATGACCTATACGCACTTGACCCAAGAAGAACGATACCAAATCCACCACCTCAAGCGCCAAGGCA
>CAUPON010000050.1:0-12440 GCA_963513025.1 uncultured Albidiferax sp.
AGTGGACATGTATTGTGTGACCTTTCATGACCATTACTCTTGAGAAGCGGCGTCATTGGTAAACCAATGTGCGCGCGCTTTCATGATCAAGGTCGTGGCCTCGTCCTCAGACTGGCCGGTAATTTCGGAGAGCTCATCACCAGCCAAGTCGGCCAGATCGTCGCGTGTGTGGATGCCGCCGGCTTGGAGCTTGGCGATCAATTCAGGGGTCAGACCTTCAAGGTCGTTCAGGTCTTGCGAGACCGGCTCGGCCGCTTCAGCGTCTTCTTCCAGGGCAATTTCCATGGTCAGCAGCACGTCTTTGGCACGCGAACGCAACTCGTGGACGGTTTCCTCGTCGAAGCTTTCGATTTCCAACATTTCCTGCAGCGGAACGTAGGCGATTTCTTCCAGGCTGGTAAAGCCTTCGTGGATCAGGATGTCGGCCATTTCTTCGTCGACATCGAGCTTTTCCATGAACAGCTTGCGGCTGGAACCGGTTTCGGTGGCCTGCTTCTGGGCAGACTCGGCGGCGTCCATGATGTTGATCTTCCAGCCGGTCAATTCGGCGGCCAGGCGCACGTTTTGTCCGCCGCGGCCGATCGCGATCGCCAGGTTTTCTTCATCTACCACCACGTCCATCGCATGGCGCTCTTCGTCCACCACGATTGAGCTGACGTTGGCCGGAGCCAGGGCGCCAATGACGAACTGGGCCGGGTCTTCGCTCCACAGCACGATGTCGACGCGTTCGCCAGCCAGCTCATTGGTCACGCCGTTGACACGGGTGCCACGCACGCCGACGCAGGTGCCGATTGGATCGACGCGCTTGTCGTGCGACAGTACTGCGATCTTGGCGCGCGAACCAGGGTCACGGGCGCAGGATTTGATCTCCAGCAGGCCTTGTTCGATTTCTGGCACTTCCTGGCGGAACAGTTCAACCATGTAGGCAGGCGAGCTGCGCGACAGAATGATGGGTGCGCCGCGCAGGGTCAGGTCCACTTCCATGATCATGGCGCGGACGCGGTCACCGGTACGCAGATTTTCCTTGGGGATCATCTCGTTGCGGCGCAGACGGCCCTCGACACGGCCGCTCTCGACAATGATGTCGCCCTTGTCCATGCGCTTGACGGTGCCGACAAAAATCTTGTCGCCGCGGCTCATGAAGTCGTTGAGCAGCATTTCGCGTTCAGCGTCGCGGATTTTTTGCAGAATGACCTGCTTGGCGGCCATCGCGCCAATCCGGCCAATCGGCAGCGACTCGATCGGTTTTTCGATGTAGTCGCCTTCTTCGATGTCAGGAATGTCGTCGCGCACGTCCGACACCAGCTCTTCTGCCTCGGGGTTTTGCAAGCCGGCAGAGTCTGGCACCACCAGCCAACGGCGGAAGGTTTCGTAGTTGCCGCTATCACGATCCAAAGCGACGCGGATATCCACCTCGCCCTGGTACAGCTTCTTTGTGGCTTGCGCCAAAGCCGACTCCACGGCGCCAAATACGACATCCCGCTCCACGTTCTTCTCACGTGAAATGGCATCCACCAACATCAACATTTCGCGATTCATGTCACGAATCTCCTGAACACTTAAACCAAAAAAATCAAACCCGCCGAACTGTGCTTACGCAGCCATCACACCGGACCATCACTCTTGCGCAACACCCGTGTCTTTTGCGTTGCGACCATTGAAACTAACGATAGGGGCCAGCCGGGCATCACGGATCTCATCCAAGGTGAAACCCATGGCCTGCAACGGTGCTGGAACGCGCTTCTTGCTGACGCGCACACCGGGCTTGGCCTCGGGCTCGTCGCTCCAGACGATTTGCCAGCTCGGCGCAGCACCATCCACAGCAGCAACCGCTTCCAGCGTGCCGCGAAATTTCTTCCGGTTGGCGTTGACCTTGCCTTCTGCGGCAACGCCAATCGCCGCCTTGAGGTTCACGTCGATGACGTAACCCACAAAACGCTCAAAATCATTCTTGTTCCGCAACGGGCGATCGATACCCGGCGATGACACTTCCAGCCGCTTGTATTCCACTCCGTCCACTTCCAGCGCAAACTGCAGCTGGCGGGTGACTTTTTCGCAGTCTTCGACGTTGATGAATTGCTCAGGAGTACCTGCGACCCAAGGGTGGTCGATCGTGATGCGCAGCAAACCACCGGCAGAGCGGTCGATCTCTACGAGGTCATAACCGAATCCGGTTACGGTTTGTTCAACGATTTCTTGTAACGCCACGTGTGATATGAGAGTGTGCAATTGCCCCAAAAGCCTGAAAAAACAGCCTCTTTTAGAGCGTGTTAAAAACAATCGACCAAAAAAAACGGGCGGTAATTACCCGCCCGTTTGGTCGTGAGCTCTTATTCTAGCCCAGAAATGGGCTTATTGCACTGATTTGTAAGGGCTTTTACGGTGACGGCTTGACGATTTAGCCCGAAGCGGGACGCAAAACGCGCCCGGCCCGGAAACATCGCAGTGTTGCGACCAATAGACGGCGCGCTTCACGCACTGGCCGAGACCAAAGTGCGGGTATAGGCATGCTGGGGCGAGTCCAACACCGCATGCACCGGGCCGGACTCCACGATTTCACCGTTTTGCACCACCAGCACCTGGTGGGCCATAGCGCGCACCACCTCCATATCATGGGTGATCAGCAAATAAGCCAGGCCACGCTCGCGCTGCAGGCGCTGTAATAGCTGCAAAACCTGTTTCTGTATCGTTACGTCCAGCGCGCTGGTTGGTTCGTCCAGCACCAGCAGCTGTGGCTGCACGATCAGAGCCCGGGCGATCGCCAGCCGCTGGCGCTGGCCGCCCGAGAAAGCATGGGGGTAGCGCTGCAACAGCCCGGGAAACTGCTGCTCCGACATGCCGACGTCCAGCAGCGCCTGTATCACCTGGCGCTGGCGTTCGGACGGGCCGTGCTGCGGCGCGTGTACCAGCAGACCTTCACCAACGATCTCCTCCACCGTCATGCGCGGCGACAGCGACGAAAACGGGTCCTGGAACACCACCTGTACCGCCGCCCGCAGGGATTTGTTCTTGGCAACGTCTCGGCTCCAGGTCTGGCCGCCCAGCTGCACCGCGCCGCTATAGGCCTGCAGGCCCAGCACCGCCAGAGCCAGGGTGGATTTGCCCGAGCCCGACTCCCCCACCACACCCAGCGTCTGGCCAGGGGGAATAGAAAAACTGGCGTCTTGCAGGGCCACGAACTCACTTTTTTGGAACCAGCCTTTGATGCCCGGCTGCGCCGTCGGGTAGGCGACGCGCAAGCCATGGGCCTGCAGCAAAGGCGCATCGGTGTGCTCGGCCACCACATCGCGCACCGGCTTGCTGTCGATCAGCTTCCGGGTGTAGGCGTGCTGTGGATCGCCGAATACCGTGGCCACCGGGCCGGTTTCAACAATACGGCCGTTTTCCATTACCGCCACGCGGTCGGCAAAGCGGCGCACCAGATGCAGGTCGTGCGTGATCAGCAAGACCGCCATGCCGTGCTGGCGCTGCAAATCAGACAGCAGGGCCAAGATCTGGCTGCGAACCGTCACATCCAGCGCGGTGGTGGGCTCGTCGGCCAGCAGCAGCTTAGGCTTGCAAGCCAGGGCCATGGCGATCATGGCGCGCTGGCGCTGGCCGCCGCTCAGTTGGTGCGGATAGCTGTTGGCGCGGCGTGCGGGCTCGGTGATGCCGGTGCTCGCTAGTATTTCAATAGCTGCTTGCGCAGACTGTTGCTGCGTCAACCCCTGTTTTAGTTCAAAAACCTCGGCGATCTGTCGGCCGATGGTGAACAGCGGGTTCAACGCCGTCATCGGCTCCTGGAAGATCATGGCAATGTCCTGGCCGCGGATGCCGCGCAGTTGATGCTCAGTCAGCGCCAACAGATCCTGCCCGCCGAACATCGCTTTGCCGGTCGTCTGGGCATCGGCCACCAGGCGCAGCAGGCTCAGTGCCGAGATGGTCTTGCCCGAGCCCGACTCCCCTACCAGTGCGAACTTCTCGCCTGGCCGGATCTGGAAGCTGATGCCATCCACCACCGGCTTGCCGCCGAAGCCGACCGTCAAACCCTGTACGTCAAGCAAACTCATGCCTGCACCTTCCGAGGATCCAGCGCGTCGCGCAGCGCGTCGCCCATGAAGGTCAGCAATAGCAGTGTGATGGCCAGCACCGCAAAGGTGGACAGCGAAATCCACCAGGCGTCAATGTTCGCCTTGCCTTGGCTCAGCAACTCACCCAGCGACGGCGTGCCCGGCGGCACGCCCAGACCCAGAAAGTCGAGCGAAGTCAGCGCTAGGATCGCCGCACTCATGCGGAACGGCAAAAAGGTAACCACCGGCGTCAGACTGTTCGGCAGGATGTGCCGCCAGATGATCTGCGCATTGCCTACGCCCAGGGCGCGCGCGGCTTTTACGTAGTCCATCTGCCGGTTGCGCAGAAACTCGGCGCGCACATAGTCGCTCAGACCCATCCAGCCGAACAGGCTCAACAAGGCCAGCAGCAGGCTGATGCTGGGCGCAAAGATGGCGCTGAAGATGATCAGCAAATACAGCTCGGGCATGGAGCCCCAGATTTCGATGAAACGCTGGAACGCCAGGTCGATCTTGCCGCCGAAAAAACCCTGCACCGCCCCGGTCAAAATGCCCAGCAGCGTGCCCACCGCCGTGAGCGCCAACGCAAACAGCACGCTGACCCGAAAACCGTACACCAGCTGTGCCAGCAAATCGCGGCCGCGGTCGTCGGTGCCCAGCAGGTTGTCGCGCGACGGGCCGGACGGATTCGGGTACTTGGCAAAGTAGTTCAGCGTCTTAGGGCCATAGGGGTTAGGCGGGTAGATGGCCCAGTTGCCGTCTTTGGCCAGTTGCGCCTGGATGAAGGGGTCCAGGTAATCGGTGGCGGTTTCGAAATCACCGCCAAAGGTTTTTTCCGAGTAGTCCTTGACCAGCGGGAAATAGGTTTGGCCGTTGTAGCGCAAGACCAGCGGGCGGTCGTTGCTCAGCACCTCGGCCAGCAGGCTCAGCACCACCAGCACGCAGAAAATCACCAGGCTCCAGTAGCCGAGGCGATTGCGCTTGAAACGCTGCCAGGCACGGCGGCCCGGGCTGGGTGAGATAGATACGCCGGGGGCGTTAGTCAAACTTGACACGTGGGTCCACCCAGACGTAGCAAAGATCGGAAATCAGCTTGGTGACCAAGCCGATCAAGGTAAACAAATACAGCGTGCCCAGCACTACCGGGTAGTCGCGGCGGATCACGCTCTCGTAGCTCAGCAAGCCCAGGCCGTCGAGCGAAAACAGGGTTTCGATCAGCAGCGAGCCGGTGAAGAACGCGCCGATAAACGCCGCCGGAAAGCCGGTGACGATGGGGATCAGCGCATTGCGAAACACGTGCTTCCACAGCACCTGCCGCTCAGATAGGCCTTTAGCGCGGGCCGTCAGCACATACTGCTTGCGGATTTCTTCCAGGAAAGCGTTCTTGGTCAGGATGGCGGTGACAGCAAAGCTGCCCAGCACCATGGCGGTAATGGGCAAAGCGATGTGCCAAAGGTAGTCGACGATCTTCGCGCCCCAGCTCAGCTCGTCAAAATTGCTGGAGGTGAGCCCGCGCAGCGGAAACCACTGCAGCTGCCCGCCAAACACCACCAGCAGCACCACGCCCAGCACAAATCCGGGAATCGCATAGCCCACCAGCACCAGCAAGGTAGTGACCAGGTCGAACGTGGAGCCGGCCCGCACCGCCTTGGCAACACCCAGCGGCACGGCGATCAGGTAGCTGAGAAAAAAGGTCCACAGGCCCAGGCTGATGGACACCGGCAGCTTCTCGCGCACCAGCTGGGACACCGCCTTGTTCTGGAAAAAGCTCTTGCCCAGGTCGAAGCGCGCAAACTGCCCGAGCATCTGGAAAAAGCGCTCGTGCGCAGGCTTGTCGAAACCGTACAGCGCTTTGATCTGCTCGACCCGCTTGGGGTCCACGCCCTGCGCACCGCGGTAGCTGAAACCGCCGCCCTCCGCCCCGCTGCCGCCCGCGCCGGCCTTGGCCTCTGCCATGTATTGCTCTACAGGCCCGCCGGGCACAAACTGCACCACCACAAAGGTGATGAGCAGTACCCCCAGCAAGGTGGGCACCATCAGCAGCAGGCGTTTCAGGATATAGGCCAGCATGGTTTATTTGCTCGTACGGGCAGGCTGCGCCCACCAGGTGTGGATGGCCCAGCCTTCGCCAGGAGAATACGGTGGCACCTGGGCCGGCCGCGCCAGACGCCAGGCGTTGTAGGCCATGCGGTGGGTGCTGGCCGTCCACTGCGGAATCAGCACATGGCTGTGGCTGATGACGCGCTCCAGCGCGCGGCAGGCGGGCAGCAGCTCGTCCTTGGTCTTGGCGGCCGTCATGCGCGCGATCAGGGCGTCTACCGCCGGGTTCTTCAGCCCCATGTAGTTGCCAGAATCCTCCACATCCGCCGCCTTGCTGCCAAACATATCGGCAAACTCCTGGCCGGGGCTGTTAGTGCCCGGGTAGGCGATGGACATGATCTCAAACTCAAACTTGCTCAGCCGCTGCTGGTACAGCGCAAAGTCCACCGGCCGGTAGTTGAGCTGGATGCCCAGCTTCTCCAGATTGCGCGCCCAGGGGCTGACCACGCGGGCACCGCTCTCCTTGCTGTCCAGGTATTCGATCACCATGGGCTCACCCTTGGCATTGCGCAACGCGCCGTCACGCACCGTCCAGCCGGCCTGCTGCAGCAAGGCCTGGGCACGGCGCAGATTGGCGCGCAGCGACGAGTCGCCGTCGGTGTGCGGCGGCAGCGCCATGGGGCCGAAGGCGGCTGCCGGGATGTTCTTGCGCAGCGGCTCCATCAGGGCCAGCTCTTGCGGGCTGGGCAGGCCGGTGGCCTGGCAGTCGGTGTTGCCGAACAAGCCCACCACACGCTGGTAGGCGCCGTAGAACATCTGCCGGTTCATCCACTCGTAGTCCATCGCCAGGCCCAGCGCCTCGCGCACCCGAGCGTCCTGGAACTTGTCACGGCGCAGGTTGATTACGTAGCTCTGGAAACCCGATGGCAGCCGGTGCTGGAACTCTCCCTTAACCAGCTCGCCAGAGTCAAAGCGCTTACCGGTCACACGGCGCGCCCAGTCGCCTGCCGAGAAGAAGCGCATCAGGTCGAACTCGCCGGCCTTCAAGGCCTCTAGCTGGGCCGTGTTGTCCTTGTAGATCTTCACGTTGACACGGTCAAAGTTCTCGGTGCCGCGCTTCACATTCAGGTCGCGTGCCCAGTAGTTCGGGTCGCGCACATAGGTAATGTCTTTGCCGAAGTTGACCGGACCGATGCGGTAGGGGCCGCTACCGATGGGAATGTCCGTCACCACCTCGTCGAAGCGCTTGGCCTCGCCATTCTCCATGCCCCATTTATGGCTGAACACCGGCAGGCCGCCTACCGTCAACGGCAGCTCGCGGTTCGGCTTCTTGAAGCGGTAGCGCACGGTGCGGGTGTCCAGCACATCGATGCCGGCGACGTCTTCCAGCACCGTCTTGTAGGCGGGCGAGGTATAGGGCCCCATCAAGGTATCGAAGACGAATTTCAGGTCAGAAGCCAGCACCGGATCACCGTTGTGGAAGCGTGCCTCGCGGCGCAGCACAAAGGTGGCGCTCAGGCCATCGGCGGCCACGGCCACATCCTCGGCCAGCAGGCCGTAGCCCGCGCCGTTCTCGTCCATTGGCCCCGTCAGCAACGAGTCGAACAGCATTTCACTCAGATAGGCCGGAGCATTGCCTTTGATGGTGAAAGGGTTGTATTTGTCGAAGGTGGAGATGCGAATATTGCTCACCACACGCAGCTCGCCGCCCTTGGGCGCATCGGGGTTGACGTAGTCGAAACGCGTGAAACCCGGCGCGTACTTCAGCTCGCCCCACAAGGCATAGCCGGGCGCAGCCGCAACCGATGCAGCGCACAACACCCCCCCCAGAGCCAGTAAAAATCGCATGCGACAATTCTGCAATACTTTTCTGGAGACTTTTCAATGGGCTTTCTTACCGGCAAAAAACTACTCATCACTGGCGTGCTGAGCAACCGCTCCATCGCCTACGGCATTGCCAAGGCCTGCCGCGCGCAGGGCGCCGAGCTGGCTTTCAGCTACGTGGGCGAGCGTTTCAAGGACCGCATCACCGAGTTTGCTGCCGACTTTGATTCAAAGCTGATCTTCGATTGCGACGTGGGCGACGACGCGCAGATCGACAAGCTGTTTGCCGACCTGGGCCAGACCTGGCCGCAGTTCGACGGCTTCGTCCACAGCATCGGCTTTGCCCCGCGCGAAGCCATCACCGGCGACTTCCTCGAAGGCCTGAGCCGCGAGAGCTTCCGCGTGGCGCACGACATCAGCGCCTACAGCTTCCCGGCCATGGCCAAGGCCGCCCTGCCCTACCTGAGCAACAAGTCGGCGCTGCTGACCCTGACCTACCTAGGCGCGCTGCGCGTCTTGCCCAACTACAACACCATGGGCCTGGCCAAGGCCTCGCTGGAAGCCAGCGTGCGCTACCTGGCCGAATCGGTCGGCCCCAAAGGTATCCGCGTCAACGGCATCAGCGCCGGCCCGATCAAGACCCTGGCCGCCAGCGGCATCAAGGACTTCGGCAAGATGCTCAAGGCCACGGCCGAATGCCCGATCCGCCGCAATGTGACCATCGAAGACGTAGGCAATGTGGCAGCCTTCCTGCTGAGCGACCTGGCGGCGGGCGTCAGCGCCGAGATCACCTATGTAGACGGTGGCTTCAGCCAAGTGGTTGGCGGTATCGGCGAAGCTGCATAAACCTCACGCTTTCAAGTAAAAAGGGGCGCTGGCGCATATTGCACCAGCGCCCCTAGCTATATTACCTATAGCAATCTAAGCTATCAGTAACCGAGTGCCAAACCGGTATTGCGGCGCGGGTCGTTGGCGCCGTAGAAGCGGTTCTTGCCGCGCGGCTTGCCTTCCAGGCTGGGCGCACCGACCAGGATCGCCGCCAGGTGGTTCGCCGGCTGCGGTGCTGCCAGGTTGTGGCCCATGCCTTCCAGGATCTTGCGGGTATCCGGGCTGATGCCGAAGGTGTCCACCTGGGTCACATCGGGCAGCCACTGCTGGTGGAAGCGCGGCGCGTCCACGGCTTCCTGCACGTTCATGCCGTAGTCAATGACGTTCAGGATGGTGTGGGTTACGGCCGTGATGATGCGGCTACCGCCCGGCGTGCCAACCACCATCACCGGCTTGCCGTCCTTGGTCACGATGGTGGGGCTCATGGAGCTCAACGGCCGTTTGCCGGGCTCGATCTTGTTGGCTTCGCCCTGCACCAGGCCGTACAGGTTGGGCACACCCACCTTGGAGGTGAAGTCGTCCATCTCGTTGTTCAGCAGCACGCCGGTCTTGGCCGCCGTGACCTTGGCACCGAACCAGTCGTTCAGCGTATAGGTGACGGACACCGCGTTGCCGAACTTATCGACGATGGAGTAGTGCGTAGTGTTGCTGCCTTCGTGCGGTGCCACGCCAGGCTTCAGGTCCTTGGAGACACCGGCCTTGGTGGGGTCGATGGCAGCGCGGATCTTGGCGGCGTAGCCCTTGTCGAGCAGACGGTCCAGCGGGTTCTTCACGAAGTCCGGGTCGCCCAGGTAGCTGTTGCGGTCCAGGTAGGCGTGGCGCATGGCTTCTATCTGGTAGTGCACGGCCTGGGCCGAGCGGAAGCCGAGTTCCTTCAGCGGGTAGCCTTCGACGATGTTCAGGATCTCGCAGATCACCACGCCGCCCGAGCTGGGAGGCGGCGCCGACACAATGCGGTAGCCGCGGTAGTCGCATTCCACCGGGGCCATTTCGCGCACGTTGTACTGGTCGAGGTCGGCCTGGCTGATGATGCCCTTGCCGGCCTGGCTGGCGGCGACGATGTTGGCGCCGACCGTGCCTTTGTAGAAGCCGTCCGTGCCCTTCTGACTGACCAGACGCAGGGTCTTGGCCAGGTCTTTTTGCACGAGCTTCTGGCCGGTCTGGAAGGGTTCGCCCTTATTTAAGAAGATGGCGGCCGAGGGCGCATCCTTCTTGAAGTCGGCAGTAGCGGTTTGCAGCATGTCGACATCGCCCTCGGTCAGCACGAAGCCACGTTCGGCCAGGGTGATGGCCGGCGCCAGCAGCTTGGCGCGCGACATGGTGCCGTATTTGGTGCGCGCGGTCTCCATACCGGCCACCGAGCCGGGGATGCCTACGGCCAGGTAGCCGTTGGTGCTGGCGCCCTTGACGACATTGCCGTCGGCGTCCAGGTACATATTGGCGGTGGCGGCCAGCGGGGCTTTCTCGCGGAAGTCCAGGAAGGTCTTGCGGCCATCGGCCAGCTGCACCGTCATAAAGCCACCGCCGCCCAGATTGCCAGCAGCCGGGTACACCACGGCCAGCGCATAGCCCACGGCCACGGCCGCGTCGATGGCGTTGCCGCCCTTCTTAAGCACGTCTACGCCGACCTGAGTGGCCAGGTGCTGGGCAGTGACGACCATGCCGTTCTCGGCGGCAACCGGAGCCATGGAGGCCGCGTGGGCCGCGCAACTCAGCGTGACTGCGCTAGCGACCAGCGCCAGACGAAAGGAAAAAATCTGCATGCGAATAAGTCTCCAGGCTGAGGTTTAATTTGGAAGGCCGCCAGCAAAAGCTTAGCTACGGCCGCAGCACTGTAACAAGGCAGGCTACTGAAGCCTCATGCTTTTTGTTACGTAAAGTATGCTGCTTTGTGAGGATAAATCGCCAGCCCGGCCATTCCTTGCGCACCGGGCCCGGCGTTAAATTGCGGCATGCACACACCGCCCTCTGCCCCCTTGCTGCGCCGAAACCTGTTGCTGATCGCCGCCGCCAGCGCAGTGCCCGGCTGGGTCTGGGCCGAGGCGCCACCGCTGATGCTGCCCAAGGTCTACAAACCCGGTATGGCGCTAAACGGCTACTGGGTCAGCGAGAAATACGATGGTGTGCGCGGCTACTGGGACGGCAAGCAGCTATGGACACGTGGCGGCCAACCCGTCACCCCGCCCGCCTGGTTTACCGAGGGTTGGCCTGCGGTGGCGATGGACGGAGAACTATGGGCCGGCCGGGGCGCCTTCGGCAGCGCCGTGTCGACCGTGCGGCAGCAAGCCGCGGTGGACGCGGCCTGGCGGCAAATGCAGTTCATGGTGTTCGACCTGCCCGCGCATGGGGCCATCTTTGACCTGCGGCTCGCCGCCTTGCAGGAGCTGCCCTTGCCGCCCTGGGTGCAACCGGTAAAGCAATCGCGCATCGCCAACGCAGCTGCGCTGCAAGCCCTGCTGCGCAAAACCGTGCAGGACGGTGGCGAAGGCCTGGTGCTGCACCGAGGAGAATCTTTGTATGTGGGCCAACGCAGCGACGACCTGCTGAAGTTCAAGCCCTTTGACGACGCCGAGGCCCGGGTGATCGGCCACATCGCAGGCCAGGGCAAATACAAGGGGTTGCTGGGCGCCTTGCTGGTGGAAACGCCCGAGGGCCTGCGCTTCAAGCTAGGCAGCGGCCTGAGCGATGCCCAGCGCCGCAACCCGCCGCCCGTCGGCAGCTGGGTGACTTACCGCTTCCGCGATGTCAACCCCAGCGGCATACCGCGCTTCGCGAGCTTTTTACGGCTGCGCGAAGAGGTCTAGGAGACTAGGCCGAGCCCGAATTACTTGGGCAACAGAACCTTGTCGACCACGTGGATCACGCCGTTCGACTGGTAGACGTCTGCAATGGTCACGTTGGCAGTGCCACCCTTTTCATCGGTGACCATCACCTTGCCGCCGCTGGCCTTGGCCGTCAGCGTGCCGCCACTGACCGTCTTCAGCGTGGCCATGCCCTTGCCGTCCATGATCATCTTGGTCAGGGACGCTGCATCCACCTTGCCAGCCACCACGTGGTAGGTCAGGATGGTGCTCAGCGTGCCCTTGTTCTCGGGCTTGAGCAAGGTGTCCACCGTGCCGGCTGGCAGTGCGGCAAAGGCGGCGTTGGTGGGCGCGAACACGGTGAATGGGCCTGGGCCTTTGAGCGTATCAACCAGGCCGGCTGCCTTGACGGCGGCCACCAGGGTGGTGTGGTCCTTGGAGTTGACGGCGTTGTCGATGATGTCCTTGGAGGCCAGCATCGGCGCGCCGCCGACCATGACGTCCGCTGCCATTGCGGAGAAAGAGACCGCAGCCATCACGGCGGCCAGGCTGAAAGATGCCAATGTACGGGTAGTTTTGATCGAGACCATGGAAAGCTCCTATAGGTGGATAACAAGCCGAAATGTTGCGGCTGATACCAATACGGAGCAGTGCAGGGCTTTGGATTCAAAACCCATGAAAATCACCCAGAATTTATAAAGGCAGATTCAAGTACGAAGTGCAACGTTTTCCAAACGGGTTGGGCCAAGAGTGCATAGGATGCACTGTTGTGACCGGCCAGTCCCAAACGTTGCACCATGACCTATACGCACTTGACCCAAGAAGAACGATACCAAAT
>CAUPON010000051.1:0-10090 GCA_963513025.1 uncultured Albidiferax sp.
ACGCTCAAGCCCTGCTCGCGAATCATCTGCACGACTTGCAGCTTGAACTCCGCGTTGAATGTCCGTCTTTGCTTCTTGGTCATATTTCTCGTCCAGGTGGATTCCACCTATCGAGGTGTCCGGGGGAATTAGACCAGCACACTGCTAACGCTTAGTTTTCTATCAGCCTGCACCGGCCACGCAAATGCTGAGCTGTCGGAGCCATTAACTATCACCGGGCGAATCTCGGATTATTCTGTGGTGAACAAGCAGGAGCGTTCATTCAAACCGGAGCTGATGTTCGGGGCGTTCGGCGCCCTCATCGGGCATGGGTTACGTGGAGGGCAACCCGATATAGCGAAAGACTATCGAATTTACGATATTCAAACTGAAGGCGGTTTCGTTTTTCGGGTGGCTAGCAGGCAGGATTTTGAAAGGACTTCTTGCGTTGAGGTGAAAACTGTGAATCCCGATACCCACAATAACTTTGCCGGACTAGGGGACGCAACGATGCGTGAAATTGACACTTGTTCGGAGTTAAAGCCGATTCTTCCTATCTCCGCCGACGAAATAAAAGAAAAGCCCGGGCGTCCCAACTGATGACCTTGTAGGGTGCCGCTGCCTTTTGTGTCTACTATTTCGGCTGAACCAATGAACGTCAGCGTGATCCTGGCAATGGTGGCCGCCAGTTCCCCGGTTATCTCGATGCCCAGGCGGGCGCTGGTCTTGTTCTGCACGATCCACAGCGCCCCATCGCGAATATCTGCATGCTTGAGATTGAGCACGTCGGTCGGGCGCTGGCCGGTGAGTAGGGCCAGGTACATTGCGTCGATCACAGTGGCGTGCGCGTGCACCTTCACCTGGTCGAATTCCGCATCTGTGACGTAGCGGGAACGGCCAGTTTCCCGGAATCCTTTCACACCCTGGCAGGGGTTGGGCGAAGCGGTGTAGCCCCATTCGCGGGCCTTGTTGAAGATGTGGGAGAACCGCGCTTTTTCCCGGTTCGCCCGCACCTTGGCGACCTGGCCGCGAATGTCCAGGTAGCCCCGACAGCTTGCTTTTACCAGGTCAGTCCGTTTTAGCCAGTAGGCACTGCGTCACAAGCCGCAGCAAGTCCGCCAGGTCTGCCGCCTGCTCGGCGCCAGGCAAGGGGACATCACCGTGCAGTACAAGAACGGGCTTGCCCCATTTCAAGCCCAGCGCCATTTCCGAAAGGGTGCCCATACCACCCCCCACCGCGACAAGGCATACACCACTGCGCGCAATGATCGCATTGCGCATTTCGCCCATACCGGTCGGTATAGCTACGCTGAGCCATGGGTTGGCGGACCTGTCGTCCTCTTCTGGCAGGATGCCGATGGCAATACCGCCGGCATCGCTTGCGCCCCGCGAAGCCGCTGCCATCACACCGCCACGCCCTCCGCAGACTACCGCCATGCCGGCACTAGCCAAGTGAAAGGCCACTGCGTAGGCCGCTTCACATTCTTTGGGGCCTCCATCACCTGGGCCAATGATGGCCACTGGCTGCCGGTGTCGTGCTGTTCCTTGCTGACGCTCCGCTAGGCGATTCAGCGCCTCAGTGAGCGGCGTCGACAGCTGCTCGTTCGCGTTGACGCGTAATGACATCACCTACTCCCATCACAATTACACACACCACCATCAATACCAGCGACAACGCAGCCGCCAGTCCAAAGTCTGATCCACCATCACTGACTTGCGCCAGTAGCATCAATGGCAGGATGTTGAGCTGGGTACCTACCAGCGCCAACGCTGTGCCGTAGGTGCCCATGGCAAGAGCGGCCACCATGCAGGCGCTGGACATCACCGAGGGGGCAACTTCCGGCACCACGGTGTCCCAGAAGGCGCGCAGGCGGGATGCTCCCAGGGTTTGCGCCGCCAGCAGCGGGCGTTCGTCAAAGTTGGCGAACACTGGGTACAAAGATAGTGCGACACGCGGGATCAGGTAGTAGGCATAGGCCAGGCCCAAACCGCCTACGCTGTAGATCCAGCCACCGATGACCGCCGGGTCGGCGCCCAGCCCGGCCAGCAACTGGGTGACGAAGCCCGCTCGGCCGAAAGCCAGAATAAAGCCGTAGGCGATCACCAGGCCCGAGAAAGCCAGGGGTAGTCCGAGCAAGGTCATCATCCATTGCCGTCTCCCGGCGGGCTGGCGCGCCAGTTCTATGGCAATACAGGTCCCCAGCAGGGCTGAAAGTGCTCCGGAGACCAGACCCAGCATCAGCGTGTTGCGTAGTGCGCCAAAGAACAAGGGATGGGTAAACAGGCGACCGAAGGCGCTGCCGCCTTCGGCGAAGGCTTCGGGGAGCAACGCCGCTAGTGGCGCCGCGAAAAACAACGCCATGAATGCCCAGGCTGGCCAGGCGCCGAAGCGCCGCAGCGACAGTCTTCCTTCCATCTTATTTGCCTAGCGCAGCCTGGGCCCAGAGGCGGTCGATCTCTGTCTTGCGTTCTGCTGCCTTGACTACGTCGAGCGGGCGTACTTGCGGCGCTGGTGGCATTTTGGAGGCGACATCGGCGGTGAGGGGGGTGCCAGGGACCGAAGGTCGCACGTATCCCTGGGCAAACAGCGACTGACCCGCCTCGCTCATGATGAAGTTGAGCCAGAGCTTTCCTGCGCTCGGGTTGGGGCCGTTCTTTACCAGGCTGATGGCGTAGGGTGCTGCGACGCTAGCTTCCTTGGGAATCACCACTTCGGCGGCGTCCCCCATTCCGTCAACGTATTTGGCTTTCAGGCCATCGTTTTCGTAGCTGATCCAGATAGGAATTTCCCCTTTCAGGAATTTTGCATACGGTGTGGTGCCTTCCACCCGGAGCACGTTGCCTGCGGCATGCAGCTTGCCTAGATAGTCAGTGCCAGGCTGGACCTTGTCGACGTCGCCGCCATTGGCATAGGCCGCGGCAAAAGTCAGCACCTGACCGATGCCTGTGGAGCGTGGGTCGAGGTAGACCACGCTGTTCTTGTACTCGGGCTTGAGCAGGTCGGCCCATCCCGTGGGCACGTTCTTGACCAGCTTCTTGTTCACCAGGAAGGCGATGTTGAGTGTATGGATGGTGAACCAACGGCCTTCGGCTTCCTTGAACACTGCGGGCAGCTTATCGAAGTTGACTGGCTTGAAGGGCTCCACCACGTCTTTCTTCGCCGCGTCCACCGCCGAAGCGGCGAAGTAGTAGGCAGTATCGGCCTGGGGACGGCGCCGTGTTTTTTCCAGCGCTACGACGGTTGCGGCAGAGCCTATGTCGTTGTAAGTCAACTCGATTTCGGGGTAGCGCTTCTTGAAGTCGCGGAACAGCGACTTCCAGTTGGCCCATTCGGGGCCGGTGTCGAATGAGACGCACAGGCCTTCCTTTTGTGCCTCTGCGTAGAGAGCTTTTTCACCGGTATAGAGTTCTGCACCGTCAAAGGCGAAGGCGACGCGTGCCAATGATGCCAGTGGGAGGGCGCTTGCGGCTTGAATCAGTTTTCTGCGTTGCATTGAAGTATCTCCAGTAGTGGATGTCAAGAAAGGTAGGGGAAATCAATCGTCGAGCAGGCACAACAGCTCCGGCGCCACCGCGATGGCCTCCGAGGCCGGCCGTGCCGCTTCGGCCAGGAACGGGGTGTCCGTGCCTTGCACGTGAAAGTCATAGCGGGTCACCGCACCGAAGTAGCGCTGCACACCAGCCTGTCCGGTCAGCCGGTTCAAGGTGCCGGGCGCAGGATCTGCCTGCACGTGCTCAGGACGTACCAGTGCGTATACCTGCGCACCGACGCGGCGCCCATTCGTGGGCACGGCCCATTCGGCGAAGCCCAGATCGATTCGGTCGGTGGCGCAGACCTTGGCCGGTAACAGGGTGGACAGCCCCACGAAACGGGCGACGGCACGGCTGGCCGGTCGCGCGTAAATCTCTCTTGGTGCCGCGATCTGCAATAGTCTGCCGTCCTGCAATACCGCCACGCGGTCGGCCATTGTCAAGGCCTCTTCCTGGTCATGGGTCACCAGCAGAGTGGTGGCATTGAAGCGCTGCTGGATCTGACGGATCTGTTCACGCAAATGGCTGCGCACGCTGGCGTCCAGTGCGGAGAGTGGCTCGTCGAGCAGCAGTGCGCGGGGATCGATGGCCAGTGCCCGGGCCAGGGCGACGCGTTGCTGCTGGCCACCTGATAGCTGTGCTACGGCCCGCCGTGCAAAGTCCCCGAGTCCCACCAGTTCGAGCAACTCCTGCGCCTGCTTGCGGCGCGCGTCGGTACTTACCTTGCGTAGCTTCAGGCCGTAGGCCACGTTGTCGAGCACGTTGAGATGCGGGAACAGCGCATAACTCTGGAAGACCATGCCGATGTTGCGCCGGTGCACAGGTATATCGGCGAGATCTTGTCCATCAAGCGCAATGCGACCGCTGTAGCCGCTGGACAGGCCTGAGACCAGTTTGAGCAGGGTCGACTTGCCGGAGCCGCTGGGTCCGATGACGGCCACCAGTTCGCCCGTTGCCACGTCGAGGGAGACGTCGTCCAGACCGTGTGTGCTGCCGGGATAGGTGTACCGGACGTGTTCAAGAAGCAGGCTCATGGATGTTTCACCGCAGAAGACGAAAGAAAGGCAGAGGCACTGGCCAGCAACAAAAGGATGACCGTGGCCGCACAGGCGAAGCCTGTGGCACCGTAAAAGGCTTGCAGCAGCACGACGGGATAAGTCCGGTTCTGGAAGCTCACCAACAGATTCGACAAGCCAAACTCGCCTACCGAAATCGCCGCCACCATGACCAGGCCACTGATCAGGCTTTGGCGCAGGTTGGGCAGCACGATGCCAAAGAAGCGTTGTGCTCCTGACGCGCCCAAAGTGGCCGCGGCCTGTTCGAACCGGTCCAGTCCGAGATGCCGCAGGTCTGCCAGCAGGGTGTTGGTGAGATAGGGCAGGGTGGCAACGGCATGGGCCGCAATCAGCAGCGGCATGCTGCCGAGCCAGGGCAACCATTCGGTGTTGAACACGACCATGTAGCCGAAACCCAGTGTGATGGTGGGCACAGCCACCGGCATGGCGCTGACGATGCGTGCCGCCAGGCTACCGCGCCGGCCGGCGCCGTGGTACAGGGCATAGGTCAGCGGTAATGCCAGCATGGTGTTGATCAGGCAAGCCGACATGGCCACCACAAGGCTATTGACGAAGGCCTTGCGGAAGGAGCTGTCAAGCCAGAGGTCGGCGTACCATTGGCCGGTGATACCGGTAGGTAGCAAGGTGTTCGTCCAGCTCCCTCCCACGCTGCCGATCAACAACAGCATGATCGGCAGCAAGAGATAGATGCCGTAAATCAAGGCTACGCCGCGGATCATGGTGGGTTCCTTTGGTGGATGAGGATTGCAGCAATTATTTCCATTTGCTACAGTATTTGAATTGCCTTGGAAATCGTGGCTAAATTTTAGGTATGTAGTTGTCTCTGTTGTGCGAATAGGGGATGGGAAAAGTTGAGCATATGGAAAGTGTTTTTCGCCGTCGTGTCATAAGACTCTGTTATTCCCATCGCCATGAAACGTGATTGCCCAACGATCCAGGAACTCCTCGCTTTTGATGCGGTAGCACGGCATGGAAGCATCACCACCGCTGCCGGCGCGCTGTGCATTACCGCGAGTGCCGTGAGCAAGCAGGTGGCAGGGCTGGAAGCTTTTATCGGTAGGCCGCTGCTGCAAAAGAGCGGTCGTGGCGTGCTGCTCACCCCACAGGGGCAGGTCTATTGGCAGAAGATTTCGGGTAGCCTGCGCGCAATCGAAACGGCTACGTTCGAGGTGCGCTCAGGCGACGCGGGGGCCGGGTTATTGACCTTGGCCAGCGTTCCTACTTTTCTCACGAAGTGGCTGATTCCCCGTATACCGTCTTTCAGCCAGAAGAGCCGCCGTGTCACTTTGAGTTTTAGCCGGCACCTTGAGCCCACGGATGGCATTCCTCCGGGGGTGGATGCGGCCATTCGTTACGGCGCAGACGGCTGGCCCGGCGTGGTTTCCGAGTACATCGCAGGCCACGAATTTGTACTGATCGCCGCACCGACCTTGCTGGGTGGCGGCCACCGCATGGAGGCACCTAGCGATGTTGTCGGCCATACCTTGCTTCACCACGAGGGGGCCCCTACGGCATGGCGGCAGTGGGCTGCGCAACACGCTGTGCAGGAGAGCCATACCATTGCAGGCCCGCGATTTGCCCAGTATTCGTCATTGATTCAAGCCGTAGTGAGCGGCTTGGGATTGGCCTTGGTGCCTCGTGTGCTGGTACTCGACGAGTTGGCCGATGGCCTGCTGCATATACCCTGTGGTGCGCCGGTGTCGGTGGACCAAGGGCACTATCTCTGCTACCGTGCCGATCGACTCAATCTGCCAGCGTTTGCGGCGTTTCGGGCGTGGTTGCTGGAGGAGGGGCGTCGCTCAGGTGGCGGTTGATATCTGGCTGTTGACGCCGGCACCAGTTTGACGTGGGGTGCCAAAGTGAGAGGCCACCTCCGCAACAGCGGCAATCCAATCCAATAGCTCCGTAGGAATGTTCCGGGTGGCTATTTACTATCGGCCAGTCTGTAAACCTGAACTGGTAGTAACAAATATCTCCCCAGAAGGCCACGTCTCAGCCGACAATTTTGGGCGGCCGCATTTTGCAGCGGACGAATGACATCCGGAAACTCCGTACAGGGGTCGAACAAGGGGAAACCTATGGAATTGGCTGTTCCCAGCGAAAGCTCGCAGGAGATCGAACTCAGGTTGGCGTTGCTGACGTCTGATCCGTCCAGCTTGGCCAAACTACTGGCCCGGGTGCCCATGCTGGCGCGTCGCAAGCCGACCCACCAGAACTTGCAGAATGTTTACTACGACACGCCCGAGCAGGTCTTGCGAAAACGGCGCGCCGCGTTGCGGATACGGCGTGTGGGCAGCGATGAGAAGCCTCAATGGCTGCAGACCCTCAAGACGGGGGGTGATGGGAACTCGGCGTTGAGCCGGCGAGGCGAATGGGAAGCCAGCGTGTCCGGCCCCGCCTTGGCGTTGGATGCCCTCAAAGCCACTCCTTGGTCAAAACTGGATCCTGATGGCGCGGTATTCCGAGCACTGGAGCCCTCCTTTTTGACGGCCTTTGAGCGTACCCGCTGGGTGGTGCGGCGGCGCGACGGTAGCGTGGTCGAAGTGGCGTTAGACGTCGGGCACATAACGGCGGGTGAAATTAGTGCGCCTATTTGCGAGCTGGAGCTAGAACTACTGGCCGGCCCGCCGGCAGCGCTATTCGACGTCGCCCAGCAGATTGCCCGCACCATTGCCGTGCTGCCTTTGACCATGGGCAAATCGGATCGCGGTTACGCCTTGGCGCAGAACTGCCTCGGTATACCGCTACGCGCCAATCCTCCCAAACTCACAAACCATCTATCCATGCCTGCTGTTGCGGCATGCGTCTTGCGTGAAATGTTCTGCCAATTCACCAGCAACCTGAACGCTGTACGGAGCTCGGAGGACCCTGAACTGGTGCACCAAGCCCGGATTGGTTGGAGACGCTTCCGAACCGCATTGCGACTGTTCAAGCCCGTCCTTGCGCCCGACATGGTGCCACCTTGGCAGGCATTGCAACTGCTTGTGAATTTATTGGGCGAACTGAGGGACCTGGATGTCGCTTGTACGGAGACGCTGCCGCAACTCGCGGATACCTATTCGGCAGGGGACACCCGGCGGGCCGAAGCGTGGCAGGCGATGACACAGGCCTTGCAGCAGGCGGCCGACCTCCAGCGCAAATCCGTACGCTACGCACTGCAGGAGCCAGCGGTTGGAGCCACCATGTTGGCGACCACGCAATGGCTGGAGGGCTTGGCAGCGCTGCCTAAGGCAGATGCCGTACAAGAGGAGCTAAAAACTTCCCTGCGCCGCTGGAGCCGCCAGCGCATTGCCCGTATGCGCCGGCAACTGAAGCTTGTCCGCAAGGACGGCGATAGCCTCAACAGCCAGCATCGGATACGCATCCTCGCCAAGCGGATGCGCTACGGTATCGAGGCCCTGCGCATTTGCCTACCCAAGCGGCGTGCGAAACGGTGGTACGAGCAAGCAATAGACCTGCAACTGCGCCTAGGGGCTGCACGTGATGTCGCGCAGGCTGGGGTGCTCGTCGCAAAATTTGAAGCCGACCGTGGACTTGTCGAGTTCCTGAATGGTGTAACCGCTGGCCAGACAATGCGGGGTCATACCTAGATTTCTAAGGGGCACCTGGGATGGTGAGGATTTTTTTACAGCTGTGGGCGCCTCCGAAAAAGTCCTATACGCGGAATATGTCATGAATTGGAAATAGTCCAGGTTCAGGATCGAAAAGAACGCATGGGGGAAGTCGGTGTCGCGCAACGGCTTGGCTCAGGTGATTATTGGTCGAGCGATACCTTCCACTTCTTGGATGCGCATTGGACCGCCATGCTGTTCAAGCCAATATCGAAGGAGCACCTATGGAAATCGAACTGGTCCGCAAAGACAAGATCAATGAGTTGGCAGTGTTGGCCGTCCTCATCAAACCTGGCGAGCAGGCGCCCCCAGCGATGGTGCGGTTTACGCAGCTGGTCGTATGCAAGTGCCTGGATCTGATGGAGTGCGAGGATGCTGGTTTGCTGGAAAGCGGCCACGATGCCATTGAAGAGATGTTGGGACGTGACCCTAACGTTTGGGTTGCTCCATGGGCTCAGCTCGCCGGGTGGACAAACAAGGACGAGGAGCCTGGTCCCGCCATTCGGTATTACATGCACCTGGTCGTACAACGCTGCCTTGAGCTGATCAGGCGAGAGGCACCGGGTGACGTGAAGGATGCCTACAAAGCCATTGCCACTGAGTTTGGTGCTGTCAGCACAGAGGAATCCACTGACGTGGATTGGGCTTGCGGGTTTGAGCTGCGCAACGCTCTGCAACCGTCAGCACCCCTGAGGCAATTGGCAAAGGACACGTTTTACACCGCCAAGGCCCATCAATTGGGCGAAATCGAAGCGGCGGCGGCCGCCTACCAACGGTGGGAGCAGGGCCAAGTCTCTGCCGAGTGGCGGCCTGCCTAGGCGAGATTCAGTATGAGGGGGTAAGTAGGGGCGTTGCTATCGAATCCAGGCGGCAGGACGTTGGCTGCGAATGGACTGTGGGTGTATGGGAAGGCGTCATCTGCCAACCCTACCGGCTAATGGACCACCATGCGGCGCACGATGCTGATGCAGTGGGTCACGGCAGCGGCTTTGAGTGGGTAGCCACGTTGCAGCATCTGTTTGCGATAGGCGCTTAGTGCCTCGATGAGCGTTTCGATTTCAACCATGGACCGTGTTTTCGCAAAAGACATTTTTCATGTGCTGCAAGGTTTGTACGTATGTCCCCCTGCTGAAACTAGTTGCGTTGGTGCGGACGTAGGCCGAAGCATCAATCGCTATCGCATGCGTCCCATTTCGCCCGCAGGGTGGCTCTCTCGCTCCCGCGCATGGGCAAACTTGTCGGGAGCTTGATTCGCCGACGCAAGGACAACAGTGCCAACCGCATGGCTAGATTTATGTCCTCTCCAAGTTCAGCGGAGCGTACGACATCCGGGTAGACCCAGGGGGCGGTATCTGGTTGACCAGGCCAAGGCGGGCGAGCTCAGATAGCTTCTCTGCCAGGGTGATGACAAAGTGCATACGGATGGCACCATTCCGCATGAAGGTGCTCCAGTCTGTGCATTCGAACTGGCCCATCAGTACACCCGCGTTCATCAGTGCTTGCTGTGCGGCGGGATGTGGCACATCGCCAACGTGGTAGGGAGACACGCAATAATACGCATTGAAGCGCCGACCGCCCAGCTGTTCTAAGCAAGCTTGGGCCAGAACGCTGCGCGCGGTGTTCCTCAGTGATACGTAGAGCACATTGATTTTGGCGTTTGTCATACCTATCAATGTAAATAAAGATCGCCGGTTCCAGTGTGCCCACGGGAAGTACCAATTCTCCGCACGTCAGTGATGGATAGTAATTTATGTCGCGGATTCAAGTACAAAGTGCAACGGAATGCAGTGTAAGAGGCCGAACCGGTAGGTTGTAAAACACCTCATGGGGAGTTCGGTAGCCCAAGCACTTACGAGGCCTGTGATTGAGCAAATGCACCGCGTCGTTGACCTG
>CAUPON010000052.1:0-7840 GCA_963513025.1 uncultured Albidiferax sp.
ACGACTCTCATGCCAGCGTGGCCACCAGCACCGCCTTGATGGTGTGCAAGCGGTTCTCGGCCTGGCTGAAGACGATGGAGGCATCGGACTCGAAGACTTCGTCCGTCACCTCGATCTCGCTCAGGCCATAGCGTTCGTGGACTTGGCGGCCCACCTCGGTGTCCAGGTTGTGGAAGGCGGGCAGGCAGTGCATGAAGCGCGAGCGCGGTTTGTGGGTAGCCTGCATCAGCGCTGCGTTGACCTGGTAGGGCATATGCTGGTCGATGCGCTTCTAAGTGTTTTGCCACCAGGCCCAGGCCCAGGCGCAGTTTGATCGGAACAACCAGGCGCTGTACCGCAGCAGTTTTGTGGCCGAATTTTTGTCGGGAGTTTTGCAGCCGGGTATTCTGTTTTTTGGCAATCTGGTGTTTGTGGGCGTGGCGATCGTGGGCGGCTTGGGCATTTTTTCGGGGCAGGTCAGCCTGGGCTTGCTACAGGCTTTTGTGCAGTATTCGCGGCAGCTCACGCAGCCCATGTCCCAAATGTCCGGCCTGACGGATACGGTGCAATCGGCCCTGGCCTCCACCGAGCGCGTGTTTGAACTGCTGGATGCCCCTGAAATGGGCGCAGAGCCGGAACACCCCGCCGAACTACCCACGCCACGCGGCCATATCGTGTTTGAAAACGTCACCTTCCGCTAACGGCCAGAGCAAGCCTTGTTTGAAAAAGTCAACCTGGAGGTCTTGCCCGGCCAGACGATGGCCATCGTCGGCCCCATCGGGGCGGGCAAGACGACGCTGGTGAATCTGTTGCTGCGCTTTTACGAAATAGACGCGGGCTGCATTTAGTTTGACGGTGTCGATACCCGCAGCCTGGCGCGGGAAGAATTGCGCCGCCACTTTGGCGTGGTGCCGAAAGATGCCTGGCTGTTTGCGGGCAGCATCCGCGACAACATTGCCTATGGCAAGGTGGGGGCCACCGAAGCCGACTTACTGGCTGCTGCGCAGGGCTGCCATGTGGATGAATTTGTACGCGCCCTGCCGCAAGGTTTTGACACGCTGATCGACGAAAACGGCGGCAGCCTGAGTGCCGGGCAGCAGCAGCTGCTGACCATTGCCCGCGCCTTCATTGCCCAGCCCAGCGTGCTGATTCTGGACGAGGCCACCAGCGCGGTAGACACCCGTACCGAGCGGCGGGTGCAGCAAGCCATGGCCCGCCTGCGGGTAGGGCGCACCAGCTTTGTGATTGCCCACCGCCTGTCCACCATTCTGGACGCGGATTCCATCGTCTACATGGAGCAGGGCAACGTGCTGGAGCAGGGCAGCCACGCGGCACTGGTGCAGGCCAAAGGGCACTACTGGCACCTGTACCAGGCGCAGTTTCAAGGCCAGTAGTCCTACCTGGTTTGCACAGAGCTGGATGTGGAGGCCAATGCCAGCGGGCAAACGCGGGTCCACACCGCCACCAGCCGACTCCCGTTGGCCGTGATGTCTACCGATGAGGAGCGAATGATCGCAGTCCATACGCTGCGCAATATATCGGAGTAAAAATGGCTTCTAGCGCATATGGATAGTGCGCGAGTAGCTATCATTTTTTAACTATTTTGCAAATGACAAACTGCCGCCGCGCTGGCGAAAATGCAGCCACACAATGCCGCTCAACACCGCCGCAAAAAAGCACCACACCGAAATAAACCAGGTGGTGTAGACCGTGTAGGCGGCAACGAACGACGCGGTCGCGGCCACCCCAAACAGCCACACCGCACGCTGGCTGGAAAACAGCGGGCTGGCGCAGGTGCTCAGTAAACCACAGCGGAATCAGCGCAAACGGCAAGCCCGCCCGCCGCTGCATGCGGTACGCCCTGCGCCCGGTCAGGCTGCCCACGGCCAGCAGCACGGCCCCGGCGGTGAAGCTGGCGGTGGCGGAGAAGCAAATGCCGGTGGCCCTATTGAAATCCCGCCGCAGCCTGGGTCAAAGCGGTACGTCGCGCAATTGTTTTGTGATGGATTAGTGCTCGGATACGCGCACCACCAGCTTGCCGAAATTCTTGCCCTCCAGCATTCCGATAAAGGCTTGCGGGGCGTTTTCGAGCCCATCCACAATGTCTTCGCGGAACTTCACTTGGCCCGTTTGGAGCCAGGTGTTCATTTCTTGGAAGAATTCGCCGTATCGGGGGCCGTAGTCATCAAAAATAATGAAGCCCTGCATCTTGATGCGTTTGCTCAGCAGCGTGCGCGTCAGCAGCCCCAGGCGGTCGGGCCCCGGCGGGAGGTCGGTGTCGTTGTACCGGGCGATGGTGCCGCACAGAGGCACGCGGGCACGCACATTGAGCAGTGGCAACACGGCATCAAATACCGCGCCGCCCACGTTCTCAAAGTACACATCAATCCCTTGGGGGCAGGCGGCGGCCAGTTGCACGGCGAAGTCTGCGCTATGGCGGTCAATGCAGGCATCAAAACCCAGCTCTTGCACGACATACCGGCATTTGTCGGCACCACCGGCAATGCCTACGGCACGGCAGCCCTTGATTTTGGCAATTTGACCCACCACCGAGCCCACGGCTCCGCTGGCGGCGGCCACCACCACGGTTTCGCCCGCCTTGGGTTGGCCAATATCCAGCAAGCCCATCGTGGCGGTAAAGCCGGGCATACCCAGTGCGCCCAGCGGCAGGGATGGGCTCGCCATCGGGGTTTCGATCTTGGTCAAACCGGCACCGTCAGACAGCGCGTAGTCCTGCCAGCCGCTGTAGCCCAGCACCAGGTCGCCCACCTGGTAGGCGGGGTTCTGCGAGCTTTGCACCCGGGACACCGTGCCGCCGACCATGACCGCACCCAGCGCTACAGGCGGTGCATACGACGCCGCATCGTTCATGCGCCCGCGCATGTACGGGTCCAGCGACAGGTACAGGGTGCGCAGCAGTACCTGGCCCGCCGCCGGGGTCGGGACCGAGACTTCTTCCAGGCGGAAATTGCGGGCAGTGGGTGCGCCGCTGGGGCGTGCATCCAGCACGACGCGGCGATTGACTTGGGTGCTTTGGGGCATGGTCTAGACCTTTGTGACTTTTAAGAGGGGCTTACTTGAACGCTTTAAGCAAGGCTTCAAACTCGGTTTTTAGCGATGCGTCGTGCGGTGTGATGGGGGGAATTTTGCGGTCAATTTCCAGCAATTTGTAGACCGCAGTTTGGGCGGCACGCACCGAGTATTCGACGGTAAAAACCACGTCATCGGCCAACTCCACAAACTGACTGATAAAGGCAAAGTTGCGTGTGTTGGGGGGCACGGGCAGAGGCCGGTCGCCGGGCATGCGGGGCATGAACATGCTGGTAATAAAGGGCATGCGGCACGGTATGCAGTTGCCTGTGGCCACCGTGTCCAGATCAAACCGCAGGTGGCCGCAGAGTTCTTGCAATATCTCTGCGCCATTGCATTCGGCCATGGGTTTGGCCACAAAGTTGCCAATCCGGTCTGGAAACAAACCATAGCCCCAAAACACCTGCACATCGGCGCTCTGGTTGGCAAAGTGGGGTTGGTGCGCCAGCACAATCGACATCAGCCAGTTGGAGTCTTTGAACGTGACCAGACTGCCGGTGCCCGCTACGTTGCCGCTGAACGCCTGTATCTGGTCGAAGAAAGCGGTGTCTTTCAGCGTCACGGTGAAAGATTCCCAGCAAGACTGCGCGATGCAGCTGTTGAACGCGGCGGGTCGGCCAAATTCTGGCCGCCCGGCGGAGAGCTTTTCCCACAGCGACCAGCTGCCGCTGTCTTGCTTGGTGTTTTTGGCGGGCGCATTCTCCATCGAGCCCAGGCTGGAGGCATCGGTCATGGAGCCGTTTTGCAAAAAGACCAGGTCTTCTTCTTGCACGGGCCAGTTTTCGTCCAGACCGCCGTGCACGCATTGCAGGCCGGTTACGCTGAAAGCGCCATCTACGGTGCGGTGCTGGATGTCGATCACCTGGCAGTCGGTGATGAATTGCACGCCCTGGGCGGCAAGCCATTGCTGGAGTGGCAACACCAGCGAGTCGTACTGGTTGTAGACCGTGCGCTTGACCCCTGCCAGCGTTTCAATGCGTGAGAACTCGAGCATGAAGCGGTGCAGATAGCGCTTGAATTCCACCGCGCTGTGCCAGGGCTGGAAGGCGAAGGTGGTGGCCCACATAAACCAGAATTCGGTGGTGAAAAAGCTGGGCGACAGCCAGTCGGTAATGCGTGAGTCGCCCATGGTTGTTTCGTCCGCCCGGCTGAGTTTGAGCAGCTCTAGCCGGTCTTGCATGGAGAACCCCATCGACGACACGGGTACCTTGGCCCGGCGGCTGTCCACTAGCCTGGCTTGGGCGTGGGAATGATGTAGTTCATTGAAGGCAATGGTGTCGTCAAACACCGTTTTGCCGGCCTGGAGCAAGGACGGGATGGACTTGAACAAATCCCAGGTGCATTCGTAGTTGTCGGTGGTCAACATGCGGCCACCGCGCAGTACATAGCCGTGGTGGTTATCGCCTGCGCCATCCAGGCTGCCGCCTATCGATGGCGCGGCTTCCAGAATGAAAATATGCGAGCCAGGAAAAGCGCCGTCGCGCACCATGAAGGCTGCGGCGGCCAGCGACCCGATGCCACTGCCCACCAGATAGGCTTTGCGTTGTGTTTGCATGTGTGTGGCCTGGTTAACGGGCCGCCACCGAATCGGTGGTGGGCGAGTGCTTTTGAACCCATGCGGCAAAGCTGTCCATCCAGCCCTGCAAAAATTCTTTGCTGCCCGTGCCAATGTTGCCTTGCGCGTCAAACAAGCCGTCTTTGGCATGGATAAAACCTTCTGGTTGTCCCAGGGTAGGAACGTCCAGGTAGGCCAATACATTGCGTAAATGCTGCTGCGCCATCGCGGTGCCGATAGCGCCCACCGATGCACCCAACACCCCCGCAGGCTTGCCCGCCCACGCACTGTGGCCATAGGGGCGCGACGCATGGTCCATGGCGTTTTTCAGCACGCCAGGAATGGAGCGGTTGTATTCGGGGGTCACAAACAGCAGGCCCTGCGATGCCGCAATCTCTTGCTTCATCCGCAGTACCGACTCGGCCTGGTTGGCATCGTCGTCCTGGTTGTACAGTGGCAGCTCGCCAATCAGCAACTGCTTGAACGAAAAATTAGATGGCGCTAGGCGGGTCATGGCGTTGGCCAGTTGCTGGTTAAAAGAGCCCTTGCGCAAGCTGCCGACGACAACTGCAATTTGGTAATGCTGCATGGAATTTTCCCAAGGTGAGTGGATAGATGGAGCCAAGATATGCGCCGCACGCCCGTGCGTCTGTGCGCTAGGTCACTTAGGGCGTTTCGCCGAAATGTGCGAGCACATGGGCGGGTAGTTGGGCTTGCAACGACCGCACCTGCCGCTCCAGGGCTTCGATCCGGTTGAGGTGGCCCAGCAGCAGCGCAACGGTGAAAAGCTCCAGGTCAAAATCCGTGCACAGTGCGCCTGCCGCACGCAGCGGAACGACCCATTCGGCGCTGAATATGGGCGCTTTCGGGGCGGGCTCCAGGGGCACCAGGGCGCTGTATTCCACCAGCTCTTCCAGCTCGTCCTCGCGCAGGCCACAACAGTGGGACAGTTCAGACAAGGTCACGGTTTCACTGGTGTCCAGCCAAACCCATTCAACCAGTTGCAGATTCATGTCGATTCTCCAGAAGGGGCCGGCTTGCGGGGAGTGAAGTTGGAAATGTGCGATAGCTCTAAATACAGCGCGCGTTCACGTTCAGACAGCGTGGTGGGTACGTCAATTTGCACCAGGGCATACAGATCGCCATGCCCACTTTTTCCCTGGGCCAAGCCCCGACCGCGCAGCCGCAGCTTGCGGCCCGAGCGCGTGCCTGGCGCAACCGTGAGCACCACGGGTCCATCCAGCGTGGGAACCTCGATGTCTGCGCCCAATATCGCCTCCCACGGGGCCAGTGCCAAATCGAAGTACAGGTCGTGCTTGTCCGGGCGAAAAATCGGGTGCGGGGCCAGCGCCATGTGCAGGTACATATCGCCATCGGCCCCGCCGTTGCGGCCCTTGCCGCCTTTGCCGCGCAGCCTGAGCTTTTGGCCTTCGCGGGTGCCGGGCGGAATCGTCACCTCTAGCGTGCGTGGGCCGGTGGCACCGGCCAGCTCCAGGTTGAGCGTAATGCCTCGGTGCGCATCTTCGAGGCTGATTTGCACCGTGTTTTCATAGTCGCGCCCCGGTGTGGATACCGGGCGGCGTGCAGCCCCGCGCGGGCCATGCCCCATAGCCGCCAGCAGGTCAGCGATGTCCATGTCGTCAAAGCTTTGCCCTTGGGGGGCGTAGGCATGCTGCCACTGCGGGGGCGGCGCAAATTCTTCGCCCTCCGATGGTTGGCCCAGTGCGTCATAGGCGGCCCGTTTCTCGGGGTCTTTGAGGGTTGCGTAGGCTTCTGCCGCGTCTTTGAACTGGGCTTCGGCATCTGGATGTTTGGAGACATCGGGGTGGTACTGGTGCGCCAGTTTGCGGTAGGACTTCTTGATCTGGTCCAGGCTGGCATCGCGCGGCAAACCCAGCGTCGCGTAGTAGTCTTTGTATTTCATGGCCCGCAGTCCTGGTAATCCACGGTGCCCAACCGTGCGCGAAGGCTTGCTGCTGTTGCAATTTTCCGCAGCGATTAATAGACGACCGAGAGGTTATCTACGACGCTGCGCACACCCGGCGTGCCCCAGGCGGTGAGCGTGGCCAGATTGCGTTCGGACCAGCTATGGACATTGCCCGTGAGGGTGACCTCGCTGTCCTGCACTTTGACGGTAATGTGGTCCGCATCCGAGGCGGCGCGGCGGCGCAATGCGGCTTCAATATCGGCCTTGACGGCGCTCAGGGTCACCTTGGGTTTGATGGCAATTTGGTCGCTCACGCCGGTAACGCCCATTAAATGCCGCACCACGCTGGCCGCGGCTTGCCGTTGGTATTCCCAGTCCACTTCACCCGTCAGGGTGACCCAGCCTTTTTCCACCATCACTTGGACGCTGTCTTTGGCCAGCGAGGTGCTCCACTGCAAGACGTTTTCTACCGACTGGGCGATGTCGGAGTCGTGGCGGTGGCTCCATCCGGGTAGCGCCACATCCATCTCCACGGCCAGCGCCCGAACCCCGGGAACACGCTGTGCGGCATGTTCGGCGTTCCACTTTTCAGCGTAGCTCTCTACGTGGCCGGTCAAGGTCACGATACCTTCCTTAACCTCTACGCCAATGTGCGCGGCGTTGACCGAAGGCTCCCACTTCAACTCGGCATTGACATCTGCTTGTATCTGTGAATCTGTTTTCATCACGGTATTCCAATAGATTTAGGGAGCTTCAGTGTGCGAGAGGAGAAGGGCCTTGCTCTGTGCGCTATCCCGCTTAGCAGATGTATTTACTTGATTTATTGCGCCTCGTTATGTGGGCTGGCAAACGGTTGAATCGGGGGGGTGTTTGAACCACCCCGGGTTTCGTGGAGGCCAGTTGGTTTAAGTCAGGCCGCCACCGTGGAGGCCTGATTGGCGAGTTGCCGGTAGTAGCTTGCCTCAGCTTCTGCAGGCGGGATATAGCCGATGGGTTCCAGCAATCTGTGATGGTTGAACCAGGCTACCCATTCCAGGGTTGCCAACTCCACGGCCTCCTTCGTCTTCCAGGGTGCGCGACGATGGATCAGTTCGGCCTTGTAGAGCCCGTTGATCGTCTTGGCTAGCGCGTTGTCGTAGCTGTCACCCTTGCTTCCCACCGAGGGCTCTACGCCAGCCTCGGCCAGGCGTTCGCTGTACCGGATGCTGACATACTGCGAGCCGCGATCCGAGTGATGGATCAGGCTACTGTCGCGCTCGGGCTGTCGTGCGTACAGTGCCTGCTCCAGC
>CAUPON010000053.1:0-6106 GCA_963513025.1 uncultured Albidiferax sp.
GGATTTGGTATCGTTCTTCTTGGGTCAAGTGCGTATAGGTCATGGTGCAACGTTTGGGACTGGCCGGTCACAACAGTGCATCCTATGCACTCTTGGCCCAACCCGTTTGGAAAACGTTGCACTTCGTACTTGAATCTGCCGATAAAAATGGCCTGTAGCGCAGGTACTACCTGCGCCATCAGCTACTAAAACAGTAGCAATCAGGAGGCGAGTTGCTGCATCTCCTGGTACAGGTCGGCCTTGCCTTCGAAGCCTATGCCGGGCAGCTCGGGCAGGGTCACGTAGCCGTTGTCCACCTTCACGCCGTCGGGGAAGCCGCCGTAGGGCTGGAACAGGTCGGGGTAGGACTCGTTGCCGCCCAGGCCCAGGCCGGCGGCGATCATCAGCGACATCTGGTGGCCACCGTGGGGGATACAGCGCGATGGCGACCAGCCGTTGTCTTTGAGCATGTCCAGGGTGCGCAGGTATTCGACCAGGCCGTAGCTGAGCGCACAGTCGAACTGCAGCCAGTCGCGGTCAGGCCGCATGCCGCCGTAGCGGATCAGGTTTCGCGCGTCCTGCATGGAGAACAGGTTTTCGCCGGTGGCCATGGGGCCTGGGTAATGCTGGGCCAGCTCGGCCTGCAAGGCGTAGTCCAGCGGGTCGCCGGCTTCCTCGTACCAGAAGAGGTCGTACTGCGACAAGGCCTTGGCGTAGCTGACGGCGGTTTTCAAATCAAAGCGGCCGTTGGCGTCCACCGCCAGCTTCTGGCCCGGGCCGAGCAGCTTGAGCACGGCTTCGATGCGCTGGCAGTCTTCGGCCAAGGATGCACCGCCGATCTTTTTCTTCACCACCGAGTAGCCGCGGTCCAGGTAGCTGCGCATCTCGCGCTCCAGGCCGGCGATGCCCTGGCCCGGCCAGTAGTAGCCGCCGGCGGCGTAGACAAAGACCTTGCGGTTCGGCGTGCCGTTGCCATAGCGCTCGGCCAGCAGCTGGTACAGCGGCTTGTCGGCGATCTTGGCGACCGCGTCCCAGACTGCCATGTCGATGGTGCCCACCGCCACCGAGCGCTCGCCATGGCCGCCGGGCTTTTCGTTGGACATCATGGTGGCCCGGATCTTGTGCGGGTCCAGGTTGCTGCCGTCGTCTTCCAGCAGGCTGCCGGGCTCGGCCTCCAGCAGGCGCGGAATGAAGCGCTCGCGCATCAGCGCGCCCTGGCCGTAGCGGCCGTTGGAGTTGAAGCCGTAGCCAATGACCGGCTTGCCGTTGCGCACCACGTCGGTGACCACCGCCACCAGGCTCAGCGTCATCTTCGAGAAGTCGATGTAGGCATTGCGGATATTCGATTTGATGGGGCGCGTGGATTCGCGGATGTCGATGATTTTCATGGTCAGAAAGTACGTGGGTGGTTGGAGTTCAGCGGGCCAGCGAGGACCCGCCGCAGATCTGGATTTCTTGGCCCGTAATCGCTGCCGCCGGCGGCGACAACAGGTAGCCGACCAGGGCCGCAACCTCTTCGGGCTGGATCAGCCGGCCCATGGGCGGCAGCTTGGGCGGCACGGTCTGGCGCGCGGGGTCGGCCAGCATGGCGGTCTGGGTGGCGGCGGGCGATACCACGTTGACCGTTACGCCCTGGGCTACGACCTCGGCCGCCCAGCTGCGCGCCAGGCCAACCAGCGCCGCCTTGGTGGCCGCGTATTGGCTGCGCCCGGCCACGCCCTGGGCGACCCGGCTGCCGACCAGCACCACGCGGCCGCCGCCTGCGGCGGCCATGCGCGGCAGCACGCTGTTGGCGATGCGGGTCACGGCGTCCACATGCAGCTGCCACATCAGCGCGCCGCCTGCCGGCTGCAGGCTGCCCAGCGGGGCAACGCGCAGCACGCCGGCCGCATGCACCAGGGCCTGCAGCACGGGCAAGGCTTCGGCCGCGGCTTCGGTGGCGGCGCCGTCGCTGAGGTCGACCTGCACATGCTGGAAGTGGGCGTGGGTGATGACGGGCGCGGCCACATCGAAGCCGGTGACCTGCCAACCCTGGGCCAGCAGGCTTTCGGCAATGGTTTTGCCGATGCCCGAGCTGCTGCCGGTGACCAGCGCGTGTTCATTGTTCGGCACGGATCTTCCCTTCGCTGATGATCTTGGCCGAGCGGGCCATGTCCTCGCGCTCGAAATGCTCGAAGTCCTCGCTGCTGCCCGGTGTCAGCAGCAGGCCTTGCTCCATCAGCTTCTCGCGCATTTCGGTGGCCAAGGCCTTGTTGACCTCGGCGTTCAGCCGCTTGGTGACCTCGGCCGGCAGCTGGGCCGGACCCCACAGGCCGTACCAGCTGTAGAACTCATAGCCGGGCACGGTCTCACCCACGGTCTGCACATTCGGCAGGGTGGAGACACGCTCCTTGGAAGTCACCGCCACCACCCGCAGCAAGCCGCTCTTGTTGAACGAGGACGAGCCGAGGATCGGGTCGATAAAGCCGTCGATCTGGCCGCCGATCAGGTCCTGGTAGGCGGGCGACGAGCCCTTGTAGGGCACGACCAGGTATTCCATGCCGCTGGCGCGCTTCAGCAGCTCGGTCGACAGATGGCCGGCCGAGGCGGTGGAGCCGATGGCAAATGTCATCTTGCCGGGATTCGCCTTGGCGTGGGCGATCAGGCTTTTGACATCGGTGATCGGCAGGTTCTTGTTGACGGCGATCGCCAGCGGGGCCTTGGCCACCAGCGAGATGGCGGTGAAGTCCTTGGCCACGTCGTAGTTGGCCGACTTCAGCACCATGGGCGTGGTGGTGAAGGTGGAGGCGTTGAACAGCAGGGTGTAGCCGTCGGCCGGCGACTTGGCCACCGCCGACGCGCCGATGATGCCACCGCCGCCCGCGCGGTTTTCCACCACGAAGGACTGGCCGGTCTGCTCGCTGAGTTTTTGCGCCAGCATGCGGCCGACCACGTCCAGCGTGCCGCCGGGCGGGAACGGAATGATGACCTTGACCGGCTTGTTCGGATAAGCCTGGGCCCAGGCGGCGGGCGTGCCCAGGCTGGCGCCAAGAACGGCTGTCATTGCGGCCGTGGCGAGCACGGCGTGGAGGAATGTTTTACGTTGCATGTCTTGTCTCCGGGTCGTGCGGGCTCAGCGCTTCAGCAGGCCGGCATTCGCCACGGCGGCGCGCAGGGCAGCCATCTCGGCGTCGTTCGGCGCCTCGGTGGGTGGGCGCACGGTGGGCGCGTCCAGCACCCCAGCCAGGTACATGCCCATCTTCATGCGCGCATGGGCTTCGGCGGTGGGTTCGCCGCCGCCATACACCGCATCCTTCAGCGGCGTGATCACCGCCTGCACGGCCATCGCGCGTTTCAGGTCGCCGGCTTTCACCGCCTCCCACAAGTCGTTGATCAGGCCGGGGATGAAGGTGGCAAAGCCGACCAGCGCACCGTCCACGCCCTGCACCATGCTGGCCAGCAGGTATTCGTCGTGGCAGGTGAGGATGGCCTTGGAGGCATCGGCCTTGCGGATGGCGGCGATGTCGGCCGCGTATTTGTTCATGTCGCGCTGGCCGACCTTGAAGGCCTGCACGGCTGGCAGCCGGGCCAGTTCAGCCAGGGTAGCCGAGGAATACGAAGCCCGGGTCCAGGCTGGGTAGACATGGGCCACCAGGTCCAGGCCGACTTCGGCAATCGCCGCGAAGTAATGGGTCACATGGTCGGGCCGGAAGCCGAAGCGCAGCCAGTGGTGCGGCGGCATCACGTCGAGCCCGCGGGCGCCGGCGTCGCGCGCCATGGCCGCTTGTTCGCGGGCATCGTTCAAGCCTTCGCAGACGATGGAGGAAATCACCGGTAGCCGGCCTTCCAGCTCGCTGGCCACGATGCGCGTGACCTGGGCGCGTTCACGCGCCGTCAGCGAAAACACTTCGCCGGTATGGCCGTTGGTCATGATGGCGACCACGCCGGCTTGCTGGGCCAGCCAGGCGGCGTGGCTGCGCAGGGCAGCTTCGTCGATCTTGAAATCCGCGGTGAAGGGGCAGGCAATCGCGGGAATAATCCCCTTGTAGTTTTGAATCGTTGACATGTGTTTGTCTCCTGGGTGCTATGGATCTGAGTGCGAGAGCCGCGATGGTCCAACAGCGGTGCCAGGCTGTCCAATGCCGTTTTTCTCCTCTGCAGTGCCAGCAAAGCACTGCTTGCTCTTCATTGCTTTATTTGGCGGATATGAACCTCTCCTGGCTCGAAGACTTCCAGGCCCTGGCCGCATCGGGCAACTTTTCGCGCGCGGCCGAGCAGCGGCATATGACGCAGCCGGCCTTCGGGCGCCGCATCAAGGCGCTGGAAGAGTGGCTGGGCGTCAGCCTGTTCGACCGCAGTGGCCATCCGGTAAGCCTGACGGAAACCGGCCAGTGGTTCGTCAGCGTGGCGCAGGACATCCTGCAGCGCGTTGCCCGGGTGCCGGAGGAAGCCCGCGCAGTCGCCGATGCCAGCGCTGCCAGCCTGCGCTTCGCCGCCACCCATGCGCTGTCGCTGACCTTCTTGCCGACCTGGCTGCGCAGCCTGGAATCGATCGCGCCCATCGGGCCGATACAGCTGGTGTCGGACGTGGCGCTGCATTGCGAAGCCCTGATGCAGCAAGGGCGCGCGCAGTTTCTGCTGTGCCATGCGCATGCCGACGTGCCCGGCCGGCTCGACCCGGAAGGCTTCAACTCGGTACGCGTCGGCACTGACACTTTGCTGCCAGTCTGTGCACCCGATGCCGCAGGCAAGCCGCGCTACCTGCTGTCTCACACCCGCAAGACCGCCGTGCCCTTGCTCGCCTTCAGCGCGGAGTCTGGCTTGGGCCGCATCGTGCGGGCCTTGCGCGGCGAAGCCCTGGACAAAGCCCACGCCGAGCCGGTGTGCACCGCCCATCTGGCCACCTTCCTGAAATCCATGGCGCTGGAGGGCCGTGGGGTAGCCTGGTTACCGCTCAGCCTGATCGAAGACGAATTGCGCGAAGGCCGGCTGGTCCATGCCAGCCAGCGTAGCTGGTGGGTCGAGGTGGAAATCCACCTGTTCCGCCGTACCAGCGCGGAACCTGCGGCGGCCGAAGCGTTCTGGCGTGTAGCGTCGGGCTCACAACACAAAAACAACGGTGCACACGATGGACTATGAAAACGAACTGGCCGGACACCGCAACTACCTGCTGCGCTTTGCGCGCCTGCAGCTGCGCAACGATGCCTGGGCCGAAGACGCGGTGTCGGAGACGCTGCTGGCCGCCTTGAGCAAGCCGCAGTCGTTTGGCAACCGCTCGCAGCTCAAGACCTGGCTGGTCGGCATCCTCAAGCACAAGGTGCTGGACCTGTTCCGCCACAACGCCCGCGAGGTCTGCCTGGACAACGACGACGCATCGGCAGACGAGCTGGACAATCTGATGTTCAAGGCCGACGGGCACTTCGCCCAGACTCCGGCCGACTGGGGCAATCCGGAGCAGGATTTGAACTCGCGCCAATTCTTCCAGATCATGGAGGCATGCACCGAGAAACTGCCCGCCATGCTGGGACGGGTGTTCCTGATGCGCGAGTGGCTGGAGCTGCCCAGCGACGATATTTGTAAGGAACTGGGGCTGACGCCGACGAATCTGTACGTCCAGTTGCACCGCGCCCGTTTACGTCTGCGCGAATGCCTGGAACTCAACTGGTTTGGCCATGCCAAGGAGGCTTCGTGATTCCACTCAGGCGCACTTGTAAACAAGCCGCGGCGCTGCTCATCGCGCAGGAGGACCGCCGCATCGTGTTGTCGGATGCTGTCGCATTGCGCCTGCATTTGCTGGCTTGCAAGGCCTGCCCGCGCTTCGAAAGGCAGCTGCTGACCATGCGCAATGCGATGCAGCAGTGGCGCAACTACCGCAGCGAAGAGGGGCCGGAGACGCCACAGCAAAGCTAGGTGCGGGTTCATCCCTATGCAACATCTGCACAACTTTTTTGTGGTTTCGGGCCAGATGTAGCATAATCACGAAGTACTGTCATCCAATGGCAGTGCTAGTTTGCGGTGATTGGTCAGTTTCGCGTCTGCTTTAGTCTTCAATGGTTTGTTGATTGCGGTTATCGGACTCCATCGCGTTTTGCGTTTTTTAGAGGAGTCCTTTCATGGGCAACAAACTTTACGTAGGCAACCTGCCTTA
>CAUPON010000054.1:0-5240 GCA_963513025.1 uncultured Albidiferax sp.
CGAAAGGCTCAAAGCAATCCAACCTAAACTTACCTACTGACAAGCGCCTTTGGAGCGGGAGACGGGAATCGAACCCGCGTCATTAGCTTGGAAGGCTAGGGTTCTACCATTGAACTACTCCCGCACTTGCTTGCTTTAATGCACTCAAGGCGAAACATTCACGCCAAACCCAAAACCCGCTTGTCAATACTTTCAAAAATTAGCACATCGCTGGTGGAGAGGGCTGGATTCGAACCAGCGTACTCGTAAGAGGGCAGATTTACAGTCTGCTGCCATTAACCACTCGGCCACCTCTCCGGCGAAGCCTCAAATTATAGCATAGAACTATAGTTTGAAACTAATGTCATCATTTGCGACAGCCCTCAATCATAGCCTGATTGCGGACGATGTTCGATAGGCTTGAGTAAAAAGACGTGAATTGATCTTTGTGGATGCCGGTTTGGGTAACACCCGGCAGCTATGCCAGGCCAGCCCAGTCAATCGGGCTGAGACCGGCTTGGTTCAAAAAATCGTTGGCTTGTCGAAAGTGGCCGCAGCCGATGAATGGCACGGGTGGGCGGAAGGCGGACAAGGGTGAGGGGTGGTTGGCTTGTAGTACCAGAGCCTGGTGCTGGTGGGGCCGCGCAGTTTGCTGGATCAGTGGTGCTTTGCTCTGCGCATGGGCGCCCCACAGCAGGTAGACGCACGTAGGCGCAGTTTGGGCCACCCGCATGACGACGGCATCGGTCAGAGCCTCCCATCCTTGCTTAGCGTGGCTTGCGGGGCAGCCATCTTCGACGGTCAGGCTGGTGTTGAGCAGCAAAACCCCCTGGCGCGCCCACGCTGCCAAGGAGCCTCCGGGAGTGTTGGGGGGCATGTCTTCGCGCTGCAATTCTTTGAAAATATTGCGCAACGACGGCGGTGGCTGGATGCCGGGAGCCACCGAGAATGCCAGCCCTTCGGCTTGTCCAGGGCCGTGGTAGGGGTCCTGTCCCAGGATCACCACCTTTACCGCATGCAGCGGTGTCAGTTCCAGTGCGCGCAAGGGTTGGGGTGGATAAATGGTGGCGTTAGCCGCCAGACGCTGATGCAGCAGCTGGCCGATGCGCTGGCCTGCTGGGCTGGCGAGGAAATTGGCGACGGTGGGCTGCCAGTCGGGCGCAACCGTAGCAATCGCTGGCGGCCAACTCTCCAGTCGATCATGGGGCCATAGTGACACGACCTTGCGCCCGCGTCAGCTAAGCATCAAGCTGCATCGAACAGGCCGGCCAGTGCCTCGCCGGGGTCGGCTGCGCGCATGAAGGCTTCGCCGACCAGGAATGCATTCACCTTGGCATCCCGCATGCGCTGCACATCGGCCCGGCTCAGAATGCCGCTCTCTGTCACCAGCAGGCGGTCGGCTGGAACGTCTTTTTGCAAGGCCAGAGTTGTGTCTAAGCTGACCTCGAAACTGCGCAGATTTCGGTTGTTGATGCCGATCAGCGGGGTTTTGAGTTTCAAGGCCCGTTGCAGTTCTGCTGCATCGTGCACCTCCACCAGTACCGCCATATCGAGTGAGCGGGCGATGGCTTCCAGCTCGGCCATGTGGCCATCTTCCAGCACAGCGGCGATCAGCAGAATACAGTCGGCGCCCATGGCACGGGATTCGTACACCTGGTAGGCATCGACCATGAAGTCTTTGCGCAGCACCGGCAGCTGGCAGGACGCACGCGCCTGCTTCAAATAATCCACCTGGCCTTGGAAGAACTGGCGGTCTGTCAGTACCGACAGGCAGGCTGCGCCATGTTCGGCGTAGCTTTGTGCAATGTCGGCGGGGATGAAGTCTTCGCGCAGCACGCCTTTGGACGGGCTGGCCTTTTTGATCTCCGCAATTACCGCGGCCCGGCCAGCGGCGATTTTGCTGCGCATCGCGCCCACAAAGTCGCGGGTCAGTACCCGCGATTCGGCGTCAGCGCGCACTTCCGCCAAAGGTTTGCGCTTCAGCGCGGTGGCGATTTCTTCGCGTTTGACGGCGATGATTTTTTCTAAGATGTCAGACATGGGGGGCTCAGGCGTGTTCAGCGGGAATGCGACCCACATTATCCACCGCCCCCTGCTCAGGGTAGTTCTGCGCTGCCCATGCGGGCCACGATGGTCGAGGCTCGGCTCGAAAGGTAGCCCGAATTGGGCAGTTTCTCAAAATACTTGGGTCGCGGCAGCATCACTGCCAGCCGGGCCGCCTCAAAGGCCGAGAGGCGGGCGGCGGGCTTGCGGAAATAGTGCTGGGCGGCGGCTTCGGCGCCAAACACGCCTTCGCCCCATTCCACGTTGTTGAGGTATATCTCCAGAATGCGCGGCTTGTCCAGCAGCAACTCCAGCAGCATGGTCAGCACGAATTCCTGGCCCTTGCGCAGCAGTGTGCGTTCGCCCGACAAGAGCAGGTTTTTCGCCAATTGCTGGGTGATGGTGGAGCCGCCAATGACCTTGGGCGGACGTGGTGTGGGGGGTGTCTTAGCCTTGGTTGGCGCGGCCAGCTTAGCGGCGCGTTCCTGGGCTTTTTCGTTCTTTTGCCAGGCTTTCTCCAGCGCTTCCCAATCCACGCCTTCATGGTTGGTAAAGCTGCCGTCTTCGGAGGCAATCACCGCCCGCTTCAGGTTGTCCGAAATCTGGCTGTATGGCAGCCATTGCTGGCGCCAGCGCATGCGGGTGTCGGCTGTGGTCAATAGCCGCCAGGCCTCCGAGCGCTCAAATGCGGTGGATTGCGGGTCAACAGCCGCCATCATGGCGATACGGCCGACAAAAAACAGTTGCAGTGCCAGTGCGGCAAAAGCCACCAGCAGCAGCCAGCGCAAGACGGAGCGCATGGCGTCAGGCCAGCGTGGCGCGCAATTCGGCCAGCACCTGGGCCGATGGCGGGCGCACACCGCGCCACAGCAAGAAGGCCTCGGCCGCCTGCTCGACCAGCATGCCCAGGCCATCGCGGGGCACGGCCTGGTGCGCGCGGGCCCAGTCCATAAAGCCGGCGGCGGCCGGGCCATACATCATGTCCAGCGCCAGGGCGCCGGGTTTCAGCACTTTGGGGGACACCGGCACGCCTGCGCCACTCAGGCTGCTGGCGGTGGCGTTGACCACCACGTCATACGGGTTTTGCACCGCGGCGAGCTCGGAACTGTCGACCTGCACCCCATGTTGCCGGGCCAGTGCGGCATGGCGTTCGACCAGCGCTCGGGCCTTGTCCAGCGTGCGGTTGGCGACCGTGATACGGCCCACCTTGGCTTCGATCAGCGGCCCCAGCACCCCGGCCGCGGCGCCGCCGGCACCGATCAGCAGCACATCGCGCCCCGCCAGGGTGACGCCGGCATTGGCCTGGATGTCACTCACCAGGCCGGCGCCATCGGTGTTGTCGGCAAAGATGCCGTCGGCGCGGAAATGCAGCAAATTGCTGGCCCCGGCCAGTTGGGCGCGCGGGGACTCGATCTGGGCGATACGGGCGGCTTCAAACTTGAAGGGTACGGTGATATTGCAGCCCAGGCCGCCTTCGGCGCGCAGGTCGGCTACGGCCTGAGCGAAGCTGTCCAGCGGTACGAGGCGCTTGCCGTACTGCAGCGTGTGGCCGGTCAACTCGGCAAAGCGGGCGTGGATCCACGGCGATTTGCTGTGCTCTACCGGGTTGCCCATCACGCAATAGCGGTCCATAAAAACTCTTTTCAAAAAACGGGAGGTCAGGGCGTGGCGCCGACTTTGGTTTCCAGCGTCTGGTCGCGGGTAAAGCGGAAGCGCGACACCACCACCAGCTGGTCCACCTTGGCCCGCATGGCGTCGCTGAATGGGCCAAACGGGCCGGCGCTGCGGACGATGGCCTCGGCGCGCCGGTCCAGTGTGCGGTTGCCCGAGCTTTCGGCGATCTGGGTGGCCAGCACCTGGCCGTCATAGTTGACCGTGACGATCATGGTCAATGCGCCGTAGAGCTTCTTGCCCGCGTATTCGGGGAAGTTCTCGGTGCCCCGGTCTTCGACCCGGCGGCGCAGGCCGTCGTAGTACACGGCGTACACCTCCTCGCGGGTGGCGGGGCTCACGTAGCGGCGCTTGGGGCGGGAGTTTTCCTGGTTGATGCGCCGCTCGATCTCGGCCAGCAGGTTCAGCAACTGGCGCCGCTTTTCCTCCTGGGCCGCGGCTTCGGGGGAGTTGCTGGCCTGTTTCGGGTCGGGCAGTGGCATGCTGGCCAGCTGCTGGCTGACCTGCGCCAACAGCATGGTTTGCTGTTGCTGCATCGCGTCCATCTTGCGCTGGGTTTCCTCCATGGTCTCGCCCAGGTCGGTCAGCGCCGAGGGCGGCAGCGGCGAGGTGGAGCGGCCCTTCTCGGCTTCGCCGCCGCCGGCCAGCGAGGCCTGGGCGATGGCGGTTGCGCGGTCGGGCGGGGTGGTGGACTTGGCGTTCACCAGAATCACCTCCAGCGGCGTGTCCTGGAACACCCGGTTGAAGCTTTCGGGGTCTACGAAGCGCAGCGTCAGCAGCACCGCGTGCAGGCCGATGGAGAACCCCAGCGCAAGCTGCAGGGGGCTGAAGCTGGGGAGAAAACGCAGGTTCACGGTGCTACATCAGTGGCCGGGGCCGCTTCGGCTTCGTTCATGTCGACGGCAATGGCAATCGGCCCGGCCGCGGTGTCGTCTTCTTCGTCCTCGGCCGGTGCGTCGTCCACGGTTTCGACCGGGGTGTCTAGCCGCTCGACCACGGTGCCGCTGATGTCCAGCGTGATTTCGTCGATTTCGCCCAGCTTGACCCGCACCTTGGCTCCGCGCGGCGCGTCGCCCAGCACCGGCAGCACGAGTGGCAGGCTGTCGGCCCGCACCATGCCATCCTTGAAGACGCTGCCGATGATTTCGGTAATGCCGTTCTGCTGCAAGTACTTCAGCGTCCAGAAACGCTCCATCGCGCCCTGGTAGCCGTTGTAGGTGGCGTAGGCTGCGTCAAACATCGAGATGATGGAGAACAGGTCGGCGTCCTTGGGCTTGAACGGCGCGGCCAGCGCGGCGGTTTTGCCGTGCCGGGCGCAGGCAATGATCTGCCACTGGTTGACCAGGTCGGTATAGCGGCGTAAGGGCGAGGTGCTCCAGGCATAGCTTTTGACGCCGATGCCGGCATGCGGCAGCGCCTTGGTGCCCATGCGCACCTTCACGCCGGGCAGCAGGCTGGCCTGGCTGCGGTAGATGCCGGGCACGCCGTTCTCGGCCATCCACTGGCCCCAGGTGCTGTTGGCCAGGATCATGGCCTCGGCCACCATC
>CAUPON010000055.1:0-5062 GCA_963513025.1 uncultured Albidiferax sp.
CAGGTTGCCCTGTGTGTGACCGCCATTAATCTGGGCCGGGGATCGCTCGCCCGGCTCGGTGCTACCTACCCGCCAACTCAGGGGGCCCCGTCAACGTTGGCCTATTTGGTATTGCTGCGCGTAGAGATTGCCCGTTTCACCCAAGTCGGGCTTTGCCCGACTTGGGTGCTGTGCTTTCCCGGCTTACGCCGGGACCGGTCGGCTTACGCCGCCCTTTGCCAGCTTGCGCTGGCATCGCACAGACCACCCTTGTTAGGCTGACCTGACTTGACTCGTCTCTGTTGCTCTAATCCTCACCTCACGGTGGACAGCCATTAGCTGCTACGCTGCCCTATGCAGTCCGGACGTTCCTCCAGTGCCTGGTTTCCCAGATTGCACCAGCGGCGGTCTGGCGGGCTTCACCCCCCGATTATGCAGTGCGCCACAATGGCGAAATTTTCGTCCACCCCCAAGGAGACTTATGAAAGCCGACAACATTCTGCAGACCATTGGCAACACCCCGCATGTGCGGATCAACCGCCTGTTTGGCCCAAGCGCGAATGTCTGGATCAAGTCCGAACGCAGCAACCCCGGCGGCTCGATCAAGGACCGCATCGCCCTGAGCATGGTCGAAGACGCAGAGAAATCCGGCGCGCTGCAGCCCGGCGGCACCATCATCGAACCCACCTCGGGCAATACCGGCGTGGGCCTGGCCATGGTGGCGGCGGTCAAAGGCTACAAGCTGGTGCTGGTGATGCCCGACAGCATGTCCATCGAACGGCGCCGCCTGATGCTGGCCTACGGCGCCTCGTTTGACCTGACCCCGCGCGAAAAAGGCATGAAGGGCGCGATCGCCCGCGCCCAGGAACTGGTCGCCGCCACCCCCGGCAGCTGGATGCCGCAACAGTTTGAAAACCCGGCCAACATCGACGTACATGTGCGCACCACCGCCCAGGAAATCCTGGCCGACTTCCCCGACGGGCTGGACGCACTGATCACCGGCGTGGGCACCGGCGGCCACATCACCGGCTGCGCCCGCGTGCTGAAGGCCAAGTGGCCGAACCTGAAGGTATTTGCCGTAGAGCCCACGGCCTCGCCGGTGATCTCTGGTGGCGCGCCCTCCCCGCACCCGATCCAGGGCATAGGCGCGGGCTTCATCCCGAAGAACCTGGACGTGGCCCTCCTCGACGGCGTGATCCAGGTGGACGCCGAGCCAGCCCGTGAAATGGCCCGCCGCAGCGCCCGCGAAGAAGGTATCTTGGTCGGCATCTCGAGCGGCGCCACGCTGGCGGCGATTGCCCAAAAGCTACCCGAGTTGCCGGCCGGCGCACGCGTGCTGGGCTTCAACTACGACACCGGCGAACGCTACCTGTCGGTGGACGGCTTCCTGCCAGCCTGAGCTTTGAGAATTTGACCGCAAGCGGCGGAGTGCGAACGCGCTTTGCCCTGCCTAGACTCCGCTCCATCGCCTCACACCCCGAAGGAACGGAGCATGCAATCCCCCCACAGCCTGGACTGGCCGGCCATCACCCAGAGCCTGGACGACAGCGGCTGCGCCCACATCCCCCAGCTGCTGATGCCGGCCGAATGCACGGCGCTGGCCGGGCTGTATCCATGCACTGCGCTGTTCCGCAGCCGGGTGGTGATGGAGCGCTACAGCTTTGGCCGTGGCGAATACCAGTACTTCAATTACCCGCTGCCCGACCCGATTGCCAGCCTGCGCAACGGCATCTATCCGCACCTGGTGCCCATCGCCAACCGCTGGAACGAGGCCATGGGCATCGCCGTGCGCTACCCCGCAGAGCACGCCGAGTTCCTGCAACGCTGCCATGCTGCCGGCCAGCTGCGTCCTACGCCGCTGCTACTGCAGTACGGCCCGGGCGACTACAACTGTCTGCACCAGGATCTGTACGGCGAGCATGTGTTTCCATTGCAGCTGGCGGTGTTGTTATCCGACCCCGGGCGGGATTTCAGCGGTGGCGAATTCGTGCTGACCGAGCAGCGCCCGCGCATGCAGTCGCGCCCCGAAGTCGTGCCGTTGCGGCAGGGCGACGCCGTGCTGTTCGCCGTGCACCACCGGCCGGTGCAGGGCACGCGGGGCAGTTACCGCGTGCAGCTGCGCCACGGGGTGAGCCGGGTACGCACAGGGCAACGGCACACACTGGGCGTGATCTTCCATGATGCGCAGTGACGCAGCTGCTGCCGACCTGTTCGGCAGTGCACCGGCCGAGCTACCCCTGGCGCCGCAGGCCCTGCTGCTGCAAGGCTTCGCTCTGCCTTACGTGCCCGAACTGCTGACTGCGCTGCAAACCATCCAGCAGGCCGCGCCGTTCCGCCACATGCGCACGCCCGGCGGACTGGAGATGTCGGTAGCGCTGACCAATTGCGGCAGCCTCGGCTGGACCAGCGACAGCCGCGGCTACCGCTACACCGCGCATGACCCCGACAGCGGCCAATCCTGGCCGCTGCTGCCCGAGGTACTGCTGCAGCTGGCACACGCAGCCGCAGAGCGCGCCGGCTTTTCCGACTTTGTGCCCGATGCCTGCCTGGTCAACCGCTACCGGCCCGGCGCCCGGCTGTCACTGCACCAGGACAAAGATGAGCGCGACTACAGCGCGCCCATCGTCTCGGTGTCGCTAGGCATTCCGGCCACCTTTCTGCTGGGCGGCTTCCGCCGCAGCGACAAGAGCTTGCGTGTGCCGCTGGTGCACGGAGATGTCGTCGTCTGGGGCGGCGCCGACCGGCTGCGCTACCACGGCGTGCTGGCCGTGCCGCAGGCCGAACACCCGCTGCTGGGCGCGCAGCGCATCAACCTGACCTTGCGCAAAGCCGGATAAAAAATTCAATCGCAAGACCCGGAGTGCGGCCACGCGTACCCTTGCCTACAGTGGCCCTACATCCCAAGCTTTTGGAGCCATGCCATGAAGAACCCAGCTACCCACAACGACCCACGCTGGGCCGCAGTGCAGGCCCGTGACCCTGCCGCCGACGCGCAGTTTGTCTACGCCGTCAAGACTACCGGCGTCTACGCCCGCCCCAGCAGCGCGGCGCGACTGCCGCAGCCGCAGAACGTCGAATTCTTCGACACGCCAGCAGCGGCCGAAGCGGCCGGCTACCGCCCCAGCCGGCGCGCCGTAGCCGACCAGACGGCTTTATCCACCCAGCATGCCGCATTGGTGGCGGCCACCTGCCGGCAGATCGAAGCCAGCGACAGCCTGCCGAGCCTGCAGGACCTGGCGGCGCAGGCCGGACTCAGCCCATTCCACTTCCACCGCGTGTTCAAGTCGGTTACCGGGCTCACGCCCAAAGGCTATGCCGATGCGCAGCGCGCCCGCAAGCTGCGCACCCAGTTGGGCAGCAGCAGCACGGTGACCGAGGCGATCTACAGCGCAGGTTTCAACAGCAGCAGCCGCTTCTACGAGGCCGCCGACCAACGCCTGGGCATGACGGCCAGCGACTACCGCGCGGGCGGCACGGGCACCGCGATCCAGTTCGCCATCGGCGCATCGTCGCTGGGCGCGATCCTGGTGGCCGAAAGCCCGCGCGGCGTCTGCGCCATCTTGCTGGGCGACGACCCAGACGCATTGGCGCATGAGCTGCAGGATATGTTTCCGCAGGCCCAACTGGTCGGCGACGACGCGGCGTTTGCCCAGCGCGTGGCCCAGGTGGTGGGCCTGATCGAAGCACCGGGCCTGGGCCTGCAGCTGCCGCTGGATGTGCGCGGCACGGCCTTCCAGGAACGGGTGTGGCAGGCGCTGCGCGATATTCCGGCCGGCAGCACCGCCAGCTATGCCGAGATCGCGGCCCGCATCGGCGCGCCGAATTCTTTCCGCGCCGTAGCCCAGGCCTGCGGTGCCAACCGGCTGGCGGTGGCCATCCCCTGCCACCGTGTGGTGCGCAGCGACGGCGGCCTATCGGGCTACCGCTGGGGCGTGGAGCGCAAGCGCAGCCTGCTGGAACGCGAAGCTGCAAGCTGAATCTGCACGCTACGATGCGTGGATGGAAAGTCTCGATCTCCGCGTATTGGCCGATGCCCTGGCCTGGTTGCAAGCCGGCCACAGTGCCACTCTGTTCACCGTGGTGGAAACCTGGGGCAGCGCGCCACGCCCGCCCGGCGCGCTGCTGGCGCTGCGCGCCGACGGCCTGGTCAGCGGCTCGGTGTCGGGCGGCTGCATAGAGGACGACCTGCACACCCGCTCCCGGCCCACGCCAGGCCTGCCCACGCTGCTGCATTACGGCATGACACAGGACGAAGCCGCGCGCTTCGGCCTGCCCTGCGGCGGCAGCCTGCGCTTGGTGCAGGAGCCATTGCACAACAGCGCCTGGATCGCTGAACTGCTGCAGCGCACCGCCTCCCACCAGCTGGTGGCGCGCAGCCTGGACCTAGCCAGCGGCGCTGTGCAGCTGCACAGCGCCAGCCGCGACCAGGCCATGGCCTTCGACGGCCAGACCCTGACCACCTTGTTCGGTCCGCGCTGGCGTCTGCTGCTGATCGGTGCCGGCCAGTTATCGCAAGCCGTGGCCGCCATGGCCACTGCGCTGGACTTTGAGGTACTGGTCTGCGACCCGCGCGAGGAATACGCCCAGCCATTTGCCTCCACGATGCGGCGCGTCGAAGGCATGCCCGACGACGCGGTGCGCGCGCTACATCCCGACGCCCACACCGCCATCGTGGCCCTGACCCACGATCCCAAGCTCGACGACATGGCGCTGATGGAGGCGCTGACCTCCGATGCGTTCTACGTTGGCGCCCTCGGTTCGCGGCGCAACCAGGCTACGCGCAAACAGCGCCTGGCCGCCCACTTCGACCTGAGCGCCGCCCAGCTGGAGCGCTTGCACGGCCCGGTGGGCCTGCGCATAGGCGCGCGCACGCCGGCGGAGATTGCGGTGTCCATCCTGGCCGAGATCATCCAGGTGAAGAACGCCGCCACGGAAATTTAAGGGGCAGATTCAAGTACGAAGTGCAACGTTTTCCAAACGGGTTGGGCCAAGAGTGCATAGGATGCACTGTTGTGACCGGCCAGTCCCAAACGTTGCACCATGACCTATACGCACTTGACCCAAGAAGAACGATACCAAATCC